>NZ_BNDS01000025.1 GCF_014656545.1 Neobacillus kokaensis
AACAATTGGGGGGCAGTTCAAAATTGAAGAGGTTTTTTGTACTTCAACTGTCTAAGTGGGGTGTTAGTCACTATGTGAAAAGTGTAACATATGGTGATGCAGCATGTTTTTTATTTGTTTAATTGGTAATGGAATAAAGTTTGCTGGTGATTTCGGCTAATACACGTTTGCTTTCCGCATAATTACGTTCCCGCTGCTTCTCAACCCTCATCCTGACCTCATGTTTTCTGCTATAGACCTCATAACCGACTCCGTGGGACATATGCATCGCCTTCTCCATATCACTTGTATAATTCAATTCAATGCGATCGATAAAAAATCTCCTCCAAACAATTTTTGATAGTTCCAATCATACCATCTTTGTATTTATTTCCTCAAAGTGGAAAATTGCAGTTCTGGTCGTCTCAGATGCTCTATATTGGCGTCTCGTGGTTATATCTTGAAGATCCTTACAATACCTGCAGAATGCTGGAAATCCGGGCATGTTTTAGATTTATTTTGCTTATGGAGGGAGTATTTACCCATTTTTATAAAAATTTTCAGAAAAGTGGTTCCATTTTCTAAAATGTTGTTATATAATACAAATCGAGGACAGTTACTGTATTATAACAAAGAGGTGAGTAGTTCATGACGACGCAGACACAGGGGATTGAAGTGACTGGGCCTTTGAATGCCCTATATGACGAGGTTTTAACGCCTCAAGCGCTAAAATTTATCGAAGAATTAGAACGTAATTTTGGCAGCCGAAGAGTGGAACTGTTACAGTCCAGACAAAAACGGCAGGAGGAAATTAACAATGGCAAACTCCCTGATTTCCTGCCTGAAACAAAACATATCCGTAATGGAGACTGGACGATTGCATCGCTGCCGCGAGATCTTCAGGACCGCCGCGTGGAAATTACCGGGCCTACCGATCGGAAAATGGTGATTAACGCCCTGAATTCTGGTGCGAAATTATTCATGGCTGATTTTGAAGATGCCACTTCTCCGACATGGGAAAATGTTGTCGAGGGACAAGTCAACTTAAGAGATGCAGTAAAACGGACAATTTCCTTTGAAAACCCAAATGGTAAAAGGTACGAATTAAACGAACAAACTGCCGTACTGATTGTAAGGCCTCGCGGGCTTCATCTAGAAGAAAAGCATGTGCTTGTAGACGGAAAACCTATTTCAGGAAGCTTTCTCGACTTTGGACTTTATTTTTTCCATAATGCAAAAGAGTTATTAGCAAGAGGGTCAGGTCCTTACTTCTATCTGCCAAAGCTTGAAAGCCACTTAGAAGCACGGCTCTGGAATGATGTGTTTGTATACGCTCAAGAAAAACTTGGCATCCCGCAAGGAACCATTAAGGCGACCGTGCTAATTGAAACGATTATGGCGGCATTTGAAATGGATGAAATTTTGTATGAATTAAAGGAACATTCAGCTGGTCTAAACTGCGGCCGCTGGGATTACATTTTCAGTTATTTGAAAAAGTTCCGTAACCAAGAGAATGTGATTCTTCCCGACCGTTCACAGGTAACAATGACCGCACCATTTATGCGTTCATATTCACTGCTGACGATTCAAACTTGCCACCGTCGCAAGGCACCAGCGATGGGAGGTATGGCAGCGCAAATTCCAGTGAAAAATAACCCGCAGGCAAATGAAGAAGCGTTTGGAAAAGTACGTACTGATAAAGAGCGCGAGGCACGTGACGGTCATGACGGGACATGGGTTGCCCATCCAGGGCTAGTTCCGGTTGCAATGGAAGTGTTCGAGCGCGAAATGCCGACGCCAAACCAAATTCATACGGCAAAGCAACAGAAAATCACGATTACCGCCCAAGACCTGCTTGAGGTACCAAATGGCACGATTACCGAAGAAGGTGTTCGCACTAACATCAATGTCGGAATTCAATATGTGGCTTCATGGCTATCTGGCAGAGGAGCGGCGCCAATCTACAATTTGATGGAGGATGCCGCAACAGCTGAAATTTCCCGAGCACAGCTTTGGCAGTGGATTCGTCATCCAAAAGGCGTTTTAACTGACGGGCGAAAAGTGACGGTAGAAATGTACCAGCAGCTGAAGCTTGAGGAATTAGAAAAAATCAAACAAGAAATCGGTGAATCAGCTTATGCCGGCGGACGGTTTGACGAAGCAGTGCAGTTATTTGATGACCTTATTTTAAATGATGAGTTTGTTGATTTCTTAACATTACCTGGGTATAAGCTATTATAAAAATTTTTATATAAAAAAATTAATAGATTAATAGGAGGAATGGAAAATGACTGATTCAAGAATTACTCAATTACAAGAAAGCTGGGAAATGGATGCACGCTGGAAGGGGATTACAAGAGCATATACTGCAGAGGATGTAATTAAGCTTCGCGGTTCTATCGATATTGAACATACTTTGGCTAAAAAAGGTGCCGAAAAACTTTGGAAGTTAATTAACGAAGAAGATTATATTAATGCACTAGGTGCTTTGACTGGTAACCAAGCGGTTCAGCAGGTAAAAGCAGGCTTGAAGGCTATCTACTTAAGCGGCTGGCAAGTAGCAGCAGACGCTAACCTTTCCGGAAATATGTACCCGGACCAAAGCTTGTACCCTGCAAACAGTGTGCCATCTGTAGTTAAAAGAATTAACCAAGCACTTCAGCGTGCTGACCAAATCACTCATTCTGAAGGTGATAACTCTATCGATTGGTTTGCACCAATTGTAGCTGATGCTGAAGCTGGATTTGGCGGTCAATTAAACTGCTTCGAATTAATGAAAGGCATGATTGAAGCAGGTGCTGCCGGCGTCCACTTTGAAGATCAGCTTTCTTCAGAGAAAAAATGCGGCCACTTAGGCGGAAAGGTGCTTCTTCCAACTCAAACAGCGGTTCGTAACCTAATTGCAGCTCGTCTTGCAGCAGACGTAATGGGTGTTCCGACAGTATTGGTTGCTCGTACAGATGCTAACGCTGCTGATTTAATTACAAGTGATATCGATATGAACGATGCACCATTTATTACTGGCGAGCGTACACCGGAAGGCTTTTATCGCACGAAGGCAGGCCTTGATCAAGCGATTGCCCGCGGCTTAGCTTACGCACCATATGCTGACTTGATTTGGTGTGAAACTTCTGAGCCAAGCATCGAAGAAGCAAGACGCTTTGCTGAAGCGATTCATGAACAATTCCCTGGCAAGCTGCTTGCTTACAACTGCTCACCTTCTTTCAACTGGAAGGCAAAGCTTGATGAGGAAACAATTGCGAAGTTCCAAAAAGAGCTTGGAAAGATGGGCTATAAGTTCCAATTCGTTACCCTTGCTGGTTTCCACGCGCTTAACCATAGCATGTTCGAGCTTGCTCGCGGCTATAAAGACCAAGGCATGGCAGCTTACTCTAAGTTACAGCAGGCTGAGTTTGCCAGCGAAGTTCACGGCTATACTGCAACTCGCCATCAGCGTGAGGTTGGTACAGGTTACTTCGACCAAGTTTCTATGGTTATCACTGGCGGTACATCTTCTACAACTGCACTTAAAGGCTCTACTGAAGAAGAGCAATTTACAAGTGCAAAATAATAATCGAATGAAGGATCCTTTTCTCCTGAGTGGAGGAAAGGGTCTTTTTTTGTTTACAAAATTCCCTTAAGTCACTATTTTGAAATAATTTAGTAGATTTGGTTGATCCTCTATATTCTATGAAAAAACTAACAATTGACAACTTTCGACATTTACAATACTATTTTAATATAGAATTGGAGGCTTAATAGTATGTCAACATTAAGAAAACAGAAAATTGAAGAAAGTATTCCAGTAGAAACCTCTAATAGACAGAAAATTGTGGCTAGTGTTCCTCAAAAAGGATTTTTTGGCCATCCTAAAGGATTATTTACATTATTTTTTACAGAGTTCTGGGAGAGATTTTCGTACTATGGAATGAAAGCAATCCTTGTTTACTATATGTATTATTCCGTTTCAAAAGGCGGATTAGGCATTGACCAACAGACTGCCCTCGCAATTGCTTCCGTATATGGAGCATTGATCTATATGTCGGGTATCATCGGCGGATGGGTGTCTGATAGACTTATAGGACCTTCCAAGTCATTGTTTTACGGTGGTGTCATCATCATGTTCGGTCATATCGCCTTAGCCATTCCGGGCAGTATGACGATGTTCTTTGTTTCAATGATTTTGATTATCCTTGGTACTGGATTATTAAAACCAAATATTTCAACGGTTTTAGGGGAAATGTACGATATTAACGATGCCCGCCGCGATGCAGGTTTCACTATTTTTTACATGAGTGTAAACCTAGGTGCCTTTATCGCTCCATTCATTGTTGGTACTGTTGGCATGAAATACAATTTCCACTTAGGCTTTGGTATTGCAGCAATCGGTATGTTCTTAGCATTAGTAACCTATGTTATTACCAGAAAGAAGAATCTTGGTCTTGCTGGTACATTTGTTCATAATCCTTTATCTCAACAGGAAAAGAAAACTACATTTATAAAGTTCGGATTAGCTGCAGTTGTACTTGCTGTTATTGCAACGATTGCTATTATGACTGGATTTTTAACAATTGATCGATTTATTGCCCTTGTTGGAATCCTTGGTTTTGTTATTCCAACGTTCTATTTCATTTACATGTATCGCAGTCCCAAAACAACAAAGGAAGAACGTTCGCACTTAATCGCGTTTATTCCGTTATTTATAGCATCTGTTATGTTCTGGTCAATCCAAGAACAGGGTTCAACGATTCTGGCAGCATTTGCCGATAAACGGACACAGCTTGATTTTGCTGGAATTCATATTAATCCATCTTGGTTCCAATCATTGAATCCATTGTTTATCGTTGTGTTTGCGCCAATCATTGGTTCGCTTTGGGTAAAACTAGGGAAAAAAGCACCGACTATTCCTGTGAAATTTGGCTTCGGTCTCTTGTTTGCCGGTTTATCATTTGTCATCATTTTAGTGCCAGCTTTAATGGGCGGTACTGGTGCGCTGGTAAATCCGTTATGGCTTGTACTTAGCTACTTTGTTGTCGTTCTAGGTGAATTATGTTTATCTCCGGTAGGTTTGTCTGCTACAACGAAACTTGCCCCGGCTGCTTTCTCAGCCCAAATGATGAGTATGTGGCTGCTATCAAACGCTGCCGCCCAGGCACTTAACGCCCAAATTGTTAAATTCTATACACCAGCAACGGAAATGACTTACTTTGGTGTTATTGGTGCAGCGGCAATTGGTCTTTCGGTTATTTTGTTTGCACTATCACCAAAGATTCAAACCTTTATGAAGGATATTCGATGATTTTCAAAACTGTGGGGAATGCTCCCCGCAGTTTTTTTCTTATTTTTGGAATGGAACGTATTTTAGGGTATTATCATACATAATAATAGCCTTAATGATGGAGTTGATTGAGCTTGAAAAAGCCTAGCGTTGATGAGGTGCTGCAGCAAGGAATTCATGGAGCTTTGGAAACGAAACCCGATGAGCGCCGGAAATATTTAGGAACATTAAGGGAACGAATTGTGGTGGCCTTAAAGAAAGAGCAGGTAGCGGAAGAAACAGTATATCCGCAGGTTGAAAAATTAATGAAGGAATACCCTAAGGCGCATCTTTTCTTAAACGGAGATTTACAATACGAGCAATTATCCAAGTATGTAAAAAAAGCTGTAATGCATAAGATTGGGCATACGATTGTTACGAATAAGGAGGCTGACACAGACATTGGCTTGGTGCTGGCAATGGATTATGCCATTGAAAAGGATGAGATTTTTATTTCTAAAAAGGCACCGGAAATTCCCGCTGCTAAGAAAGGTTTTTTTGCAAAGCTTTTTAAAAGGTAGGTTGATGAAAAAGTGCTTGATTACAGCTGTGGTCAGGCGCTTTTTTAATTTGAAAATTGTAAGGAGATTGGCGACCGAGAAGAAAGAATAAGAGCCGTCCCGGTCGCCAATAAGGGTTATAGGCGACCGAAGAGAGAGCAAAAAGGTGTGCCCGGTCGCCAATACGGGTTATAGGCGACCGAGGGGAGAGAAAAAAAGCGTGCCCGGTCGCCAATAAGGCCAATAGGCGACCGAAGAGAGCAAAAAAGAGCCGTCCCGGTCGCCAATACGGGTTATAGGCGACCGAAGAGAGAGAAAAAAGGCGTGCGCGGTCGCCAATAAGGCCAATAAGCGACCGAAGAGAGCAAAAAAGAGCCGTCCGGGTCGCCAATACGGGTTATAGGCGACCGAAGGGAGAGCAAAAAGGTGTGCCCGGTCGCCAATACGGGTTATAGGCGACCGAAGGGAGAGCAAAAAAGCGTGCGCGGTCGCCAATACGGGTTATAGGCGACCGAAGAGAGAGCAAAAAAGCGTGCCCAGTCGCCAATAAGGCCAATAAGCGACCGAAGAGAGCAAAAAAGAGCCGTCCCGGTCGCCAATACGGTTTATAGGCTACCGAAGAGAGAGAAAAAAGGCGTGCGCGGTCGCCAATACGGGTTATAAGCGACCGAAGGGAGAGCAAAAAGGTGTGCTCGGTCGCCAATCCGGGTTATAGGCGACCGAAGAGAGAGCAAAAAGGTGCGCCAGGTCGCCAATACGGTTTATAGGCTATCGAAGGGAGAGAAAAAAAGCGTGAGCGGTCGCCAATACGGGTTATAGGCGACCGAAGAGAGAGCAAAAAGGTGTGTCCGGTCGCCAATCACGCCCATTAACCAATTTTTCAAAATGATTTACTATTATTCTTCTTGTTTTCCCCATTCACCGGCACACTATCTACTAGCAATTGCATATTTTGGAGCACCTTCGTACTGTAGGTAAAATCACCATAGCAGTAGGGGTAACGGAAATTAGTTTTATCGCCGTTACAATTATAAAGATCAGGTTTCTTTTTTACTTGTATCTGAGAAAATTGTTTCGCAAGCTCTTCACTGTGTTTACCGCCGCGCTTTGCAACAAAGGTGATATAGCCGCTGCCCATGTTATAGGCTTGGATAATCGTGGGGAAGTCCACCTTTTGCTGATTTCCGTAAGTAAGAACCCGCTGGAAATGCTTCACTCCTGCTTGAATACTCTGCTTTGGATCCTTAATCGTATTCGGTGCCAAGCCTGCGGATTCGGAGGCCTGCATGGGATCTCCGCCTTGACCGTGGCTTTCCTGCTGCATTAACGCTAGTAAAATATCGGTGTATTTTTCAAGCTGATATTTTGCCAATTCGCTTTGGAGCTGCGGACGATATTGTTTCACAGAGAAAAATGGATCTACTTGCTCCAGCGGCTCTTGTGTTTTATTTTGAAAATGATTTTGAACCGCGGCTAATATGCAAAAAAGCACAAACAAGCCGAAAAACGTTTTGAATTTCTTCCGTCTTCGTTTTTTCATGATGACTCTCCTAAACTAGCTATGCCCTGCCGCTACCGTTGCCCGCAGTTCTATTTCTACGTTACCCTGAATCGCTCTGCTGATCATGCAGGAGGTTTCGGCTTTTTTGGCAAGGCGAAGTGCAAGCTGAATCTCTCTTTCCGTGGCATCAGACTTTAAGATAATATATGGACGGTGGATAATTTTTTTATAGGTAAAAACACCATTGGTTACATCTACAACAGCATCTGATTCCATTGTTAAGCTTTCTTTTTCGAGACCGCTGCGCTGCATCATGGCGGCAAGCGTGATGATATAACAGGTAGCTGCCGCCCCAAGCAGCATCTCATCCGGATTGGTGCCGACCCCAGGGCCATCCATTTCCGGAGGGATAGAGATTTTTGTTTTTAGATTTCCGGCCTCAATTTCCCCAACATCATTCCGGAGTCCCGGCCAATTTGCTTTTAAATGAAAAATATGTTCAGCCATCTTAATCCTCCTTTGCATTTTTATCTATATTTTGGAAAATATGGTATAGTTAGATTGGTAGATTTAAATTGGAGTAGTGAATTGATGAAAATTTTAATAAAAACCGTACTAACCATTGTTCTTTTCTTGTATTTAGCCATTCTTACGAAACTAGTATTATTCAAATATGTACAGGTTTCGGAGATTATTCAGTCCTTTACATTTATAAATAATGAACACTTTTTGCGTGCGCATAATTTTATCCCTTTTAAAACCATTTATTATTATCTATTTCTAGCGGATATCAATTTAATTATTCGCATTGAGAACATAGTCGGGAATGTCATCGGCTTTGCCCCGTTCGGATTTATTTTACCATTGTTAGCGAACAGGTTCCAAAAACTAAAGGTTGTCATACTAGCCACATTTTTCCTAAGTTTAACATATGAACTGATGCAGCTGATTTTTACTTTTGGCAGCTTTGATGTGGATGACTTGATTTTGAATACAATCGGCGGAGTTATAGGGTTTATTCCGATAAAGATTTTTCTAAAATTGGTTGGTTCTAGAAGGAAAAGAGGAGGCAAGGTAAATGAAGTTTTTTAATTTCAATCGTGAAGTAAGAAGAGAGATTTCGGCATTTAATAGTTTAAATGTTGGAATCACGCCAATTGTTAAAAATGAAGCCCCCTCATCGGTCGGCTGCATGTATTTGGATGAGGAAAGTGTTGTAGGAATGCATCCGGCTACTGTCCCGCAGCTATTTCTAGCAATAGAGGGTGAAGGATGGGTGCGGGTGGAAGGCGGCGAAAAAATAAAGGTTTCCAAAGGAACTGCCGTCTTCTGGGAAGCTGGTGAGCAGCATGAATCAGGAAGTGAAACTGGAATGACCGCTATTATTATTGAAAGTCCGAGCCTGAATCCGGAGCAGTTTTTAAAAAGTAATAACTAGAAAAGGACTTGGAATTCCAAGTCTTTTCTAATTTCAGAAGCGTTTTTTTACAAACAAATCCAGAAAAAACTTAAAACCCAACCAACTTGTCCATACTTTAAGAAGAATCATTGCGGTAAAGCGAAAAAGTTTGGTATTATCAAGAGTATATAAAAAGGAATCGGAGGTTACCGATATGTCACGAATTTCAACGGAGCAGGTAAAGCATGTAGCTAATTTGGCAAGGCTTGCGATTACGGAGGAAGAGGCGGAAAAGTTTACAAAGCAGCTCGATTCCATCATCGCCTTTGCGGAACAGTTAAATGAACTGGATACCGAAAATGTTCAACCTACATACCATGTGCTCGATATGAAAAATGTCCTGCGTGAGGATATTCCAAAGCCGGGATTGCCGCAGGAAGAAGTTTTGAAAAATGCGCCTGAACATAAGAACGGGCAATTTAAAGTGCCGTCGATTTTAGCTGAGTAGGAGGAAATATTGTGAGTTTATTTGATCATAAAGTATCAGATCTTCATGAGCTTTTACATAAAAAAGAGCTGAAAGTATCTGACCTTGTCGACGAATCGTATAAACGAATCGCTGATGTAGAAAACAAGGTCCAAGCGTTTTTAACGTTAGATGAAGAACGGGCGCGGCAGACAGCAAAAGCCCTTGATGATAAGTTCAGCGCCGATGCAGCCAATGGGCTGTTATTTGGTATGCCTATCGGAGTGAAAGACAACATTGTCACAAAGGGATTAAGAACAACTTGTGCCAGCAAAATTCTTGAAAACTTCGATCCCATTTATGATGCGACTGTTGTGCAAAAGCTAGCTCAAGCTGAAACAGTAACCATCGGGAAATTAAACATGGACGAGTTTGCGATGGGATCTTCAAATGAAAATTCAGGCTTCCAAAAAACACATAATCCATGGAATTTAGAACGTGTACCGGGTGGTTCTTCAGGTGGTTCTGCAGCTGCGGTTGCCGCGGGTGAAGTGCTATTTTCTTTAGGATCTGACACAGGCGGTTCGATTCGTCAGCCGGCAGCTTTTTGCGGCGTCGTTGGTTTGAAACCGACCTATGGCCGTGTTTCCCGTTTCGGACTTGTAGCATTTGCATCTTCTCTTGACCAAATCGGGCCAATCACAAGAACCGTTGAAGACAATGCGTATTTGCTTCAGGCAATTTCAGGGCTTGATCCGATGGATTCGACATCTGCCAATGTTGATGTTCCTAATTTCGCCGGCAGCTTAACAGGCGATGTCAAAGGGTTAAAAATCGCCGTACCGAAAGAATACCTTGGTGAAGGTGTCAGCGAATCAGTCCGTCAATCCGTTCTAGATGCATTAAAGGTGCTTGAAGGTCTTGGAGCTGTTTGGGAAGAAGTTTCGCTTCCGCATTCTAAATATGCATTAGCTACTTACTACCTATTATCATCATCCGAAGCTTCAGCAAACCTTGCCCGCTTTGACGGCGTACGCTACGGTTACCGGACACCAAATGCCGACAACCTCTTGGATCTATATAAAAATACGAGAGCAGAAGGCTTCGGTGATGAAGTAAAGCGCCGTATTATGCTCGGAACATTTGCATTGAGCTCAGGTTATTATGATGCGTACTATAAAAAAGCACAAAAAGTCCGGACATTGATCAAGCAAGATTTTGAAAATGTTTTTGAAAAATATGATGTCATTGTCGGTCCAACAACACCAACTCCAGCTTTTAAAATTGGTGAGAATATTGAAGACCCAATGACCATGTACGTAAATGATATTTTAACGATTCCGGTGAACCTTGCTGGCGTACCAGGAATTTCTGTGCCATGCGGTTTCGATGGCGGACTTCCACTAGGTTTGCAAATTATCGGTAAGCATTTTGATGAAGCAACGATTTATCGTGTTGCACATGCGTTTGAGCAAGCAACAGACTATCATAAACAGAAGCCACAATTGTAGGGGGTGAACAGTAATGGAATTTGAAACAGTGATTGGACTTGAAGTCCATGTTGAGTTAAAAACCAATTCGAAAATTTTCTCGTCCAGCCCGAACCATTTTGGTGCTGAGCCTAACACAAATACAACTGTCATTGATTTAGGGTACCCAGGCGTTCTTCCTGTTTTAAACAGGAAGGTTGTTGATTACGGCATGAAAGCGGCAATGGCGCTAAATTGTGAAGTAGCGACACACACAAAATTTGACCGTAAGAACTATTTTTACCCGGACAATCCAAAGGCTTATCAGATTTCGCAATTTGATCAGCCGATTGGCGAGCATGGCTGGATTGAAATTGAGGTAGATGGCTATACAAAGAAAATCGGCATTACCCGCATTCATTTAGAAGAAGATGCTGGTAAGTTAAATCACGAAAAAGGCTATTCATTGGTGGATATTAACCGTCAGGGAACACCGCTGATTGAAATTGTTTCCGAACCTGATATCCGAACTCCAAACGAGGCTTATGCATATTTAGAAAAATTAAAGTCCATTATTCAGTACACAGGCGTTTCAGATTGTAAAATGGAAGAAGGCTCACTTCGCTGTGATGCCAATATTTCCATCCGTCCTGTGGGACAAGAAGAATTCGGTACGAAAACCGAATTGAAAAACCTAAACTCCTTCAACTTCGTCCGTAAAGGGTTGGAGTTTGAAGAAAAGCGTCAAAGAGAAGTTGTCTTGGCTGGCGGTAAAATCGAGCAGGAAACACGCCGTTTTGACGAAGCAACCGGTGCAACCATTCTGATGAGGGTGAAGGAAGGGTCTGATGATTACCGTTACTTTCCTGAACCGGACTTACTTGAGCTGTATATTGATGAGGACTGGAAAGCTCGTATTCGTGCCGAGATTCCAGAGCTTCCAGATGAGCGCCAAAAGCGTTATATCGAAG
Organism: Neobacillus kokaensis; assembly: GCF_014656545.1. GTDB lineage: Bacteria > Bacillota > Bacilli > Bacillales > Cytobacillaceae > Neobacillus > Neobacillus kokaensis. Next base: position 11,603 of record NZ_BNDS01000025.1, read on the forward strand.
AATTAGGCCTGCCTGTTTACGACGCCAACGTATTAACGGTAACAAAAGAAACAGCTGATTTCTTTGAAGCGACAGTTAATGCCGGTGCAGATGCGAAGCAAGCCTCCAACTGGATCATGGGTGAAGTTTCTGGCTACTTGAATTCAGAAGGAAAAGAACTGCATGAGGTTGCTTTGACTCCAGAAGGTCTTGCCAGCATGATCAAACTCATTGAGAATGGCACGATTTCTTCAAAGATTGCGAAGACCGTGTTCAAAGAGTTGATCGAAAACGGCGGCGATGCTGAGAAGATTGTGAAAGAAAAAGGACTTGTACAAATTTCGGATGAAGGTACACTTTTAAAGATCATTTCCGAAGTACTAGATGCCAATCCAAAATCAATTGAGGATTTCAAAGGCGGTAAAGCAAAGGCGGCCGGCTCCCTGGTTGGACAGATTATGAAAGCCACTAAGGGACAAGCCAATCCGCAAGTGGTGAATAAATTATTGCAGCAGGAATTACAAAAACGCTAATATGATGGCTGGCAGAATCCTTTCTGCCGGCTGTTTTTTTGCTAAGGATGTCGAAGCGAGTTTCGACATCCTTTTTGCTATTTCCCGGGAAAAAACCTTTGACGGTAAGAGGGTGTTGAGTTTCCAATTAAACGTTTGTTTAACGGGGAAATATAGCAGGTCCTGTCGAAGTGGGGTGGAAATGAGGGAAATGGTCGTTTTTCTACAATTTACAAGACTGTATTAAAATAGTTTGGGAAATATCCGACAATTTCCAACTGGATTTTTAGAGGAAAACCTTGTAATATCAAGCTTCGAGATCAAACAAAACAAACGTTTGATTGAAAGCCAACTTGCGACATATTTCGATGCTATTTTGTTGGGGAAATCCACATTTATAAGAAAAAACCATCATTTTAAATAAACGTTTGTATGACAATGGCGCTGTCGAAGAATCGGAGGATAGGGTGCATATTGTAAAAATGAGGCTATAAAGTTCGACAGCATTCTGCCGTGTTTAATAAAATAAACATTCATATAAATGGGTTTGTGGCCAATTCAATTAAACGTTTATTTAAGTTGAATTAGGGATGGCTTTTGTCAAAAAGCTATCCAGTTTTGTAATCAAATTGAAATCTTGTAGATATATTTGTAAAATTAGCTGGTGTATGTTCAGTATACAGGCATCTTCTAATCATTACCGGCAGATAATCCTAGTTTACCGGCATATTTTTACCACTTACCGACCGCCATCCTTCTTTTACCAGCACTACTCTTTAACTGTCCCATTTTAAAAATGCGAAAAAAACACCTGAGCGGGAGCATACACTCCCGTTCAGGTGTTTAATCATTAGATTTCTTCTTTTAACAATCGAACACTTTCATCAAATTCCTTCTCAATCTCTTCATTTTTCTTATAAGTGATCAAGCTGACTACCACAGCAACAATAAGGTTGAAGAGGAATCCTGGAACGATTTCATATAACGATTGGCCAAATAAGACTTTGCCAAGGTCGGCATTTTTCCAGACGATTACGGTGATGGCACCGACGATCATTCCGGATAATGCGCCCCAGTTCGTAATCTTTTTCCAGAATAAGCTTAAGAGAATAACTGGACCAAAGGAAGCCCCGAACCCTGCCCACGCATAAGCAACAAGATTTAAAATGGTATTGTCTTGTTTAAAGGCAAGAGCAGAAGCAACAACAGCTACGATTAAAACAGCCATTCTTCCTAAGAACACCAGGCGGCCGTCCGACGCATTTTTGTTCATGACCACTTTGTATAAATCTTCAACCAATGCGCTGGAAGTTACGATTAACTGAGATGAAATCGTACTCATGATGGCAGCCAGTATCGCTGCTAAAGCAAATCCCGCAAATAATGGGTGGAAGAAAATTTGGCTTAAAGAAATGAATACGGCTTCCGAATTATTTAAAGTATGTGCTGCATTATCATGGAAATAAGCAATACCAATTAAAGCAGTAAAGATTGTACCGATTAATGAGAAAATCATCCAGCCCATCCCGATGCGGCGGGCGCTCTTTGTTTCTTTTACCGTTTTAATGGCCATAAAGCGGACAATGATATGCGGCTGGCCGAAGTAACCAAGTCCCCAGGCAGCAGCAGAAACAATGCCGATAAAGGTAGTGCCTTTAAACAAGTCTAATAGAGTTGGGTCAATTGCCCGAATGGTGTCAAATGTCTCGGCAGGGCCTCCAGTTTTAAAAATACCAATTGCCGGAACAAGAAGAAGGGCAATCAGCATCATCAATCCTTGAATAAAGTCAGTGTAGCTGACAGCAAGGAACCCGCCGAATAGGGTGTAGGCCACAACAACACCGGCCACAATCAATAATCCAGTATGATAGTTAGTGCCAAATGAGTTTTCGAAAAAGACCGCACCCGAAACCATTCCGGAAGAAACATAGAACGTGAAGAATAGCAGGATAACAATACCGGAAACGATTCGCAATAACTTTGAATTGTCTTTAAAGCGGTTTTCCAAATAGCTTGGAATGGTGATGGAATCATTGGCAACTTTTGTGTAAGAACGTAAGCGCGGTGCAACAAACAGCCAGTTCAGGTACGCGCCAATCGTTAACCCGATGGCAATCCACGCCTCAGCTAAACCGCTTACATAGATAGCTCCCGGCAAGCCCATTAACAGCCAGCCACTCATATCAGCTGCGCCAGCACTTAAGGCGGTTACTGCAGGCCCTAACGAACGGCCCCCGAGCATGTAATCCGTAAGATTGCTAGTTTTTCGATAGGCATACCAGCCGATCAAAAGCATACCAACAATATAAATGATGATGGAAACAAGCTGTAAAGTTTGCTCAGACATATAAATCCCCCTTTTTTAAAAATTCGAATAATAATTACAATAATATTTCCCCTTTACTTAAGATTCTATCAATTAGATACGGCCAATTCCAGTGGTAAAATTTATTTTTTTACCATAGTAAAAAATATTTTTGGGATAGTTTTTAAAACTATTTGTAAGCACTATCATTGTATGCTTTTATGAAAAGTTTTATTATATAGGAAGTTGAAAGGAGTGGAATGATAAATGGATTTAAATGGGTGGTTTCAAAAGGGAATGACAGTTGATGAGTATATAAATGCAATGAACAGAAATAAGGAAGAAATGCTTTCAATTTACGAGCAATTTGCTTTGAAGGAGGATGATCGGAGTAAGCTGGCGGCCTTGAAATCGAAGGGATTACGGGTTATCGTTCTATCTGAGGATTGGTGCGGCGATGCGCTGTTGAATAATCCTGTTTTACTTAGGGTGGCGGAAGCGGCCGATATCGAGGTTCGTTTTCTGCTACGAGATCAAAATCTTGAACTGATGGACCAATATTTAACGAATGGCACATCTCGGGCGATCCCAATCTTTGTTTTTATCGATCAGGAAGGGAACGAAGCAGGCGTATGGGGTCCTCGGGCACCTAAAATACAGGCCCTTGTAGAAAAAGAACGTGCCACATTGCCTGATAAGGATGCGGAAGACTTCCAGGAAAAACAAATGGCATTGTACAAAGGCCTTGCCAAGAGGTATCAAACGGAGCCGGAAATTTGGCAAACAGTTGCGGATAGTATTATTTCTACTTTATTAAAATAGGCTAGGATATGCATGAAGACCAAAACAGCAGGGGCACAGGCATGAAAAGGTCTTCATAAGCGGTATGAAGACCAAAATCGGCCTAGAATGAAGGATAAAAATTGCTCCAAAACGAGGCAAACTGTGTTTCGTTAAGGCTGTTCTCACAAAATTTGTTGTTTCCAATATAGTACGAACACAAAAATAGTAACCCCCTGCGTAAAATTACACACTTTAAAAATAGACTTCAGAATTTATCGGCGAATTTTTGAAGGATATCGGCGAATCTTAAACATTTATCGGCGAATCTAGGCAATATATCAGCGAATCCAGCCTATTTATCGGCGAATCAGAAAAACAGAATTGAACTTTCAGGATAAAAAGAGGGCGCATCCAAAAATGCTGGCCCTCTTTACTTAAGCCTTAAACCCGCCGCCCTTTGGCGGGATAAGGTCATTTTTTAAATTTTTATCATTAATCTTCGGCTCGATTCCAAGGATAAAGTTTCGGATATTTGAGCGGTGGAGATAGATTAAAAGGAATGAAAATAATAAAAAGATCAGTTCAAAATCAAGTTTGGCAGAATAGAAGTCATAGATAAACATACTGAATCCAACGGAAATTGAACCCCAAAATACATATTTGGTTAAAAAAATCACTAAAAAGAAAATCAGATAGGCAATGACTAATAACGGCAGGTGAGCTACAAGCAATGCACCGGCAGTGGTTGCAATGGCTTTACCGCCTCTAAAACCGGCGAATATCGGGAAGCAATGACCGACAACCGCAGCTAAGCCAAAGTACATTGGTTCTGCGTTTAGATGGAAAATCAGCGGGAGAGATGCAGCTAAAGAACCCTTACCAAGATCAATCAGCAGTACAAAGACGGCCGATTTTTTCCCAAGGACACGAAGCGTGTTAGTTGCCCCTGGATTTTTGCTGCCAAGCTCACGGATATCGACCCCAAAAAATAGTTTGCCCACGATTAAGGCAGTGGGAATGCTTCCTATTAAATAGGAAACCAACAATAGCAGCAAAAACATACGAATCATTCCCTTATTTGGTAAAATTGTAGTATTATTGTATCAGAAGAAATGGCAGGATTTTGTTGAAATTTCACGAATTGGTACATTAAAAGGAGCGCTTGACATGGAAAAAGTTGATTTTGGCCAAGTTGCTAATAGTTATGCCCGTTCAAGAGAAGATATTCCAATTGCCTTGATGGAAAGTCTGCAGCTGCGCAATATTATTTTTGAAGGGAAAAAGGTAGCTGATATTGGCTGTGGAACGGGTGCGTTGACGCGAAAGATTGCCATGAGACGAGCGGATATTGTTGGGGTTGAACCATCGGAAAACCTGTTGGAACAAGCAAAGATCTTAAATAGAGTTAAAAATTTTATGATTCCTTATTTCGTAGGAGCTGCGGAAAATACAGGTTTGCAAGATTCCCAATTCGATATGGTAACGGTTATGCGAGCTTGGCATTGGTTTGACCGTGAAAAGGCAATTCGTGAAATGAAAAGAATTTTAAAAGGAAATGGCACGATGATTGTCATTGACTCTGGATTTCTCTCAGGCAATGATATGGTCGAAACAACCTTTGAGGTTTTGTGCAAATTTGTAGATGGCGGCATAAAACCAGCTGGCTCAAAAGCAGAATCCAGGCAGCGCATCAATGGTTTTCCGGTTGAATGGTTTGCGGAATGGCAGGCTGCGGGTTTCGAACTTAGAGATTTCTATAAACTAAAATATTCGGTCCATTTTACAAGGGATGCATGGTTGGAACGCATCGAATCAATATCCTGGCTAGCAGGATTAGAAGACGCTGTACGGAAACAAGCACTTGGCGAATTATCTAGTTCAATAACGGCCAAAGAGCCATTCGCGATTCCCCATGAATGTAATGTTTGCATATTAAAATTAGTGGATTAACCGTCAAGATGATGAACGTGCAATTTAGTTTTGCACGTTTTTTTTGTGCATTTAAAATTTTAAATAAAAAAGTGTAGGGATAGGTGAAAGGCAGTTCGTCTATTAAGGTGAACAGATAAAAAAGAAAGGGGGAGAGGACCATTACTGATACTGTGTTAATTGAAAACGTGCTGGGAGGCAACGACCACGCTTTTCGCCTTTTGGTTGAAAAATACCGCAATGACGTGTTCCGGACAGTCTTTGCCGTTCTTCATGACCAAAAGGAAGCAGAAGAGGCCGCACAGGAAGTTTTTATAAAAATTTACACCTCTCTCCCCCAATATGAGAATCAGGGCTTTAAAACATGGTTGACACGGATTGCCGTGAATCATGCAATTGATATCAAACGAAAACAAGCAAGAAGGAAAGAAGAAATCATCGAGACGTTAGAGGAACAAGTCATTGGGACACCAAGGGATGATGTTGAAACCATGATTATCGAAACAGACAGGCGAAGGCTTGTTAGAAAAAGGCTTGGAGAGATGCCGAAGAATTATCGTGACGTTATCTACGGTTTTTATATTGAGGAAAAAAGCTATCAGCAAATGGCCGAAGAGCAAAATGTTCAAGTGAAGACAATTGAAACAAAGTTGTACCGGGCACGAAATTGGATGAAGAAGAATTGGAAGGAGGACGATTTTTCATGACGCATTACACTACAGATGAATGGCAGAAATACGTAAGAAATGAACTAGACAGCAGCACCCGTGAAGAGCTTGAAGCCCATTTATACACATGTGAACAATGCCTTGAGCACTATTTACAAGCCGTTGAGTCAAATGAATCATCGCTCCCAACCATTTCAAACGAACAAAGCTTCACCGATTGTGTGATGTTGGGGATTTCAGAACAAAAAGCGGTGCCTGACACCAAAAGGGAAATAATTCGGGAAATGGTGCCTGACACCAAAGATTACACCAAAGATAACACCAAAGACGACACACAGAAAAAGCCATTTTATCAGCAAGCTCTGTTCCATTATTTGCTGGCAGCGGTAGCGACGTTGTTTTTGATGTTTTCGGGTGCGTTTCAGTCGCTGTTGAAATACACAAGTTCAATTGATTCACATTTGGTGGAGGAAAGGAAGCCTTCGGTGACGGAAGGGGTTATGAATAAGACATTTGCATGGATGGATTCTTTGGAGAAAAAGGAGGCAATTAAGAAATGAAAAATTCAACGAAGGCATTAACATTATCATTATTTCCAGGCCTCGGTCATATTTACTTCGGTAACGTGGTTCGCGGGGGTCTTTATTTACTATCTGTTGTCGGTTTGGCTTTTGCTACCGTCATTGGAATACTGACATATAACCAGCCTCTCCCTATTTTTACTTTTATGGCGGGAATCTTTATTTATCTAATTAGTTTCATTGATATGGGCGTTCAGATTTCAAAGCAAAAGAAAGCTCTTGCTACAAAAGATCCTGACTATCCATATTCAAAGGCTGCACAGGATTCAGAACGCTTCTATACGATTATTCTGTCTTTTATTCCGGGCCTTGGTCATTTCCAGCTTGGCTTAATGAATCGGGGTCTGACTTTGCTGGCAACCTTCCTTGGCCTTGGAGTCATGGTGATCTTTATTTCCGTGCTTTCCAATCGCGGTGAATTTCTTGTGTTCCTCGCTGCCTTGCCAATTATCTGGGTGTACGGCTTTTTCGATGCTGTTCAGCAGGTGAACAAAAAACAGCGAGGCGAAGAGCTCGTAGACAGAACCATTTATGAAGACTTTGAAACGCGACGTGACGATGGTAAAAAAAGCAAGGCGATTGCGACCTTCCTTTCGATTTTTCCAGGAGCCGGGCATCTGTATTTAGGACTGCAGCGCCGAGGTATTCAGTTAATGGCAGCGTTTCTGCTCACGGTATATATCTTAGATGTGTTAAGACTTGGCATCTTCCTGTTCTTAATCCCAATTATCTGGTTTTACAGCTTCTTTGATGGGATGCAAAAGGTTTCTAGATACGGTGAGGGAGATACGGAGGATGTACCAATCATCAACTACTTCATGAACCATCAAAAATGGGTTGGAATTGGCCTTATCGTAATGGGGATTTACTATTTAGCAATGAACATTCTTCTCCCAGCATTCCGTCCGATGTTAACAAGGATTTTTAATGAGGATATCATGTATTTGATTCAAGAGTACGTACAAACCGGGATTATTTGTCTGTTATTTATCGGCGGAGGAATTAAGCTCTTGTCCGGCAGCAAACAGAAAAGAGAGGCGGAAAAATCATGAGAAGATGGAAAAAAGGGTTAGCAGGTGCAATCGTCGTTGGAGCAGGTATTGGGTTCTTTTTTAGAAAAAGAAAAGGGGGAATAAAAGCATGAGAACCTGGCGTGTTGGAACGTTTTCGATGGGCATTTTGCTGCTCATGCTTGGTCTTCTTCTATTCTTTTCAAGGTTTATTGGAATGGATCTTATTCAGGTGATGACAGCATGGTGGCCAGTTATCTTGATTGTTCTAGGAATAGAAATCCTTTTGTATTTGTTCCTTGCCAGGAGGGAAATACCAGTACTAAAATATGATTTTTTAAGTATTTTCTTTGTTGCCATTATTGGGACTCTGGGAATTGCCTTTGCAATGTTAAGCTCAATCGGCCTGATGGGAAAGGTGGAAGAGGTAGTAGCAAGAGAGGAGCGGTCTTTTGATCTGCCTGCTTTTTCCTATAAAATGAATGACAAAATACATCGAGTAGTTGTCAGAAATGCCAGCTATGATACAACAATAGAAGCAGCCAACTCTAAAGAGGTTTCTTTGTTTGGGACATACCGGGTGCAAACGTCGAAAAATAAAGAGCTGTTGAAAAGCGCTAAAGATTATCTTACGGCAAATCAAAAGGGGGATACGCTTTATATTAATTTAAAGCAGCTCCCAAATGAATCGGGCCCTTTTTATACGCAGGGAATCGTTGCGGCCACAATTCTGATTCCTGATGATGTGAAATTAGATTTAGTTGGCAGTAATGATTCTCTGACGTTGAAGCCGCGGGCTCTTTCGAATGATTGGAAAATCGAAAATGCATCAACGGTTAAAGTCGACTCCTCGGAAAGCAAAGATTTAAAGATTGCGGCTAATAGTGTGGAGGAGTTTAAGGGGAAAGGGTGGCAGATTTCGAAAAAGAAAGACCTTGATGGATCTGAAGAAATGTCAGGTATTTATCAATCAGGAGAAGGCACATATCAGATTAATATTGTTAATTCCTATCATGTAAGTCTATTAACTGGAAAGTAATCCATCAGTAATTTTTGCAAATTGAACAAAAAAGGTTATGATAGTAAATGGACTTAGGCCTACAAATTATTTGTAAGTGCTGATGTTAATTGGTAAAATATTGAATTGACTAAAGCCGTTGTTGATTTTTAAAAATAGGTGGATGAATTTATGAAAAGAGCAAGACTGATTTACAATCCTACATCGGGACGCGAAATGATTAAGCGCCATTTGCCGGAAATCCTTGAAAAATTAGAGCTTGCGGGATATGAGGCGTCCTGTCATGCGACAACTGGTGCCGGTGATGCTACAAAAGCAGCACGCATAGCTGTTGAGCGTCAGTATGATGTTGTTATTGCTGCTGGTGGTGATGGAACCATTAATGAGGTGGTGAACGGCCTTGCCGAGCAGGAATATCGACCTAAGTTAGGAATTATCCCTTCAGGCACGACGAATGATTTTGCCCGCGCCCTCCATATCCCGAGGGATGTCGCTTCAGCTGTTGACATTATTACAAAAGGGGAGTTAATCCCTGTCGATATCGGCCGCATTAATGATAAATATTTCATTAATATTGCCGGCGGCGGCAGATTAACGGAACTTACGTATGAGGTGCCAAGCAAGTTAAAGACGATGCTCGGTCAGCTTGCCTATTATTTAAAAGGGATGGAAATGCTTCCTTCGATTAAAGCGTCCGATTTACGAATCGAGTACGATGGTAAGCTTTTTGAAGGCGAAGCGATGATGTTTCTTGTCGGTCTGACGAATTCTATTGGCGGGTTTGAAAAACTAGCTCCGGACTCTTCGATTAATGATGGTCTATTTTCTTTGTTGATTTTGAAAAAGGTTAATCTTGCTGAATTTGTCCGTGTTTCCACTATGGCAATCCGCGGAGAACACGTGAATGACCCGAACGTGATTTATACAAAAGCAAATCGGATTAAAGTGCAATCCAGTGAAAAAGTCCAGTTAAATTTAGACGGAGAATTTGGCGGCTTGCTCCCTGCAGAGTTTGCTAATTTGTACCGGCACCTAGAGGTATTCGTGCCGCTGGATGATATCCGCCCTAATGACCGCCCATCTGATTGGACTTCAGGAAAAAGATATAGTTAATTTGAGTTCGTTCCTAACGGGAACGAACTTTTTTCATGTCTTTTTTGAAGCGTGGATAAAGTGCTTGAATTCGCGAAGCTCAAATCATGGATACTTTATCCGAATTCTCAGATAATACCCAAAAAACCGTGGATATTATGTGATATAATAACGTTAAAGACAACAGTAAAGACATTAGAAAAGGAGCGATAGGGATGAGAGCGTTAATTAATGTTGATTATACCTATGATTTCGTAGCGGATGCAGGGGCATTAACATGCGGCAAACCGGGGCAGGAAATTGAGGGCAAAATCACTTCACTGACAAAAGAGTTTATCGATAATGGCGATTATGTCGTATTTGCCATTGATGTCCATGACGAAGGTGATGAATATCATCCGGAAACGAAATTGTTCCCGCCGCATAATTTGCGTGGAACGGAAGGCAGACATTTATATGGTAAACTTCAGGAAGTATACGAAGAGAACAAGCAGCGGAGGAATGTAGTTTTTATGGATAAAACAAGATACTCCGCATTTGCTGGAACGGACCTAGAAATCAAATTACGGGAACGGGGAATTACTGAGGTTCATATTGTTGGGGTGTGCACTGATATTTGTGTTCTTCACACGGCTGTCGACGCCTATAATAAAGGCTTTAAGATTGTTATTTACAAAGATGCGGTGGCTTCTTTTAATCCAGCGGGACACGAATGGGCCCTCGGACATTTTGAAAAAACGCTTGGGGCTATGGTTAAATAGTTTTATAAATGGTATGATTGTAAAAATAGTGTAAAGCTGTAATTGTATTTTGGAGGGCATATTATGAAACACATTTATCACGATGATAGTTTCACTCTGCATACAGATCTTTACCAGATTAATATGGCAGAGACGTATTGGAGGGATGGCATACATAATAAACGTGCAGTTTTTGATCTTTATTTTCGTAAGCTGCCGTTTGGAAATGGTTATGCAGTATTTGCCGGTCTTGAAAAAGTCATCCAGTTTATTCAGAACTTCCGTTTTAGTGAAGAGGACCTTGCGTATTTAAAAAATGAAGTCGGGTATCAGGATGATTTTTTAGGCTACCTAAAAGATATGCGTTTTACAGGCACGATTCGCGCAATGAGAGAGGGAGAACTTGTTTTTGGCAATGAGCCGATTTTGCGAGTTGATGCCCCCCTAGGAGAAGCGCAATTAATTGAGACAGCTTTGCTTAACATTGTGAATTACCAAACATTGATTGCCACGAAAGCATCTCGCATTAAACAAGTCGTCGGTGCTGAGCCAGCTGCGGAATTTGGGACAAGACGGGCCCAGGAAATGGACGCGGCTATTTGGGGCACACGGGCTGCATATCTCGGCGGGTTTGAATCTACAAGTAATGTAAGGGCCGGTAAATTGTTCGGAATTCCTGTCTCCGGAACCCATGCTCATTCGATGGTACAAGCCTATAAGGATGAATATACGGCTTTCCGTAAATACGCTGAAACACATAAGGATTGCGTTTTCTTAGTGGATACGTATGACACGCTTCGTCTTGGTGTACCAAATGCGATAAAAGTGGCGAAGGAATTAGGCGATAAAATTAACTTTATTGGCATCCGCCTTGATAGCGGAGACCTAGCCTATCTTTCAAAAGAAGCGCGCAAATTGCTCGATGAAGCTGGCTTTAAGGATGCAAAGATTTTTGCTTCAAGTGATTTGGACGAATATACGATTATCAATCTTAAAGCACAAGGAGCTAAAATTAACAGCTGGGGAATTGGCACAAAACTAATTACTGCTTACGATCAAGCTGCCTTGGGTGCTGTTTATAAAATTGTGGCAATCGAGAACGAAGCAGGACAAATGGAGGATACGATTAAAATTTCCTCTAATCCGGAAAAAGTTACTACTCCTGGTCTCAAAAAGATTTACCGGATTATTAATAATAAAAACCACCATGCAGAGGGCGATTACATCGCAATGGAGGATGAGAAGCTGCCGGAAAAACGGTTAAGCATGTTCCATCCGACCCATACGTATATTAACAAAGTGGTAACGAATTTTACGGCAAAAGAACTCCACGAGGATATTTTTGTGAATGGAAAGCTTGTCTATGAAATTCCTTGTTTAGAAGAATCGCGTGAATACGTGAAACAAAACCTAAATGCCCTTTGGGAAGAATACAAACGGACGATGAACCCTGAAGATTACCCAGTCGACTTAAGCAAAAAATGCTGGGACAACAAAATGCACAACATTGAAGAAGTAAAAGAAAAAGTCGCTGCGATGAAAGAGTAGCACTTATCGTATTCAACAACGCTCAGAGAATCACATGCTCTGAGCGTTGTTTTTGTATTTCTGACGTTTTTATAGGCTTTTAGAATGTTCTTAGTTGCAGATGGTAGTTCATTATATAGCGCGGAAAGGGTCTACGTGCCCGAAATCGGAAAGAGGAAGCTTGTTGGGTAACGTAAAACGGATCTACGTTACCGAAATCAAAAAAGAAGGCGGCTGGGTAACGTAGAAAAATTCTACAGTACCCAATCCGCCTTCCTCAAAAAGATACTTCCTTAAATTAACCTTTTATTACATAGAATGTCACAATGATAATAGCAACCGGTGCTAGATAGCGGATTAAGAAAAACCAAATATTAAATAACCCTAATGAAAAGCCGCCGCCTGCTGATAATTCTTCATATAAGGCGGATTTTTTTATTTTTAACGGTACGAAAATGGCAATTAATAGTGAGCCAAGAGGCATAAGCACATTGCTGACTAAATAGTCCGCCAAATCAAAGATGGTTTTTCCAAAAATTAAAACATCACTTAAAACTCCGTAGGATAGAGCAGATGGAATTCCAAAAATAAAGATGGCAATCCCGATGATCCATGACCATTTAGTTCGCTTCTTAACATCCCCTTTTGAAATAACTGAGACAATAATTTCAAGCATGGAAAACGCAGAGGTCAGCGCTGCGAATAAAAACAATACTAAAAAGGCAACAAAGAAGACCATGCCGAATGCCATTTGATTAAAGACATTTGGCAGTACATTAAACAGTAAAACAGGTCCAGCATCAGGCTTTAAACCGAATGAAAACACAGCCGGGAAAATAGCCAGCCCTGAAAGGACGATAATAAAAATATTCATTCCGACAATCGACAAAGCCGAACGGAATAAGCTTTCAGCTTTGGACAAATAGGAGCTGTAGGTAACCATAACCGAAACCCCGACACTCAAGGCGAAAAAGGACTGGCCTAGAGCAAAAAGAATCGTCTCGGCTGTTACTTTATGAAAATCAGGCTTAAATAAAAACGTGACGCCCTCCATTGCTCCATCTAATGAAAGAGATCTTATAATAAGTGCTATAAACAGGATGAAAAGCACCGGCATCATGATCTGGCTGGCTTTTTCAATTCCTTTTTGAATCCCTTTAGCTACAACAATAATAGTAAGAAAAATAAAGATAAACTGAACGGTTAAACTAATAGAAGGATTGGCGATGGTTTCGCCAAACAGCTGCTGAAACCCCGTTTGGTTTAAACCATTCAATTGACCGGTTACTGCCTTCCAAATATAGATAAGAATCCAGCCGCCGATCACGCTGTAAAAGGAAAGCAAAATAAAGCAGGTTACCATTCCTAAATAGCCAATCCAATGCCAGTTAGATTTCGGGGCTAACGCCTTATACGCTTGAACGGCATCCTTCTGCGTTCTTCGTCCAATGACGAACTCTGCCATTAACAGCGGCAGCCCAAGTACCAATGTAAAAAGAATAAAGATGAAAAAGAATGCGCCGCCGCCGCTCACTCCAGCGATGTAGGGGAACTTCCATATGGCTCCGAGTCCAATTGCGGAACCGCCTGCTGCTAAAATAAATCCAATCTTAGATGACCACTGTTCTTGATTTTTCAATGATTTGTTCCTTTCCCAATAATATTTTTAATAAAAAAAGCCTTCCAACCACTAATGGATGGCCGACTTTATCGTTTATAGTTGAAGTGACAAAACACTAAAATATAATAGTAGAATAACTTATAATTTTCACATTGTCTAATTAATTTTGACAATAGGGCAAAAGAAAAAGCAGGAACATAATGCGTTCCTGCTTTTTCTTATATTCAAATTTCTTTAATCTTGTCTAAAGTAGTCCATAAAGGCATGAAAGATTTCTATTCCCTGAAAGGTAAACATGCTAATGGCTGATAGAGAAAAGAAGCCGATTAATAAAAAACGAATCCACATAATTTTTGTCCTCCCTTGTTATTTTTTTAACTTAATAACTTGGGAGCAAGGATCAGATAATTCGATTGATGAAAAATCGGAATAAGAAAGGACGTATTACGGATCAAGCTTGCAGTAAAATGGGTTACTGTGATTCCGATTGTGGATAAGATGAAAAAGAGTACGAACAGGTCTGGCATATTGATGGGCTGTTTCTTTTCATCGTCCCACTGCGCCTTTACTTTCCATTCACCAAAAAAGATGGAAGCCTTCCCTTCCGTATGATTTGTCGGAGGAGTTTTTGGTCCATGAAAAATACTAAATGTCAGGAAGGTAAGGAGCAGGCTGATCGCTAAGCTTTTTGAGACCTTCATCATTATCCACTCCTTTCTATATGAGGATATTTATAATCATAAACACTTTTATTATATTTGAAAACAGAAAAGTTCTGACAAAATTCTCGCCTATTATTCTAAGGCGGGATTTTGTAGTCTAATGGCTGGTATTCTTTTTTAGATTAATTCCTTTTACTAAAATGCTTTTGTGTTCTAAAAAGATAATGCTTCTAGGTACCATAGCATATATGTTATGGGTTAAAGATACTATTATTTGGAATCAATACTAAATTGTTCCTATTTTAATTTATATTTATTTAAATGTTACTTTACCTTTAATTTACAAATCAGGAGTAGGATTAAAACTGTAACAAATCTATATAAAAGGGAGAGGTTTTGATGAAAAAGAAAAAGGTACTCGCAGTTTCGCTGGCTGCCCTCATGCTTGGCTCCACATCAGCATATGCCGGCTATACGCAATTAGTTGGCCCAAAAACAGATGGTACAGCTATCACACCTCATGGTTGGGCAGTTACTCCTGCGGGCAGTCAAGTAACACTAGGTGATTTCCCGATGGGAGGCGCGCTAAGCCCGGATCATCGATATCTTATCGTTTCCAATGATGGGCAAGGTGAACAATCGATTCAAGTCGTTGACTTGGCTGGCAAGAAAGTTATACAAACTGTTCCTTACAAGTCTCCAGAAGCTCTTTATCTAGGGGTCGTTTTCAGCCCGGATGGGAAAACCGTCTATGCATCAGCGGGAGGTAATAACAAAATTCGTGTTTATCAGTTTGATAATGGAACATTAACAGAGCAGGCTCCCATCAAGCTTACTGATAGCAAGAAAACCAACTTCTATCCAGCAGGTATTTCCGTTTCCCAGGATGGAAAGTTCCTTTTTGTTGCCAATAATTTAAATCACTCTGTTTCAAAAATTGATCTTGCTACAAAAGCTATTGAAAAAACGATAGCGGTTGGCAAAAATCCTTATACTACTCTACTAAACCAGGACGGGACATCCTTGTATGTCACCAACTGGGGAGAAAGCAGCATCAGTGTGCTAGACCCGCAAACACTTACACTTAAAAAGACCATTCCAGTTGGTCTCCATCCGAATGCGATTGTAGAAAATCCTACGAACGGGATGATCTATGTATCGAACTCTGACAGCGATTCAGTTTCCATTATTGACCCGAACCAGCAAAAAGAAATCAAAACCCTTTCGCTCAGCCCATATAAAAATGCACCGATGGGAAGTCAGCCAAACGCACTATCGTTAAGCCCGGACGGGAAAACCCTATACGTTGCCAATGGCGGCAATAACGATGTGGCCGTCGTAGATTTGCAAAAAGAAGAAGTGACAGGGTTAATTCCTACTGCGTGGTATCCAAGCGGTATCTTCACGTATAATAACCAGCTGATGGTACTGAATGCAAAAGGTCTGGGAGCAGGATCCAACCGAGAAGGACAGTACATAGGCAACATGATGAAAGGAACGATGTCCTTTATCAATGTTCCTGATGAGAGGCAGCTGAAGCAGTACACGAAACAAGTTGAAAAGAATAATGAAATTTATAAGCCAGCCGGATTCAGCGCCAGCGAGAAATTCCCGATTCCTCGCTTTGAAGGGCAAGAATCGCCAATTAAGCACGTTATCTATGTGATTAAAGAAAACCGCACCTATGACCAAGTATTTGGTGATATGGAAAAAGGAAATGGCGACCCAAGCTTAACCATTTTTGGAGAGGACATTACGCCAAATATTCATAAGCTTGCAGATCAATTTGTTTTATTAGATAACTTTTATGCCAACGCTGAAATCAGTGCTCAAGGACATAACTGGTCAACAGCGGCACAAGCCAATGACTATGTAGAAAAAAACTGGCTGGCTAACTATTCCGGCCGAAACCGCAGCTATGACTATGAAGGAGGAAACGAAGCCGCTTATCCGAAAGCCGGGTTCTTATGGACCAATGCTCTTCGCTCCGGCGTTACGTTTAGAAACTATGGAGAGTTTATCAATTATGACAAAAACACAGGGAAATATGTAGCGGCTGAAGCCTCTATGGGCAATAACTATGATCCAGATTTTCCTTCTTATAATCTTAAAATCTCGGACCTTGACCGCTATGCAGCCTGGGAAGAGGAATTCAATGAATATGTGAAAAATGGCAATCTGCCGCAGCTGCAAATCGTCCGTCTGCCTAATGACCATACGCTCGGAACAAAAGTAGGGGAGCTCACTCCGCAAGCGATGGTAGCCCAGAACGATTATGCTCTTGGAAAATTGGTAGAGGCGGTCAGCAACTCTCCTTATTGGAAAGACACCGCTATTTTTGTAACAGAGGATGATGCTCAGAACGGCTGGGATTCCGTTGACGCACACCGTACGACATCGCTCGTGATCAGCCCTTACACCCAAACCGGTAAGGTAGACAGCACTTTATATGATACTACCTCGATGCTTCGGACAATGGAAATGATTTTAGGGATGAAGCCGATGACCCAGTTTGATGCTTCAGCGGTTCCGATGGTCAACTCGTTTACTCACAAGCCCGACTTTAAACCTTTTGAACTGGAAGAGCCAAGATATCCGCTAGACCGTAAAAATGGTGAAAACGCCCCGATGGCAAAGGAATCAGCAGAGCTGGACTTCTCCGGCGTCGACCATGCTGACTCTGATAAATTAAACAAAATTCTTTGGAAGGCAACAAAAGGGGACAAGCCATATCCTGGTGAGAAAAAAGGACATGATAAACAATAGAAAAATAAAGCTCATAGAGACAAAACTCTAGTGAAATTTGGGAGTTTTGTCTTTTATGAGGGCTCTTGGGGATAAAAGAATAGTGAAGGTTGCTAGAACTGTCTTTGAGAAAGGGTCCTTGGCGACAAAACTCTAGTAAATAGTGTTAGAACTGTCTTTAAGAAACACTGCGAGCGGCCCAGACAGCATTATCATGAGACATGCCACTGGGCCGCTCGTTATTACATACTTTTTTAAAGGAAGGTATAGTCCTATGATTCGGTTTATTGAAGGAACGATGAAGCGGTCGGTTTTGATTCTTACTTGCGTAGTACTGATACTTGCGTGGGGGGCCATGTCGGCGTTTCAGATGCAGCGGGATTATCTGCCGCCGATTAATAACACGGCGCTTATGGTTACCATCCAGGCGGATTCCTATGAAGCGGAACAGGTTCAACAAAGCATCACCGCCAAGGTTGAAGAAGCAGTCCGGTCTGTTGATAAGCTTGATTATATCGAGAGCAACTCCTTTGATGGCGGCTTAATGGCGAGCCTGTTTTTTCCAAGTCAAACCGATATGGAAAAAGCTGAAGCAGATGTCAGGGCGGCGGTTGGAAAGGTAGATTTCCATGAAGAGGTGAAACCTCCGGCGATTACCAGGCTGAGCACGAACTCCTTTCCTATCATGCGGTTAAGTTTAACGGCTGGTTCAGAAACAATCAATGAAAACGAGTTACGTACGTCCATTCAAGAGAAAGTAGCCAATGAAATACAACGTGTCCCAGGAGTAAGGGAAGTACGTGTCACAGGGGCTGGGACTGACGGGTATGTTGTTACATTAAAAGCCGATGCGTTAAAAACTTACGGAATCACCATCAAAGACGTTCAAAAAGAACTTGCTTCGATGCACCCAATTTGGCCTCAGGGAACCATTAAAGAACAAGGCGGTCCGACTGGGCAAATCACCATGCCCATCCGCGTTACAGGCTGGAATATCAATAGTGACGATTTAAATCAAGTAACCATTCCTATTCAAGACGGGGAACCAATAAGACTGCCCGAAATCGCCAGCATCGAATCCAGTATTGTAGACTTACAAACTATTTCCCGAACAGGCGGGCAGGCCAGTGTCCTGCTGGATGTCTTAAAAACCCCTTCTTCAAACGTTACGGATGTGACCGAACGAATCAACGAAAGAATAAAAGATATCCCAGAAATCCAGGCTAATTCTGTTAAACTATCTGTTTTAGTGGATCAGGGACAAGATATCAATGCTGCTTTAAAAGGATTAATCAAAGAAGGACTATTAGGTATTCTTTTCTCGGTTGTCTGTGTGTTTTTATTTTTCCGAAATGTACGCTCCACTTTGATTATTGCTTTAACCTTGCCGATCTGCCTTCTGTTTACCATGGCCATTCTGAAAACAATGGACGTCAGTCTTAATATCTTAACTATCTCCGGATTAATTGTGGCGATGGGGCGGGTGGTCGATGACTCAATTGTTGTCATGGATAATATGTACCGGAGGCATATGGAAAAACACAACAGGCCGATCAGGGCACAGGAATTGGCGGGAGGGGCCGTCGAAATGATTCCGGCCATTGTTTCGTCTACTGCTACCACAGCTGCTGTGTTTGTACCGATTTCCATTATCGGCGGCATGATTAGTTCGGCTTTTTCCGGATTTGCCTGGTCCGTGGTGATTGCCCTAGCAACGTCGTTAGCCGTTTCGATTATTGTCGTCCCGGCTTTAGCCCATCTATTATGGAAACATAAGCCTGCAGCAAATTCCTGGGATATCGAGCCAAAAGCGAAAAAAATCATTCAATGGGCATTTTTAAAGAAAAAAGTAGTGGTCGGGTTAGTATTGTTGATATTTGCTGTGACGATTGTAGAAGCCCTGTTCCTGCCTGTGAACTTTTTTCCAAGAGGCAATTCAAAGGATGCCTCCATTCAGGTTGAGCTTCCGGAAGGAGCCCAGCTCTCTGAAGTGGATGCAGAGGTCAAAAACATTGAAACAATCCTAAAAAATAATCGGGATGTCGAGACGTATTCTTCGACGCTTGGTTCGACCTTCATGCCGATGTTTGATGATGTGTTTGATGAAGGCGGCGGCTGGATGCAAAAACAAAATATTGCTTATGTTAATGTTGGAATTAAGGATGAAATCGATATTGATACCTTTGTAAAGGAGCTGCGGGGAGAGCTTGGAAGATTATCTACTTCCGCTGTCTATACTGTATCGAATCAAAATATTTCTGGAGATGATTCCCGCTTAAAAGTAATTTTAACAGGGGGAAACCAGCAGGAGTTAGCTGCGGCGAGCATTTCGGTACGAAGCAAGCTGCAGATGATTCCCGGCTTAAGTATCGAAGGAGCAGCAAATGATGCTGATGCTCCCATCAAACATTATCTTTCGCTAAATCAGGAAAAAATCCAAAGCTTAGGAATCAATGTGGATGAGGTTCTTAACAGGATTCAAAATTATTTACCTCAAGATGTACGGATGGATGCTTTCTCAGGTGACGTTCAAACACCTATCGCTATCAAGCTGGACAATAAGGATTTTCAAATTTCCGCAGCGGATCCGAGCCCTGAAACTACAATTTTATCAGAAATCGGTCATGAAATGTTCAAGGCCAAGGATGGTTCTCAGGTATCATTGGCTGAAATTACGACGCTGGAAACCAGCGGTCAAACGGTAATCAGCGAAAGGGATGGCCGTCCGTTTGCCGCGGTCACGGGTAATATTATTACAAGAGATTTCGGCAAGGTAACCAAACAGGTTAAAGCGACTATGGATAAATTGGATCTTCCGCCGGGCGTGGAATATTCGCTGGGAGGAATTTCACAGCAGGTGAAGCAAATGGTTGTCGAGATGAGTCTCGCTCTAGCTTTATCGATTTTAACCGTCTTGATGATTGTAGGCAGTGTGTTCCGCAGCTGGTATGCCCCTGTTGCTGTTCTGATGTGCGTGCCAATGGCGCTAATTGGATCGGTGTGGAGCATGGCTGTTTTCGGAATGGAATGGAATCTGGCGGCATTGGTCGGCGTGTTGATGCTTGCCGGGATTGCAGTGACCAACGGAATCGTGCTGGTTGATAAAATTGAACGGAATCTTGCCGGCGGGATGGAAGCAAAGCAGGCGATTTTGCTCGGAACGGCGACAAGGGTCAGACCGGTATTGATGACAGCAGGGACAACCATCTTAACCTTGCTTCCATTAGCATTCTCCAATAACGCCAATACCATTGTGTCTCAAACACTGGGAGTTGTGGTGGTAGGAGGAATGATTAGTTCTACGCTGATCTGCCTCTTGGTGGTTCCGATTATGTATGAATGGCTTGATGGTAAAATTGGGAAACCTAGAAAAATGAGATACAGCCAGCGGGAGCTGTCTGCGTAAATTCATAAAATGGTTTTAAGAGGACTGTTGATGGGCAGTCCTCCTTTTTTATAAAAAATTACGATTCCTCGTATCGGAAATTTAAAACATGTTCAGTAGCTGATGGAAAAAATTCCAGAAAACATTAGGTTGTCCTACCATCGACTTTCGCATTGTGCCCCGCTTTGTGTTACAATCTCTCTAGTTATTACGGAGAAAAGGAAGAAGCAAATGAGCAGAACATTGCCAGTTAATAAAAATGATTATATAGATGTAGTTTTTGAAGATTTGACCCATGACGGGGCAGGGGTAGCAAAGGTTGACGGTTATCCCCTGTTTGTTGCGAACGGACTGCCAGGTGAAAAAGCAAAGGTAAAGGTCATTAAAACGGGAAAAAGCTATGGTGTAGGCCGGTTAATGGAGCTATATGAAAAGAGCCCGTATCGAGTGGATATTCCGGCGAACGAAAAACATAAATACGGAGGCTGCCAGCTGGAGCATATCAGTTATGAAGGTCAGCTTAAATATAAAGAAAACCAGGTACGGCAGGTGCTTACCCGAATTGGGAAGCTTGAGGATGTTGTGGTGCATCCAATCTTAGGAATGGAAAATCCATTTCATTACCGCAACAAGGCACAGGTGCCTGTCGGTGAAAAAGACGGCAAGCTGATCGCTGGCTTTTTTAAACCAAGAAGCCATGAAATTGTTGATACGGATGAAAGTTTGATCCAGCTGCCGGAGGTCAACGAAGCGATTCAAACGGTAAAAGAGATTTGCTCTGAGCTGGGAATTCCTGCGTATCATGAAGAATCTCATAAAGGGGTATTGCGCCATATTATGGCCCGGTACGGAAAGAAAACTGAAGAACTTATGGTAGTCATTATTACCAAGACAGCGGATATTCCTCATAAGAACAAGCTGGTAGAGGAAATCACAGCGCGTCTCCCTATGGTAAAATCGATCGTTCATAATATCAATTCAAAGCGGACAAATGTCATCCTTGGGGAAAAAACAACGGTTCTCTGGGGCAGCGAAGTCATTTATGACTATATCGGTGATGTGAAATTTGCGATATCTGCTTTATCGTTTTATCAGGTCAATCCGGTTCAGACAAAGGTGCTCTATGATAAGGCACTTGCGTATGCGGGCTTAACTGGTGATGAGAATGTAATCGATGCTTATTGCGGTATTGGTACGATTTCATTATTTTTAGCACAAAAAGCGAAGAAGGTATTCGGAGTAGAAGTTGTACCAGAAGCGATTGAGGATGCAAGACGGAATGCCAAGCTGAATGGTATGTCAAATGTAGAATTTGCAGTCGGAGAAGCTGAGACTGTGATTCCAAAGTGGTATAAAGAAGGAAATTCTGCTGATGTATTGGTAGTTGACCCGCCACGCAAAGGCTGTGACGAAGCCCTGCTGCAAACGATTATAGACATGAAACCGAAAAAAGTGGTGTATGTATCCTGTAACCCAGCTACATTAGCAAGGGATTTACGGATATTAGAAGACGGGGGATACAAGACGCTGGAAGTGCAGCCGGTGGATATGTTCCCGCATACTACACATGTGGAGTGTGTATCACAACTCATATTAAAAGTGTAACTGACCATTAGAAATTTTCAAACCATAATAAACTTTTTCCACGGCTTATCCACAGAGAGAATAAAGTTTGTACAAAAAAGGAAGAGGAAAACGCCAGTTATCCCAGCTATATCAACAAGTGTGAAAAAAGCGTTGAGGAAAAAGTCTTTTCTAACTCGGTAAAAAGCGTGAAAAAAGTGGGAAGAAACGTGAATTTTTTGATAATATGGAGGTAAAGCGGGAGAAAGGTAGCGACTTTATTATCACCAGCGAACGAAGGAATAACGGGAAATTAAGTGGGAAATTCAAAGGGAATATTATTACAGCACATAGTTGATCAGAAAGTAGAAAGAGTCCATCAACTTTTTTTACGGTTAAGGTTTTAGAGTGCATTTTATATTGTAGGAAAAAATAATTGATGGGAGAATTCGATGATTAAAAGTAAAAAGCGTTTAGAGGAAGTAGATAGACTATTCAGCATACTCGCTTATTATATTGAGTACCAGAATAGTAAGGGACTATTTGATATTAATAAATATTGTGAGGACTTTTTCTGTGAGTTATTAAATAAAATATATGACATGAACCTTGAAAACTTAAATGCAATAAAAGTAAACTTCCCTGCTGTAGATTTAGGGGATTATGATGAAGGAGTCTGTTTCCAGGTTACTTCATCAGCTGGGAAAAGTAAGATAGAAAAAACTGTTGCAAAGTTTATTGAAAATGGTTTACAAGAGGATTTTGAGGAACTGTATATTCTTATTTTAGGTTCTAAAAAATCCTATAAGAGTGGAATCGATACAGATGGGAATATAGAATTTGAAATAAAAGAAAATGTGATTGATTTAAAGGATTTGGTAAAAAAAATCAGTACATTAAATAAAACAAAGGTTGAAGAGATAATTGAATATTTGAATGAAAATCTTAATGAAGGCATTAGTGAGGAAAGCTATCTTTCTGGTCGTGAGATTGTTGTGAGTAAGATGCCAGTGAGTTTTACGAGTTACCTTGATTACTATAATGTTACTGATAAAGAAGAAGCTAATTCCATTATTGAAGCGATAAAAATGTTCATAAAGGAATTTGAAACTCTTGACATCAAAACGAGAGAGGTAGTTTATGCTATTTTAGAAAAGAAGGTCTCTATTAAGCATGAAGGAATATACTTTAATCATGTGGAAGTAAGGAAGTTTTTAAAAATAGGGATAAAGGAGCTACAGGAGGAATTTCAAATTCTTCAAGATAGAAATTTTATAACTTCTGCGGATGATAATGGAACAGATTATGATAGGATTAGGTACTGGACAGGAGATTGGGAATTATTGCATGAATTAGTTGAATATATTGAAATGAAGAATGGTGTCAAAAAAACATTTTTAGACTTAGATTTCACGCTTTTAGACTGAGTTTTCAGATGATTACATTGAAGTACATATGATTCGTTGTGGGAATAAGGTGTAACATAGCTAAATCTGATACTTTGGTCAAAGATAAAGTTTTAGGGAATGTTTGTATCCTTGTAAAATTCCGATTCTAAAGGAAAAAAACCTTTTCCATAGGAAAGAAAGTTGTTTCAAAAGCAGGAAATAAGCAGGAGTACAATCTATGTATTTAATATGAATGAGAGAACGATTGGCGTACCTTTTGGTATGCTACTCGTTCTTTTTTCATGATAAAGACTAATTAGAAGCCAGAGGAAAAGTGTGTATGAACTGATGGATAAGGGGGGAGGATGATGTACCTTTGGTACGAGGACAGTAGTACTGAGGATGCATGGGGTTAGATAGGAGTCTCCCTGTAGTTATATCTATTAAAACTTCCTCAATCTTCTAAAAAATTTTCTGGATCTAGTATTTCATAATAATGGACAATATCAATAAATTAGAGTATCTTTTCATAATCAGTATGGAAATCTAATCCTCTTTCATTTGCAATGGTGTGTAGTAACTCTTTCACTTCTGAACATCTATCTAACCAATATAAATGTTGGCGAGTTACACAAATGGAATGACTTGGATTTTTTTGATCAGAATGCATTACAACACTTGCATTAGCTTCTTCTTCATAATATTCAATACCTAAAAACTCTTAACTTCCTCCTTTCATTGCAATATGAGCTTTATAGATAATTATACTTAGGTGGGAAAAATATGATTCATATAAGAAGGTACTACACTTAGTTAGTCAGAGAAAAAGTGTGAGTGAACTGATGGAAAAGGGGGGGAGGAATGACGTACCGTTGGTACGAGGTGTGTAATATCAAGGGATGAAGGGGTAAAGCAGGGGTTCGACACCTTAGCTATTGCCCAGTCTATTAAACCGTTATAAAATGAATACATAAGCAATAGATGAATCCCCCATAGGATGTGCTCATCTTCAAGCACTCCCATCTGATGTTTACTTCAAACTATACCCCAAAATAAAGGAGACCTCACAAATGTCCTCAAAACAATCTAATCAAAGAAAATTCAAAAAGGTATTATCAAACCTCACAAAACTTGAAATTGAGCTTAAACAAGGCTTCGAAGCAAGAGTAATTGAACCTTATGCGAAAAATGCATTTACTCTTATTAGTATTATTAAGGAGCAACTTAATAACTATGGGTTGGCTCATAAGGAAAGGAATAGAATAGAAAGGAATGTTAATATACTGCACTATGTAGGTGAAATGGAGGTTACGATTGATATTATGATCGGACTATACGGGGAAATGGATGAAAAGGCAAAGCGTATAGTTGTGTTATTGCTTGAAATTTATCGGGAGCTTCATCTTAATACAAATTTTGAATATGAAGAAAAGGTGATTGCTTTAAAATCCATCATTACTGATCTTTCGGACAATCAAAATATACCGTTTTAACAAATGATAGGAACAAGCAGCGTACCGTTGGTACGAAACCTGTATATCAATGGTTAAGGGATACGACAGTATAGAGCATCTGAAGTATTGCCCCATTCTTTTATCCAAAGTATTATAAACACATAAGCTATCTACGTTCACCCAAAGGATATGCCATTAAACTCCTCCCTGGCATTCACGTCATGCTTAACCTCAAAAATAAACCTCTAAGGAGACCTCATTAATGAACAATTCAATTCGAGACAAAGCACTCAAAAAACCAGATTACACGTTTTATCCTAATCTATTTTCAGCGGTCAAGAACGTTGAAAACGCAGTACGGCTCTTACATATTTATGGATGCATAGCAAAAAAAGAACCAATAAAACCTTTAGAAGAGAGGGAAGTTCTCTTACTAGATCACACATTTCCATGGGTAAAGATGTGGGATAGTCAGAAACTGGGCTGAACCATTCTAGTTTCTCCAACAAGAGAAATGTTACAGATTGAAAAATGATCTATGCCAAAAATATGCTTTTAATAATTTTAAGAAGATATTATCTTGGGAACATATATTAATCTGAGTATTGTACCTAGTAATATATCAAATTTTGAATGGGAAGAAGTCTATGAGGAAAGCTTAAATCTATTAAATGCATTTGATTTGCAGATGTTGAAAGACAGGTGTTATTTGGATATAAATTACCGGTCTATATTAAGGATGCAGAAAAAATAAATCCAGAACGCCATTGGGCTATAAGTGGCGATTTGAAAAGTAAAAGATTTGCTGAAACATTTAAATTGTATAGGGATATTTGTCACTATCAATCCGGGCAATTAGAAAGAAACCGAAATGACATTTTATTTGAAGAAGACCGGTTAATGATTGATGTTTTTAGTTCTAAAACACAGGGCTTTGAATATCATCTATACATTTTAGCAATTGCCATGTTAATAGAGAGCCGTTTGCCAAACAATGCTTTGGTAAATGGAAATATTGATTATGATCAATGTGTGAAGGCGAAACAATGGGCTGATCAATATCTTTCATCACTAATCGAAATTCCTGTAAGAGTCGATGTTGACAAATTGCTTTCCAGAACCGCTCAGATAAAAGATGAATAGGAACAAGTTCAATTCATTAATAATTGGTTAATCGCAGATCAGGAGGAAAAGTTCAGGATTTATTACCATCGCTTCTCTAGAAATACATTTCTTGAGTGGTTTGTCAATGAATAAAAGGCATACTCTTCCCCTAATCAGCTTGGCGCATTGAAATTGTTAATTTAATTTCTTAAACATAGCTACTGATTTAAATGATTTACTTAATACCATTTGTAAATCCGAAAACAGAGTACAATTTTCTAATTCCGAAATAATCAGAGCCATTTCCAGAACATGGGTCTGCTTACCAAGAGAAAAAATCTCCTTTCTAGATTTATTTGCAAAAGTTTCAGGTCATCTCGAAGTAGTTGAGATGCAGTTCGGTTCGGTCATGTTGGATATGATGTTTACAGGTCGGGAGATAAAAACATATATCCCATTAACTGAGGTTGCGAAAATCTTAGGGGGGTATATACCTGATTCAATAACGGCAATTGAATTGTTGTTAGAACAAGAAATATCTTAGATTGAAGATCAATTATTAGCCTTCAATAATCAAATTCAATCAGCTATTGAAATTACGGAAGCCTCCACTGAAGACAAAATGTATTTAGCTGACATGGATGCTTTTTTATACTTTGACGGCAGCACAAAACTGACGAACAAGAATTAACATTAAAAGCCATTGCCTATAGTATTAAGACATTCTTATACCGTGAAGGAGAGGGGGTATAAAGGAATTCCTCTTAGTACCTATCGAAAATCTAAAGTTGGTATTGGCCGCGTTTGTTAATGAAAAATATAATATGATACTTACGGAGCAATCGTGGCAGTGGATTGATAAGACAGACAATCCCCTTTTGATAAAAGTTTTACTAGCAAAGTTAATAATTGATGATACGAATGCTATTAAACATGTGAAATCTCATTCGGATATTCGAAAAGCTATGTTTGAAAACAAATTGCTTTTACTGAGGATTGTGGAGTATATGGGGGATGAGATTAGCATGAAGGAAATTGATAAAATTGCTAACCAAACTGATTAGATCCTAATCCTAAATTTTCCTATAATAATTACTTTCGCAATATGCTATGGGTTATATGACGTTATCAAAAGATAGCATCATGAGACCTGTAGCATTTTTTTATATCATATAATGTTAAAAAAACAACAGAAAATCCCAAATTCATAAAATTTTAATAGGTCATTTTGAGACTATTAAATAATAGTATGTCAAACATTGGGTAATTTCGTTAAATGATGTAATATTATAGTTGTGTTTACAAATCCCTAAAATAATAACAAAATAAAGGATTCGATAGTACATATCTCACAGGAGGTTGTAATGAGTAGAGAGGCGGACCATACGATAAAAGGATTCTTATATCAGTTCAGTAAAACTTTAAATGTCATTTTGAGTAGTACTGATAAAGATGAGATACAAATAGAGGGAATAATTGAAGATATCGATTTAAAAAATTCAAATATAACAAATGCAATACAATGTAAGTATCACGAATCAAAAGTTCGATATAATTTATCAGATATTTATAAACCAATTCTTCAAATGTTAATCCATTTTTTAGATAATGATACTAATAATGTTAAATATGTTTTATATGCTCATTTTCCTAATGAACAAGTAGGCATAAATAAAATTACCAAATTACAAATTGAAGAAATACTTTCATCAAGTAATTTTGATTATATTAGTAAATATATATCGAAAATTAAGCCTCCAAAAGATCAGAGTATTAAGGATTTACTTGGAAAAGCTAGTAAATCCTCAGAGGATAAAACTCAAATAAAAAGATACTATGAAAATACTGAATTAGAGATTATTGTTGACATTGATAAGTTTCTAAAAGGTCATTTTATTTTTGAAATAGGTCTTTCTTATGAAGAGTTAATAAAAGAAACAAAGAAACTTTTAATGGACGAGGGATTTTCATTAGAAGACGTAAAAGATTTGTTCTATCCTAATGGTATTCAATATATTGCGGAACTTAGTATTCTTCCAGAAGCTGAAAAAAGAATAACAAGTAAAAATAAATTAATAGGTTACTTGCATGAAAATAAGAAAACCGCTATGAGTAGATGGACAAGTGAACTATTGACCCGTAAGGAATTATTGAAAGTTAGAAAAAATCAATTAGTACCATCCTTAAATGTAAATTCTAGATTACGATATTTTATCATGAATCCCGATACTATAGAAAACTTTGATGATGAATTCATTCTTTTTGTAAAAGACTATCTTGAAAAATATAATTCTAAAATAAAATTACATACTGAAACTCCTTGTTTTATATTAAAAACAGATGTTAATAGATTATCAGAATACCATAAAAGATTTGTTTCAAGAAATATACAAATAATAACTGGTTATATTGGGGACACATTTTACTTTAAAGAATTTAATAAAGAGCCTAAAAGAATAATTAAAGATAATTGGGTAGAATTTAAAGCAAAAATTTCTTGTAATTCAGATGAGGTATTAACATTTATCAATTCTAAAAAATGTGACGATTTATATCTAATCGGAGAAATAGACTTTAGCTCACTAGATACAACTGATGTAAATATTGAACATCTACATGTAAGTAATTTTAGGGAATTAAAATATTTATTATCTATGGTAAAGGAGATTTGATAATGTCTAAGAAAGCCACTATGAGAATTGGAAGTGTTATAGAAAGTTCCCCTCAATCTATTTTGGTGAAAATTGACACATTAAAGATTTTTGAAAAAGCTAAATCAGAATTACAAATTGGAAAATACTTAAAAATTCAAGAAGGTAATCATAACTTTGTATTATGTGTTATTCAAAATATAAAAATTTCTACGGATAGGGATGAAGATATTTTTATTCTTACTGTTCAACCAGTGGGGATTTTTAAAGAAGAAGAGTTTTATCAAGGTAATTCAACGCTTCCATCACCTACTGAACCAGTTTTCCTAGTTGAAGATAATATTTTAAATAAAATATTTAATGATGAAAAATCAAAAATATTTCACTTGGGAAACTTGGCACAAAATGAAGAAGTTAATTTTATGTTAGATGGAGATAAGTTTTTTAGTAAACATGTTGCAGTTGTAGGTTCTACCGGATCAGGTAAGTCCTGTGCTGTGGCAAAAATTTTACAAAACGTGGTTGGTATCAATAATGCTAGAAATATAAATAAATCTGATAAAAAGAATTCCCATATTATAATTTTTGATATTCATTCTGAATATAGATCAGCATTTGAAATTGATAAAAATGAAAATTTTAATTTGAATTACTTAGATGTAGAAAAATTAAAGCTTCCATACTGGTTAATGAATTCAGAAGAATTAGAAACATTGTTCATAGAAAGTAATGAACAAAATTCCCATAATCAAGTCTCTCAGTTTAAGAGAGCAGTAGTTTTGAACAAGGAAAAATATAATCCCGAATTTAAAAAAATCACATATGATTCTCCTGTTTATTTTAATGTTAATGAGGTTTTCAATTATATTTATAATTTAAACGAAGAAGTAATCAATAAAATTGAAGGAGAGCCAAGTTTTCCAAAACTAAGCAATGGGGAACTTGTTGAAAATCGACATATTTATTTTAATGAAAAATTCGAATTTACCTCTTCTAATACTTCAAAAGCAACAAAAGCAAGTAATGGACCTTTTAATGGTGAATTTAATAGATTCTTGTCTAGATTTGAAACCAAATTAACAGATAAACGTTTAGATTTTCTGTTATTGAATCAAAATGCAGAAGAAAATTCTAAGTATAGAACTGAACATTTCGAAGATATATTGAAGCAATTTATGGGGTATTTAGATAAATCAAACGTCACAATTATTGATTTAAGCGGTATTCCGTTTGAAGTGTTAAGCATTACAATTAGCTTAATTTCTCGTCTTATTTTTGATTTTGCATTACATTATTCTAAGTTGCAACATCAAAAGAATGAACTTAATGATATACCATTCATGATCGTTTGTGAGGAGGCTCATAATTATATTCCACGAACTGGAGGTATTGAGTATAAAGCAGCAAAAAAATCAGTAGAAAGAATTGCTAAAGAAGGGAGGAAATATGGTTTAAGCTTGATGGTTGTTAGTCAAAGGCCTTCAGAGGTATCTGATACAATTCTTTCTCAATGTAACAATTTTATTAATCTGCGTTTAACAAATATTAATGACCAAAATTATATCAAGAATCTATTACCAGATAATTCTCGGTCTATATCTGAGATTTTACCTACTCTTGCTGCTGGGGAGTGTTTGGTGGTTGGGGATTCTACTCCAATACCAAGTATTGTTAAATTAGAGTTGCCAAACCCTGAACCAAGATCACAGAGTATTAAATTTCATGAAAAATGGTCAGAAAGTTGGAGAACGCCTTCATTTGAAGAAGTAATTATGAGCTGGAGAAAAGAAAATGTATAATCTACCTTTTTTTATATTTACTTTCAAAAAGGTTATTGAATTTCAAGCATGAAATATTAGCCGTAAATATTGCAATAGTATTTTTGTGAATACACCATCCCAACTTGCTAACTAATTTTCAGGATTTTTAATAATCAAAAATCAATGGTGAAGAGACTTAAATGAATGAGGAGAAATCAAAGTGAGTAATCTAAAAGAGACTAAAGTTTATAGTATTAATGATTTTTTAAATTGGAACGAGAGTAAAGAGCTTCAATTGTCTCCAAAATATCAAAGAAATAATGTGTGGAATTCCAAGGCAGAATCTTATCTAATTGACACTATACTAAGAGGATTACCGATACCACAGGTCTTTCTAAGGCAGACAATTGATACGAAAATAAGAAAAACGTATCGAGAAGTCATTGATGGACAGCAGAGGCTTCGAACTATAGTTAAATTTGAAAAAAATGAGTTTCCTATAATGAAAGCTCACAATTCTGAATTGGCTGGAATGTATTATCGCGATTTGGATGAAGATATGCAAATGCAGTTTTTAGATTATCAAATTCCAGTAGAGTTAATTAAAACGTCTGATGATAGCGTTGTTTATGACATGTTTATGCGAGTAAACACAAATAGCAATACATTAAATAAACAAGAATTAAGAAATGCTAAGTACTGGGGAGATTTCAAAGTTCTTGTATATAAATTAGCTAGTGAATGGAGAAATTTCTTTGCAGAATTTAGCATATTTAAAGATTCAGATTTCATTAGAATGGTGGATGCAGAATATATTTCAAGTCTACTAATACTTTTAAGAGAAGGGATTGTGCAGGATACACCAGCAAAGATAGATATGTACTATAAGAAATTTGATAATGGAATGTATGACAGTGAAGAAAGTGAGGCCTTATTTAAAGAAGTTATGAGAGATATTAAAACTTTGTTTGATAAAACTCAAATTAATTTCAGATATATAAATAAGAAAAATTATTTTTATACATTATTTGCTTATCAACTACTTTTAAAAGGGAAATTACGTAACACTCAATATTCTATCCCAAATCAATATAATGGCTTTATGTTGGATAAAGTGTTGGTTGAGCTTGAATCCCAACTGTCATTAGATGAAGATTTACGAAGTGAAGAAATGAATCAATTTTTACATTTACATAGTAGTAGGACAACAAATGAAAATGAAAGAAAAGAACGTGTACGAATTTTTAGTCAGTTTGTTGAAAGAGTGATTAGACAATATGGCAATTAATGCTGAAAGAGAAGAACTGATTGTAGATGTAGAAGAACATACAGGCCCACAGCCAGATGGTATTGAGGAAAGGGCTTTGGAAACCAACACAACAGCTCATCCACAAGAATTAAATGACCTTTTTGAAGAAATCGGTAAATGGGAAAGTTTGATTGCTGTTAATAATGATTTAATTGATGTAGCTTTTTTTAAAATCTTTGTTAAATTTGAGCGTTTACTATTAAATTGTGTCGTAATGTATGCAATTGGTGAAAGAAGCAGCCTTGGATACCAGCCGAATAGACGACTGCTTTTTTCAGATCATGATCATTTAAGGAAAACCATTACAGATAAAAAATACATAGATGTAAGTAAGAGAGTTGAGGACATAGTTAAGCAAATTTTTGAGGAAAACAATCCTTTTACACTGTTCTTTGAATCTACGGATAAAGATACATTAATAAAAATGCAAACTTTAAGAAATTATATAGCTCATGAAAGTCCAGAGTCAAAAATCGCTTACATGAAAAAGGTACTTCCACCTAATAGTGAATTTATGAATGCTGCCGATTTCTTGTCCGCAAGAAAGAACAGAACAGCCACAATTAGTAATTATTCTTATTTTATAGAGGTGATGGTAGCTCAGGCAAAATGCTTTATGGGGGACAGCAATTAAAATTAGTAAGATACTCTAAGTATACTTGAGTACATGCTCAACTTTATCTAGAAATGATAGTCTCTAAATCGTAGGCATAAGAGTAGTTTTCCTAAAATATGCCGTTAACACGGCTTTATTATATATGATGGGGTTAAAAAATAATTATAAAAATATACGTATACTTTCTAATAAGGATTAAATTTAGATGGAATTGTTTTTGTTTACATAACAATGAACCACTTCGCTCATGAAAACGTAAGTCATTTTAATTTCAGTCAGAATACTGTCTTGATATGGAGTGAGAGGCACGGCAAACTTTGTTTGCTACTCGAAACATCCTAATGGTCGCATTTTGAGCTAAATCATGTCTCTGGAGGCTCCGTGGCAAGACATTCCGGACGTTCCAATTGCCAAATTAAAAGTGGTTAACGATGATGTAGTCGAAATGTCCCAAAATTCAATGAGCAAATACAGGATAGGGCTCTACGGATATATTTCCTAAAAGCAAACCTTTATTGTTAGTTTTAAAAATTATTAATAATTTCTTTATATATAATTATTTGAAAAAATTTCGTTTAACAGTGTTGAAGAAACTAAAAAAAGCGAGGAAATCATGTCTAAAATAGTAGAATCTGATATCTTAAATAATTCAGTTGATGTTTGGAAGTTCCTGCAAACGAATGGAGGACTAGATATAAAATATTACGATAAAGGGATTGTAAATGATCTGCGAGATATATTAGGATTTTCACCAAGGAATAGTATTGAAAAACAACTACAAAATAAAAGTACTAGTATTGAAATATTTTTACAGGCTTTCTTTACTGCTCTTAATCCTTTTTCGCAAATGTTTAATGATTTACTTAAATTATTTGAAAGTAATAGTATTAAAGAAACTAATGATTCTGTTTTAATTAAATTCGATTTTCAAAATGAAGTGGATTCCTTAGAATTTGATCTAAGACAATTTCAAGCATGGATAAAAAAATGGAAGACTATTAGAACAAAGATTAACCTGTATAAAATTAAATCAGAAGATTTGTATCGATTAAGTAGTATTTTCAATGATTTTAACCAAAGCTATAAGATAAATTCAAATATAGACCGTGATGATGATAGGTTCCAAACAAAAGAAACAAGAGAATGGTTAGAATTGTATTTTTCCAATTGGCCAAATAATAGTAGTCTGATATTACCTAAAACAAAAAATCAAAAATTAAACGATTTATTAAACAATATACAAGTGATTTTTAATGATGTGATGTATAATATGTCGTTATTAGGCGTATCTCATTCAAAACTTTATTCATTTTTAACAGAATCTAAAGAAAAAGGAAATGATAAAATACCAGACTATGCGTTGGCGGAAGTTGATTATTGGGCTGGATACTTTTTGAAGGAATATCTTATTTTAATATATCGAATTAATAATAACTTGGAAACAGAGAATGTGAATCTAGTTCGTAACTTATGTAATCAGTTAGAGTTATATTTATCCTCAATTCCAAGAAATAATACTGAAAGTTCAGCTATGATAGAGGAATTACTAGATTTTCTTAAATTACCTATTTGGAAAAAAAGGTATGATTTTTATGCTACTTGGGTTTTAACGCGGATTTCAGCAGCTTTGATTAATAAAAGGTTAAAATTCCATACAACTAATGGGAGGTTGCATTTTTCTTTTTCTGGCTCACATTTAGCAACAACGAAAACTACTCCTGAGCTACACATATGGTCTGAACTCAGGTCTTCTCTTGAAAATCCAATCGGTAAAGGTAGGAAAAGTGGGATTCAGCCAGATTATTCAATAATTATTCCACCTTTAACAAACTTAGTGGAATCCACATTATTAGTAGTTGAGTGTAAACAATATAGAAGACCATCAAAGAGGAATTTTAATAATGCATTAATTGATTATGCTAACGGAAGGCCAAATGCTGAAATAATTTTAGTTAATTATGGACCTACTAATAATAAAATTCTAGATGAAATAGAACCTACGCTTCGAGCTAGAACCCATATAATTGGAAATATGAGGCCCGGAAATGAACAATCTATAAAGGAATTTAAGGAATTAGTATATAAGGCTATTGATTTTACCAT
This sequence comes from Neobacillus kokaensis, assembly GCF_014656545.1. Lineage (GTDB taxonomy): Bacteria > Bacillota > Bacilli > Bacillales > Cytobacillaceae > Neobacillus > Neobacillus kokaensis. Next base: position 46,108 of record NZ_BNDS01000025.1, read on the forward strand.
AAATACTGATGATCAAGATACAAAGGATATTTTTACAAGTGAAAATGTAAATATTAAATTAATCTGGGATAAGTCACCCAGTGATCTAGATCTCCATGTTTTCTTAAAAGAATCCAATAATAGTAACTATCAAGTTAAAGTTAACCATGAAAATATGGGAAATCTGTCTATTAAGCCCTTTATGAAACTAGATAAAGATGTGATAAATGGATTTGGCCCAGAAGTTGTGAAAATACAAAAGTTATTACCGGGCAAATATCTTATCGCAATACACAATTTTTCAAACGAACAACCGCTTTCTACTAGTAATGCAAAAATTGAAATCGAAATAGATGATAAAACATTTTTATTTAATTGTCCAACAAATGGCCAAGGAAGATGGTGGACTGTATTAGAGGCTTCGACAATTGATAGGGAAATTATTATTCATAATAAGATTGGGCATGATATATCCTTAATTTGAATATTCAATGAAAAGGATACATATTTTCTCTCTAGGTTGAACTTAAAGGTCGTAAGAGTAGAATCTAACATTTTGCTAACGCAATCAAAAAAACGATAAATTCCCGTTAAAGATGTTACACCTCAGATTCAGCAAAACCCTGATATACCGCACTTTTCCCGCCTATCGTTAAAGATATTACACACTCTCATCTTACGGGCGGCATGTTGTAATATTGCCTTTCACATGTTAATGTGATTATTAATTAAAAACGTATAAGGTAAACACTACTACATCAATATTTATCTGCCATCACCATCCAAGCCACGTTGAGTGCTGTGCGTTGATAAAATTGATTAAATAAAGCAGATGGCTCGAGAATCGGTAGAACATTCTCGGGCGGCCATCTGCTTTTATTTCAATTTTCCCAATAAAGCGGTGAAGTATTCCGGAAGTTAGTTCATTAAAATCTATATAGGTATCTAACTGCTGCTTAACTTCATTGATTGCTATTTCATCATTTTTTGTTATAAGGGGCAATTTTAACTGTTAGGTTTTAGCTTATATAGCATGTAAACATGGAATGAGGTTCAATCGAACCTCATTTTTTTCCATGATCTTATATAATGGCCAGTCTGTCTGTTGAAAAAGAAAATACCCCCTAATTGCCAAAAAAACACCTTAGTTTTGTGCAAATGTAAATGAGTTTTCTCTATGTTTTTCCAATTTTGCTTCTTTTATAATAATCGTGAGCTTCAATGAATGATAAAGGGAGGTAATTAGGGATGGCTGGAGAAAACAATCCGCTTTTATTAACAGATGAGCAAATGAGAAGGTTTATTACAGATGGATTTCTCGTTTTGAAAACTGATTTTTCTAAGGAATTCCATGGAAGGTTAAATGAACAGCTATTGAAAGTTTACGAGGAAGAGGGTAATCCTGGAAATAATTTATTACCAAGAGTAACAGAGCTCCAAAGAGTATTTGAACATCCTGTTATTACGGGAGCACTGACAAGTGTCCTGGGATCTGATTATATGCTCCATGCACATCGACATGGTCATTATAATGCATCATCAGTGCCAGGGGCTTGGCATAAGGACAGCTATTGGGGCTATAACCGCATGCGGAACCATCATCCGTGGTGGGCAATGATTATGTATTTTCCACAGGATACCCCAGTGGAATTGGGTCCTACTGGAATCCTGCCTGGTACACAAAATTACGACTCCCGCGTCTTTGAGTCTAATGAATTGGATCAAGAAGTATTAGCATGTGGAGAAGCAGGTACTTTTGCGTTAATTCACTATGATATATGGCATCGTGCCACCCCAAATACACTTGGAAACCCGCGATTTATGCTTAAGTTTGAGTTTATGCGTACAAAAGCTCCGGATAAGCCAAGCTGGAACAATGTTGAAAGTGCATGGCGGCTTCCTGAATCGACAAGCACGTTATTTGCTCAGCATGACGTGATGTGGGAAGAAACATGGAACTGGTTATCAGGGGAAATTGGCAGCATGGCAACGACTGCAACATGCTCGTCAAATAATCTCGAAAATAAGCTGCGTGCGCTAGAGAATGAATATGAACCAATAGCATTGAATGCTGCTTATGAGCTTGCTTGCTGTGGAAAAGATGGTGTCCAAACCCTACTATCAGCGCTGCATCATGAAAATAGTCATGTGTCGCGGCTTGCTGCTTATGGGTTATCGATTGCAGGGAAAGAGGCAATTCCAGGTTTAATTCAAGCATTGGATCATAGCAGAACCTCGACAGTGGTGCGTGCTATTTTTGCTCTTAGTGAACATAGACATCTGGCTGCTGAAGCTGTTCCTATTTTAAATGGATTACTAGAAAATGCTTCAGTAATTGTCCGCAGATCGATTGCAGAAGCACTTGGAATGATCGGGAGTCCCGCTAAGGAAGCTGTCGAAGGATTGATCCGGTGCTTACAGGATGAGGATGCACAAGTTCGTTTTATGGCAGGCCTTTCGTTATCCAGAATCGGTGCAGCAGCAGACTCGGCCGTTCCTCAATTGGAAATTGCCTTGCAGGATGAAAACCGATATGTGCGTGCTCATGCAGCAGAAGCTCTTCGTTATATTGGAACAGAAAGAGCAAACAAAGCAATAATAACGTTCTTGTTTAATTCAAGATGGTGCCCGACAACGACACCTGCAAATCAGTTTTATCCGTAAACCTACTTCGGATTGTTCCGTGATTTTAATGATAAATCACGATATGAAGTTGGAGAAAGTCCTGTAAGTTCTTTAAAGACTCTAGAAAAATAGGAAAGCTCCATGCCTACTGAATCAGAAATTGACGAGACAGTTTGTTCACTAACGGCAAGTAACTCTTTTGCTTTTTCAATTTTTCGGCGGTTTATGTATTGAATCGGTGAGGAGCAAGTGAATTTTTTAAAAACGGAAATAAAATAATTTGGATGGAAATTAGCTATTTGTGCAAGAGCTTCTACAGACAAATTTCCATCCAAATGCTCTTCGATATAGGTTAAAATGGCATCCATTTTATCAAATGAAGGGGATGCATTCATTTTAAAATGAATGGTTTGACTATTCTCAATGAATACGGCAATGATTTCGAGCAGGATTGCATGCACACGGAAGGTGCTAGAAAGGCGATCGCTATGCATATTCGTAATAAGCTGCTGGAATTTTTCTTCTAGTCCAAATTCGTCCGGCCGAATAAAAACAGGCGTCTTCATTAGTTGAAACAAATGAAAACCACCGATTTTAGCTGTGAAATGGCACCAATATTTTCCGAATGTATTGTCATTTATCGTTCCATAAGATTGAACTGAGCCTGAAGGCAGTAAATAAAGCTCACCAGCTTTAGGATAGAACGTCTCGTTATTCACTTTGACGTAACCTTCACCTTCCATAATATAATAAAACTTATTAAAAGCAGTTGTGAAATTTTCATCACGCCAAGATTTTGGGACTTTTGTATAAGCCGCAATGGATACATCTAATTGTACATTTGCAAGATTTTTTCCCAAAAATGCCCCTGCCTGATTCTCCATCTGATTCTACCACTCTCTTTCTATTATTTTTACATAAAAAGAAAAAACCGAATAATGAACTAGATACGACAATAAACATCGACTTTTTTCAAATAGTTGAATTAAAATCCTCTTCATAGAAGGATCCGGATAGCAAAATAACAATTTCCTATTTAAATTAATATACATTATCATTACTTATATTCAAAGAATCTGTCGTTAATAAAAAAATACTTCTCTTCTTGTTAACTTTCCTTCCTCTATAAATATTGATTTATCAACGGTTTGACACGTTGGCGGGCGGTGAAAAAATTTTTTCGACATGCTGCTTAACAATATTTTTTGGTGCCTGAATAACTAAACAATTTATTATTGGCACACTTCGATTTGACTGCCCCAGTAAACTGAAGCGTTACAACTCAGGGGCTAAGGCACCATTTTTTCATTATTGATAAAGTAGGAATTGACAGTTTAGATACTTACCCGTAAAGTTGCTTATGATGCAAATTAAGACGGAGGAGAATTAGATGCAATTCATTAATAATCTACTTCTAAATATGGAATTAGATCCTAGATTAGTAGAATATCTTTCGATTATAATCAAGATTCTGCTAATAGGGCTTATCTGTTTCGCAGCAAATTTTATTACAAAGAAAATTGTGATCAGGATCATCACTCGTATTGTTACGAACTCCAAAGTGGAGTGGGGTAAGATCATATTGGATAGACAGGTTTTTCGAAAGTTATCCCATATTGTTCCTGCAATCATTATTTATTCGTTTTCTTCCACCTTTCCGACCTATCAATCAACCATCGAGAAAATGGCCATTACCTATATCATTATTGTAGCGTTAGTGTTTATTCAAAGCTTACTAAATGCATTTAATGATATTTATCAAACCTTTGACATATCCAAGGTTAAGCCTATTAAAGGATATATTCAGGTAGTTAACATTATTATTATGACTCTAGGGTTCATCTTAGTAATATCGAACCTTATAGGGGAGAGTCCTCTTATTCTATTAAGTGGGATTGGTGCTCTTTCGGCTGTTTTTATGTTAGTATTTAAGGATTCGTTATTAGGACTAGTGGCAGGAATTCAGCTGACGGCCAATGATATGGTTCGGGTTGGTGATTGGATTGAAATGCCGAAATTCGGAGCAAATGGTGACGTTATTGATATTTCGTTAAATACCGTCAAAGTTCAAAACTTTGACAAAACGATTACGATGCTGCCAAGTTATGCCCTTATTTCCGATTCTTTTATCAACTGGAGAGGGATGCAAAGCTCAGGCGGCCGACGAATCAAGCGCTCTTTGTATATAGATACCAGTAGTATCACGTTTTGCACCGAGGAAATGATCGAGAAATTTATAAAAGTTCATTATCTTTCAGACTACATTATTCAAAAGGAAAAGGAAATTACTGAGTATAATGCCAAAAATGGAATCGATCGGAACAATCCTGTGAATGGTAGGGCCCTTACCAATATCGGTGTTTTTAGGGCGTATATCAGCAATTACCTCAAGAATCACGATGGAATCAATCAGAATATGACCTTAATGGTTAGACAGCTGGCACATAGTGAATACGGGCTGCCTCTAGAAATTTATGCATTTACAAATTCCGTACAGTGGGCTGCGTATGAAACTGTGCAATCTGATATCTTTGATCATCTGTTTGCAGTTGCACCAGAGTTTGGACTTAGAGTATTCCAGAATCCATCTGGGGCTGATTTAAGAAACATGGTAGAAGAATCGAGCAGCAAAGCCTTGTTTGGCGAAAGAAGCTATTAATATAATTAATCACCGAAACAAAACCGACTGTTTTAAATAACACAGTCGGTTTTTTTAAAAAATACTTTTGCTTTTGAAAAAGAGCCGAGAGATGATCATAGCAGTATAGAATACCTTAATTTTCTGAACGGTTCATTTATTTACAAAACAACCAACCCTTATGACCTGATCGGTAAAAAGATAGAAATTGAGAATGTTTCCTTCCAATTAACAAAATAAACAAGCAAGGGGATATAGGAATGGCAAAAACTAAATTAATTATAGTAGAAGGATTGCCTGGGTCTGGAAAATCGACGACGGCCCAGTTAACGCAGGACATACTTAATGAAATGCATATAAAGACCCGATTGTTTCTTGAGGGCAGCATGGATCACCCTGCAGATTATGAGGCAGTGTCCTATTTTTCTGCAGAGGAATTCGGTATTTTAACAGAACAGTATGCAGATTTTCGAAGCCTGTTAATAAAGCACGCAGCAGCACAAAGCGATGGATTTGTGCTTTCTCAGTATAGGCTAAAACAAGAATTGGGTGAAGGCACATTGCCTGAAGCACTTCAGCAAAAATTGTACGAACACGATATTTATGAGATTCCTTTAAAAAAACATATTGAATTAATCATAGAGAGATGGAAAAAGTTTTGTGAGCAAGCAATGAATAGCGAGGATACATACATATTTGAATGCTGCTTCATCCAAAACCCTGTCACAATCGGAATGGTTAAATATGGTGTGCATGATGATATTGTTATGAGATATGTCACTAAATTGGCAGACATTATAGAACCGTTAAAACCGATTCTTATTTATGTGGAACAGAAGGATTTCCGAAAGTCGTTTATGAAAGCTGTCCAAGAAAGGCCAAAAGAGTGGTCAACTGGTTTCATGGATTATTACAATAACCAAGGATATGGAAAACAGCACGACGCCGAAGGGATTGAGGGGACATTCGCTGTTCTTGAAGCAAGAAGCCAATTGGAGTCTAAAATATTTGATGCATTAAACATGGAAAAGTTCAAAGTGGATAATTCAGAGTTTGACCTGAATAGACATAGACAAAGAATAATAGAAAAATTGAAGTTTTAATCAATGCTTTTAAGCTGATGGAAGCAATTTTAAAAGGCCAGTTCTAAACATAGTAGGACTCGAACGGTGGAATGCCGCTTTGTAATGGTTGGCTAGACTTGTAGCGAACTGAAAGAAGCAAGAGTCAGCAAATCTACGACTAATTGCCGGTGTCTAAAATGTTGAAGGCGCCTTCTTAGTAGATAAAATCAGAAAGGATGCAAAAATGTCAGAAATAATCTTAAAGTAATTTAAAAAATGTAGATTTAAACATACCAACAGAAAAAATCATACTGATAGAATCTAACCCGATTTCCTATATATTAGATTGGACAAGCAACCACCTATCCATCTATTATATAGGATTTTTTTATGTCTTTCTTTAATGATGGAATTAGTAGGAATAATTATTGCAACACTAGTAATCTGAGATAAGAGTAGCTTTACAAAGGATAGTTAACCCTTCCCACTTTTTAGGACGATTTCTTACAAGAACAACCTTGACTGGGGTTTGGTTTTCTGAACAAATGCGGTTCTAACTCAACCTGCTTTAGCAGGTGGTTTAAGAATTAAGAAGCCTTTACCGCGAATATTCGCGGTAAAGACTTCGATATGAAACGGAATCATTTGTACCATAAACAGTCAACTTTGCCATAGTAGATATCAACCCAACGCCATTCTCAATTGAAATTAACCTGACAATTGTGCAAAATTCAGACTAATTTGTAAATACACAGTCTGCGGTATTTGCTAAAGTATTAATCATATTCAATCACTAAAATTTATTAAAGGGAGAGTGTATTCATTGTCGATATCTAACCATTTGTTGACGGATGAACAAATTGTTGAGTTCATTACGAAAGGATATCTTGTGCTTCAGAACGACCTGCCGCCGCAGCTTCATAAGGATGTTATGGACAAAATTTATTACGTAATGCATGAGGAGGGGAACCCAGGAAATAATATTTTACCTCGGGTTCCTGACATCGCTGAATTTTTTGAAACACCGATTGTAAAAGGTGCGTTAACAAGCGTGCTCGGACCGGATTACTACATGCACCCTCATCGGCATTGTCATTATAATCAGCCGGGTAATCAGGCTCCTGGTGGTGGAGAATGGCATAAAGACGGATATTGGTCTTCCATGCGGAGTCACCGACCATGGTGGGCGATGATTTTTTATTATACGCAAGATATTACCGAAGATTTAGGGCCAACCGCTATTATGCCTGGCTCCCAATATTACGAAAAGTTTCTCGGAGATAAAGGAGAGACACTCCTTCCGACTGGAAAAGCAGGTACGATGGTTATGGTACATTTTGATCTTTGGCATAAAGCATCACTTAATGTGTCCAATTTAGATCGTTACATGTTAAAGTTTCAATTCGCAAGACTTAAAGAACCAGAATACCCGAGTTGGAATCACAAAAATAAAGAGATGGTATTACCTGAAGGGACACCCGCAATACATCTAAACCTTTGGCAAGATGTGTGGGATTGGCTTAGGCACGAACCAGCAAGAAGCGTAGCGGCAAAGACGATCGATGATTACGATTTATCACAGCTTAAAGCCGATTTAAATGCAATGGATGCTTCCGTGCGGGGACGGGCAGCTGATCAACTTGGTTTGATAGGGGAAGCGGCAGCTTCATACGTTTCGGAGCTTGGACGTTTGCTTAGCGATCCAGTGGAAGCTGTGGCTTTAAATGCTGCATATGCTCTAGGTCATATGGGTTTAGCGGGTACACGCACGTTGCTTGAGCAATTACAGCATGGATCTAATCTGATTGCTAAACGTGCTGCATACGGCTTACAAGGATCAGGTAGCATAGCAATTCCTGGCCTTATCGGTACACTTGGTCATAAAGAAGAGAATAGAAGAGCTTTAGCCGCTTTTGTTCTCGGTATGCTCGGCTCAACTGCAAGTGAAGCAGTTCCAGCTCTAATTATGTCTTTACAAGATCAAAGTCAATGGGTGCGCCGTAATAGTATTGAAGCTCTTGGGATGATTGTGCACCCTGCTGATCAGATAGTACCTGCGTTGGTGAAGGCTTTGAAAGAGTCATTACTCGAGGAATCAGCAGATTCTGCAAAATCGGGCGATTTATATGTCCAAAATCAAACATATATTATAAACAAAAATGGCTATACCGCAGCCCTTTCTTTGTTACGTGCAGGGAAGGAAGGCGACGCGGATATCGTAGTAGATGCCTTAAAGAAGGCGTTGAATAGCAAGGACCGTTATTTACGCGCGTATGCTGCTGAAGCTCTGTCCCATGTTCGTACAGAAGAAGCAATTGACGCGTTGATCCGTTTTGGCCGTTCTTCCAGATGGTGTCCGGATACGCATAAATACAGCACATTCTAATCGTTGTTTACTAGCAAATCTTCGATTAAGTTCAAATTAAATACTGACATTATTATGGTAACAGCACATTGAAACAGATGGTAATTATGTGCATCGAGAAAATTGAGTATATTTTTAACACGACTTTTTAGAGGATTATGATGAAGAGCGCATTTGGAAATCCTTAGCCATCTACAACATAGAGATGGCTAAAGGGCTCCTCATGCAATGTAAACACATCTGTATCAAATCGTACAAAGAACCCGTTTGTTTTTTGAAACTACTAGTATAGTTTTGTAGGTATCTATTTGTTAATCATACATATCTCACAATATGAATTATTGTAATATTCTAAAAATAGGTTGGGGTTGCTTTGGAAGGAGGAGCCTCCCTTGGCTACCAAAGATAAAAAGGAGAATAGTTTATGAAAATCATAGATGTTGAAAGTTTCGTATTACATGTTCCTATCACTCCGCCGATTACAGATGCCATAAATGTAGCCACACATTGGGGACTTGCAGGTGTAAGGATTTTTACAGATGAAGGTATAATCGGTTGTGGTTACACAGGCACAACTGCGTTTGGCGATGAAATGATAGCAAAAACGATCGATCAGTACTATCGAGAAGTTTTAATTGGAAAAGATCCTTTTATGGTTAAGGAAATTTGGGACGAGCTTCGATTTGGCAAAATGCATTGGATTGGTCGTGCCGGTGTTACGCATATGGCGTTAGCAGCAGTAGATATTGCGTTGTGGGATATTATGGCGAAGGTTGCCAAGCAACCTCTGTGGAAATATTTAGGAGGGCATAAGCCGAAAAAAATTAAAGCATACAACACGAACGGCGGATGGCTTAACTGGTCTAAAGATAGGTTACTAAAAGATGTAACCGAAATTGTAGAGCAAGGATTTAGCGGTGTGAAAATGAAAGTAGGTAAGCCTAATCCTAAAGAAGATTATGACAGGGTTAAAGCGGTAAGAAAAGCGATCGGTGATGATATCACCCTTATGATAGATGTTAACCAAATGTGGAGCATAAACACAGCTATGACTTGGGGGAAAAAACTGGAAGAGTTTGATTTATTTTGGCTGGAAGAACCTTTAAATCCAGATGATATCCTGAATCATAAAAAGCTCGCTAATGAGTTAAATGTTCCAATCGCATTGGGCGAACATGTGTACACAAAATACGCTTTTCGTGATTATATCCATCAAGGAGCAGTCGAATACGTTCAAGTAGATGTAACGCGTGTCGCAGGTATCACTGAATGGTTACAAGTCGCTGGACTTGCTGCTGCGTATGATCTACCAGTGTGCCCACATGTCGGTGATATGGGGCAAATTCATCAACATCTTGTAGCTTCTACACAAAATGCAACTATGCTTGAATATATTCCTTGGATCCGTCACATCTTTGTGGAACCGATTCAAGTAGACAATGGTTATTACGTCCTCCCTGAAATGCCAGGTGCATCGACGGATATATTACCCGGATACTTTAAGAAATATCGTGTGAAGTAAGGTCAATAAGTTTATAAATACAATTCCTGATGGATTAGTAGAATTATGTTTATATTTATAGCAAGCTGGTTAACTTGAAAGTACTAATTTAAAAATGTATGGTCCAGTTGTGAAAAGAGCCAAGGAGTTAATCAGACAGGGGTGTGACGCGAGAGAATTACATTTTTGCGAGGAAGTGTGGGAAAAGATGACATCCACTTTTTGTTATCATGTCCTAATATAGCTAACCAATTTCATGAAGGCAAGAACGAAATATGTAGGATTTGAGGACGGAGTTTAATCTCACTTAGTATGCCTTATATCAGACCTTTCAGAAGACTTGAGTCTTAGTTAGCGATTTCGGCATTTTCCGATTTGATTAAAGATGAATATTTTAGCAAATTCCACACCCTGATATTTTACGGAATGGTCTGAATCTGATACAATCATTAGCTAATTAAATACTAAGGTTTGGGGTGAACACCATGGATCTCGCCGATTTTCATCCTTATGTTTATTATGCAACCCAATACCATTTTTCCAAAGGGCAGACTAGTAACTTAAGAATCTGTTATACCAGTTCGCTTTATTTGATTAGTGAAGGAAAGGGAACTTTACATACATTAGGGCGGACATATGAAACTGCTCCAGGATCCCTTGTTTATATTCCGGCTGGGCAGCAACATGAATGGATTGCAGACGAAAAAAATCCAATGGTACACGTTTGTTGCTATTTTGATTGGTCATACATAAATCGCAAGACTGTGTTCGAATGGCCTAGTTCCATTTGTTATGATTTTACGCAGCTCCGCCCATCCTTAATTGGTCCTGCGTTTCCATATCCGATCCCAGAACATTCTAAAGTGGAGACACTTCGTTTATGGATTGAATTGTTCGAGCTCTTTTATACATCTAATGAATATACAAATGAACGAACGTATATAAGGAGCCTTAAAATTCAAAATCATTTTCAACAATTTATTGAGTATTTTTTAAACCATGTTTTGAATGAAGAGAATATTCCAGACCCGCGTATAAACAAGCTTCTTGCACAGATGGAGCAAGATCTAATGCATGGTTGCCTGGAATCGTTAGAAATCTACTATAAAGAGCTTCGGATTAGCAGGGGGCATTTTTTTGAACTGTTTAAAAAAGCAACTGGATTTTCTCCTCAGCAATATATTAACCACTTCCGGATCCGACGAGCGAAGGACGATTTGAGATTTACCAATTTGAGCATTACGGAAATTGCGGAAAAAAACCACTTTTCATCAGTTCATTATTTTTCAAGATTGTTTCGTAAATTAACCGGTCAAACGCCTCGAGAATTCAGAGAGGCAGAACAATAAAGGAACGATAATAATTTGTTTCATCCATTTAATACCTCAGATCTTAAAATAAAGAATAATTGATTGGCATCATTCTGAGTTTCCAATAGATATATTACATTCGCAAAGAGAAGGCAAAAATTTAAGAGCAAAGACACCAACAGAAGGATTGATAAGTATAGAGAGTATTTTCACCACAGGTGTACAAATAATTGACTAACTAAGATAAACTGTTTATCTATGGTTTGCCTTTTCTTACGAAGATGAAATTGGGATTGGTCAATTGGTAAGGCCGCAAATGATTGGCATGTCGAAGAGTTAAAGAAAATGATTCTTGCTTGCAGTCAGATATTATCCTTGGTGTGACTCATCATGGAGCAGTACACTGATAACGCAGGCCTTGATTATGTAATGTTATATATTGAGCCACAATTACTATTAGAGGTTACCCAGAAAAAAGACTTAGTACGTTTCTCAACCCCTATTGTGTATGATTATAGACTTGAACAAAGAATATTAAGTCTTTCTAATGCAATATTAAGCGAAAAAGATGAGGCTTTGTGTAATGAATAACTAATATCCCTCACAGATAGCCTTATTCAAACGAATCTTTCTACAGAGTATAAGAAAGATAAAGCTCTAGTTAGAAATGCAAAGGATATTCTTCATGCCAACTTAGAAAATGTACTTAAGCTTGACGAGATATGCAAAGAGCTTGATTTATCTAAATTTCAGTTTATCAGGTTGTTAAAGGCCCAAACTGAAATTACACCATACCAATACTTTCTTAATTGCAAGATAGAACGTGCAAAGCAGTTAATGAAAAAAATGGGGATATCTATTGATTTAATCCATTTAAATAAACACTTTAAAAGTGTATATGGAACAACAGCATTTGAATATATGTCACATTTAAATTAAAGTATATTATCTATCTTCAACAAACGGGCGCTTTCCTGCAAACAAGGAAAAGCGCTCTTTTTTATTTTGGGTCTAGATCATGGAAAAACTACCGTAAAAAACCTGGATATTTATGTTAATATCAGTATGAAGATAGTGAAGATGAAAGGAACAGTTTAGTTTGGCAACGACAGAGTTTTTTGGGGAGAGTATATTGAACAAGAAAAAATTAAGGATTATTTTTACTACAATAATTCTGGTTATTGTGATTTCGTTTTATTAGTACAATACAAAAAAGTTATAAGTGGATTATAAATTAGTCACTTTCTTAGTAGATAAAAATCAGAAAGGATGCAAAAATGTCAGAAATAAAAGATGAAATTATTTTAAGAGGGCTTAAGGAAAATAATTTAAAAAATGTAGATTTAAACATACCAAAAGAAAAAATCATCGTATTTACTGGACTTTCAGGCTCAGGAAAGAGCTCAGTCGTTTTTGATACATTAGCGACAGAAAGTAGAAGACAAATGACGATGAACTATCCTCTCTATGTCAGAAATCAAATGCCAAGGTATGAGCGGCCCCACGCCGATCTGATGCAAAATCTAAGCCCGGTTGTAGTAGTGGAACAAAGGCCTATAGGGGGCAATGCCCGCTCAACAGTAGGCACCTATATGGATATAAATCCATTGATTAGACTTTTGTTCTCAAGAATAGGAAAGCCATCAATAGGCTCTGCCACCGATTTTTCAAGTCAAAGTTCTTTTGGCAGATGTCCAGAATGTGGCGGATATGGGGAGGTCATTACGCCAGATCTAAATAAGATGATCGATTACGATAAGTCACTGCGAGAGTATGCGGTGAGATTTAAGCCATTATCACCTGCCGGCTGGCAAGGTAATTGGATGATGACCTGTGGATTATTCGATCCAGATAAACCCTTAAAGGACTATTCTGAAGAAGACCTCCAATTATTATTGTATGGTCCGCGAGAAGGTGAAAGAGCCTATGCGCCGTTTAATACCAAAAATGGACCACACAACGCAGAGTGGGATGGGTTATTGCCTAGATTTACACGCCTTTATATAAATAGAGACATTTCAAAACTAAGGCAAGTATCCCAGGACGATGTCTTAGCCGTGTCAACACATTCATTATGCCCTACCTGCCAAGGTTCAGGGCTAAATCCAAAGGTATTAGAATGCAGGATAAATGGCTTAAATATCGCAGAATACGATCAATTAGAGCTCCCAGAAATACTAGAAGAACTAAAGAACATAAAAGATCCGATGGGAGAATCTATAGCACAACAAGCAATCCCGCATGTAAAACAGCTAGTCGACATGGGACTAGGTTATTTGAGTCTATCAAGAAAAATGGGCACCCTGTCCGGCGGCGAAGCTCAAAGGGTGAAAATCGCTCGTCATTTAGGGAGCAGCCTAAACAATATTACATATATTTTCGACGAACCAAGTGCAGGGCTCCATCCGGAAGAAGTGGATATGTTAATTATTATGCTAAAAAGGATAAAAGCCCAGCATAATACTGTCATCGTAATCGAACACAATCTATCTGTAATAAAAGCAGCGGATGAAATAATTGAAATGGGACCAGGAGCAGGTGTAAATGGAGGAGAAGTGATCTATCAAGGAAAGTTAGGAGGACTAAAAAACTCTCCCACTGCCGCCGCCCTAAACCGCAAGCTAAAAATAAATAAAAATCCAAGGGATAGTAAAAGTTATTTTACAATAAACAGAGCAAGTAACAATAATTTAAAAAGTATCAGCGTAAATATTCCTAAAAATGTCTTAGTCTCTATATGTGGAGTATCAGGTTCAGGTAAAAGCTCCTTAATACTGGAAGCATTCACAGATAGATTTCCAGAAACCATAATGGTAGGACAAGCCGGCATAGGAATCTCCAACCGTTCGACCCTAGCTACATATATGGGAATAATGGATGATATTCGCGCAATATTTTCAAAAGAAACAGGACAACCCGCAGGCTGGTTCAGCTTTAACTCCTTAGGAGCCTGTCCTGTCTGCAAAGGAAAAGGCGTCCTAACGCCGGAAGTAGCATTTGCAGATCCAGTGACGATTCCTTGCGAAGCATGTGGTGGTACGAGATATTCAGACGAAGCACTTTCCTATCGATATCAAGATAAAAATATAGTAGAGATTTTAGATTTAACTATAGACGAGGCAATTAACTATTTCAAAATACCAAAGATCATTAAAAGGGTGAATACGCTAAAAGACGTAGGATTAGGCTATCTTACCTTAGGACAGACGACAAGTTCTCTAAGCGGAGGAGAAGTCCAACGTCTAAAGCTCGCAAGCCACTTACAAAAAGAAGGGCAAATTTACCTATTAGACGAGCCATCCTTAGGACTGCATACGGAAGATAATGAAAAGCTCTTAGACGTATTTCAAAATCTTGTAAACAGAGGTAATTCTGTCATCATAATTGAACACAATTTAAACTTTATAGCGGCGAGTGACTGGGTAATCGAATTAGGGCCAGGGGGAGGAAAACAAGGAGGACAAATTATATTCGAAGGCACACCGGATGAGATGATAAATGCAGAAACCTTGACAGCGAAATGGCTAAAGGATGGAGTTAGGAAACATGCGTAAATATTCACCAGCACCTCTTTTGTTGCCACATACACTCCACACATGTAGAAGTAGTTTGGAAAGTTAATTATATAATCAAAAATAAACTAGTTCTTGTCAATTTAATTTTTTGGCTAGAACTGTTTTTTTATAAAAATTTTTGTTTTGTCCTTCTATTTCTGTCTTTTCGAGTTTTCTACCCATTTTTGTTTTCGGAACAAATTTTAAATTGCAGGTGGGATAACAATTGATTGTTTTATACACAAAAAGAAGGTAACTAACCTTAGGCGTTACTTTTGCTTAGTCCAAATATCTGAGGGGGTCGGTGCTATAGATTGTAGAACTGCCTATTTTCTTGAAACGGTAGTAATGTACCAAAAGGAGGTATTAAGACTTTAAATAAAATCCAACCCTTATCCCTTTAAAAATATTACGTCCAAAAGAAAAAATGGGTGTTTTTTCTTTTGGACGTGGACAAGATAAAATTGGATGGGGGGTAATCATGACAAATTATTTTATTTTTGTTCCATTAATTAAGATGGGAATCAATCAGATAAAACACGAATCGCTTTAAGAGGAGGAAATCATCAAGGAATCAGACAATATAGTAGACAGGATAGAGGGTTTTATGGACTTTAGACCGGTTTTTTCGGTGCGAAACATGAGTTGTTACATATATCTATTAAAAAATTTACCTAAAAGGGGAATACTATTATGAGCGGCTATAACGCAGTATCAGCAAGAAATACGGAAAATGCTCCAAACGGTAACGGTTTATATTCACAAACTGTAGCTTTCTCTCATTACAATAATCTTTCAGCACAATTACCTATCGAACCGAAAACTGGTAAATTGGTAGCTGGTGGTATAAAAGAGCAGGCTGAACAGTGCTTTAAAAATATCAAGGCAATTGTAGAAAGCATCGATCATGTTATGAGCGATGTCGTCAGAATTACTGTATTCATTAAGGATATCAAAGATGTTGACGCTGTAGATGAAGTTTATAAAACGTTCTTCCCAACCTATGTTCCTTCACGGACAACAGTTGCAGTTGCAGCTTTGCCAATGGATGCTTTGGTGCAAGTTGAAGCACTTGTTACACACGGTGAAGGTACAATTCCAAACGCACCACAAGCAGGTGACCTCATTAAGCTTACAAATAACACGGCAAATGCACCAACATGTTCTCTATCTACACAAACTGTAGCTTTCTCTCATTACAATAATCTTTCAGCTCAATTGCCAATCGATCCAAAAACTGGCCGATTGGTAGCTGGAGGTGTAAAAGAGCAGGCTGGACAGTGCCTAAAAAATATCAAGGCAATTTTAGAAAGTATCGATGTTCCTTTTGATGATATTGTTAAAATTACTATCTTCCTTAAAAATCTCTCGGATACTGAAGCTGTAAATGAAGTTTATAAAACATTCTTCCCAGACACGGCTATCGCCAGAGCCGCAGCCTATGTCCCTGCACGGACAATAGTTGCTGCTTCAGCTCTACCTAAGGATGCTTTGGTACAAATCGAAGCAGTGGTGTCACACGGAGATGGTACACCTCCACAAGCTGTTGAAGACAGACATGGAATCGTTATATGGGCGAACAATACTGACAATGCACCAAAGTGTTCACTATCTACACAAACTGTAGCGTTCTCTCATTACAACCACCTTTCAGCTCAATTGCCTTTGGATCCAAAAACTGGCGAATTGGTAGCTGGTGGTGTAAAAGAGCAGGCTGAACAGTGCTTGAAAAATATCAAGGCAATTGTAGAAAGTATCGACCACGTTATGGATGATGTAGTTAAAGTAAATATCTTCCTTAAAAATATTGCAGATATTGATGCTGTAGACGAAGCTTACAAAACATTCTTCCCAGGCGGTGTTCCTGCACGAAGAACAGTTGGCGTATCAGCTTTGGCTCAAGATGCTTTAATCCAAATTGATGCAGTTGTAGCAAACGCTGAAGGAACACCTCCAAAAGCATAACTGGCATTTGTCGGTAAATACAGGAACTATCAAAGTTACTTGTTAATGCCAATGGTGAATGCGAAATCACATATACTATTCATAAAAAAGGGCTGTCTCAAATGAAAATTGAGACAGCTTCCGTTTTTTAACAGCGCAGATGAAAAAGCATCGAGATTTTTGCCGATTATGGCAGAGGTCTTGATGCTTTTTAGTTTCCGGGAAATTGCAAATAGATTGTCAATTGAAATTTCAACAGCTGAAACTGGTGTAGTTTATACTAGACCCTCTATTGGGGAAAACTTTACTTTAACTCCCGAAAAAATATAAAAAAATACGGAAAAACGGCCATTTTTTCCGTTCTTTAAATATTGGCTGCGTTAAACTTGATTGTTGATTTTCTACTCAACGTGCGGAATACATTACCGATGCAGATTTGTTCCGAAAAACGGATAAAAATCTAAACAAGTAGACCCCTTAGAGTATTTCTGAGGGTTAAATTTTTATATCCAATCATGTCATTTTAGACAATAAAGTTGAGTTGTCTTAATATTAAAATTATAATTGACAATAGAAAACTAGGATGCTAACATTTCTATAAACCATAGACGAGGGAGTTAAACTGTTAAACGGTCTCACAGCGAATCCGGGGTGGTGTAAGCCGGACAGATGCAGTAACAGCAAGTGGGCCTCAGAGGGCGAAGTGAAAGATTTTATTTTAGTAGCTTAGACGCAAAGCCAGCGTTACAGGGCTAAGGGTGTGCAAGCACCCTAAAGAGAGGGTATGTATGATACATATCAAACAAGGTGGTACCGCAAGTTAAACACTTGTCCTTGAATTATTATTTAAGGACAGGTGTTTTTTTATTTATTTATGAGCCTAAACAACTGCAAGTGTTGAAAGGAGTATGTTCATGGATGACAAATTTACGCTATATAACTTAAAAGTAGAGGTTGTAGCTACAGATAAACCAATGGTATGCAGGCATAAGGAAGGTGCCTATTTCTTAGTTATTGGGGAAGACCTAATCTTCCCGGAAACTAATTCATTTTCCATGTATGCTTTAAGTGCTATTTTGCCATTACTGCCTGCAAAGCAGCGGCCATTACACGCTAATGACTGGATGTTGTCTGATAGTCTAATTGCCTGTCCAGATCCAAACTGTGGTGCCAGGTTTAAAATAACTCGTATTGAAACTCAAGAATTTAGTCATGCTGAATGCACAATAGAACCTATACATAAAGGAGATAAACAATAATGGCAGAACGATTCGAATTAGCAAAGGATTATACAATCAGCAGAGTGATCAACGGCTGTTGGCAGCTTTCGGAAGGCCATAGCTTACAATCAGAATTAGATATGCAAGATGTGATGAAAGCCTTCCATATGCTTGTTGAACGAGGATTTACGACATTTGACTGTGCAGATATCTATACGGGTACTGAAGAATTCCTCGGTGAATTTTTAACGGAACTAAAAGCTGGGAGCACCCTTTCACCGCATGATATTCAAATTCATACCAAGTATGTGCCGGATATCAATTTGCTTAGTGAGGTCGACTATAACTACACAGAAAAAATAATTGACAGAAGCCTCAAGCGCCAAAAACGAGAGGTATTGGATCTGGTGCAGTTTCATTGGTGGAATTACGATGTGCCTGGCTATGTGGAGACAGCGGGGGATCTGTTGAAACTTAAAGAAAAAGGAAAAATCCGTAATATCGCCGTTACCAACTTTGATACAAAGCATTTGAGTGAGCTCGTTGAGGCGGGTATACCTATTGTGTCGTGTCAAAATCAATACTCGGTTTTTGATCGACGTCCTGAAAAAGAATTAATAGATTATTGTAAAAGCAAAGGAATTTTCCTGCTGTGCTACGGTACATTATCAGGCGGTTTATTAGCGGAAAAATGGATTGGCCAACCATCTATTCAACCTGAAACACGCTCGCATGTTAAATATTCCCAAGTGATTGAGGATACCTTGGGTTCGAATGGCTATCAAGAATTATTGTTAATGCTGCAAAGAATCGCTAAAAAGTATTCTGTGAAGGCTTCTCAGATTGCTACAAAATATATATTAAGTCAACAAGGAGTCGGGGCATCTATTATTGGAGTTAGAAATAGCAGACATGTGGAATCAAATGCGCAAATATTTACTTTCGAACTCGACCAATCCGATATCAAAGAGATCAAACAATTCTTAGACCACTATCCAATATTAGACGGTGAACCTTTTGAGTTAGAGCGTACTGTTGGTTCAAAGTATCGCGATATTATGAAGATGAATTTAAATGAAGAGTAAGTGAGAGTGTATGTTTAGTCTAGAATAGAGAGTTTAGTATAGGAGAGGGAGTTTCGATATGAATCAGAGACTTGAATTTAGAGGTGGCTGGGGCGTTGCGTTTATTCCAGTCGTTATTTTTCTATTTTTTTGCATATTGTTTTTTATCGTTTTTAAAGCGTTTGAGATGTATGCTCTAGCAATGGGCGCTTTCGTTGCACTAATGGTGGGCTCAATTTTTGTAAAAAAGGGTAACTACGATCGGTTCTGGGATTCAGTCTATGAAGGCGTAAAGGAAGCGGTACCGATTGCAATCCTGTTGTTCGTCATTGGGATGTTCTCGGAGTTGATTAAAACCACTAACATTTCCGCGGGTTTCGTATGGCTTGCCGATTTGCTGGGCGTGGATGGAGGGTTATTCACTGCGTTCACATTCTTAGCAGTTTGTATCATTTCTACTGCTACTGGGTCATCCATCGGAACAATGTTTACCTGCTTCCCTATTTTCTACCCGGCAGGAGTATTGTTGGGAGGCGATCCCGCCGTTCTTGCGGGCGCAATCGTCAGTGCTTCGATTTTTGGTGATAACTTAGCACCAATATCGGATACCACCATCATTTCTGCAGGAACTCAAGAATACACAAAAAAAGAGGGTTTTGCGGAAGTTGGCGGCTGTGTTGCCAGCCGAATGAAGTATTCTTTGGTCGCAGGTGTTATCTCTTTTGTTCTGTTCTGGATTTTCGGCGGCGGCGGAACGATTGGTGCGGGCGCTTCAGATATCCTTGCAAAGAATATGAATCCAATCGCGCTAGTCATGCTGGTTCCGGTAATGGTTATGTTAATCGTAGCAATCAAAACCCGCAATATCTATAAAGCTATTACGATAGGTATCATTTTAGGAACAATAACCGGTCTGGCGTTTCATCTTTTAACATTCGACAATGTGATCTCCGTTGTGGACGGGGCTCCGAAAGGATTCCTTACGGGCGGCATCAGCGGCATGATGGCAACAGTCACACTGGTTATTTCAGTCTACGGTATAATGGGTGTGCTGGGTGGTGCAGGAGTACTTGAGAAAGTCACAAATGGCATACTTAACAGCAAAATGGGTAAGACGGTTCGCGGTGCTGAATTCGCTATGATGTTAGGTATTTCGTTTACGACTTTGATCTTTGGTGGTGTGACTAGTGCATCGATGACGACATTTGGAAAAGTACAGAATGAGATTGGCAAACGAGTTGGTTTGCATCCATACCGCCGTTCCTATCTACTGGATGGTTTTGCTAATGCGATTGTGCTAGTAATACCTTTTTTAAGTGTTTTTGTATTCCTCGGTGCCCTGCTGTCAAAAGGTTATGACTTTGTTGCTCCGCTTTTACTAACACAAGTCAGCAGCGGTATGATTTATTGCATGGTACTGTTCTTGGTACTATTGTTCTCGATAATAACGGGATGGGGCCGGGAATATGAAGGCCCTGGAGGGAAAGTGGTCAGAAATCCTCAAGAATAGTAAAACAAGATTTTAATGAGGGAGACAATTGCAAATTTAATTAAAGAGGATGTTCCAAAAAGGCATTAAATTAAGCCTTATTGGAACATCCTCTTTTTGTGTTTATTTTATTGCTTAAAATAAGGAACTTTTTTTAATGCAATACATGCCGGAATAGCAATAATAACGCCTATTACATTTTGAACGAGGTCTCCAGGGATCGAAGCTGCGGGTGCAATCCAATTCCCGTATAGAAACCCTTCGCCAATGTAATAAACAGCTGACATAAATGGAAATGAAACGATTGTTGCTGTTAAATTTAAAGCAATGCTATTACCTTTTCGACCATTTGACCAAGCAATTTTACCAACGATATATCCTTGCAAGGCACGTGCCACAACGGTAATCGGTGCCCACAATGCCCAACCTCCAGCAATATCAAATAACCCCATTCCTATCGCACCAGCAAGAGCTGCCTTTTTAGGACCAAATAGGATAGATGCAATAAAAAGCATTGCGGTTCCTAGATGAACCAAGCCCCCATTTGCCGTAATTGGCAATTTAATATTCAAAAAGAAAGTAGATAGGAAAACAAGTGCAGTTAACATCGCTGTAATAATTAAATCAAAAGTTTTATAACCTGGCTTTGAATAACTTTGTGTATTTTGCATATCTCTGAACCTTCCTCACACGCTTTTCTATGATTTTAGCAAATGATAGGAAAATATATAAGTGCCAATTTATAAAAAAATCTAGCTGCCGAATATTTCATTTGTAACCTGTGGGGATTATCCAGATTCTTTAGTTTGTGGTAATATAAATAAAGTTAAAGATGGACGGCCTTATGGAGGTTAGTATGAAAAAAGTTGCTGTAATACAGGATTTATCATCTTTTGGAAAATGTTCATTAACAGCTGCGATTCCAGTTCTTTCGGTAATGGGCGTACAGGCATGTCCTTTACCAACAGCAATTTTGACTGCGCAAACTGGCTATCCAAGTTTTTTTTGTGAAGATTTTACAAGTAAAATGAACCATTTCATAGAGGAATGGAGCAAGCTTAAGGTAGCCTTTGATGGAATCCATACGGGTTTTGTTACTGGTGAAGAACAGATCATTAATATTTTTCAGTTTTTAGATAGGTTTTATACAAAAGAAACAATTTTACTTGTGGATCCAGTAATGGGGGATTTAGGAGAGGTCTATAAGCTTTACACTGATGAATTGGTCGTACTAATGAGAGAACTTGTGAAGCGTGCAGATGTGATTACACCAAATGTTACGGAGTGCTGTTTGTTAACTGGCATGTCTTATGAAAAACTTCATAGCTATTCAAATGAAAAGGATTATATTAAGGCGATGGAAGAGGCCGGGAATTTATTGCAGCTAGAAACTGGCGCTCAGGTTATCATCACTGGAATTAATCCACCCTCAGCTGATTTAGATAAGCAGTATATCGGAAATATGTATTTGGACGGAAGCAATACCTATTATAGTGCGACGCCATATAATGGTAAAAGTTATTCTGGTACTGGTGATTTATTTGCATCTGTGATTATGGGGAGCATGATGCGCGGGGAGGACATGGAAAAAGCGGTACAGCTCGCGGTGACATTCCTGACAGCAGCCATCAATGATTCCTCCTTAGAGCAAGTTCCGAAGGTAGAAGGAGTTAACTTCGAAAAATATTTAAAAATTTTATTATGAAATGTCTAATATTAGTAAAAACCCTAGATACCTTCTAGGGTTTTTACTTACACCTCATTTTTATTATTCAACCTTGGCAGCAAAAATCATTCATGAACCCACGGTATGAGATGCCTCAATAAACAACAACAGGATCATACGCACTAAGACTGTTATACACCGTTTTCATAATACTTGGCGGTGTATTGACACAGCCATGCGATCCAGCTGTTAGATAGGCCTTGCTTCCCCAATTGCCCCGCCAGCTGGCATCGTGAATCCCCTGCCCGTCATTTGTAAAAGGAATCCAATAGTTAACAGGTGCCTGATAAGTGATTTTTCCGTTTTCTCTGCCTGTGAGTATGGCAGGAGATTGCTTATAAAGGATATACCACACTCCTGGTGATGTATCATGTCCAGTGCTATGTTTGCCTGTTACTACATTCGTTGTGGCGACTAACTTTCCATTTTTGTATATCCACATTCGCTGTGCTGCAATGGAGACTTCAGCATACGTATTGCCAATTCCGTTGTTCGTGGTTGTTTCAAATCCGTAGCCTTCACCGTTCCAGCCATGTCCGTAAATATTAGAGGCAGAAACTGATTTCTTTCCATCTTCAAAAGCTTTCATAATACGGGGTACTTCTTTATCAACATCTATGGCCCAGCCATAGCCCTTACCTTTAACCGATATCACTGAACCCGAATGGGTCTTGAATGTGAAATCCTTATTTAATGTGGATTGGGCATTGTTAATTTCTGCTATTCTTTTCTTAATATCACCCTCATCATCCATCTTAATCTGTAAATCTTTAGAAATAGATGCATTTTTAATTAATTCGCTCGCCTTTAACGTAAAAACTTTATTCTGTACCTTGTAACCAACGGTATGGGCAAGAAATTCTTCAAATTTCTTCTGTTGATTTTGTACAAACTCGCTGTCTTCTTTAATTGGCTGTATGTAAACTGGATTGAGCCGGATTTCACTAATATATTTGTGCTGTTCGAAGTCCTTCAAAAGACTGGCGACATCATACTGCTCTCCGCTAATACTGCTGGTGACAATAATTTTGCCTTGTTGCAAACGAACCACCGCATCTTGTGGAGCCTTTAAACCTTTATTCATGGCTAGCAGCTTTTCTTCCACCTGTTTTTTCAACGTCTGGTTTCGATACTGATCCTGTTTACTGGGCATTAATGAATAATCTTTTTCTTTTGAAGAAGGAAAAAAAGTCCACTGGTTCTTTAATATTTTTTTGATATTGGACAAATCCTGATCGGAAAATACCATTTTTGTATCTTGGCCATCTAATATTTGTTGATCTCCAACATAGATTACATTTGTTAATACAGTTGTTTTTAATTTTGTCAGTGCCTGTTCAGCGGTTATTCCGCCGACTTTGATGCCATTAATCTTGATTTGTGAATTAAAGTGGTTTGCCTGATAGTAGCTGCCTGCTGCAATGAAGATCGCGATAATAAAGATGATGCCTGCTGTCATAACCCTCCAGTTTGTATACCACTTAGCTGAATTTACCTGTTTCTTAATTTCTTGATTATTTACCGTGCTTTCCATAAAGTATCCCCCCATACCTTCCTCCGCTATTTCCATACTATGTCATTAGACTGTTAATTTTGTGTCAAATGTTTCCTATTTTTTAAAAAAATGTTAATTATATTTCTATTCTATAAAATACCGCAACAAAATATTGTCGGTTTTTGTGTATATTAAAATTTAAATTTGACCCTTTGCTGAGTGATTTTTATTAAAATCAATTTTGTGTTTGATAATAAGTTATTAAGCATGATATAAGTGTAAAAGAAGTTGGGCATTTGACTTTATATTTTTTGACCGAGAGTTTGAAGTAGTATCCATATTGAAAGGATTTGAGCTTGAAATGATAGATAATTTTTGGCGGGATTTACCACGACCTTTTTTTGTGCTTGCACCAATGGAAGATGTGACCGATGTTGTTTTTCGTCATGTAGTAAGTCAAGCAGGTAGACCGGATGTGTTTTTTACAGAGTTTACAAACACGGAGAGCTATTGTCATCCAGAGGGAATGAGGAGTGTACGTGGCCGTTTGCTGTTTACAGAAGATGAACAGCCAATTGTTGCACATATATGGGGGGATAAGCCGGAATATTTCCGTCAAATGAGTATCGGAATGGCAGAGCTAGGATTCAAAGGCATCGATATTAATATGGGCTGCCCTGTACCGAATGTGGCATCGAGAGGGAAAGGCAGCGGCCTTATTCTGCGTCCAGACGTTGCAGCAGAACTTATTCAAGCAGCAAAAGCGGGCGGGCTGCCTGTCAGCGTGAAAACAAGGCTTGGCTACACGGATGTGAACGAGTGGGAGGAGTGGCTAACGCATATTTTAAATCAGGATATTGCGAACCTTTCTATACATTTACGTACAAGAAAGGAAATGAGCCAAGTTGATGCTCATTGGGAGCTGATTCCGGAAATCAAAAAATTACGTGACCGTATCGCACCAAATACGCTGCTAACAATCAATGGAGACATACCTGATCGTCAAACTGGGCTGCAGCTTGCTGAACAATATGGTATTGATGGCGTTATGATTGGGCGAGGTATTTTTAAAAATCCTTTTGCTTTTGAAAAAGAGCGAAAAGAGCATAGCAGTAAAGAATACCTTGATCTTTTAAGACTGCAGCTTGATCTTCAAGATCAATATGCGGAAGCACTGCCACGTTCAATGGCAGGGCTTCATCGCTTTTTCAAGATTTATGTCAAAGGATTCCGTGGAGCGGGTGAATTAAGAAATCAATTGATGAACACGAAATCAACAGATGAAGTGCGTGCATTGCTTGATAATTTTGGAAAGAATGTTGATTGAGGGGGACACTGAAATGATGGTAAAGACTTTGTTCAATATATGATTTCCATAAAAAGATAATTAGTTTAAAGAATAAAGAAATCTCATCAGCACTAGGGTTTTGTCAAATAACAACACTAGATCAGCTGAATTTGACCAATAAATGATTTTGTCGTAAAACATCCATATTTTTATATATTCCACACTGTCCTTTTTTCTTCATTAAACACTATATAAAAATGAAAAGACTTTTTGGAGATGAAAGGACAGTGGTGCCTGATGGCAAAATTTCGAATGGTGCATACGAAGTTTTGGAGTAATCCGATTGTAGTAGAAGAAATGACTCCAGAGGATAAATATTTTTACCTTTATTTGCTTGTGAATCCTTACACAACTCAAATTGGAATTTATAAAATTACGAAAAAGCAAATGGCTTTTGATTTAGGTTATTCGATTGAAAGGGTCCAGTCGTTATTGGTTCGGTTCGTCGAGCATCACAAATTGATTCGTTACAATCCTGCAACGAGAGAACTAGCGATTAGAAACTGGGGGAAAGATAACCTAGATAAATGCCGGAAACCGGTAATGGATTGTATCATGTCCGAATTAAAAGAAGTCGAGGACCGTTCGCTTATTCGTTATGTTGCGGAATTGATTCGTAATCAAGACGTTTACAGCCTATATGAATCTTTTTATAACCAAGAAATAACAGTTTTCAGCAAGGAAGATAGAGACCCTGAAGAAAATGATACATATATACCGGAATGTGAAGTAGTTGACGATCCGTTCCCGCAGCGTTATACGATACGTGGACAAAAAGAAAAAGAAAAACAAAAAGAAAAACAACAACAAAAAGAAAAACAGCAAAAAGCTTTCTGCCCAAGTATGGAAAAAATCCCAGACATAGATCATTCCTTACTGTGTAAACGAAAAACAGAAGATGTAAAAGAAATGGCTGAGTTTTTGGATGCTAATGGATTTAATTCATTGGATGTAAATGCGAAACAGCAGCTATTGATCTTCATGCAGGGATCCGAAGGTTTGTTTTCTGAGTTCCCTCGAGATGGATCATACTAAAGATGTAATTAGATTGTGAATGTTAATATTTTACCTGGTATGTAAAGTGAAATGATCCTTCCTCTGTTCTGCGATTGGGCCAGAATGTATTCCCAGAGTCGAACATTTTCAAATGAATGTTTCCTTAGAAATTAGGTAATATCTGAAATGTGAGAGATTAAAATTTCAACCGAGTCAAACGGATTAAATATTTAAGAATGAGGGAAGGAAATTTAAAAATAAGGTCTAAATATATCAAGCAAGGAGGTTTTTGTATGAAAGATGAAATAAGAAACTTGTCACCAGAAGAACGTGAGGAATTACTGAAAACATTGAAGGGCCGTTTTGAGAAAAATATGAACCGCCATAAAGGACTTGATTGGGCTAAAGTGGAAGCAAAGCTAGAAGTTAATAGTGAAAAACTATGGTCGCTTCATGAAATGGAGAGAACTGGCGGTGAGCCGGATGTTATTACTCATGATCAAGAGGCGGACGAATACATTTTCTGTGATTGTTCAGCGGAAAGCCCTAAAGGCCGCAGAAGTGTTTGTTATGATCGTGAGGCACTGGAGTCGAGGAAAAAACATAAACCAGAAAACAACGCTATGGATATGGCTGCAGACATGGGGATTGAGATTTTAACGGAAGAGCAATACCGGGGGCTGCAGGAAGTTGGAAATTTCGATACGAAAACATCGAGCTGGGTGAAAACACCTGATAATATTAGAAAACTTGGTGGGGCTATCTTTTGTGATCGCCGATACGACACTGTCTTTGTGTACCACAATGGAGCAGATTCCTACTATGCTGCCAGGGGTTTCCGCGGTTCGCTAAGGGTCTAAATTTAGGTGTGGAACGCTGCCCGGTGAAGGAACGTAGGTGGATTATAACTCTATAGTGATAGATTAGGCTTAGCCTTTCTGTTTTGGAGTACCTACATAGGAAAAAGCATATATAAAAAATAAGTATAAAAGCAGTGGATATCACACCCTAAATGAACCGCCCCGTAAATGTT
>NZ_BNDS01000026.1:0-49629 GCF_014656545.1 Neobacillus kokaensis
CTCTTACTACTAATATACGAGAGGAGGGAAACTGTGGTGAGATTGTCCCCATGAATCGTTTATGAGAACTGGGAACAGGTTCTTGGGTGCGAATTTGTCCTCATGAAAAAAGGCATACCACATCGGTGTGCCTTTTTTCATCAATTACAACGATCTCTCATAAATTTTTAAATTCGCATATACGGCTCCTAATGCCGAAACAGGGATATCCTTCCTATGCGCAATGTCTAAAAGATAACCATGTAAATGCTCTGCTTCGACTTGAGACAATTTTTCCATATCTCTTTGCATCGAAGATTTCATCGCAAAGCCTAATGAATCAATCTGATTCATTTGCTGCCCAACAGCATCATCTGCAAAAGGAGCGCCTGCCCGTTTCATAACAGAAACTATTTCTTCCAATAGTTTTGCAATAACAGCCCGCCCGCTTGGTTCTTCACGGATTGGACCAATCGGTGCTCTCATTAAAGTTGTAATTCCCGACATCGTGGCAATAAATAAGTATTTATTCCATAAATCTCGATTAATATTATCACTTAAACGATAGCCTACTTTGGTACCGATAAACGCATCTTCAATTTTTAGAATTCGTTCTGTTCTCTCACCTGTACGTTCCCCGAACACCAAGTCGTGTTTTGCACTTGTTTGAATAATCCTTCCTTTTGAATCTAACGTGGTTTCTATAAAGCAAAGACCGCCAATGACCCGTTCCTCGCCAAACTCTGCAGTTAATCGTTCAAAATGGGAAATCCCATTCAACAATGGCAAGATTGCCGTTGTTTCGCCCACGTACTCTCTAAAACTTTCAATTGCCCCTTCCAAGTGATACGCCTTCGTAGACACAAGAATGAGATCAAAAGCCTCTGCTCCCTCACCAGATAAAATCATTTTTGGGGTCAGGTTCAAATTTCCGTGGACACTCTCAATAATAAGTCCAGTCTGCTCTAATTGTTTTTTCCTGCCCTCTCTTACTAAAAAAGTTACGTCTATTCCTTTTTCCAGCAAACGACCGCCAAAATACCCGCCTACTGCACCTGCACCAACGATTAAAATACGCATGGATTGCCCCTCCTATGTATTTAAAGCACTATAAATCCAGTATAAGGGAAATCTTTCTAGTATAGTATATAAAAACGAAAAAAGCTGGAAGCGGGCTGCCGTTTTCATTACTTTTTCAAGTATGCTTGCTTTTTAGAAAAATCATCATCTGGATAATAACTGTTTTTCACCAAAATATTTGGTCCAAGGCATGAAACCGCTGGACAATGACAGCTTAATTCCTTTGCTGTCCTTGAAGACTGCCACTTCTCATATGCCTCCAAAAGATTCATTGTTTTGATATTACCAAGCGGCGGCGTGTCGCCAAAATCGGTCACAATTATGTCCCCATTGAAAATATTTACATTTAACCGCGAACGGCCATCCGGATCATTTCGAACCGTTACATTTTTGCTATTATACAACCGTTCTAATACCTTAAGATCCTCTTGTTTACTGCTGCATGGATAGAATGGCAGCGTCCCAAACAGCATCCACACATTTTCATCGCGGATATCCAAAAGGTGATGAATCGCTTCACAAATTTCATCCAGCGTTAAAACTTCTAAATTACTTGCAAAATCACTCGGATACATTGGATGCACTTCATGTCTTTGACATAACATTTCGTTGACAATTTGATAATGGATTTTTTCTAAATGAGGAAGTGTTCGTTTATTTAACATCGTTTCTGCTGACACCAGCACTCCTGCTTTACTTAACTCACGGCTGTTATCTATCATTCTTTCAAAATACTTTGCCCTCTGAGAATAATCAGGTTTCTTCTCCATCATGGCAAAACCGCCTTGGACAAAATCATCTACTGTTCCCCAATTATGCGAGATATGTAACACATCTAAATAAGGCACGATGAAATCATAACGGTCAAGATCAAGCGTTAAATTGGAGTTAAGCTGCGTTCTGACACCGCGTTCATGCGCATATTGTAAAATCGGAACTACATAATTTTTAACAGATGACATCGACAGCATTGGCTCGCCGCCAGTAATGCTTAGTGAGCGAAGGTTGGGGATTTCATCCAGTCTGCTTAATAAAAGCTCAAGCGGCAGTGCTTCCGGATCCTTTGTTTGAAGTGTATAGCCTACGGCACAGTGTTCACAGCGCATATTACATAAAGTTGTTGTCGTAAATTCAATATTGCTGAGCTGCGTCCTTCCGTACTCTTCCATATCCAAATATGCCTCCCATGGATCATAGGCGGTTGAAATCTTCTTCATTATTTTCATGATAATCCCCTCAAAATCATTTTTTAAAACGTATCTATTATAGCTAATTTATGCAACCATTGATATACAAAAGCTTATGTACAACGAAATTCCCTAATGCTACTAAAAAAACAAGACCGCTTTGGTGCTAAGCAAGCCTTGTTTTTATAAACACCAATTTTATAATATCGACAAAATTTCCGAGGAAATATCGTGGTAGGTGCGTCAAATCGACAATTATTAGGAATATTCCAAAAATAAAAAAAGACTTTCACAGCCGGGATTTTATTGGATTTTTTTCACTGCAAAATTTGCTGCCTGCACCGGCCAATTCTGCGGGAAGGCGTTTCCTAATACCCAATAGCTGATGCCCCGAAGATTGTAGGCTTTAACGGTATCATATTTCACTTGCATACTTCTTGCATCCTCGAACCATACCTCATGCTGTTGTCCTGATGCATCCGTGTAATGGAAATATGGAGATTGATAGGTTTCATCATAGCTGATCGAAACACCATATTTCGCTGCGATATCCACCGCTTGTTTAGGGCTGATAATTCTCGCGTATGTTCCTTTTACCCAAGGGATTCTCCAATCATAGCCGTACAATGGAACACCCATAACAATCTTATTACGCGGAATTTCCGTTACGGCATAATCAAGTACCTTTTTTACTTCATTAATTGGAGCAACCGCCCACGGTCTTCCGCCAATCCAGCCCCACTCATATGTCATAATCACAACAAAGTCGACGATTTCGCCGTGTGCCTTATAATCATGCGCCTCGTACAACTGCCCTTTTTGCCCGGCGGTGATTTTCGGGGCTAATGCCGTCGATACGGAGTATCCTTGCGGGCGCAGTCTTGAAACCACTTTTCGTAAAAAGTTATTATAATTTTCCCTGTCACTCGGGTTAACATATTCGAAGTCAATATTCACCCCGACATATCCTTTTTCTTTTAACATCGTTAGTATATTATTAATCAACTTATCTTGTATTTCTGGTGTTCCGAGAATGAGCGCAGCCCGTTCGGCGCTAAATTGACTACCTACAAAGTTTGTAATCGCCAGCAGCGGTGCAACGTTTCTCTCTTTGGCAGTTCGAATGATAGCTTCATCCTTTAACGGGGCTAGGCTTCCGTCTGCACCTACACTATGGCTAAAAGGACTTATAAAGGTAAAAAACGGCGTAAGCGGTGCGACAATATCGGCTCCAGCTTGTTCCATGGTCGTAACGTAGGCATTTACCTCAATCACTGGTTTAGGAGCTTCCGGTATCCTCAGCCTTTGCCCGACATAAATCATAGCGGCATTTTGTATTTGGTTTGCCTGAACAATTGCCTGAACTGTTGTTCCGTAGCGGTTGGCAATTGCCCACAAAGTTTCACCCGATTGAACCGTATGATACACGACAGGAATGGTAAGCACTTGACCGACAAAAAGCTTGGAAGGATCGGTCAGTTGGTTTGCCTCGATGATTTCCTGTAAGGACACACCTAAGCGCTGTGATATCGCCCAAAGTGTATCACCGCTCTGAACCACGTACTGCTGATATGGTGCAGGAATGACCAAGGCTTCCCCCAGCACCAGCCGGTTCGGATTATCTAGTCCATTAGCCGCAATAATTTGATTGATGGTGACCCCGTACATTTGCGAGATGCGCCACAGTGTATCCCCGCTTTTTACAACATGAATTTTCACAAATACCACCTCAGATAAAGTCATTTCCATTGAATGGTCATCTTCTTTACCTTATTCAAAGCTCGGTATTTGTGTTAATGCCTACTATTTCTTACTTATAAAATATAGGTACGCTTTGATCATAAAATAACTTACTTCTTCCGGTAACAGTTCCTTAATGGGTTTTAAACGTTCCCGTCCTCCTTCATCCACTGCCTTTTCTAAAAGCGGCAGGTAGGTGTCAGGTACCAATTTGGAAAAATCCACCGCTAGTCCATCTCGGGCACATTGTAATAGATGATTTTCAACAGTGTTGATGGCAAGGTTTCTTTTTTCAACAATTTCATTAATACTAAGCCCGTTTTGATGCAGACTGAGTGTTTCTAGGTGTGAATCGCCCACTGCTTTAGCGGGCTTTTTCGTCGCTGCCGGTTCTGCTTCCAGTTCAGTACGGTAATCCGGATGATCCTCTATGAAGGCGCGAACCGCTTGAATAAACTCCAGTCCATATTTTTGCAGCTTATGTTCCCCAACACCGCTTACCTGTAAAAACTCCTCGTTTGTCTTAGGCAGCTTGGCACACATATCCGTAAGTGCAGCATCGGAGAAAATCACAAATGGCGGCACGTTTTCTCGTGCAGCTATTTGTTTCCGAACCTCTCTTAGTGCCTCAAATAATGGGTCATTCTTTGATACTTGTTTTACTTGTACCGTTTCTCTTCGGTATACCTGGGCATTTCCAAGTAAAATATCCTTTCCTTTTGGCGATACATAAAGGGTAGGAAATGTTCCTTGCTCGATTCCGATTAGCTCCTGCGAAATTAAGAACTCGATAAAATCACTGACATCTTTTGCCCCTTTATCCTTCATAATTCCATAGGTTGATAGTCTGTCGAAACCAAGTTCTGTGACCTTCTTATTTTTCGAGCCGGTGAGCACCTGGGCAATTAATGTTTTGCCAAAGCGCTGTCCCATACGAATCACACAGGACATGACCATTTGCGCTTCTTTGGTGACATCGATGCTGGTTCGCGAGTCAGTGCAGTTGCCGCATCGGCCGCAGGGATCCGTTTCCGTTTCCCCAAAATAGTGCAAAATAAATTCTTGAAGACAATTTTCTGTATGGCAATAGTCAACCATATGCTGTAGTTTCTCTAATTCCTGAGTCATTCGGCTCCGGTCACTGGATTGATCTATTAAAAATCTCTGAATCTGCACATCTTGCGGCGAATACAGGACAATGCACTCGCTTTTTAATCCGTCACGTCCAGCACGGCCTGCTTCCTGATAATAGCTTTCCATGTTTTTCGGAAGCTGCAGATGAATGCAGTATCTGATATTAGATTTGTCGATCCCCATTCCGAATGCAGATGTTGCCACCATGACAGATGCCTGGTCAGTGAGGAAACGTTCCTGTTCGCGGCTGCGTTCTTCGTCGTTCATTCCAGCATGATAGCGTGCCGCATTGATATTTTCTCGCTTTAATCTCTCATAGAGCTGGTCAACATTCTTTCTTGTTGCTGCATAGATAATGCCAGATTCATTCTCATTATTTTTCAAATAGGCTAATAGGAACTTTTGGCGGTCCTGTCCTTTTATGACGGAAAAAGAAAGGTTTTCGCGTTCAAAGCCTGTGATTATGGTGTTTCTTTCATCGATGTTGAGCAGGCTGCATATGTCTTCACGTACTTTTGGTGTTGCGGTTGCAGTCAAGGCCAGAACTTTCGGTTTTTGCGGCAAACTTTGAACCATTCGTTGAATTTGCCGGTAGCTTGGACGGAAATCATGTCCCCATTGTGAAATACAGTGGGCCTCATCAACCGCAACTAATGGGATGTTCATCTGCTTTAAGTCTTCTAAGAATTCTTGCGATTCTAACCGTTCCGGTGCTATGTACAGCAGTTTGTAATTTCCCATCTTTGCTGCTTGTACCCGGTCATATGCTTCATTGAAGCTAAGCGAGCTGTTAATATAGGCTGCCGGAATTCCTGCCTGAACCAGGGTATCGACTTGATCCTTCATTAGGGAAATCAGCGGGGAAATAACAATGGTGGTGCCTGGCAGGATTAAGGCTGGAATTTGGTAACATATCGACTTACCGCCGCCGGTCGGCATCACACATATTGTATTCCTGCCGGCTAAAACCGAGCTGATTGCCTGCTCTTGGCCATTTCTAAAGGAGCTGTAACCAAAGTAGGACTGTAGTAAGGGGAGCGCTTTTTCAAACAAGATTGTTTCTCCTTTCGTACTATTAAATGTTTTTTCCATTCTATTATAACGCTAATCATTTGTTATGGAAAAACTAGTTTATAGTGATTTACACCGGTGATCATTTTACCGTCCGTTACTTTTTTAACCCTTAGCATAAATTATGTATCCATATATAAAAAAGAGGCATTTCAGCCTCTTCTCATTAACCTATTAAATCCTAAGAGTACGCGTTTTTCATAAATTTCAGAAATTCCTCTCCATTTCGAGAAATGGTTGATCCTGCCCGCCCTTGTCGAACAATAAGTAAATCCAATTCTTGAAGGACTTCCATGCGCATTCTTAATTGCTGTTCAGAAAGTTCCATTCCCTTATCCTCTAAAAGCTTTTTCAATGTCTGCCTGCCATAGGATGTTCTTTCACGTTTTCCATGTGCAAAAATCTTTAATATTTCCACACTTTCTTCTAAAAAGCCATGTGCCTCAATCTTCTCAATGACCTCTTTAGGGGGCCTGCCAAAGGATTGAAAACGTTTCTCTTCTCTCCTCATTCCTATAGGAAGAAGTTCTATTTCAATTTTTTGTGCATCTAAGAAAGCAAGATAGGTAATCGTATTATATAGCTCAATTACATTCCCAGGCCAATCGTACTCAAGTAAACGTTCCACTACGTCTGAAGTAAATTCAATTTCCGTTTTCTTCAGCCTTCTTTTAATTTCCTCAATTAACGGAAGGATATCTTCTCTTCTTTCTCTCAATGAAGGTACTCTTAACGATTGTGAAGTGACAAATTCATAGAATGAATGAATCCCCCCTTCATCGTTATACTTCTTCAATTCCTTTGAACTGCAGGAAATTAATCGGGCTTGAAATGGAATAGGTTTTGTTCCGCCTATCCTCAGGAACTCCCCATCCGTAATGGCTTGCAGTAATTTCTTTTGGATAGGAGAATGCAATTCGTCAAGATCCTCTAAATAGACGGTGCCATTTTTAGCTATTTCAAACGCACCCATCGTTACCATTTGCCCCTCCTCTGATCCAAATAATTCTTTTTCCAGCATATCAGTGGATTTCGAATCACAATTTACCGAGATAAATGGGGCATTTGCTTGAAAGGAATAATGATGAATTGCCTGAGCCAGCATGCTTTTCCCCGTTCCATGTTCTCCGTTTAAATATATCGGAAGTGATGTCCCTGCAAATTCCTTTGCTAATTGTACCGCCCGCTGCATAGTTTCGCTTATAGCGATGATATCTTGGAAGGTATAACTGGCAACATTCCGAATATCCTTCCTTCGATTGAACCTTTGGTCTTTTACTTCCTCTTTACACTCTAAAGAAAGGGAAACTAGAGACTTCATATATCTTTTTCCAAGTTGTATTGGATTGTATTGAATCCCTAGCACTTCAACAATTTCGAAAAAGGTCTCGATACTTAAAACTCTTGATCCAATGTTAATCACTTCTATTAAACCTTCTGGTAAAATATCTATTTCTCCAGGTGTAACAATAAAATTGATATCTTCTGGAATCGGTTCATCGGGGTTATATGGATAATATTTATGTTCAAAGATTGTTTCTCTTAAGGAAGTAACCGTCTCATCTATATTTGTTTTATTATCATTTATTACAAGAATTTTTTGTCCTGAGGGAAGATTAACCAGCTTTTTTGTGTTAGCAAAATTTATATCCCGCTTTGCAACAAAACAATGACATTCTGCAGGAATCATCTGGCTGACTATTCCCTTGAGCATGTGATGAGAAAGTACAATCACATCCTCAGGTTGAACCAAGTTTTTCTGTAATTCCTTTATAGGCGTAAACCTTAGCGAAACATATTGTTCTAGAACATCTTTCATTTGTTTTGTTATTTGAACTAAATACTTCTCTTGTATCGCTATTATATGAACGACTGGTTTAGACATCTTAACATACCCTCCGAAAACAAAGCACACCAAACTAATTTTATTATACTAGTACAAATGACACGATACAAAGTGTCCTTTTGCAATTTCCTTTAATTTAGGAACTTTCTTCGAACACTCTTCCGTGGCAAACGGACATCTTGTATGGAAAGTACATCCGCTTGGAGGATTTGAAGGACTTGGTATATCCCCTTTTAAAAGAATTCTTTCTCTTTTTAAACGGGGGTTTGGTATAGGTACCGCAGATAATAATGCTTTAGTATAAGGATGGAGAGGTTCCTTGTATAATGTCTCTTTATCCGTTAACTCGACAATTTTTCCTAAATACATGACTCCTACGCGGTCACTAATATGTTCCACAACACTTAAATCGTGAGCAATAAATAAATAGGTTAATTCAAATTCCTCCTGAAGATCCTTTAAAAGATTTAGGATTTGCGATTGGATCGACACATCCAACGCCGAAACGGGCTCATCGGCAATAATCAGTTTCGGGTTTACGGCAAGCGCACGTGCAATTCCTACTCTTTGACGCTGGCCACCGCTGAATTCGTGAGGATATCGATCGGCATGATAGGCACTTAAACCAACCACTTCTAATAAATGAAGCACACGTTCCTGTCTCTTTTCTTTTGGGTATCCATGAACGATTAAAGGCTCCTCGATAATCTCCCCGACCTTCATCCTAGGATTTAATGAAGCATATGGATCTTGGAAAACCATTTGAAATTCTTTTCGTATAGTCCTAATTTGATTATCCGATAGGCCGGTAATGTCCTGTCCTTCAAATAGAATCTGCCCTTCTGTCGGGTCGAGCAATTTCATCAACATTCTTCCAGTCGTAGACTTTCCACAGCCGCTTTCACCAACAAGTCCAAGCGTTTCCCCTTTACGGATTGTAAAAGAAACATCGTCTACGGCCTTCACATATGATTTATTCCCGCCTAGTAAACCCTTCTTTTTAGGAAAATATTTTTTTAAGTTTTTTACTTCAACTAAAGGAGTTTCCATAGTCTTATACCTCCAATACTCCGCTTTCCTGATACAGCCAGCACCTGCATGTATGATCTTTATCTATCATTTTTAGTTCGGGATCCTGCTTTGTGCAAATGTCCATTACCTTACCGCAGCGCGGAGCAAATTTGCAGCCCTGCGGCATATTTCCCGGTGTCGGAACATTCCCCGGAATCGACTCTAACCGTTTGATTTTTTGACCAAGCTTTGGAACGGAATTAAGCAATCCTTCTGTATAAGGATGCTTGGGGTTTTCGAAGATGGTAAAAACATCCGCTTCCTCGACCACTTTACCCGCGTACATAACAACAACCCGGTCACACATTTCCGCCACAACACCTAAATCATGGGTAATCATCATAATCGAAGTGCCGCGTTCTTTGCTTAAGTTTCTCATCAGATCTAGGATTTGTGCCTGAATCGTTACATCTAAGGCGGTTGTCGGCTCATCGGCAATTAACAGCTTTGGATTACAGGCCATCGCCATCGCAATCATTACACGCTGGCGCATTCCACCGGACAGCTGATACGGGAATTCATCTACTATTTCTTCAGCTCTTGGAATCCCAACTAGCTTAAGCATTTTAATCGCATGCTCTCGTGCTTGCTTTTTATCATATTTTAAGTGCAGCATGACAGCCTCTTCAATCTGTCTGCCAATTTTATAAACAGGGTTTAATGAAGTCATTGGCTCCTGAAAAATCATCGCAATGTCATTTCCTCTGATCAGCCGCATTTCTTTTTCAGAAAGGTGAGCAAGGTCCTTTCCTTCAAATTCAATCGTGCCGCCGACTATTTTCCCAGGTGTATCTTTTAATAAACGCATTACGGATAAGGAGGTTACGCTTTTTCCGCAGCCGGATTCCCCAACGACACCAACTGTTTCTCCTTTATTAACAGTTATCGTTACATCATCAACAGCCTTCACAACCCCGCGGTCACTTTTAAAATGTGTTTGCAGATTCTTTATTTCAAGTAATTTCTCCGCCATCACCGTACTCCTTTCTGATGGTTAATCTTTAATTTTTGGATCAAGTGCATCCCTAAGTCCGTCACCGAAAAGGTTAAATGCCAGTACCGTCAAAAAGATTGCAAGTCCTGGAAAGAACGTTACATGAGGGGCGGTATTTAAATAGTCCCTGCCTCCACTTAACATCGCTCCCCATTCCGGAGATGGCGGCTGGGCTCCAAGTCCAAGGAAGCTTAAAGATGCCGCTGTTAAAATCGCTGTCCCAAGACGCATCGTAAAGTTCACAATAATCGCGGAGACTGTGCCCGGGAAAATATGCTTCCAAATGATTCTCCTAGGCTTTGCACCAATTGACCTGGTTGCTTCCACGTAAACGGTTGATTTAACAGCTAAAGTGCTGCTTCTTACAATTCGTGCAAACATAGGAACACTGAAAATAGAAATGGCAATAACCACATTTCCTAAACCTGGTCCGAGAATAGCAATAATGCCGATTGCCAATAAAATCCCTGGAAACGCAAAGAGAATATCGCAAAAACGCATAATCAGATTATCAATCCACTTGCCATAATATCCGCTAATAAGCCCTAGAACGGTACCTCCTACAGCACCCAACAAAACAGATAATATACTGATAAATAATGAAATTCTTGTTCCAATAATAATCCGGCTGAATATATCGCGGCCATATGCATCTGTACCAGCCCAATGCTGTGCTGAAGGACCTTCGAGTATATGGTCATAATCAAATTCAGCAGCACCATATGGAGCAATAAATGGCCCAATGATTCCCAAAATAAACAAAAGAACAACAAAAACTCCAGCGCCCAATGCCAATTTTTGCCTTTTGAACTTGCGCCAAAATTCCGTAATCGGTGTGTTCTTTTTTATATTAACCGGTTGAGAAACTGGTTGTTGAATCGCTTCATTCACTTTCAATTCCGCCATTACACATTCCTCCTTCTAATCACCCGTTAATCGTAACGGATTTGCGGATTTAAAACGCCATATAATAGATCGACAATTAAATTAATTAAGATGAATTCCAAGGCAAACAATAGCATTTCCGCTTGAATTACCGGGTAATCACGGAAGGCCACAGAATCAATCAATAATCTCCCTAGCCCAGGCCAGCTAAATACTGTTTCGATGACAATCGAACCGCCCAGCAGGAAGCCAAACTGTAATCCTGTCATCGTGACAACAGGAATCATCGAATTCTTTAGAGCATGACCCCATACAACTTTATTTTCTTTTAATCCTTTAGCCCTTCCTGTACGAATATAATCCTCCTTGAGTACATCCATTAAAGAGGAGCGAGAGAATCTGGCAATGACAGCGGCAACCCCGGCCCCTAGTGTGATCGATGGCAGGATATAACTCTTCCATGAATCCAAACCGCCAGTAGGAAGCCAACCTAAATTTACTGAGAATAATTGAATTAACATCAATCCAAGCCAAAAAGACGGAAGAGAAATTCCCGAAACAGCACCAAACATCCCCACATAATCCTGCCATTTATTTCGTTTTGTTGCGGAGATAACACCTATCAATAATCCAAATATTACGGCCCATCCCATACTCCACACTGTCAGCCAAAAAGTAGGCATGAAGCGCTTAGCAATTTCGTCAAATACGGGACGTTTTGTTTTTAAGGAGACCCCTAAATCCCCCTGAATAATATTTGTTACAAAATGAACGTATTGAGTTGTTAAGGGCTTGTCTAATCCGAGTTCTCTCTCGACAGCTTTTACATCTGCGAGGCTGGCATCCTGTCCTGCAACTAATCTTGCCGGATCTCCTGGAATCATATGAACAAATAGAAAAATAAAAATCGAAACAAAAAATAGAATAGGTATGATTCCAATTAATCTATTTAAAAAGTAACGTAACAAATGGATTCCTCCTTTACCGATAATAGATGAGCGCTATATTTGACTATAGCGCTCAACCTAAAATTATTGTTTGATTTCAATATTTTCAGTACTTAATGCACCATCTGGAAGCAGATAAATACCTTCAAGATAGTTTTTCTTTCCAGCCATGGTGTCATCTACCGATAAGAAGGCCCATGGTGCATCTTTCCAAATGAGAGCTTGAACTTTTTCATATGCTGCATTACGTTTTTCTAGGTCAGCTGTTGCAAGTGCATCTTTTATTGCTTGGTTTACCTCGTCATTATTGTAGTATGCAGTATTATAGGATTTTGGCGGGAATGCATCCTTGCCGCCTAACAGCGGACGAACACCCCAGTCAGCATCACCTGTAGATGGTGACCAGCCTCCATAATACAATTCAATTTCTGCTTTATTTGGAT
This sequence comes from Neobacillus kokaensis, assembly GCF_014656545.1. GTDB lineage: Bacteria > Bacillota > Bacilli > Bacillales > Cytobacillaceae > Neobacillus > Neobacillus kokaensis. The sequence goes on from NZ_BNDS01000026.1 coordinate 12,378, forward strand.
CTTCAACAGACCAAATTTTATCGGCCATTGTTCCAGATTCCATCGGTACAATCTCAACCTTTATACCAACTTGTGCCAGCTGCTGCTGAATAAATTCCATGCCCTTACCTGTTTGAGTATTGTTACTTCCCCATAATTTTGCATTGAAGCCATCGGCATAGCCAGCTTCCTTCAATAATTCTTTTGCTTTTTCAATATTAAACTTATACTGCTCCTGTTTGGAATAGAACTGTACGTTTGGCGCAATAACAGAGTCAAGCGGAGTTGCGAAGCCGTTCATAACGACTTTAACAAATGCCTCCTTATTGATCGCATAGTTAATTGCTTGGCGGACACGAGGGTCGCTGTATGGTTTCTTTAAGGTATTCATCGATAAATAACGAACTACGATAGATTGGTTGTTTTCAACCACGATACCATCTTTACCGTTAAGGCTTTCTGCTTGCTCCGTCGGCACCGGGTAAATAAAATCAGCTTCACCCGTTTGCAGCATCGCTACACGTGCGCCATTTTCCGGTGTTGGCTTGAATGTAATGGAGTCAACTTTAGGATATCCTTTTTTCCAGTAGTCCTCATTTTTTACAACTTTTAAATGGTCGCTGTGATCCCATTCAGCAAACTTAAATGGACCTGTTCCAACTGGATGCTGGGATACTTCCTTGCCATACGTTTCTAATGCCTTAGGACTAAGCATCATTGCCGCTGGGTGAGCAAAGTTGTTTATCATCGCTCCAAACGGTTCACTTAAAACTACTTTCACTGTAAATTCATCGACAGCTTCGGTTTCTTTTACAAGTGCAAATAAACTGTGACGCTTTAAGTTGTTATCCGGATTTGCTAAACGGTCAATATTGGCTTTAACCGCTTCTGCATTAAATGGTGTTCCATCATGGAACTTGATTCCTTTGCGGAGCTTAAAGGTAAATTCTTTTGCATCATCACTTGCTGTAAAGCTTTCTGCAAGAACAGGAATAACCTTCATATCCTTATCAAATCCAACCAAACCTTCTAGCATGGTTTTTTGTGCAGAATAAGACAGTGTATCATTTGTATCATGAGGGTCCATACTGATAAAGTTATCAGCAACGGAAATTGTAACATCTTTCCCATCCTTTTTAGCCAGCGGCTGTGTTTTTGCAGGTTCAATATTTTTCTTGCTGTCCTTCGAATCACCAGACGTATTGTTTGAATTGCTGCATCCAATTAAAAACAAGCTGCATAATAGAAAAGCGGCAATAATTACTTGAAGATAACGCTTTTTCAAATTATATTCCTCCTTTTATTTATCATTAATTTTTAAGTGCTGGTGCACTGTGTAGCTGGAAATCTGCAATTAGTTCGCCAATTTCTTCATTTCTGGCATTACGTAGCTTAGGACGGTAATACTTTATTAATTCTTCTATTTGCTGATCGGTTACTAGTTGGAGCTGCTTTAACACTTCCATCGTTGCCGGATAAGCAGCTCGGGCATTTCCATCTTCAATCTTGATGGCAATCCCAATACCTGTTTCAAGATCACCGACACAATAAACACCTTCTGCTCCTGCCTTACCGATGAACCTGCCTTGTCCAACTCTCATAAAATCAGTACAGAAACGCTCAGTTCCTCCAACCATCTCCGGTGCAGTTACCATTGCCTTTGTAATTTGCTTAATCGCACTTTGGCGGGTTTCCGGAAGTCCGTCTGGCTGAGCCATTCTTGCATATCCGTATGCTAAACGCTCAAGCGGCAGACCATGAACTGGCACACCGCATCCGTCTATACCAATCTCAATTTCTTCCTTTGGATATTCGGTCATCTCACTGACGGCTGCTAAAATTCTTTGTTGTACTGGATGGTCTAAATCATAATAATTTTCAAGCGGTTCGTTCATATGTTTGGCCGTTACCAGCATTCCGGAGTGCTTTCCAGAACAGTTATTGTATAGCGGTGTTACATCTTTCCCCGCAAGAATTAGCTCCTTATATGTATCCTGCCATCGCGGAATATGCGTTCCGCATTTTAAACACACGTCCTCCATCCCAGCCCTAGATAACATGGAGACAACACGATCCGTGTGCATATTTTCCCCATTATGGGAAGCACAGCAAATAGATAGGTCAGCATCACTGAACTCATAATGATCAGCAGCTCCTGTCTCCACTACCGGAATTGCCTGAATTGGTTTCATTGAGGAACGAGCGAAAATCACAGCATTCGGATCACCTGCGTAGTAAAGTAATTGTCCCTTTGCATCTACTACAGCAATATGGCCTTTATGGGAGCTCTCAATTAAATTGCCTCTGGTGACATTTACTAGTTTAGTAGAGTTCATTTTCTCTGCCCCTTTTTTAATTGTTTTGATAATTTTAAATTATTATAAAACATATTTCAACCTATAACAACCTATTTATTTTATTTTTTAGATTTTTTTGATATAATCCACTTTAATCTGTAATACTATTACCCTACTACAATGGATTATTTCACCCGAAACAACCTATTAATTCACAATTCTATTGGAGGTCTACTATGAAAACACATATAGAAGAATTAAAATCAGAGCTTTTTCGAATCTTTCAGCATTTACACGCACACCCGGAAATTAGCTGGAAAGAATATAACACAACTGAATTTTTGAAGAGTTTAGTAGAAGAACTTGGAGTCAAAATTACTACCTTCGCTGATTGTACAGGTTTTATTGCGGAGATTGGTTCTGGTGAGACCTGTGTGGGTCTGCGAACGGATATCGATGCCCTATGGCAGGAAGTAGATGGGACCTTTCAAGCAAACCACTCCTGTGGTCACGATTCACACATGACCATGGTTTTCGGAACATTATTACTGCTAAAGAGGCTGAATTATCAGCCGCCAGGGAAAATAAAATTCATTTTTCAGCCCGCTGAGGAAAAAGGGACCGGAGCGTTAAAGCTAATAGAAAAAGGTGTGGTCGACGATATTGATTATTTGTATGGGGTACACCTCCGCCCTATGGAAGAGGTCCCGTTCGGCAAGGCTTCATCGGGGATTATTAACGGTGCAGCAAAATTTTTCAGTGGAGAAATTATCGGTACCGATGCTCATGGAGCAAGACCTCATCAAGGCCAAAATGCTATCGAGGTTGGTGCAGCCATTGTAAATGAACTTAGTAAAATTCATCTTAACCCGATGATTCCTTACTCGGTAAAAATGACAGCATTTCACGCCGGTGGTGAAAGCAGCAATATTATTCCCGGTCGTGCATCCTTTTCTTTAGATCTTCGGGCACAAAGCAACGAGATCATGCATCAATTATCCAATCAGGTTGAGAAAATTATAGAGTGTATAGCTTCTCTTTACGAGGCGAAAATTAACCTGCAAGTCGGTGCCGAAATAGCGGCTGCGGAAATCAGCCCCGATGCTCAAGCCATTATGCAAGAGGCAATTATCGAGACTTTAGGTTCAGAACAGCACATGATGCCATATATGTCCAGCGGGGGCGAGGACTTTCACTTTTACACATTAAAGAGACCAACGATAAAAGCAACAATGCTTGGGTTAGGCTGTGACTTAGTTCCGGGGCTCCATCATCCCAAAATGTGCTTTAACCATGATGCTATGCTGAGTGGAATCGAGATTTTAGCCAAGACGATAATGAAAACATTTGACGAAATTGAAAAATAACCAAAAAGGACANNTGTCCTTTTTGGTTATTTTTCTCTTAGATTATTTTTATAAAATTGGTCTACAATCGGGTATATTTCGTGTTCTGTATGGTAGTAGGTATCATTTACTTGAGTAAGTCCAAACTGAAAAGTTTCTTTTTCTTCATCAAATAAAGTAATTGAATAATTAAACCCATCTCTTTGTTCTTGATTTTCATCAGGAATGAATTTGATATCCTTAATTTTATTAAGAAAATCATCTATCAGTTCTTTGTCTGTTATTGTTTTCCTATAACCTGTGTTTCCGTCAACTATGATGATTTTAGAAACACTGTTCAGCTCTTTTTCATAAAACTGAGTAAGTGTCTTTGAATCTAACATTTGGCAGCCAGCTACAATAAGCAGTAGAAAATATACGAAAAATATCAGTTTATTTTTCATTAAAGCCCCTCCAACAAATGATTTATTTTAACAAAAAAACTTTCTACAAAACACCACCTATATTAGACACCAATTGAATTAAATATCTTACATAAATAATAAGAGTAATTAAGGGAAAAATGTTTATTAATTATGACAAGAAATGGGGGACAAAATTGGAGGATCAACTTAAAAACCTTCAAGACCAATTAAAAACGGAGCACAAAGACATAGCAAAATACACGCAGCATGTTATGGATGCAATTGATAAACTGGCCGACGAGCATCGACGTATCACGGCATCGAACTCTCTTGCCGGGATCAGCCCGAATGGAAAACAAGAACATGTCTTTTACGAAAGTATGAATAACATCAAAAGTATTCTTATCTTGGAATTACAAAAAACCATCGAAGATTTTAAACATCTAGGTGATAAACATTACGTTAAAAATTATCCTGATGGGGTAATAGAGTAAATAATGTGCAAATGGGAAAGATTTTAATCTCTTTCCCATTTTTCATCGGCTAATTTACTCCACTCTAGTTAAGTTTCTTGCCATCCTTACTCTTTATAAAAAAGAGATTATTAGCTGGGGACTAAACACAAAAAGTAGCCGCATCAGCAACTCCCAATTAATTGACTAATTTTCACTCCCTTTATTATCCTGGATTGCCTTTATCAAATTCTCCAGCTTCTGATTCCGCTCATAATCCAACCTTGTTTTTTCATTCATAAATCGTATCGCACGGACAATAAAAAAGATCACTAATCCAAAAATAAATAGATAAAGTATTAGCGGTATTATCGGAAACAAACCAAAGTTACTCATCAAATGCGCCTCCTGTTTTTTTCAAAGATTTTCCAGTATATACTATGAGTTTATCATTTTATTATGTAATATAAAACTACTTAAATGAATATAATACTATATTTATTACATTGAAAAAACGGAGGTACAAATGAAAAAAGCTGTGATTTTTGATTTTGACGGGACCATTATAGATACAGAAACAACTTGGTTCCATGTATATAAGGATCTACTTAAAGAAAATTACCATATAGACCTACCTCTTGAGGAATTTGCCAAAAGTATTGGCACGACAGATGAAGGGTTTTACCAATACATCGAACTAACAACCGGAATGAAAATTGAACCACAGAACATAAACAAATTAGCAAATGAGCTATTTTTAGAAAAAAGAAGCACTCTATCCATTCGTCCAGGTGTAAAGAGAAAATTGGCCGAGGCAAAGGAACTTGGCTATTTAATTGGGCTTGCATCCAGTTCATCCAGGGAGTGGGTGGAAGGATTTTTGCGCCAATTCGAACTGTGGGACTACTTCTTTGTTACCAAAACATGTGAAGATGTTGAAAAGGTTAAACCTAATCCTGCCCTGTACGTAAGAGCATTAGAGGAATTAAAGGTTGAACCTCAACAAGCCATTGCCATTGAAGATTCGGTTAATGGGGCCTATGCCGCTATTAATGCAGGTATGAAATGCATCGTAGTCCCAAATCAGGTCACATCTTTTTTGAGATTCCCCGAAAAAACCTTTAGATTTGAATCATTTGACGAATTTAATTTCGAACAAATATTTTCATACAAAAAGTTCGCCTAAATTTCAGGCGAACTTTTTGTATTCATATAAACAATAGGATTTGATACCCTTTTTATGACTCTTTAGTAAAAAGCTCTTCAAGCTGCTTTCGTAGTACAAACTTCTGGATTTTACCGCTGGCGTTACGCGGTAAAGCATCACAAAAAATATACTTACGTGGACGCTTGTAATTAGCAAGGCTTGCACTATTTTTACAGAATGCATCTAATTCCTGTTCTGTCATATTTAAATCTTTTTTTACAACAAAAGCAGTTACAGTTTCTCCCCAGCGGTCATCCGGCTGGCCGACAATGGCAACGTCGAGTACTCCAGGATGACTGTGCAGTAAATCCTCCACTTCTCTTGGGTAAATGTTTTCACCGCCGCTGATAATCATGTCATCGACACGGTCATTAACATAAAGGTAGCCTTCATCATCGAGATAACCTATATCTCCTGAATGATACCAGCCCTTATACATTGCATTTTCAGTCGCTTCTTCACGATTGTAATAGCCAAGCATCATGCAAGGTCCTTTGACAATAATCTCTCCAGTTTCCCCAGCTGGAACGACATCATCAGGATTAGATGGTCCATCATCCCTTGTTCGGACAACGCGAATATCGTGATTAATAGCGGCCTGCCCGGCAGATCCTGCTTTTCTAAGCTGGTCTCCTTCTGATAGGAAGGTAATGGCCGGGCCCATTTCAGTCATCCCATATGCTTGAACCAAAGAAATGCCTAGGCGGTCATGAAGGGCATTAACGAGAGACGGCGCCATTGGAGCTGCTCCGTATAACCCAAGCTTCAAACTGGATAAGTCGTATCCGCTTAAATCTTCCTGCAAGAGCATATTCCACATCGTCGGTGCAGCGAAGAACTTCGTTATCTTTTCTTTTTCTATTAATGATAGAATAGCTTTCGGATTAAATTGGTGAAGGATCACATTTTTCGCACCTGCGTTGATTCTTGGCAGGAAGGCACAGTGCAGCTCGGCACAATGGAACATTGGGGCGGTCACAAGGCCGACATCTTCTTTTTCGAGTTTTTGGGAGGCAATACACAGCACACTTTGATCGACCATATTACGGTGGCTGTGCATGACACCTTTTGGCCTTCCTGTTGTCCCGCTTGTATAAATAAAGGCATATAGATCATTTTCATGGACGTCAATTTGGATTTCTTCAGTCGATGCTGCAGCGACCTTTTCTTTATAGCTGGCAGCGTAGGCAGGTGTTTCTGTATCAATAAACCAGAAAGAGCAGTGTTTGAAACGGCTGGCGATGGCAGAGATGACAGGCTCTAATGCTTTTTCAAAAATAACAACCTTAGGAGCGGCATCGGATAAAATAAAGGCCACTTCCTCTGAAGTAAGGCGGAAATTAATCGGATTAAACACGGCACCCATTTTGGCACAAGCAAAAAAGGCAGTTCCTAATTCTTCGGTATTGAACATGAACGTCGAAACTCTATCTCCTTTATGAACCCCTTCCTTTTGAAGGGCGTTGGCAAGTCGGTTAACCTGTTCGTCCCACTCCTTGTACGTATAGCGGACATTTCTTCGAACATCATAAAGGGCCTCTTTGTTTGGATACTTTTTTACCGTTAAGTCAAAGATAGTTCCAATGGTTGTTGTCATTGCAATCGCCTCCTAATTGTTGTTTCAAAGAACTTCAAAATGGTTTTGAAAAATTTTATCGGCGAATCTGGAAGTTTTATCGGCGAATCCAGCTAGTTTATCGGCGAATTTACCAAGTTTATCGGCGAATCCAAATTCCGGCTACAACTCAGCCTAAAAAACCCTCTCAATAATCGTAGCATTCGCCATGCCGTGACCTTCACACATTGTTTGCAAACCGTAACGCCCGCCGATACGCTCCAGCTCATGCATCATTGTCACCATTAGCCGGGCACCGCTGCCTCCAAGCGGGTGGCCTAGAGCAATTGCGCCGCCGTTTGGATTTAGCTTTGCCGGATTTGCACCCGTTTCTTTTAACCAGGCGAGCGGTACAGGAGCAAATGCTTCGTTAACTTCAAAAACATCAATATCATCAATGGATAGAGCTGATTTTTCTAATGCCTTTTGTGTTGCCGGAATCGGTCCCGTCAACATTAGAGTAGGATCAGAGCCGACAACGACACGTGTATGAACACGGAATCTCGGCTTCAGACCAAGCTCTTCCGCTTTTTCGCGGGACATAAGCAAAAGTGCCGCAGCACCATCACTAATCTGGCTCGAATTCCCAGCATGTATAACCCCATCCTCCTTAAAAGATGGTTTAAGACCCGCTAATCTTTCCATAGAAGTATCTCTTCTCGGGCCCGAATCCTCTTTAACGATCATGGTTGTGCCGTCCGGAAGCGTCACTTCTAACGGGAAAATTTCTCTCGTAAAATAGCCCTCTTCCTGTGCATTCAATGCCTTTTGATGGCTTTCAAGCGAAAAACGATCGAGTTCCTCGCGGGTAAAACCATATTTCTCGGCTATCCGCTCCGCTGACAATCCTTGATGAATCATTTCATACCTGCTTCTTAAATTTTGGCTAAACGGGTCTGCTCCTTGATAGTTGGAGCCCATTGGTACACGGCTCATGCTCTCCACACCGCCGGCTATGACGATATCCATATCTCCAGAAAGGATGGCTTGGGCGGCAAAATGTACCGCTTGCTGGCTCGAGCCGCACTGGCGGTCAATCGTGGTGCCAGGCACCTCAATCGGGAACCCGGCATTTAACGCAGCCACCCTGGCAATATCTCCAGCCTGTTCTCCTGACTGCGTAACGCAGCCTAAAACAACGTCATCCACAATAGCTGGGCTAATCCCGGCTCGATTGACCAGCTCTTTTAACGTAAGAGCAGCCAGGTCATCTGGACGGATGTCCTTCAGTACTCCATTTTTCCTGCCAACCGGGGTGCGGACACCTTCAACAATAACGACTTCACGCATACTAATACCTCACTCTCTATAAGCCTAAATTCTTGGCAATGATCGTTTTCATAATTTCATTTGTACCAGCGTAAATGGCTCCAACCTGTATGTCACGGAAGCGTCTAGCAATCTCGTATTCTTCCATATAACCGTAACCGCCGTGGAGCTGCATGCATTCTGTAGCAATTTTCCTGGCATTCTCCGTAAGCCTCCATTTCGCCATTGACACTTTCGTTACCACGTTTTTCCCTTCAATATGCTCCGCAATCAACTGATCCAAAAAGGTGCGGCCCATTTGAATGTCAGTGGCCATTTCAACGATTTTAAACTGCGTATTTTGGAACTGACTGATTGACTTTCCGAACGCTTCCCGGCTTTTGACATATTCAATCGTCATTTCAAGCATGACTTCCGATGCAGTTTGTGCTCCGATAGCCACAAGCAGACGCTCCTGCTGAAGCTTTTCCATTAAATAAAGGAATCCCTTGCCTTCTTCTCCTAAAAGATTCTCTTTCGTCACACGACGTCTTCAAAAATCAATTCAGCAGTATCCTGCGAATGAAGCCCCACCTTATTAAGCTTTCTGCCTCTTGAAAAACCAGGGGTCCCTCGTTCAATTACCAGCAGGCTGACACCTTTATGCTTCGGCACTGCTTGTGTGTCTGTTTTTACTGCGACAACCACAAGATCGGATTGAATTCCGTTAGTGATAAATGTTTTCTGGCCATTCACTATATAGTGGTCACCGTCGAGTTTAGCGGTTGTTTTAATATTAGCCAGGTCAGAGCCCGTTCCTGGTTCTGTCATGGCAATAGCGGTAATGATTTCGCCGGTGACACATTTCGGAAGCCAGCGTTGTTTTTGTTCTTCGGTTCCGAATGTGGTGATATAAGGAACAACGATATCATTATGAAGCCCAATTCCAATTAAACTGGTACCAACCCGCTCTAGTTCCTCATTGATCACAACGGCGAAGCCCCAATCGACACCGCTGCCGCCATATTTCTCATCAATATCCGGACAGAGAAAGCCCTGTTCACCCATTTTTGTCCAAAAAGAGCGTGGAATCATTCGGTCTTCTTCCCATTGTTCATAAAAGGGATATGCTTCTTTTTCCAAAAACTTTCTTAGCGCTTGGCGAAAAATTTCATGGTCTTCGTTTAGGTATGGATGTTTCAATTCTATCAACCTCTCTTCCCTCTGTAAGCGTTTACTATTTTAATTGGCAGCAAGGCTTATATCAGTGTACGTTATGAATAAATTTATTTAACTTTATTGTAACAAAATTTTCTGAAAATTTTCTCCTTAAATAAAAAAAAGGAAAGGTAATATCCTTCCCAATTTGTAATATTCTAATATCTTATTTAAGAAACAACTCTTTCCGTAGCTGACTGCTGCTTCTTTTTTTCAGATAAAACAACCATAATGATCGCTACAATTAAAAAAAGACTGCCGATTCTAAAGAGCGATGCCGTTCCCACAAATTCTGCAATTAAGCCAAAAATTAACCCGCTCAGTCCGATTCCTAAATCAATCGAGGAGAAAATCATCCCATTGACCACACCGCGGCGATTTGCAGGTGTGATTACTAGAGCCCAAGATTGCAAGGTCGGAATTAAACAACCGAAACCCACTCCAAACAAGGCTCCTGCAACAGCAATTAAGAAATTAGAATTGGCAAAGGAGAGTACCCACATCCCCGCGAACGTAATAAACGTACATAACAGCACGAGTCCTCTTGGTCCCTTTTCATCAAACCATTTTCCAGCAAACGGTCTGGAAATAGACGACATAATAGCATTAAGTATATAAAAAAGAAAAATTTGACTAATGCCGCGTTCCTGTCCAAATATCACAATAAACGTGGTAATTGCACCATAGCCAAGGCTGACGAGTAAGGTAATGAAAGCGGGAAACCAGCTCGTTTTATCTACTGAAGATCCGAAATAAGAAAATGTCAGCTCTTCCCTACGTGTCTGCAGTACCGATTCCGGTGTTTGATAGCGGACAAATAGTAGAAGGACAATAGCAATAATCCCGAGTATGGAAGAGATAAAAATGAGATTTTTAAAGGATGTGACATTAAATAAAAAGATTCCTAGACTCGGGGCAATGACCATTCCAATGGTGACCGATAGTCCGTAATATCCCATCCCTTCTCCAAGACGCGAATTGGGAATCGCATCTGCTGCCGCCGTTCCATTTACCGTTGTCGACCATCCCCATGCCAGCCCATGCAGGAAACGGAAAAGAAGAAAGATGACAATGACCTGCGAAATCGGGTAGAGAACGGTAATAGCTAGGAGCATTAACGCCCCAATTATAACAAGTGCCTTTCTTGGCCGATACTCAAGCATAAATCCGATAAACGGTCTGCTGAGCACCGCTCCAATCGAAAATAGCGCCGTCACCAATCCGATTTCAATCCCCGACGCCCCAAGTGATTTGATATATGGAGGCAGGATTGGAATCAACATTTGAAACGACATAAATACAAAAAGGTTCCCCGCCATCAGCATAATAAATGATTTTGTCCACAAACGTTCTTTCAAACAATTCCCGCCTTTTCTATATATTGCTAACATTCATTTTATTTAGTTGCTCTAAATAATAGCACATCATTTAGAAAAATAAAAATTCCGAAAACTGGAATGCAATTATTATTTTTTTAGGACTAAATCCGGTATTATTGAATTAAACAAACATGTCTAAACGGGGGTTACATTGGATGAAAAAAAGAAAATTAGTCATCACCCATAACCTAGAACTAGATCTGCTTAATCAAGTAAAAGCGATTATTCCTGACTGGGAACTGATTGCTTCTAAAGAAAAAGAAGTGTGGCAAGAAGAAGTAAAGGATGCCGAAATCATTGCCGGCTGGAAAAAGGGACTAGATGAATATTGCCTAGGTTCAAAGTCAAACCTGAAGTGGCTGCAAACCTGGAGCGCAGGTGTCGACTCCATGCCGCTTGAAAAATTAGCTGCACGAAATATTAGTTTAACCAGTGCCAATGGCGTCCATTCTTATCCGATATCTGAGACCATCTTCGCTTTGATGCTGGGTTTAACCCGTAAAATCCATACATATGTTAAAAACCAGCAAGCACAAATCTGGCATCATGCCAATATGAAACTGGAGATCCACAAAAAAACGATTGGAATTATGGGAATAGGGGCTATCGGCAGCGAAACCGCTAAAATTGCCAAAGCATTCGGAATGAAGGTGCTTGGAGTTAGAAACTCTGGAAAACCTGCTGAATTTGTTGATGAAATGTATACAACTGACCAGCTGCATCTTGTGCTGCCGCAGTGTGATTATGTTGTCGTCACGCTGCCGTATACAAAGGAAACCCATCAATTATTTGGCGCTGCGCAATTTAAACAAATGAAGCATTCTGCCTTTTTTATTAATATCGGCCGCGGCCAGATTGTGGCGGAAGACCAATTAGTACATGCGTTGCAGGAAGGCACAATTGCAGGTGCCGGATTGGACGTATTTGAAACAGAGCCGTTAAGTACGGATAGTCCGCTATGGAAAATGGATAACGTCATTATTACACCACATACTGCAGGCTCCACGGAACACTATAACCAACGAGTAGTTGAAAATATCTTAATACCAAACTTAAAGGATTATCTCTCCGAGGGCACCCCTTCAATTAACCTTGTTGATTATTCTAAAGGGTATTAAGTAAAAACATTTTGGTGTCAGTTCCACCATGTGAAATTTTCACATGGTGCCTGACACCTTTAAAATTCCTCTTTCAAGATTGAATATATTTTTAAATCACGGTGCTTGCCTTTGATAAACATTGCCTTGCGGTTGATTCCTTCAAAAGACATACCTGCCTTTTCCATTACTCTTTGAGAGCCAATGTTTTCTGTAAAACACCTTGCCTGAATACGAATTAAATCCATTTTTTCAAAGCCAAATTTTATTAGTTCCTTTGCTGCTTCTGAGGTGATTCCTCGTCCCCAGTAATCCTTGGCCAAACAATAGCCGATTTCAGCACTATTATGCTCTGGACGCCACCAGACAAAATCTATTGTCCCAAGGAGCTTGCCGGTTTCTTTATATTCAATGCCCCAAGGAGCAACCTTCTTATTTTCATATTGTTGCAAGACAAAATTGACAAATTTCTTCGTGTCGGAGGGCCACTTATGCTTATCCCAAGTTACATATTTGGATACTTCTTCATTGGAACAATATTCATACAGATCATCAACGTCCCCTAAAGTAATTTTTCGCAGAATAAGACGTTCCGTTTCCAATGTTGGTAAATTGCTATTGATTTGTTCGATTTTCATTTCAACCGCTCCGTTTCTTTTAAAAGTAAGGCAGCACTTGAAGCGCTGCCTTACTTACGATATCTGATTGGTTTATCACTGGCCTTAAAGTTATAAACAGGTGTAATGAAGCTTTCAATTTCGACTGTTTCCCCGACTTTTTCTAGAATTTCATTCATCGGCTTGTAGGCCATTGGCGCTTCATCAAGCGTCTCCTCAGAAACGGATGTCGTCCAGATTCCTTTCATGGTGTTATGGAAATCCTCCATATTCAAGGTTTTCATTGCCTTCGTCCGGCTTAAGACACGGCCGGCCCCATGCGGCGCAGAATAGTTCCACTCTTCATTCCCTTTTCCCACCGCCAAAATCGAACCGTCTCTCATGTTAATCGGAATGATCAGGCGTTCACCTTTTTGCGCGGAAACCGCACCTTTCCGTAAAATCAAATTATCCGTATCTATATAATTGTGAACCGTATCAAATTGGTCCACAATGTCAAAATTCATATTTTCCGATATTGCCCTGACAATTTCCTCGCGATTTGATTTTGCAAATGCCTGGGCAAGTTTCATGTCATGAATATAATCCTGGAAATCCGTTCCTTCTAAATAAGCTAAATCATTAGGAATTACCGGATTTTTTTCCTTATGACTTTCAATAATAGCTTGTATTTCCTTATGCCGGCCTTCCGTTTTTAATTGGGCAATTATTTCTGTTAAATCATGCTTGCGATGGTTTGAGATTGCTAGTTTTTGATAATAAGTCGCAATCCTTGCTCCAACGTAACGGCTGCCGGTATGGATGGTTAAATAATAATAGCCATCAGAATCGATTGAGACCTCAATAAAATGGTTGCCTCCGCCAAGCGTTCCCAGGCTGGACCGGCTCTTATTTTGACTTAAAATATGAGCGGCTTTAAATTCCTCTGCATCTGGAAAACTAGTTTTTACAAACTTAACGGTCTCTTCTGTATGAATCTCCTGGCCGCTGGGGATGTAGGTTCGAATGACCTGATCCAGCTTGTTAAAATCAATGTTTTTTTCCTTTAATTTTGCCGTCAAAACGCCACAGCCGACATCAACGCCAACCAGATTTGGTACAACTTTATCCTTTAACTGAATGGTTGTGCCGATAACACAGCCTTTCCCAGCATGATAGTCTGGCATAATACTAATTTTTGCATCCTTCAAAAATGCTTGATTGCAAAGTTCTTGAATTTGTTCAATCGCCGTTTCCTGCGGATGGTTAGAAAATACCTTTGCTTCTGTCTGCGATCCCGTTACTCGTATCACCTTGTTTTCCCCCTTTCAGGTGCAGATTATGAATATGCTACCAGAAACTGGACATTTGGGCAATGAGTTTTTTGGGATACCTTATTGGGTTAACACAATAAAGCCTAACCATGCAATTAGGAATCTTTCCTTTTCCACGATTCCACGCTCTATGAACCTCCCATAGTGCGCAAAATTCCTCATTTTCGCGCACTATAAACCTAGACTCCTTTTCCAAAATCCATCACACATAAAAAATAAGGACGTCCCATAAAAGGACATCCCTATAATCAAAACCCTAATATATCGTTTGCATCCCTTTTCCTGCAACAGTCATCCATTCGAACTGGCGCAGGCGTACTTCGAATAGTGTCAGCGGGTCCCGGAACATTTCCGGGTTTGTATTCATTTGATCCAGCAGCTCTTGATTCTTCTGTATTTCTGCACTGGCTTCTTCCACAGAATGATTCAAGACCCCTAATGGACCTTTGAAAAACATATTTACATCACGCTCGAGCGATTTTTCAAACAGCTCAAACGGCTGGAAAAATTGCCGTCCGACATCATCGGCAACCTCTGTGTAATCCTCATTTTCCACAAATGCTTTGTATTTATTGTGAAGCATGGCCTTATTTTGAGACAAGGCTCCGAATAGTTTTCCGGCACTTTTCAGTAAAAATTGTGACGGGGTTCGGCGCAGAAGAATATTTACTTTTTCCAGCTGGAAGCCGTTCGTCATCCGGTCGGTATCACGGCGCCAGTCATCCAGCACTTTAAAATCGCACGATAGCGTTAATCGCTCTTCCCCATACATGCTGTTAAAACTATCTGCAAGCTCATTCAGGAATTCCTGACTCTGCTCAAGTTCCTCTGTGCAGTTCCCAATCCAATCTTGAAGCTCCCGGTAATATTTCGGCATCATTTTCTCTTCCAAAAATTCCTGAAGCCTGTGGTTCATTTCATCATTCAACTCTAAGTGGATTCTGCTGAAATTACTATCCTCTTTAATTAATTCGGAACACTCCTGAAGCATCTTCGGAACGGCTGAAGCAATCTCCTCCTGCATTGATTCCTTAATGGATCGGTAGGACCTCGCAAGCATCTCTGCTTTATGGGCAACCGTATCATGCATTTGATTAATGGCGCCATTTAGTTTCAAATGCATTTCCTCATTCCAGCGTACGGCCTCCACCAATTGATTTTCAACATCAATCCTCTTTTGTAAAAAGCTTGAAAGCATTGTCCGAATATAGTATAAAAGCTTCGCCAATCGTTTATCCTCAAGATTTCTTGTATGTTTAATAGACTGGATAAACTCCTGTAATTCGTTAATCTGAGTTTGGCGGTCATATTGTGAAGAGAATGCAAAGATTTTGGCATCCGGCAGCATAGTATGAACGGTCGATTTTACTTCCTGGTAAATTCTAATGGCATCGTGTTCATTTGCAATGGTATCCATTTTGCTTAGTAAAAAATGAACCGGAATATCCGGGGCAAGTTCCTGAATTTGCTTAAGAGCTGCCCGCTCTTTCTCACTAAATGGTGTATTAGCATCAAGGACAAACAGGATCGTATCCGCCACATGGAAATTTTTCAAAACCTCCAATACATCATGATGGCTCCCCTTTAGTCCCGGTGTATCCATTATCGCCAGACCGCTATCCTTCAAAAATCCATTTGGTTGTTTAAATTCTATAATCGATTCTAATGCATTCCGCATTCGATCCATTCGCTCTTGGAAATCGGCAAATTCTTCAAGTCTGGTAATCTCGAAGTCCGTAATTTCAGTGATTTCCTGTTCATCAGCGTTTTTAAACATTACCATAGTAGATGTTGGACTATCTTGTAAATCCTCATCAAATAAATTGTTCACAAAAGTAGATTTGCCGCTGCCGGTAAGGCCCGTCACAAGTATGCGATAGGTTTCAAAGTCAACCAGCTGCTCTACCATCCACTTTACCCTGCTATTCGTACCCATATCATGAGCTTCAGCCCAATCCATAATGGTATCAAACAGTGTCAGGCACTCTTGCAGCTCATTTAACTCTATTTCAATCGTACTAATGAGGTTTTCTGCCTCTTTCACAATCGATACACTGAGGCTTGCTGGAAATAATTCATTCCATGATAAAATGGCCGCCGATGAAATCACAACATGATCTTTGTCAGCTAAGCGCAGCCAATTCGTTAATAAATCCGGAACATAATCACGAAGCTGTTTAATGAAATATTTACCGTTAATCAAGTCAAAATAAGCCTCTTTATGAAGCTTCGACAGCAACGCCCACCCATCGCTGCGTTCCAAATCAAGATTTAAAAGCAGATGATTGATTTCATTTACCCAGGTAAAATAGGAGTCTTCATGCCTGCAGCTGTTCCACAATGCTCCCACAAGCTGTTCAAACTTTTTCTGATTTTGATAAAAAAGCATGGTCAATGCGTGCGAGAAGTAGCTTGGAGCAAAACCTTTGGTTACTCCTTTTTCCACATATTCTAAGAGAATATCAAACCACTGCAGCGACTCTGTCCGCTTTGCTTCATTTACGGCCAGTTCAACGGCATTTTCCCAATCCCCCCGATCCTCAAAAAATGTTCGGGCAATCTCAGTAACATTTGGATAGTCTGGGTTCTGCTGAACGGTCCTTTTTATGGTCGATACAGCTGCATCAAGCTTACCGCGGTCGATATACAATGAAAATAATTTCAAGGCTACCTCCGCATTTAGTATTGGATCATCGGTATGGATCGCCGTGTAAATATCCTCCGCAGTCGAAGCCATGCCTAACTCATAGTAAGCATCTGCAGTATTCTTTTTCGCCCATGGCTCTAGTTCATTAGCGATGTTTTCCCATTTAAAAATAGCAGTCTCATAATCTTTGTGATGAAAATAAACTTCCCCCTGGGCAAACCGGATGTTAGATAGATCCGGCATATCCTTATGTGCCTCTTCCTGAAAAACTTCTCCCAGCACACGAATAGGATGCATATTTTCATGCTCATTAATGAACATTTGATAGTATGTTTTTTGGATTAATTGTTGCTCTAACGTCATTGCTTTCCCCCTCCAATTGCAAACTCTTTATCATTCATATGGAAAAGTGACATAATTATTCTCTACACAATTCGATAATAGTTGACATTTTCAGTCTCAATTTTTACATTTTAGCAAATGTTTTGTGCAAATTTGTTTCAATTGCATTTCATTTCGAAGACAAAACCTGCTGTCAAATTAAATAGGAGCTGCAGATAAACAACGGACTCCCCTCTATTTTATAATACTCTACTAAAAAAAGCCTTCGTTCGCTCTTTTTGGATTCACAAATAATTCTTTCGGTGAATAAATCAATTTCCTAAAATAATAATATTTTTTTGAAATCCGAATACAAATTTATAAAAATAATATTTTGTGCATAAATAAACATTTCTAATTAGCATATAATTCTATCTACTTTAACACCTGTTTTATCCACATTTCTCTATTATTTCCACTACATTTGCATTATTAAAAATTGCTATAAAAAAATTCTAAATTTTTTTATTTGCCTTACAACCTTATTATGACAAGATTGTAAACGCATTCACTATATTTGACTAATTTGAATTGTCTGATTTTTGTATTGACCACATCACCATTTGGTTGTATTATTATCGCTAATAAAGAACTCATACGAACAACGCCTTTTCACATCCAGAATATTATACGGATGAGGCAAGGCTTTTATTTTAAATATGAGTGTTTAATCATTTAAAGCGTTTATTCCTTGAAACCTATAAAAAGGAAAGATTGGTTCATCAAGGGTTCGCAAAAGCGTTAAAACAAACGGATGGGCTTGTTCCACAATAACAGCAAACCGTACCGTAGTAAGTAAGAGGAGGCGCTTATTGATGCGCAGCGATATGATTAAAAAAGGGGTTGACCGTGCTCCCCACCGCAGTCTTTTATACGCAACCGGAATCAAAACAAGCGATTTAGAAAAGCCATTTATTGGTGTATGTAACTCGTTTATCGAAATAATCCCGGGACATAAACACCTTAATCATTTCGGTGAGATTGTTAAAGAGGCCATTCGCGAAGCCGGTGGTATCCCATTCGAATTTAATACAATTGGCGTCGATGATGGAATTGCTATGGGTCATATTGGCATGCGTTACTCACTTCCAAGCCGCGAAATTATCGCAGACAGTGCTGAAACAGTGATTAATGCCCATTGGTTCGATGGTGTATTCTACATTCCAAACTGTGACAAAATCACACCGGGAATGTTAATGGCAGCGGCCAGAACCAATGTCCCATCAGTATTTGTCTCAGGCGGTCCGATGGAAGCTGGTGTAAGTGCTGCCGGCAAGCCGCTTTCCCTTACTTCTGTATTTGAAGGAGTAGGCGCCTACCATAATGGAACAATGACACAGCAGGAGCTGCTTGATATTGAACAAAATGCATGTCCTACATGCGGTTCATGTTCTGGTATGTTCACTGCAAACTCTATGAACTGTCTGATGGAAGTGTTGGGAATGACCGTTCCTGGTAATGGAACAATCGTAGCAACTTCCGATCAAAGACATGAGCTGATCAAACAAGCAGCCAAACATTTAATTGAATTAGTTAAAAAAGATATTCGCCCTCGTGATATTATGACAAAAGAAGCATTTGATAATGCTTTTGCGTTAGATATGGCAATGGGCGGTTCAACTAATACAGTTCTTCATACACTTGCTATCGCACATGAAGCAGGAATTGAATACGACTTACGTGATATTAATAAAATCGCTGAAAAAGTCCCATATTTAGCAAAATTAATGCCTGCTTCCAATTACTCAATGGATGATGTTGAACGTGCTGGCGGTGTCAGTGCCATTCTCAATGAGCTTTGTAAAGTTGATGGCGCATTAAATAAAGATTGCATCACGATTACTGGAAAAAAATTAGCAGAAAATGTAAAAGATGCAACAATCCTAAATGATACAGTTATTCGTACGAAGGATAATCCATACAGCCATGTTGGCGGTCTGTCCATTCTTTTTGGAAATATTGCCCCAGATGGCGGTGTTATCAAAGTGGGTGCAGTAGACCCATCTATTAAAACATTCGTGGGTGAAGCGATTGTTTTTGATTCACAGGATGAGGCACAAGAAAATATCAATAATGGTACAGTCAAGTCTGGCCACGTCGTAGTGATTCGCTATGAAGGACCAAAAGGCGGACCAGGAATGCCGGAAATGCTTGCTCCAACTTCAGCTATTGCCGGTCGCGGCTTAGACAAAGAAGTTGCTCTTATTACCGACGGACGCTTCTCTGGCGCAAGCCGAGGAATCTCCATCGGTCATATCTCACCAGAAGCTGCAGAAGGCGGACCAATTGCTTTAGTGCAAAATGGAGATAAAATTTCAATCGACTTAGTGGATCGCTCCATCGAACTGCTTGTCGATGATGAAGAACTTGCCGAAAGACGCCGTAATTGGGTGAAACCAGAGCCGAAAATTAAATCTGGTTATCTAGCAAAATATGCGAAACTGGTTACTTCTGCCAATACCGGCGGAGTAATGAAAATATAATTGAAGCATCCAAGGGAAACGTTAGTACCTCTCCCCTTCATAAGAAGTCAAGGTGCTAAAATAATTTTTAAACTTTGAAAAATCTATAATCGAAAAATCGATGACGGGAACATAGGAATAAGAACATGTATTTCCAGAGAGCTGGGGTTGCTGGAAGCCCAGTAATACAACTTATTCTCGTCTCATCCCGGAGTGTTAAACTGAATGGCAGCGGCTTAGTAAGTTTAACCAGGTGTAATTTAGGCACCTGTTACCAAAACGAAGCGTATGTGCTTGATTTTACGCTTCATAAGGCAGTATTCGTAAGGATGCTGTGAATCCGGGTGGTACCGAGAAAATGAAGGCCATTTTTCTCCCCGATTATTCTGCAACTAATTTTTGAGATTGCAGTTTATTTGGAGAGAAGAAGGCCTTTTTAATTTTTTGAATTTGGTTATACACTTAGTTTTTTAAATTTTCAATTACCCATAAGGAGGGACATACGACGTGAAAGTAGAAGCAAAGCTGGAATTCCAGACCAGTACCGCACCCAAAACAGGTGCAGACCTTCTCATTGATCTTTTGATTAAAGAAGGTGTTGAAACTATTTTTGGCTATCCCGGAGGTGCCGTTCTGCCAATCTATGATGCCATTTATCGGGCAAAGGACAGAATCGGTCACATTCTTTTCCGTCATGAACAAGGTATGATTCATGCTGCAGAAGGTTATGCCCGAATTACAGGAAATCCGGGAGTCGTCCTTGCGACTTCAGGTCCTGGGGCAACAAACTTGGTCACTGGAATTACAGACGCCATGATGGATTCCTTACCGCTCGTGGTATTCACTGGGCAGGTTGCACGCTCTGTCATCGGAACAGATGCCTTCCAAGAAGCTGATGTTATGGCAATCACAACTCCTATCACGAAACATAATTACCAAGTGCAATCAATTTCTGATTTACCAAGAATCGTGAAGGAAGCTTTCCATATTGCTTCTACAGGCAGACCAGGACCTGTCTTAGTCGATCTTCCAAAGGATATAACGTCTGGAGCTATATCTGGAATTGTTGAAGAAGCAGCTATTGATTTACCTGGGTATCAGCCAACATTTAAGCCTAACCCACTACAAATCAAAAAATTGGCAGATTCACTGGCAAAAGCCCAAAAACCTGTAATTTTGTCAGGTGCCGGCGTCCTACACGCAAAGGCTTCCGAGGAGTTAACAGCCTTTGCAGAAAAACATAATATTCCGGTTGTTACTACCTTGCTTGGCCTTGGCACCTTCCCTGCTGACAGTCCGCTTTCCTTAGGAATGGGAGGAATGCATGGAACGTACGCAGCAAACATGGCTTTATACGAAAGTGATTTATTAATCAACTTTGGAGCCCGCTTTGATGACCGGCTGACGGGAAATCTAAAGCATTTCGCTCCATTTGCGAAAGTAGCGCACATCGACATCGATCCAGCGGAAATCGGTAAGAACGTGCCTACACAAATTCCAATTGTCGCAGATGCAAAGGTAGCTTTAGTTGAACTGCTTAATCACACAAAAAACTCGCCAAAAGCCGATGAATGGCTGGAAAAGCTCGTGAAATACAAGCAGGAATTCCCGCTTTGGTATAAACATGATCCAAACGGTATGTGCCCGCAATGGCTGGTTGAAGCAGTTCATAAAGTTACAAATGGAAAAGCCATTGTTTCCACCGATGTAGGCCAGCATCAAATGTGGGCTGCCCAGTTCTATACTTTCAATGAGCCTCACCGTTGGATCACATCTGGCGGACTTGGAACAATGGGCTTTGGCTTCCCAGCAGCAATTGGAGCACAAATTGCCGCTCCGGAAAGCACTGTTGTGGCTATAGTTGGTGATGCAGGATTCCAAATGACACTTCAAGAACTATCCGTCATTTATGAAAGAAACCTGCCTGTCAAAATCATTATCGTCAATAATGGAGCTCTTGGTATGGTCCGCCAGTGGCAGGAACTTTTATATGACAATCGTATTTCCGAATCCCTGCTTAATTCACAGCCTGATTTTGTGAAACTGGCAGAAAGCTACGGAATTCGCGGGATGAAGATTGATAATCAGGAAGACTTAATTGCTTCACTGCCTGAATTGTTTGCTCATAACGGACCAGTCTTAGTTGACTGCCGCGTACTGCAGCAGGAAAAAGTTTTTCCAATGATGCCTCCTGGAGCAGGGCTTCATGAAATGATTGGGGTGAAACCAATATGAAACGTATTATCACATTAACGGTTCAAGACCGAAGCGGTGTTCTAAATCGTGTAACAGGGCTTTTGCAAAGACGGCAATTTAACATTACAAGCATTTCCGTCGGTCCTACTGAAACTGAAGGGGTTTCAAAAATGACCCTTGTTGTTGATGTTGAGGACGATCAGCGTTTAGAGCAAGTTACCAAACAATTAAACAAGCAAATTGATGTGTTAAAAGTTTCCGATATTACCGATAAGGCGATTGTCGCTCGGGAACTTGCCCTAATCAAAGTAACATCTGGTTCACAGCTGCGCAGCGAAATCAACGGTCTTATCGACCCATTCCGCGCCATCATTGTGGATGTATGTAAAGAAAGCATCACCGTTCAAGTAACAGGCAAGCCTGAAAAGGTTGATGCTTTAATTGACTTGCTTCGCCCGTTTGGGATTAAAGAAATTGCAAGAACCGGCCTGACCGCCTTCTTACGCGGCCACCAGCCACAAGTAAATGAGTTAGTAACATATTCACTATTAAAATAAACTACTATTTTTGAGAGGATGACTTAATAATGGCAAAAGTACTTTATAACGGAGATATTCAAGAGGCAGTTTTACAAGGAAAGAAAATCGCAATCATCGGCTACGGTTCACAAGGCCATGCCCATGCACTTAACTTAAAAGAAAGCGGCTTTGATGTAGTTGTTGGTTTACGTCAAGGTAAATCTTGGGATAAAGCAGTTGAAGATGGTGTTGAAGTTACCACTGTTGCAGAAGCTACGGCGCAGGCAGATGTAATCATGATCCTTCTTCCAGATGAAATGCAGCCAAAAGTTTACAATGAAAGCATCAAAGATAACCTTGAAGCTGGAAATGCATTAGTTTTTGCCCATGGCTTTAACGTTCATTTTAACCAAATCGTTCCACCGGCAGATGTTGACGTATTCCTAGTTGCTCCAAAAGGACCAGGACACTTAGTACGCCGGACTTACACTGAAGGCGCTGGCGTTCCTGCCCTTTATGCAGTTTACCAAGACTATACTGGCCAAGCAAAAGACCTTGCCCTTGCATACGCAAAAGGAGTCGGCGCTGCTCGTGCAGGTGTATTAGGAACTACATTCCAAGAAGAAACTGAAACAGATCTATTCGGTGAGCAGGCTGTTCTTTGCGGCGGTGCAACTGCCCTTATCAAAGCAGGCTTTGAAACACTTGTTGAAGCTGGTTACCAGCCTGAAGTTGCTTACTTTGAGTGTTTACATGAATTAAAATTAATCGTTGACCTTTTATACGAAGGCGGCTTAGAAAACATGCGCTACTCTATCTCTGATACAGCTCAATGGGGCGATTTCGTATCAGGTCCACGCGTAGTAAACGAAGATACAAAAGCTCGCATGAAAGAAGTATTAAAAGATATCCAAACTGGTAAGTTTGCCCAAGGCTGGATCTTGGAGAACCAAGCAAACCGTCCACAATTTAATGCGATTAATCGTTCTGAAAACAACCATTTAATTGAACAAGTTGGACGCGAACTTCGTGCCTTAATGCCATTTATTAAAAAGCCGGTAAACGAAAAGAAGGAAGTGGCGGTAAATGGTTCACGTTAACATCTTTGATACAACCTTACGTGATGGAGAACAGTCCCCTGGTGTAAACCTAAACCAGCTTGAAAAATTGGAGATTGCCAGACAGCTTGAACGATTTGGCGTTGACATTATGGAGGCCGGCTTTCCGGCTTCCTCTCAAGGAGATTTTGAAGCAGTAAGAGCCATTGCTAGAACAATCAAGAATTCTTCTGTTACCGGCTTGGCACGTGCTACTAAATCGGACATTGACATTGCGTGGGATGCCTTAAAAGATGCGGCTGAACCAAGGTTGCATGTTTTCATTGCAACCTCCCCTATCCATATGCAATATAAACTGATGAAAACACCTGACGAGGTCATGCAGACCGCTGTTGACATGGTCTCCTATGCGAAGCAAAGGTTTCCGCATATTGAGTGGTCAGCTGAAGATGCTTCTCGCTCAGATCTTGATTTTCTCGTTCAAATCATTACAAAGGTCATCGATGCTGGGGCTACTGTAATCAACCTTCCTGATACGGTTGGTTATACAACACCGGAAGAATATGGCCGGATGTTCCGTTATATTCGAGAAAATGTTCCAAATATTCATAAGGCAGCCCTTTCCTGCCATTGTCATGATGACTTAGGAATGGCTGTTGCCAATTCCCTTGCAGCGATTGAAAATGGGGTTACACAGGTAGAAGGCACGATTAATGGGATCGGAGAGCGTGCCGGAAATGCATCCTTAGAAGAAATCGCTGTTGCTTTAAATATTCGTAAGGATCGCTATCCTTATACTACGAATCTAGTTTTAAAAGAAATCAAACGTACTAGCGATTTAATCAGCCGCTTTACCGGGATGAAGGTTCCGGGCAATAAAGCAGTTGTCGGAAAAAATGCGTTTGCCCATGAATCAGGAATTCATCAGGATGGTGTGTTAAAAAATGCCTTAACCTATGAAATTATCACTCCTGAAATGGTCGGAGTACAATCCAATGACCTAGTTCTTGGAAAACACTCAGGACGCCACGCTTTTAAAGATAAAATCGAGCAAATTGGCTTTGACTTATCTCCAGAAAAGCTGAACGAGGCGTTCACAGCATTTAAACAATTAACGGACCGTAAAAAAGAAGTAACTGATGAAGATCTATTTACAATTTTAATTGATATTCAAACGGCTGCTGTTGATGTGAAAAAATATGAACTGGTTGCATTCCAGGTTCAGTACGCTTCCGCAAATCTTCCAACTGCAACAGTTGCCTTAACTACTCCAGAAGGTATCAAAGTAGAAACGGCCCGCACCGGAAACGGCAGCGTAGAAGCGCTATATAACACATTAGAAGCATTAATTAAAGAAGAAATTTTCCTAACTGATTTTAACTTAAGCTCCGTTGGCAGCGGACGCGATGCCCTTGCAGAAGTCCATGTCAAAATGACCGTAAACGGCACAAAAGTCAGCGGACGCGGCTCCGCCCAAGACGTCTTAGAGGCAGCCGCCAAAGCATTCATCAACGCCGTCAATCGCGTATTCTTTAACCAAACAATCGCTGTCAAAGAATCAGCGCTTTAATCAATTGGTGTCAGGCACCACTCGTGGACAAATGTCCACGGGTGGCGGACACTTTATCTCATTATCAGCTTTTTTGGTTGGTATCAGGGAACTTAAATTTTTTCAAATTTATAAGGAGGTTGCTCTTATGAAAAAACGTATTGTTTTACTTCCCGGTGATGGGATCGGTAAGGAAGTTATGAATTCCGCAAAGGAAGTATTGTCCGCAATTGCGGAAGAGTTTAATCACACATTCAGCTTTGAGACCCATGAAATCGGAGGAGCAGCCATTGACCAGCACGGCACTCCCCTGCCAGATTCAACAGTAGATGCCTGCAAACAGGCAGATGCCGTATTACTTGGTGCCGTTGGCGGACCAAAATGGGACCAAAATCCTTCCCATCTCCGTCCGGAACGCGGTTTGCTTGGAATCCGAAAAGCACTTGATTTATATGCCAACTTAAGACCTATCAAAGGATTCAAAAACCTGCTTCATGCTTCTCCATTAAAGGAAGAAGTTATTTCAGGGAGCGACCTCCTTATTGTTCGTGAATTAACTGGCGGGCTTTACTTTGGAACTCCTAGTGAACGTCGGGAAAATGGTCAGGTCGTTGTCGATACCCTTGCCTATACCCGTCACGAGATTGAAAGAATTGTAGAAAAAGCTTTCCAAGCTGCACAAGGCCGCAGCGGTCGTCTTGCTTCGGTAGACAAAGCGAACGTGCTTGAATCCAGTAAGCTATGGCGCGAAATTGTTGAAGAGAAAAAGGCTCAGTATCCAGATGTAGAAGTTGAGCATGTATTGGTTGATGCAGCAGCAATGAAACTAATCACGAATCCAAAACATTTCGATGTCATTGTTACCGAGAACATGTTTGGCGATATTTTAAGCGATGAGGCTTCTGTATTAACTGGTTCTCTTGGAATGCTCCCTTCTGCCAGCTTAAATGAATCGGGAGTAGGACTTTACGAGCCAGTACATGGTTCAGCACCTGATATAGCTGGTAAAGGTATCGCTAACCCGCTTGCAATGATCTTATCGGCAGCACTTATGCTCCGCTATTCTTTCCAATTGAATGACGAGGCCAAACTGATTGAAGATGCAGTTCAAGCGATTTTAGATTCAGGCTTCCATACTGCTGACCTTAAAGTTGCAAACGGCCGCAAGGTAGGCACGGAAGAAATGACTCGTTTAGTGGTTGACCACATTAAAACTCAATCTGCATCTAAATGTATCGCAAGCTGTTACTATTAATTAATTAATTGATTGATTTACGGATGGGTAAACTGCGCTTCGTTTGGCGGTTTACCCGTCATTTTTCATACTTTAAAAATCTATTAACGTGAGGAAGGAACACAATGCAAACACCAAAAAATATTATCCAAAAAATTTGGGAACAGCATGTTGTCCATCAAGAGGAAGGAAAACCAGATTTACTTTATATCGATTTACACCTTGTACACGAGGTAACCTCTCCTCAGGCGTTCGAAGGTCTTCGTATGAACGGCCGTAAAGTCCGCCGTCCAGATCTTACTTATGCGACAATGGACCACAATGTTCCAACCCGTGAACGTCATATTATCAATGATCCAATTTCTAAAAAACAAATGGACACCTTAAAACAAAATTGCCAAGAATTTGGCGTTACACTTGCTGATATTAACCACCCTGATAATGGGATTGTCCATGTTATCGGCCCTGAACTTGGTCTTACCCAGCCAGGAAAAACAATCGTCTGCGGCGACAGCCATACCTCTACACATGGTGCCTTCGGTGCGCTTGCTTTCGGAATCGGGACAAGCGAGGTTGAACATGTTCTTGCTACACAAACCCTTTGGCAAGCACCTCCTAAAACTTTAAATGTAAAAGTAAATGACAAGCTTGGTACCGGCGTGACAGCTAAAGACTTAATCTTAGCGATTATTGGAAAATTTGGCGTAAAGTTTGGAACTGGCTATGTTATTGAATATACAGGTGAAGCGATTCGTGACATGTCTATGGAAGAGCGCATGACCGTTTGTAACATGTCCATTGAAGGCGGCGCTAGAGCTGGTCTTATTTCACCAGATGAAACTACCGTTGAATATTTACGCGGTCGCAGACATGTTCCACAAGGTGAAGCCTTTGAAGAAGCGGCTGCACGCTGGAAAGCACTGGCTACTGATGAAGGAGCCGTTTATGATACCGTTGTAGAAATTGATGCGGCCGAAGTGGAACCACAGGTAACGTGGGGAACAAACCCAGGAATGTGTATTCCTGTTACAGCAAATGTTCCTAGCCCTGATAGCACTGATAAGGCTAGTGAAAAAGATGAGATTCAACGTGCGCTTGAATACATGGGACTTGAAGCTGGACAGCCTATTTCCAGTGTGAAAATTGACCATGTCTTCATCGGTTCTTGTACAAACTCCCGACTTAGCGACTTACGCAAAGCGGCTGAAGTCATCCGCGGTAAACAAGTAGATCCTTCTGTCACAGCGATTGTTGTTCCTGGTTCATTCAGCGTTAAACTTGCTGCTGAAAAAGAGGGCTTGGATCAAGTGTTTAAAGAGGCTGGATTTGAATGGCGTGATGCCGGATGCAGCATGTGCTTAGGAATGAACGACGATATCATTCCATCTGGCGAGCGCTGTGCTTCTACCTCTAACCGGAACTTTGAAGGCCGCCAAGGCAAGGGCGCCCGTACCCATCTTGTCAGCCCGGAAATGGCTGCAGCAGCTGCAATTGCTGGGCATTTCGTAGATGTTCGTAAGTTCACAGCACAGGAGGTAATGTAACGATGGAACCGCTACGTATACACCAAGGACTTGTTTGCCCGCTAGATCGGACAAACGTCGATACAGACCAAATTATTCCGAAGCAATTTTTAAAGCGAATTGAGCGCAGCGGCTTCGGTCAATTCCTGTTTTATAACTGGCGTTTTGACGATGACGGCAACCCAAATCCAGAATTCCCTTTGAATGCTCCACAATACAAAGGAGCTTCGATATTAGTGGCTGGCGAAAACTTTGGCTGCGGCTCTTCCCGTGAGCATGCACCATGGGCTGTGCAAGATTTCGGTTTCAAAGTCATCATCGCCCCAAGCTACGCTGATATTTTTAAAAACAACTGTGTGAAAAACGGCATTCTTGCGATTCAAGCAAGTGAAGAGCAGGTACAGACCATTATAGAAAAAGCTCAATCTGAAGGATACTCATTAACAGTAAACCTTGAGGATCAAGTTGTTTCAGATAACGAGGGATTCTCGTTTACTTTTGATATCGCACCGTATCCAAAAGAAATGCTGTTAAACGGCTGGGATGAGATTGGCGTTACTTTAACATATGAAGATAAGATTAAGGAGTATGAGCTTGCTCGTGCTTAGTTGAAAATGAGCCTGGGAGATTTCTCTCCGGCTCTTTTCTTTTTCCGCATAACCGCATATAAATGAGCATTGGCAACAAAACTGAATGTGAAATGAGTAATCTGTTTCCAATTGGGAGATAGGAAACAAAACTCGGGGTGAAAAAGAACAAAGTGTTTCCAATAGGCGGTATTGGCGACAGAACTCGAAAAAAAATATCAATATGTTTCCAATCCTTTTCCCCAATAGAATTCGCTACGTATCGCTGTCCTCATAATTAACAGGTTCCACCTCAAGAATAATCGGTTTCCCTTTACGCTTCAATTTTTCCATCAACTTATGACCCAGTCCCTGGCCTCTAGATTTTTTTGACACAAACAGATAATCAATAAACACAAAGTTTTCCAGTTCCGCATACATCAGCACATGATATTGTCCCTCATCCTTGTGATATATATCTGACCGCTCTTTCAGCAAAGTTTCCATATGCTCTCTTGATTTCATTTCTTCTATAGGGAAATATTGATTTAACTTTTCATACCAATGCATTAAACTACTCCTTTATTAAGTCTTATACCAAATACTATTATGAACTTCCTTCCAGTCCTATTCGAAAAAAAGCTGAGCGCTCCTACTGCCGCCCAGCTTTTTATAGCCTAGAACTCAGGCAATTCGCTTAAATTATTTTCCTTAATGCCATCCGGTTCGCTGCGAATGATATCTCTGCCATATTTATGAAATACATCGACATTGGCTATGTTGCCGGACTTCGCTTCGTCCAGAGCCGTTATATAATCTAATACCCTTCCAGTGCTGGTTTTAAACCCAATAATATCCCCATCATTATTTTTCTTAACCGCAACAAACTCTTCTTTACCCTCAGGAATGCTCTGCCCAGCTTCCATTCGCGACTGTCCCTCGCTCTGCTGTTTGTATTGTTCATATATTTTTTCGAAATCCTTCTGTTCCATTCATTCCACCTCCGAACATTTGTTAGTATTATTCTTATTGTTAAAATTATTCGGTCCCAGGCACCATGTGAAAAATTCACATGGTGCTGGACACCGGACGGTAATAATTTATTCCATACGCTTTTTATCTTTGCTGGTGATGATGATTTCGTATGGGTCGTCTTTTACCTTATTCCAGATTTCTTCGGTGTGGATAAAGTCTTCGGCCATAGACTTCAGATCTTTGGCTAATTGTGCAGCTTTTGGGTCTGTGCTTTTAAGCTTGATCGAGATATGAATTTGCATTTTTTCTCCTTTTAAGCTTTTATAGCCGACACTTGAGACTTTGTATTTTTTATAAGTCTTAAACTCACTCGCAATACCGGAAACAGCACCACTCCACCGGTTATATTGCTGTTCCTTCGCAAGATTAAAGATCCTATATTTAACTTTGACAGATTCTTCTCCTGCAGCTTTTAATTTTTCCTCAACCGCTTTTTTAATCTCATTTATTTTCTCTGGCTTTTCCGTATTCGGGAATTCCAATTCAATTGTTTCTGGACCACCGCCCCAGACCTGATTATATCCATGAGCATCAAGTACAGGTTTTACGATATCAAATAGTTCCTTTGTCTTCTTTTCGATCTGAGCTTGCTGCTTCTTCCATTCCTCAGACTCAACAACAAATTTCCTTACTCTCACATAATAATCCTCGTATCTTGTGCCCTTATATTTTTCACCATGAAGGATGGCGAAAGAGATCTTCTCTATACCGGGTTTCATTTTATTCACCGTTTCTGCCGGCACGTCAAGGTATACATAAACCCCTTCCTTTTTTCCGCCAACATGTTCCCTAACTTCTTTGACTGGATAACCTTCCTTTTTCAGTTCCCTCGTAATTAAATCAGAAAGGTTTTCATCAAATCGGTCGTAGATGGCACTTAAAGTCGGGATTTTCCCCATCATCTTTGCCATTGCAGGCGAAACGAACCCCGATCCCGCTAGAATCAAAAAGCTTGCTGCTGCAGTACTCGCGATGGCAACTACCTTTTTTCTCAATGTCGATTGCTTTTTCAAACTTTTTTCAAATAGATTCCATTCCTGATTAACCCGTTCAATTCTATCCTCATCAAACTCTCCTTCACGATACCTCTCAGAAAGCTTTTTTGTAAACCGCTCAAGTGACACAGGAACCTGTAGTTCATCAAGAGAGGGTTTCATCTCTTCTCTATTAGATGCCATACGTCTTTACCTCCAACGAATATGTGTTGTTTTTTTTCAATAAATCCGTAAGCTTTTTCCGGCCGCGTACTAACCGGGTTTTAATTGTATTGGTATTTTCATTTAAGATTAGGCTAATCTCTTTAATCGATAGATCTTCATAGTAGTGCAATAAAATAGGTACACTCTGGTCCTGAGGTAAGCTCGTAATAAGGGTAAGCATTTCCTGCTTATTTTCATTATGAACCGCCTCAGATTGGGCTGATTTTGACTTCATTTTTTCAATAGCCTCAGGACTCTCCTCAATATCTGAAAAAAGGTTTCTGGCATTTTTCCGATACACATCAATCAAACGCGAATACACCAGCCGGTAAAACCAAGCTTTAAAATTTCGGATATCCTTATTTTTCATAATGCTTATATAGCAATCTTCCAATGCAAGTTGAACGGCATCTTCTGCTAATTCTTTAGATCGGAGGATTAAATAGGCGGTTTTATATGCGGCCGCTAATCCCTCTTCCACAAGCATACTAAACGCATCCTCGTCCCCCATACGAATTCGATTCATTAACTGTTTTTCCATATTCAAAATGGTAAGGCCCCTTTCCATTTCATTCTGTCTACTATTATGTCGTTTTTTATCTCACGTTTGGTTTCACTTTTTAGAAGAAAATTTTTGGGGTATACAATAAAAACCTATATAATACCATTAATAGATGTTTTTGGAGTGTTAAATAATGCTGAGTTTGACAAAATCCCACGACGCGCGTAAAAACGAAGCACTTCTGGTGCAAATAACGGGAAAGCAATTAAATATTGGAGAAAACCTTTTGGAGACAGAGCAGTTATTTCAAAATTGCCTAGCAAAGAAACCTGTCCCAGTTCCTGCAGCTAATCATAAAGGAGCACCTTTTTCACTTTCAAAAAAAATAGGAGAAATTTTATTTCTGCCCTTGTCAAAGCCTGCATTTATCTCTAATCCCTCAAACATTCATGTCGATTCTAATAAGAATGTTTATCCAGATTGGAAGGACACACTTGACCAAGAATACAGCCAGTTAAAGAAGTTGATAACCAAAGAGGTGAATGTCGTAGATTTCGGGGCAGTGGGTGACGGTAAAACGGATTGCACCAAAGCTTTTAAAAAAGCAATCGGCACAGGAAGGGTTAAAGTTATCGTACCTGAAGGTGTTTTTATCACAAAAGGCCTTCGCCTGCCCTCCTGGACCTGGCTGACTGGTGCAGGAAAAGGTAGCACCACGATAAAACTCCATTACCAAGCTGATAGAAGTTCTAGACTAATAACCAATGCTCATCATTGGCATGGGAACCATCATATCATGATAGAAGGGCTTCGTTTGGACTGGAATGTAGAGCGGCTTGGCAGTGAGTCCAAGACAAGTACGTGGGGCAATCATTCAAGCTGTTTAACATTCGCTAATGTTACATATGGCTGGATCAAAGATATTGAGGCGGTTAATCCTGGACTCCATTGTATTGATATTACTTCGACACTTTACAATTATGCTGGAGATGGCAGGCGTGGCCGCGGTGGCAGCAAGTATGTCTGGGTCGATAACGTAAACGGCTATGGTTTCGGCGACGATGGGATTACTACCCATCATAGCGATTATATCTTAATTTCTCGTTCCCATCTGTGCGACCCGAGCGGCCGTGCTCACCGGAAAGGTTATTCCAATTCAAATGGAATTGAAATCGACGACGGCTCACAGAATGTCGTCCTTGTAAATAACTCAACTGCAAGATGCTTTGGAGGTGTGGAAATAAAGGCACACCAGAATTCTTCTGCGGCCTCAAATGTACAGATTATCGGCCATATTTCTGTGAACGATAATCGGTCCTATAACTTTCGCCATATTGGCCATCACAAAATGGAGGATCCCGAATCAAAGACGGCCTTCAATATTATGGCGACAAATCTCGTTTCGATTGAACCCGTGTTTACCGATTTATATAAGGATTCAAAACCACGCGGCTTAGTAATTTCAGGCTATAAAAATGTGGTGATTAATCATTGTACCTTCATAGGCAATCTTGATTACGATTATCGCGGCGGCCCAGTCGCCGCGATTCAGTATCGGGCAAGAAACGTAGTATTAACCAATATTTCTTTTAAAAATTTTTCCACAGCAGGTTCAGGCATTAAGATATTCGGCGGGAAAAACCGGGCTGATTCCATTATTATTCAAAATGTTGAGGTTACCTGCCCGACCAGCTCGTCCTTTGAACCAATCATGCCCGGCTCAGACCTTAAAGATCAAAAAATTAAAAATGTGAAGCAAATACGAGAACCTGGTCTACCTAAAAGTTAAGTGTTTGGGGGCTGGTGAAAACAAATTAAAAAAGAACCCGTTATTTAGGACAGAAAAAAGTGAACATATTTAAAGCGCCGGAAATCCATTCCGACGCTTTTTTATTTTTGCCGTTTAACTTCTTTTTCAGCTGTTAATTCATCAACGAGCTTTTCGGCGACCTTGCGATATAAACTGCTCATATGGACGAGTGATGAAATCATCAAAACCTGTTCTAAATAATGTGAATTTCCATCTTGTCCATCAGTGATTTCTTCCTTCACTTCCTTTACCCTTTGAAAAATATCTTCTTTAAAATCAGCGGCATTTCTTTTTGTTAGCTCGAGATAACTATTATAAAAAGAATCTAGATCTAAATCCTCCGCGAGAATCTTTTGGTTAAGACCATCCAAGGTCGTCTTTATATCATTGATTGATAGTGCACCTTTAAGCTGATAAATCAAACTGATTAATATGAGATGCTCTTTTGAGTACTTTTTATTTTTAATCGGAAAAATAAGTCTTCCTTTTGCATAATTATTAATCATCGTTTTAGTCAGGACTTTTTCCTCTTCATTCCGTTTTGAATCAGCAAATTTATTTTCAAACAGCTGAATGACTTGGTCCATATATAAATCGATCTTCGGAATTTCATTTAATTGTAGGTTTGCTTCTAAGTCCAGCTGTTCGATGATTTGATTGATTTTTGTGTCCATCTTGTGATCTCCGTTCGTGTACATGATTATTTTTTATTATACATGATGGGTTTGTTGTTGACTAGGTATTAATATAGCTGTATCATTATATGTAGTTATAAGAACTACATGTTGCGTTAGGGGGCAATTTATTGTGAGCAATTACATTCGGGAACCTATTAATGGATTAACGCATTTGGCCGGAGCAATTCTATCATTCATCGGACTTTTGGCAATGGTGATTAAAGCATCGATTACGATGCCATCACCGCTGGCCATTACGGCTGTTATTATTTTCGGCATCAGCATGATTTTGCTTTATTCAGCTTCAGCAACCTATCACATGGTGATTGCTAAAGATAAGGTCATCGCCTTTTTAAGACGATTGGACCATTCCATGATTTTCGTGTTAATTGCCGGAACGTATACACCGTTTTGTTTTATTAGCTTAAATGGAAAAACTGGTGCAATTTTATTCTCAATTATTGCTGCCGTTGCGATTAGCGGCGTTGTGTTTAAAATGGTCTGGTTCCAATGTCCTCGCTGGATTTCAACCGCTTTATATCTTGCTATGGGCTGGATGGTTGTGTTTGTGTTCTCACCTCTTGCGGGCAGTTTAAATCCAATAGGATTATTTTTGTTGGTACTGGGCGGGATTTTCTATACAGTGGGCGGTGTGATTTACGGAGCAAAGCCGAAGTTCTTACAATTAAAAAATTGGGGCTTTCACGAAATATTTCACATTTTTATTTTACTAGGAAGTTTGGCACATTTTTTAAGCGTGTTTTTATATGTGATTTAATAGAATAAGAAAACGACCGTGGAACCGTTCCATGGTCGTTTTTAGTTTTTGATTCGATTCATAAGTTCCTCATACAGGACAATGGCATGATTATAGACAGGATCCTTCGCGCCATATAAAAGTGTCACCGGCTCTTTAGAGGCAATATCAAAAATTTGCTGGGCTGCTTGGGATTGCGGACCTCCACTTCCAAGCTCTTGTATATAGCGCTGGCGGAACTCAGAAAACAACTCCGGCTTATGGCAAAACCATTTTCTTAAGTCCGGGCTCGGAGCAACCTCTTTCAACCAAAAGGATAGCCTAGCATTCTCCTTCGATATCCCTCGCGGCCACAACCGGTCTACCAATATCCGGCACC
Organism: Neobacillus kokaensis; assembly: GCF_014656545.1. GTDB lineage: Bacteria > Bacillota > Bacilli > Bacillales > Cytobacillaceae > Neobacillus > Neobacillus kokaensis. The sequence continues at coordinate 47,043 of NZ_BNDS01000026.1, forward strand.
CATCCCCCTCATCATACGGATCATAAATGCGTTTTAAGTATATATTTGGCATTATTAGCCCCCTTATATTGTAGCGGTGTCAGGCACCACCAATAGACACTTTAGCCATTTTCTCCACCCTGGACGGACACGCTCGTTTTCAGGTGAAGTGTCCACTGGTGGGGGACAAATGTCCATGAGTGGTGTCAGGCACACAATATTTTAATCTTCGTCCTTAACATCCAAGTCCTCGGGAATTGGTTCGTTTAGGATCTCTTCAATTAGTTGTTTGTATTTTTCCACTTGTTTTAGGTGGGTGTTGAATTGTGCCTTGTAAATCAGGTATTCGTTCCCGTCATAGAGGGCGCGGATTTTTTTCTGCTGGATTAGTTTTTCAACTGTCGCTTCAGGAACTGAAAGGTATTCAGCTGTTTCCTTCACTGTTAGATACATATGCTTAATTACTCTCTTTCATAAAGTCTAAGTGTTCCACAACTCTGCCCGCTCTTCCTTTGGTCGAAGCTGCTTGTGATAATGAATTAAGAATCGCTTCCTCCGTCGCCTCTGCTGCGGCGGCAAATAGGCCGTTCATTAGCGAGTGATCTTCACGAACCTGCGTCCTAGTCTCCGTCGTTACCCCATCTGCAAAATGCGCAATTTTATGAGCCGTAGACAAAGCTATCACGATATCCCCGCTGCCATGGCTGTAATGACTGCCTGTTCTTCCTAGGCCAATACCGCACCGCTTTGCCACTCTCAGCAGCTGCCGGTCACTTAAAGGGGCATCAGTCGCCAACACGATAATAATGGAGCCGTCCGAAGTCTCAGAAATTCCATTCCCACTCGTATATTGGAACGAGCGAAATTCTTCCCTCCGGCCAAAATTGCTTAAAACCATACATCCTACCGTATATCCTTCCACAATCCGCGAAGAAGAGCCTATTCCGCCCTTATGGCCAAAACAAACCATTCCTTTACCCGCACCAACAGCACCTTCCTCGGCTCGATTAGTTGTAGCTTTTTTAATTGCCTCAATCGCATGCTCAGGCTTAACCGGGAATAATCGAATAGAATTCAAATAGCTGTCATTACACTCGCCTATAACAACATTAATCGTTCCGGTAGTGTCGCCGATTTCCGGATTTTCGTCAAGCATATACTCAAGCGTACCTTGTGCTGCGGCCGGCACTCCAAACGTATTCGTTAACATGATTGGCGATTCGAGGACACCCAATTCATTAACCTGCACAAGCCCGGTTGTTTTTCCAAAGCCATTGATGACATAACTTGCCGCCGTTACTTTTTCTTTAAACAAGTTTCCTCCATGGGGTAAAATCGCTGTCACACCAGTGCAGGCATACTCATTACCTTCCTCATCAAGCGGATAGTCGAGAGTTACATGCCCCACCCGGACACCTTCAACATCGGTGATACAGTTTTTCTTCCCTGCCGGCAGTTTGCCGATGGTCAAACCTAATTCTCTAATCTTCATTTCCGTACCCCCGGCAGATGATCCAGAAAGTTTTGCGACGCAAATCCCCTGACCTCATCTTCAGAATAATATTTTTGTAATTCATTTATCAGGTTTTGACTTTTAGAAGCATCCTCCAAGTTCACGACAAATTGGGAAATCCCATCAAAGTCAGAACCAAGGCCAATATTTTTCACCCCGCCCAACCCGCAAAAATGATCGATATGATTAATTAGGTCCGGAATGGTTGCATCTCCTGTCTCTTTAATAAATGGCGGATGGTACACCACATGAACCATGGCGCCCTTTTTAAACATTGCGATGGCCTGTTCATCTGTTAAATTCCGCGGGTGGTTGCATAGAGCCCTAGCATTGGAATGACTGGCAATCGGATAATCGGCGAGCTCAATAACCTCCCATATTCCCTTATCACTTAAATGAGAAATATCGGTGAAAATTTTGTGCTCGTTATTAAAATCCACAATTTCTTTTCCAAAGAGCGTCAGCCCGCCGCCGCGCGGTTCGCCAGCGCCATCTGCTGCCAGGTTGGCATTGTTCCATGTGAGTCCGACCAAACGTACGCCAAGTTGATGAAGAATTCTCAGCTTTAGCAGATCGTTGCCAATCGCATCGACACCCTCTAATGTTAGCATTGCACCTATTTGTCCGATATTTAACCGGTCAAAATCGGACCATGCTTTGATATGTACCATGTCGGGATTTTTCCCGAGCACTTCTTTGTAAAAATAATCGACTTGTCCTAGAGCCGCTTGGAATTTTTGATCAGACGGAATATCCGGCTCGATAAAGATTGCAAAACACTGGACCTTGACCTGGCCCTTTTGTAACCGGCTTTTGTTCGCCTGCAATTCAGGGGAATCCGCAAATCGAAGGGAGCCTTTTGTTTCCTGTAGCTTTAACAAAACATCGCAATGTAGGTCGATGATATTCAAAAACGCCCACCCCTTTCTTAAAAATTTTATCATAAATAGGTTGGCGGGGTGATGGTGTCTATTTGAAATATTGTTTAGAGATTATTGGCGACTTTGGCTCCTATTTTTTCTGTCTTTCGGTCGCCTATACCCCTTCTACGCTACCCACGGACGCTTTTTCTCCGTCTCTCGGTCGCCAATACCC
>NZ_BNDS01000026.1:49742-72797 GCF_014656545.1 Neobacillus kokaensis
AATACCCTTTCTACGCTACCCGCAGACGCTTTTTCTCTGTCTCTCGGTCGCCAATACCCCTTCTACGCTACCCTCGGCCGCCTATAACCACCATGCCCCCCACTTTCCTTAAGCACTCCAAAGCAGCAAAAAAGCTAGAAGTCCCCGCTTCTAGCTCAAATCAAAACTATTTTTCCTTGTCATTCTCCACAACATATTTCAAAACCGATAGCTTGTTGCTCCAGAATTGCTCGTAAAAGCGCCGCAGCTCCGTTAATGGTTCCGGATGTAGCCGATAGATTTTTTCTCTCCCCTGCTTACGGCCGCTTACCAATTCAGCATCCGTTAAAACTTTGAGATGCTTAGCAATGGCCGTTCGGCTCATTGGAAAGTGCGAGGTAATTTCTGAAATCGGTAACTCTTTTTCCGCTAATAACTTTAGTACCTCTCTGCGAGTGGGATCAGCAATCGCTTGAAAAACATCATGCTTTTGCGCCGTTTGTGACACTTAGCCCTCCACAATCCTCTTAAGCTTCTGAACGATGCCAGCCCAGCCTTGAGACATCATATCGCGAATTTCCGAAGCCTTTCGCTGAGCTTTTTCAACGATTGCATCAGGTTCTTTCCAACCGCCATGAATCAAGGTAAACTCGGTTTTATCCCCCAGCTCTTTTAAAATAAACGAGGCAAACCAGCCATCTGTGTCCCATGTGAAAGAAAGCTTATTTGGCGGATCAAACTCTGTTACCTTACAAGGTGATGGACCAAATGGGGATTGTAAATGAAACTCTTGTCCTACTTCAGGCTTAAAATCATTAGGCATCAACCATTCTGCAATTCCTTCAGCAGTGGAAACATGCGCCCAAACCTTTTCAATCGGCGCCTCAATCACTACTGTCTGCTTTATATCTGGTAATGTATTTTGCATGAACTCTCCTGCTTTCTTTCCAAAATATAAAACCTTTTGGTTTCACTTTATCAGTATATAAAACCATTTGGTTTCATGTCAACAAAAAAATTTTCTTTTTAAGTGTTCCAATTTTTTTATAAAAAAACTCCCCTCACCATCATCGGTGAAGGGATGCAGCATACTATTTCGTCGTTACAGCAGTTTTCGGGGCTCGAAAAATCACATGTTCAAGCAATAAACAAAAAATTAATCCAACAATAAGCCCATTTGAAACAATATTTCTTAACCATGGTGCAACATTTGCAAATGCATCAGCCGGCATAAACATTAAGCCGATCCCGGCCATTAAGGAAAGGCCAACGACAAGTAAATTTCTCGAAGACGGCTCAACCCCCATTAAATCACGTATTCCAAAGCCCATCAGCTGCGAAAACGGAATAAATAAGGACGCATATGCTACCTCTAACGGCAGGGTGGCTAAAAAACCGCCGATATATGGGAAAAAGCCCGCTGCCATTATCAATGCAGCACCAATTATTAATGGCTTCATTTTTTTAATACCTGTTGTGCTAATAAAACCTGCCGCAATGGACAAGGGCACAACACCAACAACGGAAAAAATTCCTGAAATGAATAAGCCTACCCCGTTACCAAAAAGCCCTCGCTGGTATTGTTTTGAAGTGATCTCCTTATCCAAAGTTATTCCCATTATTAAAATAGTGGCAATTACATTCGAAATCAAAACGATTGACGTAATTAGTGAGGTTAAAACAATCCCAAGATCAAATTCTGGCGGCCCCCAAGCAAAGATCTTCGGCACCCGAAACCAGCTTGACGGCTCGTAGACCTTTCCAGCGTGAATTAATCCGAAATAGTGAAACAGCAGCCAGCCGGCTACAATTCCGAAAAAAGGACCCATGCTTTTTAAAATACCATTTGCTTTTAACGATATTGTTAGAATGATAATAATTTCAATCAAACAAATAAGTGCAATTTTACCGCTTATATGTCCCGTCGCATTAATTCCAAGCATACTGCGAAAAAACGAGCCGCTAAGCTGGCTGCCAAGTAACATTAAATATACGCCAGTAACAATCGGGGTAAAATGTATGCGGATTTTTTCAATAATCGGTAAAAATCCTAAGATGGCTAAAAAAATGCCGCCTATAATCAGGCCCATTTCCAATTGCTGGAGCACATCAGCCTGCTCACCTGGGGCGCTCATGGTGCCCAGCAGAATAAAGATCGCCCACCACATTCCTGCAGCCCCTTCGACAACGGGAAGCCGGTGGCCAAAAAAGATTTGGAATAATGTCGCGGCCCCGCTGACAAATAGCATTCTCTCCATGAAGGTTGAGATTTCTGCCGGCGACATATGAAAAACTGGGCCGACGACAACGGGTACAGCGATGATATTGGTCAGCATGAAAGCAGCCCACTGAATACCTTGTATCCCTGATAACCAGCCGCTGTCCTTTTTGCTTAAATCAGTCATAATTTCAAAACCTTCTTTCTATACAGCAACAGAATCTTGCTTTTCCAGCCTTTTATCATAGTAACTAGCGATAAAATAGCCGCTTAAAGAGGCAAGGACTTGTTGGAAAAGCATTCCGATGACAACGGGAACAGCAACCGCCGGCGGAAAATAAGTAACGCCAATTACGGCACCGGCACTGATATTTCTCATTCCGCCTGAAAAAGTCAGCGTAATCACTGAATCGCGTTCTTTTATTAACAGCCGTCCAATGAAAAATGAAAACAAGTAGCCAGTTAACGCGATAAAAAAGACCACTAATGTAATAGCCGCAAGTTTCCAATCTATATTTTTTAAGTATGGTGCAACAACAGCACCGTTTAGCATAACTGTTACACCAATCCCAATTTTCGTAAATGGCGCCAAATGAGACCCTAGTTGATCCTTTATTTTTCCCTTTGTCAGTTGATTTAACAACATGCCGATGATGGAAGGAATAACGACCATTCCCATAAGACCCTTCATGATGTCAAGATAGTCCATTTCAATTTTTTGACCCATAATTAGTGATAGAGAATAAGGCACAATCAGCGGTGAAAGCAAGGTATCAATTAAGATGACCGATAAAACCATCGGGATATTCCCTTTATAGATCGACACCCAAATAAAGCTCGTAATCCCAGTTGGAATGACCATAGCTAAAATAAGCCCGGTAATCGTGTAGGCATCATTTGGGAATACCACATGCCCGACTCCCCAAGCCCACATCGGCATTAAAATATGGAGAATCATCATTGCGACAAAAATCGGAAACGGATGGATCATGACATCTTTAAGAGACTTAAAATTGGAGCTTAAACTTCCAGCAAACGTCATGAAGGCAAAGATCCACGGAATTAAAAAGGAATAATCTTTAATATAAGTGCTCAATAAAACGCCAGTGATGACACTTACCGGCGTTATTAGGGGCATTATTTTTTCTAGTTGTTTATTTAGTTTTTGAAGCATACAAGGGTCACTTCCCTATTCAGCCTTCGAGTGACTTCAGATAATCTTTCCATGCTGTAATACCGCCCTCTAATAGAATAACTTGATAATTCTTCTGGTCCAGAATATCCGCACATTTTGCTGCCGAATTTCCAGTGGTACAAGTTACAACAATTTCCTGGTCTTTAGGCAGCGACAGTTCTTTACCAGTTTCTTCAAGTCCAAATATAATCGTTTTAGGAATATTTGTGCTTTCCAAATTCGGTTCTGCTATATGAAATTGATTGTATTTTTCTTCTGCCCGAACATCTAGCAGCATAACCTTTTCCTCACCTTGAAGCCTTAAATGAAGCTCCCTTGGTGTAATTTTTTTGATCATCTAAAACACCTCCAATTCAAAGCTTATCATAACATGGAACAGAACTCTTCAGGAACTGAAAAAGAGCCAATTAATAAAAGCGCCTGGAAGGCTGCACACCCCTTCCAAGCGCTTTTGAAGTTAATCTATACCTCTCCTATCCTGCTCTCCGTGCATTCCCCAATAAGTGATCCGCTTGCTAGCGATTGCATCACTCTTCCTCCAGCGTAAACCCTTGCCTCACTAATAAAGGCAAACAAAGCGGCAGCAATAGCAAGATGAACCACTGCCCAGGGAATCGCAATAAATGATTCAATTACGAAAGTACCTATTACCAGCTGGAATAATACAAGCAAGGAGCAAAGCAGAAAACGTCTTTGCAGGTTCCTGCCCCATTTCTTCGAAAAAGCCCAATAGGTAAGTAGAATGATATAAATCGTGGAAATAACTGCTAAGCCTCGGTGAATGGTTTGCAGCAGTTCTGGTGTAGTTGAAGGTAAAAACGTTTGCCTGCAGCCGAACCATCCACAGGCCAAACCATAGGTCTCGTGCTTAATATAGGCGCCAAATGCCAGTGTCAAGAGCAGCAAAATTAGTAAGTTGTTAACATGTTTTATAATTCTACCATGATCCGCTGCCTTTAAGGTCATTTGTGTTATACGTTCCTCACCAGAATATCTCCATAACCATATTAAACAAGCCAAAAAAACAAAAGCCACAAGTAAATGAATGCTAATGATGATTGAAGGCAAATCAAGCACTACCACTACCGCTCCGAGAAGTACCTGAATAATTAACAGACCAATCATCATCACAGAAACAAAGCGGGCAGTATAGCCCATTTTTTCACGCATTAGTTTGAAAAATAACAGAATAGATAACCCACCAAGTAAAGCTCCTATTATCCGGTGCATAAACTCAATTAATGTTTCTCCCTGTAAAGTTGGAATCACTTCTCCATTACATAATGGCCATTCCGGACCGCACCCCATGCCAGATTCGGATGAGGCGACATAGCCGCCAAACACAATAAGAAAATACGTTAGGACGATGCAAATAAATGCTAACCGTTTGATTGTCACGATTCACCCTCCGAATTTTATGAATATTTAGGATACATCATCAAATTTACCAGATTAGGACAATCATTTCGGTGATATGTATCACGTTTCCTCTTTAAAGGTACAAAGTACCTATCCCCCCTTGATCACATACCGTATAATGCCTTGTGTTTTTTAATGGAAGGGAACGTGATCATCATGTATTACAACTATTATCACTATCCGGCTAATCCATATATGCCGCCATTCTCAGCCTCTATGATGAACTATCAGCCTCCCCGCAGTTACCCGCCCGTCGATACAAAAATTTTTTCCCATTCCATCCAATCATTCAAAATATTAATGCAGCAAGGGAGTATACTGCTGGATCGATTAGCTGAACTTCAATTTTCCAAAAAAGTAATGAATGCCGCTCAGCAGGGAAAACAGGCTGAGGTAGATCAGTTGATTAAATCCATTGGTCTTAAGGTCCCTGTAAAAACCACCTTTTCCCCATCAGGTGTAATATTTGAATTATCAACGAATTCAGGCACAACCAGCCCCTTCAACTGTTGCACGCTAAATATAAATATGAAATGGGGTGAATAACTAAAAACTCTCCTGCAGGCTTGTAACACTATCCAACTATTACAGGACTTTTTTTAAAAAAATTCCCCCAAACCTTTATGTGTATCATTGAGATCTCCAGCATTTAGTATTTATGTCTGCTAAAAAAAGTAGTAAAATGGAGCATATATTTTACTACTTTACTAGAAAAAAGGAGTTACATCTTTGGAGGAACAAACGGCAAAGTATCATGATCAAACCTTGTTTAGTATTTCTTGGCCGCTTTTTATTGAGCTGGCCCTTCATATGGGAATGGGCATCATGGCGACATTTATGCTAAGCCATTACTCAGATGCTGCAGCAGCGGGTGTTGGGGTGGCCAATCAGCTATTAAACATCTTTATTTTAGTTTTTAACGTTACATCGATTGGGGCCACTGTCTTAATCAGTCAAAATCTCGGAGCCGGCCGGCTGCATAAAGCACGGCAGCTATCGCGGTCGGTTTTCGGATTAAATTTTTGGTTCGGGATGATTATTGCAGTCTTTGTCTTTTTCTATGGGGAATATCTATTACGATTATTTGATATTCATGGAGAGGTTTTTGATTATGGCCTAATATTCGTCCGGATATGCGGCATTTCCCTGTTTTTTGAATCCATTTCTCTTGCATTAAGTGCGACATTAAGGAGTTATGGATATACAAAAGAATCGATGATGGTTACCATCCTCATGGATATCATCAGTTTAGGGGGAAATATTATTGCCATCAGCGGTTTATTGGGAATCCCGGTTACAGGGGTAAGCGGTGTTTCGTGGGCCATGGTTGCTGCACGTGCTTTTGCCGTCGTCGCTCTAATCTATCTCGTATACAATCGACTATCTTTAGATCTCACATTAAAAGATGTCATTCATGCGAAAAAAGAAGATATTAAAGGGGTACTTGCAATCGGAATTCCCTCAGCAGGTGAAAACCTTTCCTATCAATTATCCCAGCTTGTTATTACCAGTATCGTCGTTTCGCTTGGAACAGCTTCCCTTGCAGCAAGGGTGTACATTTTAAATATTAATATGATTTGTTTTCTGTTCACGCTTGCGATTGCTCAAGGTACCCAGCTATTAGTGGCACGCTATATTGGAGCAAAACAATTTGATAGGGCTCTACAGCGCGGCCTCCGTACACTAAAAATCTCTATGGTTGCTTCGCTGGTGACTTCAATCTTCATTGCGCTTACAGGGGTACCGATTTTAGAGACTTTTACTGAGGATCCAAGTATTATCGCGGTTGGAATCCCGGTTTTATGGGCAATTGTTTTCGTTGAACCCGGAAGAGCGATGAATATCGTCCTCATGAGCTCGTTAAAGTCTGCCGGCGATGTCCGTTTCCCAGTTGTCATTGGGATCGTGTCAATGTGGGGAGTGGCTGTTTCCTTAAGTTACCTGCTTGGCATTCATTTCGGATTAGGCTTGCTGGGAATATGGCTAGCCCAGGGTGCAGACGAATGGCTTCGAGGCATCTTCGCCACCAAGCGCTGGTTGATGAAACCATGGGAGCGGATAATAAGAAGAAAAGCAGGCGTGCCTGCATAAGTGTCCTATTAAACAATTATTGGCGAGGGAGCGGCTACTTTTTCCCGTGCTCCCGTTCGCCTATAAATCAATGGGCTGCCGTACTGCCAGCGTTTTCCGGATTATGGTCGCCTACAAGTCAACCAACTTTCCATTCCCTTTCAAAAGCAATTCTTTCACCTGCTCCGCCGGTAATGGTTTACTAAAATAATACCCTTGTCCAATGTGGCAGTCGTTTTTCTGTAAAAATCTAAGCTGCTCTTCGGTTTCAATTCCCTCTGCAATTACCGTAAAATCAAGATTTAACCCCATATCAATAATCGTCTTCACCATCGACCGATAGGTAGTTGCCTGACGGATATCATCAACAAAAGACTTATCAATTTTAATTTTATCAATTGGAAGATGCTTTAAATAACTTAGCGAAGAATAGCCAGTGCCAAAATCATCGATTGCTAGAATAACGCCCATGTCCTTTAATTGCTTTAATGTTTTAGAGGACAGTTCAAGGTTTTGAGTAATGGATTCTGTAATTTCCAGCTCCAGGTGACCAGACTCAAGGCCCGTTTCCTCGAGAACCTCCGCAACATGCTCTATAAACTGCTCATCTTCAAATTGGCGGACAGATACATTCACCGCAATTGGAAAACCAGAAATTCCGTTTTGTTCCCATGCTTTTTTCTGCTTGCAGGCTTCTATTAGTATCCACTTTCCAATCGGAACAATCAGGCCGGTTTCCTCTGCTAATGGAATAAATTCGCACGGTGGTATAAACCCATGGTCCGGATGCTGCCAGCGAATTAATGCCTCTGCTCCAACAATCTGTCCAGTCGCCAATGACACCTGCGGCTGATAAAAAAGCTGCAGCTGATTTTTCTCTATTGCTTTCCGCAAACCATTTTCCAGTTCCATTTTTCGAACTGAGATTCCATTAAGAGTTGAGGAATAAAATACAACTTGATTCCCACGTTCCTTTGCCTTATACATTGCTGTATCTGCATTTTTGATCAGCGTTTCCTCGTCCAATCCATGGTCAGGGTAAAGGCTTATGCCAATGCTTGGCGTCACAAAAAATTCTAAGGTTTCTACATACAATGGCTGAACAAACTCCTGGAGAATCCGGCCTGCAATTACTGCTGCCTTTTCCCTGTCAGTACCCTCAAGAACGATCAAAAATTCGTCACCGCCTTGCCGGGACACCAGGCCTGCTTTTTGAACTGCAGCTTCTAGTCTCTTGGCTACTTCTTGCAAAACTAAATCTCCAACGGAATGCCCTTTTGTATCATTAATAATCTTAAACCGGTCGACATCTAGGAATAAAACAGCTAATAGCTTAGTCCTATTATTGTTTAGCAGCGTATCAAGATGCTGTCTGAATTTATTTCGATTTGGCAGCCCTGTCAATGAATCATAATAAGCCATTGTTTTAATTGTTGTCTCTACTTTCTTCCGATCAGTAATATCAAACAAAACACTAGAAAAATAAACCAAGCTTCCCTTTTCATCTACAATTGGAAATCCTCTATCAAGAATCCAGCGTACATCACCATTAGGCCGGATAATCCGGTATTCACTTGTCACCGATTCCCCCATAGCAGTTTTCTCTTCTCTTTCTGCTATAACTGGTAAGTCCTCCGCATAAATTACTTTTTTCCATAAAAGCGGGTCCTGATAAAAATCTTCTAATGAATAACCATATAGTTTTTCAATCCCAGGGGTAATAAGCAGCTCATCCGTCTTTAAATCATGTGACCAGATTGCAACATCAAGTGTATCAAAAATATTATTTAATTTTGTTTTGTTTTGCTCATACTCCTGATTCTTTAAACTCATCCTTTTTACTGTAAATAAAAAATAAGGGATTGTTGCCATAAGGAGAATAACAGCAGTAACTCTAAAAATTTTTATGGAAGGAAAAAAGAATGAAGCAATTATATCTACCAGTTCAATCAGAATAAGCAGAAAAAATAGAAGTGTCCAAACAATTTTATGGTTTAATGCTTTCATTCTCATGCGGTTTACTCCTTTATTTCTTACGTTTAATCCCACACCTAGTTTTATTTAACATAACAAAAAAAAGACTTATTACTCAATTCAATTTTACTCGATTAAAACAAGTGAGACCCTGTAAATACGAGCTCTGTTCTTACTTTTTTCAGTGTTCAAAGCTTTGTCAAAACATTTCGAACAAACTTTGAACTCACTTCAATTTTTATGTTTTTTAACCAAAAATGAAATATATTGGAAGTAGAAAGAAACAAAATACAAATGAAAGGCGGAATGAAAAATGGTTAACAAGTTTTTAAGAGAAAGTAAAGTCTCTGCCATCATTCTAACGGTCATTCGCTTATATCTAGGATATTCTTGGTTCACTGCAGGATTACACAAAGTAATGGGAGGTTTTGATGCTTCCGGATTCTTAAAAGGAGCAATTGCCAATCCGGTTAAAGGACCAGATGGTGCGGTCGTATTCGGCTGGTATGTGAACTTCTTACAAAGCTTTGCCTTGCCGAATGTAGATATTTTCAACTTCATCGTTCCTTGGGGAGAATTATTGGTTGGTTTAGGGCTGCTCCTTGGCTGCTTAACCACATCTGCTATGTTTTTCGGCCTAGTAATGAACTTCGCTTTCTTCCTGGCTGGTACAGTATCACATAACCCAAGAGATATTTTCCTCGGTTTCATCATCCTAACAGCAGGATACAACGCCGGCAGAATCGGCTTAGACCGCTGGGTGGTTCCGTTTATTAGAAAAGCAGCTAAAACAAAAGATGGTAAAGACCATTCTAAAGCAGTTGTTTAAACTAGAAAATAATCAAAAACAAGCGCTTCTAGCTAATAGGAAGCGCTTGTTTTTTCGAATGTTCCTCTATACCCACCACATATCCGATACAGTTTCCTCTATTAAAACGGACTTTAAATTAGTGACTGCACGTTTGAACCCTTCGTCAATTGACATAATTGGGTCTTCGTGCTCAATACTTACAACATAATCATAACCATAAGTACGGAGGGCGCTCATCATATCAGACCATTCCTTTAAACTATGACCACAGCCAACGGAGCGGAATGTCCAAGCACGGGTACGTACCTCCCCATATGGCTGCATATCAGTTAAACCATACATATTAACATTATCTTGATCAATATAAGTATCTTTAGCATGGAAATGATGTATAGCATTTTCCTTTGCTAATATCTTAATCGCAGCAACTGGGTCAATTCCCTGCCACCATAAATGGCTCGGATCTAGATTGGCGCCAATCGCGTCGCAGGTTTCCTCCCGCAATTTTAAAAGTGTGTAAGGGGTATGAACTAAAAAGCCTCCATGAAGCTCAAGTCCAATTTTGACATTATGCTCCTTCGCAAATTGACCTGCTTCTTTCCAATATGGAATCAGCTTTTCTTCCCACTGCCACTTCAATACATCACTATATTCATTTGGCCATGCCGTCACAGGCCAGTTGGGAAACTTTGCCCCATCATGGTCCCCAGCTGTTCCAGAAAAACAGTTAACAACAGGTACACCAAGCAGCGATGCTAGTTTAATTGTTTTTAAAAGTGTTTCATGAGACCTGGCAGCGAATTCTTTATCAGGTGAAATCGGGTTTCCGTGGCAGCTAAAGGCACTAATCGTAAGCCCTCGTTCTTCGACCTTTTGAATATACTCTTGGCGGGCCTCCTCGCTTTCCAATAATCCTTCTAAATCACAATGGCTGTTTCCTGGATAACAGCCTGTTCCAATTTCAATGGCATGCAGGCCCGCGACCTTGACAGTGTCCAGCATTTCTTCGAATGATTTTTCCCCAAATAGTACAGTAAAAACACCTAGCTTCATATAGAAACTCCCCTCACTATTACGATTTCTATAAATACGGCCAATTTCCGACGAAGTGCATTCAGAGTTTTTTATTATTCCCCGACTCTGACAATTTGTTTTGTTTCATTTGACTCAAGTGCAGCCAAAATGACTTCAAGCGATCTCATGCCTTCCTCACCTGGAACCGGAGGCTCTTGGTCTAGTAAAATCGACTCAACAAATTTCTCGATAACATGAGAGGTATTTTGCCCGCCTTCTTCATTCGATTGGATTCTACCAAGCTCATATTTGACCACCTCTCCGTTCACATATTGGACGATAAGCGAGTGGAGAGGATCATCCTCTAAGCGAAGAATCGCTTTCTCCCCATAGATAATTGTTGAATTGTCTTCCCTGCTTACATAAGCCCAGCTCGCTGCAAGGGTCCCTATAATCCCGCTTTCCGTCTTTAATACACAGACTGCGTTATCATCGACATCAGCAAAATTCTTTGCACTAGTTTCTACAAAGGCTCCGACTTCAACAATTTCTTCACCTAAAATATAGCGAAGCAGGTCGGTTTTATGGACACCCAAGTCGCCCATCGCTCCAACAAAGGCCTTTTCCTTTTGGAAAAACCAGCCCCCTTTTCCCTCGACACTCCAGTTCTCAGGACCGCCATGACCAAAAGCTGTGCGGAAGCTGTAAACTTTGCCAATTTCGCCGCTGGCAATTAACTTGCGCGCTCTTTCGTGTGAAGGAACAAAACGCTGGTTATGAGCAATCATTAATTTTTTGCCGCTTGCTTTTGCAGCTTGGATCATCGCCTCTGCTTCTTGTTTGGAGGTGGCCATTGGTTTTTCACAAAGTACGTGAATACCTGCTTCTAATGCTGCAATTGAAACTGGCGCATGAAAATTGTTTGACGTACAAACGCTAACCGCATCCACTGTGCCGCTATTTAATAGCTCTTCATAGCTTGTAAAGAAGGCAGCCCCCCATTTTTCAGCTGTTTCCTTTGCACGTTTTTCATTAATATCACAGACTGCAACAAGCTCTACGTGTTTATTCGCTCTATATTCTGGTAAATGACGATGCTGCGCAATACTCCCGCATCCAATTACCCCGACTCTTAATTTACCCATTATTATTTTCCTCCTTTAATTTCCCCTAAAGGGTTTACATTTCCATAAACTCAGCATCCAGTGTAACTGGGTGTGCCCATTTCACCGCAACGAAAATAGCACGCAGTATTTCACCGGTTAATCATTACCTATTTGATTACATCTTATATCGTGTATTAGTAAATAAACATAGATGATATAATTAAAACATCTACTATTTTGCTATTTTGTTAGACAGAGGGAAATCATGGAGACAAACATATTATTTTGCGGCTACTCATACCACATAAATGGATATCACTCACAGCATAAATCCGGATACCCGGTGTATTTATTTCGCCTGCAAACCGAGGGAAGCTGTGAAATCGTTGTAAAAGGAAAAACTTTTTCAGTCAAGAAAGGGGACCTTTTGCTGATTAAACCAGGTGATCATTATGAATTGTTAATAAAAAAAGGGCAAAACAGCGGAGACTATAACCTTGGATGTGAGGGCGATTGGATTGATGAATGGTGGAGTCGTTTCGAAAAACCGGCCATTTCTCGAATCGATATTAACGAACATCTGCTATCTTTATGGCGCCAGCTTCTGTTTGAAAAACGCCGTCCTTTATCCAGTCAAAATGAAGAGCTGACCGGCTACCTGCTGAGAGCTCTCTGTATATCTTTTGAAAGAGCAGTAAAAGAAACGAAACATCCTTATGCGGTAACACGAATGATGAGATTTATCGAAGAAAATGCACCAACAGCTTTTAAAGTGGAGGATGTAGCGAACCATGCCGGACTTAGCATATCCCGTTCTGTTCATTTATTTAAAAACAGCGTTGGTAAAACTATGATGGAATATGCTCAGGAAATACGGTTATCCATTGCTATCGACCGTATGAAATACACAACCATGACACTTGAGCATATTGCTGCGGAATGCGGTTTTGGAACCTATCCCTATTTTCATAAGGTATTTAAAAAGAAGTACGGAGTATCACCTGGTTCATTTAGACGGCAAGAATAGAAAAACGCCCTTTTCGGACGTTTTTTCTATAACCGGTAAACACGAGTTTCATATGGTTTCAATGAAAGCCTATCGGTTAATTTATGTTCTTTTACTTCATAGTTATTTAACAGCAGCTGCTCGTATTTAAAGGTAAAACCTTCAATCACAGCATCATTTGAAGAAAGATTAGCTATAACCATTACTTTCTCATTTTTCAGTGTCCGGGTATATGCAAAAATCTGTGGATCATCCTTTAACAGCAAATCATAGACGCCATACGTAAATACCTCATTTGCCTTCTTCAAACTGATCATTTTTTTGTAAAAATTCAAGATCGAATTTTCGTCTTTTTGCTGAGCTTCCACATTAATTTTTTTATAATTTGGGTTCACCTTCAGCCAAGGAGTTCCGGTTGTAAACCCGCCATTCGCTTTATCTGACCATTGCATCGGCGTGCGAGAATTATCACGGCCGGAAGCCCACAGGATTTCTAATATATCCTTACGAGGAACGCCTTCTTCTCGTTTTAATCGGTACATATTTTTCGCAGAGACATCGTCATAATCATCAATCGAGTCAAATTTCACATTGGTCATGCCTATTTCCTGTCCTTGATAAATAAACGGCGTCCCCTGCATGAGAAAATATATTGCCGCAAAGGCTGTGGCACTTTCACGCCAGTATTCCTTGTCGTTTCCCCAAGTAGAAACAACCCGCGCTTTGTCATGGTTTTCAATAAAGAGTGCATTCCAGCCTTTGCCCTCAAGTGCCTTTTGCCAGCGTGACAAAACATCTTTTAATTCGATGATATCAAGGTCTTTTTTCTTCTCAGCATCCCAAAGGCTGAGATGTTCGAATTGAAATACCATGTTAAATTTGCCTTTGACTTCTCCTACCCACAGCTCTAAATCACTGGTATCCTCAACTGTCACTCCATTTGCTTCTCCAACCGTCATGATATCGTATTTGGTAAACGTTTCTTCTTTTAACTCCTCAAGAAACGAATGAATTCCTTCCACATTCATCATTTTGTCGTAGGCGGGAACATATTTAAGCCCCTTTGGATTCGGCATATTTTTAAGGCCTTTTTCTTTTTTAATATGGCTGATTGCATCAACGCGGAACCCGTCGATTCCTTTATCTAGCCACCAGTTAATCATCTTATATAGTTCAGTCCGAACAGCTTTATTTTCCCAATTTAAATCAGGCTGTTTTTTTGAAAAAATATGCATGAAATACTGATCTGTTTGTTCATCATATTCCCATGCCGGGCCGCTGAAGATGCTTTCCCAATTATTCGGCTCTTTTCCATTTTTCCCATCCCGCCAAATATACCAATCGCGCTTCGGGCTGTCTTTTGAGGAGCGTGATTCAATAAACCATGGGTGTTCATCACTCGTATGATTTATGACGAGGTCGAGAATTAATTTCATACCGCGCTTATGAGTTTCTTCTAATAAATGGTCAAACTCCGCCATTGTTCCAAACTCCGCCATGATTTCCTGATAGTCACTGATGTCATACCCATTATCATCATTTGGTGATTTGTACATTGGGGAAACCCAAATGACATCGATTCCCAAATCCTTTAAATAATCAAGCTTAGAGAGTATACCATTAATGTCGCCAATCCCATCCCCGTTAGAATCCATAAAGCTGCGAGGATAAATTTGGTAGGCAACCGCTTCTTTCCACCATAATTTTTTCATATTAAATCCTTTCCAATCCTGGCTGTATTTAGCTCGGTACATGATGAGCGCTCTACTAAACGATGAGAAATGATCAGCCGTTTTGTCGGTTCTTTCTCATTTTCAACCAGTTGAATTAAATTTTTGGAAGCTTGGTACCCGAGCTCAAATATATTAATATCCACCGAGGTTAATGGCGGCTTTGCCATTTCCGCAAGCAGTACATTATTGAAACTTACGATTGAAATGTCGTCCGGAACTCTAATTCCTAATTCATCAAGTGTATTAAGAACACCGAGCGCCATAAAGTCGTCTGCAACAACCAGTGCTGTAGGAGGCTTTTTAAGTGCCATTAATTCACGGACCGCCTCCTGGCCGCCTTCCCGTAAAAATTCTTCATGAACAATATATTCACCTTTTACCGGAATATCCGCTTCTTGTAGCGCCTTTTCATATCCATCTTGGCGGTCGACTGTTACAATTAATTCTTTCGTTCCACCAATAAAGGCAATCTGTTGATGACCTAATTGAATTAAATAATCTGTCGCCTCTTTCATTGCACGTACATTATCATTATCAACATGGGTTATTTCCTCGATATCTTTGTAAGGCTTCCCAATCAAAACGAATGGAAATTTTCTTGTTCGCAAATACGAAACGACCTGATCCTCCACTCTCGAGGTTAGCAATACAACTCCATCAACGCGCCTTCCCTGGACCATATGAATGACAGCCTCAAGAATTTCCTTTTCGGATTTACCTGTTGTCATATGCAGGGCATAATTTTTTTCCTGCGCTCCCTCACTGATCCCTTGTAAAACTGTAGGGAAAAAGGGATTCTGGAACCCCACATCCTTCGAGCTTGGCATGACCAAACCAATCGTCTGTGTTGATTTACTTGCGAGATTTCTCGCATTTAGATTGGGATGGTAGCCAAGCTGTTCCATGGCGTCTTTTACTTTTTGCTTTGTTTCTTCACTAATGCGCGGGCTGTCCGCAATCACCCTTGAGACCGTTGAAGGTGCCACATTTGCGAGCCTTGCTACATCTTTAATCGTTACGGTCATAATGTTCTCCCCTCTCAAAGGAAGCTAAATAGTAATATAATACTCTTACCCTTTTGTACCGCCAGCTGTCAATCCTGAAACGAAGAAGCGCTGGAAGGACAAGAAGAGTATCGCAATCGGCACAGCAATTAATACGGCACCTGCAGCAAAGGTCGTAAATTCAGCACCAAACTGCTTAGCAACAAGATCGTACAGTCCCACAGCCAGCGTATAATTTTTTTCCGTCCGCAGCAAAATGCTTGCAATTATAAAGTCTGCAAATGGTGCGATAAAGGCGAACAAAGCAACAACCGCAATAATCGGAGTCGCAAGCGGCATCACGATTTGGAAAAAGATGCGCAGATGCCCGGCACCATCAATTTTCGCTGACTCATCAAGTTCTTTCGGAATCGTATCCAAATAACCTTTCATCAGCCATGTATTCATTGGGATCTGACCCCCGACATAAACAAGTATTAACCCTAAGTGGGTATCGATTAACTTTGTAAGTGTAGCCAAAATATAGATGGCGATTAATGCTGCAAAGTTAGGAATCATTTGTAAAATCAAGAAGGTTACGAGCCCATTTTTACGGCCGACAAAACGATATCTTGAGAAAGAATAGGCCGTTAAACATACAAGAATAACGGTAAAAATCATAGTTAGAATACTAACTTTAAGGGAATTAAGATACCAATAGACATAATTACTTTTTTCCATATCAAAAAGCTCTTTATAATGGGCAAGGGTTGCATTTTTCGGAATAATGCTAGATCCTGATAGGCTTTGCCCCGGGTTAAACGATGACCCAATAATCCATGCGAGCGGATATAGAATAATTATAAACATGACTAAGACAACTAAATAGGTTAATGTCAGCCTTATGATTTTCTGTCTCTTCATACTCATATCACATCATATCCTCTTCTTGGAATGATTTCGTCCTTCTAAACTGCCAGATGGCAACGGTAATTACGATAATTGATAATAACATTGTCAGCGTTGCGGCTTTTGAATATTGAGCCGATGTCATCGTCAGTCGATAGATCCATGAAATCAGAATATCTGTACCGCCGGCATTTTGTCCTGAAATTGCAGGACCACCGCCGTTAAATAAGTAAATAATGTTGAAGTTATTAAAATTAAACGTGTATTGCGTAATTAACACAGGTGCTGTTGCAAATAACACAAGCGGCAGAGTAATGTTTTTAAACTTTTGAAGGTTGGATGCCCCGTCAACGGTAGCTGCCTCATACAGATCTTGTGGAATGGATTGTAAGACACCAGTTACCATTGCGAAAATGAACGGGAACCCTAACCATGTTTGAATGAGAATTAATGCAAGTCTCGTAAACATAGGTTCTGTCATCCATGGAAGCCCATCAATTCCGAAGAAGCCAAGAATATCTCGATTAATTGCCCCGAATGATTCATTGAACATACCAGCGAATACAAGGATGGAAACAAATGCAGGCACAGCCCAAGGTAAAATGAACACAGTCCTCATTATTGCCTTACCTTTAACATCCTTCTGATTGACAATGATTGCAAGGAAAATTCCCAATGCAACCTGGAATGTAGTCGCAACGAACGTCCAAACTAATGTCCATGCCAGTACGGAGAAGAAGGTCTGGCGCCACATATCAACTTTAAAGATTTCAACAAAGTTTTTTAAGCCTACCCAGTCAACAAGCTTTGCTGGCGGTGAATGGTATAAGTCATAGTTTGTAAATGCAAGTAAGATAACAAAAATAATTGGAAAAATAACAACGAAAACTAAAAGTAAAAATCCCGGTGACATAATTAAGTAAGGAAAACCATTATCTACAAGATTGCGGTACTGTTCCTTCATTGTGCTTATCGGCTCGTGAGTATCACGTTTTTTCCCAACCTTATACGCATCACGTAAGTTAAATAAATAGAAGCCAAGACCGAAGATAACAACAATTAGCGCCAAAATCCCGTACACTAAAAGAAAAATGGAGTGGTCTTCAAATGGGATTTCCCCCAATGTCACAAGTCCCCATAAACCAATATTTAATAAATCTTTAAATACCAAGATGAACGCAGCACTCAAAATAAGGAATGAAACACCCTTTAAGATTTGTTTGTTATAAATCTGCCCCAGCCCAGGGATAATGGATAAGGCTAACGCTTTCTTACGATGACTGGTTGTGTAGGATACTTCCCCTTTTGACATCCTAAACTCCCCTTTCTTGACTAAATAAGCTCTCTTTTAGCTTAGAGGCTTTATCAAGAAGAAAATATTTCTTCCTCATAAAGCCCCTAAATATGTGAAAATGGAGCAGTACCCCAGGGAATTGAGGTACTGCCTTTTCATTGTCTTGCTCCAGTACCCTAGCGGCTAGTATCCTTAAGAGCCAAATACCTCTGACCAGGGCGCACTTGCGCTTTTCATATTACTTTGTAGATTCAATATTAGTTTTGATTTGTTTTACGGCAGAATCTAAGGCCTTTTTAGGTTTTGTTTTGCCAGTTACAATCGTTTGTAAAGATTTTGCCATTGGATCCCAAACCTGACCCATTTCTGGGATGTTTGGCATCGGAATCGCATATTGTGATTGTTCTGCCACAGCTTTCGCACCTTCGTTATCCTTAATAACCGGATCTTCTAGCAATGCTTTGTTTGTTGGAACTTCAGCCGTTTGTTCAAAACGATATTTTGAGTTTTCATCATTTGTAATAAACTCTAAGAATTTAGTAGCCCATTCTTGGTTTTTAGAAAATGCAGAAACATGCCATCCTTTAACACCCATAAATGTTTTTACATGTTCACCATTTGGAAGTGTTGGAAGTGCTGACATACCAATGTTCACACCTGCATCTTTATATGGATGGAATGACCAAGGTCCGTTCATAACCGCCGCTACCTTACCTTCAGTGAATAGACCGTCCATTGCAGAGCCGCCGTTTTCACCAATGATTCCTTTAGGGAATAATCCTTCTTTATACCATTTTTGAATATACTCAGCACCTTTAACAGCACCATCATTATTTAAGCCAATGTCATTAGGATCAAGGGTACCGTTATTGTCTTTGAATACATAACCGCCCATACCGCCGATAATTCCGTGAGCAAAATAGTAGTTATCCCAAAGGGCTAAGAAGCCGTATTTTCCATCCTTTGTGAAATCCTTAGAGAATGTATATAGATCATCCATTGTCTTTGGAACTTCTTTCATCAAATCTTTATTGTAAACAAATACAGGAGTCTCAGAAGACTTCGGTAATCCGTAAAGTTTTCCATTATATGTTTCAGCAGAAATTGATGAATCTGAAAATTTATTTGTTACTGATTGGTCTACTTTAAGTTCAGCAATTAGTCCTTCTGTAGCAACCTGACCAATTTGGTCGTGTGGTAATGTTACGATATCTGGGCCTGTCCCAGCAGGACCATCAAGACGCAGCTGGTCACGCATTTTTGTAGCCATTTCTACTTCTTTGAATTCAATTTTGATGCCATTTTCTTTTTCGAAATCAGCCGCTGCCTTTTTAAGCCAGCCTGATTTATCTTTATCTTCCCAAACAATAAGTTTCTCCGGTTTTGCTGCTGTTTCTTCCTTTTTACCGGTATCTTTTGTGCCTGCGTCATCTCTTTTTGGACCACAAGCTGAAAGAACACCAAGCATTAAGACAACCATCATGAAAATAGAAAGCGTCTTTTTCATTTTGTCCCCTCCTGAATATTGTAGGAATATATTTGGGCTGTGCGAAACCGTCTTCATATTTTTATTGCAGCGCTTACATTTGCGAAAACGATTGCACAACGTAATTTCATTATAAAGCCTAGATAAAATTTTACAACCATTTTTTATAAAAAATTTTTTATCATCATTCCGGCATGAGATTCTTTAAATCATTTTGAAAATCGATATCTTTTTAGTAAAATAGCATTAAAATCACATACTCCGAGAAAGAGAGCTGATTGGATTGTTAAAAGAAGCAATTTATCACCGGCCAAAAGACAATTATGCATACGTTTGCACTACAGATGAGTTACATATCCAGATTCGCACCAAAAAAGATGATTTAAAAAAAGTTGCTTTACTCCATGGTGACCCGTATGACTGGGATAATAAACAGTGGAAGCCGACCACCAAGCCCATGAAAAAAAGCGGGTCTGATCAGCTGTTTGATTATTGGTTTGCGGCAGTCACACCTCCTTTTAAACGGCTCCGCTATGGATTTATCTTAGATGATGGTTCAGAAACTGCCTGCTATACAGAAAAAGGCTTTTATCCTGAGCCGCCTGTTGATGATACAGCCTATTATTTCGCCTTTCCATTTATGAATCATGTAGATATTTTCCAAGCCCCTAAATGGGTGAAAAACGCCGTTTGGTACCAAATTTTTCCTGAACGATTTGCAAATGGGAATAAGGAAAACGATCCTGAAAATGTGATTCCATGGGGAAGTAAAGAGCCATCACCCGTTAACTTTTTTGGCGGTGATCTAGAAGGTGTGATTCAAAAGGTTCCATATTTAAAGGAATTAGGAATAAGCGGCATCTATTTTACACCGATTTTTAAAGCTTATTCGAACCACAAATACGATACAATCGACTATTTGGAAATAGATCCGCAGTTTGGAACGAAAGAAACCTTGAAAAAATTAATCGAGGTCTGTCATAAAAACAGCATCAAAGTGATGTTAGATGCTGTTTTCAACCATAGCGGCTTTTATTTCCCTCAATTTCAGGATGTGCTGGAAAACGGAGATAATTCACGGTTCAAAAGTTGGTTCCATGTTCATGAGTTTCCATTAGTTACCGAAACGCAGCAGAACTATGATACGTTTGCTTTTACACCTTTTATGCCAAAATTAAATACGGAAAATCCGGAAGTGAAGGAATACTTGCTTGGGGTTGGTCGCTATTGGGTTAAGGAGTTTGATATTGATGGCTGGCGGCTGGATGTCGCTAATGAAGTCGACCATGCGTTTTGGCGCGAGTTCCGTAAAGAAGTGAAGGCGATTAAGCCTGATTTATATATTCTAGGGGAAGTCTGGCATGATGCGATGCCATGGCTGCGCGGCGATCAATTTGATGCCGTGATGAATTATCCTTTTATGACGAATATATTGAATTTGTTTTCCAAGGAGAGCATTTCGGTAAAAGAATTCGTAGAATATATGACCAGTGTTATTCATATGTATCCGAAAAACGTTAATGAGGTTGCTTTTAATCTTGTCGGCAGCCACGATACAGCAAGGATTTTAACATTGTGCGATGAGGATATCGAAAGAGTAAAACAGGTTTTTACAGTATTACTGACGTTTATCGGCTCACCTTGTATCTATTATGGCGATGAGATTGGCATGACCGGTGTGATGGATCCCGGCTGCCGCAAGTGCATGATTTGGGAAAAAGAAAATCAAAATCGCGATTTATTTATACATGTGCAAAAATTAATCCGCCTCCGCCGCGACTATCCATTACTGGCAAATGATGGTGAGTTTAGCTTTGTTTCACCTGGATCTGATGATTGTTGCTTGGCTTATTTGAAATCCGATTCAAGTAAAACCGCTGTTGTTATTCTTAATACGAGCAACAAAGTGGTTGACTACACAGTACCGGTTGATGTGAGCGGGAAAACAGTGGTGAATCTTTGGGATGCAAAAGTGATGGAGGTTTCCGGTAGAAAATTAGAGGTTTCTCTGTCAGCTAAGGGGTTTGCTATTTTATTGTTATATTGATGATAGTTTAAGTATGGAGGGGAAAACGATGAGCGTTAATGACGAGTGGTGGAAGAAAAGCGTTGTCTATCAAATATACCCGCGAAGCTTTAGGGATTTTAACGGAGATGGAATCGGCGACATCCAGGGAATTATTGAAAAATTGAATTATTTAAAGTTATTGGGTGTAGATGTAATCTGGTTAAGTCCTGTTTATGATTCGCCTAATGATGATAATGGCTATGATATCCGTAATTATCAAGCAATCATGAATGAATTCGGAACGATGGTGGATTTTGACATAATGGTAACCGAAGTACATAACCTTGGCATGAAATTGGTGATGGATTTAGTAGTGAATCATACATCAGATGAGCATGCATGGTTTGTTGAATCGAAAAAGTCAAAGGACAATCCTTACCGTGATTTTTATTTTTGGCGGGAAGGAAAAGACGGCAAAGAGCCAAATAATTGGGGCTCTGTTTTCGGCGGCTCGGCATGGCAATATGATGAAACACCCGACGAATATTACCTTCATCTGTTTTCAAAAAAACAACCTGATCTGAATTGGGAAAACCCTAAACTTCGAGAAGAAGTGTACAGCATGATGAAGTTTTGGCTTGATAAAGGAATTGACGGCTTCCGGATGGATGTCATCAATATGATTTCTAAAAACCCGGAGCTGCCAGATGGTGATCAAGGTGAGGGACAACTGTACGGAGACGGTGGCCGGTATTTTATGAACGGGCCTAGAATTCATGAGTTCTTACAGGAAATGAATCAAGCAGTCCTGTCGAAGTATCCAATTATGACAGTTGGTGAAATGCCGGGGGCTGCCCCGGCGGACGCTGTACTTTACACCGATCCGGAAAGAAAAGAAGTCAATATGATTTTTACCTTTGAGCACATGGATTTAGACAGCGCCCCCGGCGGAAAGTGGAATTTGAAGCCGCTTGATTTGGTGGAACTGAAGGAGAATCTCGCTAAATGGCAAATGGCGCTGCATAATAAAGGCTGGAACAGCTTGTATTGGAATAATCATGATCAGCCGCGGATTGTTTCCCGGTTTGGCGATGATGGTAAATATCGTGTTCAATCTGCGAAAATGTTAGCCGCCTGTCTCCACTTCATGCAGGGGACGCCATATATTTATCAAGGCGAAGAAATCGGCATGACCAATGTGAAGTTCGAGTCTCTTGATGATTACCGCGATATCGAGACCATCAATATGTATCATGAGCGTAAAGAGTTGGGCTACTCACATGAGAAGATTATGACTTCGATTTATGTCAAAGGCAGGGATAATGCAAGAACTCCGATGCAGTGGGATGCTACGAAAAACGCCGGATTTTCAGCAGGAACTCCATGGATCAATGTGAACCCTCGATATAAAGAAATAAATGCGAAGGCAGCTTTAGAGGATTCCCAGTCTATCTTTTATTTTTATCAAAAATTGATTCAGCTTCGGAAGGAACTTGACATCATTACAGACGGGGACTTCGAGCTGCTGGTAAAGGACCACCCGCAATTGTTTGTATATGAACGGAAGCTAAATGATGAATGGCTGCTTGTTGTATGTAATTTTAGCGGAGAAGAAGTAACAGTAGAGGATGCAGCAGTCGGAGCAATGCTGAAAAATGGTCATGTTCTACTAGGAAATTATGAAGCTGAGAGGGCAAATGTACTCCGCCCGTATGAGGTTATTGTGTTGACAAATAGTTGATAAAAAACAAAGTGCCCATAGGAATGTGGGAGTTTTTTGTTAATCCTTTTTAGGAAAAGCGAAATTCAAAAAAATCCTCACCCCTTTCATTGAAGTGACCCCTAAAAGT
>NZ_BNDS01000027.1:0-25489 GCF_014656545.1 Neobacillus kokaensis
TAACAATTGGGGGGCAGTTCACCTGACAGCCATTTATTTAAAAATCTGCAGGAAAACAGGATGTCTTTTGAACATGTATTTAAAAGAATTATAGAGTTTATGCACGCCGATCCATGCGGGAATTTTCGCTTAATGGTGGGAACAGATTCACAGGTGCATAAACGACATACTGTATTCATTACCGGAATTGTCATTCAAAATGAAGGAAAAGGTGTATGGGCTTGTATCAAAAAAGTAGTGGTCCCTCGTAAAATGACACAGCTACATGAGCGAATATCGCTCGAATTATCATTGACCGAGGAGATTGTGGGACTGTTTACGGAAGAGAGAAAAAACGAGCTCATTGAGATCGTTTTGCCCAACCTTTACAAAGGAGCAACCTTCACCATGGAGGGACATATCGATATTGGCGCGGGAAAAAGAAACAAAACCAGCGAATTCGTTAAAGAAATGGTCACAAGAATGGAATCCATGGGCGTTGAACCAAAAATCAAACCAAACGCTTTTGTTGCCTCAAGCTACGCCAACCGCTATACAAAATAACTCCAAATAATTGAGAATTTGCATCAATTATTTTTTCTAATATACTACTTGTATTCTAAAGCTGCGCTTTTTTCAAAAAATGTACTGCAATGACAATATATATTTTACGGCACATAATGGACTTCCATTGCCTCATAAATTCAAGTTAGGAGGTGGTGGGATTGAAAAAAGGGGCAGCAGCAGTTTTACTTTTTTTTACGATGGTTTTACTAACTGGATGCTTCGGCGACCCGGTGCGCGATGACTTAGTTAATTACGTAAATAAAGAAATGAAGGAGGCGGCGAAGTATGAAACCGCCGCTGTTTCCGCCTATGAGAGTGTGACTGGGGCAAATTTTACCGATGACCAATCGCTCTATGATGTTTTAATGAACGATGTAATTCCTAACTATAATGAATTTATTAAAGAATTGGACGCAGCCAAAATTGAAACCGATGAGGTTCGGGAAATCCATGAAATTTATATAAAAGGAGCGGATATCCAGTTTAATGCGTTTGCTAAAATTAAACAGGCCCTTGAGGAGCAGGATGCCAATTTAATTCAAGAGGCGAATGACATGCTGGCGGATGCCCGTACGCATATACGCGAATATCAAAGCGAATTGGAAAAATTAGCAAAGGAACATGATGTGAAATTGGAAAAATAATAGACTTACTCTACTTAATAATCCACCACCGATGCGTAATATTTATTTTCGCATCGGTGGTATATCCCAATACGTTACAATCCGCCAAACCCACTCCAGAGGACCGTAACGGAAATATCGAAGCCACACCGAACTGAACATAAACTGGATGACATATATGGCTACGCACAAATTTAGGGTTTGCAGGTATGAAATCTGGCTGAATAAATCAAACGCATTCCCGGCGAGTAATATTAAAATTGTTTGCGATACATAGTTTGTCAATGCCATCCTGCCATAGCTTTTTAACGGGGAAAACAGTTTTTGAAAAAAACGACGCTGCATGAGCAGCAGCAGCAATCCAGCATAAAACGCCGACACAATGGGGCCGATAGCAATTCCAATACTAATAAAATGCTGCTCTTGCAGGTAAGTTGCCTCAGTGGCGACGCCAAGCTGAACAGGGGCATATTGCGCTTGAACTATTAGCCCGGCTGCACTTAGTGCCAGCATGACTCCTGTAAATACTGCAATCTTTTTGGTTTTGGTTTTTTCAAACACGCGGTATTGTCCCGCGGCAATGCCTAAAAGCATGAGCGGCACTACCATAAAGATTTTAATAGAAAATATGGCAAAAGCAATGAGCATCAACGTCCCGAATACAAGGTTCATAAGCTTATTTGCTTTATAAAAAGGCAAAATGATTAGGCCGCAAACGGCGTACAGCGCCAGCGCTTCCCCGGGATGAAACTTCACGTGAACCAAACCAATGACAAATAGTGAAGCCATTCTCCTTAAAAATAAGATGTAGCCATTCTTTCCTTTGGCGTTGGCTCTAGTGAGGAAAATATAGAACCCAACCCCAAATAAAAAAGTAAACATCGTATAAAAACGACCTTCTACAAATAGATACAAAAACCTCCAATACGAAAAATCCAGTGAATCCGCGGGAGCAGGCTCGTTAATTTCAAGCAGCGGCCCAATATTCACCAAAATAATCCCCATCAAAGCAAATCCCCGCAAATAATCAAGCAGATCTATACGTTTGTGATGACGATGGTTGGATTCCATTACGTTCACCTCCTGGCGTGCCTGACACCATTACTATTCTTTACATTGTTAAACCCTTTATTATGATTTCCATAAACGTTCAAGCGAAACTTCCTGATCATCGATGTTTAATAGATATACATCAGGATTGCTGAGATTCTTCCATTGTTCAAAACCGAAGTCAGGCTGATAGTGTTTAAGAAGTAATGACATTAAGTTTCCGTGTGTTACGATAATAGTGTCCTCTGCCCCATGTTGATGGATATCGCCCATGACGCTGACTGCCCGGTTCATCGCTTCCCTGCTTGATTCTCCTCCATCGAACCTCAAATCCAAATTATCAAATGCCGCTTTAAGCTTTTCCAGCCAATCAGGTAAATCCCTAGTGCTTAGTATCCTCTCCGACAACCTGTGGTCACTCTCTATTTCGATGCTTTTTTGTTCCGCAGCAGGTTCTATAGATTGAACAGCCCGCAAAAACGGACTTGAAATAATCCGATCAATCTTCACATCTGCAAAAAACGCCGCTAACTCCTCCGCCTGGCGCACCCCTCTATCAGTAAGCGGCGCCTCACTCGCCTGTCCCGCCGCCTCACAATGCCTTACAACATACACCTTCTTCACAATTACCAACTCCTATCTGGAAAATCTATTAACCTATTTATACCAATATTATCATAGCAATAGGGTGTGGTGTCAGGCACCATGTGAATTTTTCACATATCCAGCTTCAGTGCCCAGCGACTAATGTACTTCGCTCTTCGCGTTTCCTTTATCTCAGTCGAAGCGCTCCAGTCTATACGCTAAAACGGGCGCTCCGCTTTTCTTGGTGCCTGACACCTACTTAGAAACTAAACGTCAAAAAGCGCTCTGATTCCCCCAAATCAAAGCGCTTTTTGACGTTTTATTCGTTCTATGTGTATCCCTCTTTATATGAATATGAATGTCCCATACCGTTTAGACGGTTTCTGGCACCTGTTCAAGCATTGTTCCGTTAGCAGCATAGTTTATATGCCAGGAGAATGCCTTTTCTAGCACATGTGGTGTTTGTCCACCTCTTGTTAAAGCTTCCCGATAATATTCGCGAAGCTGCTCACGGTACATCGGATGAGCACAACGTTCAATAATTAATTCCACACGCTGCCTTGGTGCTAAACCTCGTAAGTCGGCATATCCTTGCTCTGTTACAATCACGTCAACATCATGTTCCGTATGATCTACATGGGAAGCAAAAGGCACAATGCTCGAAATTTTGCCGCCCTTAGCAATCGATTTAGTCACAAAAATAGCTAAGCGGGCATTACGTGCGAAATCCCCCGATCCGCCGATGCCATTCATCATTTTTGTTCCTAAAACATGTGTTGAGTTAACATTTCCGTAAATATCTAACTCAAGTGCCGTATTAATCGAAATCAATCCGAGACGGCGGATGATTTCTGGATGATTGGAAATTTCCTGCGGCCGCATAATTAATTTGTCACGATACTTCTCAAAATTCCCATACACCTGTTTCATTTTTTCATCTGAAAGAGTAATCGAGCAGCAGGAAGCAAAATCCACCTTGCCGGCATCGATTAAATCAAACACCGCATCCTGTAATACCTCGGAGTACACTTCTAATTTTTTAAACTCCGAGTCTAACATGCCATGAATTACCGCATTTGCCACTGATCCGATTCCTGATTGAAGTGGAGCAAGGCGCTCCGTCAGACGGCCGGCTTCCACTTCCTTACGCAAAAACTCGATTAAGTGATTCGCCATAATAACCGTTTCTTCATCCGGCTGAACAATGGTAGAAGGAGAATCCTGCTGATTGGTGAAGACAATCCCCTTTACTTTTTCAATATCTACCGGAATTCCAATTGTCCCAATACGATCTGCAACCTTTGTTAATGGAATCGGACCTCTCTCCCCTTGTTTGCCCGGATCGTATAAATCATGCAATCCTTCTAAATTCACTTGATGCGATAAATTGATTTCAATAATGATCGCTTTTGCATTCAAGGCAAAGGACAAGGAGTTCCCCACAGATGTGGTTGGAACCACCATTCCATCCTCTGTAACTGAATACGCTTCCAAAATAGCGAAATCTATTGGATCCATTACCCCTGCACGGACCAATTCTGCTGTATGTGACAAGTGTTGATCAACAAATAACATATCCCCATTATTAATTTTACTGCGCATTGTTGGATCGGCTTGAAATGGAAGTCTTTTTCCGAGAATCCCCGCTTCTGCAAAAAGCTTATCCACATCCGACCCTAACGATGCCCCTGTATAAACGTTAACCTTAAATGATTCTGTTTTGGCACGTTTCACTAGCGCGAATGGCACCGCTTTCACGTCGCCTGCACGTGTGAACCCGCTTAACCCCAATGTCATCCCGTCTTGAATCCAAGATGCTGCCTCTTCTGGTGACACAACACAGTCCAAAAGCCGCTTATCTCTGATCCGTTCATATTTATTTTCCATATCCCATCCCACTCCCAAATATGAAATTATTATTATTTTAACTTAAATAATTTTCCAATAAGGAAATCGAGGATATATTACGTAAAATTCAGACAAGACAGCATTTTCCTATTCTAAGCCAGAATATTTTAACCTGTTGGATTTTTCTATAAATGGATGATCAAGGGTAAGCAATCCCTATGCTGCTTTTGACAGACAATTATAGTATATTAAAAAAAATTAAAATCCTAAAAGCCGGCGGAAATAACTGGAGTACGACTGGCTGACAGGTACACGATCCCCGTTATTCATTGAAAGCACAAAGGTGGAGTGGGTATCCGGGTAAATTTCCTTTATATGATTAACGTTTACGATGAACGAGCGATGACAGCGGATAAAATAATCCTTTGGCAGCACGAACTCAAATTCCTGCAGTGAATATTTATGTGTTCCGCAGTGCTCCTTTGCATGAACATAGGTCTTTTTCTCCTTCGATTCAAGGTAAATCACATCTGAAAAAGGAAGCGGAATCCATCCGTCATCACTTTTAATCGTCACAACCAATTTTCCGCTCGTCAAGGCAGGATAAATAGCCGTCACACAGCCCTCAAGCTTCCCCTCATGAAAAAATGGCACTGCCATGCCATGATAAGGAACGCCAAAAATATCCCGATTAATAAACTCTGAAACCTTTTGTTTTGAACTAATCGCTTTATGAGCAATTGTCCCCTCTTTTAACGGGTCTCCCGGACGAATCTTCAAATCAACCCGCTTACTCGGCCGGTAATAAATATATTCAGCGGTATTCGAAACAGCAATTGAAATCTCCTCCGAAAACAGCTCACTAATCACATCCAAAAGCGAAACAACCGTAATACTCTCCATTACAACTACACCCCAAACTTGATTTTGGTGTCAGGCACTTTGTGAAAAATTTACATCTCCAGATCTAGCGCCATGCGACTAGTGTACGTCAGTCTTCTCCCTACGATAAGTCAACATCGAATCGCTTTGCTCTTCGTGTTTCCTTTATCTCAGGCGAATCCCCCCACAATAAAAGCCTCGACAGCATCAGCATCGCACGAAGAGAAAGCGCTGGCATTTTCGAGGAGTCCATACTCGCAAAACGGGCGCTTTCGCTTTTCTTAGTACCTGGCACCAATAACTATATAAGCACAATCATGTGAATAACGAATATTCCTAGAAAAGTCATCGCGGTAGTTAGGTGGAATTTGCGGCGGAAGCCTGAGGCTTTTTTATGTCGCAGCCAGCCGGCAAAAAGGGTTGGACACAGCATGGCAAATGCAAGATAGCCCGTTAGCAGTTTCAGATGAGTAAATCCTATCAACGGGCCGATTTGCGTTAAGTTGATAATAGCATGCCCGACGATCACAACCGTTCCCCAAATTGCTATAGGAATATGCCATTTCATAAAGTGCCGCGAAAACTTTGCCAATCGAATCTTCACCTGACGAACCGATGTCTTTCGAATCACTAGAAAAATAAAGTACATATTGATATTGATCAAAAATAGAATAATGCCAACTTGTGCAAGGATCTGCCCTACCACAACCAATGAACCATCATGCGGGCGAAAGATCCAAATATAGATTATTGATATTATAATAAGAAAAACATTTATAAACGTCCATAGACGGTGGTAAATAGAGCATCCCTCCTTATTGTCAGGCACCTATCACCTATCTATATCACCTTTCCAAGCCTATAAAGCAAAAATCGTTCATTTGAATCACGCAAATAATCATGCGGTAAAATTATTTCTTTCTTTAGCTCAAAGGAGGTCTCGTTTTCTAAAAAGTAAATATAATCCTGGGATGGATAATAGAGGATTAATTCAATTTCCCGCTCCGCTTCCTCTACTGAAACCAAGATGTTATTTATGATACTCCTAAAAACCTGTATCGAAAATGGATTAAAAAAATAAAACCGATTGTCTGATGAGGCAATCTGGTATTCCTCTGCTAAACAGCAATGAAACTGAATTCCCTCCAAACGGCTCTTCGTTTTTCTCCCATACATTTTGCTATTTTCCAACGCCTCTTGGTACAGCGTTTCATTCATCTCAATCCCTGTAACCGCAGCATGGAAGAAATAATGGATGTAAAAATTCAGCCGCCCTTTGCCACAGCCAAAATCAACGATAGAATCGCTCCTATTTACTTCATAGTTTTCAAATAATATCTCAAGCGCACTGTAAGGCGTCGGTTCATAAGGATAATAGCGGCGGGGCTTTTTTACCGTTCCCTCCAGCCGGTCTCCTCTTGTATTTATATTTAGCAATTTATCATAATAATGTTCCTTCATAAATAAACTCCTTACAACAGCATCTAATTCATAGATTAATAAAGGTGGTACGAGCAGCGCTAGGCTCTAAGAATCTATAGTAACCATTTTTATTATAAGCTAATTTAAGAATAGCTGAAAAACTTTCGAGGCAGTCCGCCGCTTTTCTATTTATGGTAAAAAAACGCATTTTTACCCTTAAGCTTTTCTAAAAATAAAAATATAAGCAGGAGAAACGGCCTACATCACGAAAACTTAAAGGAAGTAAGACAAATTTTATTCACTTCCTCAATAGACCATACTATAATTAAAATCACCCTTAAGAAATTGCCATCACTATTAGCAGGAAATAAGGAGAAGGTTTTAGGTGAAAATAAAAAAAATCTTAAATAACAATGCCGTTATTGTCGCTGACCAAAGCGAAGAAAAGATTGCCATTGGTGCGGGAATTGCCTTTCAAAAGAAAAAAAACGATATTATCAATCCCAATAAAATTGAAAAACTTTTTGTTTTAAGAGAAAATGAGAAGTTCCAGCAGCTCCTGCTCAAAATTCCTGAGGAACATTTTGCCCTCTCAGAAGACATTATTTCCCATGCTGAGGAATCCCTTGGGGCCAAGTTAAATGACCACATCCATATTTCGTTGACGGACCACTTATCATTTGCCATCGAGCGAATAAGGGACGGAATCATCTTAAAAAATAAGCTTTTGCCGGAAATAAAAATATTATATAAACAGGAATTTGAAATCGGCCTCTGGGCTATTAAGCATATTGAGAAAAAGACCGATATAAAAATGCCAATTGATGAAGCAGCCTATATTGCTCTTCATATTCATACGGCTAAGCTGCAAAGCGGCGACATGAAACATACTCTCCGCCAAACAGCCATTATCGGAGAAATGGTGCAAACCATCAAAGACTTTTTAAAAATAGAAATTGACGAAGACGACTTTTCCTATCAGCGCTTAGTTACACATCTTCGTTTTGCTATTTCAAGAATCAGCAACGGTGAGCCCCACATTATGGATGGAGAAATGATTGCCATGATCCAAAAAAAATTCCCCACCTCCTACAAATGCGCAGCAACGGTCGCCTCCCACCTAGCCCAGCACTTTAGCATCAGCCTTCCACACCATGAACTAGGCTATATTACGCTGCATATTGAAAGACTGCGGAAACGATAAGACATGGAACGGTTCTTGGGCTTGGAAAGCAGCAGGTCCCCATGTCTAACAGGAAAACGCTTGGGCTAAACTAGCCCAAGCGTTTTCCATTACTAAATATAAATTAGCCCTTACGCATTTTATGAATTTCGTCAGCGACAAATTGTACATGCGGACCGACTATGACTTGAATGTTTTTCGGACCGACGACATTAATGCCCGGAACGCCTGTTGCTTTAATTTTCTTCTGATCGACGATATTCATGTCTTTTACTTCTAATCGAAGGCGTGTTGCACAGTTGTCGACAGAAACCACGTTAGCATCGCCGCCTAAACCGTCATAAATTCTTGCTGCCATAGATGAAAATTTATTTTCCCCGGCTCCAACCGCACCTGCTGTTGGTACTTCTTCATCTGTATCTTCTTCACGGCCTGGAGTCGCTAGGTTAAACTTCACAATAATAAAACGGAATAAGAAATAGTAAATGACTGCAAATACTAAACCTTGAACGAGCAGCATATACGGCTGATTTGCTAGCGGCAGTCTTGAACTTAATACGAAGTCGACTAAACCGGCACTAAATCCAAATCCTGCTGTCCAGTGGAATGCTGCAGCAATTGCTAAAGAAAGACCTGTTAAAATAGCATGGACCACATAAAGCGCTGGTGCTAAGAACATAAATGAAAATTCAAGCGGTTCGGTTACACCTGTGAAGAACGCCGCAAAACCTGCTGCCATCATTAAAGAAGCGACTTCCTTCTTTCTCTTAGTTTTCGCTGTATGGTACATGGCAAGCCCAGCGGCTGGTAATCCAAACATCATAATAGGGAAGAATCCGGCTTGATACATCCCCGTTACACCTTTTACCCCTTTACCAGACCAGAAGTTACCAATATCATTAATGTTTGCAACATCAAACCAGAATACAGAGTTTAAAGCGTGGTGTAAGCCTGTTGGGATTAATAATCGGTTAAAGAAGCCGTATAAACCTGCACCGGCAGCTCCCAATTTCGCTATACCTTCACCAAAATTAACTAATGCCGTATATATAGGAGGCCAGATAAAGAATAATGCAACGGAAACCACGAGCATTGAAACCGCTGTCATTATCGGCACTAACCGTTTTCCACTAAAGAAGGCAAGTGCATCGGGCAGTTTTACTCGACTGAAACGATTATACATCATCGCAGCTACGATACCGGAAATGATTCCGACAAAGGCATTCCCGATTTTTGCAAATGCTGGATCCACCTTTGCTACGTCAATTTGCTGTAACATCGCAACAGAATCAGGTGACAGCAAGGTTTTGACAACGAGAAAGGCAACAAGTCCAGAGAGCGCTGCTGACCCATCCTTTTCCTTCGACATTCCCAATGCTACCCCTACTGCAAATAGAATTGGAATATTATCTATAATTGAACTACCTGCTTTGATTAAGAAAGCCGCAACCGGACTGCCGCCGCCCCAGCCTGATGGGTCAATCCAGTACCCGATCCCCATCAAGACAGCCGCAGCCGGCAAAACTGCTACAGGTAACATCAAAGAACTTCCGAGCTTTTGAAAGAACTTTTTCATCTCCATTACCCCCTATTAACTTTTTTTAAAAATAAAAAATAATTTCCCCATAAAACCTGCGCTACATTTCTATTCCGTTTAACAACGGGAAGACAACCACCTCCTTTATAATCGTTTTTTCCAGCATTTACTTAACGTTCATAATCACCGTTTCACCTGCGACAGCCGTCTTTTCCCCTGTTGGAACATACTCTTTACCGCTGCCTTGGCTATTTGTAATCACAATTGGCGTAACCGTACTTGCAGCATGTGCGCCAATATACTCCCAGTCAACCTCAAGCAATAACTGCCCGACCGATACTTTATCTCCTTCCTTAACAGCAGATTTGAAGCCTTCACCATTTAATGCAACGGTCTCTAAGCCAACATGAATTAAAATTTCAGTTCCGTCGTCAGCGAGCAGACCAATCGCATGCTTAGTCGGAGCAACCTGGATTACCTTTCCGTTAACGGGTGCCACGATATTTCCGCCGTTTGGCATTACCGCCGCCCCTTCACCCATCATTTTTTGACTGAATACCGGATCTGGAACTTCCTCAATCCGCATAATTTCTCCATTTACTGGTGCATAGATGTCTAATACTTGTGATTTTCCCTTTTTAAAAAAATTTAACATTTTGAATGATCTCCTTTATTACTTAATATTTAAGGCTAAGATTATTTATACTATTTTCCTAATCAGCCTGCTTTAAACGCATAATTTTTACACACAAAAAAGGCATGGCAGTATCACAGAGGACTTAAACAAGCCTTCTGCTGTACCACCATGCCTGATCGTATCAGTAACATGTGTGCAATGTGAAATTACCTTAATTATAGCACATAATAAGAATTTGTAAACGATTTCAGTATTGAAAAATTTTTCAAAAGATTTGCCTTATTTCAAATTGCCGGCCATCATAGTCCTTTACCTATCTTCCGTATTTCAGAAATATAGTAAACTTTTTTAAAAAAAATCGTCCATAAAAAATAGGCAGCCTGCTCCATCTCGAGCTGCTGCCATCAATTTGCCTGCATCATTTTCACCGGGATCGAAGATAGCTTAGCCGATAAAGGGAATGCGCAGAGAAGGAGAACAATAATAAATCCAATGACACCCTTCCAGCCATAATTCGTCCAGAAGAATCCTCCTGCAGTCCCGGCTAAGCTTGAACCGCTGTAGTAAAAAAACAAATATAACGATGAAGCCTGCGCTTTTTCCGTTTTCGCCCTTCGTCCAACCCAGCTCGAGGCAATCGAGTGCGAACCGAAAAATCCAAAGGTGAAAATTGCAATCCCAATAATTTTGATTAGAAGCGGGGCCACGAGTGTCATTACTGCACCGGTGACCATGAGCAATAGTCCAATCCATAAAACCTTACGCCGCCCCAGCTTATCAGACAGCTTCCCCATCCAGGTGGAGCTAAATGTTCCTGTCAAATAGACAATAAAAATCCAGCCGACAATCGTCTGGCTCAGACTATAAGGCGGAGCCAGCAGTTGAAAACCGATATAGTTATATAAAGTGACAAAGCAGCCCATTAAAATAAAGGCTATACCAAATAAACAAAGAAGCGCCGGGTCCCGTAAATGACCATACATGGAAGCAAATAAATTCTTCAGCTTCAACGGCTTAGGTGTAAAATATTTTGATTCCGGCAAATTCAGCCAAAACCAGATACTTAGGAGCAAACTAATAACACCGATACAACCCATGGCAATCCGCCATGAAAAAAAGTCTGTCACTGAACCGGTAATAATCCTGCCTGCCATGCCGCCGATGGAATTCCCGCTGATGTATAACCCCATTGCCACCCCAAGGCTGTTGGGATCGACTTCTTCACTTAAATAGGCCATTGCGATGGCCGGCAGTCCGGCAAGTACAATTCCCTGTAAAATCCTGAATCCAAGCAGCGACCCGAAAGTCGGACTGAAAGCAGTAAAAATGACAATTAAAGATGATAACAATAGTGAGACGGACATTATAATCTTCCGGCCCCATGCTTCTGATAACGAGCTAGTGATTAGCATAGAAATAGCAAGCGTTAAGGTGGTTACGGAAAGCGTTAAACTCCCAGCAGCTGCTGAAACATGAAATTCCTTAGCAAAAATCGGTAATAACGGCTGAACATCATAGAGTATTGAAAATGTAATAAATCCCCCGGCAAACAGCGCAAAATTGGCTTTTCGAAAGGCAGTAGTCCCTTGCTGCAGTTTCCCCATCCAACAAACCTTCTCTCGTACATTTTTTCTATTATTCCGCTTTAACTGGCAATAAAATGTATATTCATTGATTTTTTACTTTACTAATTTACTCCTCTCTCATGTAAAACTCAAATATCGAAACTCTTCATTTCTAAATATCTTTTCGACAAATTCCTATTTCCCTTGAATTGCCTCGAATATTCTGTTATATTACAATCAAGTGAATATTTCTTACTTCAATACCTTTTGAAGTGAGGATAGAGGCGCAAAAACCATTAGTACATAATTTTAGGATAATGAGGTCCTTTGAGAGTTATGGAAAGGGGAATTTGCCGAAGTATCAAGAAACTCATTATTCTTGATGCTGGTTCTGTGTTGAACAAGCACAGGATTGTCATATAGGAAACTATATGGAGGGCTATCTCACGCATGGGAACTTGTATTTTTTAAATGTTTCTACTGCAGCAGCGATGGAGGGCCCGTGGGTGGACCCCGTCATTGCTGCTTTTTTGCGTTGATTTTGAACGGCCTTATCCCTCTAATTTTTTAAAAAAATTTTTAAAAGGGTGAGAATGATGAAATTTGGCCAAGTTTTAACCGCAATGGTTACACCATTTGACCAACAGGGCGAGGTTGACGTTAACGCTGTAAAAAACCTAGTAAATCACTTAATTGCTAATGGTACAGAAGGATTGGTTGTTTCTGGGACAACCGGCGAATCCCCTACCTTAACAACTGAGGAAAAAGTAGATTTATTCAAATTAGTAGTCGAGACTGCTGCGGGCAGAGTTCCAGTTATTGCCGGGACAGGCTCCAATAACACACGGGCATCGATTGCCTTGACGAAAAAGGCAGAAGAAGCCGGTGTGGATGGAATAATGCTAGTTGTGCCGTACTATAACAAGCCGTCCCAAGAAGGCTTGTACCAGCACTTTAAAGCAATTGCAGAAACAACACCGTTACCAATCATGCTTTATAATATTCCGGGGCGGACCTCTGTGAACATGTCTGCAGACACTATTGTTCGTCTGTCCGAAATTGATAATATCGTTGCTGTCAAAGAAGCTAGCGGTGATTTAGATGTGATGGCAGAAATCATCGAGAGAGCACCTGATGATTTCTTGTTATTCAGCGGCGACGATGCCTTGACGATCCCAGTTTTATCGATTGGCGGTGCCGGCGTTATTTCGGTTGCCTCGCACATTATCGGTAATGAAATGCAGGATATGATTAATTTATTTAAGAACGGCGATGTTCAAGGTGCTGCTATTGCCCACCGCCGTCTGCTTCCAATTATGAAAGGCTTATTCTCCGCACCAAATCCTACTCCGGTAAAAGCCGCATTGAATATGATGAGAGTTCCGGTTGGCGGCGTTCGCTTGCCATTGGTGGCTTTAACTGAAGAAGAGGAACAAGCTTTGCAAAGTCTGCTTCCCGGGGTAATGGTGTAAGTTTTTTGAGGATTTATTATATGGGGCAAATAGTGGTCTACGTGACCGAATACAGGGGAAATTGCTTTGCTGTGTCAATTGGACAACCTCAAAAATTAACACCGTTCAGACACTTAGATCTCTCAATAACATACCCAGCCATCTAAAAGACCCTGCCGAAACTTCGACAGGGTCTCTCATTTAATTAAAAACCGGCAACGTGACAACAATTGCCATCACAAACAAGATGGTTATATAGTTTACCGAGCATAGGAACATCACATGTGCCCATTTCATATCATCTTTTGTGAAAAATCCATAAATACTAACTGCTAACCATGCCACATTCATTACCGTCGCTAATACAACAAAGGTAATTCCCAAAGGTCCTAGATAAAATGGAAGCGGAAGCAAGCAGGCAATATAAACAGCCATTTGCCGCTTGGTCATCTCAAATCCGTACACAACCGGAAGCATCGCCACACCGGCTGCTTTATACTCTTCATACTTTTTCATCGCAATCGCAAACGTATGCGGCATTTGAAAAACAAAAATAATCAGCGCCAGCATAATTGGAACGACATGATTACTTGATTCTACCGCAGCCCAGCCAATCAACGGTGTTACCGCTCCTGAAATACTCCCAATAACGGTATTAAGCGTATATCTTCGCTTTGACCACATAGTATATAAAATACAGTAGGTGAACCAGCCAATAAACGCATAAATAACTGCTTCCCATGTAGTAAAAAGCAGCAGAACAAAACCGAGGATCGTCAACACGATTCCCAGCATTAAAACAGCCTTCAATGAAAAATGTCCTGTAACCGTCGGCCGATTTTTCGTCCGATCCATGATTGTATCGATATCGACATCGTACCAGTTATTGATGACCAGAGCCCCAGCCATTACCAAGGTACTGCCGATCATCGTTAGGAAAAATACGTTCAAATATTCACTAAAGGATGCACCGCTAAAATAAAGTGCCAGCCAAAAGCCCGTGACAACAGGCAGTGCATTCGCGATTAAAACCGGTCCTTTAAATAAAAGCTTTAAATCAGATAATACAGTAGATATATTTCGTTTATTTGAAAAAGCCGCTTTTCCATCTAGTCGTGGAGATGCTAAGCTTTCTTCCCTCATTGAATTACCCTCCCCCGAAAATGGTCGGAAAATCTATTGTAATGATAACATACTACGGACTACTTATGTCTATTGAGAATTAGTTTCATTTATTTTCCTCTATCTATTCTACCACAACTTTGGTGCCTGACACCCGCAAAGAGATTCTTTTCTTCCAACAATAGTCCTTATATTATAAGGTAATCATTCCAGTACGAGTACACAAATATATGTAAATTCCTTGACAGTTTCATTCCACTTCGTTATTATTCATCCAATAAAACCAATCGGAATTATAAGTTTTCTATATTAGGAGGGGAATCTGTTGAATCCGTTATTCGTAAAAACTCCCGCCCAACAAAAATGGCTGGACCAATTACAAAGGTTTGAAACTGTGTTTAAAGAACGAGGCGTCATTGCTGATGAAAAGGCAATTTTTCCAAAGGAAAATATCAATGACCTTGTAAAAATGGGTTATCCGAGCATTACACTACCTAAAGAATATGGCGGCGAAGGTTTGAAAGTTTATGACATGGTTATGCTCCAAGAGACGCTCGCGAGCTTTGACTCTAATACTGCGCTATCTATCGGCTGGAGCCTCGGTGTAATCGGAGAAATATTTGAGAGAAAGATTTGGACGGAGGGAAACCTGCAATTTTTTGCAAAAGAAATCCTTAACGGGGCGCTAGTAAATAGGGCGGCTACAGAAGCTCAGACAGGAAGTCCCACCAGAGGCGGCCGACCTGGAACGAATGCTATTAAAAGAGATGGAGAATGGGTTTTAAACGGGCGGAAAATCTTTACCACAATGTCTCCTGCTTTAACTCATTTCCTCACCTCCGCCTGGATCGAAGAAAAGCAAAAGGTTGGTTTTTTTCTCCTGCATAAGGATTTGCCGGGACTATCTATTGAGGAAACATGGGACGTTATTTCTATGAGGGGAACCGGCAGTCATGATCTTGTGTTAGAAAATGTAATGGTGGATGATTCAAAACTTGTAGAGCTTCCAGAGTTTCCGAGGGGCAGCCAGCTAAATGGGTGGCTGCTGCACATCCCTGCTTGTTACCTTGGCATTGCGCAAGCTGCCCGCGATTATGCCGTGGATTTTTCAAGTCATTATACTCCGAATAGTTTAAATGGACCAATCAGTCAATTGCCAAATGTACAGCAGCATCTTGGCGAAATTGAATTGGAGTTAATGAACGCCAGACATCTTATATATAGTGTTGCTGCGGCATATGATGATGAGTCACAAAGAAAATACCTGACAAACGAACTAGGTGTTGTAAAACATGTCGTTACAAATTCAGCAATATCCATTGTTGATAAAGCCATGCGAGTTGTCGGGGCGAAAAGCCTGCAGCGTAATAACCCATTACAGCGGTATTACCGTGATGTTAGAGCAGGCCTGCATAACCCGCCAATGGATGATATGACAATTAAAAAATTGGCCTTAGCAGCGATTGAACAAAATAAATAAGCACAGCCCCGCTTCATACCGAAGCGGGGCTTCCCTTTTCAATTAGGTTTGCAGCTTTTTCGCCTTGATTTCCATTCTTTCGCTAAGATATGTAGAACCTAATATAAGGATTCCCCCCATTATTTGCACTATCGTCATGCTTTCACTTAAAAATATGGCTGCAAAAATAACCGCCGATACCGGGTCCAAGTAGCTCAATACAGCAATTGTCTGCCCTTTTAAATCCTTAAGCGAAGTGAAATAAAGAAAATAAGCAATACCAGTATGAATAATACCGACAATTAAGACAAATAGGACCGAACGTCCGCCAAGACTTGAAAAATCGAGAGAGTCTTTTATCATGACGTATGGAAAAAGGACAATAACCGCCACGATTAATTGTACCAGCGTTGTTTCAAAGCCCGATAAATTTTTAATAAACTTATTGATTAAGACAATGCTCGCATACATGGCCGCTGCCGAGAGTCCATATAAAATACCGATCACATTTTGGCTGGATGTCCCCCCGCCTGCTCCGCCAAAATTGACTAAAAATAGGCCAAGCATTGCCATTAT
The DNA here is from genome assembly GCF_014656545.1 of Neobacillus kokaensis. Lineage (GTDB taxonomy): Bacteria > Bacillota > Bacilli > Bacillales > Cytobacillaceae > Neobacillus > Neobacillus kokaensis. The sequence continues at coordinate 16,487 of NZ_BNDS01000027.1, forward strand.
GATACAGCCTGCATGAAATAATGTTAATTTTTCCTTAAGTATAAAGGGGGCCAAAATCATGACAATAATAGGAGCAAAGTAATAGCTTAAGGTGGCATTTGATATCGTTGTATAGCGATACGCCTCAAATAATAAAATCCAATTAAATCCGACCGCGGCTCCGGAAAGAATTAGCAGTATCGCGTTTTTCTTTAAAGCATGGAAAGATAGCTTTTGTTTAATAAGCACGCTTAATACAATCAGGAACAAGCTTCCGATAATACCTCTTAGCAGGGCAATTTCACTCGATGATAGATTTATATTTTTCACAAATAAACCAATACTGCCCCAAATCAGCATGGCTGTTAATAATTTCAATTTCCCGTTCAAATCATTTATCCCCCTGTCTATCTGTAAACCCTATAAAATACTCTTGCTAAAATAGTTCCATTTATAGTCATCTCCTCTATAGAAAATATTTTAATTCCGAATGCTTTACCAAGACAGCAGAAATTAATTTTAACTTATTAATGACAACAGTTTCCATAATCGTTAAGCTTTATGGATTCCCAAACGCTTCATTTTTCGAATTAAACTTGTATGATCGAGATCTAAAAGTGAAGCAGCAGAACGAATACTTTTTGATTTTTCAATGGCTTTTAATATTTGCCTTTTTTCGAATTCGTCCAAGGAATGTTTTAAACTCATGTTCCTATTAATTTCAAGATTATTATCCTCTTTTGTCAACGAATTTGCATTTGTATTTGATGGGTGTTCAAAATCCCAATTATTTTTTACATTTTCGGGAAGATCGTAGGGTGTAATAAAAGTGGTTGGCGTGGAAACAATCAAAAATTCCATCACGTTTTTAAGTTCACGAACATTCCCCGGCCAGGAATATTGTTTTAATAAACTCATAGTTTCCGGAAGAAGCTTTTTTTCTATATGATATTTACGGCAGAAATCCTCCAAATAGTATTCAACAAGATGCGGAATATCAGGCTTTCTTTCAAATAACGGCGGGATTTCAATGTGAATAACATTTATTCGATACCATAAATCCTGACGGAATTTTTTATCCAATACAAGCTGCCTTAAATTCTGATTCGTTGAGCAAATTAATCGAAAGGAAAGTTTTCTTGGGGTAGTATCTCCTATACGAGTCACTTCTTTTTCTTGTAAAACACGGAGTAATTTTACTTGCAAAGGCAAAGGAATTTCACCAATTTCGTCTAATAATATCGTGCCATTATTGGCTTGTTCAAAAAAACCTGGCTTGCCCTCCTTACGTGCTCCCGTAAAAGAGCCGCTTACAAAACCAAACATTTCTGATTCAAAAAGCTCAGGCGGTATTGCTCCACAATTAACTTTAATAAAAGTTTTTTCATCCGCTGAACTTAATTGATGGATTGTGCTTGCTATTACCTCTTTACCTGTCCCTGATTCACCTGTAATTAATACATTTGTAGGAAATGAAGCAATCTGCTTAATCTTTTCATATATCTTTTGCATTTGTGGACTTTTATACACTGCATAAAAATCCTTTTCCTGTTTCTTCGTTTGAAGCGAATTAGTCATACTTTCATTAATTTGCTGAGCATGTCCCAGTTGTTTCTGTAAATGATGAAGATATGTAACATCCCGTACGCTAGTTACCACCATTTTAACTTCTTGTTGGCTATCTAAAATTGGGGTTGAGGTGACAACAAAATATTTTTGCTTTTTTATCTTTTGAATGATCGTTGTTTTCTTTTTAGATTGCAGTGCCATAGAAGCCGCGGACCGATCAAAATATTCATTTAAAACTAGATCGGCTATGTTTTCACCTAGAACTTCTTTTTTCGAAATTCCGGTCATTTCCTCATATGCTTTATTCACCTCTATAACAAAACCTTGATGATCAACAACAAATAGACCATCAGAGGAATACTGGATAATGGACCTCAGCTCTTCATTAATCAAACGCAGCTTCTTTAGTTCCTCTACTAATCCAAGATTACTAAGCTTATCCGTCAAACTCAAAATCTATTCACCCCATAATACAGTCACTTTATCACCACTTTTGGTGGTAAAACGACCCAGTTTTTTTTAGTATATACCAAATTCCTAAGAAAATTAAGAATATTCTGTTTGGCACGAATATTGCAATAATAAAAAGCGATAATCTAATTTATTAAAAAAGGAGTGGGGTTTTTGAGTTTACAGGTCTCAAGGCTCGATTTACCGTGTCAGATGCATGCAGGAAAAGGTAGCTTAAAATTATTACATGATTTTGTCATTACAAATGGCGGAAGCAGGGTCCTTGTAATTATGGATTCATTTTTAGGAAAGCCCCCCATCAATTTGGATGAAAAGGTAAAAAGCATTTTAAAGCAAGGAAGCATTGAAAGCGTTGTCTTTAGCGAGTACTCAGGAGAGCCGACTACAGAACATGTACATGCTGCACTTGAGATATTAAGGGATTTTCAAGCTGATTGTGTAGTAGGTATAGGCGGGGGAAGCGCGTTAGACCTGTCCAAGGCTGTATCATTATTTGGGAAAACTCCTAATATTAATTGGACAGAGATTCCGGAAAAACCATTTTTAAAACGGCTTCCTCTAATTGCTGTTCCAACTACAGCAGGAACTGGTTCTGAAGCTACCAAAGTAATGGTTATTACGAATACAGAAACAAATATTAAGATGAATCCGGGTCATCCAGATTTAATTCCTGATGCAGCTATTCTTGATTCGGATCTGACGCTTAGTTTGCCGCGTACCTTTACTGCTTACACAGGACTTGATGCTTTAACTCATGCAATAGAAGCATTTGTATCAACTCGCGCTACTAATTTAACAGACTTTTTCGCTTTGGAAGCAATACGTATGATTGGAAAGTCTCTTCCGCTAGTCTGCGAGAATGGTCAAGACCAAGAATCAAGAGAAAAAATGAGTTTAGCAAGCTGTTATGCAGGGATCGCCTTTTCTAATGCCTCTACCAATTTGGTCCATGCTGCGGGTCGTTCTTTGGGGGCACGTTTTCATATTCCGCATGGATTAAGCGTTGCACTTCTATTACCTTTTGTTATGCGTTTTGGCCTTGAAGCAGCTGAACATCGTTATGCTGCTGTTGCTGTTGCATTAGGGGCAAACCCATCATTAAGTCAGAAGGAATTGGCTGAAACATCTTTAAGGATGATTGAAGATTACAATGATCAATTTGATATTTGGACTGATGGCCAAAAATATATTAATCTACAGGATTTAAAAAAGGAGATTCCCCTACTTTCTAAGGATGCAATGTCAGGTAATGGTATTGCTACAAATATGAAGGTTCCAACCATTGAGGATATTTCCGAAATTTATGAAAAGCTTATTAATAAATTATCTTACGTTTATAGCTAATTACTCATAATAATAGATTCTAAATTAAACATTCAGGAGGAGATTATAATGACAAAAGTAGAAGTAAAAGAAGTACGAACAAAACTAAAGATGACACCTAGTGAAGCAATTGTAGAAACACTAGTGAAGGAAGGTATTACACATATTTCAGGAATATTAGGATCTGCCTTTATGGATATGCTAGATCTTTTACCGGCAGCTGGCATTCGTTTCATTGGTGTACGCCATGAGCAAAGTGCAGCACACATGGAGGATGGCTTCTGCCGTGTTTCTGGAAAAGCCGGTGTTGTAATCGGACAAAATGGTCCAGGTATTACAAATATGGTAACCTCTGTTGCAGCTGCCAATCAGGCCCACACCCCTATGGTTGTAATTTCTCCTTCCGCTGGGACACCGACAGTCGGCTGGGATGGTTTCCAAGAGTGTGATCAAGTCTCAGTGTTTAAAGCAATTACTAAAGAGACTGTTAGAGTAACCCACCCTAGCCGCGTTGCGGACTGTTTGAGAACAGCATTCCGGATTGCATATGCTGAGCGGGGACCAGTTTTGTTTGACATTCCTCGTGATTATTTCTATGGAGAATTAGAGGATTATATATTAGAACCTCATCAATATCGTGTGGATACCAGGGGCTGTGGTTCGCCAGAATCCTTAGATAAAGCAGCAGAATTACTAGCAAAAGCAAAATACCCGGTAATTATCTCAGGGCGCGGCACAGTTGACTCGGATGGCATTGATGAAGTCAAAGCAATTGCGGAACACCTTACTGCACCTGTTGCAGTGTCATATATGCACAATGATGCGTTCCCTGCAGATCATCCGCTTGCCGTTGGGCCGATTGGGTATATGGGATCAAAAGCAGCCATGCACACGCTTAAAAAAGCTGATGTAGTTCTTGCCATTGGAACTAGATTATCAGTATTCGGAACGCTACCTTGCTATGATATTGATTACTTCCCGAAAAATGCGAAGATTATTCAAATCGATATTAATCCAAGAAACATTGCCAGAACACATCCAATTGAAGTTGGTATTATCGGTGATGCACGTGAAGCAAGCAAGGAAATATTAAAGCGTATTGAAGAACATATTCCAAAAGCCCAAGAAAATCAACTAAGACTATCGGAGGTTTTTGACTTAAAGGAACAATGGGAAAAAGAATTAGTTGAACTTGCAATGGTAGAAGGAAGTCCAATCAACCCGCGCAGAGGGCTGCTGGAATTAACAAAAGTATTACCTGAAAATACAATTGTAACAACAGATATCGGCAATGTTTCTTCAACAGCAAATGCTTACTTGAAATTTAATCAATCCCGAAAACATATCGCAGCCTTAACCTTCGGAAACACTGGATTTGCTTATCCAACAGCACTTGGTGCAAAGCTGGCATCACCTGATTCTCCAGTTGTGGCAATAATCGGTGATGGCGCTTGGGGAATGAGCTTACATGAGGTAAGTACAGCAGTTGAAGAAAATATCCCTGTAGTTGCTTGTGTCTTTAACAATGGAGCATGGTGTGCCGAAAAGAAAAACCAGGTCGATTTCTATAACAATCGTTTTGTCGGTGCTGACATCCAAAATCCTGACTTTGCAGAAGTAGCCAGGTCAATGGGCGCTGTCGGCGTAAGAGTTGAACGCCCAGAAGATGTAGGGCCTGCTGTCTTAGAAGCGATTAACTCAAATAAACCGACTGTGCTTGATATTCAAGTCGATGGCACCCAGCTTGCGCCTCCATTCAGAAAAGATGCGCTTAAATTACCTACACGTTTACTTCCAAAATATGCTCATTTGGATTACAGAAACTGGTAATGTTGATTTGTAAGTTATACAGAGGAAAAAGTTAAACATTATTTAATTTCTGGGAAAGCTTCACCATTTATTTTCGAAGGTGAGAAGCATTTCAAAGCTGCTTCTCCCCTTCTAATTTTCTAGAAGCTGGAAGTGATTTTCTTGCATTCTTACAACAAAAACATTTAATATTAAAAATATTCTATCTTTTCGGTGTAATAAAAAACTTTTTAGAAAGCGTTTTCTACATGAGGAGTTTTTGAAACATAATTTTACTTTATTAAAAGTTATTACTATTTTACCTTACTATCTTTGTGGCACTAATAGTCTGTTAGAAATAAAAGGAACGCTAGTATTACCAAAATTACCAGGATGATTAGGGGGAAAAAGATGAGTACTACCGAAAAAGGGATGCTTAGACGTGTTGTAGGTTCAAGTGTAATTGGCTCGACAATTGAATGGTATGATTTCTTTTTGTATGGAGTTATTGCTGGTCTCGTATTTAACAAGCTCTATTTTCCATCAGATGATCCCTTTATATCTACACTTCTTGCATATGCGACCTTTGCGGTGGGCTTCGTTGCACGACCGTTAGGAGGTATTGTCTTTGGACATTTTGGAGACAAAATTGGACGAAAGAGCATGCTTATCATTACTTTAACCATCATGGGCATCAGTACTGCATTGATTGCCGTGGTACCGACTTATGAAAAGATTGGTATTTGGGCTCCCATTATTTTGATAATATTACGAATTGTTCAAGGATTAGGCTTAGGCGGTGAGTGGGGTGGTGCTGTGCTTATGACTTTTGAGCATGCCCCATTATCGAAGAGAGGATTATACGCAAGCTTCCCTCAAATCGGCTTATCCATTGGTCTTTTACTATCTTCAGGCGTTGTTGGGTTATTATCTGCTATGCTTCCAGACGAAGCCTTTATGTCCTGGGGATGGCGAATTGCATTTGCACTTAGTACATTGTTAATATTCTTAGGTTTATGGATTCGTTTAAATGTATCGGAATCTCCTGAGTTTCAAGCGGTTAAAAATCATAACAAGGAATCCAGCATTCCAATTAAAGATATGTGGCGCGGCAATGTCGGCAATGTCATAGCCGGTATGGGGGCACGATATATTGACGGAGTCTTCTTTAATGTAATGGGTGTATTCTCTCTGACTTATCTTACAAATATAATAAATGTCACTCGATCAACGGCTTTGATTGGGGTTTCGGCGGCTGCCTTTGTCATGTGTTTTTTCATTCCGTTCTTTGGCCATCTTTCAGACCGCTATGGAAGAACCCGAACCTATTTGTATGGCAGCTTAATTACAGGTTTCTCCGCACTGCCGGCTTTTTGGCTAATGTCCAACAGCGGCGGGAATAGCCTAGTAATTTGGTTATCCATTATCATACCTTTTGGAATTTTATATGCTTCTGTCTATGGCCCTGAAGCTGCATTATTCGCCGAATTATTTGATGCAAAGGTTAGATACACAGGAATGTCATTTGTTTATCAGTTTTCGGGAATTTTTGCTAGCGGCATGACACCTATCATTGCAGCAACATTACTTCAGATGAACAATAATTCCCCTACAATATTGACTCTATATGTTGCCTTTTCAGGTATTGTTAGTGCACTTTCAGTATATTGGATTCAAAGAAAAAAAAGCAGGTCTAAACAAACAGCGGAGGAACCCTCGGAGGCAATCCCTTCTTAATAAAACGGCAGAATAAATGCAGTTTATGCTATTTGACAGTCTATGAGTATTTATAATGTGGTATAAATGGTAGACCGCTATATATTTGTTATATCCAAGCGCAGAATCCTCTAATGGATTCTGCGCTTTTTCTGCTGCAATATGCCTTAATATTGTCAAAGTTTAATGGCTTTACAGCCTCTTTAAGGTGGTAAAATGATGGTGAGGTAGAAATAAATTCCATAGCTAAAGGGAGTGAAAACATGTTAAATATGTTTTCAAAAATTGTTGTTCCATATGATAATTCCGAACTAAGCAAAAAAGCGTTGGACACAGCTATTACACTAGCAAAACAAGACGAAGGTATTTTATTAGATGTTATTACCGTTATAAATCCAAATTATGCTGCCTATCGCTACGGCGTATATTCAATTGATCCAATCCATAAGGCCCAACTTGAAGAAGCGAAAAAAATGCTTAAAGATTTAGAGCAAAAGCTAAGTGAACTCCCCAATCAGGCAAATACACATCTTTTCGAAGGAAGCCCTGGTGCCTCTATTATTGATTTTGTGAATTCAGAACAGGCAGATCTAGTGGTGATGGGAAGCCGAGGATTAAGCGGGTTGAAAGAGGTATTTTTAGGAAGCGTCAGCCATTACGTGGTTCAAAAATCACCATGTCCTGTGTTTATCGTAAAATAAATGATTAGAAGTTTTTGAAAGAAATAAACAGTGCCTTCGGATTAATGCTGGAGGCACTGTTTTATTAGCAAAAAAAAGCAGTTTCATCTATTTTTCTCAGCGTAGGACTGCCCTTTTAAAATGTTTACTTCTGATATTTAGACAACTTCGATGTAATACTCCCCGGCTTTCTCTCCTGTGGTCTGGCCTTAAGACTGGAAGCCCAAGGTATTTTCGACTCATATGTCTGGGTAAATTCTTTATTAACTAAGTTTTGCAACCGATCCTTATTTTTCTCGAGCGTTTCTTCAATGGCTATCATCCTACGGCTCGGAAATGAAAGCCCAGCCAAAATCGTAGTTATTGTCGGATCAGAATCTGTAATATATGTTCCTTCAAACAATTCTACCGGTTCGCCTACAGCCTCAAAAATAGCAGGGACGTTTATTAGCTTTGCCATTTTTTCCGGCCCCTCGTAAATTAAGCCGGCTCGGATGACACCTGTAGACTCAACCGGGCAAAAGATTGAATTTAGCCAGGATTGCTGTACCTTACTTGCCACATCAGATGTCGTCTTTGCATCAGTGATTGCCGCCGAGGATATAATCGTTACCCCTCTAGTCGACAAAATATTCATCATATCGGTTTCGTCAAAGTTTCCATAAAAAGAGCTCTTCCGAGTTACCTGCAGCACATGATTAATGGCTTCCATGACCTGCTGGTTAGAAGATAAATAGATTTGATGTTTACTGGATTGCGGATTTAATTTTCGCATTTGGTCATTATCAACTAGGAAAACTGATGAAAGAGAATCGATTCTTGAAATCTCCGCGATACATTCTGTAGCATTTATTCGGTTTCCCGCAAGCACATTACGATCAGGGACAATTGCAATGGCACCCACGTTGACCCCAGGCAGATTATCCAATAACAGGTCAATAAGTAAAGGGCTCATACCAGAGCCAGTGCCACCGTCAGTAGAAAAAGCCACTAACAAAAGCTTTATGTTTTTAAAAGATTTTTGCACAAAGTCGATAATTTCTCGATAGTTATCATTCACGGCTTTTAATCCTATAGACCGATTTTGGCCAGCTCCATTATATCCAGGGATAAAGAATTTTCTTTCGACCTTCGTATTTACTATGCCATCGCGTTGGTTCGTGTTAATCAGTGCCGTTTGATAGCCCATGGTTGCTGCAATCTGAGCAATATTGCCGCCCGCCTGGCCTACTCCCAAAACGCCAATTGATTTCATCCTATCACTTCCTTTCTTACTAAAATAATACTCAGGTTTTATCAAATTAGACTTTTGCTGTGCAAAAATACGCATTAACAAGACCACAATTAGCTTTTTTTCCGTTTTTCAGGCAATGGAGTCCACTTCCATTGACCACAATCAGAGGTTTTGCCATTTTTCGGGCAATGGAGCCCGCTCCCATTGACCACAATCAGCGTTTTTTCCGTTTTTCGGGCAATG
>NZ_BNDS01000027.1:25535-48604 GCF_014656545.1 Neobacillus kokaensis
CCGTTTTTCGGGCAATGACGCCCGCTTCCATTGACCACAATCAGCGCTTTTTCCGGTTTTCGGGCAATGACGCCCGCTTCCATTGACCACAATCAGCGTTTTTTCCGGTTTTCGGGCAATGACGCCCGCTTCCATTGACCACAATCAGAGGTTTTGCCGTTTTTCGGGCAATGGAGTCCACTTCCATTGACCACAATTAGCTTTTTTTCCGTTTTTCGGGCAATGGAGCCCACTTCCATTGACTACAATTAGCTTTTTTCCGTTTTTCGGGCAATGGAGCCCTCCCCCATTGACCGCAATCAGGGGTTTTTCTCCTTCTCGGGCAATGGAACCCACTTCCATTGACCACAATTAGCTTTTTTTCCGGTTTTCGGGCAATGAAACAAACTCCCATTAACCGCTAAATGAGTTTTTCCTACCTTTCGCTCAATGCAACCCGCTATAAATAAAAAATAGAAGCCCTCCACACATAGAGGCCTTCTATTTTCCTATAAATATTATTATTGTCTATTCAAAAACGCCTTAGTCCGATCGAACTGAGGATTATTAAACAGCTCTGTTGGATGACCGGATTCGATAATCTCCCCATTATCCATAAACATCACCCGGTTTGCCACCTCTTTGGCAAATCCCATTTCGTGAGTGACCACAATCATTGTCATATGTTCCTGTGCTAAATGTTTCATAACCTGCAGGACCTCGCCTGTAAGCTCGGGGTCGAGTGCGGATGTTGGCTCATCAAACAGCATAATTTCCGGATTCATCATCAGCGCCCTGGCAATCGCCACCCGTTGCTTTTGCCCTCCTGATAAATTCGCAGGATATGCATTCGCACGGTCAAGCAGGCCAACCTTTGCTAAAAGGTCTGTGCTGCGGTTTTTAATTTCAGCTGCCGATTCCTTTTTTAGTAATCGAGGAGCAAGTTCAAGATTCTCTTTCACCGTCAGATGCGGGAATAAATTAAAATGCTGAAATACCATCCCCATCCTCAATGTAATCTGTTTGATTTCCTGAGGTCTAGAATAAACGCCATCCTTGACCAAATAATCATCCGCAACACGGATACTGCCGCCATTTACTTCTTCAAGATGAACAAGGCTGCGGAGCATCGTACTTTTTCCAGATCCGGATGGACCAATTACAGCGACGACATCGTTTTTATTTACATCAAAACTAATTTGTTTTAAAACATCAAGGCTGCCATATGATTTTTTCATATTTGAAACTTCAATAAACGCCACATTCCTCACTCCTTCCTATTCAAATCTGAAGCGCCGCTCAATCCATTTAAACAACAGTGTTAATAGTAACGTCATGATGAGATAAATGATTCCGGCAACAACAAAAGGAACAATGGAGAAGTCACGGTTAACGGCTGTTTCAGCATAGTGCAGCAGCTCCGGTACCGCTACTGCATAAAGCAGCGCCGTATCCTTAACCAAGGTTACCGACTCATTCGCCACTGCTGGAAGGGCAATACGGAACATTTGCGGCAGAATGACCCGTGTTGTCATCTGCCATTTATTTAGTCCGAGGACTTGGGAAGCCTCATATTGTCCTTTATCAATCGCAAGCAGCCCGCCGCGGAAAATTTCAGCAAAGTACGCGGCATAGTTTAAAATAAACCCGAGACATGCTGCCACAAAGCGGTCAAGCACCAAATATTCTCCAATCCCCGGTATCATCGGAAGTCCAAAACAAATAAACAAAAGCTGCAGCAAAAGCGGCGTTCCCCGCATGACATAAATATAAGCTTGTGCCAGCAAGGAAAGAGGCTTAAAACGGCTTTGTACTGCCAGTGTTAATAGAAAGCCAAGCGGAATGGACACAACAATAGCAATTATAAACAACAGCACCGTCATCTGTGCCCCTTGAAGCATCGGCTTTAAAATCTGAATGATATATTCTAAAGACATAAAAGGATTCCTCCAAAAACAAAACAGGGTTTCCTGCGGAAATCCTGCTTTGCCTTATATAGATATTAGTTTAAAACCTTATTTTCTCCAAACCATTTTTTTGAAATCTCAGCGGCAGTACCGTCTTGATTTATTTCATCAAGTGCTTTTTGAAGCTTAGTAAGTAACTCCTCGTTTCCTTTCTTCACGCCAATGCCATATTCTTCAGGAGAGAGGGTTTCATCAAGTACTTTAAATGCATCTTTTTCTTTTGCCATATAGTAATCAATAACAACCTCATCGATCACTACAGCATCCAAACGGCCGCTCTTTAAATCATTTAATGCCAGTACATTATCTTTAAACTCAGTTACCGTTTTAATTTTTGACTTAATTGGGTTTGCATTTAAAGCATCAGAAGCAGATGAAAGTGACTGCAGACCGACAACTTTCCCTTCTAAATCAGCCAGTTTCGTAATATTGGAACCTGCCTTCGTTACGACAACCTGTGCGTTTTTTAAATAAGGCTTTGTGAAAAGTACTTTCTTCTTACGTTCATCCGTAATAGTATAACCATTCCAAATAAGGTCAATCCGGCCGCTGCTTAGTTCAGACTCTTTGGCACTCCAATCGATTGGCTGAAACTTTGCCTCTAGTCCCATTTTCTTAGCGGCTGCTTTTGCATAGTCAATATCGAACCCAACAAGATCGTTCTTTTCATCACGGAATCCCATTGGTGCGAATTTATCGTCCACTCCAATTACGAGTGTATTATCTTTTTCCTTAGAATTAGATTTATTGCTTGAACAGGCTGTTAGCACTGAGAAGACAGCTGCAATTATTAAAGCAAAAGTTGCTATACGTTTCATATGAATAGAACCACCTTTTTGTTAATATCGCTTTAGTACGTTACCATATTATCATACTGACATATTATAACACTATAATAATTTAAAAAACAATATATTGATTAATGTAAATAAAAAGAGCCTTTTCCACTAATGGAAAAAGGCTCCTTCTATTAGACTGGTATTCTAAAAAAATGTTTTTGAGTATTACTGAATTGCCTATTGATTAAATGCGTTCTTCCCTCCGACGATTGGCAGTGTAATTTCACTGCGCGTTGGAATGACAGTAATTTTTGTACCTGCTTTAGGGCGGATGGTGTAATCATAATCACTGGAGATCAAAACAACACCGATTCGGTGCCCAGCTTTAAAGATGTAATCCTTAGGCTCCATTGCCCATTCAAACGTGTAATCTCTTCCCGCTACAAGCGATTCAGAACGATCAGCATAATGAAGATTTTGCGGGTCAACCCAGCCTCGTGAAACAATGACAGATTTGCCGCTGCTATAGTCGATGAGCAGTGCTGTTAAGTTTGCAACTGGGCGGTCAATGCTGGCACGGATACTAACTTTGGGTGTTCCGCTGATCCGAACTTCCCCGGTTAATTCTTGTGTTACATAGGCTAAGCGGTTCGGAGAATTAAGCTCAGGGTTAGCTATTAATGCATTAGCCTTGATCATCGGGTCATCAATAATCGTTTGCTTATTATGCGGCTGATTTGGAACCGGATTTATAACCATTGCCCCCAAATCATTTCCCGTACCTGTTAAATGAAGATTTGTTGAAACAGTGCCGGGTGCCGGCCAGCTGGCTTCCTTACTATAAGTTCTGTCCTCACGTTGAATGTTAACAGCAGGCTCGTCCATAATTCCGTTTTCTATTCCATATAGATAATAGTCAAACCACTTATGACGTGTGTTCGTCCAATCAGCACCTGAAGGATTGGAATGACCTCCTTGATGCAGCCATAATTTGCGCTGAACATTATTTTCCCCTAATGCTTCCCACCACTGGGCAAATTGTTTCGTTTTCACATTCCAGTCATTCAGCCCGTGGACAACAAGGACACTTGCCTTGATTTTATCGGCATCCTTAACATAATCACGGTCAGCCCAGAACTGATTGTAATCACCTGTAACCCGGTCCTGATCACGCTTTAACTCAGCGATTACATCTTTACATACTTCAGGATTACTCCGAGTTAATACTGCTTCCGCTAAGTTATCAGCATCTTCACCTTGGTAACCGCCTGGAGCAATGACAGCTCCATTCGCACGATAATAGTCATACCAGCTGCTGATAGCGGCAACTGGAATAATGGTTTTCAGGCCATCAACACCGGTCGCTGCTACGGCATTAGGCAATGTACCATTATAAGAAGCCCCCGTCATCCCGACATTCCCTGTCGACCAATCAGCATGGACCTCTTTTCCCTCCCCGGTAAATGCCTTTGCCCGGCCGTTCAGCCAATCAATAACAGCCTTAGTTCCAAGTATTTCCCGTTCGTCGCCGGTTGTCGGACAGCCGTCGGATTTCCCTGTCCCAATACTCTCTGCAAGAATGACACCATAACCACGAGGGACAAAGTAATTCCCTAATGAACCGAGATTAGCAGCTTGTCCTTCCGCAAGAGCATATGGCTTACCGCTGCGGCCATAGCCGTTGCCTGGATGAGAAACCGGATTCAGGTCCACATCTACATTAAAGACAGGTACATCTAGAATGCCGGAACGATACGGACTCATCTCATAAATGACAGGCACCTTAACTCCCGGATCTGTTTTTGGACGGTAGACTTTAATCGAAACACGGTCACGCTTACCATCTCTATCACTATCGGTCTCTGTTTCAACAAACAAGTTTTCTATGATTGCATCATCGGTAGAGTAAATCGATTTTGTCATACCATTTTCCAGTTCTATTTTTGTCGCGTCTGAGGCTGTTTCGGGGATTAACCCGTTAAGCGGGATTCCCCTCCATTCCGTCCCCTTTCCAGTGACATAAGATTGAACAGCTTGACTCTGCTTACTTTGGGCATTTACCGTCCACGGATTCGCGCTTGCCAGCAATGATAACGAGAGCACAGAGCACAAACCAGCGGATAAGACCTTTTTCCTCACGACTTTTCCCCCTTGTTTCTTAAATAATGGTTACACCAATCTTTAGTATATAATTGAATATTCAAAATTTTTGGTGTATTTTGTCTAAAAAATAAAACAGGAGTAAAGGGCTATTGGTAACCTAGTTAAAAAGCCATGGATGCATGTTTCTTTAGCGAAAGATTTCTATTCGCTTTGATTGTACGCTCATAGAAAGGATTATTTCTAGCCTAAATGATATAATCCATTTTAATTAGAAGATAGAGGAGGTATAGATTTTGAGGACGGTATATGATTTTTCAGTAAAAATGCCGGACGGCACGGAGAAGGCTTTAAAAGACTATGAAGGACAGCCGCTCATAATTGTCAACACAGCCAGCAAATGCGGATTCACTCCACAATTTAAAGGGTTGCAGGAATTATATGAGCAATACAAGGAACAAGGTTTGGTAATCCTTGGTTTTCCTTGTGCCCAGTTCCACAATCAAGAGTTTGAGAACATTGCAGAAACCACAGCGTTCTGTCAGATGAACTACGGGGTGACATTTCCGATGTTTGCTAAAATTGATGTAAATGGAAGCGATGCTGACCCGCTGTTCAACTATTTAACAGAACAGAAAAAGGGTGTTCTTTCCAGTAGAATCAAATGGAACTTTACCAAGTTTTTAATCGACCGTAACGGGCAGGTTACCCAGCGATATGCTCCCACTACCGATCCAAAAAAAATTGAAGCAGACTTGCTAAAATTGTTATAATCCCATTTTTAATAGAGGCGCGATTTATATGTTTTTAAAAGAAAAAGTAAAGGTACTTCCGCCGTCACCCGGGGTTTATCTAATGAAAGATACTAATGGCAGCGTAATCTACGTGGGGAAGGCTAAAAATCTTAAGCGGCGGGTTCAGTCTTATTTTCAAAATTCACGGGCCCATTCTAAAAAAGTGGTCAAGCTTAGGCATACTATTAAAGATTTTGATGTGATTCTTACGGATACCGAATTTGAAGCTTTCATGCTGGAATGCCGTCTTATTCAGGAGATCAAGCCATTTTTCAATCGGCAAATGAAAAACCCGCAGCTTTATGCTTTTATCAATATCTATATGGAGGACAAATATCCAAGGATTGAAGTGTCCAATGTTCCTAGTAAAAATAAACATAGCTTAAGGCTTGGACCTTTTAAGAATAGAAATACAGTGGAAATAGCTGTTCTTGGATTAAAAGAGTATTGCAAAATTCTATGCTGCGGTTCTTCCAAATCACATTCCCCCTGCCTGAATTATTCCTTGGGTTTATGCATGGGGATTTGCCTGGGTAATGCAGTAACAGAACAGTATATGACCATGATTGAAAGAATTATTGAGTTGTTAACAGGCGAGGATTTGGAGATTCTAGAGGGAATGGAACGGAAAATGCTGCATGCTGCCGAGAATTTTGAATTTGAAACTGCAGCAAAATACCGGAACTATTTGGATGCCATACATTCCTTGCTTTACAAGGAAAAAGTCATTGAGTTCACGGAAGAAAACAAAAACATAATGATGGTCGAATTTTTAACCGACCGAACCTTTAAACTATTTCTTATTAAAAGAAATAAGATTTTATTTGGTAACAAGTATGAGCTTAGGAATCTTGAGGAGCTGATTTCCTTAATCGAGGCAGATTTAAAAAATAGTTTGGAGGCCGGTGAATCCTGTTCACCCAAAGCAGTCGGCAAAGAAGAAATCGATGAGGCGCAGATCATCTATAACTATTTGGAAAGCGGTAAGTGCAGCTATCGGTTTATTCCTGAAAAATGGCTAATGTCTGAAAGTCCTGCTCTTAAAGATACAATTAGAGAATTATTGCGAAGCTGGCAATGAAACCGCAGAACCGTCCATATATTTCAGCAGTTTTTAATAGCGTCTTAATAAAATATTAAGGATTCTCCTTTATAGTTATAGTCAATACTAAAGACATTAAGGGAGGTTCCCCAATGAAAAATAAGTTTCGAGAATATATTCCTATCATCATAGTGGGTTTAATATGTATTGCATTGATAGCTTTTTATCTTTATTATGAACCGCTGTATCATCAGCTTGAGCATGAGAAGTTTAATGGTATCAGGCAAGATGATGACGGAGCTGGTGAGTTTTTTAAGTTATTTGGAAACGGGGCGATTATAGCTGGCACGCTAAGTTTTTCCTGGTATTTATTAAAAAAAAAATTAAAATCGCCGTTTGAATACGTAAAGATTGCGGCAAAGAAGGTATTCAGCTTTCATACGTATTTTGGCTGGACTGCATTGGCGCTTGTTGTTATACATGGCGGCTATTATTTAATTACCGATTTCAAAAAACCCGATAACCTCACCGGGGCTGCCGCCTTTTTACTTTTGCTTTTTCTGGCTGCCTACGGGTATTTGTTAAAGCGAAATAAAAAAAGGAAAAAGACATTGCGTTCGGCGCACTTTATCCTCAGCATCATGTGGATTGCTGCACTACTTGTTCACGGCGGCGGATTCGTTATTGGATGTGGCGTAGCATTGGCTGTATTGTTTGTTGGAATTACGTGGCTTGAGAGAAGAAGTACTGTAGCTGCCTAGATATTGCCTCTTTCGAAAATTTTTTTAAACAACTGCAGTGTGAAAAAGCATTTTCCCTTAATAAAGGAAAATGCTTTTTCTTTTTTTAGATTCAAAAGAAAGCTGAACTGTGCTTACTTCTATATAGCCGATGAGCAAAACTCCCAAGATAAGATATCATGTTTTTCAAAAAGTGCGCCAGTACCTGCAGAAAATCCAATGAAACCTTCTTGAGAACCAAGTATTAGAGGGATGTCAACAGGTGCGGCTAGTATCGGGAGCGAAGGACGAACATTAGTAGTTGATAGCCTTACCTCTAATATTTGTGTTACAGGCAAATAGTCAACCCATGCAAACCAAACAGTTCCGTTATTTAAGAGATCTGGCAATGCTGGATTCGTTGCTATTGAATTCACAGAACCATTGACATCGATACCTACATGATTTCCATTGGAATCGCTAAATTCAATGTTCAAATACGTATCAAATTCAACTCCTACACTGTTAGGAATCCCCAAGTAACCCATGCCACCGCCATTAGCACCTAAAGCAGTGTTTGAATTGCTTTGGATTACAAATACAAAACCATCCGCCCCTGGACCATCTCCAGACGTATCCACTCCTCCGCCTGGGTCTGTTATTTGAAACGAAAAGAAAGTGCTAAAACCATTTGAAACTGGAAAAGTTTCATCTGTAAAGACACTGCCGGCCTGAGATCGTGTAGCTTCTGTCAATCTTAAAACTGTCTGTCCCCCTGAGTTTGTTGTAATAGCTGAACCATTAAGCGTCAAGGTGGATGTATCCGAAAAATCATCAAACGTAAAACATATAGGCCTTAATCCCATAATGTAAAACCCCTTTAATTTCTTAGTAATGAATCAACCTAATAGTTTGTCCACTGCAAACTCTCTCATAATTTACGAGTCACTAATAAGTTATTTTTATACTCTAAAAGTTGTTTGTGCGTTCACATAGATTTCTTCGTTTTTTGAAAGAATGGATGAACATAAAAAACCCCTCGAATTTGGATAATGGAATTAACAAGAAGCCTTATCCAAAAAGGGGTTTTTTATGCTTAATGACTATTTAGCCTTTACACAGAAAAGCTTATACTAATACTTCTTTGCACAACATATGTGCAAGAAGGCCACATTTTAACTCTTCAGCATGCTTCCTTAAGTTCCGCAGAATGTGCGGTATGGTTGGTTAGATGATGCTGGCAACGTACAATAGTCAGCCTGTTCAGGTGTATGGGCATATGGTTTTGACAGAACATTTAACAGGCGTTTCGTCAGACTGAGATCTTCTTGCCTGAGGGCGGCATCAAGTGCTTCTTCTACCCGGTGGTTTCTCGGAATAACAGCTGGGTTTGAGTTCTTCATTAACTGATGAAGGTCCGCTTTTGATTGCTCCTGCCTGCTAAGTCTTGTCTGCCAGCGCTCTCGCCACTTAGAAAATTCTTTTGTTTCTAATAATCCTGTTTCTTCTTGCCTGTCAAAAGTTAAAGCTCGGAACGTATTAGTATAGTCCGCCTGATGCTTCTGCATTAATTTTAATAAATCCTCAATCAAGCTTTCATCTTGTTCTTCTTCATTAAAAATCCCTAATTTTTGCCTCATGCCTGAAAGCCAATTAGCTTGATATAACTTGCCGTACTCTGATATGGCAGCCTCGGCAAGTTTCACTGCCTGCTTTTCATTTTCGTCAAACAACGGCAATATGGCCTCTGCAAACCGTGCCAGATTCCAGCCGCCAATATACGGTTGATTTCCGTAGGCATATCGGCCTTGAACATCGATTGAGCTGAAGACTGTAGCTGGGTCATAACTATCCATAAAAGCACATGGCCCATAGTCTATCGTTTCACCGCTAATGGTCATATTATCGGTGTTCATGACCCCGTGAATAAAACCAACCAGCTGCCATTTGGCAATCAATGCAGCCTGGCGCTTAATTAATTCCTCAAGTAAGGACAAATACCGATTCTGAGCTCCTTCGATTTCTGGATAATGACGTTTTATTGCATAGTCAGCCAGTATCTGAAGATCCTGAACCGTGCCCCAATTTGCAGCGTATTCAAATGTACCGACACGTAAATGGCTAGCAGCTATACGGGTTAAAATGGCACCCGGCAGTTCAGTTTCACGGTAGATCGATTCCCCTGTTGTGACTACAGCAAGGCTTCGAGTGGTAGGAATGCCAAGTGCATGCATGGCTTCACTTATAATGTACTCACGCAGCATCGGTCCCAGTGCCGCGCGCCCGTCACCGCCGCGTGAATATGGCGTTCGGCCCGAGCCCTTGAGCTGAATGTCAAACCGTTCACCTGAAGGAGTTATTTGTTCTCCAAGAAGCATGGCCCGGCCGTCCCCCAGCATTGTAAAATGCCCAAATTGATGCCCAGCATAGGCTTGAGCTAATGGTGAGGCACCTTCAGGAACCCAGTTGCCTGCAAACACCTCCGTCCCTTCTTCATTTTTTAACACCTCTATAT
This sequence comes from Neobacillus kokaensis, assembly GCF_014656545.1. Classification (GTDB taxonomy): domain Bacteria; phylum Bacillota; class Bacilli; order Bacillales; family Cytobacillaceae; genus Neobacillus; species Neobacillus kokaensis. Next base: position 35,431 of record NZ_BNDS01000027.1, read on the forward strand.
CTAATCCCAACGATACTGCCAATGGTTCATTAAGAATCATTAATTTCGGCGAGCGAACAGGGTCTGGATTCTGATTAGAAAAAAAGGACTTCGGCAACCGGGTATAACTATTATCAAAGTTCCAACCTGGGTCTTTTCCCATCGTATCACTTTCCTTTTATTATTTTTTCAAAGGCTGCGTTAAACTTGTCTGTTGATTTCCGCTGATATTAATTTTTATACCACCAACAATGGCACTTAGGACAGCCTTTCTAATAACCTAAAATCAGTTTATCAACCCAAAATGCTAAAAGCAATTTCAGGGGTATAAAGCACAGGGACCGTTCTCCTACTTCTTTTCAAGGGTGTATCTTATTTGCGATTTTCTTTAAACACGCGTTCATTGGACGCTTCAATGTGCACTTTATCGGTGACTTTCCTGGCTCTCGCGTTCATTGGACGCTTCAATGTGCACTTCATCGGTGATTTTCCTCTCTCACGCGTTCGTTGGACGCTTCAATGTGCACTTCATTCCTGATTTTCTCCGCTCACGCGTTCATTGAACACTTCAATGTGCGCCTTTTCGGTGATTTTCCTTACTCTCGCGTTCATTGAACGCTTCAATGTGCGCTTCATTCCTGATTTTCCTCGCCCACGCGTTCATTGGACGCTTCAATGTGCACCTTTTCGGTGATTTTCCTTACTCTTGCGTTCATTGAACGCTTCAATGTGCACTTCATTCCTGATTTTTCTCGCTCACGCGTTCATTGAACACTTCAATGTGCGCCTTTTCGGTGATTTTCCTTACTCTCGCGCTCATTGAACGCTTCAATGTGCACTTCATTCCTGATTTTCCTCGCTCACGCGTTCATTGAACACTTCAATGTGCGCCTTTTCGGTGATTTTCCTTACTCTCGCGTTCATTGAACGCTTCAACGTGCGCTTTTTCAGTGATTTCCCTTCCTCACGCGTTCATTGGACACTTCAATGTGCGCTTCATCCCTGATTTCCCTTCCTCACGCGTTCATTGAACACTTCAATGTGCGCTTCATCCCTGATTTCCCTTCCTCACGCGTTCATTGGACACTTCAATTTGCGCTTCATTCCTGATTTTCCTCGCTCACGGGTTTATTGAACGCTTCAATTTGCGCTTCATTCGTGATTTTCCTTGCTCACCCGCACATTATGCCTTTCTCTGCACCGCCATCATTCAACTTCTTTGCAATCGTGTTCATTGAACAAACGTACACCCGCACCTCTTCCCTATTTTCACCTGATTTCAATATTCCCTTCAAAAAAAACACCGTTCAGCTTCCTAAACGGTGTTTTTTTCAAGATCCTGTTATTATCTTTCTGGTACTATCTCAAGCAATCTCTGTTATTCCAAGCGGATCATTATAGCCCGATACGAAAAGAAATCGGCAGCACCTTTTCGGATGGCCTCGCTCCCCAGTGCCGAAGCTTTTTCAGCAGTTTCGAACAGTCCCCATGTCTCTTACTTGGATATATGTGTGACAAAATCAGCTAATAATCTCGCGCCGAAGCCGGTGGCTGATTTAGGGTAGTAGCCTGTTTCTTCGCTTTCCATTACGCCGGCCATGTCGACATGCAGCCAGCGGGAGGTTTTCGGTACAAAGCGGCGCAGGAATAATCCTGCCGTAATCGAGCCTGCTTCTCCTTTAGAGCTAATATTACAAAAGTCGGCATAATCACTCTTTAAATAGTTTTCGTATACATCCACTAGCGGCATCGGCCAAACAAAATCTCCATTTTCCCTGCCGATTTCCTTCATGTCAAAGGACAGTTGTTCGTCGCCGAAAACCCCTGCTATTTTTGAACCAAGGGCATTATGAATTGACCCTGTTAAAGTCGCAATATCGACAACGTATTGTGCCTTCCATTCACCAGCGCGAATTAAACCGTCCGCTAAGATTAAGCGGCCTTCCGCATCCGTGTTACCGACTTGAACAGTCGAACCATTTTTATAGCGAATAATTTCGCCAGGAAGCACAGATGTATTGTCAGGTGAATTTTCAACGATTGGAATAAGTGCCACAACATTTACCTTTGCTTTCAATGCTGCTAAAAGTTTCATCGCACCAGCAACAGCTGCTGCACCGCCCATATCCATGCGCATATCACTTAAATCTCTACCGCTTTTTAGGCTTATTCCCCCTGTATCAAACGTTACCCCTTTGCCAACAAGAGCCACAAGCGGCTTCGATTCATCTGTTTGATACACAAGTTCAACAAAGGCAGGCTTGTATTTACTGCCTCGCCCTACCGTTAAGACACCGTTCATCTCCAGTTCTTCCAGCTTTTCTTTGTGAAATACATTTACTTTTACATCCGTACCTGCAAATTCTTCTGCTAACATGGTTGGGAATGTCTCCGGATTTAGCACATTAGGAACTTCATTCATTAAATCACGAGAAAAAGCCGCTGCCGCCGCACGAATCTGTCCATCCTCTATATATGACGTAACATTCGTTCCCCATTCAACCTGTAATTCTGTTTTAAAAGCACATTCCTCTGATTTATATGTAACAAACTTGTAGGAACCCAAATGCCAGCCTTCAACAAAAGCTGATACTGACTTTCCAGCGTCTAACGTTGAGAATTCCTGAGCCAAACCTTCTACTTGCAGAACAGCTTTTTCCACTTTACGACCACACAACTCGCGCGCAATCGCCCCAGCCGTCATCCGAATCGTTTCATACGACTTTTTATCTTCCTTACATTCCTTTATAGCAACAACCAGTTCACCATCAAGAAATAATGTAGTAAATGAGGCGGAACAATTCTCCACAAACTGTTTCACAGCACCTCCTGATTGAATACGTAAATCATTTGAAAAAACAATCGAAGCTTGAATCGACATCTATCTATTTCCCCTTTCTTAGCTGCATCTTAGTATATTTCTCCATCCGAATAGCAAAAACCTTCTTAATGAAATATGGGGACGATTCATGTGTCTTTTCTCTCTGCTCAAACCGCCAAATATCGCTACTTTACCAGGGGGCAAAACCAATTAAACGTTTGTTCAAATTTACTAGGAACGCAGGCACTAATAGATTTTTCCTTACTTACCCTCCAAAAATTTTGTCACATAAACAAACGTTTGAATAAATAGCAGGAAATACCTAAAATATCAGCTTTCCTATTGTATGATGCATTAGATAAATGTCGAATATGGTTATTGATTTATGAATACATAGTCCCGAAATGAAACAACCTCTAGTCCAATCATAATTCCAAAAACTATATATTTATGAAGTAAACCTTTTAGAATAAGTGAGGAGTTGTTTTTATGGCAATAATAACCCAGGGGAAACCGCAACGCTGTCGGGAATTTATATTAAAGATGGGCACAGGGGCGGCAAGGTAAAGAGGGCCCAGCGTATAGAGGTAAAAACAGGGGATACACTCTAAAATTAAAACCATACACAGTAATCATCGAATATAGGTAAGACATCGCTGGCGATTAGTATAATAAAAGAAAAAGGGTTATCGTGAAGCACAGGAGACGTCACTTGTGCTTCCTCTATATATTGCAAGACAATACATAGGCTGGAGGCAGATTGAGCCATACTTTTTTTGCTCTTATGCTCGGAAAGTATTTTTGAATAAATGTTTTTTTCACTAATGAATATTGAAAGGTAATAAATTTTCCACTTACAGTTAGCGAGTCTCTTACATTTTGCAAAATTTGTTTAGATACTTCGAATGGTAAAGAAGTAAAGGGCAATCCAGATAATACATAGTCGGCAGCTGCCACATTTAGCTCTGCGAGATAGTTCTTTATATTTTCCGCCGACCCGTGAACGACATGGACACTTGGATCATTTGCATATTCCTGTTGCAGGCGTCTAACAAAAGTTTCATTAATTTCAATAAGAATGAATAAGGTATCCTTCTGTTTTCGTTTCATAATTTCCTTTGTAAACGAACCTGTACCAGGCCCTAATTCAACGATCGTTTTCGCGTTATTAAAATGAATTACATCGACCATTTTCTTCGCCAATTTTCTGGAACTTGGAGCAATAGCCCCTGTATTTCTAGGATGTTTAACAAACTCATTTAAAAAAGTAACTATTTGCATTTCGTTTCACCTCATACTTGGAGTATGCTTCTAAGTATGAGGTAAAACTTTTAAGAAAAATGAAGGATTTTCTTAAATTTTTATTAAGAATTTATTAAAAAGCAAGATTATAGAATAAAAGTTTCACCCTCACCACAATGAGGGCTTATGCACCACTTTATTGTTCTGTCCTGACTAGTTGTGCTACGCACTCCACATGAACAGTATGTGGAAATAAATCAACCGGCTGGACAACCTTTAAGGTATACCCAAATGCTTCAAGTTCTTTTATATCCGTGGCAAAAGTGTCTGGATTACACGAAACATAGACAATTCGTTCTGGTTTAGCTCGTCCGATTTTCCTCATCACTTTCCCGCCGGCGCCCGACCTTGGTGGATCAAGCAGCAGTAATTCTGGAGTGCCGAAACTCTCTAAAACTTGATCTATTCCATTTCTCGCGTCACGTGCCAAGAAGTACGTATTTTCGATTCCATTATCCTTAGCATTTCGTTTAGCCGACTCTATTGATGTCTCGACTATTTCGATTCCGGCGAGCTTCCCTACTCGATCGGCAAATGGAAGTGAAAATGTCCCGACGCCACAGAAAAGGTCGATCATTTTTTCTGTCTTTTTCGGTTGTCCCATCTCTATCGCCAAATCGACTAACTTTTGTGCCTGTGTTGGATTCGTTTGGAAAAAGGTATCAAACCATAGACGGAAGCGGTATCCATCCATTTCATCATAGATAAAATCACGGCCGGCTAAGATATGGCTTTTTTCTGATTGAGTACGGTCTGCCCAATCTGTATTTTCAAGCCATAATAAGCTTTTTACTTGAGGGAACTTTTGGGTAATACGCTGTACTAAATCGTCCGCTGCCTCTTTTAAATGGTCGGCTGGTGCCTCGGTTGCAAAAAGAGCTAACATAATTTCGCCGGTTGCAAAAGATTGTCTTACCATCAAATGGCGAAGCAGTCCCTCATGGAGATCTTTGTTATATCCTGTTAATTGATGGGTTTTGGCCCAGCCTGCTACCTCCATCGCAGCCTCTACCATTTCTTTACCTGCAATTAGGCATGTCTCAAGAGAAATGATTTTTCGAAAATTCCCTTGTTCATGTAAACCAAGCGTACCATCCGGAGCAAAAGTAAACTCCATTTTATTACGATAACGCCAAGGCTCGTCCATCCCAATGGTATCGAGAACCAACTCGGGGGCAAACCCTTGAGTTCCTATCGCATGCTTAACATGGTCCGTTTTTTGTTTTAACTGCCCTTGATATTCCCAATGCTGCCAGACGCAGCCGCCGCATTTTTCAAAGTGAGGACACTGCGGTGCTGTTCTTTCCGCATGAGCCTCCAGTATCTCTTCTGGCATCGCCTTTCTTCTTCTTCGCTCTGGCTGGTCAACAGTCACACGCACCTTTTCCCAAAGAAGAGTCTGCGGGATGGTGAGCCTCAACTTTTTCTTGTTACCTTTCTCATTTTCACGCCAAACAACAGCCTGACCAGAACCCTTTTCATCCAGCTGGCTTATTTCTGCAACCATTGTTTCTCCTTTAATAATGGTCATTCATGGTCCTCCTTTATAATTACTACTCTGTATACTGTTCTATATAATCGAATGGAGCTTGCCATTAAATTAAACACACACCAATCTAGTATAATAGAGAATTATCGAATAGGAAATTAAATCATGTCTAGCAGATATTAGCAGCTACTTCGAGGAAAAGGGTTTAGACAGAGGCATAGTGGTACTTATGCCTATAGGAAAGTTACTTTTTAATCGGACAAAAAAGAAGCATGAGAACCTCATGCTTCTAGGATGATGATTCGTATTCTTTTTTGCCTCCGAGCTGAAAACCTAGGTTGCCGTTGTATTTGCCTACTTTTCCGCCAACATGTGCGCCTAATCCGTGTCCGCCGCCTAAATGGCCGCCTGCTTGAACACCTAAGCCATGCTGGCCTCCTAATTGACCGCCGGCATGAAGACCGAGACCATGACCGCCGCCCAGCTGGCCGCCTGCTTGAACACCAAGGCCTTTTGGACCACCTAAAGAACCAGCTGCATGGACATCGAGGCCATGACCGCCTCCTAGCTGACCGTTCGAATAAACCCCTAGACCATGCTGTCCTCCTAAATGCCCGCCAACATTGTATCCAACTCCATTACCGCCACCTATATGTCCGTTTGCATAAAGCCCCGCCAGCTGACCGCCTGCATGCCAATAACCTGGGGGAGGCCCCCCGTAATATGGCGCGGGATATGGGTAGGTATATTGATAGTATGGGGAAGTATACGGAGTAGGTCTGTAACCATACATATAAGGACCTGTTGCCATTCCGTTAATAACCTCCAATCTGATTCATGATAGTTTATGCATGGCTAACGCAGCATGTAACTTGACCCAATTTGCAGAAACAAGTGGGCGGTTCTTGCGCTTTATGATGAAGCCTGAGAATCGCCCCCTTTCTTACTTCTTTTTATTTTTGTGTTTTATAATAGTCGTCATTACCTGGATAGCTTTTCAAAGCACAGCGCTCAACTGCAACCACTATTTCCCCAATTTTATTATTAAAATATCTATCATGAGAGATAAAGAACATTGTGCCTTTAAAGTGTTCCAGCGCTTCTTCAAGCGTTTCAATGGAATCAATATCAAGATGATTGGCGGGCTCATCAGGCATTAAAAAACTTCCATTTATATGGAAGTGTTTTTAAGTGGTCTGTACCATCCCTATGTTCATTATGCTTATTATTTAAGTGCAGTGGTCTTCAGAAATTCCTTTGTTCGTTCTTCCTTGGGATTATCGAAAAACTCTTCAGGACAGTTCTTTTCAAGGATTTTACCGTCATTCATAAATACAATCGAATCAGCAACCTCGCGCGCGAAGCCCATTTCATGGGTTACCACCACCATCGTCATCCCCTCATCTGCGAGCTCCTTCATTGTTGTTAATACTTCTCCTACCAGCTCGGGGTCAAGAGCGGACGTTGGTTCATCGAAAAGCATAATATCTGGTTTCATCGCAAGTGACCTCGCAATCGCTACACGCTGTTTTTGCCCGCCGGATAATTTACTAGGATAGACATCCGCCTTATCCTCGAGCCCTACTTTTTGCAGCAGTTCCCTCGCTTCATCGACAGCCTCGCTTTTCGGAATTTTCTTCACGATAATCGGGGCCTCAATAATATTTTCGAGAACGGTTTTATGAGGGAAAAGGTTAAAGTGCTGAAACACCATTCCCACCGTTTGTCGAACATCGTTGATATTGTGAGTATCGGGTGATATCTCTTCCCCGCGGATAAAAATACTTCCTCCGTCTTTTTTCTCCAAAAAATTCAGACATCGAAGCAATGTACTTTTTCCTGAACCAGAGGATCCGACCAAACAAACAACCTCGCTCTCGTAGACAGACAAATCGATATCCTTTAAAACATGCAAACTTCCAAAAGATTTATTTAAGTTTTCTATTTTAATCATTTCTCGACTATTCATGATAGCTCCTCCTAGCGATCACTTATGGCTAATTTCTTTTCAAGCATACTTACGATCATCGTTAACAAGGCAACCAGCACCAAATAATAGATAGCAACGATTAATAGATACGTCATTTCATCAAAATGATTCGATCCTAACGTTGTTGCCACATTAAATAGTTCATTCATTGAAATGAAGGCTGCCAAAGATGAATCCTTGAGTCCAATAATAAACTGATTCCCAAGAGGCGGCAGGGCTCTTCTGAAAGCCTGCGGAAGAATAATCCGGCGCATTGCAGTACCTCTCGTCATACCAAGGGAACGGCCAGCCTCCATTTGCCCTTTATCAACCGATTGGATCGTTCCGCGAAAAATTTCCGCAATATAAGCACCATTATGAAATGCAAGCGCAAGAGCAGCTGCCCAAAAGTCCGGAATAAGAAAAATCCCGCTGAAGCCAAAATAGAGAATGAAAATCTGAACAATTAGCGGCGTTCCTCGTACAAGAAACACATAGGCGTTTGATATGTATTCTAGAATTTTTATTCTTGATATTTTTAATAGTGCAAAAAACAAACCAAAAATAATGCCAATTAAGATAGATACTATAGTAAGTTTTAGAGTCAGTAAGGTTGCATCAAGGAACAGTCCCTTGCTGCTAATGAATGTCTGAAAAAAGTGTGAAAAACTTGGCAAGCTAACAACTTCCTTTCCATCAAGTATATCATTCTATTATTCTGGTTTTTTGGTAATATCCTGCCCAAAATACTTTTGGCTGATTCGAGCAAGCGTTCCATCATCACGAAGCTTTTGCAGTGCCATATTGATTCGTTTTAGAAGTTCAGGATTGTCCTTAGGCACCACAATTGCCTGTTCACTTCGCTCGATTAACTGCTGTCCTTTTATCTTAAATCCTTCCTGCTGTGAGCTTTTTCCCGTGACAAAGTCAGTAATCACAGCATCATGACGGCCGATACTTAGCGCCTTTAACGCTGTAATATCACTGTCGTACATCTTAAGATTGCTCGTATACTTTCCAGCAACATCCGCATATGTAGAGCCTTTTGCAACGGCTACTTCTTTTCCTTTTAAATCATCTACCGTTTTTATATCGCTGTCAGGTCGTGTAAAGATTTGTGGTCCTGAGTAATAGTATGGCGTGGAAAATGCCACATGTTTGGCACGATCGGGGTTAATGGTGTGGCTGGCAACAGCAGCATCGGCCCGGCCTGTTTTAATGCCCTCTATGAGCCCTTTAAACTTCATTCTTTTCTGAACTGGTTTCAACCCTAGTTCCTTTCCTACAGCATTCCCTACCTCGATATCGAAGCCCGTCATTGACAGGTCATCCTTTAGATAACTAAAAGGCTTAAATTCGCCGGAAGCTGCAAAAATAAATTCCTCCTTGTCTATCAGCTTTGTGCCGTCTGACAGCTCGTCCTTTTGAGCACAGGCCGTCAGTGTACTAAGTAAAAATAAGCTTACTAGACAAAATATGTATTTTAGCCTCATACTTCAACTTCTCTCCTCCCATTTTCACTTGATAACTTTGTATACCCTATTTTTCTATTTTTTTATCATGAAAAAGAAAAATGACCGGACAAGTCCTTAGCTGTCCAGTCAATAAAAAACTTTTTTAAGTATTATTTTCGCTTTTCAAATGTTTTACAAGCCGTTTCCTCAACCTTCTCTGCTTCCCTGCCGCCATGATGTCCAATCACATAAATGGAATCCGCTATACATTGGTCACCTTCATCCCAATATTTACAATCTTCTACATTGCATTTTACTTCTAATTTCAAGGGTACCAGCTCCTTTATGTTGTTTATGATAAACAGTACCCTTTCTAAGGATAAGTAAACATCTTTTAAATGTATCCCTAAAAAAGAAAACAGGCCTTACTCTTTTAAGAGCCACGCCTTTTCTCCTGTATTACAATATTGTTTCTAAAATTCCATTTTCCTTATAAAATGGGAGTAATAATATTCCATTTTTTATACAAGGGGGGGTTAAATTGTCTATTAATATTTCCGAAATTCATGTTCAAACAGACAAGTTGGAGAAAGTGAAGGAGTTTTTAGTAGATTGGTTAAGTCGAACACATGGAAAGAAACCTATTATTTATACTGAACAGGATTCCTTTTATCCGTTTTTTGAGAATAAACAGCCTGCACTTTTTTCAATAAGTGTAATTCATGATAACTGGATCACCATTCTCCATGATTCCTATGAACCGCCATTTGTGTTAGCCGATAGACTGTCCCTTACTTTTAACTGTACGGTTATTCAAGCGATAGGACAGAGTACAGTAGATACCTATTATTTGAGTGTTCACAAAGAAGGCTGTATGATTCGAAAGTTTCATTGCGGAGAGGATACTGTTGGAGTGGAACAAGAAGGCGAACCTTTTCCCTTTGAAAAAAAGGGATTCGGACAAGAAGACAGTGACAGTTATTTTTTTGATTATGAGGATATGGACAAATTTTGCCAGAACTTTGGGATTAATTTATTACCAGATCCTTTTGAAAACGATGGGCAGTGGACAATCATAGAAATAAAAGGAAGATCTCTCCATAAGAAAGATTCACTTTTAAAGAAATTAAAGGGAATTTTATTAAGATAATGAAGCATGGGGACCGTTCAAACATCAGACCTATTCTCATTGTTGTCATAATTGAATTCCCCTCACTTAAAGGTATTTTAAGCATGAGGACGATTCTTCTGCTTGCTTAAAAGGAAACAAGAGAACCGTCCCCGAAGAAATGTTTGATAGAATTCAATATTGTCATGATAACCCAATAGACAAGCTGAACATTGTTCGGAATCCTATTTATCACAACTTTCGGAATTTCCGCGTTTAAATCATAGTAATTTCCTGGGCTTCGATCCTAGCCGGAAATACATATCGCTCCAAATCATTGGCTCTAAGCCGCGGTTTTCTGCTAAGACGACCTTTTGTAAATGTTCATTCATAAAATCGAACCGTTTGCGATAGCCGTTCTGCTCCAAACATTTTCCAAAAAAACACCATACACGCTTCATCCATCCCGATATGAATCCGTTTGGAGCGGAAAGGCGCAGAAGCCGCTGCTAACAGATCATCAATCAGCTTGTAGGTCGCGTCATGGCCGACAGGCAGGATGTCCTGTGACCCTTTACCTCTCCGGCATAGTACCTATCTTGGAAGCCATTCATTACACATAATTCAACCCTTCAGGATAAGGAAATGGAACCGGAAAAATATTGGCCAGGCCGTCATCTAGACCATGTATGCCTTTCAAGATCATTTGCTCAAGTGTATTATTTTCTACGATTACGGAATTTTGCCCCCAACTTAATTGTTTATGTTGGTCATCTATAGTTGAAATGGTTATTTTTCCAGCTAAATACGGGGCCAACTGTTGCAGGAAAACATCCAAACCCATAATCTTGATAGTCCCTGGGTAAGATGCCTCAGACTTCTCCAATGAACTGAGAAGTTTGATTAAGGCAGTTTCGAACGCAGGAACCATTAGTCTCACGGTTTCAGACCCATAACGAAAGGTTTCTGCAAGCAGCGAACAGACCGCCTCCGGATCGCCTCCCCATTCTATAACACGGGAAACCGCTTGCGGCTGCCCTAAATTTGGTGCTGCCAAAACTAAAAATGCCTTTAATTCACCTTCCGCTTCCGCAATAAGGATTGTATGCTTTGTTTTGAAAATACTGGAAAAACCTGCCGCCTTATTGAGCAGCGCCAAGTCAAAAATGCTTTGCTCATATCTTACCGACCGTTTATTACTAAGTTTTCTGATTTGAAACCAATCATACGGCAGGAGTTCACGGATGGAATATTTCCCCTTCTGATTAAGATTGCCTTGACGGAGATTATATTGTAAAACCTTGCCATAATATGTACAGCCCGCCTTTTTGTATATTGGTAAATCCCCGGAAACAAATAATACCGATGCCCCTGCCATTTTAATATGAGCAAAGATATGCCCTAGAAGGGTACTAGCCAAGCCTCTCTTTTGGTAATCGGGATGGGTGCAAACTGCCCCAATGGAATACGCCTGGACTTCGGCGTTTTCAATATGGATGACCGACGGAACTAAACCGATAAAAGAGACTAGCTTTTCGTCCTCAAAGGCACCATATGATTGATTTAATGCCGGTGAAAATACGTGGGGAAAGGCCTCGCCCATTGAAACATGATCGGGTTCACGAAAGGCTTGATTGGCTAAGTGAATCGCTTGACCATATTCTTTCTCTTGTAAAATACGATACTCAAACATTATTTATCCTCCTTAATTTCGAAACGGAGATCTCCTAAAAAATAGAGGTTTCAAACGGTTCTTGTGCTTATCTGTTCTCTACATATAGCTTTATATAAATCAGCCCCCTTAACGTAATAGGGGACTGTTCTTTTTCACTGTAAAAATCTAGATTTATCTCTTTTCTATCCTCCCGTCCCCATGCTGTGCAAATCTTCCTGCACTGCGCTCGTTGACGGGATCGAGGTTCCCCCATTGCCAGCCGCCGAATTGTGTTCTGCGATAGTCATTAAAGGCATCACGGATTTCCTCTTCTGTATTCATTACAAATGGACCGTACTGTGCAACTGGTTCACCAATCGGCTCTCCCTCAAGCACCAGAATATAAGCCTCTTTGTCGCCATTAGTAATTTCAATTTCTTGTTCTCCTGTCAGCTTTACACGATGGTAAACTGAGATGATTTCCCCATCGAGATGAATTTCTTCACCTTCATAAAAATACAAATTTCTGTTCAATGTTGCTGACACTGCTGGCAGTGTATATACTGCATTGGGTTCCATATGAAGAAGATAAATGCCTACATGATGGTTAGGATCCATGGCCCAAGAAGCGGCAGCCGGCTCTAAACTATCATTTCCTTGCAGCCTCCCTGCAATTAGCCGGACCGTCGTTTTCTTTCCATTTGAACTTGTTAATTCCAATTCTGGAATATCTTCAGCCCACAGCATTTTATAATCCGGATCTGCCGTCTTATCCTTAGCCGCCAGATTCAACCATATTTGAAAAAGCTCAAGCGGGTTGTCTTTGTCCTGATGCACGAGCGGAAACATTTCCGAGTGGAGGCAGCCCTTTCCGGTTGTCAGCCATTGAACATCTCCATTCCCGTAACGTCCCTTTGCCCCGGTTGAGTCAAAATGATCAACAAGCCCTTCTAGAACAATCGTTACTGTTTCAAATCCTTTGTGAGGATGTGCTGGAAACCCCGGTACAGTTGTGCCGTGGTACATCCTAAAACCATCTTTTATCGTAAAATCCTGCCCTAGATTCCTGCCTTCTAGAGATTCAGCAGGACCCTGCTTTTCGTTCCCTGCAGGATAAGCATCTTTATGATGCACGGTCATCAAGAATGGATCCTCGGTTTCCCATGGAAAACCTAGCTTCTGTATATTTAGGATTTTGTTGTTTGACATCATAGTTCTCCTTTCGTTGTTTATCATTTATTGTCGCCTATAGGCTCTATTGGCTATCGTGACTGCTCTTTTTCGGAACCCTTGGTCGCCTATAAGTTCTATTGGCTACCCTGAACGCTCTTTTTCCTCGTGCTCGGTCGCCTATAGCCTCTATTGGCTACCCTAACTGCTCTTTTTCCACCCGCTCGG
>NZ_BNDS01000027.1:48738-49055 GCF_014656545.1 Neobacillus kokaensis
CTCGGTCGCCTATAAGCTCCATTGGCTACCATGACTGCTCTTTTTCCACGCGCTCGGTCGCCTATAGCCTCTATTGGCTACCCTGACTGCTCTTTTTCCACGCGCTCGGTCGCCTATAGCCTCTATTGGCTACCATGACTACTCTTTTTCCACACGCTCGGTCGCCTATAACCCACATTGGCTACCCTAACTGTTCTTTTTCCACACGCTCGGTCGCCTATAACCCACATTGGCTACCCTAACTGTTCTTTTTCCACGCGCTCGGTCGCCTATATGCCACATTGGCTACCCTAAACGCTCTTTTTCCACCCGCTCGG
>NZ_BNDS01000027.1:49182-67953 GCF_014656545.1 Neobacillus kokaensis
CCCTAACTGCTCTTTTTCCACACGCTCGGTCGCCTATAAAGTAAAGTAAGATTAGGAACCAGCGGATCTTTATTAACCTAAATAGATTACCTTTTATTTCGAAGATACAGCTCCCTAGTCTTGTATCCCTCTCCAAGAATCATTTTCATTTCCTCACGGCGCTTCTCTTTTGTTGCCTCTTGTTTCGCACTATATAAATATCGGGCCCAATCTTTACGATAACCTGGAGTAAGTGATTGATAAAATGCCAGCAATTCCGGCTCTCCCTTCAAATCTCTTTCCACGTCTGGAATTAAGTTGACATAATCATCTACCCTTTGGCTCGGTTTCGCTGCGGTGCTCTTATTAGATTTCGACTCGTCCTTCAATCCCACTACTGTAAAAACATCATCTAACCCAACCATCCGGGCAAATTTAACCGTGCTGCTTCCAATATACCCGTTCTCATCAGCCCCCAACCCGCTCATTAACTCATCACGATGAATAAAGGTTGGATATACTTTATTTCCTTTTTTCGGATAAGCCAAATATAGATAGCCATTCTTATTCAGTAGATTTCCCCCGATCACATTTTTAACAAGTTCTTTCAATGACTCCATATCCAACACAAAAGCAAAAATTAGATCAAACGCACCTTCGCTCAGTTCAGTTTCGTATCCCTCTAGGCCAGCAAAATACTCAGATCCATCTGGCAGATTTAATATCGCAGCCCTCTTATATTTTTGCAAATTTAGCTTTTCTACTATTGTCTTAGCCATGTAACCACCCATTAAATTTATTCTATTTCCCCTACAGTGTAAAAGTTTTACTTTTAATTAGCAACTTACTCGATTAATGCTTTTAGGTCCAAAATACTATAAAACTTCAAATCTTCTTAACATAACCTGAATACTCCATTTACAATCCAAGTCTATGATGGAGGAGATGAAAAATTCTAGTAAACTATTTAGGAGGCACTACCAATGAAAAACAGTAAGATCATTGTTCCGCTATTAAGTGCAGCTATTCTTTTTCCAACAGCCGTCAATGTTCATGCCAATCCCAATAAACCAGTTGAAGTAAAATCTGTTCAATTTGTTGGAATGGAAGCACCAGATACAGAGGCAGAGCGTTCATCCATGTATAGTGAAGCGTCTGCCATCGTTACCTTAAACGACGGCAGTCAAAAGATCGTTCCTTTAGAATATAAATCACTAGCGCGCCCCGGTGAAGTCATTAATGGCAAAGTTGTTGGTGCCGCTTATGATGTAAATGGCCATATTATTAAAGATAAAAATGGGAACCCAATTGTTTCAACCTCACCTGACGCCAATTCACTGCTTAGTGTGAATGGAAAAAGCGGTAAATTATATATGATCAATCATTTTGAAAGTATGCCTAGCAATGAAATTGGCAATATGCCCAAAGCGTTGTATTTAAATACAATCGTACAGGATAAGCGAACGGGAGAAATGAAGATTACGGATATCAATCCGATTGATTTTTCAGCAGACGGCGGTGTTTGGACCCCTTGTGCAGGAGTGTTATCTCCTTGGAATACCCATTTAGGCAGTGAAGAATATGAGCCTGATGCCCGTGCATTTGAAGCAAATCCTGAAAAATCCGCTGTTACTCAATTTGCCCGAAATTATTATCAAGATGCGAATGTAATCGGAAATCCATACCTTTATGGACATACCACAGAGGTAAAAGTTCACCCAAATGGTGAAGCGAAAGCAATTAAGCACTACAGCATGGGGCGCCTGTCATTTGAAAATGTGACTGTAGCACCTGATAATCGTACTGTCTACTTCGGTGATGATGGCGGCTATACGATGTCCTTTATGTACATAGCCGATCAAGCAAATGACTTAACGGCCGGTACGTTATATGCAGCAAAATGGAATCAAACAAGTGATCAAAACGGCGGTTCTGCTAATATGGAATGGATTAAATTAGGACATGCTACAGATGCCGAAATAAAAGAATTAGCCGAATCCATCAAATTCAGCGATATTTTTGAAACAACAACTGATGCTGCTTATGCACAAGCGAATGGATTTACACAAATTAAAACAAATTCAAACGGAGGTAAAAATCCTGAATGGCTAAAAGTGAAGCCAGGTATGGAGAAAGCAGCAGCATTCTTGGAATCCCGCCGTTATGGGGCAATCCTTGGAGCAACAGCGGAGTTCAACAAGATGGAAACTCTTACGTTTAACAAAGCCGATAACAAAATTTATATGGCAATGTCCAATATCGAAAAAGGTATGACTAAAAATTCAACTGATCCTGTAGACGATATTCAATTACCAAAAATAAGTGCTGGTGCAGTATATGAAATGAATTTGGCTAAGGGACAAAAAGACCGTAATGGCAAATCAATTAATAGTGATTATGTCGTAACAAGTATGTCTGGTTTGTTAACAGGTGAAGACCTCGCTGTTAAAGATGCTGATGGAAACACAGCGAACCCTGATAAAATTGCTAATCCTGATAATCTGGCGTTCTCGGAAAAATATAAAACATTATTCATTGCCGAAGACAGCGGCATGCACACCAATAACTTTGGCTGGGCCTATAATGTGGAAACAAAAGAGCTTTCCCGTATTATATCCGCTCCTGATGGCGGAGAAGTCACAGGCATCCAAGCTGTTGATAACCTAAACGGCAAATCTTATTTAATGGTTGGTTCCCAAAACCCCGGCAACATCGGTTATATTGACTTAACTGCACTCAATACAAAGAAATAATAATCAAACTGAAAACGGTTCTTCCGTTTCCTATCGCTTCAAAACATATCCAGCTTCAGTGCCAAATTAGCGACTAATACAGGCACTATTACTGCTCTAGGTGCCTGATACCACCAAACAAAAATACCCAAGTTCCTTTTAAAGGTACTTGGGTATTTGTTTGATAGGATAAGATCACAGCACTTAGTTCGGCCTGTTCAATATACCACGATTGTTAGCAGATCTTCGCTGTACGGGAGTTTTTTTCTTTCCTAACACATTGATAATGAAAACACTTGAAACTGCTATAATACCACCTGTTATAGATACCACACTTGGCAGCTCATGAAGCCAGATCCATGCAACAGCAATGGTAAAGACTGGCTCAATGTAAATCATACTTGTCACTTTACCTGCTTCTCCTAATGATAAGGCAATGGCCCACATAGCATAAGAGATGGCTGCTGGAAAGATTCCTTCATAAATCGCCGATTAATACTACGGTCGCAATTAAAGCTGTAAAAATAGGTGTGGAGGCAAGTACACAGCACGATATTCTATCCCCGGATAACTTCAAACACTTGGTGCCTGACTCCAGCCAATGTTACACTGTTAAGGACAAAGTAAGCATTATATAAGAGGTGGCAGCAGTGAAAACAGTCGTAGTGATTGGCGGCGGTATTACGGGGCTATCAGCCATGTATGAATTACAGAAATGGAAGAACACAAAAGGTGTGGATGTAAGATTGATCTTAGCAGAAGCATCCGGTCAGCTTGGCGGAAAAATTAGAACCGTCAAGCAAGATGGCTTTGTGATGGAAGCGGGAGCCGATTCCATGGTGGCTCGTAAAATGGAAACCATGTCTATTATAAAGGAACTTGGTTTGGAAAAGGAAGTTGTCTACAATGCGACAGGCCGCTCCTTTATTTATAGTGATGGGAATTTAAAGCCGATTCCTGATGATTCGGTTTTTGGGATTCCTGCAAGCATTGAATCGTTGGCGAAAAGCACGCTTGTTTCCGCAGAAGGCAAAGTCGCGGCACTTAAAGATTTTTATACAAAAAACGAAACGTTCACCAAAAATGATTCCATCGGTTCTTTTCTAGAACACTTTCTTGGAACGGAATTAGTTGAAAAACAAATTGCTTCAGTTCTTTCCGGTGTCTATTCGGGAAAACTCAGCGACTTAACCATCGCCTCTACCCTTCCGTATTTGATTGATTATAAGAAAGAATACGGAAGCATTATCAAAGGGCTTGAAGCCAATAAGCAGAAATTTAAAGGGGGAGAAAGGAAGTTTCTTTCATTTCAAAATGGCTTAGGCTCGTTAATGGACGCTTATGAAGAAAAGCTTAGTGAAGTTGAAATCCGCAAAAATACAAAAGTCGATAAGATTGTAAAAGCTGACGGCCGTTATCATTTGCTACTAAACAATCAGGACATCATCGAAGCAGATTATGTTATCCTTAGCATTCCGCACACAGCCGCAGAAAGCTTAATCGATGACCATGAACTTAGAAGTGAATTTTCGAACCTAAAAAACAGTTCACTGATCAGCGTCTATCTTGGCTTTGACGTACCTGACACAGTACTGCCTGCAGATGGGACGGGGTTTATCGCCGCGACTACCGATGAATTGTCTTGCAATGCCTGTACCTGGACAAGCCGAAAATGGGAGCATACCTCAACATCCGGAAACCTGCTTGTCAGATTGTTTTATAAAAGCAGTCATCCATCATTCACTTCACTAAAGGAAATGAATAAAGAAGAACTGCTTGAAATTGCCCTTATCGATATTTACAAAAGCCTTGGGATTAACGCCAAACCGGTAGCTAGCGAAGTGACGAACTGGACCGATCAAATGCCAAATTATTTGATTACCCATCCTAAAAGTGTAGAAGCACTTGAAAGCATAATGGCTGAAGTCTCCCCAGGAATTATTCTTGCCGGCTGTTCCTATTATGGAGTGGGGATCCCCGATTGCATCGAAAACGGTGCAGAATCAGCAGAGAAAATCATTCAAATGTTTTAAAATGAAGAGGATACCACCATGTGTGCTATCCTCTTCCGTTTTTAATCTTGTCATGTTTTATCTTTTACACATAAATTGTTCTATCTAAGGGAAAAGAAAAATAATATAGCCAATGGGAAAGGAGATGTATTCATGCTGCTCTACACCATTAAGAATCTTTTGGACATTAACATACAAGTAAAAATTTCCAACAAACAGGAAAAGACCCTTAAAAATGGAACCAAGGTATTCTGTACTACATTACAAAGGACTCGACCAATTCTTCCTGGTAAATACTAACCAATTACTCTTTAATACCTTGTAAATATACAATTACTTTTGTAAAATTAAGCCAAATAAGGGGGCGGTGCTTATTTGGCTTGGAAAGAGAGATTTAAACAATTTGGCGTGCCGGGTTTCATTTTATTTCTAATCCTTTCTTTATTTTCAATTTATTTAATCACCAATGACTCCGACCTGCTGAAAGATCTCCATATAAAGATGTCCAAGTTTATTACTGCTGATTTTTTTAAATACCAAGAAGAAGAAAGTCCATTATTACAAGCATTGCAATTTATCCTTTTAATTTTGCTTTACGGTTTATTTCTTGTAGGTTTTGTAAATGCTGTTTTAATAGTTAAAAATGTTATTATGAAAAAAACTCCTGCACTAATTTCAGGCAATATCGATCATTTCGATTCGTACTTAGACCTTGAGGACAAATTAGGAGATGTTTTAACAGCATTTGATCTCCAATCTTCTCTTAGAGTACTTGATGAAAAAGTCACGATCTTCATGATGAGCAATCATGCAGAAATCAAACGAATATTCGGTCTCCACGAACGACAAATTGAGTTTGTTTGGTACTTTGGCGGAAAAAACAACGACATTGAATTAGTTTATCTTAAACCCCCGACAGATATCGATGGTGCGGCCAAATTAATAAACTCTGCACTAGATATGCCTTATGTACGGGTACAAGAATCTGCTGTTAACAGTAGAATGGAATTACGAGAAAGTCCTATTAAACAGTTCATTACCGTTCGTAATTATGGTAACTTGAAATTAGGACTAGCCGTATTTGTCCTCAAAGATGACACATTTACATCAGAAAACTTGAAGGAATTTACCTATTTTACATCGAAAATAATCTTATTAGGAACGAATAACCGCTTCTTGAGACAATTCAAAAGGAAAAAGAATGCAGGAAATTAGGAGAGAGAAGGCTTTTATGGCAAGAACAGTTAAATTAAACACCATTGGTTCTTTTACAATCAAGCGAAAAGGCGCTATTGTGAAAGGGACAAAAGGGAAGCAGATTGCCCATCTGAGCAATCTTGAGGGCGATGACAACAGCTCGAAAAGCAAAAAAAGGCAAAATGCTTAAATGAAAAAACAGCCCTTGAGCAGAGCTGTTTTTTCATTTAAATTGCCTTTTTTGACACCAAAAATTCTTACTGGCAAATCCATTTCTCCGCCATTTCCGGAAAGTCAATAAACGGATTTCGGTTTCCTTGTAATTCAAAGATTGCAAGGTTCCGGTGTTTTTCATAAAGAGATACCGGAAATTCCTCATGCCACTTTAGTAAAGTATCATAATTTACAAGATTATGATTTACCATCCCAGTGTACCGGGTTAAAAAATAAAATGTGGCCCTCGCAACAATTCCTTTTCCGTATTCAGGCTCAAACTTTCCTTCATCAGCCTTTCCGCATCCATCCTTGATTCCTAGCGTAAGGTTCTCCGGAACATAGTCAGTAAAATCAAAATAGGGACTATTTCCACGGCGGCTATTGCAATCCGGATCACAGGAAAATAAATGATGCAGGTCTCCCCTCATTGGCTCTTGTTTATGAAACCATGACTGTGGTACCACATGCTCACAATTTAAAATCATTTTATCAGTTAAACTGACCATGTTCCCACCTGCTGTGTTTTCAAGAATACGAATATCTTCTTCAATCACATCAAGCGGATCCATCCCTCTCCCCGAATATAAGCTTTTCAATTTCCCGTTCTCCTGGAGATCAACCCATGGGTA
Organism: Neobacillus kokaensis; assembly: GCF_014656545.1. GTDB lineage: Bacteria > Bacillota > Bacilli > Bacillales > Cytobacillaceae > Neobacillus > Neobacillus kokaensis. Next base: position 55,948 of record NZ_BNDS01000027.1, read on the forward strand.
AACATAGCGGTGAGGAGAGTAACTGAGCTGATTCCTATGTGTTTTTTCTAATAACTGATGTAAACTGTTTCGCTCTAGTTTAGTGTTTTCATAATATGCTTGTCGGATTTCTATATCCCTCTGTTCCTCATAGTAGCTGCGGTTGCTGCTGTGTTCCAAATAGGCTGTCCTGGCGTCCTCCCGTTCTTTTATCAGCATTTCGAGATGATTCATATGGCTCTCCCTTTTGTTTGCGTCCAAATTTTAAGAGATAAGTCTCCCCTATCTGAAACTTCATTGACCTTGACTGCTAGTTCAACTGCTGACAACGGAATCAAACATACTTTACGCCTCATTTTTTCCCTCCTATTGGAATAAATTGAAGCCAACCCATGATGTTATTAGTAGTTTAACAATTCTAATTTCTAATTAATAGTTACTTTTGAAGTATTTAGGGAATGTTATTTTCTGTCTCATTATATATAAAGGGACAAACCCACGTGTCCTAGACTTGTATCCAATAGACAGAAGCTATTGGCGAAGAATATGAAAAGGGATAGCTGTATTTGTACGCAGCTATCCCTTTTCATATCTATCCGAGGCAACATAAAAAATAAACAAAAACGCTATTAATCATACTTTTTATCAAACTCAAATTCAACTTCCTCAAGATTTACTACTTTCGTTTTCCTGACGAATTTAAAACCAAACCATAGGCATAGGAAAAGCGGAATGCCTAGGTATGCTGCAACCACACTGCCCCAATCAATTTTATCTGCTATAAATGCTTGGAAGTTTTGCGCTAAAATAACGATTATTCCACAAGCAATAGCGAAAATTGGACCAATAGGAAACCATTTCGCCTTATACGGTAATCGATCTAATGAATGACCTTGGGCAATATATGCTTTTCGGAAACGATAATGACTGACGGAAATACCAAGCCAGAAGATAAATCCCGTAATTCCGATAGCATTCATTAACCATAAATAGACGACCCCATCACCGAAAAAGGAGGCTAAAAAAGCAAGTCCACCAATCGCACATGTTAGGATCATACCTGCAACTGGTACCCCTCGGCTATTAAGTTTTTCAAAAATCCGTGGCGCCTGCCCGGCTTTTGCCATCGAATACAACATACGGGTTGAAGCGTAAAGACTAGAATTACCTGCAGATAATACAGCCGTTAAAATAATGGCATTCATGAGTGAAGCGGCAAAGGCAATACCAGCCTTTTCAAAAATTAGCGTAAATGGGCTGACCATAACACTATCATTTTGTAAATTAGGATTTGTATAAGGAATTAAAAGTCCAATAACGAATATTGCAAAAATGTAGAATAATAGAATTCTCCAAAAAACACTTTTAACTGCTTTCGGGATATTTTTTGCAGGATTCTCGCTTTCACCTGCAGTAACACCTACAATTTCCGTTCCTTGAAATGAAAATCCAGCAGCGATAAAAACAACAAAAGTTCCTAATAAACCGCCAGAAAACGGAGCATCGTCAACCGTAAAGTTTTTAAGACCTACTGCTTCACCGCCCATAATGCCAAAGATCATGAGCACCCCGACGATAATAAAAAGCACAATGGCAGATACTTTTATAAAAGAAAGTACGTATTCCCCTTCACCGTAACCCTTTACAGATAAATAGTTTAAAAGAAAAATAAGTGCTAAGAATGAGCCGCTCCATACCCATGACGGGCTATTGGGAAACCAAAATTTCATGATCATTGTTGAAGCAGCTAACTCCGCCGCAATCGTCATGGCCCAATTAAACCAATAAGTCCAGCCAATAGCGAAGCCAAAAGCCGGATCAACAAATTTCGACCCATAGGTACTGAAGGAACCGCTTACAGGCATAAAAGCAGCCATTTCTCCTAAACTTGTCATTACAAAATAGACCATCGCTCCCACAAAAGCATAAGCCAGCAATGCACCACCGGGACCGGCTGTGCTAATAGCTGCACCGCTGCTAAGGAACAGTCCAGTTCCAATAGCTCCTCCAATTGAAATCATCGTTAAATGGCGTGATTTTAGTTCGCGTTTTAATTTCGGTTCATTCACTTGTTCTTCAGGCTTCTGGTAGATTTCAGTTTTTCTTTGTGCTAACATTCATGAATCAGTCCTTCCTTGTTATGTAAAACGTTTTCAATCAATAGTATTCTTAAAAATCCCATTTATTGGAAGTCGGGGGTTAAAAAAAGTGTCCACAAGTCAGTGATAAATAGACCTGCAGACACATTTTATTTTGCGTCACAAGCTCCACCTTCCTTCTCATAAAACGCTTACGAGGTTAGCTGTCGGATTCGGGCCTCCTGAGTAGCCCTACCTAAAAAGGATTCACCCCATAGATTTATTTCAATCTATTTGGTTCCCCCGCACCTAATGGTTTAAGCGATTTAGAAAATTGAAACTATAATATTAATATAATACTTTTATTTTTTCAAAAAGTAAAATTGTTTTTTGATAATTATTAAATATCAATTAAATTATAAATATATAATAAAAACTACCTTTATATTAGTATAATGAAATAGTATTTTTCCTAAATATTAAAAATATTAATCATATACCACTAGTTAAAAATTTGATAATTCTTCTATATCAAAATCATTATAATAAATCACATGGCTTAAATATTTGACCCCTCTTATATCCTTGTAAGCTGCTTTTGCCTCTTCTTGATTATCGAATTCAAACATTTGGACACTGTTTTTTGAATGTACAGTGATAACCCACATAGAAAATAATTCTCCCTTCCTTTGTTTAGTTAAAAATTAAACTTTCTGAATCCAGCGGTTGTTCAAATCGTTTTTCTGAAAGTCTAGAAAAATAAGAAACCCTTCTCTTATGTTTTTTTGACTTTCACCATTTGCACTATTAATTCATTATTTATAATGCAAAAACCATGCCAAACTGAGCTTCCCTTAGAAACGAGGATTTTAATATATTTTCCCATTCTATAACTGCCATTTTTTTTTGCTGTTTAAAAAAATTATGCGCCAAAATATTTTGCGTCTATCTAAAAAAGCGGGGCCAAGCAGTTATGTCCTTCGCAGGAAATATATAAAAAAAGTAACCCTCCATTCCAACTGGAATGAAGGGTTACTTTTTTTAAAACAAATATCCTGACTTAATTAATAGACATCACGTTGATAACGGCCTTGCTTTTGCATATCTTTCAAATATGCTTCAGCTGCGTCACGATCCATTGCGCCTTCTTTTTCAATCACAGTAATAAGCGCTTCGTTAACGTCTTTCGCCATATGTTCCTTATCGCCGCAAACGTAGAAATAGGCTCCTTTTTCAATCCATTCGAACAATTCCTTGCTGTGTTCAAGCATTTTGTGCTGTACATACACCTTTTGAGCTGAATCGCGGGAGAAGGCAGTATCAAGTTTTGTTAGGACCCCATCCTTTTGATATTGTTCAAGCTCGCTTTGATAAAGGAAATCCGACGCTGCATGCTGATCCCCGAAGAACAACCATGAGCGGCCAGCTCCTTTATTCACTGCACGTTCTTGGATAAAAGAACGGAATGGCGCAATACCTGTTCCCGGTCCGACCATAATAATGTCTTGGTCTGCGGACTCAGTCAAATAGAAGTGTTTATTAACTTGAACAAAGACTGGAAGCGTATCTCCTTCTTGAACACGTTCCGCACATAAAACGGAACAAACGCCTTTTCGGTCGCGACCGTGCGCTGTGTAGCGGACAGCACCAATCGTCAGATGAACTTCATCTGGGTTAGCTGCGATGCTGCTAGCGATAGAATAGAGGCGAGCTGTCATTTTTCTTAATAATGATACGATGTCTTGAGCAGAAGCCTTCCATGGTCCAAATTCACGTAACATGTCAAGTAAATCACGACCATAGCAATATTCTTTTAGCTGGGCCGCATTTTCAACCTGTATTAGCTTTTGCAGCTCTTCGTTGTCTGTGAATGCAGCTGCCTGTTGTAAAATCTTCTTTGTCAAAAGTGTGATTTCAAAGTAGTTTGTCAGCGCTTCCTTAAGCGGCAATGTTTCACCTTGTTTGCCGACAGTTACAGCAGCTTCTTCATCCCACCCCATTTCGCTAATAAGGGCAGCCACAAGTTCCGGATCATTTGATGGAACAATACCAAGTGCATCACCCGGATTGTAAGATAAACCTGAACCTTTTAATGATAATTCAATATGCCTCGTTTCCTTACTAGAGCCTGTTCCATTTAAATTAATATTTTTTAGAACCTTCGCTGGAAATGGATTAGTCCTTGAAAATGCTAGATTTTCACTTTTGGCATTTTTAGTATCTTCTAAAGTAAGTTGCATGGCTAGTAACCTCCAAAAGTTAGTATAAAGCTATAATAACACAGGATTGGGAAATCTGATGTGTATTTTGACACGCAATTGAAAATTTTTATCTTGCTTTTTTAAAATTTGCTTGTGTTTTTATGTTCCCTATTAATGAGAATAAATAAAACAAAAAAACCTGCAAAGGGGATATTTTCCAATGCAGGTTGTTTTATTTTAGTATTTATTTAGCTCTTGGATAGGCGTTTGAATGATGACTGGATTCTTTTTAGGATCTAACCATTTTAAAATTTTTACAACATTACTTTCAGACGTTGCTGTACAACCGAGTGTATAACCGCTGCCGATATGGAAGAAGATCGCACTTCCTTTATAGGGAATTCGTTTGGTGTTGTAATTAATGACGAAACCGTAGGTATATGCAGAGATATTCATGTTTTCGGCACTCTTCCATTCCCCTTGTGTTTCCGTACGAGATTGCCAAGTGTTATAAAGAGTAGATTTCGGATCATCTACCCAGACATCGTCAGTTGTGATTTTTCGGAATGGCAATTTTGTTCCTGGATTCCCTTTTCTACCGAATGCTGTTCCAATTGAGTATTTTCCGGTTGGAGCCCTTTTACCACCTTCCCTCATACTTGAGGCTGTGGCAAATCCATATTTCCCAATATGTCCAGTTGTTGTTAAAACAGGGACCCATTTTCCTTGTGAATTTTTCTCAAAGGTCCGAATGTCAGCTGAAGACGTATTATAACCATCAGAAGTCACTAGAATTAGCTGCTGATTACTTCCTACTGTTTTTAAACCCACTGCTAGATTCTTGGGCGCTGCCGGCTTTTTAGTCGTCAAATATTTTGCGGAAACCCAGCCTGTTTTCGTTCCAATAATGACTTTAACCCACGATCCTTTAGTTTGTGTAACTTTTACGGACTGATTCCTTTTCCCCGTGGTAACACCTTTGTAACTTGTACTTGGACCGCTGCGTACATTTAAAACATCAGCTGTTATATACATCAGCTTAGGAGAAGTTACTGCTGTTGTAGTTCTTGCAGCTGGTTTCTTAGTAGTTAGATATTGATTTGATGCCCAGCCTGTTTTACTTCCAACTGATACCTTATCCCAAGCCCCTTTCGTTTGAGTCACTTTTACAGCTTGATTCTTCTTAATCGTTGTCATCACCTTATACTTAGTGCTTGGACCACTTCTGACATTTAATGTACTTGCGGTGACATATTTTGTTTTGCTAGTCGCTGCATGAACCGGTTCCACCGTATAAAATCCTGCAAATACAACGAGAATGACAACAAAGACCGTAAAAAACTTTTTCATCAACTTCTCCCCTCTCTTTAAAAAATTGCCTATTTTTTAGACCATCAAAGGAAGCCTTTAATAGTTTTAAGACGGCCATTTTTAAATAAATTTTTATATTTGGATATCATTTTGTCTTTTGAATTCAAAAATCTCATCAACAGCCTGCTGATACCCTCCCGATTGTTGCAAGGATTCACTCATTTTTGCAGCGACTTTCCGGAATGATGACTGGTTCAACACAAGGTCTGCGGATTCACGCATCTGATTTGCCGTCAAGCTTTGCATATCTAATTGAATACCGGCGCCTATATTGGCAACTTGACCGGCAATGACCGGCTGATCCGCGCTCTGCGGGATGACAATGAGCGGAACCCCATTATAGAGACCCTCGTGAACACTGTTCATGCCGCCATGTGTAATAAATAATTTAATGTATTTTAGCAGCTCCGTTTGAGGGACATAATTTTTTACAATAAAGTTTTCAGGTATATCTCCTAAATCAGATGCTTGCGTTTTTTCCCCAATCGACATGACCACTGTATGCTCCGTACTGCCAAATGCCTCGAAACACAGCTTATAAAAATCGATCGCTTGATTAAATACCGTACCCAAGGATATGTAAATTAGACTTTTACCTTTGTTTGCAGCCAAGTCAAAGCATTCATGCGTCTTTCTTGAAGTGATGGATGGACCTACAAATTTATAAGTTTGATTGAATTCCTCTCCAAAAGGCTGAAACTCTCTGGTTGTATAGACGATTGTAAGCGGCGCAGGATTACAAAAGACTTCATAAGGCGTATGGATTTCCGCACCATATTTCTCCTTTACGTATTCCGTCAACCTTTGATATTCATTGAATATTTCTGCAGGAATATTTTTAGAAAGCTGTTTGAACATGTTATCGAAGGAGCTTTTAGTCTGCGCAAACGAAGTACAAGAATTAATGGCCGGAAGATTAAGGATTTGAGCAAGCAACCGTCCACAGCCAAACATCGAATCGTGGATGATATAATCAAACTTCTCTCCCTCGATTTGCTTCAGAACACTAGGTATCATAATATCTGCCGTACGTAAAAGACCATTTATTCTTTCGAGTAAATTATTTCTCCCCCCGGAGATAAAGGCTTTCAAAAATTCTTGAACATCAAAGGTCCTCACTGTCGCTCCCGTTTTATCAATTAGCTCACGAAAATCCTCGATTGTAAAATACACGACCTCTTCGCCTCGTGAAATCAGCTCTTGCACCACTCCGATGGTTGGATTGACATGTCCTTCCGACCCGCCATTTATAAATAAAACTCGTGCCATGATAACGACTCCTTAAAAAAAATAAGTCAAAAGTTATAGTCCCTTTACCACAATTGTCCAGCTTAAATTTATCATAGTACAATACTCGAGAAACTCAAATAAAAAACACCCTTTTATGCAAGAGCCTGCTATGATTTTTTTCAATGGGTTTTTTTGTAATTACTGCGATACTTAGCAGGTGAGATGTTCATCATATGCGCAGGGGTAACTCCCCAATAATGTACCTTAAAGGCTATTTCTTCACCTGACGGTTCCATTGCAAATTGATTCAATATTCCTTCACTTAGTTTACATGATTGGATTGCTATAATAACACCCCTAATGTCTTCATAAGACAAAAAATTGGCTTCTCCTGATAAAGACCAACACCTATGAATTTTTTATAATTATAACAAGTTTAATTTTTACCTTAAAGGAGGAAACTACTTTGATCACATTCAAAGATGCAGAGTTTTACAAAGAAAATGGATATTTACTTGTTAAGAACGTTTTTAACAAAGATGAAGTAGAAGAAATGAGAAATTCAGTTGAAAACATTATTCAACGTGCAGCCAATGCAAAACTCGATCACAACCATGCATGGCAAGGGGATTACATTCCTCCGAACGAGTTAAAAAAACTTGTTTTGAAAGGGTTTCATGACGTTCATTATCATGATGCAGCTTTTACTAAAGCGATTGTCCATCCAAACATGACGGCTATATTGCAAAAGCTTATCGGACCTAATGTTCAATTACATCACTCCAAAATGCTGGTTAAACCTCCTGAAAAGGGAGCTGCTTTTCCAATGCATCAGGATCATCCGTATTTTCCTCATGAACGTCATACCATGTTGGCAGCCAGTGTTCATCTTGATGATGCTGACTTGGAAAACGGATGCCTTACAGTTATACCAAAATCTCATCAAGAGGGGCCAATAGCTCATATAGGACGTCACTACTTGAATCATAAGGAATACCCGATTTCTAAAGGGACTCCATGCCCTGCGGAAGCGGGTGACGTTCTGTTTTTCAATTATTTAACGATACACGGCTCGGATTGCAATCGAAGTGACAGGCCGCGCAGAAACGTTTTATTTCAGTATCGTGATCCAGCAGACAAGCCAACTGCCGATGTACATGTGAACTGGGGACAAGGCTTGATGGTATGCGGGGAAAATCCAACGTTTCGTGATTATCAGTCTGATTTCGTATCAAAAATAGATAAATGAAAACTATAAATAGAGGATTTTCGAATCACCATGAGGCGAGATTATGAAATGAAGGACAACTTTTAATAATTATAATATAGCTAACTTCTGAAGTACTTCACCATTTTATTGTGGTAGTTAAAATAGTTATATTTTTCTACAGCCAATAGAATCGAAATTTTAGTTTATGTTTAAAGCTGAAAAGGGACTTTCCCCAGAGGGAGAGTCCCAGTTTCTACTTCAAATCTTCGATTGAGTTAATATCCATATACTTTGGTACAACCAGTCCATTCTTTGTCCCGTGAAGGTTGGTTCCAAGATCAATGAAATCATTTTTATATTGTTTATAATATTCTCTATGGGTACTCGGCAGCCATGCAGCCACCATGCCGTCCACACTGCCGTTTGCTACACCGGCAAACATCGGGCCGACCTCTACTTGACTCAATTTTACATTGAAACCATTCTGCTCCAGCACCTTAGCAATCACATTGGTACTGGCGATTTCTGTATCCCAAGCCACATAGACAAGATTAATCGTTTCCCCATTGCCTGCTTTGGCACCTTTTGTCCAATTCCCTACTTTGTCCCCGTTGGCATTGATCCATTTTTTTGCTGCTTCCGCTGGATCCCTACCGTCTTTAATATCCACCATTACTTTTTCCATATCACCAGGCTTCCAGGAAAATTGATCAAGGATGGTATATGCACCTGGTGCATCCTGCTTGAGACCTTTTCTTACAATGGTATGAATATCCTCAACTGCACCAAAGGATTTCTTTGGATCTTTGAGAAATTTTAATTCATAAGTGGAAAACATCCAATGCGGCGCCCACCCAGTGACAATGATTGGTTTCTTCTGATTATAGGCCTTCTTTAATTCAGCTGTCATAGCAGCCGAGGACCCTTCTTGCAGCTGCCAATTGTCCAGCTGATAATCTTTGAGTGCCCTATCCGCTTGTGCCATAATTCCTGCTCCCGGCTCAATCCCGATTATTTGATAATCAGTTTGAGCTCCAATACCATTCCCACCCTTTTTCGTGGCCGTTTCTTTTGTAACTCCCGTCACTATAGCTGCCAGGATAACTAGAACAACTAAAATGGAAAAGACGATTTTTTTCTTAATCACATTTTCATAGGCCGGTTTCCGTAAGTTTTGGCTAATCCGGTCGAGTATAACGGCGATGAACACGATGGATAATCCTGCTTCAAAACCTTTACCTACATCAATTTGGCTCACAGCCCGGTAAACATCTGCCCCCAGACCCGGCGCCCCAACAAGGGAAGCTGTTACAACCATCGATAAGGCCAGCATAATGCTTTGGTTGACACCGGCCATAATTGTTGGTGTAGCTATCGGTAATTGAACCTTGAACAATTTTTGGCTGGTACTAGAACCAAATGCATCGGCTGCTTCAATTAAATCCTTCGGAACTTCCTTAATACCAAGATTAGTCATTCGGATGGTTGGCGCAATCGCAAAAATAAACGAAGCAATAATTCCCGGCACCATGCCGATGCCAAAAAACAAAATGGATGGAATTAAATAGACAAATGCGGGCATGGTCTGCATAAAGTCCAAAATTGGCGTTACAATTCGATGGACCGTTTTTCTTTGGGCACACCAGATTCCAACTGGAATCCCAATAATGATGGTGAGTAATCCTGATAGTAATACGATGGCAATGGTTTGAATGCTTGAATCCCAATACCCTAGATTATCAATTAAGAGCAAGCTAAAAAGCGTAAATATTCCTAACGGCCATCTGCTGGTATAGGTAACCAACAAAGTTAAGATGATGATTAAGATGATGGGCGGACCCGCACTTAATACATCCACTATAATATTTAAAAGCGACTCGATCATGGTGGTTATCAAGGTGAAAAATCCGGCAAATGCAACGGTGATCCACTGAACTAGGACGTCTACCCAATCTCCTAAAGGGATTTTTGGCACATTCATCTCATTCACTCTCCAAATCGTTCAAGGAATCTTTGTTTCCAGCCAAAGCCCCGATGACGGCACCGCGAATAACAACCCCTTTAAGACGGTGTTCCTCATCGATAACGGAGATCGGCACACTGGAGGTAGCCATTACGTCCATTAGGTCGGTGAGTAAAGTCTCTCCGGTAACGGTCGGAATATCCGTTGTCATGACATCGACAATCGATTGATGTTGATCAATCGCCTGCCGTGCCTGCTCAGCGGTAATCGCCCCCAATAGTTTCCGATTACGGTCAACCACGAATATGCTGGAATATCCCTGATTCCGCATAATTTCCAAAGCCACCCGCGGCCCGCGGTCCACACCAATTCTTTCTGCCGGTTTCATGATATGGGAGGCGGTTAATACTTTCGATAGGTCCACGTCTTCAACAAACTTCTCTACAAATTCATTGGCAGGATTCATCAGAATTTCTTCTGGTGTTCCCAGCTGAATGAGGCTGCCGTCCCGCATTAACGCAATACGATCCCCAATCCTCAGTGCTTCATCCAAATCATGGGTGATAAAGATGATGGTTTTATCGTACTTTTCTTGGATCTCCAGCAATTCATCCTGCATATCCTTGCGTATTAATGGGTCGAGTGCGCTGAAGGCCTCATCCATCAAGATGATAGCTGTGTTACTGGCAAGCGCCCGGGCCAGGCCAACCCGCTGCTGCATACCGCCGCTCAATTGTTTCGGGAGTTGGTTCTCATATCCTTTTAATCCGACCACCTCCAGAGCTCTTAATGCTCTTTCCTGCCGCTCTTCCACTGGAACTTTTTGAATTTCCAGCCCGTATTCCGTGTTTTCCAGAATGGTTCGATGTGGAAACAAGGCAAAGTTTTGAAACACCATGCTGATTTTTTTCTGCCTGACTTCCCTCAATCTCGACTCACTCATCTTGACAATATCTTCATTTTCAATAAGGATTTCTCCGACTGTCGGCTTAATCAGCCTGTTAAACATACGGATTAATGTCGATTTTCCGCTTCCGGATAAGCCCATAATGACAAATATTTCGCCAGGGTAAATTTCAAAGGAAACATTCTTTACCCCAACGGTTTGTCCAGTACCTTTCAAAATTTCCTTCTTGGTCTTTCCTTGTTTCAATAAATCGATTGCTGCTTTCGGATTATTGCCAAAAATCTTAGAGACACTTCTGACCTCTACGAAGGGATTCATGCTGTCACCTCATTCGATTAATCGGGCATATCATATACATTTTTTCCGAAAACCACTATTCTATGTTTAGTTTAGTCTTAAAAAAACGAAATACTTTTTCAATCACCGAAAAACAGCTGTAAAAAAGTCCCTTCTTAGTGTTATAGTGTCAATCGTTATCATGAACAAATAAAATTTAATAACTAAAAAAACGACAGTTGCCCTGTCGTCATTAAAATTTCTTATTGAACTTAAGCGCACGTTTAGCTGAATCATAGATAATATATTTTCTTCCTTGTTTTTTACCCTAGAATGGATTTTCCCCTTCTCAAAAAGGAGGGCACATGAAAAGACTAAAGGAATCATGGCTGGATACAACTATATCGAATGGAAAAATGTTGTTTACCATTTTTGCTGGAATTGCTTAGTTTGAAAGAGACTCTGAACGGACAAAGGGATGGATTCAAGCTGCAAGGAAACGAGGGAAACATACTAAAAGACCGAAAACCGATGAGGAAAAAGTTAATTATGCCCATTAAAACAATTAAAGCCTACTCATTAAAGAGCAGGCTTATTTTTAGTTATCTGACCTAATTCACTAAAAATTGAATTACCAGACCATATTGCGGGGGCAGGATTTGAACCTGCGACCTTCGGGTTATGAGCCCGACGAGCTACCGGACTGCTCCACCCCGCGACAATAAAAAATATAAAATTTTTTCCCAAGTCCTTATTAACAAGGACTAATAAAACAGCCCGGCAGCGTCCTA
>NZ_BNDS01000028.1:0-158 GCF_014656545.1 Neobacillus kokaensis
ATTTTGACCGCTTCCCCTCGCAACCGCTCCGGCACGGGCAGAATCAACACTTTATTTTGACCGCTTCCCCTCGCAACCGCTCCGGTACGGGCAGAATCAACCCTTCATTTTGACCGGTCCCCCTCGCAAACACTCCGGCACGGGCAGAATCAACCCTT
>NZ_BNDS01000028.1:345-42570 GCF_014656545.1 Neobacillus kokaensis
ACGGGCAGAATCAACCCTTCATTTTGACCGCAACCCTCGAAAACCCTCCGAGCCGGGGCAGAATCGCCATTTATCCCCTTCACCTGCTCGATTGAGATCACAATACACCTAAAAAAAAGCAGCATCCATACCAGATGCCGCTTTTCAATATTGCCACGGCCAGCCGCCGCAGGTAAACAGTGTTTTTATTTTCATAAAGTCGTACATAAGTTGGGCTTTTATCCCTTCATCCGTACGGGGATTACGTTTATGTTCCAAGCAGTTTATGAATTCAAAATCGCATTCACAGGGATTTCTGCCGCTGCTAAGACAGCGGTCATGTTTATAACAACATCCATCAACCTCATTAATGGGGGCTCCCGGCCCGCTGCAGCCCGGTCCTCACCAGCGATATCCAGGAAAGAGACAGTAGGAAAAAGGACTTCTTCGGCCATCATAATGCATTATTTTCACCGCCTAACCATTCCTTGCTATTTTTCAAAACCTTTCTACTATTAAAATATGAAAATAAAAAATTCACGCGATGGCAAAGTCCTATTCTTGTCCAAATTTTCAAAATAATTCTTGACAGATAGTTCAAAAGTTATATTCTAAATATAACTTAATTATTAAATATATAACTTTTGAGGAGTAGATCCCCTTGTCTTTTCTTCACCGCCTTAAATCTTTCGTTAAAAATCATATACTCATATACATACTAGTTACATTGCTCCCTGCTGCCAGCATAAGCTATGTAATTGCCCAGCATCAGGTGAAAGTGATGGGAGCTGAGGAAAAGAGCAAGGCACAGGAAATCGCCAATGATTATGCTATGAATATTGAAAATTTCCTTGGAGAAACGGTCGGCAGATTAGAAATGCTTGCGACTTCGATAAAAGTACAGGAAAACAATCTTAATGAATTGAAAGATATACTTATAGAAACAGCCGAGAAAGATTCGCGTTTTTCAGGCCTTTATTGGGCCAATACATATGGTGACTTACTTATTGGGACCAATCCTATAAATGACCCTGTCAATATAAGCAAACGTCCTTATTTTCAGCAAACCATAAAAACACAAAAGACGAGCTTTTCACAGCCGCATATCGGCAGTATTACGGGACGCTACATCATCTCAATCTCTACTCCGATTGTCGAAAACGGACAGGTGAAAGGAGTTCTGATTGCATCATTACGAATCGATGAAATGGAGAAAAAGATTAAAAACCTAATAAATAGTGAAACGGTTCTTGTTGTTGATAATATTGGACAAACACTTTTTAAAACCGGACCAATCCCGAAAACTAATACAGTATTTTCCAGAACAAGTGTAGCCCAGCTTCCTTGGACCATTTCTGCCTTTAAAACCTTTAATTATTCAGATGATTGCAGGAGGACCTTTTTAATATATCTCTTTATTTTACTAACAGTTTCCAATATATTGTATTTACTTTTTAAATATATTCTTTTAAGAAGAAATGTCAAAAAAGAGCAGGAACAAACGGAAATCCATAAACTTGAGTTAATTGGCAAGCTGGCCGCTAGTACTGCCCACGAAATTAGAAACCCCTTGACCGGAATCAAGGGGCTGGTGAAGTTACTAAGCGAGGAATACCGCGATGAAAAAGCACTGGCCTATTTTGATGTGATTCAGACGGAGATTGATCGGATTAACTCGATTGTTAGTGAATTATTATTTTTAGGAAAACCAACTGCCTATCATTCAAAAACAAACAATGCGAACGATATCGTGGCAGAAATTAAACCAATCATCCAGTCTGAAGCTAATTTTATGAACGTTGAATTAATGACCTATTATTCGCCAGAACCACTCTTCGTATCTTGTGTAAAAGATCAATTAAAGCAGGTTATTCTTAACTTGACAAAGAATTCCCTGCAGGCAATGCCACACGGTGGAAAGTTATGTATTTTTCTAGAAAGAAAGAATAATCAATGCATGATAAGAGTGAAGGATAATGGGGCGGGGATGACCAGCGAACAAATTGCTCAGGCATTTAACCCGTTTTTCACACTAAAAAAGGATGGTTCCGGTTTGGGATTAACCGTCTGTAAACGTATTATCGAAACGTATGGCGGAGAAATTTATCTGAAAAGTGTCCCGAACGAAGGAACAGAGGTAACCATAACCCTGCCATTGGCACTGGAAATGAACAGCCATTAAAGTATTATTCAAAAAAGGTGCCTGATGTCAGGCACCTTTTTGTATTTTGAATTAGGCTGCAGTTTGCTCGCCTTCCTCATTAAGCTTATGGCCTTCCCATTTGGAAATGACGATAGCTGCTAACGAGTTTCCGACAATATTGACGCATGTACGTGCCATGTCTAGGATACGGTCGATACCCGCGATGAAAGCCAGGCCTTCGACTGGAATACCTACGGTTCCCAATGTCGCAAGAAGAACGACAAATGATACTCCTGGTACTCCGGCAATCCCTTTTGAGGTAATCATCAGTACAAGAACTAAAGTAATTTGATGAGTAATACTCATATGAATACCGTACATTTGCGCAATGAATAATGCCGCAATTGCTTGATATAGGGTCGATCCGTCAAGGTTAAAGGAATAACCCGTTGGAATGACGAATGATGTAATGGCTTTCGGACAGCCGATCTTTTCCATTTTTTCCATAATCCTTGGGAGTACTGTTTCTGAGCTGGATGTTGAATATCCTAATAATAGTTCGTCCTTTAAATACTTTAAGAACTTAAAGATATTAACACCGACAATTTTGGCAGTAATACCAAGGACAACTAAAATAAAGAATGCCATCGCTCCGTAAACCACGATTACAAGTTTCCCCAGCGGAATAAGGGATGATAAACCGAACTTCGAAACAGTTACTCCAATTAAGGCAAATACACCAATCGGGGCAAGCTTCATTATTTGGTTAGTGACATAGAACATCGCATCAGCTGTTCCTCTAAAGAACTTTAAGAGTGGTTCACCTTTTTCCCCAATGGCAGCAATACCTAAACCAAACATAACAGAGAAGAAAATAATAGCAAGCATATCACCATTTGCTAAAGATTGAATGATATTTGTCGGGACGATATTTACGAATGTATCTACCATTGAATGGGTCTCTGTGGTTTTTGCTGTCTCAACATAGGTATTAATATCTGTTTTCGTTAATTGAGTTCGGTCTATACCAGACCCAGGATGGAAGACGTTCCCAAAAAACAAACCAACCACGATGGCAATAGTAGTAATTATTTCAAAGTATAGGAGTGTTTTCCCGCCTAGTTTCCCTAATGACTTCATGTCACCAACACCGGCAACCCCGACAATAATACTCGAAACTACGATTGGGACAACAATCATTTTAATCAACCGGATAAAAATGGTCCCAAACGGCTGTAGAAAATCGGCCACTTGCGTATTTCCATAAAAAATAGCACCGACAATAATCCCGAGAATAAGTCCAATAAAGATTTGCCACGCTAAACTAATTTTCATTTTTTTCATTTGCGCCTCTCCAATCTATGTTGTTCTTTAAGTAAACTGATTTAATTTTATTTTAAAATAATATTAAACCGCTTTCATCGCTATTCATTTTATTTACTCTTTTAATTTTATTTTCTTTTTCACATTAAATCAACAGTAAAATTTATCCCTTTTCAAATTATCTTTATTTTCCCCTTAATAAATCCTTTGATTTTACAATAATTTTGGTAAATACTTTATATAATTTCAATATAATATTACAGTGCTTTTTTAGTGTTTTTTTGGTATTTTTTCGGTACTATTTCTAGTGCAATTATCGGTGCCTGACACCATTCATGGACATATGTCCGCTTGGGGCGGACAGTTTGTAAATTTTTCACATGGTGCCTAAACACTATAAAAAACGCCAAAAAGCGGGAGAGGCACCTCTCCCGCTTTTTGGCGTTTTTTTAGTTGTCTTGTTCTTCTTTTAGAATTTTCCCGGTTACTGCGTCGATTTTAAGTTCAACTTCCCCAGTGTTTGTTTTGAGTTCCACTTCGAAGGCTGGTTGGCCGTCTTCATCATCGAATTCGATTTCCACGACTTTCCCGTTTATTTTATCTTCGGCAATTCTTTTTGCCTCTTGGGCTGTCAGTAGATTTTTATTCGGAGTTGATAGGTGTTCCTGATCCTCATGATTATCATCCAGGTCTTTAGACACTAAAACCTCTCCTGATTTTGCGTCGATTCTAATATCAAAATCCTGATCGTCTTTTTCAATTTCTACTTCATAATAAGCCTTCCCCGTACGGTCCTTTAATTCAATCTCTTCAACAATCCCATCGTGTTGTTTTAAAGCAATTGCTTTGGCTTCTTCAAGTGAGATCATTTCCTGCCCGCTTCCCGCTTTTTGAACCTTTTCCTCTGGCTGATTGTTTTTAGCAGCCCCTGCCGCCATAGCCCCGCCTAATAAAACTGTTGCTGCTATAGACCCAATAATAACTTTACGTTTCATCATAAACCATCTCCCTTTTTCTTTTCTACACCTTTACTTTAACCTGCAAAGATTAGAGGAAAAGGAAAGAAAGATTAGAATTCAATGAGAAACCATTATAACTTCAATTAATCATCCCAAGTAACAGACAAGACCTCACCGGTAATGGCGTGTATTTGAATGGTCGCTTCGCGATCATCTTGCGTATCTATATCAACAAGATAATAGGAAATACCCCCCGATTCCTCCAAATCAATATCATCGACTTTTCCTTTTACTTGGTCAAGAGCAATTCTGGATGCCTCGGCTTCAGAAACTTTCACGGTTGGCTTGTTAAATTCTATTGTTTTTCGAAAAACAATCTCGCCGGTAAGGGCGTCGACTTTAACAATTGACTTTTGTTCTTTGCTTTTTAATACTACGTCATATACTTCTCTATTTTTTTCCACATGTTTTTTAAAGGAAATGATTTCTCCTTTAAATTCAGTTAAAAGGAGTTTTTTAATCTCTGCTTCTGTTTTTACTTGCAGCTGATTCTGTTTTTCTTTACTGTCTATTTTTGAAAAGGACAAAACCTCGCCAGTTGACCGAAGCTTAATTTCATAACGGATATTATTTCGGGTCATCTCAACCGTATATTGTTCAGCTTCTTGATTAATTTTCGTGACTTTCCCTTTGTACCTTTGTTCAACAAGGTCGGTTGCTTTCTCTTTTGATAAAGCCTCTGCTTTTGAATTTACTCCATTCCATTGTAGAAACCCGATAAACAAAATGACAGGTGTAAAAATACTGATAAGGATCCAAATCCATCTTTTTTTTCTCATTTTTTATACCTCATTCCATTTCTTTGTCTCCATTATCACTAACAAAAATGAGAAAATGCTGAGAAAAAAGGAATTTTTCCATTTTCGGTTAAAGCGGAATAAAAAGGGAGGCTGTTGTACCAGTCCCTTCCTTGCTTTCTAAGGTTATTCTAATGTCAATGGCTTCCGCAATCTCCTTTGCAAGAGAAAGCCCCAGGCCAGTGCCGCCGCTTTTACGGCTTCTTGCTTGATCCACTCGATAAAAACGATCAAACACTTTAGGCAGTTCATCTTCAGAAATGCCTATCCCTTTGTCCATAATCCGAATACAAGCCTCTTCTCCATCGATTCCAAGTGAAACCATAATCATATCGTCACTATATTTCCTTGCATTATCCAAGAATATAAATAAAAGCTGCTTCAGCTTTTGTTCATCTGTTTTAACAGTAATAGTAGGTAAGAAATCCCCGTCTAAAATAATTTTTCGATGATAAGCACCTTGAAAGGCTTTTACCGTCTGCTCTACTAATTCAACCAAATTGAAGCGTGACGGCAAGATATCCCATCTCTCATGATGTTTGGCAAGCATTAACAGCTGCTCGGTCATGTCCTTCATCCTGACTGCCTCAGAATGTATGGCCTCAATCGATTCTTCAAAAAGCTTAGGGTCATTCGCTCCTCGTCTTTTTAATAAGCTGGCATAGCTTTCAATAATTGTCAACGGTGTTTTAAATTCATGCGAAGCATTGGATACAAATAGCTTTTGTTTTTCAAAATTGGCTTCCAATAAATCAATCATATGGTTGAAGGTTTCTCCCATCTGATACAGCTCGTCCTTTGATTCAGCTTTTAATGCAAGCCTTTTAAAATGGCCGCTTTCCTTGATTTCCCGCATTGTGTTAATCATCGTGGTTACTGGATTTGTAATGAAATTACTAAGCACACTGCTGGAAATAAAGGCAGGAATCAAGGCCAATATTGTCACCGATGTCAGAACAATACGTAATGTCTTGATAATCTCCATTGTAATATCGATATTTTTAAAAATTTGCAAATTAGCTACATTACCATCGTGCAAAATAATCGGCATAGAGTCAAAAATATAGCTTTGCTTCCCGATTTCAAGCTTTTTGATGATTTCTCCATTGTAATAAACTGCCTTTTGTTTACTTAAAATTTGTTCCGTCTGCGATGTAACTGTGATGGTGTTTTTTAAATCCGTACGCACAATCCGAATCATGCCGGTAACAGGTACATAAGCGCGCAATAAATCTCGGTCAGGAATCGTACCAAGCGATTCATTAAAGGCTTCTGACGTTTTAATAGCTTCACTTTTTGCAATATCAAGCTGAGAATTCAACATAAGTCCGCTAAATAAAAAATAAACGGATAGATTCATTAACAGCAGCAGGATTGTAAACAATACAGCGGTATATAAATTGATTTTTCTCTTTAGCTTCATCTTGATTCCTTTATGACATACCCTACACCGCGAACAGTGTGAATAAGTGATGGTTCATCAGATACATCAATTTTTTTCCTGAGATATCGAATATAGACATCAACAACATTGGTATCGCCTAAAAAGTCATAGCCCCAAACTGCTTCTAAAATCTGTTCGCGCTGCAGAACCTGGCGTTTATTTTTCAAAAGGAATGCAAGAAGGTCAAATTCTCTTGGGGTTAATTCAATTTGAGCACCGCCTCTTATGACCTCTCTTGTTTTTTCGTTTAGCTTTAAATCAGCAATCGCCAGCCAGTCAGCTTCCTCTTGCTGTTCTGCCGGTTTAAACCTGAGTGCGGACCGGATTCTTGCCAGAAGCTCTTCAATTTGAAACGGCTTCGTGATATAATCATTCGCCCCCAAATCAAGTCCTGAGACTTTGTCTTCTACTGAATCTTTCGCCGTTAATAACAGTACGGGGGTATGGCTGTCATTCGCCCGAATTCTTCTTAAAATTTCAATGCCGCTTAAACCGGGAAGCATGACATCTAATAAAATCAAATCCCAGTTTCTAGTGCGGTAGGCTTCAAGTGCTTGTATTCCGTCCAGAGCTTTTGTCACGGAATATCCTTCAAATTCTAGTTCAAGCTCCAAAAGCCGGGCAATTTTCTCTTCGTCTTCCACAACAAGTATTGATTCCTTCGTCATACAGACTCTCTCCTTGAATTTCCTTATATGATGCATTTTAAATGAATCAGAGGTAGAACGTGATATGTAATCGTACCTTAAAAAGCATGATCTTTTTCAAGCTTATCAAAACTATGACGAGCTGTTCAAATTTTTCCACCGTAGAAATTATAATGCTATAATGGAGAGAAAGTGTGTATTATCTAAAGGGGGGCGGCCGATATCGCAAAAATCATTAAAATAATATATATAATATGCGGCTTCATCGCTCTTGGCGCTGGTATTTTGGGGATCATTTTACCTTTAATCCCGACGACCCCTTTATTACTTTTGGCTTCGTTCTGTTTTGTTAAAGGATCGGAACGTTTTGAACGCTGGTTTAAAGGGACGAAACTATATAAGAAGCATTTAGAGTCTTTCGTCAGAGAACGGGCGATGACTTTAAGGCAGAAGCTCACCATCCTGCTTTTTGCCGATGCGATGATTGCGATTGCCTTTATCTTAGTAAATAGTTGGATAGCTAGGGTTGTACTGCTGCTGATTGTTGTGTATAAATATTATTATTTTATTTATAACATAAAAACAGTTCCCGGCGGATATTCGGGAACTAGCAAATATAATCATTAAAGGATATCTTAAAAAAACTTGGGCGGATATGTGAACCCAAGTTTTTTTATCGTATTAAAAAGGTTTTGTAATCATAAGTGCAATAATAATGAAGAAAATGACGTTTTCAATATGTTCATATAGAAAAAGTTCTTTTGCTAATCGCGTATACTCTTCAGGGATATCTTCACCTTTATGAGTTTCCAGTAGGGTTTTAATAGGTCTTGACCTCGGTGACAGGGCAAGCGGCCCAATCGCTAGTGCGGCTAAAAATAGGATAAGGCTGGTGATATACCACCCCATTTGGAACAGATATGTATTCAATATACCCATTAATAAGCCAGTAACAAGGAGCATGATCCCGCCAATCATAACGTATATATGAAGCCTATGCCTAATTGCATAAGAATGTCTCAACTCAGTCATCGTCTTACCCGATTTCACCACCGTCGTCAAAATAAACCCCGGCCCCATTCCCATAATAGCAGAAACAATATGTATAAAAACCAGAACTTGGTAGAAAGTCATCCAG
Organism: Neobacillus kokaensis; assembly: GCF_014656545.1. GTDB lineage: Bacteria > Bacillota > Bacilli > Bacillales > Cytobacillaceae > Neobacillus > Neobacillus kokaensis. Next base: position 8,836 of record NZ_BNDS01000028.1, read on the forward strand.
CATGCCACCTTCCATTTCTACATCCTATTCTACCAAAAAAATTAGTGTCAGGCACCATGTGAAATTTTCACATGGTGCCTGACACTAAACTAATAAATCTATTTAATATGAAGGACCATATATTCTTCGTCATAGTAGGTGTTGTTGATTTTAAGGGCTTTTTCTTCGTATCCAAATGTTTGAAACCCTAGTTTGGTATAGAGTTTTTTTGCTTTTTCGTTGCTGGCGTTTACAGTTAAATTGATTTTCTCTATAGCTTCAATTGTTTTTGCTTTTTCGATGGCTGCGGTAAGCAATCCCGTTCCTGCCCCAAGACCTTGTTTTTCAGGTGTTACGTAAACGGCGAAAATGTTGGCTTTATGCTGTATTTTAACGGAACTTTCATGGAGTAACGTACCCATGCCAATTATTTTCTGGCCGTCAAAGGCACCGAATGTGTAGTTACCCGCTGTGGATAGATTTCTTGCCACCTGATCAATCGGGGTCTCTCTCTTTGCCGCTTCCTCATAACTGGTTAAAAATGCTTCCGGATTTTGTTTTAAGGCCTCAAGCCTTAATTCCCAATAGTCTTGTGCATCGGTCGGAGTTAATAGTCTAATTTCCAAAATTATTCCCCCTAGATTCCTAACTAAATAATTGAGTAACTTCTTTTTCTAATTCGTCTACTAGGTTGAAACTTCCTTTATATCTCAGACTTTCTATGATATTTGTGTAATACCATTTCTGCTGTTCTCTGCCGCGCTTAAACCTTATCCAAACTTCTTCTGCATAATATTCGTAATCATTAATAATTGAACGAATATTATCCAGCTTATCAGCACAGGCTACGACTCGGATATCAATGGAGGCAGTTTTCAGAAACTCAATCGAATGTTCCTTCCGCTCTTCCCACGACCTCGACTTATCCGGCTCCGAGCAACCAGCCACAATTCCAGCTATCTGATGGCCAAACTCCCGTTCAATATCCTCTAATGTGAGTTCAGTGTCCTCAACAGTATCATGCAGGATTCCCGCCGCAACCACTTGATCACTATACCTAGCCTTCAGTAAAATCATCCCAACCCCAACCGGATGAACGATATACGGAATATCCGTCCCTTTCCGATATTGCCGATCATGTGCTTTACCCGCAATCTGAATCGCTTTATCTATCACATCCATCATAAACCACCCTTCACTACATTTTACCTATTTTACCATTAATTTTAAAAAGGGTGTCAGGCACCATGTGAAAAATTCACATGGTGCCTAACACCCAAACTACAACTACCTAAGCCCTTTCGCTCTTTTTCAAAACAGCTTCTCCTTTGAATAATGGAACAAGGAAAAGGATGCCTATAATGAATAGGAGAGCGGTTGTTTCGTACATAGCCACTAGTGAAAATGTCTTTTTCAACCAGCCGCTCGCTGTCATCGTGATGACCATGGTTCCCATGAAGATTGGGTTTAAGATCCCATTAACACGGCCAATAAAAGCAGCGTCCGTGTTTTTCAAAATCATCGTATTGATTCCAATATGAATACACGGCATGAACAGTCCGCTAAAAAATTCCGCCGTCAAGGTCAGCCAGAACGTTTCAGATAATCCCATCACAAAAAATCCGATGGCACTCACCGTCATTCCTAATGCAAGCAGGATTTGCGGCGGTGTTTTTTTAGCAATTCCTACTGTCAAACCGCCCCCTAAAATCATCCCGGTTCCAAATGCCGCCATCAGCCATTGCAGCTGCTCCTTCGGCAGCCCAAGCTGTTCAGTCACAAGAAAAACAGCAAGCGGCTGCGTTAGGCCTAATGCCAATCCAGCAGCGGCAAAGCAGCCGCCTAGTAAGGTGAGCGCACGGCTGTTCCACACATACCTGAACCCAGCCTTCATTTCTTGGATAATCGTAGAATCCTCCGCTTTCTCCTCGAGCTCATAATCAGCTGGCAGTAAAAATAAAATCCCCGCCGAAAGCAAGAACGCAACACCCATAATGGCGATTGCCACATCAATACCGAAATGCTGGTACACAAAAGTTCCTAGAACTGGACCGAGAATCATAAACAGGGCAAATATCGTTTGATAAATTGACATCCCCATTTGAATTAACTCTTCCTTCACATGGAGCTTAAACAGTTTCATCCCCGAAGGCTGTGAAAACTGTGACAGAATCGAAGACACTAACGTGGCGAAAAAAATCACTTTCCAGCTTCCAAAAACAAGGGCCAAAAGTACCACAAAAATTGAAACGGCACTTAGAAAGTCACACCAGATCATCGTCCGTTTTGGCTTCCAGCGGTCGGCGAAAGTACCTCCGATAAAAGAAAATAGAAAAATTGGGGCAAACTCTGCGACTGAAATAAGTGATACTGCCACAGGGTCTTCATTTGTTTTTTCCACAACAAATAGCAAGATTGAGTAATTTCTTACCCATATACCAATTTGCAGGAAAAATGTCGAAAGCAGCAATGTTTGAATTACTTTATTCCTAAACAATGCTCCTATCGTTACATTTGAATTTACTTGTTCCATAAAAAAACCTCCATATCCACTAGATCTGGACAGGAGGTTTTGGCACAAAAAGACATAGTACATCACTGTGTGATGTACTTGTATATAAAAATGGCCGCACTAATCCTATCCAGAATAAATTTCGTTTGATCCGAATTGTTTCTAAATTAGGATTAGTTGTTCATCGGCCCTTTGGTCAGTCCTTTCAAAATTAACGTAATTATATATTACTGGATTTGTTTTTCACTTTCAAGGTTTTTTTTGTAATTTTGTGGAATTTAGGGATCAAAGGGCAAGGGTTGGGTCAAATGCTAAAAAAAGTAATATGATAATAATAAATAGTAGACAAGCAGGTGGTGAATGTTATGGAATCGAAATGGCTGGAATGGGCAAAACAGCTGCAGTCCATTGCGCAGGCAGGATTAACCTATTCTAAAGATGTTTATGACCTTGAGCGATTTGAATTAATCAGAGAAATTAGCATCGACATTGTATCACAGCATACCGATTTGAAAAAAAATGTTATCAAGGACTTGTTCGCCAATGAAACGGGCTATGCCACCCCAAAAGTAGATGTTCGGGCGATAGTTTTTAAAGATGGAAAGATTTTGATGGTTCAGGAGCGGGCGGAAGGTGATTGGTCACTGCCAGGAGGCTGGGCGGATATTGGCTTAACCCCAAGCGAAGTTGCTGTAAAAGAAGTAAAAGAAGAATCAGGCTATGATGTGCAACCAGTCAAACTGGTAGCTGTTACGGATAATAAATGTCACCCTCATCCTCCATCACTTTATCATGTTTATAAGCTGTTTATTCTCTGTGAGCTTATTGGCGGGCAGCCGGCGGAAAGCGTGGAAACTAGTGCTGTGAAGTTTTTTGCCGAAAATGACCTCCCTCCGCTATCTGCAGCAAGGAATACGAAATCGCAAATTGAGATGGCCTTTCAATTTTTAAAAAATCCTGAGCAACCAATTTATTTGGATTAAAAACACACCGTTCAAGTTAATCTGGACGGTGTGTTTTCTAGTCTGAAGATTCTTCTTTTTGCCGTTCTGATAAGACATCTTGAATAATTTCCATATGAAATGCAGCCCAGGCCTTTTCACTAAAGTGGAGAATCACGCTTATGATTAGAACTAGCAGGTAGACAAAACCAAAAATCACCCAAAGCAAACTGCCTAATATGTCAGTGATTTGCTTTGAGAACATGAGCAGCAGCCACGGAAAAGAAGTGACAAAAATCAGAACAAAACCTGACCCATTCTTTTCTTTTACCATTCGATAATAGATTAGTCTGAGTGCACTGCTTTCCAACGAATGATAAAAGCGGATGATCTCTTCTATTTCTTTAAGCTCCTTTAATTGGCTGACCGCTGCTTTTTTATGTACTGTTTTTTGCAGTTTCAGATAGACCCTGTGGGCATCCCCTCGGAATGAATACATAGTACAAGGGCTCCTTTTGAAAAGATTGCCTATAATACCAACGATATTAGAATGCATCCGTTTACCATTCAATATACAAAGAAAGAGCTTGGATTAAACTAAGCCCTAACCTCATTTGACAGTACTTGCTCTCTGAATCGATTTTCATCCTAGAGGGCTGTAAACGCAACTCAATGCTTTTCTCTTCAGATTCATTTTTCCAACTCTTCGGCCGCGTAGTCACCTTCTACTCTACCCTCGGGTTCTCTTTTCGGCCTCTCCGGTCGCGTAGAAGCCTCGCTCGCTTCACATAACCATCACACTCTCTCATCCCTCTCCAAATACTCCTTCAAATCATCGCGCACGCTGTCTTCCGCCATCGCAACACCACTGCGGTAAGCAGCACGGTTTAGCAGATGGGCGACAACAGGCGAGGTCAGAAACACAAAGAAGATCCCAAGAAGCAGTCGAATGCTGAAATAGCCATCTTCTATTAAAAAATATAGAAACGTTCCCAATAAAATACATAGGACACCTAAATTGGCGCTTTTTGAAACTGCATGGGCGCGGGTATATACATCAGGGAAGCGAATTAACCCAACCGCACTTAAAAAACTAAACACCACACCGATCAAAACAAGACCGCCGACAATCCACTCAATGTATCCGATTCCGTTCAATAACCACACCCCTTTCCAAAAACCTAGCAAATGCAATTGTCCCGACAAACGAAAGAATCCCGATTAAGAGAATAATATCGAAAAAAGCATATGTTCTAAGAAATATTGATAAAATGGCAATTCCCGCCAACAAATTGACACCGATATTATCGAGCGCCATCACCCGGTCAGGCATTGAGGGTCCCTTCACCACCCTATATAGTGCCGCTAGGATCGATAATAATAGAAAAAATAAACAGCCAGATAAAAAGATTTGAAACATTATCGGGTCACCTTCCTAATCGCATGCTCGAATTTATTTTTCGAACTAATTACGGCTATCACCGAATCCGGCAGATTTAAGGCATGGACATAAAACGCCTTTTTATCAGGAGTCACTTTCATGACCACTGATCCCGGGGTAAGTGTAATTAACAAAGCCAAAAGCGTTACTTCAAGGTCGGATTCAAGCTCCGTTTCAAGCCTGAAAATACCAGGTGTGATCTTAAGTCTCGGCCGGATAACATGACCAATCACATAAATACTTGAGACTATGGACTCCCGAAAAAACACCCAAAACAAATAAACCGCGGCAAAGCACTTTTTCAAATAAAAGGATGACGGGAAAAAGCGACGTAAGACAAAAACGATCAGAATCCCGACCAAATAGCCGCTGAAAAAGGACAACATACTCCACTCATCTTGGAGGAACATCCATAAAAAAGCGACTAACAAATTAATCAAAACCTGAAGCGCCATTCATCATTCCCCCAATCCTAAGACCGCTTTAATATACTGCGAAGGAACCAACAAGGTTTCAGCTGCAATCCTTACGTACGGCAGGATAACTTCAGCACCAAGCCCAAGCATAACTGACAAAGCTGTTAAACCGGAAATCGGCAGGACCAGTCCCTTTGTTGTGCCTTTTTCCTTCTCCTTGCTCAAGGTCGTTTCACCCCAAAAGACATTCATGAATACTTTCATTAGCGAATACAAAACCATTAAGCTCGTTAGTAACCCGACAGCCCCGAGCCAGAAATATTCCGCCTGAAAGGTTCCTTTTGTGATGAAAATTTTCCCTACAAACCCGCTCAACGGCGGGATTCCAGCCAGTGAAAGGGCACTGATAAAGAACATCCAGCCTAAATAAGGGTGATAACGAATTAACCCGCTGACCTCATTCAAATTACTAGTACCTGTTAACCGAATAATTGCTCCGCCTATAAGGAAAATCAGCCCCTTGACGAGTATGTCGTGAAGAAGATAGAACACCGAACCCATGACCCCATCAGCAGTAAATGCGGCTAACCCGGCGATCACAAACCCCGCCCCGACAATCACATTATAGGTAAGAATTTTTTTAATATCAGAAAAAGCAACTGCTCCGAACGCGCCCAAAACCATCGTCGCTGCCCCAAGCACGCCAATGAACTGGTGAGTAATTTGCGGTTCATGGTAAAAAATCAATGTAAACATGCGAAAAATCGTATAAAGCCCAACCTTCGTCAGCAGTGCTGCAAATATTGCAGCAATCGCTGTCGGCGGTGCACTGTACGACTCTGGCAGCCAAAAGAACAAGAACAGCGCTGATTTAATACTAAAGACAAGTAAAAATAAAAGCGCCACCGTTGTCATCAAACCTTCTTGGCCAACCTTGGCAACCACAACGGAAAGATGAGCGAAATTCAACGTCCCAGTTAAAGCATACAAATAGGCCACTGCGACCAAAAACAAGGATGAAGAAACGACATTTACCAAAATATATTTCAACGATTCCCGCAGCTGCCGCCCGGTCCCTCCGAGTGATATCAACACATAGGACGAAATCAGCATCACTTCAAAGCATACAAATAAATGAAATAAATCTCCCGTCAAAAACGACCCGTTCACCCCAGCGATTAAGAACAAAAACAACGGATAGAAATAATGCTCCTCCCTTTCGCGGCCAATCGACCGAAAGCTATAAAGCAAACAGAATAACGCAACTATACTTGCGCTTAATAGCAGGAGTGCTGCAAACATATCTGCCACAAAGCTGATGCCATACGGAGCAGGCCATCCTCCAGCTTGCAAAACTTGAATACCTACAGTTTCAATTTGTAAAATTAAAAAGATCGAAACTAATAAAAGTGCAAATAATGCCAGAACACTGAGCAAACGGTGAAGGCGGATTTTTTTTCGAAACAACACCATCATTAATCCTGCAATGACAGGAATAATAACTGGCAGAATTACTACATTATTCATCGGCGGTCCCCCGCATTTCCTCAATATCCACTGTCCCTAATGTTTTATAAGCACGATAGCTTAACACGAGAAACAAGGCGGTAACGGCGAAGTTAATAACGATTGACGTTAAAATCAGCGCCTGCGGCAGGGAATCCGTGAAGGCCGCGAAGCTTTCACCAAGAAGCGGCGGTCCCCCGTTTTTCAAGCCGCCCATCGTTAAAATCAGCAGGTGGACGCCATGAGTAATAATTGAAGTGCCCAATATAATCCGCATTAAATTTTTCGATAAAATTAAATACGTTCCAATCGTAAAAAACAAACCTACGAGCAGTGACATGAGTATTTCCATCATGATTCATCCTCACTTATCGTTAGAATAATCGTCATCGCTGTCCCAACAACAGCCAGGGCAACCCCTAAATCGAAAATCAGGGCGGTTGCCAGTTCAGTGTCCCCGAATACAGGCAGCTCGACATGACCAAAAGTCTGACTCAAAAACGGCGCTTGAAACAAGAAGGAACCCGCTCCCGTCATAACGGCAATCAGCACCCCTGCCGCCGCTAATTTTTTAAAGTCTACTTGAATATTTTCGCGGATCGTTTCGCTGTCAAAAGTAAGATAAAGCAAAATCAATCCTGCAGCACTGCTTAAACCGCCAACAAATCCACCGCCCGGGTTGTGATGCCCCCCGAAAAAGAGATAGATGGCAAAGGTGAAAATAATGATGCTTGCGGCCTTTGTTACCGTTCGTAAAATCACATCATTGGATTTGATTTTTTCTAGTAGATTGCTTTTAACCGCCTGACCGCTATCACCTAAATGGATTAAAGTAAATACTCCAAGCCCAGCAATGGCTAGCACGAGGATTTCGAGCATCGTATCTAAGCCGCGGAAATCAACGAGGATGGCATTGACCATATTTTTTGCCCCGGCAAGAGTATAAGAATCTTCGAAAAAGCTTGAGATCGTTTCCGAAAAACGGTGATTGTTTGCCGATAAAGCAAGTACAGTAAAAACTGCACCGACACCAAGTGAAATAAGCAGATTGGTTAACTTAAAGCGGAGCTTACTCTTCTCCCTGCGTAATTCCGGCAAATGATAAAAACATAGTAAAAACAAGACGGTTGTAACAGTCTCTACTACTAACTGTGTCAAAGCTAGATCGGGCGCCCTAAAGACGACAAACAATAGTGAAACGAGCAGCCCAAGAGCGCCAAGAGCGATAATCGCCGTCAGCCTTGATTTCGCCAACAGAACGGTCAGTGCGGCGACGATCATACCAACAACAATCCCCATTTCATACGCATTCACCGGAGCATTATTTGAAAAATAGAAACTGATTCCGTCCAGCAGCCACAATGCTCCACCTATAACCAGTATGATTGTAAAGAAAATGTATACTAGATAATCCCGAACTATCCCCGTCATATAACGCTTTGTGACCTTAAAAGATAGTCCTTCCATTCCCTCAAGCGTCAGCTGATATAAATGATTGAATGTTAATCCTTTTGGATATCGCTGATACACCGGCAACCATTTTTTCAAACCTCGATATAAGAGGATGCCGCAGCCAATTACCCCAAGTGTCATGATTACTTCTGCATTCCAGCCATGCCACGGGCTAATATGAATATCAAGGCCTGCCTGCCCTGGGACAACCGCCGCTAAAGCGGGTTTGAGGAAATAATCGGCGATAACATTCGGAAAAAAGAAAATCATCACGACAAGGGAGGCCAATACCATCGGCGACACCAGCATACCAAGCGGTGCTTCGTGAACCTGTTTATCCAATTTTTCCGGATGATGTTTACCAGTAAAAGTTTTAAACACTAGAATCATGCAGTAAATAAAGGTAAATACGCTGGCTGTCCAGGCAACAATGGCAAACAGCATAGCAAGTGCCCTGATGCCAAATACCGGCTGCTCAATAAGGGTTAGAATGCTTGTAAAAAACATCTCTTTACTTAAGAAGCCGTTAAATGGCGGAAGCCCAGCCATCGAAAAACTGCCAATGACAGCTAAAGTAAACGACACCGGCATCAGAGCCGCCAGCCCTCCTAAACGGCGGAGGTCCCGCGTCCCCGCTTCATGGTCAATAATCCCTACCACCATGAATAGACTGCCTTTGAAAGTTGAATGGTTAATTAAGTGAAAAAGGGCAGCAGCTACAGCAAATGCATAGACTGACGATTCGTTTCCTGTTTTTAAATAAAGCGCAGCTGAGCCGATGCCCAACAGGCTCATGATTAAACCTAGCTGGCTGACGGTTGAATACGCGAGCAGCGCTTTTAAATCCTTTTGCTGGACTGCATTGATAGAACCATAAAGAAGCGTGATAATACCCGCCCCGGAAACCAGCCAAAACCATTCAGCACTGCCGCCAAACACCGGAGTGAACCTGGCAACAAGGTAAATCCCAGCTTTGACCATCGTCGCTGAATGCAGGTAGGCACTAATCGGTGTCGGTGCTTCCATTGCATCGGGCAGCCAGATACTGAAGGGAAACTGTGCAGATTTAGTAAAGGCTCCTAGCAGTAAAAAAATCATGGCCGGAAGGAACAATTTGTGTTTTTCTGATTCTCCAACCATGCTCACCATTTCACGAATACTGTTAGTTTCCGTTATTATGCTAAGCAAAATCAGGCCTGCGAGCATAGCAAGTCCGCCGGCAATGGTAATCAGCATCGCCTTTTGGGCGCCATAGCGAGAATGTTTCCGCTGATACCAGTAAGCAATTAATAGGAATGAAGAGATGCTAGTCAGTTCCCAAAATACGTATAAAACGAAAATGTTATCGGAGAATATGAGTCCAAGCATCGCTCCCATGAACAGGAGCAGATACACATAGAAGTTGTTTAATGCTTCTTTTTCCTTGGATAAATAATATATGGAATATAAAATGACAAGCGCACCAATTCCGCTTATCAGCAGGGCAAAGATCAGTGCCAAACCGTCTAAATAGGCGGTGAAATTAATCCCTAATGAAGGCATCCATTGCAGCTCCAGCTGAATGGTTTTCCCTATTGAAACAGCTCGGATATACGGTATTAAATAAAGAAGAATGGAAAGCGGGACAGCGAGCACGAACCAGCCTGTATGGACGCGCTGTATGCACTGTCTATGGATAAACGGGACAATAATAGCAAAGATAAACGGGATGAATATCATAAGATGGAGTGAGGACATTTAAATGCCTCCTTTCTTTGACTATATTTATTTTTTATTTGCGGGTTTGACTTGGATATCTGCAAGTTGGGACATTTTATCTGCGAGTTTCACAAGAATATCTGCGACTTTAAAAATCAACTGCTTAGTCCAGCTGAAAATTCACACATTATGGTTGACGCTTCCATCCGCTTCGGCTATAGTCATGGATAACGGAAGCTTAAAACCATTGTTAAGCAAATAAGCTTTGAGGTGAATACATTGAAAAAAGTGAAGGGACGTATGGATGAAAGCATCCTCGTCTGTGTTTATTATGGACCAAATGGTGAACGGCTGATTCAGCGCGGCTGTAAGCTTTCCCATATGCTGGACTGTCCGCTTTACATTTTGACCATTGATCCAGCCCCTTTTGATGAACTCGATGCTGAAAAATCGGATTATATTACGAGATGGAAACAATTAGCCGAACAGCACAGTGCTGAGGCATATATATTAAAAGATAATGAAAAGCGGCCTGTTGCTGAAGTAATTGCTGAAGTAGCCCGTGAAAAGCATATTACACAAATCATTCTCGGCCAAACAGCCCAAAGCCGCTGGGAGCAAATGACAAAAGGGTCGATTATTAATGCTTTATTACGCGAAATCCCATTCGTGGATTTGCATATAATTTCGGTTTCTCGTTCTTTAAGAGACCAGGAGGGACATTTTGAAAAAGGCGTCCGCGCTTACCTTTTAAAGGAAGGGAACCATTATCGGCTGAGCTTCGACCATAACCAAAATGTTATGTACGAAGGCATTTTTTTTAAGGAACAAGGGACAGACTTTAATAATGGTGTTTTCAAGTTTATGAAGGATAAAGAAACGCTCCAGGTACCTGTTGTTGAAGACGTAGTGAAAGAGCTCGTTCACGTAAGAATGACGGAACCTTTGGATACAGATTGATTGATCATCCCCCTCTATCGCTTGCGTTAGAGGGGTTTTTTCGTATTAAAGATTTACATCCACCTTAATGTAAGGTTCTTCATCCTTGTCGATTCCGATATACCTTAATGTTTCAGCATGTGTGTGGTGGTTGTAAATATCCATTAGAATCGAAATCGCAATCCCTTTCTGGTAAGCATGGTAACCAAAGGTTTTCCGAAGCGTGTGCATGCCGATTTTCTCCGTAATTCCTACCTCTTTCGCGACCCCATTAATGATCCGATAGGCCTGCTGGCGAGTGATTGGCAGGTTATTTTTTTTTGATTTAAAAAGAAAATCACCGTCTTCCAATGTGCCGCTTGCTAAATAACTTTCTAAAGCGGTTTTTACTTGGTGATTCAAATAATGCACTTTTGGCGCTTCATTATTTGTATCTAAAATAGTTAGAAATTCCTTTATGTCTTGCCCATCGTAAACATCCGACACTTTTAGGGAAAGTAAATCGTACACCCTGATTCCCGTGTTTATGCCAAAAACAAACAATAAATAATCCCTTAGTGATTGCTTTTGTAATTTTTCCTTGATGGCATTAATCTGGCTGATTTCCTTGATGGGACTGACACATTCCACTATTATTCCTCCTGTTATGTTACTTAATATAAACTTAACAAAAGTTTTGTAACATTACAAACATAAAATACTGATTTTTTTAAAAAGGGGCATATTTTTTGAAAAACATCACAGGCTAAGGATGGCTGCTTTGATATGGCAGCCTTTTGGGGCAATTTATTACATAATAAAGTAGGTGAAACCATGACTAATCGGAATGACAACCGCAACCAGCCTCATACTGGTGGAAACAAGGCCGATACGGAATTTGGTTCAGAGTCAACTTTAAGTAAGAAAGCCCGGAAGAAAGCGGCTAGAGAACAAAACAAGAATCAATAATGGTAATGGACAACACTTCTTTGGGGTGTTGTCCTTACTTTTTAGGGCTGTGGTATTTTTGGAAGGTCCAACTCAATTTGGACCTTTAATGTACAGCTGATTGAAGATTTTTCTGGATTTCGTGTTCATTGATTCTCTCCATGTGCACTTCTTTCCGGTTTTTGTCTGGATTCGTGTTCATTGAACCCTTCCATGTGCACTTCTTCCAATATTTGTCTGGATTTCAGGTTCATTGATTCTCTCCATGTGCACTTCTTTCCGGCTTTTGTCTGGATTCGTGTTCATTGAACCCCTCCATGTGCACTTCTTCCGGTTTTTGTCTGGATTTCGTGTTCATTGATTCTCTCCATGTGCACTTCTTTCCGGTTTTTGTCTGGATTCGTGTTCATTGAACCCCTCTATGTGCACTTCTTCCGGTATTTGTCTGGATTTCGTGTTCATTGATTCTCTCCATGTGCACTTCTTTCCGGTTTTTGTCTGGATTCGTGTTCATTGGATCTCCTCCACGTGCACTTCTTCCGGTATTTGTCTGGATTTCGTGTTCAATGTGCCGTTCTATGTTCACTTTTCACACAATTTCTTCGGGCGTAATGTTCATTGTCCCTTGCCCCATGTTCACCCCAAAAAACTATTCCTACCTTCAATCGCCTCATTCAAATTAGCGCCCGTGCTGATAAAGAAGCACAATAGAAAATATTGCAGATTGCTGTTTTCACATTATGCGGCTTATTCCCTAGAGGCTTTTAGTGGACGTATCTCCTCTATCTATCTATTATTGAAAGTATCATCTAAACGGTTAATACATTTATTAGAGATATAAATTTAGGGGGAGAACCAATTTGTTTGCAGCCATACTTCATGGTTTTGTATTAGCCTTCGGGTTAATTTTGCCTCTCGGGGCTCAAAATGTCTTTGTTTTTAATCAGGGAGCCTCGCAGCCTAAATTCACTAAAGCCATTCCAGTGATCCTGACGGCTTCGCTTTGTGATACTTTGCTCATTTTATCCGCGGTATTGGGCGTCTCGGTCATTGTCTTAACGGTTCCGTTTTTGCAGATAGTGATTTTTTCAATTGGAATACTATTCCTTCTTTATATGGGCTGGGCGATTTGGATAAGTGAACCCGCCAATTTAAGCCAAAAGGAAGCGGCGATGTCGACGAAAAAACAGATTTTGTTTGCCATGTCCGTATCACTGCTAAATCCCCATGCCATTCTTGATACCATTGGGGTAATCGGAACAAGTTCGCTTAATTACCATGGTGCTGAAAAAGCTGCCTTTGCTGCAGTCTGTATCATCGTTTCCTGGCTCTGGTTTTTCGGTTTGGCCATAGCTGGAAAAATCGTTGGCAACTTCGATTCAGAAGGAAAGTTGCTGAAAGTCCTCAATAAACTATCAGCCTTTATTATCTGGGGTGTCGCCGTTTACCTCGTCATTCAGCTTGCCCAATCATTTTAAAAAGTCATGAATGGACGAGATAGGTTTAGCAAATGCTACAACTGAATCTTGAGGCTGGAGGAATACATAATGGCAGAGTTTTTAGATCCGATTGAGTATGAAACTGGTACCGCCATCCGAACCTTTAATATTATTAATACCAGTGTAAATGAAGAAGGATATGAGGTACTGCTGGACATTGATTTGGACAGCGGCTATGACTTGGAAAATGTAAAAATGAAAATTAGCTTTGAGGATTTAGAAGCGTATGAAACAAAGGATGTTCATGAAGCAGTAAAATATGCGCTGGGGTTCTTTGAATAGAAAAGGGAGGCTGCTTAACGGCAGCTTCCCTTTTTAAGTTCCCCCTTCCTAACTCTTAGACGATGCACCCGCTTAGGAGGTTTTATTTTAATTTGAATTGTTGCTATTTGGTGCCTGACACCAAGAAATCTGTTTCCAATGGAAGCTATTGCCGACAGTTCTTTTTGAAAAAGTAACAAATGTGTTTCCAAATGACCCTATTGCCGACAGTTCTCTTTGTAAAATCTACTAATGTGTTTCCAATCCCGCTTATTGGCGACATTTCCCTTAACTAAAACTACTAATGTGTTTCCAATAAAAAAGATTAACAAAAAAATAGCAGTAAAGTCTTAACCTTACTGCCATTTTACGGAATTATTCAAATAAAGGCAGCTTCACGATTACCGTAGTACTGCTGCCTTCTTCCGATTCAATATTTAATTCGCCGTTATGTTTTTTTATAATCTGAAAAACGATCGCCAGGCCAAGCCCGGTTCCGCCTTCTTTTCGTGAACGGGCCCGGTCGACACGATAGAAGCGTTCCACGACTTTTGGCAGGTCTTTTTTTGAGATGCCCGGTCCTGAATCTTGAATCATCAACACGGCGAAGGTCCCTTCTTTCGTTAAAGTAATCCTGATTGGTTTCCCCTCAGGCGTATAGCGAATCGCATTATCCAGCAGATTGCTGACTACCTGCTCAAGCCGGTCGGAGTCCCCGTTGACAATAATCTCATCATCCAGATTCTGCACCAATTGAATCTCTTTTTGACGAGCAGACAATTCAAAGCGCTCGGCCACCTCCGAAATCAGCTGGGCAAACGGCAGCGGCTCATCCTTCATCGGGTACGAATCATCCTCCAACTGCGCCAGGTCCAGCAAATCATGGACGAGCCGCTGCATCCTTTCCGTTTCGTTATGAATAATCGAAACATATCTTCGAGCAGCTTCCCGGTCCCCGGCCACACCGTCGAGAATGGCCTCCGTGTATCCTTTCATGTAGCTAAGCGGTGTCCGTAATTCATGGGAAACATTTTGCAAAAACTCCCTCCGCTTCTGATCAACCTCTTCCAAGGACGAGGCAAGAGTGTTAAAGGAGGCAGCGAGGTTTCCGACTTCATCGGTTTGAAGGACTTCAATTCTTTTTGAAAAATCACCCTGGGACATTTTTCGCGAAATGGTTTCCATCTCTTTTAATGGTTTAATCAGACGGTTTGTCATTTTAAGCCCCGCCCAGACTACTAGCGAAAGGAGCAAAACTAAGCTCACCGCGAGCACGTTTCGAATCGACTTAAATGGTTCGTTAATATCGGCGAGCGGCATATAAAGAAACAGCGCCCCCACTAATTGCTTTTTTTCCAAAAGCGGAATCGTAACCGCCAAGATATCTTGGTGAAATCGTGGATGCTCCCGGATGAAGATAACCTTTTTTCCCGCCAGAAGCCGCTGCCTCTCGTCAAACGTAATTAAGTTGTTTTCGGCCAATTCATTATAAGGAATCCCAGCGCTTAACAGCATTGGGTCTTCGGTAAAAATCACCTTGGCATCGGAGCTGTCATCTGTCCATTGCACCCGTTTCTTAAACTCCGTTTTGTTCGCCGCTTTATCATAAAATTTCTGAAGCTCTTCCCCTTGCAGAATTAAGATTTCTTTTTGTTTTTCGACATAAAATTTTTCATATAAATAGTAGGTTAATCCCGTTCCAAACAAAATTGCTATCACCGCAACGATGGTAATGGTCGTCCAAATTTTCTGCTTTAACCCAAGGTTTAATCTTCGAATTTGTACCCCACTCCCCACACCGTTTTAATCAATTGTCCTGCTGACCCGAGCTTAATTCTTAGCGTCTTAACATGGGTATCGACGGTTCGTAATGTTCCGGTGCTCTCTAGTCCCCATACATGGTCCAGCAGCTGCTCCCTTGAGAATACTTGTCCTCTATGATTGAATAAGAACTCCAGCAGACTAAATTCTTTCCGCGTTAAGTTTAGTCTCTTTCCTTGGACCTCAGCAGTATATCCTTCCAAGTCAATGGCCAGATCCCCTAATTCTAGTACGTTCTGCCTTGGTTTAAAATCATTAGACCTCCGCAGCAATGCTTCAACGCGTGCCACTAATTCTTTAGGGCTAAACGGCTTCACAATGTAATCATCAGCACCGATTTTTAAACCATGAATCCGGTCCAGCTCCTCGCTCTTTGCCGTCAGCATGATAATCGGGACTTTTGAGACCTCGCGAATTTTTTGACACACAGTAAAACCGTCCATTTTCGGCATCATGATATCCAAAATCACCAAATCAAACGATTCCTGTTCCCACCGTGCCAATACTTCTTCCCCATCTATAGCGGCAACGGTTTGGTATCCTTCTTTTTCCAAATAGGACCTAACCAGCATCAGCATCTGCTCTTCATCATCAGCTATCAAAACTTTATATCTACTCATTTTCTTCACCTAAAATCATCATATGCGGTCCGTTTTTGAGCCAGATTTGCATACTTTTAGTAAAAGCTAAAAGCCGTGCGGTCAATAATGGCAAGCGAGCCGCTTCCCAGGCTTGTGACATAAATCCTGTACTTGTCACCGGTAATGTCATACGGATTGGCACCGACCTTCAGCTGCTTACTGACGGACCTGTTCTTTATATTTATTTTATATATGCTGCTGGAGTTACAGCAAATTGTATACACAGTTAATTAACACAGACTTTTACATTAACCATTGAACTTGAAAATCGAAACAAGAAAGTAAACCAGTTTGCAACAGGGGGAATAATAGTTTGTGAAAACATTCACGAACTTGCCAGAGTTTTAGCTGCTGTCTTATCCATTCCATACTATAATAAAAACATCCAGCATACAAACTTACAATGGAAAGATTGTTTTCATATCTTCGGATTTTGAACGTATAGATTGTTATAAAACAAGTGAAATATTAGGGAAAAAAGTATGGGATGTTTACAAACTCGGTAAACATAATAGTGTGCACATCTAATCTTAAAAAAGAGAATCTAAAATACTTTCAGTTTGAAGTATATTAGATTCTCTTTTATTATTATTCAGCAAGCCGGGCCATTTGCTGCTCTCGATCCTGCTTTAAGATTTTACCAGAAGCACACTCATATTCGGCTAAAGCTTCCATGATAGACACAATACAATTATCTCTTAGCTTTTCTAATTCTCGTAAATTATGTCCCTGAGCCTGTTCATTTGTACCTTCTACCATTTTCTCAATCAATTCTTCTGTAAGTTCGGGTGCTTCAAGTTTGGTCCAAGGTAATTTTAAAGCAGGCCCAAATTGGCTCATAAAATGCCGCATGCCTCTTTTACCGCCAGCCAGCCAATAGGTTAAATTCGTTCCCATAAAGGCCCATCTTAAACCTGCGCCATAGATGATAGCCTGATCTAATTCATCCGTTGTTGCCACATTGTCATTAACCATATGGAGATTTTCCCGCCAAAGAGCTTCCAGTAATCGATCAGCTATGAATCCCTCGATTTCCACTCTTACCTTTAAAGGCTTCATCCCCATCATTTTGAAAAATTCTATTGCTGTTTCAATCGCTTCAGCAGAAGTTTTTTCTCCCCCAACAACTTCAACTAATGGCAATAAGTAAACTGGATTAAACGGATGAGCCACTAAAAAGCGTTCCGGATTGACCATTTCTGACTGAAGCCTTGTCGGCAATAATCCAGATGTACTGGAGCCAATGATGGCATTAGGCTTCGCATATGAGGATATTTCTTTCAGCAGAATAATTTTTTTCGACTCTACCTCCGGCGTATTCTCCTGAATATAATCAGCACATTCAACTGCTTCCTTTAAATCAGTTGTAAATGTCAACTTGCCCTTTTTCTCAACTGGAACGGCAATTACCCTTTGCAGAGCCTCCTCTGCGTTGGCAATAACCTCTCTTAAATCATCCTCAGCCGTTTTTCTTGGATTGACAGCAATTACATTCATACCTCGATGAAGCAAGCGTGCAGCCCAGCCAGCGCCAATCACTCCTGTTCCGACAATCGCAACTGTTTTGATTTCATTCCCTTTAATAAACATACTGTCCCTCCGTGACACGTTTTGGTTAATATAGAATGCTCCTATAGTTTAAAATCCACAGAGCTTGATTGAGCTAACGTTAACTTTTGTCTCCGGTGCCATCGCGATCGACACAACCAGTCCAAGAACCGTAATAGCTGTACCAACCATGTTTGGAAAAATCCACAAAACCGCTAAGGAAATACTCATAATGGCAAAACTACCAATCAGCAGAGACCGGCGTCCGATTGAATTCAGCCAAAACATAGCAGGGATACAGCCGATTAAGAAAAACATACTAATGACGACATCCCCTAAAATTGCCTTCTTTCCTGCATCCAAACCGAATGCACCCAAAATCTGTGGACCAAATGTATATAAACCAAACATAGGAACAACCTGACAGGCCCATATCGTACCAACAAACATCATTCTCTTAAAATAGCCTTTTTTAAAGATTTTGCTATAACGTGTCTTTTTTATTTCTTCTCGTTCTAATTCTACTTCACTGCCAAATAATTTTTGCATAATTTCTAATGCTTCGTCAATACGTCCTTTGCTTACCAGCCAAATAGCTGAGAGGTTTACTCTCCCAGCCATTAATTCGACACATTTCTATTATTACATGTGAATGTTGGATCGAGAACGTTTCTATCTTAGTTATGATTGGTAAAATGAAAGTTGGAAATGGAGGTTCAGACTTGAGCCCTTCTCAGCTATCAAAACATTATATCTACTCATTTTCTTCACCTAAAATCATCATATGTGGTCCGTTTTTGAGCCGGATTTGCTTACTTTTAGTAAAAGCCGTGCGGTCAATAATGGCAAGCGAGTCGCCATCCAGGCTTGTGACATAAATCCTGTACTTGTCGCCGGTAATGTCATACGGATTGGCGCCGACCTTCAGCTGCTTGCTGACGGACCTGTTCTTATTATCTATTTTATATACGCTGCTGGAGCCGTGGCAAATCGCATATACATATCGACTTGAGACGTCTCCATAAAAATCGACCGGCATTACCCCAACCTTTACCCGGTCCACCTCTTTTCCCGTTTTCGGATCATACACATAAATATATTCGTTCAGCGACCCATATGGCCCGTGGCCGCCAACCCACACATATTTGCCGTCAAAAAAAATCCCCTTCGGCCGCTCTATGATAGGAAAATGAGTAAGTTCTTTCTTGGTGCTTATATCGATGACAGAGAGCGACGCCCCTTTTACATTTACCACATATAATAAGTTCTTCTTATCATTAAGTGCCATCGAGACCGGAAATTTACCTATTTTTACTTCAGCTATGACTTTTTCCTTTTTTACATCATAGAACCCAACCGTATTTTTCAACCCATTTGTAAATAAGAGCAGGTGATCTTTTGTGAGGTATACCATCTCGTTAACCCCTTTACCGGTCTGCACTGATTTTGTCAGCGTCCCCTCTTTTAATTGCAGCCGATAAAGCGAATCTTCGTTTTCCCCCGCTAAAATAATCGTATTAGGCTTAATTTTTTCCATGGAAGTTATACGAAAATTTAAGGCGCTTGCGGTTAATTTGCCTGTTTGTAAATCAACAAAGGTAATTTCCTGCTTTTTTAAATTAGAAACGATGAGGGTGTCCTTCATTGATGGTGGGACTGAAATTTCCTTTGTTTGACAGCCTGATAAAAGAAATAAAATAAGCAAAATTGGTCCTAGCTTTTTCATCGGATCCCTCTCAGTATCTTTTCATTAATGGAAAATACGCCTGATGTTTGAGATCAGGCGTAAACATTTAGTGAACAGTTATCGTATTTTCCTCGTGTGTATGAATTTCGCCCTTTTCTACATGAACTTGGACAGTGTATTCCCCAGTGGCTGGAAAAGTAGTATCTGCTGTATATTCTCCAGACTTCATTTCCTTCGTTTCGATAAATGCATGTTTTTCCTCGTTGCCCTTCCATACTTCAAATCTTACTTTGGCTCCATCGAAGGCAGAATTATCTTTTTGCAGATGTACTGTTAAGTTTGTCTTTTCATTCACTTTTATATCTTTGGCTGCCATGAAATGCATGGATACGCCTGCTGCATCATGATGATCGTGGTGATCCGAATCATGGCCTTCTTCATGATGTTCAGCGTTCTCGGCATTGGCAGTACTTGCATCACCCACGGTAAATTCCTTCTGCGGCATATTGTGCATATCCCGTGCAGTTACGTGCGAAATGACAGTGTATTTGCCTGCTTCTGGAAAGCCTTTTGTAATGGAGTAGACGCCATCACCTTTGTGCTTCCCTTGAATTTTTTCATGTTTTTCCTGTCCGTCCTTCCAAATTTCAAAGGTCATTTCATCGGCATCATCAACCTTTTCATTACCTTGGGTCACCGTTGCACTAAAAGTTACCTCTTGGTTAGGCTGTGGATTTTCCGGATTAATCTTTAAAGCTACGTCAATCATTGCCGGCACTTCTTGATTCTGACTACTTGTGTCTTTTTCTTTACTGGTTCCGCACCCCGCGGCAATGATCATGATAGATACTACAAATAGCATCAGTAAAGATTTATGTTTCATCTTTTCCACCCTTATCTATTTTGATATTCACTCCTCTGTGGAGCACTCTCGATTATGAATTGAGTATAAAACACAAATGTGAAATCCTTGTGAAAAAAGATTGTCTTTTATTTTACCTTTTTACATGGTGTTTTCCAAATTTTTGATTGGACATGGAGAGTGTTTTTTTGCGTTAACGTGCTAGAGAATTTATTGACAGTTTGGGCATGCTGATGAGTTCTACGTTACCCAAAACATCATTTTTTTGACTGTTCGGGCACAAAGACACCCTCTACGTTACCCAACTTATCATTTTTTTGACCGTTCGGGCACGTAGACTCCTTCTACGTTACCTACCTCATCAAAT
Organism: Neobacillus kokaensis; assembly: GCF_014656545.1. Taxonomy (GTDB): domain Bacteria; phylum Bacillota; class Bacilli; order Bacillales; family Cytobacillaceae; genus Neobacillus; species Neobacillus kokaensis. The sequence goes on from NZ_BNDS01000028.1 coordinate 29,333, forward strand.
TTCAAGCAGTTCAGGCACGTAGACAACGGATGCTAACCATTTTTTACAAAATCCCCCAAAATCGTATTGACTCCATGTTATAACTGTTATACTATAAATATAACAGCTAACACAAAGGAGGGCGGTTCATGTGTTCCTTACACTTGACCTCGAATCCGAGGAGCCGATTTATACACAATTAAAACATCAAATTATCGCAGGGATTGCTAAAAAAGAATTTAGTCCGGGGGAAGCACTTCCATCAGTACGCTCGCTTGCTTCTGATCTCGGAATTAACCTCCATACTGTCAATAAAGCCTACCAGCAGTTAAAGCAAGAGGGATTTATTCTCATCCATCGCCAAAAGGGGGTTGTGATTAATCCGGACGGGGTTGCAAAAGCGGATGACATTTACTGGACGGATTTAACAGCTAAACTTCGGCCATTGATTGCGGAGGCAGTTTGCCGCGATGTGTCTGATGAAGATTTTCAAAAACTATGCAGTCAAATTTATACGGAATTTCAACCAAAGGAGTGAATTCAAAGATGTTACTATTTTTAATTATTTTGATGATCCCAATGTATATCCCCCTTATATTTATCCCATATTGGACGAGGAAAACGGAAAGCTTTGGGGTTTCCATTCCTGAAGAAGCCTATCAGCGCCCTGATCTTAAAAACATGCGTAAAACATATGCCTTGATTACCGGTGTGCTGGCGATAATCATTACTGCCATACTAGCGCTTTCTGTCGGAGGACGGGACGATGACTTTATCGCAATCTTGTATTCTATCTTAATTGCTATCTACGTTATTGGCAGTTTCATTGTGTATCTTATTTTTCACAAGCAAATGAAGGACTTAAAAAAACAATACCCTGAGTGGACGAAAAAGCCGCAGGTCATCACGGTTAATACACAGTTCCGCAGTAAAAAACTAACTTACTCCAATTATTGGTTTGTAATTCCATTTTTAATTTCGATTGCAACGATTGCCTTTACTCTTGTAAACTATCAACAAATTCCTGATCGGTTTCCGATGCAATATAATTTCAGCGGGGAAGTGACCAATTGGGCAGCTAAATCTTACCGGTCAGTTCTGCTGATGCCGATTATGCAAATCTATCTGACACTTCTGTTTCTTTTTATCAATATCATCATTTCAAAAGCCAAACAGCAGGTGTCTGCGGCTAATCCGGAAGAGTCATTGAGACAAAATATAATTTTTAGAAGAAGATGGTCGCTTTTCACAATTTTAATGGGCACTGGCTTAATTGCCGTGTTTGTAGTACCTCAGCTCTCAATGATTTATCCAATTAACCATCAGCTGCAGCTATATATTCCACTTGTTTATGTGGTTGCAGTTTGTGCAGGATCAATTATATTATCGATCACGACCGGCCAAGGCGGCAGCCGCGTATCTCGAAAGGTCGCCGGTGAAAACGGTAAGGTTATTGACCGTGATGACGACCACTACTGGAAGCTGGGAATGTTCTATTTCAATCCGAAAGACCCGGCAATCTTTTTGGAAAAACGCTTTGGGATCGGCTGGACCAATAACTGGGCCCATCCCCTATCATGGGTATTCATTATCGTCGTACTTCTCCTAGCATTCGGGCTTCCAATGCTGCTGGGATAAGATAACTAAATAATATAAATGATTGGCTTTCAATCAAGGAGGAAAATTCAATGGCTGTTGAAAAAATTGTGATCGGCGACGAAACAAAGTTTCCACTAAACGGAATATTGACCATCCCTAATGAAAGGAATGGTTTGGTTCCTGCGGTTGTATTGGTCCACGGCTCCGGCCCAAGTGATATGGATGAAAAAATCGGAGATAATCGCCCTTTTAAAGACATTGCGGATGGTTTAGCGGGAAAAGGGATTGCCGCGCTGCGTTATGATAAGCGAACATTCATATACGGTAAAGAAATGAAAAACGATACGGGATTATCAGTTAAAGAGGAAACGATCGAGGATGCTATCCTTGCTGCTGACTTCTTACGCCAGGATTCTCGTATTGATTCAAACAAAATCTTTATTATTGGTCATAGTATGGGGGGAATGTTAGCTCCTCGTATTGACGCAGAGGGTGGAAAGTTTGCCGGGATCATTATTATGGCAGGTTCTCCGCGTAAATTAGAAGAAATCATGATGAGTCAGAACGACGAAGTACTAAACTCATTGAATAAATTTTTGCAATTGATTGCCAGGAAACAAATAGCCTCCCTTTCATCCAAGTTTGACAACATCTATAACTTAAGTGATGAGGAAGCAAAATCAACTAAGGTGTTGGGGAAGAGCGTCAGAGCGTACTACTTGAAAGAAATGGGCGAACACCCAGCAGCTGATTATCTACAAGAATTGGAAAAACCAGTTTTCATTATCCAAGGTGAGAAAGACTTCCAATCATCAATCGAAAAAGACTTTGAAGGGTACAAAAAGTTATTAGAGAATAAGCCGAATGTTACATTTAAACTTTATCCAAACTTGAACCATTTGTTTATGCCTTCTGTTTATGGGGAAATCCTAAAAGCGAAAAAAGAATATAAGGTTCCTCAGCATGTGGATCAACAAGTTATTGATGACATTGCTGAATGGATTTTATCGGTTTAGAAAGTTAGAGAGCCCGCGACAAACGGGCTTTCTTTTTTTCGCTTCAAATTATTAAGACTGGCTCAGAGCTTTCAACAATTTTTACCAGCTCCAGCAAATCACGGATTTCATAAGTTGGATTAACGCCATTTGTGTTTTCCTTCTGATGTGGATTGAACCAGCATGTATCGATTCCGACATTCACACCGCCTTGGATATCTGAAGTAAGAGAGTCCCCTACCATTAGCACCTTGTCTTTGTTAGAAATCCCCAGCTTTGAAAAAGCGTACTCGAAAATACCCTTTTCTGGCTTTTGGATACCAGCCTCTTCTGAAACAATAATCTGCTCAAAGGCTTGAGCAAGAGGCGATCCTGCAATTCTAGCTTTCTGTACATCTCCAAAACCATTTGTAATCACGGCCAGTTGATAGTCTTCAAGGCTGCTGATCAATTCAACCGCTCCCGGGATAAGATAGGTTCCTTGACCTAGGTATTCTAAGAACACACGAGAAAACTCAGAAGCATCAATGTCAAGCCCTTCGTGAAAAAAGAGACGTCTAAATCGTTCAACTTTTAATTCTTCCAATGTAATAAATCCCTGCTCCAGTTCTCTCCATAATGGTTTATTACATTTTTCATAGCTTTCCCGATACAGCTTCGCCCCAGAAGGTATGCCGAACTCTTGAAAGACCTTACGCAGTGCATTTTCTTCCGCCTTGCCAAAATCAAACAATGTTTCATCAATATCAAATATAATCGTTTCGTATTTCATCGTTGTCCCCTCTGTTCCTTACTAACTTTATTACTTTGAACCTATTTTAACATTTTTTATCTTTTTAAGTTAATTGTAGATTTTGGCTGAAGTTATTGCGATAAAATTCATCGCTGGATAAATTCCTGAATTTTCAAATTTCCTTCCTTTATAGCATCTATTGTGGCAGTGATATCGCCTTTTATCTCTAAACTATGGTCGGCATTCGGGATTACCACTATAGTAACAAGCTGGTTTTGTTTTAACTTGTCTACCCGGTCCTCAATATAGTGCGGGTCTTTATCACCAATCACTACTAGGGATGGCAGGTCCGAATTCAATATTGCCTGAAACACATTGTCATCTTTTAAAAGCGGTGTTAACCAAATCCCGGACGAAGTATTTTCCAAGTTTCTGTGTTTCCATTCTTTAGCCGCCGGAATTGATCCAAGTGACTTGCTTAGCAGAAAACACTTCTCATATTCGTTTTCCTTTAAAACCTCACGGACAGCTGTCGTCACATCTTCATACATCCACTGGTCTTGTTCGGGTCCTGAAAGCTTTTTGAAAAATTCATTTTGACTATATTGATAGTTAATATGAAGAATATCGAGCCTATTATTAACACAGACGTTGGTTGAGTAATGAAAAAGTGGACGCTGAGTTGTGTAACCCAGCCCCGGCAGCATAATGCAAATGCTATTGTTCGGCTGCTCCCCGCAAATCCATGTATAGGGAATCGTGGAGTATTCATTTCTTTCTATTTGACCATTTATAAATTGAACCATTTTCTTCACCCCTTTGGTTGATTGCTGGGATAAACGGACTATTGGGGGCTGTGGTAATCCCAGCTAAAACGCTCGCACTATCCTGACCTAGACTGTTGTCCACATATTGAAAAACTTGTTTTACGGCATCCTCTATGGAAAGCCATAGCAATCTATATAAAGATGCTTCGAATTTTCATACTGCCGCCCGCCGCATTCCATACCCCCATCGATTACCATCAAAATCCGATAATGCCCCGTTCTTAATTCCCGAATCCCAGAGGAATTGCACGGCACCCTATGAACCCTCTATAGTGCGCGTTTGACGTGTTTTCCCTTGAGTTCCCGCTCTATAAACCTTCTATAGTGCGCGTTTGGCGTGTTAAACCCTCTATAGTGCGCAAATCAGAAATTGCTCCTGAGTTCGCGCACTATGGACCTTTTAAAAGGACCGTCAATTCCCCTTAAACAATTTCCTAAACACCCCATAGCCCTCTTCTTCCAACTTTTCCTTAGGCACGAACCGAAGGGCAGCCGAATTGATACAGTAGCGGGCGCGGTCGGGGCCAGGACCGTCATCGAATACATGCCCAAGATGGGAATCGGAGGTTTTTGCCCGCACCTCAATTCGCCGCAGACCATGTGAGGCATCAAATTTTTCCTCAAGCTCAATCCGCCTGAGCGGTTTTGTAAAACTTGGCCAGCCGCAGCCTGCATCGTATTTATCCGTCGAGCTAAATAGCGGCTCTCCGGAAATAATGTCCACGTAGATTCCTTCTTCGTTATGATCACAGTACTCATTTTCGAATGGCGGTTCGGTGGCATTGTTCCTTGTTACTTCATATTGCAACGGGGTTAATACCTGACGCAGTTCTTCGTCAGTTTTTCTTTTTTTCCAATTTTCACGGATGAATTTTGCCCTGCCGGATGCTTCAAAATAGTGATTATAGTGGAAAGGAATTTTTTTATAATAATGCTGATGCTTTTCCTCCGCCGGGTAAAAAGTAGCCACCGGGAGGATTTCCGTTACAATCGGGTTTTCAAAGCGGCCGCTCCCAGCTAGTTCCGCCTTTGAAGCCTCCGCCAGAACCCTTTGTCTCTCATTATGATAAAAAATTGCCGTCCGATACGAGGAGCCGCGGTCGCTAAATTGGCCGCCCGCATCGGTTGGGTCGATTTGCTGCCAAAACATCTGCAGCAATTTTTCATAAGGGAAAATCGCTGGGTCAAATTTGATCTGGACTGCCTCATAGTGCCCAGTTGTATTGGAGCAAACCTCCTCATAAGTCGGAGCCACAGTGTGACCGCCTGTGTAGCCTGAAATGATTTCAACAATCCCTGGCTGTTCATCAAACGGGGATACCATACACCAAAAACATCCCCCGGCAAACGTTGCCTGTTCAAACGATTGGGACATTTCCCTCAACTCCTTCAAGTTCCTTTGCTACATAATAACAAATAAAGGCGCACTTTTAAAAAGCCGCCTTAATTCTTAATTAGAGTTTCATAATTTTATTCGGATTCAAAAGATTTTCTGGATCGAGCGCCAGTTTAATCTTTTCCATCACTTGGAGCGCTTTACCGTGTTCTTTCTCTTGATATTTCTGTTTCCCAACACCGACACCGTGCTCGCCTGTGCATGTACCACCGCGCTCAAGCGCATATAAGACAATCGATTCATTGAATTCATCCGCTTTTGAAATTTCCTCTAAATTGTTCATATCAATCATTAATATTGTATGAAAATTCCCATCGCCAACATGCCCGACAATTCCTCCTGTCAGACCATGCTTATTAAGTTCCTTCCTCGCATGTTCAATCGCCCCGGCTAACTCAGAAATTGGCAGACATACATCGGTGATCATCATTTTTTTACCCGGATAGCCGTGAATATAGGCATAAGCTAAATTATGGCGCGCTTCCCATAACCGATTAAGCGCGGCCTGATCCGTTTCAAACACAATACCTTCACATTGGCAATCTGCCACAATTTCCTTCATAAATTCAACATCTTGCTTAAGGCCAGCTTCATTTCCATGAAATTCTAAGAATAACGTCGGCTTCTCCTGATAATCTGTATCGCTGAACAAATTGACCTGTTTCATCGACGATTCGTCTACAAGCTCCACCCTGGCAATCGGAATCCCCGCAGATAAAATGCCAACTACCGCCGAAACGGCATCATGAACTGTTGGAAAAGACGCTCTGGCAGCCAGTATATACTCGGGAATGCCATAAACACGTAATGTTAGTTCAGTAAAGCAGCCTAGCGTACCTTCAGAACCTACAAAAAGACCGTTTAAATGAAGGCCTGAGGATGATTTTGCTGCCATATTACCCGTATGTATCACCGTTCCATCTGCTAGCACAACCTCTAAATCCCGAACTTGATCACGCATTACACCGTATTTGACAGAAGTGGTACCGCTGGCATTAGTTGCCGCCATGCCGCCTAAGGTAGCATCTGCCCCAGGATCAACAGAAAAAAACAATCCATATCTTTTTAATTCCTTATTTAACTGTGTCCGAGTAACTCCCGGCTGAACCCTCACAAGAAAATCATGCTCGCGAATCTCTAACACTTTATTCATTAAAGAAAAATCAATCGTAATGCCTTTGTTATATGGAATAACATGACCTTCCAAGCTTGTTCCCCTTCCAAAGGGAATAACCGGCACCTTGAATTGACTCGCTAACTTCATGATTTTGGATACTTCTTCAGTCGTCTTCGGAAACACAACAATATCCGGCAAGCTTGGAGTATGATAGGATTCATCTCTGCTGTGCTGTTCTAATATGGTTTGGTTAACCGATACTTGATCCTGAGGGAGGATTCTTTTGAGAGTGGTAAGCAATTCTTCTGTTGTTGTCATGATACTTTCACCTGCTTCTTTTTTATTTACTAAACTATCTTACTATTTAGAGATTTATCAAATATTATAACTCAAAACGATCAACATATTGTTTAGCTTCCAATAAGGAAAGACCTGTTCTTTCTCTCACTCTTTTAACAGCTTTAATTTTTTTGCCTTCTAGTAAGAGCTGTCTTACCTCATCACGAAGCAGTGAATCGTCAAACTCGTTCTGATTTTTTTCCAGCGTTATTGTTTTGCTCCCTATTAATTGCTGCTCTATTCTATTCAGTTTGTTTAAGATCAAAACTCCAAAGAAAACTATTAATATAGTATTAAAAAGATACCCCATGTCTATTTTCCTTTCTTTTTACTTTTTTCTATACCCTCTGAATCAGCTTCGCCATATAATACTCATCGACAAACTCACCATTAATCAATAAGGAATGCTGCTTTCTCCCCTCTATCTTAAAGCCCATTTTTTCATACAGCGCTATACCGGCTCCATTTCCGGTAACCACTGTCAGCTCCAAACGATGAATGTTATTTACAAGCGCCCACTCTTCAAGTTGTTGAAACAGCTTCGTCCCAGTCCCACGCCCTCTGAAATCTTTTAAAATACCAATCACTAGATAGGCAGAATGAGCAGTTCTTTTTGCCATGCCGCCAATCGCAAACATGTAGCCTACCAGTCGGTGATCTTTTTCAGCAACAAAAATGGTAGAGTTATTACTTTTTTGAAACGATGCGATCCTTTGTACTTGCTGTTCTATAGTCAATTGTCTTTCACTGGGCTCCATCAGCATATATTCGGATTCTTTTTCTACCTGGAGAATTAGATTTACCAGATTTTCTGCATCTGAAACATTAATTTCTCTAATAATCATGCCATATTACTCCTTTGTTGGAAATATTAGCGAATCTGAATAGGTTGTCGGTGAATAATTCATTTTATAGGAGAATTTAAGATAATTATCAGCGATTTTACCCTTCATATCGGCGAATTGAAAAACCCCTAAATCTTTCGGAGTAAACCGCGTTCTCTTTTCAATCAATCTTCCTCAAAATACAGCCGGCCCAAATACACGTTTCCGAATATCCGCTCCCCCTCCATTTTCAATCCGTGTTTCCAGAGTGGCCCGTAATTTTAGCGCGAGCAGTTTGCATGAAGCTAGTTCCTTCATCAACTCTAGATTCAGATTTTTCGCATGGATGATTTCATTACACTTTTGAATCGTCCATTGTGGATACGGCCGTTCGAGTAAGGAAAATGTCTGACCTTCTTCAACGGATCCTTCCTGCAGCACACGATAATACCAGCCGGTTCTGCCCGTATTTTGCAGCTGCAATGCTAATGTTTTCTCCCTGAAACGGCGAGCCGGTTTCCAGCATGGCTGCCGCGGCTGCGATACTTGCACAACAGCTTCACCGATTTGAAAGGTATCGCCGATTGATATCTCGTCCTCCATCACATGCTCCATCACAAAATTCTCGCCCATCCCGCCGGCAGCGATATCACTCAGACCCAGCTCTTTTTTCCAATATGTATAATTCTCAACAGAGTACGCAAACACGGCTTTTTCCGGCCCGCCATGATGCTCGGTATCTGCCTGACCATCACCAGTCAAACCAGTTTTGCCGACCCAAACAGGTCCAAAAACCGGCTCTTTAAAAATCGCACTAGTCCATTCTCGGTCCATTAAATGTGGCGCATCTTTGTCGCCAACCGTTTTTGGCAGACCAGCGAAAACTTGTTTCAGTAAAATATTCATTTCATATCTCCTCTGTTTTTCCCCTTTTACAAATATTATCAATCCTTTGAAACCTTACTGCAACCGATTCGTATAAAAAAATTACTGGGGGATCATTTATGAAGACAAAAAAGAAACGAGTCCATAAAGATTACTTTATCTTGGATGTCATTGAATTATGTCTTGAATTGATTGGACCAATAGTAAGATACTCCGTTCGTGCTGTTACAAAAATCTTTGATTAATTTATCAAACCAATCAACCGGCACTAGAACGCATTGGAGAACTCATTAATCGTAAAAAGTAAAACACATGGGAATTCATTTACGAGTTCCCATGTGTTTTATTGAAGCTGTTCGTTTCTTTCAGGATTTACAGATGCCTTTAGCTTGAAATTTTGAGAGGAATGGGGAGTGGGTCAGGGGGCGTGAGCGTGCCCCCTAATGAAAACATCAACCAATCTGCTGTTCCATATCTTTAAGGATATGTTCCAGTGATACAACAACGCCCTTTTCATCCTTATAACAAATATGTTTAGGCTGAAAATGGACCGGCGAATCCAATCCGGCTGCCGCTGCTATTCGAAATAGACCTTGTCTAAGGGTAACAAGATAATTGACAACACGGTATTTCTTCTCATCAATCACAAGCGCCTTCTGCAGGTCGGGGTCTGTTGTGGCAACACCGACTGGGCAAGCATTGGAATGACACTTTAATGTTTGGATACAACCAACAGTAATCATAAATCCGCGGGCAACATTGACTAAATCAGCTCCCATCGCCAAAGCAATCGCAATCCGGTCAGGAGTAAACAGCTTACCCGATGCAATAATTTTCACCCGATCACGTACACCGTATTTTTTCAGCGTTAGATCTAAAATTGGCAGAGCCGATTTAATTGGGAGACCGACACTATCAATTAACTCTTGATAGGATGCGCCTGTTCCTCCTTCACCGCCATCAACGGTGATAAAATCCGGGCCTTTACCTGATTCCTTCATATATTTAGCTAGTTCTTCTGCACTATCGGGGCTGCCGATGACAATCTTCATGCCAACCGGCTTGCCGGTATGTTCCCTAATTTTTTCAATAAAATTGCACATGGAAGTAACATCGTCAAGTTGTTTAAAACGATTGGGACTGTCTACAGATTTATAGGGCTCCACTTTTCGGATGGCGGCAATTTCGGGGTTAACCTTTTCCGCATCAATATGGCCTCCGCGTGTTTTTGCACCTTGCGCTAGTTTTAGTTCGAATGCCTTTACTTGTGGAATCTCGCTTTTTCGCTTCAATTCATCCCAATCCACACCGCCATCTTTATCACGAATGCCGAATAACCCTGGACCAATCTGCATAATGATGTCCACGCCACCCTCCAAATGATACGGAGACAAGCCGCCTTCACCAGTATTCATCCACGTTCCCTTTGACATGGCCAGTCCTTTGGATAACGCAGTAATGGCGTTCTTCCCCAATGCCCCATAACTCATTGCTGACATACCGATTAAACTTTTGACAACGAAAGGGTATTTCGTTGTCGGACCGATCACCACTGCGTCATCATCATGCAGCAAGTTGGCAAGCGCATTGTCATCCTCCCACTTTTCCTTTCGATCTGTAAACAGCGGGTCTTTAAGTAAAATATATTTTTTTGTATTCACCATTGTTTCCTGATCCATTTTGATTTCTTCGTTTAGTTTTGGAAACATATCATTTCGAACAAAAAAGCCCTCTTCCTCAAAATCACGCCTGGAACCGAATCCGACTACGTCACGTTTATATTTAGCACTTTTTACGATATGCTCATAGTCGTCTCTTGAAAAAGGCTTTCCTTCCGTATCGCTATTAAACCAATATTGCCGCATTTCCGGACCTATTTTTTCGAAAAAATAGCGAATCCGCCCCAATGCGGGATAATTCCGTAAAATCGAATGTTTCTTTTGCTGTCGATCAAATATTAATAAGTAAATAATAAATAACACTAATACCAACAGTAGACATGCGATAAAAACAAATTCAATCGTGACTAAAATATCTGCAATTTTCATTACCTATATCTCCTATCAAGGTCTAGATTTGATATGGCTTAAGTTTTGCAAATCTTGGGATATTTATACAGGTAATGACGCAGAAAATAAAATAACGCTTGGACCCATGGTGATCCAAGCGTTTCTATTGTAATATTAGTCTAAAAAACAACTATGCCTGTTCATTTCTTTCTATTTTACGCTGCTGCTCTGCAATAATTTCGTCGTCCTCCGCATTGTCTCTAACGACCTTTTGTGTCAGGATTGACCCTACAATAATTAACAGCATAACAGCGATATAATAACCCTTCTCATTTAATTCCAATTCGGCGTTATATAAGCCAATCGCAAATAATAAGACCCCTGCAAACAGTGTAAAATACGATAAAAAGGTAAATGCCATAGTGTTTCTTCTTTTGTGTTTAGGATACATATGTACTCCCCCCCTGTTTTTTCTAATTCTTATTATATGAAGAAATAGGGGGATAAGTAAACAATTTACAATTTAGATTTTTTACTAATTAAAAAGATCAAGCATTGCTTCTAGTCTTAGCAAAATTAGTTAAGCCTTTCCCGCGCCAATACGCGACTCCCATAGCGGTTAACAGTAAAAGACCGGTCACGGCAAATACACTTTGAACCGGAAATATCCCGCCAATAAAACCGCCAAGGATTGGACCAATCATTCCGCCTATTTGGTTGGCGGTTTGGTTTAACCCAAATGCCCTGCCTCGGAAATCTTCAGCTGTTGATTTTACCACTAAACCATTCAAGGCTGGAAAGACCGCACAGAAAAACACACCATATACAAAGCGGATAATGGAAAATCCGATAATTTCACTAAATAAGATTTGCGCCAATGTCCCCAGTCCGCCGCCGAGCAAACCGATGACAAGCACCCGCTGAAATCCTACTTTATCGGCCCACTTCCCCCAAACAGGGGCAAATAATGCACTAGCAATTCCAGGTAGTGAGAAAACAACTCCGGCTAATAACGAAGCATTTTCAGCTGAACCACCCAATTTCACAATATAAAGCGGCAGAACCGGCTCAATAGTCATGATGGATCCAGCTGTAACAACAGTTAATAGAAGAACCAGCATCAACTGACGATTTGCCCATGCCTCTTTTATATCATTTTTCACTGAGCCGCGTTTTTTACTTGGAGTAAAGTTCTCTTCAGTTACCCAAAGAATGACGAGGATAGTGGAAATCAAGACAATGATTCCTGCGCTCCCAAACGCCCAGCGGTTGCCAACCAAATGGGCAATCCCGCCGCCAAGGAGCGGTCCGGCAATACCTCCTGAAGCGGATGCGGTAGAAATCATCGACAAAGCATATCCCACACGCTGGCTTGGCGTATTTGTCCCGATTAACGCAATCGCTCCTGGTATGAAGCCTGTTAAAAGACCTTGAGAAATTCGAAGTGCCAATAACTGATAAGGATTGGTGACAAAGGCAGTCAGAGTATAAATGATCGTAAGGCAGATACCTGCGCGGATAATCATCGGTTTTCGTCCATATTTATCGGCTACACTGCCCCAAAATGGCGAAGCAACGGCGCCTGCAAAAAAGGCCGCACTGAATAACAGTCCAGACCACATTTCCACATTATCGGTAACACCTATTTGCGGTAAAAAAATCGGTAAAAATGGGATAACCATCGAAAAGCTGGCTGAAGTGAAAAAGACTCCTATCCATAAAACCCATAAATTACGCTTCCACCCCTGCATACTAATCGCTCTCCCACATTAGTAAATTTCCCCCTAACTTTACCACAGTTTTAAAAAAAATAAACCTTTAGTGACTCGAAATATCGGGTTAATTAGGGTTTTATCGTAAATACTCAGGATGTTTTTGTTCAGAGTGCTGAATTTCAGTAAATATATTGTTCTGATTTTCTTCAGAAGAATGTTTCAGATGATGCTGCCCTTGAGGAAATTAAAGGTTAAATTATTTAAATTGGAAACGACGAAACACTCCTTCATTGACCGTAGAAGAGATTTTTTCCCCTTTTCGGGCAATGGAGCCCCTTCCCATTGACCGGAGAACGGATTTTTTCTCCTTTTCGGGCAATGGAACCTCTTCCCATTGACCGATGAACAGATTTTTTTTCCTTTTCGGGCAATGGAACCCCTTCCCATTGACCGTAGAACGGATTTTGGGTCCTTTTCGGTCAATGGAACCTCTTCCCATTGACCGTAGAACGGATTTTTCCTCCTTTTCGGGCAATGGAACCCCTTCCCATTGACCGCTGAATAGATTTTTCTCCTTTTTGGGCAATGGAACCTCTTCCCATTGACCAGAGAACGGATTTTTTCCCCTTTTCGGGCAATGGAACACCTTCCCATTGACCGTAGAACAGATTTCTTCTCTTTTTTGGGCAATGGAACACCTTTACATTGACCGGAGAACGGATTTTTTATCTTTTTTGGGCAATGGAACCTCTTCCCATTGACCGCTGAATGGATTTTTCCCTTTTTTGGTCAATGGAATCCCTTCCCATTGACCGCTGAA
>NZ_BNDS01000028.1:42620-66089 GCF_014656545.1 Neobacillus kokaensis
CCTTTTCGGGCAATGGAACCCCATCCCTTTGACCGGAGAACAGATTTCTTCTCTTTTTTGGGCAATGGAACACCTTTCCTTTGACCAAAAACAGGATTTTTTCTCCTTTTCGGGCAATGGAACCCCTTCCCATTGACCGTAGAACAGATTTCTTCTCTTTTTCGGGCAATGGTGGAACCCCTTCCCATTGACCGGAGAACAGATTTTTTCTCCTTTTCGGGCAATGGAACCTCTTCCCATTGACCGGAGAACGGATTTTTTCTCCTTTTCGGGCAATGTCCCAAACCCTAAACTAAAAAAAGAACCCCATACTTTTTTCCTCTCAATATTCTTTTCACATAGTGTCAGGCACCAGAATAATCCTGGGAAATAGTATGGGAAATGGTGTCAGGCACCCGGATATGTTTCTTGCAAAAACTGAACAGACTGTGAAATTAGTTTTTTTAATACGGTTATATCAATATCTGCCATTTTGTTTATGTAGATACAGCCTTTTCCGGTGGTGTGTTTTCCGAAGTCCTTTAGTAAATCTTCGCGGTTTGGGTCTCCTGGTGCGAAATATAGACTAATTTTTGCCTTTCTTGGGGAAAATCCGACCAATGGTGCATCGCCTTCATGCCCTGATTCATATTTATAATGGTATGATCCAAATCCGATAATGCTTGCACCCCACATCCTTGCTTCGTATCCAGTTGCTTCTGTAAAAATATCCACCAGTGTATAAGCATCCTCACGTTTTTTTGGGTTTTCCACACTCCCAATAAACTCCACTACACTACGGTCTGTTTCTTTTGTTTTTTGCTGATAGGCCACTAGAATCTCTCCCATTCTTCTTTGATACTATTTAATTTACACATTTCCCTAGAATCCCCTGCCTAAACCAACGCAACAATGCACTCATTTTATTAAAAAACCGATAAAAACGGCAGTACCATGATGACAAGGACGAGAAAAAAAACGGCCAGGGCTCCCAACTTTTGTTTTTCCTTCCATAAGCTTATGGCGAATCCAAAGGTATAAACAGCAATCCAAAGCAGCACTATGATGGTGAAATAGTTCATTTTATCCTTTAACCTTTCGAGGTTTTTTTACTATTTTTCCATAATTTACGATCTCAATATCTGCTTTTACTTTTATATCCGCTTTGAGATATGATTTGGGCCAATTAAATTGGTTAAATTCCGGAATTGAACCGAAGTATTTCCGGGCATATAGGGATAACGGGTATGGTGCACCTTTTAATTCAGTTTGTGTTCTTTTTAAAAGATCCTCATTGATCTTTTCGAAATGCCTGATCATATGCTTTTTTAGGATTTGCCGATTTTTTCCCTGAACAAAGTTGACCATTGACGGGTTTGTCATAATATCTACTTTTAATGGGACGGTAATAAAAATCTTTGGTCTAGCACCCTTTAGATCCATTTTTACCTTGTTGTTTTCCGTTTTCATGATTCTGGCGGCAATTGATTGGTTTTGTTCCGAAAAAGGATTTGGGATATCCAATAATAAATCGCTGATGTTCGTGGTATCATCCAAAATATTGATAGCACGTGTATCCCGACCATTCAGCTTTCCAATCATCACACCGTTCTTAAAAACCGCCGAACCGATAAATTGGGTATCATCGAACTCACCGGTAGCATTCAGCTGCCCGGCCATGTACTCATCTTCCCCTTTAATTTCAGGGGATTTTTCCCTTATGGCTGTTGTGTACATAGCCAAAAAGAGGTCTGCTCCCCTGTCAGTTGTTTTAAAAAAGCGAAAAAGAGTCGAATCGGGAATAAGGCCATTTTCAATCCCATGATCAACCATATATTGAAAATACTTATGTGGTCTTGTTTCCATTCTCGGATGATTTTTCAGAAAATATTCGCTCGCCATTTCTTTAGAGACGGCTAAATAACAATTCATCCGAATTTCTTTATCATTGATTACGCCGTTGATCACATTAAAAAAATTAGAGTCTTTCGCAAATTCTTCCGAAACGACTATAATTTTTAATAAATCATAAGTAATAATTCTTGAAATAATGGCATTTGCCGTCCCTTTTGCTGCAATAATATCGTTCGCATCAAACGAGATTATTTCCCGCGGCTTTTCAGTAGAACCGCCACCGCCCTGGATGCTTCCTACCTCAGGATTGGCCAGCAGCATGGTCACCTTAATTTTCCCTTCATGCTTGGAATGATCAAGTCCTATCCCAATTACATACGATTTATCTTCAAGTTCATTTCGATCCCAGCAACCGGTTAAGGAAAAAACAACAATAAAGAGGAATAATAACTTACATACTATTCTTATTTTTAGCATGTTTAAATTCTCCTTTTAACAAAGCGGCCAGCCATAAAATAATGGCAATGGCAGTGAGCATAGGACCAATGGTGTATGTTAAATACAGTTTCAGTTTGAGGCTAACATCTATTGTACTCTCCGGGATACTTCCAATTAATAAATAAACCGCCGCCAGTGATGGAATCAAGTACTCAAAGTCTTTTATTTTAAAAATATGACCGAACATCATGGCAATAATATACAATAATGTGGTAAAGCGAATAATAGCCGCCAAAATCCAAATAACGAAAAAGACGATTTCAATATTCGGAATATAGCTTCCCAGCGAAATGTAACGAATAGCCGTATGGAACGGATAACCAATCCCCTCTAAGGAATTGTCGAACATACAGATAAAAATAAGAACTGAAACACTGATTTGGATAATGACAGAAACGTAGGCAATCCATGTTCCTTTTCGAAATTCTTTATTTGATTTAAGTAAGGGAATAAGCATCGCTAGCAGAAAAAAATCTGCAAAAGTAGAGATCCTTAGCACACCATTCCTCATAATTTCAAGTTTTCCTGTACCCCAAATAGGCAGCATGGCTTGAATATTACTGTCTTGAGTACTTAAAAACAACGCAAGAGCCATTGATAGAGCAGCATAGAAAACAAGCAGATAGGCAACCGATCCAACATGCTGAATTCCCTTTTTAGCGCCATAGGCACAAACAGCCATTAAAAGGGCATAAATCACCTGTTTAGGTGTAGTGTTAAAATAAAACGTATTGATTATATTTGTATATGTTCTCGTATCGATTGAAATCGCAAAAGAAAAAATGAGAAAGATGAGAAGACATACGATAAAGCCGAGAAATCTTCCGAGTAATAATTGAATGACAACAAATAGATTCTTATCTTGAAACACCGACAAGGTCTTCAGTAATAAAAAAAGCGTGATGAAAAAGAAAGCCCCTGAAAGGATAGGAATCATCCACGCTGCGTTATGCACCTGTTTAAACAGCATAGCGGGGGTATCCTCCATCGCTTTCGCACCAACCATTAATACAGCAATGGACACATATTCTCGAATACCAAGTTTTATAGGCTGCTGATTCATCTATGTTGATCCCTTTCTTTGTTTAACTACATCCTTTGGTTTTAAATATCCCGGTCTAAACCGCTCTTTCATGGGCACATGACGGATAATTAAATCTTTTCCGGAAAAGAAATGCGGTGTCATCGGTGCAAAATAAGGTGTGCCAAATGATTTTAATGAAACTAAATAAAAGAGGCCGACAATAAATAGGGCAGCTGCACCATAAGCGCCGAGAAAGCCAGCTGCAAAAATAAACAAAAAACGGGTCATGCGAATCGCAAAATTCATGCTCACATCACTGATAATAAAAGAGCTTAAGCCGCTTAAAGCAATGACTATGATAACAATGGGACTAATGATATTGGCTTGAACAGCAGCCTGTCCTAAAATTAACGCACCAACAATCCCAATCGTCGGACCAATTGGGGACGGCACACGCAGTCCAGCCTCGCGAATCAGTTCAAAGGCAAACTCCATCATTAATATTTCAACGATGGACGGTAATGGGACGCGTTCTCTTGTACCTGCAATCGCCATTAATAAATCAGGCGGGATCATCCCTACATGATAGTTTGTAACCGCTATATAAAAAGAAGAGGAAAAAACAGAAATAAATAAAGCGATAAATCGCAAAATCCTAATGAAATTACCATATGGCGCACGCAGATAATGATCTTCCGGTGAATGAAACAATGCCCAAAAGGTAGCAGGCAAAATCAGACAGCTTGGTGAATTTGACATTAATAAAACAATATGACCATCTTCAATAAAGGAAACTGCCCGGTCAGGACGTTCCGTGTTTAAGATCGTAGGAAAAAGGGACCTTGGCCTTTCCTCCAGAAACTGCTCCAACAGATTTAAATCAGAAATGCTATCCTTATCTATTGAACAAAGCCGGCTTTTTATTTTTTGCAGAAGTTCGTCATTTACTAAATCCTTTTCGTAGACAAGCAACAAATCATTTCGGGAACGCTTTGAAATGACATGAGATTCAATGATTAGATTTTCATTTTTTATCTTTTTACGAATTAACGACATATTATCGGCAATCTTTTCGTTAAACGCCTCTTTTGGCCCTTTTACAATCACTTCATTATCCGATTTCTCAATGCTGCGCCCTTGAATTTTGGTCGTTTCAAATACATAGCATTGGTGGTCGCCATCAACAAAGAGTGCCGTATTGCCGCTGGTTACGTATTCCGTAATTTCACCAATATTGGTAGAAGTCTTTTCTACCGGAAAGGAAACAATATCTCGAATTCCGCTTAAAGGCTGCTCGTTTTCAATAAGCGGTTCGACAATGCTTCGTTGAATCTGGTCATGGTCTGCCATCGTACCAAAATATATAATAAAGGCACGGCGATTGAATGAACGGATGGTAAACTCACGAGTTTTTACATCAATATTTTTTGGTACGCTGAAAATCGTCTTAAAGGTCGCTAAATTTCGCTCATACTGAATGCTAATATCTTGTTTTTTTAATTCAATCGACTCTAAATTGGACTGCTCGTTAAATTGTGGTTCGGTATTAATGAGTTTGATTAGCGACTTTAAAATTCCCTTTTTCATCATGAACCACCCCCCAATTTCTATATAGTTTTCCAATTTAAGGTTTGTTTATGTATGACTTTATGTAGCTGCCCCGCTCTTTTCTTGCACAAAATAAAAGGCCGCTATGGAATTACCATGAACGGCCTCATCATGACATAATCTTCATGCTCTAATATATGACAGTGCCACACATACAATCCGGTGTACGGTCCAAATTTCATAATAATTCTAGTAACCTGATGGGCATAGGCGATAACAGTGTCCTTCCTACCATTTTCCTGTGGAATCGGAGGTAT
Source organism: Neobacillus kokaensis (assembly GCF_014656545.1). Taxonomy (GTDB): domain Bacteria; phylum Bacillota; class Bacilli; order Bacillales; family Cytobacillaceae; genus Neobacillus; species Neobacillus kokaensis. The sequence goes on from NZ_BNDS01000028.1 coordinate 47,841, forward strand.
AGCCGGACCGGTGTATTCAAGAATTCCTTTTTGCTTATATTTTTCAACATCAAAAGGTCTGCGGTCAATGACCTGGAAATCAACTAAATGGAGATGCATCGGGTGCACTTCATTTGTTAGGTTGATTAGATACCATACCTCTGTCTGTCCTAATTTCGGATTTTCACTGATGGGGGCATCCCAATCTTTATCATCAATCAGCATCACTTCTCGCCCGTACTGATCCTTTTTTCTTGTTAAACTGAGAAACCGGACTTTTGAGGCTGTCTGTACCGGCCTTTTCGGAACCGGCACCATGAATGAAGGAATCGAAGTTGTATCAATGCTGGATAACGGCTGCACCACTCTAAATTCCATTACCTGCCCCACCGTTTCAGGGTCTACGGGCTCGCCATCCGGAAACGGAGATGGCGCATCATTAGTCATCACAATTCTTTTCCCTTGGAGATTGGTGAAATCAATAATGACTTCAGATCGCTCGGCAGGGGCCAAAATGATTTCATGAAGGCCAACTGGGGACTCCGTTAAGCCGCTGTCGGTTGCTATTTGATAGAAAAGCTGACCCGATTTGAGCCGCAGACGGTAAAAACGTGAATTCGAACCATTTAACAGGCGGAATCTGTACTTTCGCGGTTCCACTTCTAAGTAAGGCCACACTTTCCCATTTACCAAAATCGTATCTCCAAAAAATTCGGGAACGACGGAGGTTTCAAGTCCAGCCACCGGTTTTTCCTGCTGCTTCGGATAGAAGAGCGAACCATCTTGATGAAACGATTTATCTTGGATAATCAACGGAATATCAAAACGCCCGCTTGGTAAATTCAATTCACCTTCCCTTTGGTCTCTAATTAGATAGAATCCGGCCAGTCCTGCATACAGATTGAGCCTCGTAATCCCAAGCGTATGGTCATGATACCAAAGAGTACAGGCAGGCATGAAATTATCATAACGATAGATTTCCTTTGAAAAATATGGCCCTTTTTGCCTAAACCCTTTTGTGAACCACGCTTCTGGGTATCCGTCGCTTTCCGATTCCACGCTGGCACCATGAAGATGAATGACCGTCCTTACATCCGGAATATCCGAATGGGCACCATGTATCGTATGGTCAATCGGCAATAAGTGCTTTTCGGGCAAATTATTAATCCACTTTACAAATACCTTCTCTCCGCTCTCCACCTCGAACGTTGGTCCAGGATAAATCCCTTCAAAGCCCCAAACCGTTGTTGCCGGCAGGTCCCGATGGAGGGATTGCTTGAACTCAGTCATTGTGGCTTCGTAATACGTATGGTATCGATCTTTCCGACGCGGTCTGATTACAGGAGGGATAGGAAGTTCATCCACAAATTTAGAGAGATTCATGTGTTTGCTCCTTTTTACAATCTGTTACAAACACTTTATGTAGATCAAACCTATTTCCTGCCTGAAAATTTCTTGTTTATGGGTTTTTTTGATTTACCGGCAGCTTTTATGGCATCAACGAACTCAACTTTCAAAACTCATGGCTAACTAACGGTGCCAGTCACTGTTCGCCATAAATCTTGAGCGATTATTTTGTTTCACGATGTAACGTACGTCTTTTTAAACGCGGAGAGTACTTCATTAATTCAATACGCTCTGGGTTGTTGCGCTTATTTTTTGTGGTAATGTAATTGCGATCTCCTGTTTCAGTACATGCTAACGTGATTTTTACTCTCATTTTTTCATTCCTCCTATGTTTTATGCGGTTTCTGTAAAGACCGGAAGCGGGTCAATAAATGTATTCCAGTCCGTTTTCATTTCCTCCTCTGTTAGCAAACATTGATCTAATGAAGCCTCGATGGCATCGCGATTCATTTCTACTCCTATGAAAACAAGCTCATTCATTCGATCACCATATATCTCATCCCAGTTTTCCAAAAGTTCAGGTTCTTCCATGAGAATTTGCTTCCTTTCCTGTTCTGGATAAGCCGCTAACCATTCACCAGCTCCTTGCAGCACAATAGATGGTCCTGCTTGTGATAACAACCCTGTCAAATCATTCCGTGTTGCCAGCCAGAAGAAGCCTTTAGCTCGAACAACATCTACCGGCCAATTCTCCAGCCATTGCATCCACCTTTCAGGATGGAATGGTTTTCTCCTGCGGTAGAGAAAAGAGGAAATTCCGTATTCTTCTGTTTCCGGAGTATGTTCCTCTGTTAATTCCTTAATCCAGCCTGCCCCTTGACTCGCCTCTTCAAAATCAAATAAATTTGTTTCCAATATTTCATTTAAGGAGACTTGCGAGTGGTCACTCTCGATAATTTTTGCTTCGGGATTAAGCTTATGAAGAACTGCTTTTAGTTCAAGTACACTCTCTTTTGCCACTAAATCAATCTTGTTTAAAACTAAAACATTTGCAAATTCAATTTGATCAATTAATAAATCAACAACCTCCCGATTATCGGATTCATCAGTTCCCTGCTTTCGATCAAGAAGACTTTCACCTGAGGAAAAATCATGCCAAAAGCGATTTGCATCGACCACCGTCACCATCGTGTCTAACCTGCAAAGCTCAGATAGGTTGATCCCGAGATTTTCATCCACATAGGTAAATGTTTGAGCAACAGGAATAGGCTCTGATATTCCGGATGATTCAATTAAGATATAGTCAATATCGCCCGCTTGAACTAGCCTTTCGACTTCGACCATTAAATCCTCTCTTAACGTACAGCAAATACAGCCGTTTTGAAGCTCTACTAATTTCTCGTCCGTTCGGGAAAGACCTCCCTGTTTAATCATAGAAGCATCAACATTTACTTCACTCATATCATTCACAATGACGGCAATTTTTTTATTCTCACGATTGGCTAAAACGTGATTTAATAAAGTGGTTTTTCCTGAACCTAAATAGCCGCTTAACACTGTAACTGGTATTTTTTTATTCATTTCTTCACCTCATTTTGAATAAATCAAAATCATTACGATTTAGATGATATAAATATTTCTATATCCTCTATATCCATGTGTTTTTCCCTTTTCTAGTTCCAGTGGTAATTGTTAATTATCATTTTAAGGTAAATCGTAATAGTTACGATTAACATCTTAATAAATCTATTTCTTAAATGCAAGTCTTTTTATAAAATTTCCATCTCCGCCATTTCAAGAAGTAGTTTCCCATAATTTTAAAAGTCATAATTTTATTTACAAACCCATAGAGTTAATCTAGAATGTAAAACGTAATAGTTACGATTTATAAAAATACAAGATTGGAGTTATTAAAATGAGGTTCAAAAAAGTAGTTTCTACATCTGTTCTTATCTTAGGTATACTTTTATCCGGGTGTTCTAATACTGAGACAGCAAGTAAGAACGACGAAAAAAAGAATAAAGAAACCTTAAAAGTTTATACAACCATTTTTCCACTAGAAGATTTCACAAAAAGAATTGGTGGAAAGTTTGTCGAAGTCAAAAACATCTATCCACCAAACGTGGATGCTCATTCCTATGAACCTTCTACAAAAGACATGGTTAATCTGGCAAACTCTGATTTATTTATCTATACAGGAATTGGTATAGAAGGGTTTGCAGAAAAAGCATCTGAAACATTGAAGAAGGAAGATGTACAGATTTTAAAAGCTGGAGAAGGACTTAAACTCATTGAATCTAGTCAGTCTGGTAGTGAACACCATGAGGATGAGGGCCATCATGATAAAAAGGCAGAATCTGATGAACATGAAAGGGAGGAACATCATCATGGTGACTTGGATCCACATGTATGGTTAGATCCCTCTCTTTCTATTGAACTTGCAAACAATATAAAAACTTCGTTAAGTAGCTTAATGCCGGCATATAAACAAGAGTTTGAAAGCAATTTTGACCACCTAAAAAGCGATTTAGAAAAGCTTGATCAAGAATATAAGACAACTATTGACAGCTCAAAAAAGAAGTATTTATTAGTTTCACACGCTGCTTACGGATATTGGGAAAAACGTTATGGTATTAAACAGATTGCCATTTCAGGTTTATCACCTACTCAGGAACCAACACAGAAACAATTACAGACAATTATTAATGAGGCAACTGCTCATAAAATTCATTATGTAATTTTTGAGCAAAATGCTTCACCCAAGGTTGCCACGATTATTCAAAAAGAATTAGGTGCCAAGCCGCTTACACTGCATAATTTAGAGGCCGTTACAGACGAAAACATTAAACAAAAAGATGATTACTTTAGCATCATGCGGAAGAATTTAGAAACACTGAAAACAGCATTAAATGAATAATATGGGCACCAATTCCTGCTTTTTGCAGAGCAGGGATTGCTGTTCCAAGAACACCATTTTCAAAAAAATAATATTGGAGGTTTTTTATGAGCCGAATTCTTCGTCAACATATAATCGATATTACAGGTATGGTCATCCTTACATTAACACTGCTTCTGCTTTCTTTCAGTTTTCGTTTTCAACTGCCCTTCGCTTTGTCTCCATCATTGTTAAATCTCAACACGATTTTTCTAAGTATTTTAATAGAGGCCCTTCCTTTTGTTTTAATAGGGGTTCTTATCGCTGGTGTCATTCAAGTCTTTGTCACCGAAGAACATATCAGGCGCTGGATTCCAAATAATAAATATTTGGCGATCATAATGAGTTGTGTAATCGGCGCCCTCTTCCCTGCCTGTGAATGCGGGATAGTTCCCATCATCCGAAGACTAGTTGGGAAAGGTGTACCCATTTATGCCGCAATTGGCTTTATGCTAACAGGTCCGCTTATTAATCCAATCGTCATTGCCTCTACATACATGGCGTTTGGGAACGATGTAAAAATAGCCGGATTACGGATGGGCTTAGGTTTTATTATCGCAATGATTGTTGCTTTTGTTGTCAGCTTGATTTTTAAAGGGAAGCAATTGAAAGCTTCCGTCCCTTCTGCCCAATCCCACTCACACCCTATAAAAGAACCTTTTTCAACAAGATTTTGGAACACGCTGATCCATTCCATTGATGAGTTTTTTGATATGGGGAAATATCTGATTATCGGAGCTTTTTTAGCAGCTTTTGTACAAACCTACCTGCCTGCAAAAACTCTTTTGGAAGCCGGAAGCGGAACGGTCTCTTCTATCGCGATTATGATGGGCATGGCTTATGTTTTATCGCTATGTTCTGAAGCTGATGCCTTTATCGGTGCTTCCTTTAGCAGTTTTTTCCCAACTTCAGCAATTTTGAGCTTCTTAATCTTAGGCCCGATGATGGATTTAAAAAACACCCTAATGATGCTAAGCGTATTCAGGGGAAGGTTTGTTATAGGTATATTGGCGGTAATTATTGCAACAGTGTTTATTACGATGATGCTTGTTGATGGTTTACTATAAGGGGGGAATATCGTGAAATTTCATGTACAGCATGCCGTTAGAGCGTTCATATTGCTTGCTTTTTCCGTTATGCTTTTTAAACTGCATTTTACCGATGAGATTACCAAGTTCATAAATCCTAAATATCAAGGGCTAAGCCAGTCCGCATCCGTTTTATTTCTAATTTTGTTTTTTATCCAAATTACAAGAATATGGTCCGCCAAGAGACACACCCATCATTATCATTGTCATCACGAAGACCACAACCATGACTGCAGCCATGATCATGGAGATTCTCCCTTTAATTCAAAAAAATTTATGGCTTATGCCATCATTATTTTTCCACTAGTCACAGGGTTCCTCCTTCCCGCTAAGGTCCTCGATGCATCTATCGTTGATAAAAAAGGCGGTATGGCCATTTTATCCAATCAAAATAAAGAAAAGAAAGAGATTAATAGTGTCCAAGAGGATCTTACTATAGAGCATAACAGGATTACAGATCCAAAAATAATTTCAGAAAAAGAATTTGAACAATTCAAACGAACATTAGAACAAAGCTCTACGATCAAAATGAATGACGATGTATACTCTATATTCTATGGAGAAATAAGTACAGATCCCGAAAAATTTAAAGGAAGAGAAATCGAATTAAAGGGGTTTGTTTATAAAGAAGACGAGTTTAATCAGGACCAGTTGGTGATTTCAAGGTTTTCCATTACGCATTGTGTCGCGGATGCTGGCATTATTGGATTTTTATCAGAGTTCAAAGAAGCCGCAAGCATTGAGGAAAATACATGGATTAAAGCCAAAGGGACTTTAGATATTAGTACTTTTAATGGGACAGAGCTTCCGATTATTAAAATTACAAAATGGAAGAAAATAAAACAACCTAAACAGCCTTATCTCTACCCAATTGATGTTAAAGTATATTAATTTCCACTAGAATGTGGAAAGAATGCAATATAACTGAATTATAGTTTTTATGCTAAACTTACTATATTCTAGTTTTTATATTAGGAAGGAAGTTTAGACATGAATCCAGCACGTGTCAATAAACTGGGGACTGACAGTGTCGGAAAATTGCTCGTAAGTTTAGCGCTGCCAGCGATTACAGCCCAGTTTGTTAATATGCTTTATAATGTTGTGGACCGTATTTATATTGGACATATTCCCGAAATCGGGGCCACCGCCTTAACGGGTGTAGGCGTCACATTCCCGATTATCATGATTATCGCCGCATTTAGTTCGTTAATTGGAATGGGTGGTGCACCGAGAGCAGTGATTAAACTTGGACAAGGAAAACATGAAGAAGCCGAGCAAATTTTAGGCAACTGTTTCGCTGCGTTGCTGGGAATTTCGCTGGTGCTAACCATCGTTTTTTTATTTTCAGGGGAAAAACTGCTCTTAATGTTCGGAGCTGGAACAGAAACACTTCCGTATGCCAAAGACTTCTTTTATGTCTACGTATGCGGCACGATATTCGTCCAAATTGCCTTAGGACTGAACACCTTTATTTCCACACAGGGTTTTGCCAAAATTGCTATGATGACAGTGGTCATCGGAGCAGTACTTAGCATTATCCTCGATCCGATTTTTATTTTCACCTTAGGGATGGGTGTTAAAGGTGCTGCCCTTGCCAATGTTATCGCTCAAGCAGTATCAGCACTTTGGACCTTATACTTTTTATTTGGAAAAAATACAAAGCTAAAGATTCGTACAAAATATATGAAAATCCAAAAGTCTGTGATCATACCAGTTCTTTTGCTCGGGGTGTCCCCGTTTATTATGCAAAGCACGGAGAGTCTATTAAATATTTCCTTTAATTCATCTTTAAAAAATTATTCTGGTGATATGGCGGTCGGCGCCATGACCATTCTATCCAGTTTAATGCAAATAATGATTTTACCAATCATCGGATTAACACAGGGTTCACAGCCGATTATCAGCTATAATTATGGAGCCAAAAACAATGTACGGGTGAAGCAAACATTTAAATTGCTAATTGTCTCTTCGATAAGTTTTTCTGTTATATTCTGGATACTGATGATGATTTTCCCTAAATTCTTTGTTTCACTGTTCAGCAATGACCCGGAATTGATTGAAACGACAGTATGGGCGCTGAAAACGTACATGGCTGTCGCCTTTGTGATGGGTGCTCAGCTAGCCTGCCAGCAGACATTTATTGCTGTTGGTCAGGCGAAGACATCACTGTTCCTTGCCCTTTTACGAAAAATTATTCTTTTGATACCTTTGATTTATATTCTGCCAAACTTCTATGCTGATAAAGAGTTTGCCGTTTTTCTCGCTGAGCCGATATCTGACTTCCTTGCCGTTACCGTCACAGTTATCGTCTTTACTATTCAGTTTAAGAAAATTTTAGCAGAAAATAAACCGATGATGGAGTTCCGGCAGGCTAAAAGGATTGCCCATTAATATGAAACTTTTAGGCTATAGGAAACGTCTTAGATTATGAAACTAAAGAAAGGAACACGAAGCCTTGAAGCGAAAAAAGATTGGGAGTTCTGTTTATATACTAGTTCTCCTGTTGTTCATGATATTATTCTTTATAAAAGAATCCGGCCTTCTTACGGATTCTAACATAAATCAATCTGCTCCCTTACCAACTAAACTACACCCAATTGTAGAGGAGCGGACCCATCAGCTAATCCAGCAAGCAGCGAAAAAAGGAATTATTGTTGTAATTACGGATGGTTTCCGAAGTACCGAAGACCAAAACCGGCTTTACGAAAAAGGCAGGACAGCCGCAGGAAATGTTGTAACGTATGCAAAAGGCGGAGAGTCCTATCACAATTTTGGGCTTGCCATTGACTTTGCATTAAAGACCCCTTCTGATAATGTGATTTGGGATATGCAATATGATGGTAATCAAAATGGCAAAGCAGATTGGGGTGAAGTGGTAGACATGGCCAAAGCCTTGGGGTTCGATTGGGGCGGTGAATGGGCCCAATTTAAAGACTATCCCCACCTGCAGATGGATTTTGGTTTGACAATTGCTGAATTGCAAAAAGGGAAGCGGGCTCCCGAGTCTTCTTTAATAGCAGATACAGATCAAGGCGGATAGTGATAGCACTGTTCGCCTTTTTATTTATAACGGAATTTTTACAGATAATTTACAAATCCAATAAATATAGTTTACAAAATACTCCTATACTAAGATTATCAAATCAAAAAAGGAGTTGTCTAAATGAAGGAATTCATGCTTCGTTTGGTCATTTTAATGCCAATTTGCGTCCTTCTTTGTCCTTAAAAATACTCCGGTAATAATCTAATTAGATATTTATTCCTACTAATCCATATATTCCTATTGCAATAAAGTTTTGATATAATAAAAGTAGCCCCACTTCATTCCAAGTAAATTTCCTTACAGAATAAGGGTCATAACACAAACAAAAGGAGGATCCCCTATGTACCAAATCAAAGGAAAAGAAAAAATTTTCGTCTACACAGGTCCCGATGGCTCTGGAAGAAAAACCATTGCCAAAATGACAGCCAGCGCATTTGACATGGAAACCGTTCTCTCATACACTACCCGTTCCCCCCGACATTACGAAAAAGATGGCGAAGACTACCACTTCGTTTCCGAAGAAACCTTCAAAGAAATGGATGCACAGCAGGTGTTTCTAGAAAGCGTCGAAATCGATGGCATCCATTACGGCATTCGTGAACAGGATATCGTGGAAGCATTCCAAAACCACGACCTTGTCTACTTAACCTTAAATCCTGAAGGGGCGGATAAATTAAAATCGTTATATGGCGAAAGAGTCATTCGCATATTTGTATATGCTGACCGTGATACAGTCATCCAAAGACAGCGAGCCCGTCAGGATTCAGAAGAAGTCATCGAGCGCCATATGAGCCATTATGACGAAACCATGGCTTATAAAGAAAACTGCGAACACGCCTTTGAAAACTTCGATTCCCCGCAGGTTGCTTACCAAGTCAGCGAACTAATCGAAACCTATTTGGACCGTAATCTGACGGTTACCGATTATTAATATTGAAAAAGGCCAATGGTGTTATAGGCACCAATGGCCTTTTTTAATTAAAAATTTAGTTACTTACATTTAACCAATGATTAACAACTGGTTCATAGTTTATTAATAATCGGGAACTATACTTTAAATCAGAGGGGGCAGCGCGCGTGGCTGCCATGGTATATGGCGTAGGCGGAGCCAATACTGCTTTATTGCAAAACAGTCCCTTTTACATCATAATAGGAGAAGTTTTACAAAAGATGATTAAAAGAGGGATTTTAAATGAACATTTTATGGGACTTCGACGGCACTCTTTTTGATACATATCCGGCTATGGTCCAAGGTTTTATAAAGTTAAGCGGACAGGAACTTGACGCGCGTGAAGTGTTAAATTGGCTCAAGGTCGATTCGAAAACTGCCTTTAAACATTTTGGCATCAGCGAGGAACAGAGGGAAGAATTCCAAAGGATCAATAGTGATTATTCCAAAACAAGCAAGCCGTTTGAGTACTTAGAGGAAGCATTAGGCGCTGCCGAAAACAATTTTATCGTGACGCATCGTGATAAGGAATCAACCGTTTTTCTCCTTGAAAAATTTCACTTGGCAAAATACTTTAAAGAAATTGTTTCCGTGGAAGAACAAGGTTTCACAAGAAAGCCTCACCGTTCTTCTTATGAATTTGTCCTTCAAAGCTATCCTATTGATTTAGTCGTCGGTGACCGTGACTTAGACCTAATTCCTGCACGAGAATTACATATTAAAACAGCCGCCTTTCAAAATCAGTACATTGAAGCTGATTTTCATCTTGACAGCTATGCGGATTTTATTCCGGTTGTTCTAGAGCTGCTTCGGGAATCTAAAAAGCCCCTTTGATTTGGGGCTTTTTATTATGCAAAGTTATCTACATTTTTGGGGCAGATATCCACACTTTTTGTGACAATATCTACAATTTTTGGAGGATTATCTACACTTTTTGAAAATACCAATAATTTATTGCGGAGATATCTACACTAATTTTCACAATATCCACAATTTTTGGGTATATCTATTAATACGATATCTATACTATTATGCAGATATCCACAATGGTTTTTAAATCTAATTAAATTATTTTTGAAACCTTACTAAGTTTAGTTCGTATATGTTAATATCATCACAAAGATGAGTATACTATTAAAAAAATTAATGGGCAGGAGATATAAAATTGAGTGCAAACATTTTACAAATTGGACAATATGCTTTTGAGGTTTATTATTGGCTGATCCTAATCGCTATTTTCGGTTCTTGGTTTCCTCGATTTCAAACATCAAAGATTGGGGAATTGATTACAAAGCTGGTAGAACCTTATTTAGGCTTCTTTAGGAAATTCATCCCGCCGCTTGGTCCAATTGATCTTTCACCAATCATTGCATTACTTACTTTGAGATATGTCGGCGTATTCGCAATAGAAGGCCTTCGCCAATCGTTGAATGTTATCGGAATTTAAACGCAGCTACTATTGATAGCTGCGTTTTTTACTTGGTGTTGGCGGCTTGTTACTTGGGTCTGGGAAATCAATTTTTTTAAAGGGAAAGCCCATTGAAAAAACCATCTAGACTGTAACTAGATCCCTTCTAGCTGCTCTCTAATCACAAAAAATCCTTTCAGACAGTAATTAGACCCCTTCTACTTATTCTCTAATCGCAAAAAATCCTTTCAGACAGTAACTAGACCCCTTCTACTTGCTCTCTAATCACAAAAAATCCTTTCAGACAGTAACTAGACCCCTTCTACTTACTCTCTAATCACAAAAAATCCTTTCAGACACCAACTAGAACCCTTCTACTTACTCTCTAATCACAAAAAATCCTTTCAGACAGTAACTAGACCCCTTACTTGCTCTCTAATCACAAAAAATCCTTTCAGACAGTAACTAGACCCCTTCTACTTACTCTCTAATCACTGAAAATCCATTCAGACAGTAACTAGATCGCTTCTAGCTGCTCTCTATCACTGAAAAATACCATTTAGAAGGCAGCTGGAAAATCCCTAACTGCCCTAGTTACACCATCAAGATCTCCCGAATATCCTCTTCCGTCAGTTTCCCCATGACCTTTTCATCAGAGTTAATGATTTCCTCTACGAGATGTCTCTTTTTGTCTTGCAGTTCGTTCATTTTTTCCTCAATCGTTCCGCGGGCAACGAGCTTGATGACCTGGACGGTATTTTTCTGTCCCATCCGATGGGCGCGGTCTGCCGCCTGCTCTTCCACCGCCGGGTTCCACCAGGTGTCATATAAAATCACGGTATCGGCGCTCATCAGGTTCAACCCCGTCCCGCCAGCTTTCAAGGAAATCAGGAATAAATCCCGTTCACCTCGGTTGAATCGCTCGCAGATTTCCACACGTTCTTCCGCAGGGGTATGACCATCAAGGTAAAAGTAGGGGCGCCCTTCCCTTGTTAACGCCCTGCCAATCAAATCCAGCATTTTTGTAAACTGGGAAAAAATTAAGACCCTTCTCCCTGAAAGCTTGGCTTCTTCAAGAATCTGCATCAGCTGGTCAAATTTTGCCGAGCCCCCTTTATACCCATCGACAAACAAACCTGGATGGCAGCAAATCTGGCGCAAACGGGTTAAACCGGCCAATATTTTAATACGGTTTTTCCGAATCGTATCTTTATCAAGATGCTTCAACGTATCATGCCGAAGCTTCGCCAAGTAGGCCGCGTAAAGCCGCTTTTGGTCAGGCAGCAGCTCCACTGTTTCCAGCGAATCGACTTTTTCCGGCAGTTCCAACAGGACATCTTCCTTCAAGCGACGAAGTAAAAACGGCCTGATTCTACGAGCAATATTTTTTCTAGTAAGCTTGCTGTATTCCTTCAAACCGCGGAATAACTCAGGAAAAACAACGTGAAAAATCGACCATAATTCCTCCGATGAATTCTCCACCGGCGTACCTGTAAGGGCGAAACGATGATGAGCCTTCAACCGCTTGACCGACCGGGCCGTTTGCGTCAACGGATTTTTAAAGGCTTGGGCCTCATCAAAAAACACGGTATGAAAGGATCGTTTTTCAAAGCGACTAATCTCCCGCCTTAATAGTGGATAAGAGATGATAATGACATCGACATCCGCTAACTCTTTTAATTGCTTATCGCGCTCTGCCTTTGTTCCATCAATCACCACCGCCCGCAGCTGCGCCCCAACGAATTTCCGGAATTCGCTCAGCCAGTTATAGGTCAAGGATGACGGGCAGACAACGAGGGCTGGCTGCTGTTCCCGTCTGATATCCGGAAGCACCGAAACAATAAACGCGATGCTTTGAATTGTTTTTCCGAGGCCCATATCATCCGCTAATATCCCGCCGAAGCCGTAATAAGCAAGGGTCTTCATCCATTTAAAGCCTTGCTTTTGATAATCTTTGAGAATTTCGTCTAGACTTTTCGGCACGTCAAACACTAAACTGCCGGGATGATGTAGATGGTGCAGAAACTCGCGGAACGATTCCTCCAGCTTAAACGTATCACTTACCTCGACCGTATCAAGCAGCTGCAGGCACTGTTCAATCGGCAAGTCCAGCCCGTTATCCAAACCCTTAGACTTCACAAACGGCGACTGTAAAAAACCTTGAATCTCTTCAAATTCCCTTGTCTGCAGCGACAACAGCGAGCCATTCGGCAAACGGTAATACTTCCGCTTTTCCTCTAAAGCAGCTAAAACATCACGAATCTGCTGCTCATTAACGCCGTCCATTTCAAACTTGAATTCCAGCCAATTGGTCCGTTCCTTTTTCACCTTCACCCTCACCTGTGGACGGAGGCTCTCTCTGAAAATGCGGTTTCTTACGGCCGTTGTCGCATAAATTTGTACCAATTTTTGCAGTTTCGGCACAACATGATAGAGAAACTCATATTCCAGCTCTTCGTTATGCAAAAAGTAACCGCCATCCGTCTTGGCAAACGAGCTATCCTCCATCATTTGAAGAATTTCATTTTCCTTGTCGATATCCCTTATGATCATGGATCCGCCTGGAAGTTCCCTGCCTTCCAACGGATTGATGACCCAATTTTCGTAGTGAAACTCGAGCCCGGCAAGGAGGCGGTTTTTCACACGGTCAAGGTACAGCTTCGCTACTAAAGGGGTGCTCATTAATTGCTTTCTGACAGCTTCCGAAAAATGAACCTGCCCCAGCCTCTTTAAACCAGGTGCTGCTTTTTCAAGGAAAAAATGAATTTGCTCCTTAGGAATTGATATTTGATTCGTTCCGGAGACCTCCAGCATTTGTTTCAGTTCCAAAAGCCTTTTCGAATCTTGGTCGACCAGCTTTCTAATTTTCCCATCATATAAAACCGAACTATAGGCATCCAGAATCAAAAGCCGGTCAAAGCCGGCCACCCTTAGCTGGTACCCTTCCACTTCTGAAAAATCAAACTGTAATGGCAGTGAATCCTCTGTTACTTCCAGTCCATCATATATTTGTCCATAGTATTCAAGCTTCACCTGTGGGGCTTTCAGCAGTAAAGGCAGGATTCGTTCCCATGAGGTTGCTGGAATTAATAGCATTTGACCCTGCCCAGCATCTCCGTATAGCTTTTCATCACGTATCACCTGGATTAGCTGCTGGATCACATCATCCGTTTCTTTTTGGAAGCAGTGCAGACTTGGGTCATACATGAAGGAATTGGAAAGTACTGCCTGCATTCCCTCTTTCACATGTTCTAGAAATGAACGAATAGGATCAACCTCTACCTCGGCAATATTCATTTCAATTCCGATTATGTACCGCCCATTTCCGGCTGGGACTGGTTTACAAGTAAACTGTACATCGAGGACTGCTCTATTTTCAAAATGAAGCTGATGCCTGCTGGTGCGGACTGGCTTTTCATCGAAAAGAGTCATCAGGCCTTGAGTAAGTGACAGATTTGTTATATCTGGTGTAGTGCCTTTTTGCTGATGTTCATAAATTGCGATTAGAACTGCAGCAACATGCTGACAGTCTTTATCGAAGGAAGCTAGCTTCGGGCATGTGCAGGAGGCATGAATCTCTCCGCTTTTATCGGCTTCAACCGTCACATGAAACTTTTCCTCGCCAATAACGGTCGCTTGACAGCGGTCAGGACAATATTCTTCAAATGTAACTTTATTCGTATGGTAAAAATAATCTCCTCTTTTGAAGGAGACAGTTCCGCACATTTCTTTAATGCGTTTATGAGTTAAAGTTATGTTCACGTGACGATCTCCTTCCTTACCAAGTTCTTTTCTTCTATTGTACATGTTTAAATTGCTTTTTTAAACTGAAGTAAGACGAACAGTGACTACCACTGTTCGCCTCAGAAACTATTCTTCATTCATTAATCCTGCAAATCCGATCGCACCGTAAGAAGAAGACTCGTCCCATGTGTGTTTAACCTGCCTTTGCTTAAGGGATTTGAGATCTCCGCATAGTCTGGCGATATCGACCTGCTGTTCATAGTGCCATTCTAGAGCAATGGAGGTATAAAGCTCATTCAATTGCGCATAGGAGAAATCCTTGGTTGCTTCCACCACTTCTAAAATCTGTTCCCCCGAAAGAATCCGCTCAATTTTTTTGTTTATTAAATATTGATAACGCTGCTCTTTCGTCGGTAATTTAATTTCATAGGCACGGTCGAATCGGCCTGACCGGTTCATAAGGGCAGGGTCAATTTTTTCCGGATAATTCGTGGTTCCGATAAGGAAAACGCCCTCCTTCGAAGTTGCCCCGTCAAGGGTGTTCAGAAATACCGACCGAACATCCGCAGGCATCGAGTCAATGTCCTCAATCACCAACACCATCGGCGACAATTTTAAAACAGAGGAAAATACCTCTTTGATGGTGTAGCTCGAGGTAAATTCAGTAATCTGCCAATAGGCAACAGGTGCATGAATACTGCTGGCAATAGATTTTACAAGCGTTGTTTTTCCATTCCCCGGCTTGCCGTATAGGAGAATCCCGCGTTTGTACGGAATATTATAGGTTTTGAAAAATTCTCTGCCTTCCTGAAAAAACTCATCAATCGAACGATAGATTTCCTTTTTCATTGAATCTTCTAAAAAGACGTCCTCTCCTCTCACCAGGTTGGTGATGCTCTCGATTTCTGTTTCGACACCATGTTCTGTATCCGTGAAGACCGTTACATAATTTTTGATATAGTCTCTTTTTCGTTTGAGGACGTATTGCAAAAAGGATACTAAGCAGGCATCATTTTCGGCAAAAATCAGATCTCTAAGCATTTCCCCGGCGTTTTGAAAGGTCAGCACCTTCGCCAGTGCTACCCGATATTGCGGATAATAAAAAATCCCATTCATCACCCTTGGCTTCACAATGAACTCTTGCACTTTATTAGTATGATTTGACGAAATTGTCTTCGTTTCAGCCTCATTATATACATGGCTGATTAGCCGTACTTCTGAAGACTGCTCCTTCAAATCCTCCTCAAGAATTTCCCAAATCTCATTGGATGTGTCCTCATCCGAATACATATGAAACCCTATACCGATTGCTTCAAACAACTTCTCATGAATCGCAGAAACCACTTTGCCATAGTCATAATAAAAGGGAAGCGTCTCCCTGTTGATATCTTCTATTTTAAAAAGTACATTTTGCTTCTTCATCCAGTTCCCCTTTATCCCAAATCGATTAATCTGATTAAAATCTATTTTGGACTACTTTACAATAAATGTCTAATCGCAATTTATTGGAAAATCCATTTGGTGTCAGGCACAGCGTTTAACTAATTAAAAGAGGGGTAATTTATAATCTGAGTCTTAGATTAGGAGTGATTATAGATGAGTAAAAAAATTGCTGTTTTGGTTACTGATTATTTCGAGGATTCCGAGTACACTGAACCAGTGCAGGCATTTAAGGAAAAGAACCATGAGGTAACCGCAATTGAAATGAAAAAGGGAAAGACAGTGAAGGGAAAGCAGGGTAAGAGTGAGGTAGTCATTGACGAAAGCATTGATGACGTCTCTCCTGAAAATTTTGACGCACTCTTCATTCCAGGCGGATTTTCGCCGGACATTCTTCGTGCAGACGACCGTTTTGTTCGCTTTACAAAGGAATTTATGGATGCCAAAAAGCCGGTGTTAGCCATTTGCCACGGTCCCCAGCTCCTTATTACAGCTGAAACGCTGGAGGGACGTGATGTAACGGGGTATAAATCCATTCATGTAGATTTAAAAAACGCCGGTGCCAATTTGCATGACAAAGAAGTCGTAGTATGCCAGAATCAGCTCGTTACCAGCAGACAGCCAGATGATCTGCCGGCATTTGTACGAGAATCTTTACGAGTATTAGAATAATTGGAGAATATTTTTATTGAAACAAAAATTGGTTATAATGGAGCCGCTGACATTTGATGGTTAGCGGTTTTCTTTTGATGAGTTGTTTACATAAATTTGCTCTCGTTGTTCATTATTTTCTTGTCCTGTTCTCATAACCCGTTTATGAGAACTGAAACCCACATCATTTCCCCCTTTCCATGTCCTCATAAAAGGTTTTCAAACCAAACTAAAAAGAAAAAACCCTTCTGTGCTAAACTAGTGAATAGTATTGTTTACATCAGTTCCATTGGAGGAAATATGAAAAGGTTTAAACGTTTTGCTAATAGGCTCTTCATCGTAATATTTATTTTAGCAGCATTCATGTATCTTAATAACAGCTCACTGTTCACTAAAGCTCGGAACCAATCTCCTTTGTTGCTGGCACATCGAGGGATGGCGCAAACCTTTCCGATGGAGGGGATCATGAATGATACATGTACCGCCCAAAGAATTTATCCACCGGAACATCCTTATTTGGAAAACACACTTCCTTCAATGGAAGCCGCCTTTAAAGCCTGTGCAGACATTGTGGAATTGGATATCAAACCAACCAAGGATGGGCAATTTGCAGTTTTTCACGATTGGACGCTGGATTGTCGGACCAATTCAGAGGGGATGGTCAATGACTATACCATGGCCGAACTTAAAAAACTGGATATTGGATATGGATATACGGCGGACAACGGCAAAACCTTCCCTTTCCGCGGTAAAGGAATTGGGCTGATGCCTTCGCTGGAAGAAGTGTTAAAGCATTTTCCAGATAGAGCCTTTCTCATTCATATTAAGAGCGCTGATCCTGCTGAAGGTGTACAGTTAGCTCGGTATCTTTCCAATCTGCCACAAAAACGCTTGAGTCAGTTAACCGTTTACGGGGATGATAACCCAATCAGCTCTGTAAAAAAACAAATACCCAACCTACGGGTGATGTCAATGGCTACATTAAAAAGCTGTCTGCTTCCATATATAGGTATAGGATGGACAGGAATCATTCCAGCAGCTTGTGAGAACACGCAATTGCATATTCCGGAAAAATATGCCCCGTTGCTGTGGGGATTCCCGAATAAGTTTTTAAATCGCATGGACAGCGTGAATACCCGGGTAATCCTTGTAGCGGGTAATGGCGGCTGGTCGGAAGGCTTTGATACGAAAGATGACTTAGAACGGCTTCCGGACAATTATAGTGGCGGGATTTGGACAAATCGGATTGATGTGATTGCTCCATTATTGAAAAAATAAGACTTTTAAAAGTAGGAGTCTAAAGAACACAGACTTATGAAAAAAGGAGGTTTCTGCGCTCTTTACCCTGGCTTCTACGTATTCTTGTTCATTGAACTCCTCCATGTGCAACTATTTGGAGTTTTTTCACGTTCCCGTGTTCATTGAACCCCTCCATGTGCACCTACTTGGAGTTTTTCTGCGTTCTCGTGTTCATTGAACTCCTCCATGTGCACCTATTTGGAGTTTTTTCCGCGTTTTCGTGTTCATTGACTCCCTCCATGTGCACCTATTTGAGTTTTTCTAAGTTCTCGTGTTCATTGAACCCCTCCATGTGCACTTATTTAGAGTTTTTCCACGTTTTCGTGTTCATTGAACTACTCCATGTGCACCTATTTGGAGTTTTTT
>NZ_BNDS01000029.1 GCF_014656545.1 Neobacillus kokaensis
TAGTTTTCAAAGAACAATCGCTCAAAGGCGACTTTTTAATATTACCAAGTTATCAACTGAAAGTCAATAACTTTTTTTCTTCTTTTTTCAGAAAAAACGTTGTCTCGCAACAACAGATATAAATATACCACCATTAAAAACATTGTGCAATAGTTTTTTAAGGATAATATTAAAGTTGAAATTTTCTAATACCCTGCATTCCAGACCAAATAAAAAGCACCGCAAGTGCGGCGCTTTTTATTTCTATTAACGATGGCGCATTAACGGGAATAATAATACATCACGAATAGAAGGGGAATTTGTTAGCAGCATGACTAAACGGTCTACTCCAATTCCTAATCCACCCGTTGGCGGCATTCCATATTCTAATGCCTCAACAAAGTCGTCGTCCATCTCATGAGCCTCGTCATTACCCTGCTCACGTTCCTTTAACTGCGCTTCAAAGCGCTCGCGCTGATCAATCGGATCATTAAGCTCTGTAAAGGCATTGGCATGCTCACGTCCGACAATAAACAATTCAAAACGATCAGTGAAGCGTGGATCCTCTTCATTTTTCTTGGCAAGAGGCGAGATTTCTACAGGATGCCCATAGATAAAAGTAGGCTGGATTAACTTTTCCTCTACCTTTTGCTCAAAGAATTCATTCACAATATGACCATAAAGCATATTATTGTTAATTTCTACTCCATGTTCATTTGCTAATGCCCGGGCTTCTTCAACAGTCATCTCTTTCCAGAAGTCAGCACCTGTATATTCCTTAATTGCATCTACCATATGGAGTCTTTTCCATTCAGGCTTAAGGTTTACTTCGTATTCACCATATGGAACCGTCGTTGTTCCATGTACCTCTTGTGCAATATGGGCAATCAAGTTTTCTGTAAGACTCATAATATCCTGATAGTCTGCATATGCCTCATAAAGCTCGATCATCGTAAATTCAGGATTATGACGGGTAGATACACCTTCATTCCTGAAAACACGGCCAATTTCATACACTTTTTCAAGTCCGCCAACAATTAATCGTTTTAAATGAAGCTCAATCGCAATACGCATATACAATTCCATATCAAGTGCATTGTGATGCGTAATAAACGGACGAGCCGCTGCTCCGCCGGCGATGGCATGCATCATAGGCGTTTCAACTTCTAAGTAACCATGATCGTCCAGGTAACGGCGCATGGATTGGATAATCTTGCTGCGGGTAATAAATGTTTCTTTGCTTTCTTGACTCATGATTAAATCTAAATAACGCTGACGATATCGCTGCTCTACATCCTTTAGACCGTGGAACTTATCTGGCAGGGGTCTTAGTGCTTTTGTTAAAAACACAAAGCTTTCTACCTTTACGGATAACTCTCCCACTTTTGTTTTAAATAAGGAACCGCGAACACCCACAATATCCCCTAAATCTGCAGAATCAAAGATTTTATACTGCTCTTCACCAACTGCATCCTGTCTTACATATATCTGAATTTGGCCCGTCAAATCCTGAATATGAGCAAATCCCGCTTTCCCTTTGCCACGTTTTGTCATAATTCTGCCGGCAAGAGACACAGCTATATTCTTCGCTTCAAGATCTTCCTTTTCGATTTCTCCATATTGTTCAATCAGATCCTGACTGCTATGTGTCCGATCAAACCGTTTGCCAAATGGGTCAATTCCGTTGTCGCGCATTTCAGCCATTTTTTCACGTCTGACGATTAATTGGTCATTTAATTCTTCCTGACTCACAACTATCCACTCCATTACTCTAATTATCCCGATTCAACGGGCAGTAAGACTCCCGCTTTAAAGTTAAGTAAAGCGGGAAGCTTTTGCGGGAGATTAACTGCCCGTAAAAGCCCGATTGGTTCAACTAACACTCAGCGGNNCCGCTGAGTGTTAGTTGAACCTTATGTAAAACGCTAGTAAAAACACGTACTATCATTTTCATACATACACTTCTATTATTTTACACAAACTTTGGTTTTCAGACATCAAAAATATCTTACCTAAATAAAAACTGCCAGTTATCCCACTGGCAGCTTCATGTAAATACAATAATTATAGAAAAAGAGCCTTTCGATGTCAACTTATCCCACAATCGCCTGTTCTTGTTCCATCGCTTCTACTTCTAAAACTAAATCATTTAAAAGTCCAGCTAATTGATCACGAGTATCGCATTCGTTAATTGCGTTACGCACCCTTGCATTGCCGCGAACCCCTTTTAAATACCATGCGGCATGCTTGCGCATCTCACGGACAGCAATATGTTCATTTTTAAGGGCGATTAAGCGGTCTAAATGAAGCAGACATACATCGATCTTTTCGCGTACAGATGGCTCCCCCAACAGCTTGCCCGTTTCTAAGTACTGAACCGTACGGTAAATCATCCATGGGTCTCCCAGGGCAGCTCGGCCGATCATAACGCCATCAACACCCGTTTCATCAAGCATTCTCTTTGCATCCTGTGGTGTTTGAACATCACCATTGCCAATGACTGGGATGTTTACTGATCTTTTTACTTCACGAATTATATCCCAGTTCGCCTTTCCTTCATACATTTGGACACGCGTTCGTCCGTGGAGAGCAACCGCTTTTCCGCCTGCGCGCTCTACTGCCTGGGCATTCTCAACGGCATAAATATGGTCCTCATCCCAGCCCATCCGCATTTTTACAGTAACAGGCTTTTCTACCGCATCAACAACTACAGACACCATTTCATAGATTTTGTTTGGGTCCAAAAGCCATTTAGCTCCTGCATCACATTTGGTGATTTTCGGAACAGGACAGCCCATATTGATATCGATAATATCAGCATTTGTATTTTGGTCCACAAATTTCGCCGCTTCTACAAGCGTTTTTTTCTCACCGCCAAAGATTTGGAGGCTTAATGGTTTTTCGCGTTCATCAATGTAAAGCATATTCATCGTCTTCTCGTTTTTAAAAACAATCCCTTTATCACTAACCATTTCAGCACAAACGAGGCCTGCGCCGAACTCTTTCACTGTTAATCGGAACGCAGAGTTGCAGACACCAGCCATCGGCGCCAAAACAACAGGATTCTTCATTTCAATATCACCAATTTTTAACATGTTCTACCCCCTTTATTTAATCTTTAGGCATTAAGTCATCTATACTTATTTGTAAGCTGTGAGTTATTCTTTCAAGTAACTCCTCTGCAGGCAGGCGATTTCCTCGTTCAATCTCTCCTAAAATGGAAACTGATACACCCAGCTCTTTTGAAAAGCCTTCCTGTGTGTAACCCTTTAGCTTTCGATATGCTCGAATACGTCTTCCCCATTTATCCGCTTCCATAATCGGACTCCTTCTCTATCAGGTAGTTCATCTAAAAATGCTTCAAGAGGTTTATCCGTTCCTAAAAACTTAATCTCAGGTTTCATTTCTAAAAGTGGAGCTAATACAAACGCACGTTCCAGCATCCGTGGATGTGGAACAACCAGTTTCGCATGATTAATATTTTCTTGATTATACGTTAGTATGTCAAGGTCAATTGTTCGCGGGCCCCATCTAATTTCCCGCTTTCTTCCAAGTTCTAATTCTATTTTTAAACATCGATCTAATAACGCAAAAGCGTCTAAAGCTGTTTTGACCTCAATTACCATATTTAAAAATAAATCCTGTGCTTCATAACCTACAGGATCCGTTTCATAAATAGAGGAGGTATTTACCAGCTTTATATCTGCTGTACTAGTCAATCTTTTAATCGCCAGCGTCATAGTATCATAACGATTGCCGATATTTGAACCTAGAGCAATAATGGCTGTATTTTCCACTTCTATCTACCCCTTATTATTTCTACTGCGACGGATTGATAATGACCAGGGATTGGAGGGTCCGGTTTAATCACCTTAACCATTACCTCTTTAACAAGAGGAAAATCTGTTAAGATACTGGCAGCAATTTTCTCTGCAACCGCCTCCACTAATTTATACGGTGTACCTTCAACGATTTCTTTACATACCCGATATAACTCCCCGTAATCTACAGAGTATTCCAATTCATCCGTTTCTCCTGCTTTTTTCAAATCAACAGAAATGACTAAATCGACGGAAAAACGCTGTCCCAGAACCGTTTCCTCAGGAAAAACTCCATGGTAGCCATAAAACTCCATCTTATTAACATAGATTTTATCCACGGACCTCACCCTTCCCCATCATTGCATCCATCATTTTTGCCATTCTGCTTATTTCTTTGACATCGTGAACCCGAATAATTCTGCATCCTTTTTGAATTCCGTAACAATTTGCCGCACCTGTACCTTCCATTCTCTCATCAACAGGGAGATCTAGTGCCTCTCCAATCATTCTTTTTCGCGATGCTGCTAATAATACAGGGTATCCAAGCATCACCAGCTTGTCCAAATTCCGCATCATCAGAATATTCTCGTGATAGTCTTTTGCAAAGCCAATCCCAGGGTCAAGTATGATTTTATCGTCCTTGACACCCGCCTTTTTGACCATCATGATGCTTTCAAATAAGTCATTGATCACATCCCTGACAAAATTCTGATAATCCTGCTCATGGCGATTATGCATAAGAATGATTGGGACATCATACTCCGCTGCCACAGAAGCCATTTGGTCATCTGCCTTTGCACCCCAAATGTCATTAATGATATGAGCCCCAGCCTCAATCGCCCTCTTTGCGACTTCTGCTTTATAAGTATCGATGGAAATTGGAACATCAACATGTTTGTTCAGTGCTTCAATCACTGGAACAACACGCTTTACTTCATCTTCCACCGAAATAACTGTATGCCCAGGACGTGTAGACTCTCCACCAACATCAATAATATCCGCCCCATTTGCGACCATTTCTTTTGCGTGTTCTATCGCACGCTCAATTTCATTAAATTTACCGCCATCCGAAAAGGAATCTGGTGTGACATTCAAGATCCCCATTACGTAAGTTTTTTTGGTGAAATCTAACGTATATGGGCCGCATTGAATTCTATCCGCTGATGCATTCATCCCTAATTCCCCCAAACCATGATAAAATTTCTTCTTTAATAATACATGAATTCTATAACAGAATCGAAATTTTCTACAAGAAAAGCGCAAGCGCCCTGTTCAGCGGCGTATGGCCTCCTCGAAAAAGCTAACGCTTTTTCTTCGTGAGATGCCTATGCTGCCGAAGCTTTCCTTGTGGAGCTTTCCAACTGGGATAAAGGAAACACGATGAGCCGTAGGCGAATCGATGTTGACTTATATTAGGGCGGAGAGCGAAGGACACTAGCCGCTAGGGCACTGGAGCTAAACAATTCAAAAAGTTGAAAGTTTATACTTTCTTCTTATAAAAAAAGAAGCCGGCAAGTGCCGGCGCCTTTATCATCTATTATTCCGCATCATACTGATATAGCGCAGTACTTAAATAGCGTTCTCCGTTATCCGGGATAATAGCTAGTACCTTCCTGCCTTTACCAAGTTCCTTCGCAACTTTTAATGCTGCATGAATCGCTGCACCAGAGGAAATACCGCCTAAAATTCCTTCTTCTCTGGCCGCGCGCCGGGAAGCTTCGAAGGCCTCTTCTGTACCTACTTGAATAACTTCATCGTAAATCTCAGTGTTTAAGGTGTCAGGCACGAAACCGGCGCCAAGTCCCTGAAGCTTGTGCGGACCTGGTTTTCCACCTGAAAGAACGGCAGAATCCTGCGGTTCAACAGCTACAATTTTTACATTCGGGAATTTTTCGCGAAGAACACTGCCTGCACCAGAAATGGTTCCTCCAGTACCGATTCCGGAAACAAAAGCATCCAGCTGGTCCATTTGTTCTGAGATTTCCACACCGGTTGTTCTTTTGTGCACCTCTGGATTTGCTTCGTTCTTAAATTGCTGCGGCATAAAGTAGCCGTTTTCCTCTACCAATGCTTCCGCCTTTGCAATAGCCCCTTTCATTCCTTCTGGGCCTGGAGTTAACACAAGCTCTGCACCGTAAGCGCGAAGCAGGTTTCGTCTTTCTAAGCTCATGGTTTCAGGCATGACGAACACCGCTTTGTAGCCTTTTGCTGCTGCTACCATAGCAAGCCCGATTCCAGTATTACCGCTGGTTGGCTCAACAATTGTATCGACGCCTGGTTTGATTAAGCCTTTAGCCTCTGCCGCTTCAATCATTGCTAAGGCAATACGATCTTTCACGCTGCTGCCTGGGTTAAAATATTCCAGCTTTAAATAAACCTCTGCACTATTTTCATCTGCTAAACGATTTAACTTAACAATTGGAGTATGACCAATTAATTCAGCAACTGAATTTGCAACACGTACCATATAACAGCACCCCTATTCCGAGTATTTTTATTGGTTTTATATACTTATAATTTACCAATTTTATACTGACTTTGTCAATCAATTTAAATTAGAATTTTTATACTTTCAAAAAAAGAAAACACAGGTATTTCCTGTGCTTTGTTAAGAAAATCAGCAGTTTTATTTCGCTTCCTGCTGTAGCTTCTCAAGCTCTTCTTTTGAAAAAAGATATTTTTCATTGCAGAAATGGCAGTGGGCCTCAGCCTGCCCGTCTTCTTCAATCATTGCCTGTATTTCTGCCTTGCCTAAACCAACAATAGCATCAGCAAAACGCTGCATGGAGCAGGTGCATTGGAATTTAACCGGCATGGTCTCAATGATTTTGACCTGATCTTCGCCAAGCAATTCATATAAAAGTTCTTCCGGAGTTAGTCCCTGTTCAATTAAAGTTGAAATAGGAGAAATGGTTTTTAATCGTTCCTCCACTTTTGTAATAACATCATCATTCGCTCCAGGCATAATTTGCAAAATAAAACCGCCTGCTGCCAAAATTGTATCATCAGGGTTCACCAACACCCCGACACCAACAGATGATGGTGTCTGCTCTGAAGTTGCAAAATAATAAGTGAAATCCTCCCCTAATTCTCCCGAAACAAGCGGAACCTGTCCGGAAAAGAAGTCACGAAGCCCAATATCTTTTACAACTGCCAGCATCCCGTCTGTTCCGACTGCGCGGCGGACATCAAGCTTCCCATGTTCATTTGATTCAAAATCGACTTCTGGATTGCTCACATAGCCGCGTACCTCACCTTTCCCATTACTATCCACTAGAATAGGCCCAAGCGGTCCGCCGCCATCTATTTTAATGGTCAGCTTTTCATTCCCTTTCAGCATCGCCCCCATCATAACCCCTGCGGTCATCGCACGGCCAAGTGCCGCTGAAGCTGTCCGCCATGTATGATGACGGCGCTGTGCTTCGCTTACAGTTTGAGTCGTTCGGACAGCATATGCTCTAATGCCGCCATGGTAGGCCAGCGCCTTTACCAAATAATCACTCATTTAATCCAACTCACTTTCTTGCTTATCACACTCAAAAATTTTTACAGCAAGTAACGCTTCTAGTCCGCTTACTACTCTTTAGGATTCCCCATGTTTCGTTTATAGATAAGCTGTAAACCCTTCAATGTTAAAAATGGGTCAACAACATCAATGATTGTTGTTTCCATAGCAATTAACGGAGCAAGACCTCCTGTCGCAATAACAGTTGGCTTCTTATTTCCTTGGTCCATCATCCGTTTAACAATACCTTCTACTTGACCTACATATCCATATACTATGCCAGCCTGCATCGCCGCAACTGTGTTTTTGCCAATAACTCCTTCTGGGCGGGTAATTTCAATCCGCGGAAGCTTTGCGGCTTTAGAGTATAGAGCTTCTGTCGAAATGCCAATTCCCGGCGCAATCGCACCGCCCATATATTGACGATCCTCATTAACGTAACAATAAGTTGTTGCCGTACCAAAATCAACGATAATTAATGGACTGCCATAATCGTGGATTGCTGCTACCGCATTCACAATCCGGTCTGCACCAACCTCTCTTGGATTTTCATACTTAATATTAAGTCCCGTTTTAATCCCTGGTCCAACGACTAATGGCTTAATATGGAAGTACTTTTGACACATTCTTTCCAAAGCAAGCATAATCGGTGGTACTACCGAGGAAATAATAATTCCATCAATGTCTGAAAAAGAAAGTCCTGCATGCTCAAACAACGCCTTTATATTCATGGCAAACTCATCTTCTGTCCGATTCCGGCTTGTTTCAATCCGCCAATGGTATTTAAGCTCATCACCTTTATAAACGCCAAGCACTGTATTGGTATTCCCAACGTCAAAAACGAAAATCAACTCTATCACTCACTTTTAAAGGAATTTTCTATTTTTACATGAAAACATAATACCATAATTTAATTTGGATGAAAAAAAAGAGCGCTTCATACGAAGCACTCAATTTAATTATTTGTAATCAATTTCATCCGGAGGAGTATCTAAAAATGATTTTTCATCTTTAGGTTCGTCGTCCTTCTTTTTGTTAATGTTAACTTTCACATCATCTAATTTTTTGGGTCCAATTTTAACTTCCCCAAGTTCTTCTGGATTTTCTGGCAAATAACCGTTATCTACTAAATACCTAATTTGCTCAGCATTCAGCGTTTCTACTTCAAGAAGTGTTTTAGCAATTAAATCAAGCTTATCACGGTTTTCGGTAAGAATCTTTTTACATCTTTCATAAGATTCTTTGATAATCCGTTGAATTTCAAGGTCAATTTCATATGCAATCGCATCAGAGTAGTTTTGCTCATTGTGAAGGTCACGACCTAAGAATACTTGACCGCCTGATTGCTGGCCAAACTGCAATGGACCGAGCTTATCGCTCATTCCAAATTCAGTCACCATACGACGGGCAATGCCAGTTGCACGCTGGAAGTCGTTGTGCGCACCCGTACTTACTTCACCAAAAACAATTTCTTCTGCTACACGACCGCCGAGGAGACCGACGATTTTATCAAGTAATTCCGGCTTCGTCATAAAGTAACGGTCTTCCCTAGGAAGCATTACCGCATAACCGCCAGCCTGACCACGCGGAACAATGGTTACCTTATGAACCATATCGGCTTCATCGAGGATTAAACCGATAACCGTATGACCGCCTTCATGGAAAGCCACAATTCGGCGTTCTTTCTCGGAAATGACACGGCTCTTTTTCGCAGGGCCGGCAATGACACGGTCGGTTGCTTCATCAATATCGACCATTTCAATCTTCTTTTTATTCTGCCTAGCGGCCACAAGGGCTGCTTCGTTTAAAAGGTTTTCTAAATCCGCTCCAGAAAAGCCTGGTGTACGCATTGCAATATTTTTTAAATTCACGGACTCATCTAATGGCTTATTGCGGGCATGTACGCGAAGTACCGCCTCACGGCCATTAACATCCGGACGATCCACTGTGATTTGACGGTCAAAACGTCCAGGACGAAGTAATGCAGGGTCCAAGATATCAGGACGGTTAGTCGCCGCAACAATAATGATTCCTTCATTTGCGCCGAAGCCATCCATTTCAACTAACAATTGGTTCAACGTCTGTTCGCGCTCATCGTGGCCGCCGCCTAGACCGGCGCCGCGCTGACGTCCTACGGCATCAATTTCATCGATAAAAATAATACAAGGAGCGTTTTTCTTAGCATTTTCAAATAAATCACGAACACGGGATGCACCGACCCCAACAAACATTTCTACGAAATCAGAACCGCTGATGGAGAAGAACGGAACGCCGGCTTCACCAGCAACAGCACGTGCAAGCAAGGTTTTACCAGTCCCTGGAGGTCCTACAAGAAGCACCCCTTTCGGAATCCTTGCTCCAAGTTCTGAGAATTTACGCGGGTCTTTTAAAAATTCAACTACTTCGACCAGTTCTGCTTTTTCTTCATCTGCACCAGCGACATCTCTAAAACGAACCTTTTTCTTATCATCGTTGTACAGCTTCGCCTTTGATTTACCAAAGTTCATAACACGGCTGCCGCCGCCTTGAGCTTGGTTTAATAAAAAGAAGAATAAAATAAAGATAATCACAAACGGAATAATCGAAGTAAAGAAGGTTACCCAGCCGCTTGTTTCTTTCGCTGGCATCACTTCTACCTTTGAGTCAGCCTTGTCAATCCGGTCGAGGATTTTCTCGCTGTTTGGTATATAGGTGATAAATTTCTTATCCCCTGCCTCAAGCTCCCCGCGGACTTCAAAAACACCCCGCTCAGGCTGCATGGAAAATGATTTTACTTCACCATTTTCTAATTGTGCAACAAATTTATCATAGGAAATATGATCTGTTGGCTCGTTGCTTCCATTAAAGAAGCTTACAACGCCAATAATGACTAAAAATATCAATAAATAAAAGATGGTGTTACGGAAAATCCGATTCATCTCTTACCTCCTCCCGCGTTAGAACAGACTATATAAAATAGTATCATAGAAAATCTTACAAATTCAAGAAATTACACTTGCTGATGAACGCCTGAAAATTGGATATTTAACGGTATTTCATGAGATTTCTTTTAATCATTATTGCTATACACTGCAGGTTTTAATACCCCAATATATGGAAGGTTTCGGTATTTCTCCCCATAATCCAATCCATACCCGACAACAAATTCATCCGGAACATCAAAACAAACATAATCGGCCTTAATGTTCGCTTTCCTTCCAGCCGGTTTATCTAGCAATGTCACAATTTTGATCGATTTTGCCTTTCTGTACTTAAATAAATCGACTAAATAGCTTAAGGTAAGACCGCTGTCAATAATGTCTTCAATAATTAAAATGTCTCTGCCTTCAACAGACGTATCTAAATCCTTGATAATTTTAACTTCTCCTGAAGATACCATCGCATTGCCATAGCTGGATACATCCATGAAATCCATTTCCAAATAGCAGTCCATTCGCTTTAACAAATCAGACATAAATGGCATAGCGCCTTTTAATACACCGATTGCAAGCGGAAAGCGTTCATGATATTCTTCTGTTAATTGCGCTGCTAGCTCCTTAACTTTTAATTGAATCTCTTCTTCAGTCACTAACACTTTTTCAATGTCTTGTTTCATTATACATGTGCCCCCTAGAAGCTGTTTACTTTTCATAAGTGAGTTGTATATATTGTTTTGTTGTTTGATTACTGCCTTCAAATGAAGATTTCTTTAATCCTGGAAGCCAAATAATACAATTATCGCCGTTTGTTACTACAGGCCATGTATTTCGATTTTGAAGCGGGATCTTGTGATCAATAAAAATGTCCTTTAATTTTTTCGACCCCTGCATCCCTTTTAAGGTCATTCGATCGCCTGTTTCTCTAGTACGAATGATAATTGGCCATTGCATAGTGTCCGCCGCAAACACGGCTGTATCGGGACTATTCCAAAAATCCTCCTCCTGGTTAACCAGACGAAGTTCCATTTGACAGCCATTCGGCAATTTCACTTTTCCTGGCCCATTCATGACGAAATAATACGGTTCTGATTCTGTTTTATCTTCATGAATAACAAAAGACAAATCCCCATATGACCTAAGAACCTTTAAACCGCTGGGAAAGTCCAATCTTCCTGACGGCTTGCCATAATGGATTAAACGTAAAACCTGATCAGTATGTAATGCAGATAGAGCAGATGGATTTTCTTTGTAAAGATAGTTTAATATTAGTTGAATCCCTCTCCTTTGTAAAGGTAAAGGCATTTTTGAAAACTGCCCGATATCAACTGTCATTTCACACTCTTTTCTTTTTTTCAATACTTTATTCAATTCTTGGACAGTTAATTCCTGCAGAAACAACTCATCCGTTTGTAATTCCTCGCTAAATCGTTGAAAATGCTCATGAACCTGCGGATTTTCCGTCTTTAAAAAAGGGAGCACCTGCTGCCGGAATCGATTTCGGCTGTATATATTTTTATTATTACTTGGATCAAGCCTTGGTGTAAGCTGGTGCCTCCTGCAATAATCCTCAATTTCAGCTTTAGTCACACATAAAAAGGGACGGACAATAGTACCTGATTGAAAGGGACGTGTAAAGGGAATTCCTGTTCTTGCCATCCCTGTGCTCCCCCTTGTCAGCCGCATAAGAATCGTCTCAATTTGATCATCACCATGGTGTGCTAAAGCTAAGTGTGAGCAATTGTATTTCTCCATTATCTTTAAATAAAACTCATACCGAACTTCTCGAGCTGCAACCTGCGAACTCATCCCAGTTGTCTCCATAACGTGGGGGACGTTTATCTGCGCCATTTCAAAGGGAATCCTGTTTTGTTCACAGAAGTGCTTCACAAACATCGCATCTTCATATGACTCTTCTCCTCTGAACATATGATCAATATGGGCCGTAACAAGGAAAAGACCCCTTTTTTCACTCTCATTATGCAAATAGTGGAGAAGTGCTAATGAATCAGGTCCTCCTGAGACGCCAACAACCATTCTCTTGTGATCAAGCTTGAACGAGTGATGATCAAGAAAACACCCAACTTTTGTTTCTAACATCGAAAAAACACTCTTCTCTGATATAAGATACCTCTAGTTTACTACTTGCCTTCCCCCTGTTACAAAATATAGGGTTCCCAACCATAGACAAAACTCTCTTTTAAAAATTTCTATAGCTTTTTATACGATTATTTAATAAAGAAGTTTCATTTGATTATTGAAGTTTTAAAAAAATATATAAAGCATATAAAAAGGCTACAACCAATGCGATCGTGAAAAATTCCATCCAGCCGCGCTTTTTCTTACTCTTTCGATAGCGCTGCCTTGTCAGCGGCTGAGATTGATGAGCATTCTGCACTTTCTTAGAGTTAGTCTTGGTACCAGTGGTGTTTCCTTTTGTATGGACTGCCCCTTTGTCGTCGCTCATACAATCCAACAAGTCTGATCTCATTTGCCCGGCACTACTATAATACCCTTGAAGTGCTTTTATGATGACCGATTCATACTGCTGCAATTCCGGGCGGGCCCGTATGGCCTCTTTTAGCTGGGCAATTCCACTGGTAGTTTTATTAAATCGTTTTGGGTAGGCAGAATTAATCATGATCATCGCCACCGCAAACAGATCATATGATGCCTCCGCTTTTCTTGAGCCGAGCCCCCAATAGCCCCGGTCATAAAACTCCGTAAACTCTTTAATGGCCCGCCCTTGAATTGTCGTTCCTCCAACATCAATACATCTTATTTTTGGGGGCGGCCCGGAAATGATTAAATTTTCCGGCTTTAAGTCACCAAAGACCCAGCCATTTTCGTGAAGTCTCGCTAAATCATTTAAAAGCTGCAGAAATAAAACCGGCATCCATGCCTTCCCTTTTTGCTGTAAAAAGGAAAGCAGGTCAGGGCCGTGAATATATTCCATCACATAAAAGGACAAGGGACCTCGGCTTGTTTGCCAGTCATCCACATCAAGCAAAGAAGGTCCAAGGGATCCTGACCCCTGGACCTTTGCAAAGGATTTCAACACATTTACCTCAGAGGTGATCGTCATACCGTTGTCGCTGATTTTTAATGCGACCTGCCTATCATTATGTCTAGCAAGGTAGACCACTCCGTTTGCGCCAAACCCCAGCTCCTTCATAATCATATATTTATTTGAATGCCATTTACCTGTAATTCTTGTCCCGGGATTAACTTTACACTGACTCTTCAAAGTATGATTCATCATCATTTGAAAGCAGGCTCCTTAATGAACGTTTTTCCTCAAATGAGGTTAGAGCCGCCCGTAACGCCGGCCCTGTAGGGGTAATTCCTCCTGTAGACAGCTGGGAAAAGATGCTGGTCAAACTTTGCAGCTTAGGTGTCCAATCAAGCAATTTTTCGACATTATTCTTTTTCCCGGGAAATACAAAAACAGAGAAGTGATTATTTCCAGTTCTTGCTGTCAGGCTTAGGGAAAGGTCTAACAGTGCTTCTTTGACTGTTTCTAGCTTATGCTTCATACTTGCGCTTGTATCGACAAGAATCAACACCTCTAAATCGACAGTTTCTCCTAACTCATCAACAACCTCCATAACTTCTCCGCGTTTTTCTGGCGGGAGGTCTTCCATTGTCTGAGAACGACCTAAGATTTGCTGCAGTTCGCGGTTCACGACACCTTGAATGGTTTGGTTCATTGCTTTCCTTGTGACCATCTGCACGGTTTGCGAAAGCTGTTTGGCGTAGACAATTTGGCTAACCCCTCCTCCTGAAAGGGCAATGCCTTCAATTTCTGTCATTCCCTTTTCATCAATAACATCATGCTCCATAACACCAATCACATTAACCGTAATGCCCTGCTCCTTGGCAAGTGCTGCCATGGCAATCGGGTCTTCACCTTGATTGGAACAGCCATCTGTGATCAACAGAATTTGGCGGATTTTCCCTGTATACATAAACCTTCTCCCTCCACAACGTGTATTGGTACCATTTTCGACGTTGTCAGAGAGTTTTATACATATAATAATAAGTACTGGATAAACTAGTCAGTTACGCCTGACGCTTTAGTTTTGGGACAGGGATAGAAGCCCATTTCGGGGTGTTATGCCTAATTTTAGCCACAGCAACTGTCATATCATCATCAATCATATCGGACCTGGAGCGAATGACCTCCTCTAAAATTAGATCAGCCACTTCTTGAGGGTCGTCTGTTTCTAGCTCTAAAAGCTTACGTTTCATCCATAGATCATAATTTTCCACGTGCTTCGGTCCCTCAAACACGCCATCACTCATCATAATTAATAAATCGCCTGCTTTCAGCTGCTCGCTGACAACATCAACTTCGAACTCCTGAAGAATTCCCATTGGCAAATTGCTGGCTTGAATCTTAATAATTTTTTGCCCCCGCTTGATAAAGCTCGGAGTTGAGCCAATTTTCAGGAATTTTGCCGCAGCATTTTTTAAATCAATCATCGCAAGGTCAAGTGTAGAGAATATTTCATCTGTTGTCCTGAGCGATAGGATTGAATTAACGGATTTAATAGCCACCTTTTCTTCAATTCCTGATTGCAGGATTTTTTGCAGAAGCTCGAGCGTTTCCTTACTTTCATAATGAGCGCGCTCGCCATTTCCCATGCCATCGCTGATTGCGAGTGCAATTTTGCCAAGCCCTAATTCAATTGTCGAGTAACTGTCACCAGAAATCAGGCCGCCATCCTTTGCCGCGTGGGCAAAGCCTGTTTCGACAGTAAAGGCTTTAGATGACCTAAAGTTAGTATGGCAGAAACCGCCAGAGTGGCTGGCACATTCCTCCCTTTTCACAACAATCGATTCACCAAGAATATCAGTCAGCATCGGAGCAATTAACTTTTCACATTCCCCATGACCGTGGCAAAACGGCACGGCCATTTCAATATCAATATTTCCCGGTTCCAGGCTATAGATCTCCACCTGTTCGATATGAATCCCAAACCCTTGAATCGCCTCCATAATTTGTTCTTCCTGCTTATAATAGTTTTCTCTTTCCCGCTGAATTTCTTTTGAAAAGTTTTCCATTACCTCGGAAACACCTAATAATTGTTCAGCAACCAATTTTCGGCTTTCCTGAACTTTTTTCTTTAGTTTTTTACTGGCTTGGAAAAAGGTTAGCTCCTGCCCAATCGTTTCATATACTTTTTTCGGACGGGAACAAATCTTTTCCCATTCCCTAGACACCCGAAGTGAAATATTTCCGTCATTTTGGTCCATTTCATGAATAACATGTTCCATTGCCGCATAGGTAGTACTAAAGTTCCTTGCCCAGCACTGCTCCTTTTTAAAACAGCTTTGACATGATTTTGCTGTTACATTGCTCATAAAATAATCCAATTCTCTTTCACTTTCTTCTTCCTCTGAAATAAGGTCCATTTGTGAAAAGCTTTTTGACAAGGCATCAAAGACACTGGAAAACTGCGACACCCGCTGTGCCGTCACATCTCGCATTTTTCGCATATACTTCTGCTGCTCAGCTGTATATTCGGGTGTACCGGGAATATATTTTGCCAATCTTGACGTTAAGCCTCGCGGTGTTAAAAGAAATAACACAATGGCAGCACCGGTTTCCATCAGCATCAGCTTTAATGAACCGCCGCCTTCTCCATACATGCCGATTAAAAGGGTAGCAACTAATAAACCAAAGGAAACGCCAATTTTTTTCCCTTCTTTTAATAATCCTCCTAGTACACCTGAAAAGGCTAATAAACTCATATGATAGAAACTTGATACACTCGCAAGCGTAAAAATCAGCCCGGTCACAACCCCTACTGTTGAACCCACTGTCGCTCCGGCAATGAACGAAAAGACCATCACTAAGTAGCGCGCCATAATATGTTCAATTGACATGTCATAGAGCTTCCAGCCAATCGTTCCCGTCATGATGGAAGCAAGCATAATAATTAAGCAGACAATTTCTTCTGTTTTTAATAATTGCCGCCGTTTATATAAAGTTAATAACGGGATACTCTGTAAAAAAATCAGCGTTAAAATAAATGCAAGGCATGCTTGTACACCGATCATCATTCCATCATATATCGTTAATTGAGTGGATAAGATAAAGGACTCAGCTAATTTTCCAAGCCCCAGGATACCAGCAGCATAAAAAGGAAGAGCCTTCATTTCATTTACAAGCCATTTTTGACTAATTCGAAAGATGATCAAAAATAAAACGGTGATGATGAAGGTAAAGGCGGCGTTTGCCAACGAAAGCGTAGCTGCACCGGCAATTAGTCCGATAAGAGCAAGCGGTGCCCGGTCCTTTTTGATTAAATAAACAGATGCAAAAAAAGGCAGACTAAAGGGGGTCAGCTTTGCTAGAATTAAAGCGCGCCCAAGCAAAAAGCCAACAATTAACAGAAGGAAGCCTTTTCTTATAAAAAAGGATTCTACCGCTAATTGAAATTTCCTCATTATGTTCTGAAAATCCAATTTTGCTGGATGGAGGTTTACTTCTCCGACCGGTTCTACTATTCCTCGTTCTACCTTTTCCATGGAACCACTCCCTTACTATTTTCTAGTTGTCCTCTATTATAAGTTTGCTAGATTTAAAAGTTTGTCAAATCAGTGAACCAGATTCCATAATTCGTTCGACTGTTTCTACTAAATTCATCCAAATAATCACTTCTAACACGATTTAGATGTCGTTATTTAGAGTATTTTATAAATGGATATCAGGAGCCATGTGAATAATTTCACATGGCTCCTGACACCTTTTTACACAAAACAAAAAGACAAGTCACAAGTGACCTGTCTTATAAATTCTGCTGTATTTGATAAAAGTTAGCAGCAAGTTAGCCTCGTCTAGCCCCTCTTCCGCCGCGCTTAGACTCTGTATTTCGCTTTAAGGAAGAGAGACGATCCTCACTGTCCTTTAAAAAGCGCGCCATTTTTGATTCAAATGTTTCTGTTCTGTTGCCACCGCGATCGTTTGCTTTACCTTGACGAGGACGTTGCGAGTGGGAATGCCTTCTTTCAGGCTCTGGTCTATCCTTTGCCTTTTTAATGGATAACCCAATTTTTCCATCCTTTTCAACATTAAGGACTTTTACCTCAACTTGGTCACCAACTTTTAAGTGTTCGTTGATGTCTTTTACATAATTGTCAGCAACCTCACTGATGTGTACAAGACCTGTTGATCCATCCGGCAGCTCCACAAACGCTCCGAAATTCGTAATCCCTGTTACCTTTCCCTGTAACTTGCTGCCTACTTCGATTGACATAAAAAAAATGTTCCTCCTTAAAAAATTAAAAAATCATACTTACTTTATATTATACAGAAAGGAAAAATTAAGTGTCAATATAACTATAGATTGGTTCATTTTCCCTTATCTCCATCCGGAATATTAAAGATAATTTCGTTCTTCTTTGAAAAAAAGTATTCTTTCCTTGCCAGCTTGGCAATATACTCCTTATCATTAAGTTTCACGATTTCTTCCTTCAATACTTTTTCCTGCTTTTTTAACTCAGAAAACTCCTGATTTAGTTTCTTCTGTTGTGCCGCACTAGCTTCTAACTTCGTGGATTGGGTCATAAGACTGGAAATCATGAAATAAGAAATGATACATGCGAGAACAAAAAACAATGAAAGCCGTCTAATTAACAGCTTTCTTTTCCTAGCTGAGGCAATTTCTGCATACTCCTGCTGCTTCACATAGGTTGTCTGTATTTTAGATACATTTTTTTGTCTTTCCGAACCCATCTTTTGTACCCTTACCCTTTCTTACTCTTTTCTCTTTTTCCACTTATTCAGCCACTTAGTAAAGAAATTCGTTATTTTCTTGAAATTTCCTGCTATTCTATTATATAACTTCTCGACTGATTTTTTAAGACCTTTCGGCAAAAGTCTCCAAAATATCCATAAGATCTTTTTTACTATCCCGAGAATGATATTTAAAATAAATTGTAAAACCTTTAATATAAGCTTGACAAGAGTCCAAAGCCCCCTGCCAAGTGCCACAAAAATGACTGTAATAAGTTGAACTAAACCTACTATCGGTTTGAAAATCAGCAGGTGGAGGGTTTTTTTGATAAATCGATAAATGGAAATAACCGTTTGAATCAGAAATTCCAGCAAACGGAGATACATACCCTTTAACAAACTTTGATAAGCAGCAAATCCGCATAAGAGGGCAAGGAAAATATAAAACCTGATTTCCCCTTTATTGACAAGAAATAATGTATAAAAAATGATTAAAGCTTGGATCACCCAAAATAATATATCATTTAAAAATACAATCCATTGCTTCCTCTTTGGGCGCTTTAAAAAGCGCTGATACGTATCAAACATGGCGCCAAATAACGACCCCATGCCGATCATCGAAAGCATTGTAACAAATTGCGTGGAGAGTGTCATCGGAATAACTTGCTAAAGAATCCCTTAGCTTTCTCCCCATGTTGCTCATCTAGATAAACCAAGTCATAAATTTTCCCTTTAATCGAAACAATTCCTTTTTCGACATCTAAATTCTTCATTTGCAAATTTTGCCCTTTAATTGCTAAAAAGCCCATTACGGTTTCCAATAAAAACTCTTCATTATCAAAGCTCTCTACCTGTTTAACACCTGTAATATCTAAAAGCTTTCTTCCCCTCATAATCACATCATGGTCCGGAATACTGCCTTTAGATGTGCTCGGTTCATAATATTGGCTCATTTTTCATCCCTCACAATCATTTGTACAACCATTCTGTACATTTTTATGTGAAAAATGAAAAATTAGAACTTGGATTACTCGCTTAGGTTGTCTACAGAACTAATCCTCTCTTCATTTAAAACCGTATACATGTCAGCCGCTTCATCTTTACGGGTTGTTTCCTGAATCCGCTCAATTCTTACAGTTACTTTTCGCTGACCAAGCCTTAATGTCAATTCATCGCCAACCTTAACCGTTGAACTGGCCTTAGCCTCTTTACCATTAATCTCAATTCTACCTTGGTCGGACACTTCTTTGGCCAATGTCCTGCGTTTGATTAATCTTGATACTTTTAAAAACTTATCCAATCGCATTCCCGTACAGCTCCTTCATCTACAATCCTTTTCCCTTAGCTTCATCCCAATATCCGTCAAGCTCCTCAAGAGTAAACTCTTCAAATGTTTTACCGCTTTCCTTTACCCGATTTTCAATGTAGTGAAACCTGCGGATAAACTTCTCGTTTGTTTCAAATAACGCTTCTTCGGGATGAATCTTTAAAAATCTGGCGACATTCACAAAAGCAAACAATAAATCCCCAAATTCCATTTTTGCCCGGGTGAAGCTTTCCACTGTTCCATCAAGCTCAGCGGTAAATTCTTCGAGCTCCTCTTTCACTTTCTCCAAAGCAGGGGTAATTTCCTTCCAATCAAAACCAACTTTTGCTGCTTTTTTCTGAAGTTCGTAGGCACGCAGTAAATTAGGAAGAGACATGGATATCCCTTCAAGGATAGATTCAGGTTTTTCTTCTCCCTTTTCCTGCTCTTTTATCTGCTGCCAATTTGCCACGACTTCCTCCGCATTCGCGGCTGAACTAGTTCCAAATACATGTGGATGTCTGCGAATCATTTTAGCGGACAATCCTTCAATTACATCATCAATTGAAAAATACCCATCATCTGCACCAATCTGGGCATGGAGCATGACCTGAAGCAGGACATCCCCAAGCTCTTCGATTAAATGATCAACATCGCCCTCATTAATTGCCTCAATTACTTCATATGTCTCTTCAATCAAGTATTTCTTCAACGATTCATGCGTTTGCTCCTTATCCCATGGACAGCCTTCTGGACCCCTTAAATCAGCAATAATGTCACGCAATTTCGTGAAGTTCTTCCAGAGAATCTGGTCGTCCGTTACGGGCGGGACATAAACAGATGTAAGGTTATTGATGGACACATTGCGATCTAATTCGTATAGCGCTACATTGGTTAGGACTTCATCCTGGCTGCCTGCGGCTGTCACAATCACAACCTCATAATCATCCGGCAATTTTTCCATTAACGTTAACTTTACATTGGAGGCTGTAAATTGATCGTATACTTGGCTAATAATCATATGCTGGTCAATTTGCAGCTGATTGGAATGAAGTGAAGTTCCGTCAAGCAGCTGGAAACCTTCAATTGGGTCAATTTTTAAGGAAGCAAACAAGGCATCAATAAAGCTTTGCCCGCCGCCAATCACTATTTCCACTTCACACTTAGGACCGTTCTCCAGCAGCAGCTGCACTGTCTGCTCTGCTACAAGCGGGTGACCTGGAACGGCGTAGACAATGTCGTCTGTCTGCGCTTTCTCTAGTAAAATTTGAACAATTTCTTGATAGACTTCTTCAAACTGCTCGTGATTTTCATAAACCGGATCAAAGGAAGTGTAGACCATTCCCTCCTTTTCCAATTCCACGACAACAGGATGTTCCTTTGTCCGTAAATACAGATGTTTAGCTTGTACTAATTTACGATAAACGCCTAGCGGCAGCTGATAGATATCTCCTGCCCCAAGACCAACGATTTCAATAGTTTTTACCATTGTTTTCTCTTTTCCTTTCTTGACATCAGGTGGATTAGCTTACTGCCAAACGGAAATAAGACAAGCTCATTCGCCGTGAATACCTTTCCCCTAATGATAATCAACAAATAAATGATGCCGCCGCAAAAAACCGCGCTTAATGCTTGGATAGCAGCGCCAGTACGTCCTATTTCTATTCCTCCAGTAACGTAAGCAACCCCTTTTAACAAGACTACCATCACCGTCGCTGCCGCTGTCACCTTCGTTAAAAGACGAAGCGGTAAAAGCGGTGCCTCCATCATTTTTTGCAGCTTTAGTAAAAGAACCATCCCCAGCATTGCCAGCACTATAAGTGAAGAAAGCGCCGCACCCATTGTCCCCATAAACGGGACAAAAACCATATTCAACATATATTTGACAGGAAACACACAGACAACTGTGATTGCCGGAAAGACGAAACTTCCCAATCCCTGCATAACAGCTATCACTGTTAAAATAATCGATGTAAACAAAATCACAAAACCAAGTGCGCCCAAAATATCTGAGCCTAAATCGTTTTCGAACAACATAATGTTAGCAGGCCTGATGATGGCCCATAAGCCAAAAGAAGCGCCAGTACCGACGACGATGCTTACCTTTATCGCCAGCTTTATTTTCTCATGCAAGCCTATTGCATTTGCAGTTAATCTTTCCCTTGTAATCAGAGGGACAATCGCGAGTGACATCGATGTAGCCGCCACAGTCCCTAATTGAATTAACGGCTGGCCCCGGTCAAATATGCCCTTTAAACTTTTTGCAGCGTTTTCTTCTGTCCCGCTTGCAGTCAATAAGGAATACAGATTTAAAGAATCGGCTAATTGAATAAAGATTAGCAGCATGCCGCTAAGACAGACCATTAGTCCCTGAAGGATAAGGGCTTTTAAAATCGGCTTGGCTTCAATAAGGCAGCTGAAAAGCCCTTTTTCTTTAGGGATGACTCCTTTCCATTCTTTACGAATCCATAAAAACATAAACAAGATGATCCCGGAAATAATACTTCCCGTTATAGAGCCAAACATAGCCCCGCCACCGACAAGATACAAGGAGAAGCCCTTTTCAACAAACAGAAAGGATAAACTGAGAATCGTTACAATTCGAACTGTCTGCTCCCCTACCTGTGATAAAGCGGTCGGCACCATATTGCCAATCCCCTGAAAATAGCCTCTCAGCACAGATACGATGGGAAAGGTTAAAAAGACGATAGAAACTACCTTTATTAGAATCGTCAGTTTACTGTCATTCATCCATAAGGCAATCTTGTCTGATCCAACATATAAAATGAGAAAACAAATAATGCCAAACAACTGCAAAAAAATAAAGGAAATAAACAAAAGGAAGCGTGATGTTTCTCCATTTCCCCTTTTCAGCTCTTCTGTATAAAGCTTTGAAATCACTACTGGAAAACCGGTAGTTGAAAGCACAACTGCAATTCCGTAAAACGGATACACTTGTTGGTATATGTAAAAACCGATATCACCGACAATATTTTGAAAGGGAATGCGATAAATGGCGCTCAAAATTTTTGTAATTAAAGCCGCCAGGGTTAAAATAACGGCCCCTTTAAATACTGCCTGTGATGACTGAACGGGCTTCATTGATTCACCTGCCATTTTTAAACTTCAAAGTAGTATTATAGCACAGTTAAAGGGATCTTTTGTCCAATAAAAAAGGTAGCTGCAGCTCCTCAGATTGTCGAGAAAGGGTATTTTTCTCGGCAATTTTTTGTTTTGTCAGACCTAAAATACGGATTTTATAATAAGATTGCCCATGCTAACGGGACCTGTTGATTTCCGCTCTGTGCACTCGCTTTCCGCGGGGAGGTCCTGGAGCGGAAATCAACTGACCTATTGAAAAGCATATATATTAATATTATTATAGCAAATTAACGCGGTGAATTGTTAAAGAATTAATATAAATTAAAAGGCCATCGAAAGTTTTTCGACAGCCCGAGGCAGCTGCTGCTGCCTATTATTATTGGTTATAACTTCTAGAAATTATGGAGTGACATAAGATTTTTCAACTAGACAATAAACTATCAGACACATTCGTTACCAGCAATGAATTTCGAAATTCACTTGGGGTCATTCCTGTATTGGATTTAAAGACCCTGCTAAAATAGCGTGATGTGCTGTATCCTACCTCAGAAGCGACTTGATAAATTGTACAATTTAAATCCATTAATAATAGCTTTGCTTTATCAATACGTAAATTGGTAAGGTATTCAATAAAGGAAGAGCCTGTTGTCTTTTTAAATATATTGCTAAAGTAATTCGGACTTAAATGCACTTCATTAGCCACACTTTCCAATGTTATCTCTTCTCGAAAATGATTATTAATGTAAGTGAGAGCTTGCTGCACAGACTTTAGCATTTTTTCATTATGGTTATTGAGAACCTGCTCCAAGAAAAGATGAACAACCTCTTGGAACCAGTCACAAATTTGTTCTACATTTTCAAGATTAAGTAATTCCTTTGCATATTGGAATTGAATGGTAAAGACTTCTCTGTATTGTGCCCCGCCATTTATGGCAGCACGCGATAAGGATGAAAGTAAATCAAGTGTTTGCAGCTTAAATAGACGTGGACTAATATTTTTCTGAGCAGAAAAGATTCCCGTGACCGTAAATAAACTATTCTTAACCCCGTCACAGTCCCCAACAGCCAATTGATTGGCAATAACGGCCATTTCGTTTATTTCAAGGAGGTCAATTTTATTTGAGCTCGGTTCTACATCAACAATATGAATGACCGAATGATTCCCTGTGAAAAACTTTTTAGCTAATGCCCGTAATGCCTCTTCATAAGAAAGATGGAAATTTCGGGCATCCTCATAATAGTTCCCAATCCCTATTGTAATAGATAGACCTGTTTTTTCTTTTATAAAGCGTTGTAACCCCTTCGCATGAGAAATGGCTGCAGCTTTATAATTCTCCATATTGCTCTGCAGCTGCAAAGCCAATAGCAGGACCACTTTTTCCGGTCCGTTATTGATGGTCATCATTTCCTCAGCTTGATTTAGCTCGAAATACTGTTGGATGGATTCAATAAGCTGATCTCGAATCGACTGTCCCCAAAGCTTACTTTTATTTTTCATTTGCCTATGGTAATCATCAATACAGGCAATCATACATGTATTGGGTATAACTGATAATCCCGCATAATGACTACGATCCCATATTTGCTTAGAATGCTTTACATTTCCAAAAACTAAATCATAAGCTAAACTCATTTTCACATCATTTTTAAGCTGATCATTACTTCCAAAGCTTTTTATTAAATCTCGATCTTGATGATTGGCTTTTATTTTTAGAAGTTCGAGAAACGTTCTGTACAGTTCCTTTTCACCAACCATCTTTTCGATACAATCAAATACCCCGCCTTTAAAAAATCGCCTTACCTCTTCTATACGAAAATGTCGTTTTACCATGATTGCATATTGCAATTGATTCTCTTTTATTTTTTCCAATAGTGTCGTTTGATCTTCTTCTGTTTCATGATCCACATCAAAGACAATGATCGAATCTTTACAATCCAGTTTGAATAACAGTTCAGGATTAGCAGGACTTACCTTTTCAATCAAAAATGGAGATCTCAGCAAATCATTTACATTCTTCGTCTGTTCTAGAAAAACCTGATCTTCAGAAACAAAAAGAATTTTTTTCCTCATTTTCTCACACCTCTTCTATGATGCTGAAAAAGTTTAGGCTGCTATAAAGGCTTTTTTAGGCCGAGCTCGCGTATCATATTGTTTGCTTTTATATAACCTGCATCTGCATGTCGAATTATGTTTAATCCTGGATCAATCGTCAATAAATTTTTTAACTTTTTTAATGCATCCAGACTTCCATCTGCTACTGCCGTCATCCCCGTGTGAATGGAATTGCCTATCCCTACACCACCGCCATGCTGAATGCTGACCATTGTCGCTCCAGCACTTGCATTCAAAAGTCCGGTTAGAATGGGCCAGTCCGCAATGATATCACTTCCATCCGGCATACCTTCTGTTTCCCGAAACGGCGCAGCCATCGTACTGCCTTCCGAATGGTCTCTTGTGATGGCAACCGGGGCAGATAGCTCGCCGGAGGCAACCATATTATTAATCAATTCTCCAATTTGACTGCGTTCATGGTAATTTAGCCAACAAGTACGGGCAGGCAAACCATAAAAATATATTTTTTCCTGAACAAACTTAATCCAGCGGCA
Source organism: Neobacillus kokaensis (assembly GCF_014656545.1). Classification (GTDB taxonomy): domain Bacteria; phylum Bacillota; class Bacilli; order Bacillales; family Cytobacillaceae; genus Neobacillus; species Neobacillus kokaensis. The sequence goes on from NZ_BNDS01000029.1 coordinate 24,980, forward strand.
GATCCTTTCATCACTTCCGAAATTCGCCAAAATCGCTTCGTCTAATTTATATATATCACCCGGATTTCCTGAAAGAGCGATCCAGCGGCAAGGTCCTCTTCCCTCACAATAGAGCGGCCGCAAATACTCAGAAATAAATCCTGGGAATGAGAATGCCTTTTCAAAACCAGCTTTAAAAGCCTGACCGCGAATATTATTTCCATAATCAAAAACGATAGCTCCTCTATTTTGCAGCTCGCACATGGATTTAACATGGGCTATAAGAGTTTCCTCCGCCATTTTTATATATTTCTCAGGCTTTTTATTTCTTAAAAATGCAGCTTGATCTAATGTTAATCCGCTTGGTATATAACCATTTAGCATATCATGAACCGCCGTTTGATCTGTTACAATATGTGGGGTGATCCCCTTTTTTACCATTTCACAATAAACATCTGCTGCATTTCCGCAAAGTGCGATGGCAAGTGGTCTTTCTAGTTCCATTGCCTCTTCAGCAAGGACAAGCGCTTCTTCAAGCGTATGAACCTTCACATCACAATAGTTATTAACTAATCGTTTATCGATCTTAGACTCATCCACCTCTACAACAATACACACGCCGCCATTCATCGTAACGGATAAGGGCTGTGCAGAGCCCATGCCGCCGAGACCCGAGGTTAAGACAAGCTTTCCTTTTAATGTAGATTGGAAGTATCGATTGGCTATTTCATTCATGGTTTCAAATGTCGCCTGGAGAACACCTTGGACTCCGATATATGCCCATGACGCTGCAGTAGCTTGCCCATACATCGTCAATCCTTTTTTTTCGAGTATAGAAAAGTCTTCATCATTAGCCCATTTTGGTACGACCATAGCTGTGGAAGAGAGAACTCGCGGAGAAAAAGGAAAAGTCCGGAAAGTCGCAACTGGCTTTCCGGATTGGATTAATAGAGTATGGTCGTTATCAAGGTTTTTTAGTTCACGGATAATCGCTTCCATCGCTTTCTTGTTTCTGGCAGCTTTGCCTCTTCCACCGTAAACGATTAACTCTTCACTATTTTCAGCTACCCTTGGATCAAGGCTATTAAGGAATAATCGCAATAAGCATTCGGTCTCCCAATTCTTGCAGGATAACTCTTTTCCGATTGGTGATTGAATCGTTGACTGCAGCATAAACTCACTCCCTATTACCTTGAATCCCATATTGGAATTCTTATATCTTTTATTCTCTATATTTTTCATTTTCCCTGCAAATCGTTTTTGCGTTTATTTACTTCAATAAATGACTGGAAATAACCATTTTCTGTACTTGGGATGTTCCTTCAAAGATTTCCAAAATACGCTGATCACGATAAAGCCTTTCAACCGTATATTCCTTCATATATCCGTAACCGCCATGGATTTGGACGGCTTTATGAACGATCCGGTTGGAAGCCTCCGCCGTAAACAATTTAGCAATTGATGCTTCTTTCGATATTCGGTATCCCTCTTTATCCTTCAAACTAGCAGTATAGTATGTGTATAAGCGGCCAATCTCAAGTTCCGCAGCCATTTCAGCTAACATCCACTGTAAACCTTGGTACTGTGCAATGGGCTTGTTGAAAGCAATACGTTCCTTAGAGTAAGCAACAGCTTCATCTAGCGCCGCTTGAGAAAGACCAACCGCCATCGACGCGATCCCAATACGGCCTCTATCTACTACTTGCATCGCAATTTTAAAGCCGTCCCCTTCTTTACCGACAAGGTTTTCTCTTGGAACACGAACATTTTCAAAAATGACCTCATCTGTTTTAGCGCCGCGAATCCCCATTTTGTTATCACCAGCACCATATGACAGTCCTGGAGTACCTTTTTCAACGATAAAAGCACTGATGCCTTTCGAGCCTTTTTCAATATCTGTCTTTGCATATACTACTAAAGTATCAGCATAGGCACCGTTCGTAATAAATATCTTTGAACCGTTGATCACATACTCGTCACCTTCGAGTTTTGCATTTGTTTTCATGGATGCAACATCGGTTCCGCCATTTGGCTCAGTTAAACAAAAAGCAAACAATTTCTCCCCTGAACACCCTGGAACTAAATATTTCTCTCTTTGCTCTTTATTAGCCGCAAGATATAAACCGTCAATTCCTAAATAATGGGCAGTAAGAATGGAACCTGTTGCTGCACAAGCATATGTAATTTCTTCTACAGCAATTGCCTCGGAGATGGAATCTGCACCTACACCGCCATCTTCTTCCGGATACGCGATTCCCATTAAACCAAGTTCAGCTAATTTTTTGATATGCTCAATTGGAAAACGATTTTCTTCATCTAATTCTGCCGCTTTAGGCATTAATACTTCCCGGCTAAAATCCCGGACCATGCTGCGGATACTTTTCTGTTCGTCTGTTAACTCAAAATTCATGGAAAATTCCCCCTTTTTTTGCTTCTGCGTTGAATTTAAATCTCGGCTTTCACTTCTTTGAATCTTCCGAGTATTTCTTCCGTATGCTCCCCCAATAATGGACTTGGAGATTGGATAACTGCTGGAGTCTTAGACAATTTCACCGGGTTTCCCGGGATTTTAAATTTCCCGGCTGTCGGATGTTCTAGTTCAATTAACATTTCTCGAACTTTTGTATGTTCATCCTCACATATTTCATCTATATCTAAAATCGGCGAGCTAGGAACACCGCCCTTGTTAATCAGCTCAACTGCCTCCGCTACCGTATAGGCTTGAAGCCATTCTTCAATAATCACTTTCAGCTCTTCCACATTTTCCGTCCGTAACGGATCCGTATTAAATCTTTCGTCTTTTTCGAGCTCTGGCTGATTCATAATGGCACACAATTTAGAAAAGAGAGGATCATTCGCAACCGCAATGACGATGTAGCCATCCTTAGCCCTATAAATATCAAACGGAGAACTAATCGGGTGTCTGCTGCCAATTCTTTCAGGAACAATTCTATCAACTGTATACCTCATCACATTGCTTTCTAATAATGAGAAGATAGAATCGACCATCGCTACATCTACAAATTGCCCTTCACCTGTCCGTTCACGATGAAATAAGGCAACCATAATTCCATATGCCGTATACAGCGCGGCACTCATATCCCCGAGGGACGCACCAGCCCGGGTTGGCGGCTGATCCGGATGCCCGGTTATGCTAGCTAATCCTCCCATTGCTTGAGCAACCAAATCGTATGCCGGCCTTTGACTATACGGGCCATATTGGCCAAAACCAGAAATGGAGGCGTATACAATCCCAGAATTTATTTCCTTTAACGTTTCATAATCTAACCCTAGTTTTTCCATAACACCTGGGCGGAAATTTTCAACGATTACATCCGATTCCTTGACCAATTCTTTTAGCAGGGAAATTGATTCCGGGTTTTTTAGATCCAGCTGAATTGACTTTTTTCCTCTATTTAAGAACATAAAGTAACCGCTCTCATTATTTTGAAATGGTCCAAAACCCCTTGTATCATCTCCAGTGCCCGGCTTTTCAATTTTAATCACTTCTGCCCCCATATCTGCTAAAAGCATCGTGCAATACGGGCCTGCTAATACTCTCGTGAAATCAAGGACTTTTATTTTCTTAAGTGGCTGCAACATCTTCATTCCCCTTTCTGTTCGAATATTGTACTTTAATTGTCATATGGCTGAATCTGTTCATCAAGGGAGATATTCTACTCTTTGGTGCACTTTTTAAAGAAATATCCGAAAATTATGGACCCTATTGTTTCATCCCTACGTCGCTTGATGCTGGATGGCGCAAACTTTCTACAAGTGTAAAAATAAGAATGACGACAATACTTGTAATCAATCCATAAACGATTGGAATAATGGAAACTGTACCGTAGATACCTAATCCAACTCCAATGACGACTGTGCTTAAAATAATGGAATAAAATACGGAGCGTGCAGAAACCTTTTTCCAAAAGAATCCCAAAATAATAGGAAAGAACAATGCGCCTGATAAGATGGCGAAGGCAATATCTAAAGCAACTAGTACATCTTGAATCCATAGAGCACAAATGATGCAAAAAACTCCAATTGCTAATGTGGTAAAACGGGTAACCGCTAAAAAGGTTTTTTCACTCATATTTGGTAAGAATAAACGTTTGATGACATCGTTAACGATTAACGTAGAGGATGCCAGCAATGTCCCAGAGGAAGTTGACATTAGTGCAGATAATACACCAGCTAAAACAAATCCCAGTGCGCCCGCTGGCAAAATTTCAATCGCTATGCTGGCAAAAGCGTTTTGGGGAACATTCAGATTTGGTACTACTACAAAAGCACACATACCAATAATTGAAACGGTGGCCGCATAAAGGAATGAATAACCTCCTGCAGCAATCATTCCTGCACGAGTTACTTTCAAGCTCTTTGCTGTAAATAATCGCTGCCATACATCCTGCCCGACAACAATTCCTAATGTATATAGCAAAATACTTTTGGCAATATCTAAACCGCCTGTTGCCGTGACGTTAAAATGCCCGGCTGGAATACTTGCCTGAAGCCCTTCAAATCCTCCAACCTTACTTAAACTTAGTGGAAGCATGATGAAAAAGATCCCAATCGTCATAACGGAAAACTGGACAATATCTGTCATGGTTACGGACCACATTCCACCCAAAACGGTATAGAATAAGACGATCCCTCCAGCAACTAAAATCGATACCATCACATTCCATCCGACCCAAACATTAATGACGCTTCCGATGGCAATAATTTGTGTAACCGTTAGCATTGTTGTGTAAGTTGCAGATACGAGAGAGCTTATAATACGTGCTTCAACATTGAATCGATTTTCGAGCATTTCTCCAATCGTTAAAACACGCAGTTTGAATATTTTTTTGGCTAAAAAGATACTAATAATAATCATTCCTAAACCTTGAGCCGTAACAAACCATATTCCTGAAAGTCCAAACTGATACCCTAATTTAGCTGTGCCAATTGTGGCCGCTCCCCCTAGAGTAAGCGCTGCCAAACAAGCCGTAAACATTGGAAAGTTCAAATTTCTCCCTGCTACCGCATAATCCTCAGTCGTTTTTGCCTTTTTCATTCCAATTAAACCTACAAGTGCAATGACGGGAAAATAACCAACGATAATGGCAACATCAATTGTGTTCATAGAAAACCCCTCTCTTTTAATTTATTTTGATTAAAGAAATTTCCCTAGGAAAATCTCTTTAATTATTGCCCAGACTTTCAAGATGAAGATTAGCCATAATAGTAACCATTTTCAGTATAGTTTGAATTTTATCACTTGCCCTTGTTCACAATAAGTGCCTTTTTTAAAGAATTAGTTCACTTTTCTTTGATAAAGGATAAAAAGAAAAAAAATTAAATTCAATGAGCCTCTAAAAAAATAAAAAAGGCAGCATCCAGCTGCCTCAGGTTTTCGAAAAACGTTCTATAGGGTTTTCAATAGGTCCATTTGCATTGACATCTTTAATAAATATCCTATTTTAAATCAGATAAAATAAAAAATTGCCGAGAAATATACCCTTTCTCGACAATCTTCTTTTCTGTACTTTTCTATTGTTCCATTTGTCTTGCCAAGAAGCCTGCTGCGGTTTCTACCGCCTTTTGCTCTACTTCTCCAAGTGTTCCTTCTTTTGCGAAAATCACTACTGCACCAATCGGATCTCCATTTGCTATAATTGGTCCAATCGTATAAGCTGAAATCGTTTCATCTGTTCCGTCAATTAACGCGACATCGCTCTGCTGAGTAACCAGTACCGAGCTTCTGTCTTCCATTGTTTTTTCCACCAAGCTGCCAATATTCTTATTTAAATAATCCTTTTTAGAGCCGCCTGCTACCGCAATAAACGCATCTCTATCACAAATCAATACAGGGTTACCGAGGCTGTCAAATAGGGCTTCCGCATACTCTTTGGCAAAATCGCCTAATTCGCTGATAGGTGAATATTTCTTTAAAATAACCTCCCCATCACGATCAACAAAAATCTCCAATGGGTCCCCTTCACGGATACGCAATGTTCTGCGTATTTCTTTCGGAATTACGACTCGACCTAAATCATCAATTCGACGAACTATTCCAGTTGCTTTCATCCAATGTTGCCTCACTTTCATCTGATGATTTTTCAACTTGGCGAGAAATATGTAACTGTCTAGCTGCAGCGCTTAGGACCTTGAGGTCATAAGCCAATCCGGCACAAGACTAAGAAGCAGCCTCCCATCCGGTTCGTCTTATGCTTGTCGCCCCTGACCAAGGCGCTTTCGCTTTTCTATTCGCCAACTTTGAACTTAGTATCTTTCATCTGTAAAGTTCTATTCACAATTTTTTCACAGATACAGGAAATATTCCCTTTTATACCTTCTGCCAAACCCGCTTTTGGATGATTACCCATTTTCTGGTGAACCTTTAAACAGGATTTTCTTGCCCCTTTTTTGCTAAAGGAATCCCTTTCACCATTTCAAATACGATATGAAGCCACTGGGCTGTCTGATAGCCTTTTGTATTGACGACTATTTTCAGCTTTTTCCCCTCCATTCCAGGAGTCACCGACCTGCCAAACTGGCTGCCAATATGGAACAGCTTGCTTCCGTCCATTGTGTTGGTAACCTCTTCAGTCAATAAAATGGTTACGTCTTGCTTTACCTGCTTAATTAATTCCACTCCATTCTGAATGGCTAAAACCTTCATTTCGGCAATTTGGAACAAATACGATACCTCATCTGGATATTCCCCAAAACGGTCTAACATTTCCCCTTGGAGTCCTTCTACATCTTCAAGTGATTCAATTCCTCTGAAGCGCTTATACATTTCAATCTTTTGGTGTCCATCCTTAATGTAGGTATCCGGAATATAGGCATCAAGTTCAAGATCAATTTCGACTGATTTTTTAACCTCAGCATGCGGGTCTCCTAACTCAGCCTTGCGCTCCTCAATCGCTTCTTTCAACATTTGCGAATATAAATCAAAACCGACTGAGTCAATAAAGCCATGCTGCTGTGCCCCCAATAAGTTGCCGGCACCCCTAATGGATAAATCACGCATTGCAATTTTAAATCCTGACCCTAGTTCGGTGAATTCTTTAATCGCCTGAAGACGCTTCTCAGCAACCTCCGTCAACACTTTGTCTTTACGATAGGTAAAATAAGCATAGGCGACACGATTAGATCTGCCTACACGGCCGCGCAGCTGGTAAAGTGTTGAAAGCCCCATGCGATCTGCATCAAAGACAATCAAGGTGTTTACATTCGGAATATCCACACCTGTCTCGATAATGGTAGTACTGACAAGCACATCAAATTCCCCAGCAAGGAAGCTGATCATCACTGACTCTAATTCATTTTCAGTCATCTGCCCGTGGGCGTAAGTCACCCGGGCATCGGGAACAAGCATCGAAATTTCTTCTGCTTTCCGTTCAATATCCTCTACCCTGTTATATAAAAAGTAGACTTGTCCGTCGCGGGCAAGTTCCCGTTCAATTGCCTCTCTGACAAGTGCTCCGTTATATTCCATGACATATGTTTGCACGGGAAAGCGATTTTCCGGCGGCGTTTCAATGACGGATAAATCACGAACCCCAAGCATTGACATATGCAGCGTTCTTGGAATTGGAGTGGCGGTTAATGTCAACACATCCACATTGGTTTTTAGCTTCTTAATTTTTTCCTTATGAGTCACACCAAAACGCTGCTCTTCATCAATAATCAGCAGCCCTAAATCACGATAAACAATATCCTTTGAAAGCAGGCGATGGGTACCAACGACGATATCTACTGACCCCGCCTTCAATCCTTTTAATGTTTCTGTCTGCTGCTTTTTTGAACGGAAGCGGCTTAATAAACCGATATTGATTGGAAATTCCTGGAAACGCTCTCTTAGTGTCTCAAAATGCTGCTGTGCTAAGATCGTGGTAGGCACCAAAAAGGCTACCTGTTTTCCGTCGGCAATCGCTTTGAAGGCAGCTCGGATCGCTACCTCTGTTTTTCCATAACCAACATCTCCGCAGAGTAAGCGGTCCATTGGACGTGGACGCTCCATATCCTTTTTAATTTCATGAATGGATCGCAATTGGTCTTCTGTTTCCTGATAAGCGAAGCTTGCTTCAAACTCCCGCTGCAAATCACCATCCGGAGAATAGCCGAAACCTACAGCTGCTTCTCGTTCTGCATATAACTTGATTAAATCATCGGCAATATCTTCAACAGAGGACTGAACCTTCTTCTTTACCTTCTTCCAATCGCTGCCGCCAAGTTTATAAACCTTAGGTTCCTTACCTTCTGATCCGACATATTTCTGAACTAAATCAATTTGTTCCACTGGGACATACAGCTTGTCAGAACCCTGGTAGCGGATATGAAGGTAGTCTTTATGAATGCCGTTAATGACCAGCGTCTCAATCCCTAGATATTTACCAATTCCATGATTCACATGGACAACATAATCACCGATTTTAAGCTCCGAATAGCTTTTGATTCTTTCTGCATTCGATAGCTTTTGGCGGCTGACTGATTTTTTTGCACGCTTATTAAAAAGCTCTTCTTCCGTAATAACAGCAATCCTTTGAAGTGCCAGTTCGAAGCCTGTTTGCAAACTGCCTTTTACAATTTGAACTTTACCAGGCAGCATCTGCTGATTGGCATCTACAATACTTGCAGGGATTTCATAGTCTTCAAGAACTCTTTCTAACTTTTTTACCCTCTCTGCATCTGGTCCAAGGAAAACAACTGCAAAATTCCCTTTAATCCAGCGGTCAATTTCTGACTTTAAGTGATGCATCTGTCCGTGAAAGTTCTGCATTTGCTTACAGGAAACATTTATAATATTTTGCGGGTTGGTATTAGCGACATGCCGTAAAAATAATGATAAGTACAGGATTGGAAAATCGCCTTTTTGCATAAGTGTCTGCAGATTGTGAGAAATATGAAGATCGTGAATAATTTGGCCTTCACTTAAGAGCGATGTATACCATTCCGCTTCCTCTTTCACCAGTGAATCATTCATTTCCTGCACTCGGCTTATTTCATCAATCATTACTAGGCCATTTGTCGGCAGATAATCTAGTAAACTATTAGGGTTTTCATATGCCAACGACATGTATTTAAAGACTTGATCTGGTCTTTGATTATTTTTTAACTGCTCTAATTCAAAACTGATATTCTGGGAAAGCTGCAATTTGGCTTTTTCATCTTTCACTTTCCGTAAACTTCCTGCTAAACCATGCTCCAGTTTTTCTACAATCCGACTGTAGTTCTCCGGCTCTAGCAGCAGTTCTGTTGCCGGTCCGATTAACACTTCTGAGACCTTTTCTTTGGAACGTTGATCCTCTAGAGAAAAATAACGGATTGATTCAATTTCTGTATCAAATAGTTCCATTCTTAGCGGGTTTGCTTCCGTAAGCGGATAAATATCGATAATTCCGCCTCTTACACTAAATTCCCCTGGTGTCGTTACCATTTCCTGGCGTATGTACCCCATTACCACCAATGTATTTAATAGTTGATCTGTATCGATATCTTCTCCGACTTTATAAGAGAGCTGATATTTTTGCCACAAGTCTTTAGGCGGCAGGATTTTCTTTAAGCCGGAGATTGGAACTATTAAAATTCCTTGTTTCTGCTTGCTCCAGTAATTTAAGGCCTCAATTCTTTGCGCCTTCAATTCTGGACTGGCAACGCTCAACTCAGCGGCAATTAATTCATTTGCCGGAAATAAATATACTTCCTTCTCACTTACTAGATTTACAAGATCATCATAGAGTTTTTGTGCCTGTAATAGATTATGGGTAACGAGCAGAATCGGCCGCTTCATTTGTTCATAAAGGGCAGATGTTAAGACTGTCCGTGCAGAACCTGATAACCCGGCTATTAATTGTTCTTTTAAGCCACCGTCCACACCTGCTATACAAGCACGAATATCCTCTTGATGAAGAAATAATGATTTTAGACCCTTCAAAGGTTCTCCACCTCCCTAAGTAGAATAAGCGGTATTCCCCGCTTTTCTCGGTTGTAATTTAACTTTTTTCGTATATCCTTTTATAAAGATTAAAAGAAATAATTTTCATATAATAGCAAATAGAAAAACGCTTTGGAGGTTCATCCAAAGCCTGGTTTAATGAATAAGGAAATCGTATTGATGGTAATCGGGATTCCGCTCTAACGATTCCTGACAGTCTTCGCAAATAGCCGTGATATGAATATCACCCGACGAGTCATACGTGACCATATCCTGTCTCTCTTGCTCTGTTAATGTATGAAGCCCAAGTGCTTCTGAGTGGACCGATGACTGCTCAAGTCTGCCAAGTTTTGTGCCGCAATGACGGCAATGGTAATGGATGGCCACACAATCCCTCCTAAGTCTCTCATTTACTTTACTAGTATGAGCTTTGTAGGAGGAACTTATTCATGATCACCCGCTGATATTTCTCTATTGTATGAATCAGAGGCTTGTATAATGAACAAATTACTGATTGTATTCATTCATAACTTGTAAAAAGGGCTTATCAAGCCATGCCTCACACGCATCTGCACTTTTTTTCACTGCTTCTTGAATAGAAGACTGTTCATCAGGACGGAAGCGGCCCAGTACGTAATCTGGAACACTCATTCCATTTTCCGGACGATCAATACCAATACGAATGCGGTTAAACACTTGCGTCCCTAAATGGGCGACAGTTGATTTTATTCCATTATGCCCGCCAGGACTCCCTTTTTGTCTTAGGCGGATTTTCCCTGCCGGTAAATCTAGATCATCATAAATGACCAGTAAATCTTCTAAATCGATTTGATAATAATCTGTCACAGCTCTAATTGACTCACCGGATAGATTCATGTATGTCAACGGTTTCAACAGCAGAATCTTCTGCCCGCCAGCCATTCCAATTCCATACTGCCCTTTAAATTTGGCCTGTGTCAGCGGTATGTTCAAACGGTTAGATAGTTCTTCTACAACCTCAAAGCCGACATTATGCCTAGTGTTTTCATATTGTTTTCCCGGATTGCCTAAACCGACGATTACCTTCATTTTACCTTGGCCCTCTCCCTCTTCCGCTTTAGCCAGTCTTTTTAAAATTTTCCGAAACATTTTAATCTCCTGTATTTAAAATGGATAAAAGACGTAACCTTGTTAGGTTACGTCTGTATTTCTATGAATGCCTGATAGCTAAAGCCTCTACTGTTTCTACTCTTTCCCTACTGGTTCAGTTTCTCTGCCTTCTTCATTATCAGGATGGCCGCCTTCTTGCTGCTCGCCGGCGTCAATTTCCTCTTCCTGCTTCGGCGGCAGGATGGAAGCAATTACTTCATCCTCTTCATGGTTGATGGTAAAATCACCCTGATGAAGGAGATCAGAAATCGATGCTGTCTCGCCCACCTGAAGGTTTGAAACATCCATCTCAATTTGCGGCGGTATATTGTCTGGTGTTGTAGTAATCGATACTTCATGAAGCGGTTGCTGCAAGACACCGCCGTCCTTTACACCGGCAGCCTCTCCGGTTAAAACAAGCCTCACGTTTACTGTAATTTTCGAGGATTTATCGACCGCTAAAAAATCAACATGAATAATATCTCGTTTAATACAATCCTCTTGATAGTCCGATAAAATGACATCTACTTTATTGCCATCAACATCTAAAGAAATAATTCCATTCCTGCCTACCATTCGAATCGTTTTTGTTAAGTCTGCCGAACTGACAAACACCGGTTTGCTATCAACCTTTGCACCGTATACGACTGCAGGGATATTTCCATTGTCGCGAATCTTTCTAAGTTCTGACCGTCGTAATTCCTTCCGCTCTTTTGCTTGTAAAACAGTACTCATGAGTTTGTCACCTTCCTATTTTTTTAAAAAGTCATCTTTATAAAAATGCCCTAAAACAGGAAGGTCTAAACATATTTTTAAAACGGAAAACTATAGTCCCAGTTATCGAAATACTTTACGAGCAGTGAACTGGAATGGAACTTAGTCAAACAAGGTGCTTACAGACTGCTCTTCATGAATCCGAATAATAGCCTCCGCGATTAACGGTGCCACTGATAAACTTTTAATTTTTTCAATCTTTTTCTCTTCCGCAAGCGCAATGGAATTCGTTACAACTAATTCCTTAATTTTTGAATTTTGAATCCGTTCAATTGCCGGGCCAGACAATACTGGATGGGTACAGCTGGCATACACTTCTTTCGCCCCATTTTCTACGAGTGCATTGGCTGCAAGCGTAATAGTACCGGCAGTATCAATAATATCATCAATCAAAATGGCAATTTTCCCTTCGATATTACCGACAATATTCATTACTTCTGCTACATTCGGTCTTGGACGGCGTTTGTCAATAATAGCGATTGGCGCTTTTAGGCGCTCCGCCATTTTCCTTGCCCGTGTTACACCGCCATGGTCAGGAGAAACTACTACAATGTCACCGTTTAATTGACGGTTTTTAAAATAATCAGATAAAATCGGCACACCCATTAAGTGATCAATTGGAATGTCGAAGAAACCTTGGATTTGTGGCGCGTGTAAATCAAGTGTCAGAACTCGTGTTGCACCCGCAGTCTCAAGCAGGTTCGCTACTAATTTCGCAGTAATTGGCTCACGGGCACGTGCTTTCCGGTCCTGACGGGCATATCCGTAATACGGCATAACAATATTAATCGTTTTCGCTGATGCTCGTTTTAATGCATCAATCATGATTAATAATTCCATTAGGTTTTCATTGACCGGCTGGCTGGTGGATTGAATGACGTATACATTGCAGCCGCGGACACTTTCCTCGATGTTAATTTGAATTTCTCCGTCACTGAATCTGTGTACAGAACATCTTCCTAGTTCAACACCGATTTCTTTTGCAATTTCCTGCGCCAACGGCTGATTGGAGTTTAAACTAAATAGCTTTATTTTTGGATCTAAATATTGATTTGACATGGTGGCCCTCCGTTAATAGTCTTATTTCTTTAGATTTAACTTGTTTACGTAATTTTCCTTATTCACTTGATGTGCACGGGCGATCGACAATGCCTTTCCAGGTACGTCCTTTGTAATGGTTGAACCGGCTGCCACATATGCCCCTTTGCCGATTGTAACAGGAGCTACTAAATTTGAATTACAGCCAATAAAGACATCGTCTTCAATTTTGGTTAAGAATTTATTCTTTCCATCATAGTTTACGGTAATAGAACCGCAGCCAATATTTACACCGCTTCCGACTTCAGCGTCCCCAATATAACTTAAGTGGGAGGCTTTGCTTCCAGTTCCAAAAACAGCCTTTTTAATTTCAACAAAGTTGCCCACTTTTACATCATTTTGAAGCTCTGATTCAGGGCGAATATGGGCAAAAGGTCCAATATTAACCTGGTCACCAATTAAGCTTTTAAATGCAGCCGATTGCCGGATTACTGTGCCATCGCCAACTTTGCAAGACTCTATTTCAGAATGAGGGCCAATCTGGCAATCTCCACCTATTATTGTGCTGCCTTTTATTATCGTTCCTGGATAAATCACTGTATCCTGGCCAATTGTCACTTCAGCTTCAATATAAGTGTTTTCTGGGTCGATGATGGTTACACCGTTACGCATATGACCTTCGTTAATACGAGCACGCATAATCCGCTCTGCCTCTGCCAAAGCAACTCGGTCATTTACCCCTAAGGTTTCATCAAAATCATCTGTCTGGAAGGCGGAAACGATTTCCCCTTGTTTTTTCAAAATTTCAATGACATCTGGTAAATAGTATTCCCCTTGCACATTATCATTTGAAACATTTTTTAACGCTTCAAATAAGGCAATATTGTCAAAGCAGTACGTTCCGGTATTGATTTCGTTAATTTCCCGCTCGCTATCCGAAGCATCTTTATGCTCGACAATTTTTTCAACATGACCGTTCTCGTTTCGAACAATACGCCCGTAACCAGTTGGATCTGCAATTCTTGCCGTAAGAATGGTTGCTTTCGCGCCTGTCTCTTCATGCTGCTTAAAGAGCGCTTCCATTGTTTTTGCTTTGATTAATGGCGTGTCGCCGCAGACAACAATAGTCACTCCTTCTTTCCCTGCTAAATCTCCCTCAGCCTGCATAACAGCATGGGCTGTACCAAGCTGCTTCTCCTGCAATGCGTATTGAGACGTGTCACCTAATTGTGCTTTTACCTTTTCAGCACCATGGCCAATAATGGTGACCATTTCTTCTATATTAAGCTCTTTCACTTGGTCCACTACATGCTGAACCATCGGTTTGCCGCATACTGGGTGTAAAACTTTATAAAGCTTTGATTTCATCCGCGTTCCTTGTCCGGCGGCTAAAATCACAGCATAACGATTAGACATGGACAGTCCTCCATTTTATCCTTTTTATCCATTATAAAATATTATCGTAAACGGAGACTCATTTCAAGGAATGAACGACAGTAGGACAAATTTGCCATTTTTTATCGTTGAAGAATAATAGCGGGGGGTATTTCGAGGTGTATCATTTACATAGGTTTCATTTTTTGCACAATAAAAAGAGCCTTCAGAGAAGAAAGGCCCTAGTTGTTTTCGATCCTCAGGAAGCTCCGGCTTCTTCAAATTCTACTTCTAATTCACCTAAGCGGTGGTACTCAGCCAATACAGCTTCTTGGATTTTTCCGCGTGTTCCTGAATTAATAGGATGCGCGATATCGCGGAATTCCCCATCAGGAGTACGTTTGCTTGGCATTGCGACAAATAAACCGTTGTTGCCATCAATTACACGAATGTCGTGGACAACGAATTCATTATCTAAAGTGATTGAAGCAATTGCCCGCATACGACCATCCGTATTTACGCGGCGTAATCTTACGTCAGTTACTTCCATGTGCTCACACCCTTTTCCTAATGATAACAAGCTAGTTTAATAATTCAACAATACCCGCCTGCATTCCTTCTTTATTTTTAAATTTTTTTGAAAAATAAAGCCGAAATAGTGAACATTTGTAAAAACTGGCTTATATTTAACAAAACGCAGGAATAAACATAGAAAAAGGATGATTTTTTATTCTTTTATTTTTATTTGATTAATGCAATGACTTCGATTTCAACTAACACATCTTTTGGTAACCGGGCAACTTCGACACAGGAGCGTGCTGGTTTATGAGCTGAGAAGTATTCACTATATACTTCATTAAGGTCTGCAAATTCATCCATATTTTTAATAAACACGGTTGCCTTTACCACTGTTTCTAGTGATGCACCTGCAGCCTCAAGTAGACCCTTTAAATTTTGAAATACTTGGTGTGTCTGTTCTTTAATTCCGCCCCCGATAAGCGTGCCTTCTGCTGTCAGAGGAATTTGACCTGAGCTGTAAAACATATTTCCTGCGATAATTCCTTGTGAATATGGACCAATGGCAGCTGGTGCTTGATTTGTTTGTACATACTTCATTGTGATTTCCCCCACTCTACTTTGTAAAATAATTTCCTTCATGAACATTAATCTTTTTTTCTTTTACATCAACATCTGATAATTTGACAAGCGATAAATAATCGTCAACAAGACGCTCTTCTGTCTTTTCTGCTTCGACTAAGACAGCAATCCCGGCTAAATGAGCATTAAATTCCTCAAGCATGCTGATCATCCCAATGACAGTACCGCCGGCCTTCATAAAGTCATCAACAATTAATACATTAGAGTCGTGCTTAATGCTTCTCTTTGAGAGTACCATCGTCTGGATTCTCTTAGCTGAACCAGAAACATAATTAATGCTTACTGTCGGTCCCTCTGTTACCTTACTGTCCCTTCTTACCATGACAACCGGAACATTTAACTGGCTGGCAACGGCATAAGCGAGCGGTATTCCTTTTGTTGCAATCGTCAATACGACATCAATCTTTGTATCAGCATAGGCTGATGCAATAATTCGGCCAGCATTTTGCACAACCTGGGGGTTCCCTAAAATATCTGTCATATACAAATACCCGCCAGGTAACAGCCGCTCAGGGTCCGCAATTAACTCACAAAGTTCTTTTACAAAAGGTTTTGCTTCTTCCATGCTGACTTTCACAAAAAACTTTACCCCGCCAGCAGCACCAGGAACGGTTTGCAGCGTGCCGATTCCTCTTTGCTCAAATGTTTCCTTCACAATGGCCAAATCCTCACTGATAGAGGACTTTGCAGATGAATAACGCTCGGCAAAAAAGGTAAGCGGCACTAACTGGCGCGGATGATCCAGTAAATAATTTGTCATATCAATCAAACGTTCACTGCGGCGAAATTTCATAACAATCCTCCAAAACCGGTATGGCGCTCTACGCCACTTTTACTATGGAAATTTATTCAGCGCTCTACGCCTTGCCAATAAGGCGGTGCGGGCAGGGCTAGGATTAACTTTAATCAAGTCTGCAAAAAATAATCTTCGCTCAACTTGGCTAAACTAATTCTATTATGCGGCGCTCCGCCCCTTTTCCATTCAAAACCGTATATTCTAATTAAAGAATACTATTAATGTGCGCTTTTAATCAAGTGTGTGTCTTTCCCCAAGCATTCTTACTGCAAAAACCTGGTCACAAAATCCTCTTAAACCGTTATAAATTCGATGCATCCTCGAGTCATGCTGAACAAGTCCAAAAACTGTCGGACCGCTGCCGCTCATAAGAACGGCATCTGCACCAAAACGTTTCATCTGTTCCTTTATCTGTGCCACTTCAGGGTGAAGGTTTAATGTGACGTCTTCTAATACATTACCAACATTGTTACAAACCTTTTGATAATCGTGATGCTGAATCGCTTCAATCATGGCGCCAATATCCGGATGCTCGGTCCCGCTGATATTCAGCTTTCTATAGACTTCAGCTGTAGAAACGCCAATGAACGGCTTTGCGAGGATGACCCAGCACGTAGGAGGTGCAGGCAGTTCCGTAATAATTTCTCCTCTTCCTTTGGCTAAAGCTGTACCGCCATACACACAAAATGATACATCAGAACCAATTTCACTTCCAAGCTCCGCCAGCTCCTCTAAAGTTAAGCCAAGATCCCACAGCTTATTTAAACCTCTCAACGTGGCAGCAGCATCACTGCTTCCTCCTGCAAGCCCAGCAGCAACCGGAATCGTTTTTTCAATGGTAATGACGACACCCTTTTTTACTTGAAAACGATCCTTTAACAACTGTGCAGCTTGAAAGGCTAAATTACGCTGATCGTCTGGAACGTATCGATTGTGGGAAAGAATATGTATTTTATCCTGATTTAATAAAGAAAGCTCCACTCGATCTGCTAAATCAATCGTGGTCATAATCATCTCAACCTCATGATATCCATCAGGCCGTTTATGTAAAACATCCAATGCTAAATTTATTTTAGCCGGTGCTTTGACTAAAAGCTTCACGCTCGTCCACCTACTTTTTTTCCGCTTCATTTTTTGTCCTATTTTACCACAAAATGTACAATGTAAGACGTAGATTATTGATTCCTGTTAAATTTAATATTTTATCATTAGTTTTCCAATGAAAAAAGTCATTCTCCCTGGTGTTAATATGTTGATTCCCGCTTTATCATCATATTTACAAATATCAATTACTTTAACACATTTAAAAAACATAAAGACCGGAGAAAATTCCCCGGCCTAGCTGTGGTAAATTGTTTGTTTATTGAATAGCTTATAACGCCTTCAAGGACTAAGATTATTGAGGGCCCCGACCTGCAATTTGCTGTTCTGCAAGTTCTATCGCTCGTTTCACCATATTCCCTGCATCTCTGGCGCGAATACCGCCCCATCCCTCTCTTTGAACAACTTCGTAAAAGCCAAGATCCTTCGCCAGCTCTTCCTTAAACTGATCGGACATAATGCCTCTTCTTCTGCCCACTTAAACAACCCCTTCCTTACCACAGTATCTTTAGTATGGGGATTATACATAACTTTCATTATAGCCAAAAATAGCTATATAGCGCTTCAGCCTTTCTTCCTTAAGAATAAGCAAAAAGCAGTAAACATATGTTTACTGCTGCCCATTGCTTATATTCTAACTTAACGCTGCATGTCCTGCTGCATCTTCATAGAAGGTAATTTGGACTGTTTCCGTCAGCACATCAGCATAGCTGTAGGAAACTCGTTCAAAAGCATTTTCCTCCTGATCTAATTCAATTACAAAAACAGAAGGGTAAGTTTCGGCAAGTACACCTGAACGTTCAATTGTTTTCCGACGTCCTCCATTTGCCTTTAGCAACAATCTCTTCCCTAAATTTGAATCCAGGGCCTTTTTGATATCCGCTAAGGTTTTAGTCATTCGGTCCACCTCACTAATGTAAAGTATAACACACTGACACAATCCTGTCAAACAAAAATATAAATTATATCAGTCCAACAAAAAGTTTGTCAATATATTTTATTCTACTTTTATTTCTAAATTTCAACATTTCTTATCATTGCCTTAATTGTCGGAAATATGTAACCTGAAAAAAATAAAAAAGCGGGGAGCAGAGTAATGGAAATGGAATTTATATTCTGCCCCCCCTTTTTTTATTCTTCATCATCTTGAACTGGGTTATAAGGCATTCCGGTTCTTAGAACGCCTCTTGTTTCAATTCCGCCTAATCCTTTCTCACCTGTAAGAGTATTCCTTAGGACGTCCCAAACATTAATCCGCTCCATAAATGGAGTAAAGCTTATTTTTGCTACGATATAAACTAGGTCCAGGGCATGTATGTTTATTCTTGAGGGTGAACTGGCAAAGTTAGCCCCTGCGTGTATGAGCGATTCAAAGTGGGATTGGCAGGCACCTGCAAAAATAACTAATTGATCTAAATGAGGTACTTTTTTGCGGGCCTCTTTGACCGTTTGCACAAAATGTTTTGAATGGCGATACGCATTAATATCTGTTATCTTCCCCTTTGCTTTAGAATAGGCATCATGACCTGTAATGACAATAATGTCAGGCCGGTAATAGTCTATCAATCCGCCGATTTTAGCTGGCATTTCTTTTTCATTACAATGAATTCCTAAAACAGGCACACCGACTTTTTCATAAAGGGTCATACATTTTTTTAAATAAGATGGGTCCCCGTCAAGATGAAGCACCTTTCCGGGTATTTGAAAATAGCTGCTCGATTTTACATAACCGCCTGTCGCTTCATATTCCTGCCTCTCCCTCAGCAGGTCAACATCCTGTGTAAACAGCCTTAAGGACTGTTCTTCGAGTGTCCTATACTCCTTTGAAAGCTTTTGCCTTTCACTAGGATTAATCAACATTAAATCATTGTATGGAGCATCTGCACACAGGCGAAAGTCTTCCCCATATAAAAATGCAACCTTCTGGCCGTTTATTGTTTGTATATCAATCACGCGAAACAAGAGGTCACAATTGTATGAACGTCTGCCGACAATATCGTTTATTTTTATATCCACTGCCTTCACTCCAAATTAGACCAGCAAATAAGGCCTTGAATAAGGTTTCTTTCCATAGGCTATGCAGCGGTGAATGTCCACGTGAAAAAATCAACAAAAAAAGACCTTTAAAAAGGTCTAGTGAAAATACGGATATAGTTGGTTGCTTAACCGGGCAAATTCAGCTATTGAAAGAGTCTCACCTCTTCTGGATGGTTCAATTTCGCTCGCTTTTAATGCCTCGAGGATCTCTTCCTTTTTTTGTTTGCCATCAGGGAGCTGGCTTGTTAAATTATTCAGCAGGGTTTTTCTTCGCTGAGCAAAGCTTGCCCGTGTTACTTGAAAGAAGAATTGTTCATCCTTAACATTGACGGCTGGACTTTCTCTTCTTGTCAGCCTGATCACAGCGGAATCGACATTCGGCTGTGGGACAAAAACAGTTTTAGGAACAATCATGACCGTCTCAGCCTCTGTATAGTACTGTACAGCAATCGAAAGCGAGCCATAGTCCTTCGTCCCAGGCTGGGCGGAAATTCGGTCCGCCACCTCTTTTTGCAGCATACAGACGATTCCTCTAATTGGCAAAGCCTCTTCAAGCAGTTTCATAATAATTGGTGTTGTCACATAATAGGGTAAATTTGCAACAACCATAATATCCTCAAATTCCGGGAACTCTTCTCCAATTACCTGCTTAACATCGGCCTTTAACACATCGTTATGTATAACTTTCACATTATCATACGGTCCTAATGTATCCGCCAAAATGGGCAGAAGCCTTTGGTCAATCTCGAACGCAACCACCTTTTTGCTAATGCGTGCCAGCTGTTCTGTAAGCGCCCCAATTCCAGGCCCGATCTCAATAGCACCAGACTGATCGGTAAGTTCGGCAAAGCTAACGATTTTTTTTAATATATTTGTATCAATTAAAAAGTTTTGTCCAAGACTTTTCTTAAAAGAAAAACCGTATTTTTCTAAGATTGCCCGTGTTCTCACCGGGGTGGCAATATCTTTATCCATTCCTTGCTTCCTCCTGACGAACAGCCGCCAATGCATCGACAAACTCTTGTTTGCTCACTTGAAACATCATTAATCGCTTATGAAGCTGTTTTCCGTTTGTATATCCTATTTTTAACAATTTACCTAAATGAATGCGCCGCTCTTTCGCTCCTGGTCCGCCAACTAACCCTGCTGTAATTAGATCCTCCGGGGTAATCTCTTCCGCAATGTCTTCCCTCATCAGCTGGGCATCCTTTAAGGCTTCTATGATTGCCTCAGGACTGGCGTGTTCTACTCCAACGCCCCGTCCGCTTTTGGCAACGGCTGCTTCTTTAGGTAAAAAAGCATGTTTACAGCCCGGTACCTCGGCAGCAATTGTTTTTCTGATTTTTTCACCAGGATAATCCGGGTCAGTAAAAATAATCACTCCTCTTGTTTCTTGTGCGCGTTTAACCTTTTCGATTGTCATTTGATTTACGGCTGAACCGTTTGTTTCAATTGTATCAGCATCAACAGCCCTTCTAATCGCTGTTGTATCATCCTTGCCTTCCACAACAATTATTTCTTGAATACGCATTATTCCTCCAAAAAATTTAAAAATTGAAAAAAAACTGAAACATTTTTGTAATGTCCATCGTCTATATTACTGAAACGATTCATACAATAAAGTATAATTAAGTTTACACTGAAAGCGCAAGTGCACTGGCCGCCAGGGTACTTGCGCTAGACAACAAAAAAGCAAAATGCAGAGGACTATGAGCCCTCTGCACACTAAAAAGCTGAAGCGCCTTGTCTAGCCCCGATAAGCACAAGTGGAAACGGCCGAAAGGTTTTTTCGCCTTTGGACGGCTTGGCTTGTGACCTCGAGGAGCTAGGCGCTGAAGCTAGATTAAATAAACCTACTTTAAAATTTTTATTTTTACTTTTTTCCGTCCCCAGCGATATGCATCAGATTTAGATGACATAAATAAATCAATTTTATACCCTTTAATTGCCCCGCCTGTATCGCCTGCAACAGCATAACCATACCCTTCAACATACACCTTTGTTCCAAGCGGAATGACACTAGGATCCACGGCAATCACTTTAGCATTTGGATTAGCACGCAGATTGAATCCCGTCGCAGTACGCCCGGAACAGCCGTTACAATACGCCGTATAGGCTGTTGCCGTAACATAATATTCTGCCCCTGTTTCCGTACCACGGGAAACCTGCACCTCTGTTTCCTTCGTGCCAACAGCTACTACCCGATCTTTTGTATCAGCAATGGTCTGTTGATTGATTAACTTTCGGGAAACTTCTTTGCCGTTTTCTAAAACTACTTCGTATTGTTTTGAAACAAGCCCTTGCTTACCTTGAGAGATGATTTTTTCTTTCCCTTTTGGCAAGCGGTCATCCTTTTTTGTAATAACAGCAAAGTCAATAGGCTCTTCCACTACATCGGTGACTTTTTCGACGCGAATGACGTTAACGGAACCGTTTTCCTTGATTGTTTCGGTTAGAGTCGGTTCAACTCGGTCTAGTTCAGAAAGTTCAATCCCCTGTTGTGTTAAAAAGTCAGCGACCGTAGTCGAAGTAGACCACACGCTTTTCTTTTCTCCGCCGTCAACTAGGTTTAGACGAAAGGCAGTATGTATGCCGATTGTCATCTTACTATCGATGGCTGTCTGCGGTCTAGGTGTGATTTTGTCATGTTCATTCAATACAATCTTCTGCTCATTTAGGAGTTCAGCCACAGACCCGGCTGTAGTCCAAATCGTTTTACCCTCGTTGTCCTTGACAATGGTTACCTGCTTCGCTTGCTTCCAAACGACTTTAAGGTTTTCTGTCACCTTATTATGAGCCTTTGGGTGCAAGTAGTCTTTTGAGTGAGCGGCTACATCCAGTTCATCCAGTAATTCTTCAACTGTCCCTGCATGTGTTTTTACAACCTTTTCATCACCATTCAAAGTGATGGCAACTGTTTTCTTGGATCCTTCAAAAAAGAAAACACCAAGTGCTGTCAACAATACTATGAAACTAGTAAACAGAATGGCCGCATTCTTCCCGCTCAAAGACTTGGAAAACAGGCTTTTCATGTTACTGAATACGATGAAAAACGCCTCCTTTTCCCTGGAGAAAATATTTAAGAATCAGACGGTCGACTGTTAACCCTTGCATGCCCTGTGAACGTATTTCTAATTATGCACAATATTGGAAATATTGCAAAGGCAAACTTATCGACATGGTTATCCTATGTGGAAAAGAAGGCGTGTAGAACTTTTTGTTTTTAGAAAATATTAGGACAAGCTTCTTACCCTTTCGACAAAATCCTTTATCATTTTATGGCGAATAATTTTTTTGCATTACGTGCCGTTGCTTCAGCAATTTCTTCGACAGGCACTCCCTTTATTTCAGCAATTTGCTCAGCAACCAGTTTGACATACCCTGGTTCATTGCGCTTTCCTCGGAACGGGTGTGGAGCTAAATACGGACAATCCGTCTCAATGAGCAGCTTATCCAATGGAACTTCGGCAGCCACTTCCTTTGGCTTTTTGGCATTTTTAAAGGTAACTGGACCTCCAAGTGAAATGTAAAAATTCATTTTGATACATTCCTTAGCAATTTCAGGACTGCCGCTAAAGCAATGCATGATTCCCCCAACTTCCTCTGCCCCCTCCTCTTTTAAAATTTCAACTATATCCGCTGTTGCCTCGCGGTTATGGATCACAATCGGCAGCTTCACTTTTTTAGCCAAGCGGATTTGCTGTCTAAAGACCTCTTTTTGAATATCCTTTGGCGATTTATCCCAATGATAATCCAGCCCCATTTCCCCTAGGGCTACCACCTTTGGATGGGCAGATAATTCTTCAATCCACAATAAGTCCGCCTCAGTCATATCAATGGCATCAACAGGATGCCAGCCTATACAGGCATAAATAAACTCATAGCGCTCGGCAAGTTCCATAGCCTTTTCAATTGTCGGACGGTCAAAGCCGACAACAACCATGTTAGATACTCCCTCATTTTGCGCCCTTTCAATTACTTCTTGTAAATCATCCTTATACTGCTCGTCATTTAAATGGGCATGTGTGTCAAATAGCATAAAAAAATCCCCTTTTTTATCGATTGTGTTAAACTGCATAAGGTTATTTCCGTTTCACTTACCTTGATAAATCAATAGTCACTTTTAAACGTACCCTTTAATAAAATGTCTAATCATGAATGAAAAAACAGAAATAACAAGAAATTTGTTCCACGTGAAACATTTTTATGTAGAAAAGCTGCAGCACCTGTATGGAGCACTGCAGCTTATTATTGCTATATTACTTCACTTTTGCTCCATTAGGCAGGGATTGATCTACTGTTGCCAGTGACAGCTGGCCATCTTTAGATCCAGCCAAAATCATTCCTTGAGATAACTCGCCGCGAAGCTTAACCGGTTTTAAGTTGGTAATGCAGATAACCTTCCGCCCAACTAACTCTTCCGGTTTATAATATTGGGCAATTCCTGATACAACCTGGCGCTTCTCGAAGCCGAGATCAAGCTGCAGCTTTAATAGCTTATCAGCCTTTTTAACAGGCTCTGCTTCGATTACCTCAGCTACTCGTAAATCAATTTTCATAAAATCATCAATAGAGATTTCATTAAGCTCTTCCGGCTTTTCTTCCTTTTTTTCCTCTGCAGCTTGAGCTTCTGTTGTACCGCCTTGCATTTTTGTTTTAATAAAATCAACCTCTTCAGCAATTTCTAATCTTGGAAATAACGGAGCATCCTTTGCCACCTTTGTGCCGCTCGGGATCAATCCGAAAGTTTCAAGGCTTTCCCAAGTTTGAAGAGACTCATCTTGAATTCCCAGCTGCTTGAAGATTCCGCCAGGTGTCTTTGTCAAGAATGGTTTCAGAAGGACAGCGGTTCTACGTAATGATTCTGCTAAATAAACCATTACACTTGCCAGCTCGCCGTTCTTAGCCTCATCCTTCGCCAGCGTCCATGGCTGCGTTTCATCAATATATTTATTTGTTCTGCTGACTAATTGCCATATGGAAGTCAGCGCCACGGAGAATTCCATTTTTTCCATTGCTTCTTCATATTTTGCAACCGTTTCATGATTAACCTTCAGCAATGACTCATCAAATTCACCGACTGAGCCTGCATAATCAGGAATCTCCCCGGCAAAATATTTCTCAATCATCGCAACCGTACGATTTAACAAATTTCCAAGGTCGTTGGCTAAATCAAAGTTAATTCTTTCGACAAATCCTTCTGGCGTAAATACTCCATCCGCCCCAAACGGAACTTCCCTTAGTAAATAATAGCGAAGGGCATCAAGGCCGTAACGGTCTATTAATGTCACAGGGTCCACAACATTTCCCTTTGATTTCGACATTTTCCCATCCTTCATCAAAAGCCAGCCGTGGGCAAAAACTTTCTTTGGAAGCGGAAGGTCCAGCGCCATTAACATAATCGGCCAATAAATCGTGTGGAATCGGACAATTTCCTTTCCAACCAAATGAACATCAGCGGGCCAGTATCTTAAATATTTAGAATCGTTTTCCGTTCCATACCCAAGGGCCGTAATATAATTGGACAGAGCGTCAATCCACACATAGATAACATGCTTTGGATCCCCCGGCACCTTCACTCCCCAATCAAACGTCGTTCTTGAAACAGCTAGATCCTCTAGCCCCGGTTTGATAAAGTTATTAATCATTTCATTCTTGCGGGACTCCGGCTGAATGAATTCTGGATTTTCCTCATAGTATGCCAAGAGCCTGTCAACATACTTACTCATTTTGAAAAAGTATGACTCTTCTCTTACTTTTTCTACCGGGCGGCCGCAGTCAGGACAATTGCCGTCAACAAGCTGGCGGTCAGTAAAGAAGGATTCACAAGGTGTACAATACCAGCCCTCATATTGATCAAGGTAAATATCCCCCTGCTCTAAGAGCCTCGCAAAAATCTTTTCGACAACCTGCTTGTGCCGGTCCTCTGTTGTCCGAATAAAATCATCGTAGGAAATATCAAGCTTTTGCCAAAGTTCTTTAATGCCGCTGACAATCCCATCTACATATTCTTGCGGAGTGATTCCCTCCTCTTCAGCCTTCCGCTGAATTTTTTGTCCGTGCTCATCTGTACCTGTTAGATACATAACATCATAGCCCCGCATCCGCTTATAACGGGCCATGGCATCCCCGGCAACAGTCGTGTACGCGTGTCCAATATGTAAATTTCCGCTCGGATAATAAATCGGTGTGGTTAAATAAAAGGTTTTTAACTTTTCCTCCATCATTAAATGCCTCCTCGAATTTTAAGCCCCATCTAACAAGTATTGCCTGATTTTTCTCTTTCTTATCATCAAAATATACCGAAAAATAGACATTTGTGCAAGAAACCGCAGGGATTCCCAACACCAAAATTTATAAGATTTTTCCTATAACACCCATAAAAATTTTACCATATTCGAAGAGTATAGTTGAGCATAATGCTGTTTTTGTTGAATTTTGTCGAATTATTACCGCGAATTTTATATTCAAAATGTTTTGTCAAATTAATATAAATATCTTTGAAATGAATTATCATTCATAGAATCATTGATAAATCAACAATTAGTACTGGAAAAATTTTTCCCTATTTTTTCAAAATAAAATTATTGACGGATATGGGAAACGCTGGTATTATGAATTCATAAGAAATTTGTCGAATAATGACGAATTAATAAAGATAAAAAAATATAGTTTAGTAGCGAGAGGAGATTACTAAAAATGAAATCTACAGGTATTGTTCGTAAAGTTGATGAGTTAGGTCGTGTGGTTATTCCAATCGAATTAAGACGTACACTTGGTATTGCAGAAAAGGATGCTCTTGAAATCTACGTTGATGACGATCGTATTATCTTGAAAAAATACAAGCCAAATATGACTTGTGCTATCACTGGTGAAGTTTCTGATGATAACTTCACACTTGCTGGCGGTAAATTAATTTTAAGCCGTGAAGGTGCAGAACAGCTAATCAAAGAAATTCAAAACAATTTTGAAGTAGCAAAATAAGTTTTTATATAAATGGCTCCAGACCAAATAGGATCTGGAGCTTTTTGTTTTACTATTTTCTAGCTTCTTTGCTAGGCGCCCTGCGCTTTGCTACTCGTCGATATGGTATGCCTGGTAAACTTCCCGTTTGGGTAATCCACGGTCTTTTGCTGTTTGTTTAACCGCCTCCTTGGAGGTAAGCTGTTTCACTGAAATATAATGATTAACATGTTCCTCCATTGTCAGATCTGTCCACCACTCCTCTTGACCAGCCTCTTGATCGTTGGAACCTTGGACAATCAGACAAAATTCCCCGCGGATTTCATCCTCATTAGCCCACTGAATCACATCCTGAAGACTGCCTCTAATAAACTCTTCAAACTTTTTCGTCAGCTCCCGGCACAAGGCTATTTCTCGGCTGCCAAAAACCTGCTCCATAAGTGTCAAGGTCTCCTTCAGCCTATGAGGTGATTCATAAAAAATAAGTGTTGCCTGTTGGTGCTTTAAAGCCTCTAATTGTTCCAGTTTCTCTCGCTTATTACGATGAAGAAAGCCATAAAAATAAAAAGGCTGGCACGATAGTCCTGATGCAATTAATGACGTAAGTGCTGCATTGGCACCTGGAAGGGGGACAACAGCCACTTTTTCACTAATCGCTCCGCTAACAAGCTCATAACCGGGGTCAGATATAGCCGGCATTCCAGCATCACTAACCAAGGCTATTTTTACCCCTTCCTTTAACTTTTGAATAAGCTTTTCTCCGCTCGATTCCTTATTATGCTCATGATAACTGACAATTTGAGTGTCAATTTCAAAGTAATGCAGCAGCTTTTTCGTATTCCTGGTGTCTTCTGCAGCGATCAAATCTGCCTCTTTTAAAATTCTTACCGCCCTGTAGCTCATATCCTCCAAATTTCCGATGGGAGTAGGAACAAGATAAAGGATTCCTTTTTGCTCTTCATTTTCAAAGCTCTTCTGCTGCCACATTGTCATCCCCCGTCTCTCTGATGATTAATTCTAACTTTTGCTTGCGTGTTAATTGTTTAAACTGATATTCCGCTCTCATTGCTTCACTTTTGTTTTCGTAGCATTTAGAAAAGGTTAGTGTGACAGGTCCCCTGCCTCGTGTATATTTTGCCCCTTTTCCCTCGTTATGGAGTTTAATCCTTCGTTCAAGATTATTGGTATAACCGCCATATAAAGTTCCATCGACACAAGTTAGGACATAAAAATAATGCTCATGACTCTCCATATAAAATCTCTCTTATTTCTTTCGTGTATTCATTATTTTCATTATAAACAATCAGCGGCTGTTCAATTTTTAAATCAGGGCTGCCATCTTTGATCGCTTCAACCAGGAGTGTATTGGCATCCTTTTCTGCCTTTGGATAGACAAACTGCATCCGCTTCGGCTCAAGCCTGTACTTCCTCATTAAAGTTATGATATCCATTAACCTTCCTGGACGATGGACAAATGCCACCTTTCCTCCCTGTCTTACTAAATCACTTGCTGCCTTAATGGCGTCCTCCAATGTACAAAGGATTTCATGACGGGCAATAGCAAGATGCTCGTTTGGATTAATTTCACTCTTCGGCGGTGTAGTAAAATAGGGGGGATTGCAGGTTACTACATCATATTTCCCGTACCCTAACTGTTTCGGCATATCCTTTATATCTCCAAGAACCATGTGCAAACGGTTTCCCAGACCGTTGTATTCTATGCTCCTAACCGCCATGTCGTAAAGTCGAGGCTGTATTTCTACCCCCGTAATGGTCCCCTTGGTCCTGGCACTTAAAAATAGGGGAATCACTCCGTTACCGCTGCAAAGATCGAGTAAATTTCCTTTTTGAATAGGGACATAGACAAATCTAGCTAATAAGACTGCATCCAAAGAAAAGGCAAAAACAGACGGGCTTTGTATGATGCGTAAGTTTTCTGCTAACAAATAGTCTAAGCGCTCATCTTCCTTTAATTCGACCACTACAATTCTCCTTTTTTATTTTTATGTATACAAAAATAGAGGCTGCTTCATTTCAGCCTCTTTCAAGTTATTTCTTATTGAGAAAGGAAAGACAAAATAGGCAATCTCCGTCCTTACGCAGGCTTCCGAAATGGAGGTTGCAAATATGAAATCCCTCATGGTAGAGACGGGCGAGATTATCATATCCTTCACCAACATCATATGGCTTGGCGTTAGCTGCACTAGCCCCATCTTCACTTTGTGCTGCGGCCCTTTCACCATTCTTTATCGTTTCTGCCGGTTCCCTTTCATCTTCCGTGATCACATCTAAACGGCGTCTTAAATGTTCATTTTCAAGTTTTAAATAATGATTCTCTTCTAGAATTTCAGCTAAGTGCTGCTTTAATTCCCCCAGCTGCTGATATAAATGGCCAATTTGTGTTTCCATATTACTTACCGATTCGAATATTTCCTTCTTATCCACGTCTTCCACCTCATTAATCTGTGGATTGTATAGAAAAGGCACCTTCTTTAATAATTTCATCCAATGTATACTCAAGAACCCGCTCTTGTTCTGTTAGTTCAACCTGAAGCACCCGCTCTAATATATTTAATCCTACTACTTTCCCTCGTCCGTTTGGTGTTTCAATGATTTCGCCTAGATCCGGCAATGCTTCTTTTGCCGATTCATATTCATCATTTTCATATTTTAAACAGCACATGAGTCTGCCGCACAAACCGGAGATTTTGGTAGGATTTAACGATAAATTTTGATCCTTCGCCATTTTAATCGATACTGGATCAAAGTCACCTAAAAAGGTGGAGCAGCATAACATTCTTCCACACGGTCCAATTCCGCCAAGCATTTTAGCCTCATCGCGAACACCAATTTGTCTAAGTTCAATTCTTGTCCTAAAAATAGCGGCTAAATCTTTTACAAGCTCGCGGAAATCTACTCTCCCATCAGCAGTAAAATAAAAAATAATTTTATTTCGATCAAATGTATATTCAACATCAACCAGCTTCATATCCAGCTGATGTTCTTGAACTTTCTCATTACATAATTGATAAGCTTCTTCGGCAGCCTGCCTATTCTCATCAACAATCATTCGATCCTTTTGATCCGCAATTCTGACTACCTTTTTTAAAGGAAGAACAACATCGTGCTCCTCTACTTGTTTACGAGGGATGACTGCTTTGCCATATTCAACCCCGCGGACGGTTTCAACGATGACAAAGTCATCCTTTTGAATTGGGAGGTCTCCAGGATCAAAATAATAGATTTTCCCTGCCTTTTTAAAGCGAACTCCTACAACATCATACAAAGGTAGATCCCTCCTGAATTTTTAACACAAGCTGTTCCATCATCAGCTGAGGATTCATATTCGCATCAAGCTTCCTTTTCGCTTCGAGGATAACCGACATTGTGTCTGTTAGACGCCGCCCTGATGTATTTAAAGCAAATTGTTTTAAACGCTCACTTTCTGCTTTAAAAACAATCTGCTCCTCTTTATCTAATTGTATATATAGTAAATCCTTAAAAATAAGAAGTAAAAGATCTAGACCACGGTGAATCTGTTCTTTCTCTTTAAAGTGTTGAAACCATTCGCCTTGAAGCGTGACCATCGCCTCAAGGGGATTCTTTTTCAAGACCTCATATAATTTTACCACTATTTTTTGAGCTTGTGCAAACCATTCATCGACATTTAATTCTAGGGCTTCGTCTATGTTATTCGTTAACTGAGCTAAAATGTGTGCTTTTTGTGGTTCAACGCCATTTTCCATTAATTGTTTTGCCATAATATTTGGTAAAAGCGGCTGGAATGTTAGAATTTGACACCTTGAAAGAATTGTTGGCAGTATTCGCTGGGGCTGCTCGGTTAGTAAAAACGCGACGGTTTCGGCACTTGGTTCCTCAAGAAATTTCAACAAACTATTAGATGCGCTATTACTCATTTTATCTGCATGTACAATCAGGTAGACTTTTCTTAACGATTCTACACCTTTTTTAGAAAACTCAGCCTGCAGATTTCTAATTTGATCTACTTTAATTGATTGGCCCTCCGGTTCCACCAAGTGGACGTCCGGATGATTCCCGCTGGTAATACGGCGGCAATTATGGCAGGCCTCGCAAGGTTTATAGCCCTCGATTAACGAATCACAAAAAAGGGATTTCGTTAGCAGCAGTCCTACATCTTTTTTTCCTGTTCCCCTTAGTCCTTCGAAAAGATAGGCATGGGCGACGCGATGTTTCTTTAGACTGTTTTGTAACATTCTTAAAACAGTTGGCTGCAGCTGCTCTAATTGCTCCCATGTTTTTCCCATGCTCATCACTCACTTAATGTTAGAAATGTAAAAACTGTTCGATTGGGAGCACAAATACTGTAGCCCCGCCTACTTCTACTTCGACTGGATACGGCACATAGGAATCTGCATTCCCTCCCATTGGGGATACAGGAGAAACAAGCTGATCTCTTGCACGACAATTATCTTTAATTATTTGAAGGGCACGGTCTACTCGTATATCTTCAGTTCCAATCATAAACGTCGTGTTTCCAGATTTTAAAAATCCGCCTGTTGAGGCGAGCTTTGTTGCCCGAAAATTATTTTCCACCAAAGCCTTAGATAAACGATTGCTATCCTGATCTTGAATAACAGCGATAATTAATTTCATCGTAACACCCTCTCCTTTATTATTCCGATTCTAGTTTATTATCTATATTATAACAGTTTCATCTTTTGCTTTCGATGAAAAAAAGCCTTTTAACAAAGGCTATTTTTCTGACAACTTTTTTTCAACAATTTCAATTGTTTCCTCGAGAACTTTTTCTATCGTTCTAGAAGCATCTATTTTTACCATTCTGTTTGGAAAACGGTCAAGCAAGATATGATATCCTTCCCTTACCTTTTGGTGAAACTCAAGATCCTCTAAATCTAGGCGGTTGATTTCCCGCCCTTTATTATTATTTATACGCTGAAGTCCTATTTGCGGTTCAATATCATAGTAAATAGTTAAGTCTGGCATCATTTGTTCAATGGCGAATTTATTAATCGTCCAAACCTCCTCAATCCCTAAACCGCGTGCATGACCTTGATAGGCAAGAGAGCTGTCAACAAAGCGGTCGCATAAGACAATTTTCCCTTCCTTAAGCGCGGGACTCACTCGCTCTATTAGGTGCTGCCTTCTTGCTGCCGCATAAAGCAGAGCCTCTGTCCGTGGATCCATCGCAGTATTATCCCTGTCTAAAATCACACGGCGAATCTGTTCAGCAATATCAATACCCCCTGGTTCCCTCGTTAACAGTGTATTTTCAATCCTTTGAGCAGCCATGTTGATAATTGTAGACTTCCCTGCACCCTCAGGCCCCTCAAATGTAATAAACATACCACTTTTCATATATAAATAAACCTCCAAACCTGTTACGTTCTTAAGCTGTGAAAACTTTAATCCTGCCCTCTTTTAGTAAGGCGCCACCTTGGAATCTTGCCCCTGTTTCTAATAAACGCTGCAGCTCAGAGAACTTTATCTTCGTGATTTCCTCTCCCTGCAATAGTAATGGAACTCCTGGCGGGTAAGGAATAATCTGTTCAGCGCATATTCTGCCAATAGACTGTTCAAGGCAAACTTCTTCCATATCGAGCTTCGACAGCTTCTTATAATCAACCGCAAGCTGTGTAATTTTCTCCCCTTTATTTTCATACTCCTCTTTACTGTCCATTAGGGGAAGACCAGCGGTAATATCTTTCATCATTTTGGCCGCCTTCTCCAATGGATACTCTTGTCCATCTTTTAAAAGCGGAAAAATCAGCAGTACATTATTGGGGTCTGCCAGTTCTGTGAAAATGGAATGGGATTCAAATTCCCTCTGCAATTCAAACCCGTTTAATTCACAGGTAGATTGGATTATAATTTTTAAAGGGTCCCCCTCTTGCCCGTCAGGAAAATCTAACACCTTAATTGCTGGGTTATCCCCTAGAACCCCCTTAAAGGCTTCGATTCTTCTAAGTAGGTAGTCTATATCCTGCTGACCATAGGATGCTATGTAATGCCTAGCGATATCCAATGACGCCATAATTGGATAGGATGGGCTGCTAGACTGGAAGATCCCAAGATATTTCTTAAGCCTGTCGTTTGAAACAAGCTGACTATTATAATGTAAAAACGACCCC
The DNA here is from genome assembly GCF_014656545.1 of Neobacillus kokaensis. Lineage (GTDB taxonomy): Bacteria > Bacillota > Bacilli > Bacillales > Cytobacillaceae > Neobacillus > Neobacillus kokaensis. The sequence goes on from NZ_BNDS01000029.1 coordinate 57,387, forward strand.
ATCGTCATCGCTGGTAATGTCTTATGTGCAGATTGCACGACAATATCAGCTCCCAAACTCACAGCTGAATCCGGAAACGGACCGCCAATGATCAAATGAGCCCCATGCGCTTCATCCACTAAAACAGGGATTTTGTGAAAATGCGCCTCTTTAATAATTCCTCTTAAGTCATAGACCATTCCATAATAATTAGGATAGGTTAGGATGACTGCCTTTGCCTGCGGATACAAATCAATTGCCTTTTTAACGGTATCCAGACTAACTCCAGCCGCTACTTTCCGTTCCAAATCAAATTCAGGCTCTAAAAAAATCGGCTGGGCCTTTGCAAGTTGTAAGGCATTTAAAATTGATTTATGGCAATTTCTTTGTACAAGAACAAAATCTTCCTCTGAACAAGCTGCCATTATCATCGCCAAATTTCCTACTGTTGATCCATTTACTAGAAAATAACTTTTTTTCACCTGAAATAATTCAGCTAAAAGGTTTTCAGCTTCTAATATAGCTCCCTCTGGTGCATGCAAATCATCTAGACCCGACAGTTCTGTTGCATCAAGCTGGAGAATGGATTGGAAGAAACTCCTTGATTCAGAAAAAATCCTGCCATATTTATGTCCTGGAACATGGAAAGAAATTGGTTTTCTGTTTACATGTTCCGTTAAAGCAGTTACTAAAGGTAATTTAAATTGCTCATTCATGTTCATTACTTCCTTTAAAGAGTCCTATCTATTTTATCAAGAGTTTTCAAATAACAAAAAAATAAAGCCCTGTTAAAGGGCTTTGTTATGAAAAAATTTCTGGAGTTGTCACCTTTTTTAGACGCTTAAGAAAATATTTATATTTGGGGTCGCTCGTATCTGTTTGTATTAACTCATGTTCACAGTCCGAACAAATAAAAGAAGTGTATAGATGTATTCCTTTTGCTTTTTGATGATCACAAATAACGCATATTTCTTCAAAGTGATGATGTGCTAGGTTTGAACTCAAGTCCTCCACCTCCATACACCCATTGTTTCCGTTTACTACAATTTGTATACAATTTTTTGAATCTTCACTTCCCTGTAATCTCACTGATTATTTTATGTCACATTTCCCATTTAGGTGTATGTCTATACGTGATTTATTTTACAAATTCAAAAAGACAATCATTTCTGATTGTCTTTTCAATGCCCGGCAGCGTCCTAC
>NZ_BNDS01000030.1 GCF_014656545.1 Neobacillus kokaensis
GTGCCTGGAGCGGAAATCAACTGGCCTGTTAGCATGGACAATCTTTTAACAAATAATGGTATTATGTTCAGATAAAATAAAAAAATTGCCGAGAAAAATACCCTTTCTCGACAATCTGAGAAAACGCAGTTTGGACTGCGTTTTCTTTATGAACAATATTTAAGCCTGTTTAACAATAACCTTTGCTGCTGTTGATTTTCTTTGATAGTAATACCAGTTTAATGCGAAAGAGATTACATAGAATCCAATAAAGATATAGAAGGCACTTACTGGTGTACCCGTTGCTTTAACTGACCATCCAAAAAGTTTTGGGATTAAGAATGACCCATAGGCCGCAAATGCTGCTGAGAATCCAATGACTGGCGCTGCCTCTTTCGGTATGAAAATATTCGGTATCATTTGGAATGTTGAACCTGATCCAATTCCTGATGCTAAGAATAGCACCAAGAATGAGATTAAAAATCCAGCAAATTGCTGTGCATTTAAGAAGTAGATTACTCCTAACGCTCCAATCGTCATGACCACGAAAACATAGGCTGTTACTTTGGCGCCGCCAAACTTATCAGATATCCAGCCTCCAACTGGTCTTGCAGCCGCAGCCACTAAAGCACCCAGGAAAGCAAGAGAAATGTATTCCGGGAATTGCGATTTTAAAAGCAACGGAAATGCTGCAGAGTAACCAATAAATGAGCCAAAAGTTCCAATGTATAACGTAGTCATTATCCAAGTATGTTTCCGTTTTACAATGACAAATTGATCGGCAACGGATTGTTTTGCGCCAGGTACATTATCCATTTTGAATAATGCAAGCAATGTTACGATCACAATCGGAATGACCCAAACAAAGGCAGCGTTTTGCAGCCACAACTCCTGGCCGTTGGATAATACTTGCTTACCGCCAACTAAGGCAAAAGTTCCTGAGGTGATAACTAATGGTGTCACGAATTGTACAACAGATACTCCCATATTTCCTAAGCCGCCATTGATCCCAAGTGCGGTCCCTTTTTCTTTTTTAGGGAAAAAGAAGCTGATGTTTGCACTTGATGAAGAGAAGTTCCCTCCGCCTAAACCACAAAGTGCCGCTAAAATTAACATGACCGTGAACGGTGTATCCGGATTTTGCACAGCAAAACCAATTCCGATAGCAGGAATGGCAAGTATAGCGGTTGAAATGACTGTCCAGGTTTTTCCTCCCATTGTTCCTGCTGCAAACGTATAAACAAACCGAAGTGTTGCCCCCACAAGACCTGGAACGGCGGCTAATGTAAACAGCTGTTCTTCAGTATAGTGAAAGCCAATGTCGTTTAATCTGATAGCAACTACTGACCAAATCTGCCAAACAATAAACGCAAGCATTAATGATGGAACAGAGATCCACAAGTTTCGTTTAGCATGTTTCTTTCCTTCAGTGTTCCAGAATTTTTCGTCTTCTGGATTCCAATACGTTATTCGGGCCATTTTTTTCTCCCCCTATTGTATGTTTAATTTTTTATTCGAAAGTTATTGGTGTTTATGATGCTAATATAAACCACATGGCAACATGAAATTTGTGACGTACGTCACAAAAATAGTGAAGGAACTGTGAACAAAGGGGGTTTGACGAAAAGTTGTCATAAATAAAAGAAAGAGACCTCCGTAAAATGAAGGTCTCCTTGATTGTCCTATTGTCTTTTTTGTTTTTCATTGTCCTCTTTAAATAAACCAACATAATGCTTGGTCTCTCCTGCATCATCCTTAATAGCAGTGATGGTGATCCATTCTTTATAAATCTCATTATTCTTCCGTTTGTTCCAAATGGCACCTTCCCAGTATCCCTCTTTCTTAAGTTGCTCCCACATTGCTTTATAAAATTGGTTGTCGTGTTCACCGGATTGAAGAACACTTGGAGTTTTCCCAATTACTTCTTCTTGTGAAAACCCAGTAATCCTCGTGAAGGCTGGATTTACTTTTTGAATAATGCCGCCCGAATCAGTCAAGAGAATACCTTCTCCTGCGTGGTTCACAATTTTGGATGAAACCTCAAGTTTATCTTGATAATAAAGCCAAACTACCAAAACCAATGTAGCTAAAGAAAACTCTGACAGCGACATGAATCCAATAGCATAATGTCCGGTCCAATTAAAGAGAATTGTTAAGATGATTGGCGGGAAGAAGCCGCCTAGGCCGCCCATTGCAGCAACAATCCCGTTCACAATCCCAGCCTGTTTGGAAAAATATAAAGGAACCAGTTTGAAAATTGCACCATTCCCGATTCCGGCAAAGAAAGCCACTAATAAGCAGCCAAAAGAGTAAATTGGCAGTGAAGGTGTAAACGATAATAAAAATCCGGCAAAGGTCAGGCTGAAAAATACTGCCATTAAGATTAAAAACGGATTGATCTTATCTCCAAGCCAGCCCCCTACAGGTCTAAAGATTGTCGCAAGGGCAATGAATCCGGCTGTTCGAAGGCCCGCATCCACCTTACTTAAGTCAAAATGATTTACTAAAAAGGATGGTAAATAGATGGTGAAAGCAACAAAAGAACCAAATGTGATAAAGTAACATAAGCTTAAAAACCATAATTTAGGGTTACGATAAACCTGTTTGAAACTAATTAAAAATGAATTGTTTACTTTATGCTCATTACGGTCACCAAGAAGGAAGTTGATGACAACAAATATCAAAACAATCACTAAGAAAATTAAAATAGTCGTTCTCCATCCATAAGCACTTGCCAAAACTGGAGCTGAGAACGAAGTGATCGCGGTACCAATATTCCCCGCTCCATAGATCCCATTAATAAAACCATGTCTTTCTTTTGGATAATACTTTGGCAATGAAGTAACACCTATAGAAAAGACTGCCCCGCCAATACCAAGCATAAAGCCGCCCAAAATTAACATAAAAAATGAATTGGCATAGCTAATAATAGCAATTGGAATAACTAAAATAATAAAACTAACAGTAAATAAGATTCTAGCACCATAACGGTTGGCCCAGAAACCAATCGGAATTCTAAGCAAAGAGCCAAGAATTACAGGTACTGCTGTTGCCCAAGAGATTTGTGTCGCTGACAGGGGAATATCTTCCTTTATAAAAGTCATCAATGAAGATATTAATACCCAGACCATAAAACCTACGACAAGGCTGCTTGTTTGAACAAAAAGCTGTCTTGATCCTTGTTTCATTTTAATCCCCCTTCATTTCATTCCTTCATTAATATTTCCTTACCATTTTCAAATATTACCAAACATTTTTCGTAGATGGGAAAATTTCTCTGTGTATTATAGAACAAGTTTCTATAATAAACTGTGAGGTTTGGCACATTTTAAAAATTTGATTATCTCTATACAAATGGTTTTACCCTAAAATAAGAAAATAAAATAATAATTACGTGCTTTGGATAAGGTAAAATATAGGTCCAAACGACAAAGGAAGTAAGGAAGGTCATTATGCGAAAGAAAAAATTCTATCTCGATCCGCCTAAAATACTTGTTATCGGCTTCGCACTTATTATTCTGATCGGGACTCTTCTTCTGACCCTTCCTATTTCGACAACAGATGGAGAGGGTCTGTCATTTTTAAATGCATTATTTACTGCAACCTCGGCTACTTGTGTAACCGGATTGGTTGTAGTTGATACAGGAACAACATTTACCCTTTTTGGCCAAATAGTCATTATATCCATGATACAGGTTGGAGGCTTAGGGTTTATGACGGTTGCAACACTCTTTGCCTTTTTATTAGGTAAAAGAATTTCTTTAAAAGAACGTATTTTGCTTCAGGAATCCTTAAATAACATTTCCATGGATGGAGTCGTCAGGCTTGCAAAGCGGATATTAATTTTTACTGCAGTTATTGAAGGAGCAGGAGCAGTCTTGTTATCCATTCGTTTTTCCTTGGATATGCCGCTTAGAAGAGCAATATATTATGGCATTTTCCATTCTATTTCTAATTTTAATAATGCCGGTTTTGATCTAATGGGCGAATTTCATAGTCTAACCAGTTATGTGTCAGACCCTATAGTCACCTTAACGGTATGTATGTTAATTACATTGGGTGGTATTGGGTTTATTGTTATGAATGAATTGTACGAATATCGTCGCTCTAAAAAATTATCTTTACATACAAAAATCGTCCTTATGACAAGTTTATTTCTTGTAGTTATAGGAACAATCGGGATTTTCTTTTTAGAATTAACGAATGCTAAAACGTTAAAACCGCTTTCGCTATCAGGAAAAGTTTTAGGGTCTTTATTTCAGTCGGTTACAGCTCGAACAGCAGGGGCTAATACACTTAGTATTGGCGACTTAACTCAAACCTCCTTATTTTTAATCATATTTCTTATGTTTATTGGTGCTTCACCAGGTTCCACAGGCGGTGGGATTAAAACAACGACTTTTACGACTTTGATTGGAGCAGTATGGTCGCAAATCCGTGGGAAGGAGGATGTTATTTTTTATCGGCAGCGAATTGTTTATGAAACTATTTATAAGGCATTGACCGTGACCTTCAGCGGTCTTTCAATAGTTACAATAGTAACACTTGTGTTGACGATTACTGAACATGGAAAGGATTTTCTTATGATCTTATTTGAAGCAATATCCGCATTTGCAACAGTAGGTCTCTCAATGGGTTTAACGCCAGATTTATCTCCAATAGGAAGGGCAATCATTATTTTTACAATGTTTGCCGGGAGGGTTGGACCATTGACGGTTGCATTTGCTGTAACAATGCGTAGAAAACCTGATGCATTCCGATATCCAAAAGGCAAAATCATGATAGGCTAGTTTTTACATAAAGGAGGTACTTAAATGGCTAATCAATATGCAGTAATTGGATTAGGCAGATTTGGTATTAATATTGCCAACAAATTGTTTGAATCAGGTCAGGATGTACTGGGAATAGATGTGAATGAAGAACGGGTAGACGAAGCCCAATCTTATGTAACCCACGCTGTCATAGCAGATTCGACAGATGCTGAGGCCATGAAAACAATCGGAATCCGAAATTTCGACACAGTTATTGTAGCAATCGGCAATGACATCCAAGCAAGTATTTTGAGTGTCTTGCTGCTAAAAGAGATGGGTGTTCCAAAGGTAATTGCTAAGGCGCTAAATAAACTTCATGGTCAGGTGCTAGAAAAAGTTGGTGCGGATTGGGTCGTGTATCCTGAACGCGATATGGGTATTCGAGTCGCACACCAGCTCTTATCACCGAATGTATTAAATTTTATTGAAATTTCAAAAGATTATAGTGTGGAGGAAGTTAAGATTCCAAACTCTATGATTGATAAAACATTAAGGGAAATTGACTTAAGAGCTAAATTTAACATTAGTGTCATTGCAATTCGACATAATCATGATATCCATATTACTCCATCTCCCGATAAACTGCTTGATAAAGGAGATGTTCTTGTTGTGATTGGAAAAAATAGGGATCTTGAACGATTTGCAAATTTGGATTAAATAAAATCAAAAAGATAGGATAAATTATGAATAAGGAGGGTGAAGTAATGCCTAGAGGAAAAGAATTAGAACAATTGCCGATGTCAAATACCTTGCCAGGGGCAGGGAAGGATGCTGGTAAATTTAATCGAGAGATCCTCGGTTCGATTGTGCAGAATGCTGAGCCTCAGCCGAATGAGATTGAAAGAGAGAATGAAGACATGGTATAGGCAGGAGCTACTCCTGCCTTTAATCATTATTCCTCGATCAATTCATTAATTTCTACGATAGTCCGTTCTTCAAGCGGCCCACGTAAATGAACAGTAGCAGTTCTGCCGTCATCATTTAATTTGTCAATCCAAACGGATGTACCATTATATTTGACCTCAATATCCGCAGAAGAAGACAAAATTTGTTTAACTCGATTTGTATCCATCTAATCACTCCTTGAAAAATTAATCATTTTAGTCTGTGTAAACAAGCTATTTTACATACGTCTTTGGTAAAATGAAACCGTTTCCTTCTATTATTATAGAGTTTCCTTCGAAGAATTATTAATTGGATAAATAAGTCTAAAATCATATTGCATACCCAATACTCTCATTATATGATGATTAGAAATAATTCTTAGCCTGCTACAGCGAGTTTACACGGTCATTAAAAAAAAAATGAAACCAATCATCATTTATTTCGTCTTATATAATGGAGAAATAAAAATAGTCATGTCCAACCAATAGCAATCATACAAATTAAATGGATATAGGGATAAAAAAGAAAAGTATATTTGGATCTTTGGAGAAAATGTCGAAAATAGTTAAAAAATGGGGAAAGATTTAGCGGGATTTAAACATTAATTGGTATGATTTATGTTTTTCATTTTAAAGAAAATATGATATAGTAATTGATGTTCGTTTACCGAAGCTTAATTTGGTAAGTGAGAGGAGAATTTCAAAATGAATAAAGCAACACTAACTAAAAAACTAAATAATAGTCATATTACATTTCTTGCAATAGCCGTTATATTATTCTGGATTAAAACATATGCGGCATATCGAATTGAATTTAATCTTGGTATTGATAATAATCTGCAGAAATTTTTACTGTTTATTAATCCTTTAAGCTCAGCACTTTTCTTTTTTGGGCTGGCATTATTATTTAAAAAGCGTACGAAGCTTGTCATGATTATCACAAACTTCATTTTATCCTTTTTATTGTACGCAAATATTGCTTACTATCGTTTTTTTAATGATTTCATCACAGTTCCAGTTTTAATGCAGACTAAGACAAACGCAGGTCAGTTAGGGGATAGTGCGCTGTCATTAATGTCGCCATGGGACATTTTTTACTTTGCAGATTTCTTTATTTTGATTGCATTAGCATTAACAGTTTTCAAACATGTGACGGTAACGAACAGAAAATCATTTAAAATTGTTCTGTTATTTTCAATAACAACTTTTTTATTTAACCTTGGTTTAGCTGAAAAAGACCGCCCACAACTATTAACGCGTTCTTTTGATAGAAATTACTTAGTAAAGTATCTTGGGGCATATAACTTTACCATATATGATGTAATACAAAACGTTAAATCATCCAGTCAGCGTGCACTTGCTGATTCAAGTGATATTACAGATGTAGAGAACTATCGTAAAGCCAATTATGCAGCACCTAACCCTAAGTATTTTGGCAAAGCAAAAGGAATGAACGTAATTTATGTTTCAATGGAGTCCTTACAAAGCTTCATGATCGATTATAAGATGCCGGATGGTCAAGAAGTTACTCCATTCCTAAATTCGTTAACACATGATAAAAATACATTCTATTTTAAGAATTTCTACCATCAAACAGGGCAGGGGAAAACATCTGATGCCGAGTTTTTAATGGAGAACTCTCTATATCCAATGGCACAGGGGGCTGTTTTTGTTAACAAAGCGCAAAACACCTACCAAGCTATGCCTGCGATATTAAAAGGTCAAGGATATACTTCGGCAGTATTCCATGGAAACTATAAAACATTCTGGAATCGAAACGTAATTTACAAAGCTTTCGGCTATGATCAGTTTTTTGATGCTGAATACTATAACATGACGGAAGAAAATACAAAGAACTATGGCTTAAAGGATAAACCGTTCTTTAAAGAGTCAATGCCAATGCTCACAAGCCTGAAGCAGCCTTTCTACACGAAGTTCATTACATTATCGAACCATTTCCCATTTGCAATGGATCCTGGAGATACAGATTTTCCTGCAGGTGATTATGGCGATACGGTTGTTAACCAATATTTCCAATCTGCCCATTATATGGACCAAGCATTGGAACAATTCTTTAATGACTTAAAAACATCCGGATTATATGATAATACTATCGTCGTCCTTTATGGTGACCACTATGGTATTTCCGAAAACCATAATGATGCCATGGCACAAGTACTAGGAGTCGATGAAATTACACCTGCGATTAGTGCGAAATTGCAGCGGGTACCGCTATATATTCATGTACCGGGGGTTAAAGGTGGTATTCAATCACAAGTAGGCGGGGAAGTTGACGTTCGTCCAACAGTGCTTCATCTACTTGGTATTGATACGAAGGATTACTTGGAATTTGGTTCTGATCTCTTATCTAAACAGCATCGCAATTGGGCATTATTCCGAAATGGTGATTTTGTTTCTGCAGATATGATTCAAGTAAAAGATAAATGTTATTCTGCAAATACTGATGAACTTTTGGAAGACTCTGAAGCATGTAAGGATATTTCTGACAGTGTCAATACAGAGATGCAGATGTCAGATGAAGTGGTTTATAAAGACCTCCTTCGGTTCTATAAACCAGAAGGGTATACACCAATAAACCCAAATGACTACGATTATCTTGGACCAAATGCTAAAAAGGGAACAGAGACAATTGAAAATAATCAATAAAAAAAGAGAGAAGACGTGTCTTCTCTCTTTTTTTATTTCAGATTATCTTTAAGTTTTGTTACAATAGTGGATATATTATTAATAACAAAAGAGGTTTTTTTCTATGCGGAATAAATTACAATTTTCCATTTTGTTTTTTGTTTTCATTCTGGGAGTTATTATTACTGGATGTACGAGTACTGACCCGGCTTCAAATAACACAAATAAAGATGTCTCCAATCATGCAGCACCTCCTGTTGAGCAAAAAACTGTTGGACCTAAAGATTCACTAAATAGTGAACATTCTACAAATGTTTCAGAAACTGATAAAAGACTAATCCCGGCTGTCATCGTGAAAAATATAGACGGTGATACTGTTGAAGTAAAAATCAATAATAGGGTTGAAAAGCTTAGAATGCTGTGTGTAGATACACCGGAAACCCATCATCCCCGTTTAGGCGTTCAACCATTTGGGCCAGAGGCGTCAGAATACACTAAAAAAATCCTTTCAGTAGGAGAAAAGGTGGAAATTGAACCCGGGATTGGAGATGGCCGTGATAAATACGGCCGCCTACTGGGTTATATTTACATTGATGGAAAAATGTTTAATAAAATGCTTCTTGAGAAAGGGCTGGCCCGAATTGCTTATGTTTATGCTCCCAATACTAAATATGTAGATGAATTTTATGCGGTTCAGAAAGAAGCTCAGAAAAAAGGTGTGGGCATTTGGTCAATTGAAAATTATGCTCAGGAGGATGGCTATCATTCCTCCACAGTAAATAGTGATCAACAATCGCCGAGCCGTTCAAACAATAAAAGTGAAGGCAGTTTTCAAAATAACCCTGGTGACGATCAAGAAAATAATTTGGCGTGCAAAGGGAAAATTAAAGGGAATGCCAATTCTCATATTTACCATGTTCCGGGCGGAAGTTACTATGAATCTGCCAAGGATAATATTGTATGGTTTTGTTCTGAAAAGGATGCTCAAGATGCTGGATACCGAAAATCCAAACGATAATACTAATCTGTTAGAAAAATAGTTAGCTGCACAATAAAAGACTGGGCAAATTGCCCAGCCTTTATTGATTGTAAGGGGGGACCAGGAATATCCTATCTCCGTTGCCAACTAATTCAGGATGGCAGCAGGTTTCATTTCCTGTAATTTAGTAGAAACCTCCGTAGGAACTACCAACAATGATTAATAGGATAAACAGAACAACAATCAATACAAAGCTCATGTTTCCACCACCGTAGCTCATTTAACTACACCTCCTTTTATTTTCTAATACAAATTATGTAAAAACATCTTCGATGGTTTGGACGAACTCCCTGAAAAGGAAAGTTTTTTAAAAAAAGGCTATTCAAATATAATAATCGCTAGTAAAGTGCTAGAAAATACAGATATTACAGAATTATTATGAAATTTGCGAAATATATTGATAAATATGTTTAGTTCTGTTATTATAGTAGTAACTTAAATTTAATAAAAATTTTTTAGGAGGAGTCTGTCACCAAGGGGTATCTATGCCCTTGGTAGACAGGCTTTTTGTGTTTTTTGGAAAAAGGGCCTGTAATCGTTTACAGGCCCTTTTTATTAATTTAGAGAAGGAAAGGTGATTGGATGGAATTATTATTACAGCTGGCTATTATTCTAGTAGCCTCAAAAATCGCGGGAGACATAAGTGTTAGATTAGGACAGCCTTCTGTATTGGGGAAATTGTTAATAGGAATTTTATTAGGACCTGCCGTTTTAGGAATTATTACTGAAACCACGACATTGGAACAAATAAGCCAAATTGGAGTTATTTTGTTAATGTTTATTGCCGGTCTTGAGACAGATTTAAACGAATTTAAGAGGTCCGGGAAGGCAGCGACCTATGTCGGCTTAAATGGGATAATCGTACCATTATTAGTTGGTTATGGTACGGGAATTGTAATGAACATGTCGACAGTTGAGTCATTATTTTTAGGATTATTGCTTTCAGCTACTAGTGTAAGTATCTCAGTTCAAGCTCTTAAAGAATTAAATAAAATGCAATCGAAGGAAGGTTCGACCATTTTAGGTGCAGCTGTTATTGATGATGTTGTCGTCATCATTGCCTTAGCATTTTTAATGAGTATGGCCGGTGGTGATGTAAACTTAAGCATGGTCATCGTTAAAAAGGTACTTTTCTTTGGCGGCGCGTTTTTTGTAGCATGGAAGGTTGTTCCATGGTTCTTAAAGAGATTTGTTTCTTTAAAGGTGACAGAAACGGTCATCACAGCAGCTTTGATTATTTGCTTTCTATTCGCTTATGCCGCAGAAATAACAGGTGTGGCGGCGATTATTGGAGCTTACATTGCCGGTATTGCCATAAGTTTAACAGATTATAAGAATGAAGTATTTGAAAAGGTAGAAACAATCGGCTTTTCTATATTCATCCCAGTATTTTTTACTTCGATTGGTGTGAAAGCTAGTTTTGATGGAATAGGGCAGCATTTGGGCTTCATGGTGATCTTAAGTATTATTGCAATCTTAACAAAATTAGTAGGAGCTGCCATTGGTGCAAAAATGGCACGCTTTTCTTGGAATAGCTCGCTGGCTATTGGAGCTGCAATGGTATCACGTGGGGAAGTAGCCTTGATTTTGGCCACTATTGGTTTAGAAACAAAATTAATTACACAGGAACTATTCTCCATATTAGTTGTAGTCGTTCTAGTTACGACTATCGTCACTCCGCCAATGATGAAATACTTCTTTAAGAAGGGAGAAAATCAAAAGTTGATTAAGAACCAATTAAGAAAACAAGCCTAGAAATGAATACAATCCAGCCTGACTTAGGCTGGATTGTTTTTCTTATGATGCAGTTTTATAGGATTTTTTTTGCTGGGGTTGCCGCCCAATATTTCTTAATCCAATTATATACCGAGTAGTAAAAATTATAGCAGCGGCAATGACAAAAATTCCGCATATGACACCAGCTTGGTCTGAACTTGTCCATTCAGGTAAATGTTCTGCCCACCGGCGTGGTACGCTGATTTTGCCAGCATACAAGAATGATCCTGCTAAGCCGGTGAAAAAAAGAAAATAAGTGGCAATTGCAAGCTTATCAAACCCATTTTGTTTTTGTGTGCCTTCGGATTTATTAAAATAGTACATAAAACCGAAAATCATCGCAACCACACCCATTCCCATGTATGTATGGAAGTGTCCCGGCACCCATTTGGTATTATGCATAACATGGTTAACAACAATTGTGGCGTCAATAATTGCCGGTACTGCACCTGCCACCCAGCCGAACATGGCTAAAAACATCATACTGGAGGCAAAGTCCCATTTTACAGCTGAACGGAAAACAATCATTAGGGCCCCATATGCTGTTACAACCATTACAGGAAGACCGTTTGCATATGAAAATATTTGGCCGATAATCAACATCCATTGCGGCACGGCAAAGTCCATTAATAAGTGGTGTGTATAAATCATTAGTGTAAACAGAGTTGAACAGTTCCATGCTATTAGGAAAGCTTTATTAGACTTCCAAGGGCGACCTGTGTACTCTGATAGAATTTCATAAACGGCAATAACAGCCATATAAATGGTGCAATTGGCAAAAATATGGCCAAAGGCATATGTCAAATGTTTGGCAAGCATTGGGTCAAAAGTGATATGAGGATTCAATATATTTATAATTGACTCCACTAATGCTGTTGCCCCTGCAATGATACCAACAGAATTTGCAATAATAACCATTGTAGAAGCTACAACTGCAGCAGGGGGCCCATAACCTTTCTTTCCCCTAAAAATATAATCCCAGCCAAGTGATTTACCTAAGCTGCCATATTCTTTTACAAATCTTACAGCGATATAAAAATACATGATTAGGTAGCCGACACCTAAAATTAACAAGCCAAATAAGAATAGCAGGGCTCCTGTTGAGCCATATATTTTCGCTGATGCTGAAGGAAGTGGATAGAGGAATGTCCAGCCATCCGAAAACTTAAATACAAATATTGCTACCAGCACCATAACAACGCCTATTAATGAAAGAAATAGATTTGTAAAGTAGATCTTTGGATTCAAATGAATATATTTGGTTAAAAAATACCACATGATGGCGCTTCCGCCTAAGGCAGCAATTCCAACCATACCCGTTCCATGGATGGTCATCACTTGGTAAAATAATTGCGGTGAAATTTTAACTACATTTCCTTGATTCAAAAGCATTATAACACCGAAAATCATCATTAATACCAGCACTATAGAGGTAATAGTTAAGGCAATAGCAACGGCTTTTTTATTGAGACTACGAGCTTTTGCTTCCATTTATTTACCTCCTTTCGGTTTTACAACGATATCTTTGATCATCAGATGATGTCCGGTACTGCAATATTCCAAGCACATAATTTTATAAGTTCCCGGCTTATCAAACGTTACTGTAAGAGCATTAGTATATTCTGGCATAGTCTGAGTTTGGCTAATAAGCTCTAAGTCAGGGTCATATAAGCCAAATCCGTGGGTAACATCCTTGCTTGTAACGCGAAACTCTACTGGCTCCCCAACCGAAAAATTTTCGTCACTTAAATCCCAAGCAAACTGATACCCTGTAACATCAACAACTTTTGCATTAGATTCTGCTTTCGCATGCTGTGCGTGGTATGGCAGCCTGCTCAACGTTAAGCTTGAGGCAAACCCCATAACGGCAATTAAAGCAAGAAAATAAAATTTACGAATTTTGTAGCCTTTTTCTTGAATAGGTCCATACTCTCTTAATTTTCTCGACTCCCCATAAACAAAAGAAAATGCAAGTGCGATGAGGAAAACGAAAAAAAGTGTAGCGTACCAGGCAATTAATTGGTACATTCTATTCCCTCCCATTATTGAAATAGCCAAACAAGAAGTCCCCCAACTGCTTGTTTGTTTCACTAATCATTGTAAACGGCAATTTGTGAAAAAATAGTGAACTAAATCATACCTTCCTAGTGAAATCAAATACGTTCAAATATTTTTCATTGACTTTTTTAGAAACAACCCCCATGTTCCTGCGTATTATTACGAAGAATATAGTAAAAGAAAAAAGTTTATTTCACTCGGGAGGTTAGATAAATGGGAACAAAGGTTATTGATATTGACACATTACTAGAGGCAACGTTAGATCTAACAACTGAGAATAGCGCTTTTATGATGAAACAGGTAGAGATTGATAAATTGCTTGATAACACTCAAGATTGGTAATTGCAAAATAAGTTTCCCCCATTCATAGTTTAATATAATTTTATTGGCCTTCTGTACTTTCGGAAGGCTTTTTTGTATTTGTAATAAAGCCCTATGTGACTAAAATGCTTTAAAGCGAAAAAATATTTTTCCTAATTCTATTGCTTTTGGCCTAAAAAAATACTAGAATAGTTTTTAATATATGAATTTTTAGAATACTTTTTTTGACAATTTAAGGGGGACTTTTAAACAATGAAAAAAACAGTAAAAGGGCTTTCAATTGCCTTAGCAGGAATGCTGCTTCTAGCAGGATGCGGCAGTAAAGAGTCAGCAGGAGAGGCGAAACAGGGAGGAACTGATAAGGAAAAAACATTTAAAGTTGGAATTTCGCAGTTTGCCCCGCACCCATCATTAGATGCAGCAACAGAGGGCTTTCAAAAAGCATTAGAAGACAAGGGAATTAAAGTGGAATTTGATGTACAAAATGCACAGGCAGACCAAAATAATACACAAACCATCGCGAAAAACTTTGTCGGGGACAAAGTGGACTTGATCTTTGCAAATGCGACTCCAAGTGCCATTGCTGCACTTAATGCGACTAAAGATATTCCAGTTATCTTTACATCTGTAACCGACCCGGTAGGTGCAGGATTGGTTGAGGCGTTTGATAAACCTGGTAAAAACATTACAGGAACGACAGATAATCATCCGGAAGCTACAAAGAAAACAATCAGCTTTATTACGGACGAAGTAAAAGCAAAAAATATCGGCGTTATCTATAATGCCGGTGAACAAAATTCTGTTGTTCAAGTTGATGAGGTAAAGAAATTAGCACAAGATAAGGGAGCTAAGCTTGTTGAAGTATCTGTTGCCAATACATCAGAGGTGAAACAGGCTGCTGAGTCACTTGTTGGGCGCGTTGATGCTTTTTATATCCCAACAGATAATACAGTTGTAACGGCGCTTGATGCTGTAATTGCAGTTGCGAACAACAAAAAGATTCCGTTATTTGTCGGTGAGCTTGACTCTATGAAAAAAGGTGCAGTTGCAGCGAGCGGATTTAGCTATTATGACCTTGGCTATCAGTCCGGGGAAATGGCTGCAGAAATCTTAAGCGGCAATAAAAAGGCGTCTGACATTCCAGTTGAGCTGCCAAAAAGCTTGAAGCTTGTTATTAATAAGAAAGCAGCGGAAGCCCAAGGGTTAACGGTAAAAGAGGAATGGAAAAGCCTTGGTGAGTTCTACGACGGAAAATAATTAACTAAATGCTTGGCGGGAGTCAATCTAGAATAAGATTGACTCCTTGACTGATTAGAGATTAATAGTTTATTTGAAATTGTAAATCTTTATCGCTTAGGCCTAAAGACTAAAAGAAAGGATGATCTTATTGTTTACGGCAATTTTTGGATCATTTGAAGCGGGTATCATCTATGCGATTATGGCTCTGGGCGTCTATCTTTCCTTTCGTATTCTAGATTTTCCCGATTTAACGGTAGACGGCAGCTTTGTAACTGGAGGCGCGATTGCAGCCGTAATGATTATGGGTGGTGTTAATCCCTATTTAGCTACAGTAGTGGCACTGTTGGCTGGATTTTTAGCCGGATGTATGACAGGCATCCTGCATACCTTTGGTAAAATCAATAATTTATTATCAGGTATTTTAATGATGATTGCCCTATATTCGATTAACCTCAGAATTATGGGGCGCCCCAATATCTCCATGTTAAATACTGACACTGCTTTTTCAAAGCTTGAGGCGGTATTTGAAAAAATCGGTATAGATGCGTTTTTGAATAATTTACTGACAATTGTCGGCTTAGGTGATAGTCTCCCTGAGACATGGGGCGTTCTCATTATGATGTTAATCGTGACTTTTGGGATTAAATTCCTGACCGATTGGTTTTTACAAACGGAAATTGGCCTTGCTATTCGAGCAACGGGGAATAATAAGCGAATGATTCGCAGCTTTTCAGCTAATACGAACCTTTTGACCATTTTAGGACTTGGAATTTCCAATGCCTTAGTTGCCTTTTCTGGTGCATTGATTGCCCAGCAGGGGGGATTTGCTGATGTCGGCATGGGTATTGGGATGATTATTATTGGTCTTGCCTCGGTGATTATTGGTGAAGCTCTATTTGGCACAAAGACGATTGTCAGAACAACGCTGGCTGTAATTGGCGGATCAATTATATATCGTATTGTTGTGTCAATGGCTCTCCGGTTTGATTTCCTAGACCCAGGAGATATGAAACTCATAACAGCTATTATCGTCATAACTGCCCTTACGATGCCGAAAGTATTGGAGCACTCTAAAGAAAAGAAACGCAAAGCCCGTAGAAAAGCAGAAATGTTAAACATCTTGGCGACTTCTGTCAAGGGGAAGGGGGAAAATCATGCTGCAATTAAATCAGATTCATAAGATATTTAATGAAGGCTCTCCGGATGAGAAAATTGCTATCGATCAAATTAACCTTTCCCTTAAAGCTGGAGACTTTGTTACCATAATAGGCAGTAACGGTGCCGGAAAATCAACGTTGATGAACATTATCTCAGGCGGGTTATTCCCGGATGTTGGGGAAGTATATATCGATGGTAATAATGTCACCAATATGACCGAATATAAGCGTTCAAAAATGATTGGACGGGTCTTTCAGGATCCAATGGCAGGTACCGCTCCCAGTATGACAATTGAAGAGAATCTCGCGATGGCCTATTCCCGGAATAAGACCCGGACCTTAAGAAGGGGTGTAACGAATAAAAGGCGGGAATACTTTCGAGAAGTGCTGGAAACCCTTCATCTAGGATTAGAAAACCGCCTTAGTGCTAAAGTAGGTTTGTTATCAGGCGGGGAGCGTCAGGCCCTTTCCCTATTGATGGCAACCTTTACCGAGCCGTCTATTTTACTCCTTGATGAGCATACAGCTGCTCTTGATCCTTCCAGGGCAGAACTAATCACAAACATTACCAAGGAGATTGTCGATCGCTATAAGCTGACAACCTTAATGGTTACACATAATATGCAGCAGGCAATTGACCTTGGAAACCGTCTCATCATGATGGATAAAGGTCAGATTATTCTTGAGGTAAATGAAGAACAGAAGAAGCATCTAACAATTGAAGGCCTATTGGAGGAATTTAAACGAATCCGCGGCACACAAATGGCAAGTGACCGGGCTATTCTATCGTAAAAAATTTTTAATAACGAAGTAGTCTATAATATTTTACCAAAAAACATAATTACAAGGTTAATAGGAGAAACATCCATTATTGATGGGTGTTTCTTTTGTTTTTTCTCGCAATTTATTATATGAAAAGAATTTTTCTTTATTACCTGAAAGCGGCACAGCTTTCCCCCCTGTTCTTGAGAGAATATGGAATTTTACTTTAAAATTAATTCGAATATTTCAATTTTTTATAGGGAGGTCTTAAAATGTCAGAAAAAAGAGCTGTTGCCGAAAATCAGATAGAGGATTTTTTCCCGGTAAGGGATGTCGATTATATTGAAATTTATACAGGAAATGCCAAGCAGGCTTGTCATTATTTTTGTACCGCCTTTGGGTTTCAGCCGATTGCTTATTCTGGTTTGGAAACAGGAAATCGTGAAACCGTTTCTTACGTTGTTAGGCAGGAGAAGATCCGCTTAGTGCTAACAGGTTCTTATACAGAAGGCAGCAGGGCAGCCCAATTTGTGAAAAAACATGGTGACGGCGTCAAGGACGTTGCCCTCCTCGTTGACGATATGGATAAAGCATTTTCAGAAGCGGTTGAAAGAGGGGCGATTGTCATTTCTGCACCTTTTGTGCTGAAGGATGAATATGGCTCAGTAAAAAAGGCCGTTCTTGGTACATATGGTGACACCATCCATACGTTAATTGAACGGAAAAGTTACCAAGGGGCGTTTTTGCCTGGATTCAAACCATATACGGCTTATTTACCGGTAGAGGATGCCGGTTTAATTGGATTTGACCATGTCGTAGGAAATGTGGAGCGTATGGAGGAATGGGTCGAATATTATTCAAAGGTCATGGGATTTAAAGAAATGAAACATTTCACTGATAAGGATATTACTACTGAATATTCGGCTTTAATGTCTAAAGTTATGCATAATGGCGGACGTATAAAATTTCCAATCAATGAACCGGCAGAGGGTAAGCGGAAATCGCAAATACAAGAATATCTTGAATTTTACAATGGACCGGGCGTTCAGCATTTGGCGATTTTAACAGAAGATATTGTTTCCACTGTTTCTACATTAAAAAAGAATGGTGTTGAATTCCTTTCTACACCAAATGCCTATTATGATTCATTAGCTGAACGTATTGGTAAGATTGATGAAAAAATTGAAAAGTTAAAAGAATTAAATATCTTGGTTGACCGCGACGACGAAGGGTATCTGTTGCAAATCTTCACAAAACCAATTGTTGACCGGCCTACATTGTTTATCGAGATAATTCAGCGTAAAGGAGCACGCGGCTTTGGCGAAGGAAACTTTAAAGCATTATTCGAGTCAATTGAGCGGGAACAAGAGAAACGCGGAAATCTTTAAAAATATACTTTAATTGGAATGTTAGCATAAAAGAAGGCAGGTAAAGCCTATGAAGTTTGTAACCTTTGAAAAGGTAGATGGGACCACTAGAACTGGTATTGTCATAGATAGCTGCAATGTCATCGACCTATACGAAGTATCTAGCGGCAGGATCCCCGAAACATTAATCGATTTTCTCGATTCTTGTCAAGAAAATCTCGAAAGAGTTAAAGCACTATTCCCATTATCCCATGAGCGGGATGGTGTTTATCCTTTAAATGAAATTAGGTTAAAGACACCGCTTCCTGCTCCGAGGAGCTTTCGAGATTTTTATGCCTTTGAACAGCATGTGAAAACGGCGAGAGAGAATCGAGGCCTTAAAATGATCCCCGAGTGGTATGAGATCCCAGTATTCTATTTTTCCAATCATTTGGCGATTAAGGGGCCGGGAGAGGAGATAGAAATGCCAAAGGAGTGCGCGTGTCTTGATTTTGAACTGGAAATCGCTTGTATTATCGGTAAAAAAGGGAGAAATATTAAAGCTGGAGATGCAGAGGATCATATTTTTGGATATTGTATACTGAATGATTGGAGTGCAAGAGATCTCCAAAGAATGGAAATGAAGGTTGGTTTAGGACCTGCCAAGGGAAAGGATTTTGCTACTTCAATCGGCCCCTGGATTGTCACGAAGGACGAACTGGAGCCGCTGAAAATGGGAAAAGGGTTTGATATGAAAATGAAAGCAAGAGTGAACGGCATACAAATATCAGAAGGGAATATGAAGGATATTTACTATTCATTTGGTGAAATGATTGAGAGAGCATCGGCTGATGTCACTCTATATCCTGGGGAAATGATTGGTTCAGGAACAGTCGGCACAGGATGTATTCTTGAACTTGGCCAAGGGCTGCACCGCTGGCTTGAACCAGGAGATCAAATCGATTTGGAAATAAATGGACTGGGAGTTTTGTCAAATAGAATTATAAGTGGAAAGTAGGTGAGAGCATGTTTTACCAAAGGCTGGGGAAAATTCCGCATAAACGCCATACGATGTTTAAAAAGGAAGATGGGACTTTGTACCGGGAGCAAGTGATGGGAACAAGAGGCTTTTCCGGAACACAATCAATATTGTATCACCACTATATGCCTACTGAAGTAATTAAAGCAGACCAAGATGAAAATTATTTACCAGAATATGAACGGGCTGGGTCACTTAAGCACCGTCACTTTTTTACAGAGAGAATTGTAAAAAAGGGAGATGCGGTTAATGCACGAGAATATATTTTGGGGAATCAAGACGTATTAATAGGTACAATGAACGTTACAGAACCAATGGAGGGCTTTTACCGCAACGGCGATGGGGATGAGCTGCTCTTTATCCATTATGGCTCTGGCAGACTTGAAACAATGTTTGGAACAATTTCCTTCAGCCCAGGAGATTATTTAATTATCCCAATCGGTACCATTTATCGGGTAGTCCCTGATTCGAATGCCCGTTTAAAAATTCTATTTTTGGAGTCGTTTAGTCAGATAACAACCCCAAGGCGATATCGTAATGAGTATGGACAGCTCTTAGAGCACAGTCCCTTCTGTGAACGTGATATTCGCGGTCCAGAGATACTCAAGACTTTTGACAGCAAGGGAGAGTATCAGGTTCTTACTAAATCCAGGGGAGCGCTTCACAAACATATTCTTGGGCATCATCCATTTGATGTTGTTGGCTGGGATGGATATTTATATCCTTGGGCCTTTAATATTAACGATTTCGAACCAATAACCGGGAGAATTCATCAGCCGCCTCCGGTTCATCAAACCTTTGAAGGTAATAATTTTGTAGTGTGTTCATTTGTACCAAGGCTTTATGATTATCATCCAGAAGCGATTCCCGCACCATATTACCATAGTAATGTAAATAGCGATGAATTGCTTTATTATGTAGCAGGGAATTTTATGAGCCGCAACGGTATTCAGGAGGGGTCTATTACACTTCATCCCAGCGGTATCCCGCATGGTCCGCATCCGGGAAAGACAGAGGCAAGCATTGGGAAGAAGGAAACGCTTGAGCTTGCGGTAATGGTTGATACGTTTCATCCATTGAAAGTGGTAAAAAGTGCTGCACAGTATGAGGACAAAGGGTATATGAATTCTTGGATCGAAAATAGGCAATAAATTTTTGCACAATCCGGCGGAACAGCTGGGTTGTTTTTTTCTATCGAATCAGTTGAAAACATGATAAGGTAAAGGTGGATAAATATTGTTTACATGAGAGGTGTACATATGGAACTGGAAGCGATTTTGTCAAAGCTAAAAAAACATACGCCATCCATCTTAGGCAGCAGTGAATATTCCAAATATGCTGTCATGGTGCCGCTTATTCAAAAGGAAGATGGAATCCATGTGTTATTTGAGGTCCGTTCGCTTCAATTAAGACGTCAGCCGGGAGAAATTTGTTTTCCCGGGGGGAAGATTGATCTCGATGATATTGACGAGAAAGCTGCAGCAATTCGTGAGACGAAAGAGGAATTGGGAGTAGATTCTAGTGATATATCTGGGGTGCTTCCGCTGGATTTTATGGTCTCTCCTTTTGGAATGCTCATCTATCCGTTTGTTGGATACGTCAGCCAACCTGAAAAGATAAAATGTAATCCAGTTGAGGTAAGTGAGGTTTTCACCGTACCTTTATCCTTTTTTATGAGCCATGAACCGGAAATACACTATGTGAAATTTAAAGTTATTCCTGAACAAAACTTTCCCTATGACCTTATCGTTGGCGGCAAAAACTACAATTGGCGTACCAGAGAAGTAGAAGAATATTTTTATGTTTACGAAGACAAAGCCATTTGGGGCATGACGGCAAGAATACTAGCCCATTTTATTGAACTTCTCCATTAGGGTGTCAGGCACCATGTGAAAAATTCACATGGTGCCCTTTTGTCCACTGTAAAAATACAAATGTCCATATACGGTGGAAAAAAAGACTTGATTATTTTCTAAATTGTAATAAAATTAAATTTATATTTTTGATTTAGGAGATGTAATCATGAAGGTAGTTAAGTTTGGTGGCTCGTCTTTAGCATCTGGGAAACAGTTGGAAAAGGTGTTTGATATTGTGATTTCTGATCCTGAGCGGAAGGTTGTTGTCGTTTCTGCTCCAGGTAAGCGATATTCGGAAGATACAAAAGTAACTGATTTGTTAATAGAGTGTGCTGAAAAGTGCTTGAAGAAGGAAGATCCTAAAGAGCAGGTCAATGCATTAATTGATCGGTATGCAGCGATTGCTGATGAACTTTCCCTGCCAGAGGGTCTTATCAATGAAATTAAGAAAGATTTAACTAGCAGGATCAATGCTGACAAAAGTAAACCAGATCGTTTTATGGACCTGCTAAAAGCAGCTGGCGAAGATAATAATGCGAAATTAGTTGCCGCCTTTTTTCGTGAAAAAGGGGTAGAGGCTTCTTATATTGATCCTAAAGAAGCCGGACTATTTGTAACTGCTGAGCCTGGGAATGCTCAGGTGCTCCCAGAAAGCTATGAGCAGCTTTTTGATCTTCATGAACGCCCAGGAATTCTTGTTTTCCCTGGCTTCTTCGGATATAGCAAGGAAGGGGAGGTATATACCTTCTCCCGGAGCGGCTCAGATATTACCGGTTCCATCCTTGCTAATGCACTTAAAGCTGATTTATACGAAAACTTTACCGATGTTGATGCGGTTTATGCAGTAAATCCCAGCTTGATTGATAGACCTAAAGAAATCAAGGAATTAACTTTTCGGGAAATGCGCGAGCTATCCTATGCCGGTTTTTCCGTACTGCATGACGAAGCACTTGTTCCAGCATTTCGTGCGGGTATTCCGGTCCATATTAAAAATACAAACAATCCCCAGGCGCATGGAACAAGAATTGTAGCTGAACGGGATAATACTAATGGTCCAGTGATTGGCGTTGCCAGTGACGAAGGGTTTTGCAGTATTTATGTAAGTAAATACTTAATGAACAGGGAGATTGGTTTTGGCCGGAAACTGTTAAGCATTTTAGAAGACTTAGGATTATCCTATGAACATACGCCGTCAGGCATCGATGATTTATCTGTTATTTTAAGAGAAAATCAGCTGAATGCTAAAAAAGAAGCGGAAATTCTACATCGTATTAAAACGGAATTGCATGCGGATGAAGTGAAAATTAAGCATAGCCTGGCCCTTATCATGGTGGTAGGCGAGGGGATGCGTCATAATATCGGAACAATGGCAAGAGCTTCGAAAGCATTAGCAAAGGCAAATGTTAATATTGATATGATAAACCAAGGTTCATCAGAAGTCAGTATGATGTTTGGCGTGAAACAAGTAGATGAAGTAAGAGCTGTAAAAGCGATATACGATGAGTTTTTCGCGGCTGTACCAGTTTAGTTATATATAATCAAAAAAGCAGTGCAAACGAGAACGTTTAGCCTGCTTTTTTGATTATACGGAAGGCAGCTCTTTGCTTTTTTTCAATTTAAGCTTTGTTCTGATACCACTCCAGCAGGCGATAATAAGACCCCCGCCTGTATCGGCAATCAGGTCTGTCATTGTATCCTTATTGCCACCTCCCTGTAAACTCATGCCTAAAAACTGATCACAGCTAAATTCATAGATTTCCCATAATACCCCGCCAAGGGCGGCAAATGAAAGGGTAAACCAAAATACAAACCAAGGGGAAATGGCATTTCCAGCATTTCGGTGGATCAATCTTTCGTATAAAGCAATCCCTGCAAAGGCGATGATTCCGCCGCTGATAAAATGAACAAATGTATCCCACCATCCGAGCCCATACCAGCCTCTGAGTGAGCCTAGATACTGTGACATTACTAAGAAAATTAGATAGGAAATGACAATCGGCAGGTTAAACTTTAGTTTTGTAAACAGTGCAAGTATTAGTGGTATGGCACCGCAGACCATACCGCCAATGGAAATCGTAAATTTAAACGATTCTCCTTGATTGAAGTAGTACACTGCTAAAATAGCCATGAAGATGACATACAAGGCACTTAAACTGATGACAAGTTTCCGCTTCATTTTGAACCCCTCCTTCTAAATATTCTTTTTTCGATACAGTGAATAGATACTAACAAGGAATCCGCCGGCCATGCCCCATAATAAATCCATCATTGTATCTTTATTTCCGCCTCTTTGCATTGTATGTGTAAAGGTTAAATCACCAACGAATTCATAAGTTTCCCATATTACGCTGGATAAAACCGCGAGTGAAAGGACGAAAAGAACCAGAATCCATACCGATACATCGTTTCTAACTTTTTCGGGTATAAGCCGTTTAAAAAGGACAATCCCTACAAATCCAATGAAAATCCCTTTATAGAAATGCAGGGTAGAATCCCACCATTTAACATGGAGGTAAAAGCTCGAGATGGAACCCAGATACAAAGAACAAAACAGAAACAGATAATAGCCGATTATAATTGGTATGTTAAAAGGATTTTCATTCAATTTTAATAATAGAAGCGGCAAAACGCTGACTAAAATCCCGCCAAGAGCTACCTGCCATCTAGAGGAATCACCTTTTATCAAGTAGTAAATGAATAGTGCTGCCATAAAGATGACAAATAAGATGCTTAACCAGATGATGAGTTTTCGTTTCATAAAGGCACCTCGATTCTGGGAGTTACTTTCAATTATGTCCAATTTTTCATCATTCTAATGGTTTTACATGCAGCTGGATACAACGTATAGTGATATATATACCCGCAAAACGACAAATGATTAAATGAATTTAGGTGGTGGATGCTATGCAAAGGGCACAAATACCTACATATGAGCGTATAGCAATTGATTTAGCAAATCGTATATACGACGGGGAATTAAAGGAAGGGGAAAAAATCTATGGCAGGTCTACTCTTGCCAGTGAATACAAGGTATCTCCGGAAACAGTAAGAAGGGCAATTAAAATATTAGAGGATGTGGAAATTGTCCATTCCACAAAGGGAAGCGGGATTGTGATTGCTTCAAAGGAAAAAGCTTTCAAATACATATCGCGCTTTTCCAACTTAGCGAGTATGAAAGAACTCGAGAAGCAAATGAATACATTGATATCCGAAAGGAACAGAATGGATGAACAAATATATGAAACACTTCGAAAAATTATGGATTACTCCGGTAAGCTTCGACATACAAATCCATTAACTCCGATTGAAGTAGATGTCTTTCCAGGCTGTCAGCATATTGGTAAGTCGATTTCGGAATTGAAGTTTTGGCAGAATACTGGAGGTACAGTAATCGGAATAAAGCGTAATGGGGAATTAATCATTTCACCAGGACCATATGCTTCTATTTTAGAGAATGATGTTTTACTTGTTATTGGTGACGAAAAAACATATGACCGCGTAGTTCACTTTTTATCCGAACAATAAAAAAGAAGCCTGCTTGTGTGTAGAAGCAGGCTTCTTCTTTGTTATGAATTAATCTATTAACTCTTCATTTTGTAAAAATTCCTTTGCTACTTTCGCTGGAGACTGTTTTAAGCTATCAACTTTATAATTCAACTCACGCATTTTATCTTCTGTTAGCTTTCCAGTAAGAGAGTTTAACACTTTTTCGAGTTCCGGGTGTTCTTTAAGTGTTTCATCTTTTACGATTGGAACAGCATAATAAGGTGGGAAAAAGTTTTTATCATCTTGTAAAAGCTTCAAGTCAAATGCTTTAATTAATCCATCCGTAGAGAAGGCATCAATGACATCACTTTTATGGTTATCTAAGGCCGTGTAACGTAAACCGCCATCAACTGCTTTTACTTTTTTAAAATTCATATTATACGTTTTCGTCAGTCCTTTTAAACCATCTTCCCGTGTTGAAAATTCAATGGTTGGTCCAACAGTCAACTGATCACTGACTTTTGCCAAATCAGATACTGTTTTTAATCCATATTTTTTCGCGGTGTCCTGGCGAACTGCCATTGCATACGTGTTATTAAAACCAAGCGGCTGAAGCCATTTTATTCCGTATTTTTGCTGGAATTCCTTTTGAACATAGTCAAAAACCTTATCCGGGTTATTAATTGGTTTCTGGTTTAAGATGCTGACAAATGCAGTTCCAGTATATTCAACATACATATCAACATCACCTTTATTGATCGCGCTGAAGGTTACTTGGGATCCGCCAAGGTTCAGTTTTCTTTCCACTTGAATATCGGTCTTCGCTTCTATTAAATCGGCCATGATATTGCCTAATATTAATTGCTCATTGTAATTTTTTGAACCAATTACAATCTTATCTTTTGCATTTGCTTTTGAAAAAATCGTAAAGCTACCGGCTGCAATTAACAGCACTGCAGCAAACGAAACGATTAATTTCTTTGTTTTTTTACCTGTTGTGGATTTTTGCTTTCCTTTATAGGATAGAGTTGTTTCAAGCTTTCCTACAACAAAGTCAATTACTAAAGCAAGCAGGCAGGCAGGGATTGCCCCGGCTAAAATCATAGCATTGTCTACGGATTGTACCCCGGAAAAGACGAGATAACCAAGACCGCCTGCGCCGACAAATGCAGCAATCGTCATTAAACCAACGGCGGTTACTGCTGATATTCTAATACCTGCCATAATCATCGGAAATGCCAGCGGCAGCTGGATTTTTCTCATCGTTTGACTCTTTGTAAGTCCGATACCTTTGGCAGCTTCTAGAATGTCACGATCAATATTTGTCAATCCGGTAAACGTGTTTTTAACAATCGGCAGAAGTGAATACAGGACGACCATGATAATTGCAGGTGTACTGCCGATACCAATAAACGGGATTAAAAATCCGAGCAAGGCTAAACTTGGAATCGCTTGTATCACATTCGTTGTTCCAATAATTGGCTTTGAAAGCTTAGGCTCTCTTGAAATTAATATTCCGAGCGGAATCCCGACCACTGTTGCGATTAATACTGAAATGACACTTAAATAAATATGCTGCCCTATCAATGTTAAAATTTGATCATAATTTGTTGCAATATAATTCCATAAATCACTCATTAAAAAGCCACCTCCATGTCAATTAATTGGCTGCTTAAGGCAGATAATATGCTGCTTCTAGTAATTAGACCGATTAATTGATCTCGATCGTTTACTACTGGCACATAGCCGATTCGGTGTTCATTCATCGTTGCCAAAACGGAAATTAAATTAGCATCATGTGAAACAGAAAGAACATTTTTTTCCATAACGTCCTCAACCGTAGTGTTACGGTTTAACAGTTTAATCCCTTTTAAAGTCACTAAACCAATTAATAGATTATTTTTGTCTGTTACCATTAAACTATCAACCTTATTTTCTTTCATAATTTCAAGCGCCTGAAGAATATTGCGCTTTGCCGTGATTTTAACCGGATTTGGAATCATAAAGTCTTCAGCTATCAATAATTCTGGATTATTCCAAATTCTACGTTTTCCGATAAAATCAGCGACAAATTCATTGGCGGGATTTTTGAGGATATTTTCAGGTGTATCAAATTGGAGAATATCGCCATCTTTTAAAAGACAAATTCTGTCTGCTATTTTAATAGCTTCATCCATATCATGGGTAACAAATATGATGGTTTTGTTTAATTCCTTTTGCATTTGGAAGAGTTCATCTTGAAGCGATTGCCTGGTTACGGGGTCCAACGCACTGAAAGGTTCATCCATTAAAATAATATCAGAGTCCGTTGAAAAGGCTCTGGCAACACCGACTCTTTGCTGCTGGCCCCCAGAGAGTTCCTTCGGATATCTGTTTTTATATTCCTTTGGATCAAGCCCTACCATTTGAAGTAATTCGTCTGTTTTTTTCTCAATCGCTTTAGGATTCTCCCCTTTAAGCTTCGGTATTAACTCCACATTATCTTTAATAGTCATATGTGGAAATAACCCTGTATTTTGAATTACATAGCCGATATTTCGCCGCAGTTCAATTGGATTCATTGACGCAATATCTGTACCATTAACAAAAATTTGTCCTGATGTCGGCTGAATTAATTTGTTAATCATTTTTAACAAGGTTGTTTTCCCGCATCCGCTAGGACCGATAAACACTACGAGTTCGCCGGCATTAACTTTTAAAGAAAATGGATTAATAATCGTTTTTGTGCGATACCTTTTAACAATATTTTTAAATTCTATCAAGTAAAGATTCCTCCTTTTTTAAAAGTAACAACTTAATCGTAACACATAAGTTGTTTGTTTGTCGAAATAAAAATCTGGAAACGACTCATGGACTAATTCTTTTAAAAAAATGATTCATTAGGTAAACTGTTATCATAGTAAAGAAAATGAATCGGGTGTTAGATTTGAAAACAATCTTAATTGTGGACGATGATGTACATATTCGTGAATTGGTAAATAGTATTTTGATGAAAGAAGGATTTAAGGTCATACAGGCGGAAAATGGAATGTTTGCACTGGAGCGACTGCAAGAAGTTTTATGTGATTTAGCAATCGTCGATATCATGATGCCTGTTATGAATGGGTATCTTTTAACGAATGAAATTCGAAAACTTTATGATTTGCCGATTATTTTGTTAACAGCGAAGGCTCAGATTGAAGATAAGCAAAAAGGTTTTGAAGCCGGTACAGATGATTATTTAATAAAGCCTTTTGAGCCGAAGGAGTTAGTTTTTAGGGTAAATGCGCTGCTTAGAAGATACGGAATTTCTGGAGAAGCCAATATTCATTTAGGCACTTTATTCATAAACAAAAAAAGCTACGAGGTAAACATAAAAGAGAAAACGTTTATTCTCCCGCTGAAGGAATTTGAATTGTTAGCATTCCTTGCGTCTCATCCAAACCAGGTATTCAGCAGGGGCCATTTGATTGAGAAGGTGTGGGGGCTTGATTTCGATGGAGATGAACGTACCGTAGATGTTCATATTAAACGTTTGCGGGAACGTTTTGCCGGAACTGCCGAAGATTTTATGATTAAAACCATCCGAGGGGTAGGCTATTCTCTGGAGGTTCTATAAATGATCATGAAATCTTTATATAGTAAATTTGCTTTTATTACGATAATGATTATGATTGTCAGCGGGATTATATCGTTTTTTTTATCAAATGCCTATTATCAGGTCAAATTAAAGCAGCAGAATGATGCGAAAATTACTAATTTTGCACTTGAAATTGCGGACTTTGCCGGGAAGCATCCAGTTATCAGCTTAGAGGAATATTTTGACCATGTTGGCACAATTGGCTACCAACTCCTAGTGATTACTGCGGATGGTAACCGGCAATATTTTGGGTCACCATTTAGAAAACGTAATCTCCCAGTTGAGATTCCTAAGAAGGTTTTACAAGGAGAAATCTATCATGGGATTCGAGAGTTTCCACATAAAACCTTTGTTACCGGCTTTTTTGCGAATGAATTGAAAAATTCGGTGGGTGTTCCTTTTGAATACCAAGGGAAAAAGTATGCGTTATTTATTAGACCCGACATCAAGCTGATGTTTAATGAAATGCATGTACTCTTTGGCTGGCTGCTGATTCTTTCCATTTTGCTAAGTATTGTCTTCGTTCTGATTAGTACGAAATTTCTTGTTGAACCAATTAGAAAATTAAATCGTGCGACCAAGGAAATTTCAGAAGGAAACTTTTCCATCAAACTTGATATTGACAGAAGAGATGAACTTGGACATTTAGCTGCTAATTTTACGTCAATGTCGGAAAAATTAGCCCGGGTAGACATGCTTCGCAGAGAACTTATTTCGAATATTACCCATGATATTCAATCGCCGCTGACAAATATTAAGGGCTATATAAAGATGCTCGAGGATACTCAGAAAGACGAGCGGGAAAAACGGCAATCTATAAAAATTGTACAGTCAGAGGTAGACCGTCTATCGGAGATGACGAAGCAGCTTTTACTTTTATCCTCCATTGAAAGTAAAAGGGATTTAATGGACGTGGAAAAAGTGAATATTGCAAGTCAAATAAAGACGGTTATTCATCAATACCAATGGAGCATGATGGAAAAAGGAATCATGATTAGTTTTACGCTGCCGAATACGAGTATTTCGGGTGACCCGAACTTGTTATATTCAGTCTGGGAAAACCTAATAACAAATGCGATTAAATACAATCGGGAAAATGGATCCATTGATGTACAGCTAATTGAAGAGGATTCCCAGGTGACCGTAATTGTAAAAGATACAGGTATTGGTATGAACGAAGCGGAGAAGGATAGAATCTTTGACCGCTTTTACCGTGCCGATCGATCACGGGATCGTTCAGTGCAAGGCACGGGACTTGGGTTATCAATTGTGAAGTCAATTATAGACCTTCATCATGGGGACATAGAGATTGAAAGCGAAACAGGGGAAGGAACATTGATTAAGGTAATTATACCTAAATAGTGTTATTGTAATGTGGTATAAGTTTCACAATTAGATACCAAACTAATTTTTATGGAAATATAATGGAATGGTGGTAAACAAATGGTTAAACTTTTTACGGACATTGATTTAGATGGATTGGGCTGCGGGGTGATAGCGAAAATCGCATTTGGAGAACATGTGAAGGTATCTTATTGTTCGTATCGTAATCTTAATCAACGAGTAGAGGCATTTATTTCGAATCCAGAGAATAATAAGGAAGATACATACATCACAGATCTTGCTGTGAATTCTGAGGTTGAGAAGAAATTAGCTGAACGGCACCGGACGGGGAAGCATATTCAAGTGATTGACCATCATGTAACGGCAATGCATTTCAATGAGTACGATTGGGGAATTGTGAAACCTGAATATGAAAATGGGAAAAAGACATGTGCGACTTCCTTATTTTATGATTATTTAATTGAACAAGGGAAGATCACGAGGA
This sequence comes from Neobacillus kokaensis, assembly GCF_014656545.1. Taxonomy (GTDB): domain Bacteria; phylum Bacillota; class Bacilli; order Bacillales; family Cytobacillaceae; genus Neobacillus; species Neobacillus kokaensis. Next base: position 29,847 of record NZ_BNDS01000030.1, read on the forward strand.
ATCAGACCCTTGAGGAATTTATTGATTTAGTGCGGCAATACGATACATGGGAGTGGGATGAAACTAATAATTTGGCTGCAAAAAGGTTGAATGATTTGTTTTACATCATAAACAGAGAACAATTTGAAGAGGAAATGATTAAAAGAATTACAGAAAATACCGGGTCGTTTACATTTACAGACACCGAAACGATGATTCTGGATATTGAGGAGAAAAAGATCCAGCGGTATATACAATCAAAAAGCAGACAAATGATACAGACCTTTTTTGGAGATCTCTGCATTGGTATTGTTCATGCTGAACAGCATTTATCGGAACTTGGGAATGCCTTAAACAATCTTAACCCTCATTTGGATATGATAGCTTTATTAAATGTAGGTACAAAGAAAATTGGTTTCAGAACAATACATGATGAAATAAATGTAGCGGATTTTGCCAAACGGTTTGGTGGAGGCGGGCACCCAAAAGCCTCTGGTGCTGATCTGACTGCTGAAGTATTTAAAGCTTTTGTTGTAGATGTGTTTGATGTATTGCCGCCAAAACCGGATGCTGATCGGAATGAATGTAATGTAAAAGAATCCCCGATTGTAACCAGCTATCAAAACCATCATGATGAGATATCGTTTATTCTTCCTAATACTAGCGGGACGTATGTAATTTTTCATAATGGAGAGAAAATTGAGCAAAAATTTTCTTCGTTTAAGGATGCGGAACGGTTTATTAAGAGAAATTATTCCTCTTGGCTAAGATATGATCAAGAGTATCTTAGACAACTGGCGTCCCTGTTTAATATTACATTAGACGAATTAAAGGAAAATTACCAAGAGATTGTAAGTAATCGATTAATGGATATCATCTAAACGGAAAAAGGGCTTTAGAGTCTGTATGGCAGTGTTCCCCCATACAAACCTTAAAGGCTTTTTTCTTTTTGGCTGTGTAAAGGTCATTGTTGATTTTTTAACACTGTTGATTTGAGCGGAAGGCGCGAAGACTCCTCGAAAATGCTGGCGCATTTCCTTCGTGCGTGGGCAAGTTCGAGGATGTATGTAATTCAATGTCCTGCGGGAGTAGGGGGCAGGGGAGACCCCACAGGCGCCTAAGCGCCGAGGGAGGCTCGACGGAACGCCCGCGGAAAGCGAAGCGCCTGCAGCGTAAATCAACAGACAAGTTTAACACAGCCTTCTTTTTAAAGTAGTTATTTTTTCATAGGAAAAAATAATTATTATTGCGGTATTGTAAATATATTGCAACCAAACGTTATTTTTCTAACATCATTCTGTAATAGTTATAGGGTAATATGATAAAAAGGGTAATTCAACTCAGTTTTCAATAAGAGGACTGTATTTATTTAAACTGTAGACAAAATATAATTATAATTTTAAAATACCTTTTGATAAATCTTATTTACAGAGGTGATAATAAATGGCTTCTCCATCAAAAAGGAGTAAGTATTTTGATAACGCCAAATTTATCTTAATTTTTCTTGTTGTATTTGGGCATGTGATTAGTCCGCTAAAGGAAAAAGACGGAGTACTGTTTACCATATATACCTTTATATATCTCTTTCATATGCCGGCTTTTATTTTTATCTCAGGTTACTTTTCAAAAGGCTTTAAGAAAAAAGGGTATATTCAAAAGACTGTGAAGAAAATACTGCTGCCGTATTTTATTTTTCAAATATTATATTCCGTTTTTTATTTTCTAAGCGGCAAAGAAGAAACACTTCATTTTGATTTATTCCAGCCGCATTGGACTTTGTGGTTCTTATTAAGTCTATTCTGTTGGAATTGCATGCTGTATCTTTTTGCTCGATTAAAATGGAAGGGTGTAGCTGCGGCTTTTTTTATTGGAATTATCGTTGGCTACATTGATCAAATAGGAAGCTTTTTAAGTTTATCGAGAACCTTTGTTTTCTTTCCCTATTTCCTGATCGGCTTTTTGATAAACGGAGAACAGTTAAAGCGTATTATTAAAAATAATTATTCTCTGCCTATTGGAATAGTAGTGATCGCAGCAACATTTTTCTTCTTTAACCATGGCTTTCCAGACAATGCGGTACCATGGCTTTTAGGAGACCGTTCCTATACAGCTATGGGGATTGACCATTTAGGTGCCGGCTTATATCGGGGATTGCAGTATATATTAACTATTATTGTGATTTTTGGGTTTTTAACATTCATACCTTCCATTCATTTGAAACTAACAAAAATTGGTGAGAGAACCCTTTATATCTATTTGTTCCACGGGTTTATCATTAAATCACTTTCTACGTTTATCCCTAAAAAAGGTTTATCGGTTATTTCAGATCAATATTTGCTCCTAGTTTGTTTTTCATTTATTGTCTGTTTGTTTTTAGGTAGTTATATTGTGAAAAAATTTACGAAACCAATTGTTGAACCCAATTTGTCTTATAGTACCGGCGGCCATTAACTCCTTATCATGAAAAGCGATTTTCTAATGAGAATCGCTTTTTGCTGTTCAAGTTTTGGAATTGAAGGATTTTGTTGTATAGATATGGTAATATTGTGTTAAGTCTTCCAATCATTTAAAGCTTAAGCTTTTTTCCTTTCTAATAACAATAAACAGCGGCATTTCAATATCTGTGTGGAGAGCTTTTGTTTATAGTGTGCATTTGGAAGGTTCATTTTTTTTTTTATTAAGGAGGAATTTTACGATGAAAAGAATTATGAAGGTCTGCAGAAGGTTTGATCATAGTAAGGGGGCTATCTATTATGAACCATAGTAAGGAGTTTTTTACCGAACAATTAGCCTATATTGAAGAAAATATAAAGGATTTAACAAATCTTTATATTTCCTCAACCCCTATCCAGGAAAGACTAAAGCACTTTTTTAACCGATATATTTTAGAAGTAGAGGGCTTATTGAAACAAAATCGAAATCATGCAGTTATTTCATTTTATCCCATGGTTTATATTGGGACAAAGGTCACCGTCTTTTATGATGATGAAGAGGACACGGAAGACTATTGTATTTGTTTTCCTGATGAGTCAGATCCGGACAAAGGATTCATTTCCTTTTTATCTCCCGTTGGAAGACAGCTGCTTTTGAAAGGACTTGGGGATAAAATGTCACTGAAGATTCCAACAGGTGAATTGCAAGTGACGGTTAAAGAAATATCTTATGTAGGCGATTTATTCGGATTGGAAAGAAGGAAGAAAGAAGCCTAAACAATAAATTTCCTTTTTCATTTCAAATAAAATGACCGAATGTTTTTACGCTCGGTCATTTTATTTATAATGCCTTTTAAATGTGAACATATCTATAACCCAAATAGCGAGCTCACAAAATTTTTCTTCTTCCTTTTTATCTTGCCATCACCCAAAACATGAAGTTTTTCTAATGTAGGTGCAGCTTTAAGTGTATTTAATTCTTGTTGAAGCATGACAATTGTATCGTTAAGCTTTGTAATTTGAGTTTGCAAGTCTTCAATTTCTCTCCGGTGCTGCAGAAGCTGATAAGAGGTAACGGAATCTGCTTTTGCATGGAGATTTAATTCTATTTCCTTTACCTTGGTTATTAAAAATTCGATTCTTTGATCATCTTCGATTGTCTTTACTGTCCCTTTTCGTGAATTTTTCTTCTCCGTCACCGGGGCAATATCTTGCAGAATAGCTCCGTTTTGAAGTTGTTCCTGGATATTTTTTAATAATTGAATATCCTCATCTTTAAAATAATAATGTCCACGGTCATTTCGTTCCATGGGCAGACCCAGCTGCTTTACCCAACGCTGTACTGTACTGACAGATACCCCGAGTAACTTAGCTACTTCAGTTGAATTCACGATAATCCCTCCAATGAAATAATAGCCAGTGACAATAAAGAACAGAATGCAGGATGGTGGGAATTCCATATGAAAGGCGATAAATTTGATTTAAATAATTTAGGACCAGAATTTCCACCACTTTTTTTCCTTTGCTGCTGCAACATCTCTAAAATTTGTTAACATTTGCTGAAAGGCAGCTTCCCTATGACTTATTTCGTGAAGATATTGCTGTCGTTCCTCTACGAAGAATTCTCGATCAAGGGAAATAGCCTCGGTTAGTCCGGATAATTCATTGTTCGTGTAATCGATTGTATGGGAAAGATTATTCGTCGTCTCAGCTAATTGCTTCGATAAAGCCGATATTTCATCTGAGGTTTCAATTGAAACGTTTTTAATGCTGTTTGACAGATACTGTAATTTATCAGCAGTCAATTCTGACGCCTTTTCAACGGTTTCTGACAGTTCATCAATCTCGGCCTTTGTATTGGCATTATATTTATAGATCGAATCAGAAATGGTTTTAACCGTATGAAGATTCCCTTTCGAAATTTCTTTCTTTACCTCCTCTATAATTTCTTTACGGACAACCGTGCGGAGTTCCTCTTTTACTTCATTAATAAAATTGGTTTTAAAGGTATCGACTGCTTCCAATAACATACTGACATTATGATTATTTTCATTGTTTATAGGAACGGGTGTGACCGTTTCCGCAGGAATTATTTCTACATTAACTTCGGCTGGTTCTGAAGTAACGGTTTTTTGCTGTAAATCGGATACATCGATTTTTTCGGATAAATCCTGAATTACGGATTCAACCTCACTCTCAGGAGCCAATTTCTTTTGTAGGTGATTTCGAATCATCTCTTTGCTTAATTTTTGAACATACATTTCCCTAATTTCAAGCAGCAGCCCAATTTCGGTATCTGAATAGATACGTGCACCCTGTTTAGAGCGGGGAATCTCAATTAATTCACTTAATTCTTTTTCCCATTGTCTAATGATTCCGGGGGCTATATTAATTTTTTTAGCAACCTCTTTTAAGGTATATGTTTTCATCAAAATCCATTCCTTTCTATATCTATCTAGGAAAAAATTTGTCTATGTTTATGTAATTCACCATTCGGTATCCTTTTTTCCTGCTGCTTGACAAAAGCTTTCAAAACAAGACTAGATGTAAGAAATAACAACATATTTTGCGGGTCTTACTACATGAATCTATAATTTTTTGAAAATATGATTGAGATTTGTAGAAAACAGGTTTATATTTGTAATGGAAATAGACAAGAGAGAAGGATCAACATGTGGATTGCGGCAGCGTTTGTTACAATGTTTTGCTTTGGTGCAAATAATACAATCTTTAAATGGAGTACTAGGAACGGCTATTCTAAAGTTCATATTCAGCTGTACTTTTATTTCACGGCATTCATATTAACAATAGGTTTTGGGATTTTTAAAGGAGTACACATTGGTCTGACGGCTATTTTACTCGGAGCCATTATTGGCATCTTGAATGCAAATGGAAATATTCAGATGTCAAAAGCATTTGAAAAAGGCCCTGCCAGTTTAACATCACCCATTATCGGAACGAATGCTATTTTTCCTATTTTGACTGCAGGGATTATTTTCCATGAGCAAATAACGGCATTACAATGGGTGGGAATCGTGTTTATGTTAGGCTCAGCCATTACCATTCAATATTCTCCTGCTTCAAACCGAATTATCAACTATCGTCCTTGGATTATTCGAGTCATTCTCTCGATTTTGTCCTTTGGATTATTAGGAATTTTAATGAAAACCTCTTCATTTTTGCATATTGGTTCGCTTGAGATCCTAATTGCCATGTATGGCGGGGGATGCCTCTATTTGGCAATGTGCAGTGTGGCTATGAAGGAGAAATGGCAGAAATCAGAATTGAATGTTGGTTCGCTTGTCGGCATAATCAGCTTTTTTGGATATAGCAGCTATTTCTATGCACTGCAAACAGGGACAGCAAGCATCGTTTTTCCAATTGTCAGTTTAAATTGTTTGATTGTTGTTCTTGCCGGCTTGTTGTTTTTTAAAGAAAAATTAAAAGGCTATCAATTGGTCGGGGTCTTTACCGCGTTGCTGGGGATTATTTTTACAAAATTATAATCTATGAAAACACATTGTAAACTGTGCGAAACTTCCATGTAATCAATTATCGATATAATAAGGAAAAACACTTATCGTGCGGGGGTTTATATGGAAGAAACGATGATAAAATCCTATCTTCAGAAATCATTAGAAGATTGGAAGGACGATATATTACAGGTTCTAGATGAAATAGAAAGAGAGTATGAAGAAGTAGCACAGGAATTAAAGGTATATTCATATAAATATGGGATCACTAAGCAAGTGATTCAATCGACCGTAAATGAAGAAATTATCGAAAAAATTCGTGAGATGTACCATAAACCATTTGAAGAAAGTTATAACCAACTTAAGGAATACATACGTGATTTGGAAGAAAAAAAGCGGGTTTTTCAAATGTTTATTCAAAAAATTGATGAGGTAACAAGAAAAGAATCGGCAAAGATTGCAACTTAATAAGGAAACGAAGGCGGCCAAAATTTTTGGGCGTCTTTTCACTAGGAATAAGCAAATTTTCGAATACCTTACCACTGAAAAAGGTTCCTGCATATATTGATAAGCAGAACAAAAAGTGGAGGTGGCAGGAAACATGATTACGGTGAATCTAGGGAGTAAAACATATCGGATTCCAGAAAATCTTGAACGCTATTTTCAAACATTTCGTTCGGGGACCATAGGTATGAATCAAGAATTCGATTCTCCTTTTGGGAAAAAGAAAATCTTATATGCTGATTGGACGGCGAGCGGGCGCCTTTACAGACCGATAGAACAAAAAATTTCCGAAGTGTTTGGGCCTTATATGGCCAATACCCATACAGAATCAAATATTACTAGTTTAATGATGACCGGTATTTATAAGCAGTCAAAAGAAATAATTAAAGAACATGTGAATGCCGACCCGCATGATGTGGTGATTCTTGACGGCTTTGGAATGACGTCTGTTATTAATAAATTTCAGAGGATATTAGGGATTCGAGTGCATGAACAATGGAAATCCCGGCTAAAGATTTCTGAGCGGGAAAGACCTATTATTTTCCTGACGCATTTGGAGCATCATTCGAATCAAACGTCTTGGATTGAAACGCTTGCGGATGTAGAAATCATAAAGGCAGATGATGAGGGCAATGTTGATGTTACTCATTTAAAACAATTATTACGTCGTTATAAAAACCGGAAAATGAAAATTGGCTCATTTTCTGCTTGTTCCAATGTAACAGGGATTCAAACGCCTATCCATCGACTAGCCAAAATCATGCATCAGCATGGCGGTATTTGTTTTGTTGATTTTGCAGCATCCGCACCATATATCAAAATGAATATGCACCCGAAAGATCCTTTGGAAAAGCTGGATGCAATCTTTTTTTCCCCCCATAAGTTCTTGGGCGGTCCGGGGGCAAGCGGGGTTTTAGTGTTTGATTCGAGGTTATATAATATTAAAATCCCAGACCATCCCGGAGGCGGAACAGTCTCCTGGACGAATCCTTGGGGCGGACATCAATATTATAATGAGATTGAACTTCGGGAAGACGGAGGTACCCCAGGAATTCTGCAGGCGATTCGAGCTGCACTTTGTATTAATTTAAAAGAGCAGATGGGGATTGATAATATCCTGAATAGAGAAAAGGAGCAGTTGGAACTTTTGCTGCCTCGGCTCGAGAAAATTCCAGGGATTCGTATCTTAGAGGGCCATTTAAAAAACAGGCTTGGAATTATTTCATTTACTATCGAAAATATTCATTATAATTTAATTGTGCGGCTGCTTAACGACCGCTACGGGATTCAAGTAAGAGGCGGCTGTTCATGTGCCGGAACATATGGTCATTATTTATTTAAGATTGATAAAAGTGCATCAAAACAAATTACCGATCAAATAAATCAAGGTAATATGTCAAATAAACCTGGATGGGTCCGTTATTCTATCCATCCAATCATGACAAATGAAGAATTACTCTTATTTACGCGTGCATTGAAGGAAATTGCTCTTAATATAGATGAATGGAAAAAGGATTATAGATATGATGCTGCTAGTAATGATTATTTTTACAACAACTTTGTAAGAGAAGATTTGACCCCATTATTTAGAATGTAAGATGAGAGAGATTGGTTTTCATTAACCAATTTCTGTATCTTGACATACCACAACCGGTTGTGTAAATTGTAATATAATACTAGTTGACAAAACTAAACACTAATCGCAGGAGTGAAAAAAATGATATATAATGATAAAGCAATCAACCGTTTAAAACGGGTTGAAGGGCAAGTTAAAGGGATCTTGAGGATGATTGAAGAGGGGAAGGACTGTAAAGAGGTAATTACTCAATTATCAGCCGCTCGATCAGCAATTGACCGTACGATTGCTGTAATTGTAAGTTCAAATCTGGAGCAATGCATCCGTAAGTCATATGAATCAGGAGAAGTTGATTCCTCAAAGCTCGTGGAAGAGGCTGTAAATCTGTTGGTGAAAAGCAGATAAAACCAAAAGTTAACGTTTGACTTGAAGGGGCATATGCTAGTGAAAAAGGTGTGACCCCAAATGATTCATATTGTGAAACCCGGTGAGACGCTTTCTTCCATTTCCGCTGATTATCGGGTTAGTTTGAACCGCCTTTATGCTGCAAACCCAGGAATCGGCCATTTGCACGCAGGTCAAAGAATCCAGATTCCTAATCTTCCAGAGCCAAATACCATCCCGTATACCATTCAAGTTTCAGTGAGTAAAAGAAGGTTAACGCTTTACCATAATGGGAAACTTGTAAAAATCTTCCCGATTGCAGTTGGAAAGATGCTGACAAGAACGCCTGCTGGGGAATATGTAATTGTCAATCGGCAAATAAATCCGGGTGGACCATTTGGGGTTATGTGGCTAAGTCTCTCTAAGCAAGGCTATGGGATTCATGGTACAAATGACCCTAGCTCCATAGGAAAAGCGGTTTCCCATGGATGCATCAGAATGTATAATCGTGATGTGCTTCAACTTTCTGGAATGGTACCAAATGGTACAAGAGTTATTATTAAACAATAGGTAGTAGGTTGAATTCTAGGCTGATTTAAAATAAATCGGCCTAAAACATTTACATATCCATTAAAAAAGAGGCTGCAGTCTGCGGCCTCCTTTTATATTACTCAGCTTTAGCAGCTTGAATTTGCAAGTTAATTTTTACTTTATCGCCAACTAGAACGCCGCCAGTCTCAAGAGCTGCATTCCATACTAAACCGAAATCAGAGCGGTTGAGTGAGCCTGTTGCACTGAAACCAACTTTTTCATTTCCCCAAGGATCTTTTCCTGAACCTTCAAATGTAACAGCAAATGTTTCTTGTTTAGTTACACCTCGAAGTGTTAAATCACCAGTTACGTCATATTCACCTTCATCTGTTTTGACGATGTTTGTTGCCTTAAATGTCATATTTGGGTGATTTTCTGCATCAAAGAAATCGGCAGAAACTAAGTGACCATCACGATCTTTATTGCGAGTGTCAACACTTGCCGTTTCAACAGTAAATTCGATAGTGGCTGTCGTTAAATCGGCTGGATCTGCTTCAATTGTTGCAGAAAAGCTTTGGAAAGAACCTTTCACATTTGCAATCATCATGTGACGAACAGAAAAGTCTACACTGCTGTGTACTGGATCAAGAGCCCATTTAGTTTTTGTCATTTTATTTCTCCTCCAAAAAATTTATTTCAATTATATTTATCTCGAATTTAAAATAACTAAATTCAAGATAAATTATAGAAGTGAATTACCATAATGTCAATTATTTTTTTAAATTCTCTATTTATTTTTAATAAATACACAGGAAATTGGTTTTAAAGGGAAACAACAGAATGGAAGTGGAGAAAAAAGACATAATAAAAACGCCTTAATCAGGCGCTGAATTCGAAGATAAAAAGTCTTGATAATAAAAAAATAGCATGATAAAATTACTTTTGGCATATATGTTAATGTTGATTTAAAAATATAATAACCCTATATTAACATTAACATAATTATTTGTGGTTGTCAACAGAATGAGCCAAATTTTATTGTGGGAGTGGTTGTATGCATGAGTTGCAAAACAAGGACTGGCAAACAGAACAGGAAAGGGTCCATTCGGTTGCGGGCGAAATAGACAAAACCATCAATAAGCTTAAAAAGAATACTGGCAGTGTAAGTTCTGATGTCCTCGAGCTGAGAAAAACTTTCTGGGAGGATGTAACCGTCAATCTTGATGAACCGGATGATGTTATAGAGACTGCCGCGAGTATAAAACAACAGGCAGAATTGCTTTCAGAACGGGAACGAACTCATAAACAATTGGCTCAACAGCTTAACACCTTGGAACGGTTAAAGTACTCTCCATACTTTGGCCGGATTGATTTTTTTGAGGATGGTGAGAAAACAGTAGATAGTGTGTATCTAGGTATTGCCTCTTTTATGGACCAAAAGGAGGAAAATTTCCTTATTTATGACTGGCGTGCACCGATTTCTAGTCTGTATTACGATTATTCTCCGGGACCAGCTCATTACCAGACTCCAGAAGGGATCATCCAGGGAGAAATGCAATTAAAACGCCAGTTCATTATTAAGGCGGCAGAAATTAAAGGAATGTTCGATACGGGTGTAACCATCGGTGATGAAATGCTTCAAGAGGTGCTTGGGAATACTGCCAGCACACAAATGAAAACTATTGTTGCCACAATTCAGCGGGAACAGAATGCCATCATTCGTAATGACAAAAATAAATTTCTAATTGTTCAAGGGGGGGCAGGAAGCGGGAAAACATCAGCTGCCCTACAGCGTGTTGCTTTTTTATTATATCGCTATCGGGGTACAATTACCTCAGAAAACATCATGCTTTTTTCACCTAACCCATTATTTAATAGTTATGTTGCGACTGTACTGCCCGAGCTTGGTGAAGAGAATATGCAGCAAACCACCTTTCAGGAATTTTTATATCAGCGGATTGGAAGGAATTTTGCCGTTGAAGATTCTTTTATCCAAATGGAATATTTACTGAATAAAGAACATGATCCGCATTATCAGACGAGAATTAATGGAATTCGCTATAAGGCAAGCCTTGATTTTAAAAATATGATTGATCAATATAGTACCAATTTATCAATCCAAGGTCTCATTTTCCGAGACTTAACCTTTAGAGGAGATCCACTTATATCTAGGAGAGACATTCATCAATATTTTTATTCGTTAGACAGAACTATCAGCATTCCGAACCGTATGCAGCTTGTGAAAGAATGGCTTTTACTGGAGCTAAAAAGGGCAATGAAAAGGGAACGAACACGCAGCTGGGTAGAGGAGGAAGTGCAATTTCTTGAGAAGGAAGACTATATGGAAGCCTTTAAAAGACTCCAGCAGAAGCAAAGGTTTTCGGATGATACATTTGATGATTTTGACCGCGAGCAAAGGCTGCTTGCGGATATGGTGGTCAAACAAAAGTTTAAACCACTATTTTCGATCGTGAAAAATTTAAGATTTATCGATATGCCAAATATTTATTTACAATTATTTAATGAAAATCAAGAGTATGCCGATGCTCTGCCAGCAGATTGGGACGAAATTTGCAGGTTAACAAGAAATCGCTTTGACGAAATGGTGATGTCATACGAAGATGCCGCGCCATATGTTTATTTGAAGGATCTGCTTGAAGGACGAAAGGTAAATACAGCCATTCGCCATATTTTCATAGATGAAGCCCAAGATTATTCGCCATTTCAGTTTGCCTATATTCGCAGGCTATTTCCTTATAGCAAAATGACGCTGCTAGGTGATTTTAATCAAGCCATTTTTTCTGGAGTAACAGAGGCTGAAACAGTGTTAAATCAGATTGTGGTTGCAGGAGAAGATGCTGCTGCGTTTAACCTCACAAAGACGTACCGCTCAACTAAAGAAATTGTGGAGTTTACTAAAGCGCTAATCCCTGGAGGGGATCAAATTGAACCATTTAACCGTGCTGGTAACAAACCAATTGTGACGTTTATAAACAAAAATAGATTAATAAATGGAATTACAGAAAAACTGAAGGATTTGCAGACGGCCGGGCACCAAACAATCGCGATTATCTGCCGTACGGCAGAGGAGAGTAAACAAGCTTTTACGGCACTGAATAAAGAGGTATCGCTTAATTTGATTGAAAAAGGGACGATTGTCTATGAAAAAGGCATCAATGTTGTTCCGTCTTATTTAGCAAAAGGAATTGAATTTGATGCTGTTATCTTGTATGATAGCTCTCAATATAACAGGGAAAGTGAACGGAAATTATTTTATACTGTATGTACTAGGGCAATGCATGAGCTTCATTTGATGACGACAAATGGAATAAGTCCCCTTATGAAGAAGGTGCCAAAAGAAACATATTTGATTGAAGATATAGACTAAAGTAAAAAGCTGTATGTTGCAATGTAGCAGCATACAGCTTTTTATGTCTTTACCATCCTATTTACTTTTTCCATTGCTTTTCAACTTGTTCAAAGGCAAGACGCATAATTTCTTCATCAGAGGTGTTTCGGTCGGTAATAACATTTGTCAAATAGCTTTTTCCTTCAAATGTAATCGTTACTTCAATTTGCATCATTTTTAATCACCCTTCTTTTTAAATGTAGATTAATATACGAATTCCATTGTCATTTTATGATAAAAAAATTCGTTTTTAAGGAAGAAAAAAACTTCCAAGTTGGAAGTTGTTAGACTTCTACAGTCATAAATTCCTCGGCAAAGAGCTGAACATCGTTTTTGTTGATGTTGTCCTTTTTCAATAGTGATTCAGCGATAACTACGAAGGCTTGCGTTGAATCATTTCGTTTTAGGTCTCTAATAGATACATCTCCATTTAGCAATTGAATTGCCTTCTCCTGAATGTCAGGATTCTTTGAAGATTTGTAAAGAAGGTAGGCAATACAAGTAATTTTGTCCATACTACCACTCCTTATTATTCATGAATCACTTTATTATTAATTCGACTGTAATCAACCATTCTCCTTCTATTTTCTGAAAATTTTTTAAACTCGAGGTTAAATTGAAGAATTTGAAGAATATTGCTTATTTGTTTGGATTTTTATATAATATGGAAGGGATAAAAGACAAACGGTAAAAGCAAAATATTACCTTTCGTCCCAATGAGGGATGAGAGGTTTTTTGTTTTACCTGCTGCCTTTATACATAGGATTTAGGAGTGAAACAATATGAAACAAACCTTAATAAAAGATTTATACCGTAATACAGAAAGCTACATTGACCAAAAAGTACAAATATCTGGTTGGATTCGCACCATTCGTGATTCCAAAACTTTTGGTTTCATAGAATTAAATGATGGCAGCTTCTTTAAAGGTGTTCAAATTGTTTTTGATAATCAGTTAGAAAATTATAAGGAAATAGCTAAGCTGCCAATCAGCTCATCGCTAAAGATTGAAGGCGAATTCGTTCATACTCCACAGGCAAAACAGCCGTTTGAGATTAAAGCAACGATTATTGAAATTGAAGGAACCTCCAATGTTGATTATCCATTACAGAAGAAAAGACATACATTTGAATATTTAAGAACGATTGCTCACTTACGGCCAAGAACCAATACATTTAATGCCGTTTTCCGATTACGTTCGGTAGCAGCTTATGCCATTCATAAGTTTTTCCAAGAGAAAGGATTTGTCTATGTTCAATCCCCAATTATTACTGGGAGTGATACTGAGGGAGCAGGCGAAATGTTCCGGGTTACTACCTTAGATTTGGACAATCTGCCAAAAAATGAAGAAGGAAAGCTTGATACATCCAGCGACTTCTTTGGTAGAGAAACAAATTTAACGGTGAGCGGACAGCTATCTGCTGAAGCGTTTGCCTTAGCATTCCGAAATGTATATACATTTGGTCCGACCTTTAGAGCTGAAAACTCCAATACAGCTAGACATGCAGCGGAATTCTGGATGATGGAGCCGGAAATGGCGTTTGCCGAGCTGCCTGACATTATGGACAATACTGAGGAAATGGTGAAATTTGTTATCAATTATGTATTAGAAAATGCCCCTGAAGAAATGAATTTCTTTAACAGCTTCGTAGAAAAAGGATTATTGGATCGTCTAGAAAACGCCCGTACTGCAGATTTTGGACGCGTGACCTATACTGAAGCAATAGAGCTGTTAAAAGAGTCAGGTGAAAATTTTGCTTATCCAGTTGAGTGGGGATTAGATCTGCAGACAGAGCATGAGCGTTATTTATGTGAGAAAGTGTTTAAGAAACCAGTCTTTGTTACGGACTATCCAAAAGAAATTAAAGCCTTTTATATGCGATTAAACGAAGATGACAAAACGGTTGCTGCAATGGATTTACTTGTACCTGGAATCGGAGAATTAGTTGGCGGCAGCCAGCGTGAAGAGCGTGAAGATGTCCTTGCTGCAAAAATTGATGAGCTTGGTATGAATCAAGAGGATTATTGGTGGTACCTGGAATTAAGGAAATACGGCGGCACCAAGCATGCAGGCTATGGTCTTGGCTTCGAACGTTTAATCATGTATTTAACCGGAATGACCAATATTAGAGACGTTATTCCGTTCCCAAGAACACCAGGAAATGCAGAGTTTTAATCATCTGAAAAACAGACTCAGAAAATGGGTCTGTTTTTTTGTGTTGTTATTATTTTTGTTTATTAATACATATTTAAAGCTAGAGTTAACAATATTAATTTTATTGTTTAATTTTATAAATAATTTAAATTTATTGTTTAATTATTATTGGGGATGTTGTATGATATGGTTAATACAGGAAAGGAGAAGAATATGGCATATCCTTTACTAACACATTGTCCAGTTTGCAGCCAACAATTGAAAATTACGAGGCTGCAATGCCGACATTGTCAGACAATAATAGAAAATGAATTTGAAGTTTCAAAGCTGGCGGCGCTAGGTAAGGAACAGCTCCGTTTTATTGAAGTCTTCCTTAAATGCCGCGGGAATATAAAGGAAGTAGAAAAAGAGTTAGGCATTTCCTATCCGACTGTCAGAGGGAAATTGGATGAAATCATAACAGCTTTAGGGTATTCGACACAAAAGAAACCAGAAATTGATAAGAAAAAAATTGTTACAATGCTGGAAAAGGGAGAAATCTCAGCGGAAGAAGCGATTGAATTGCTGAAAGAGGGGGAAGCGGAATGAAGGATGAAATTTCTAGAATTTTAACGATGGTAGAGGAAGGAAAAATTGACAAGGAAAAGGCGAGTGAATTGATTAATATTCTCCAGGGGAAGGAGCAATCAGAACCGGTTTCCTTAATAAAAGAAAGAACCCCTTATGGCAATAAAATGTTGAAGATCCGAGTAACATCCGTTGAAGGCGATAATGTAAATGTAAATTTACCGATTAATCTTGTGAAGGCAGTTTTAAAGGTAGGGACAAATATAGCGGAAAAAATACCGGAGGCTTCTAAATATGTGAAGGATATCAATATTGATCTGTTAATCGAAGCGATTGAAAATGAATTAGATGGACAGATTGTTGATATCAACTCAGCAAATGGCGATAAAGTATTTGTGGTGATTGAATAGTAATGTTAAAGGTCAGGGTGAAAGTAAATGATAGAAAATTCTCCATTCCTGTGCCGTATGCGGTTTTGAATTTGGCAAGTTTGATTATTACCTCAAAGCGAGTTAACCGTTTTATTAATAAGGCGATTGAAAAAGACGACAGTAAATTTATCTTCCCGGATATTGACAGAAAAGATTTGAAACCTTTCCTCCATGAACTCTCCAGGTATAAAGGGCTCGTCCTTGTAGAAACAAGGTTAAAGGATGGAACTGAAGTAGAGGTAAAACTATAAAAACAACACGCACCAGATGCGTGTTGTTTTTATAAAATTAAACTTCTAAATCACATTTATTTAGTGGAATTAGCTTCGTTTTCCTTGTTAATTTATGCCCAATCCAAAGGATTAGAAACAATGGTAAGCCAATATAAGAAACCATTACACCATTCCAATCAATATGATCGCCCAAAAATGCTGAATAATTTTGCCCTAATACTACGAAAGCACAAACTGCAAAGGCGAAGATCGGACCGAATGGGAATAACTTCGATTTATACGGTAATAAGCTAAAATCCTTTCCTTGCGCAATAAATGCCCTGCGGAAACGATAGTGACAAACCGCGATGCCAAGCCAAGCAATAAACCCAGACATTCCGGAGGCATTCAACAGCCAAACGTAAACCGTACCATCACCGAAGAATGAAGCTAGAAAAGCGACAGTACCGACTAAAGTAGTAGCAATTAATGCGTTTACCGGAACTCCTCTTTTATTTAGTTTACCAAGGAATTTTGGCGCTTTACCTTCACGTGCTAAATCCCAAAGCATCCGGGTTGAGGCGTACATTCCAGAATTCCCTGCAGATAATACAGCTGTTAGGATAACGGCATTCATAACAGAAGCAGCAAAGGCAATTCCTGCTTTTTGGAAAACAAGTGTGAACGGACTGACGGATACGTCTCCATTCGCTAAGCTTTCATTTGTATAAGGAATTAATAGACCAATGACTAAAATGGCTAACACATAGAATAAAAGAATCCGCCAAAATACAGATCTTACTGCACGTGGAATTGATTTACCAGGATTATCTGTTTCACCGGCAGCCACACCTAATAGTTCTGTTCCTTGGAAAGAGAAACCTGCAGCCATGAAAATACCGAGCATAGCCATAAAGCCACCATGGAATGGAGCATCACCAACAGTGAAGTTTTTAAAGCCAACAGCCTGGCCCCCCATGATTCCAAATACCATCAACGTTCCTGTAATAATAAAAATGATAACCGTAACAACTTTAATTAAAGAGAACCAATATTCCGCTTCACCAAAGCCTTTAACAGAGAGATAATTTAATAGGAACATTATTACTAAAAAGATTCCGCTCCAAAGAAAGGATGGTGTATGAGGGAACCAAAACTTCATGATCATTGTTACCGCAGAAAGTTCGGCAGCAATGGTGATTGCCCAGTTATACCAATAATTCCAGCCAAGGGCAAAGCCAAGGGATGGATCGACAAACTTTGTCGCATACGTACTGAAGCTGCCCGCTACCGGCATATAGGCCGCCATTTCGGCTAAGCTTTGCATTAAAAAGTAAACCATAATCCCAATTACTATATAGGAAAGCAGCGCACCACCGGGACCAGCCTCATGAATGGCTCCGCCGCTGGCAAGAAATAATCCGGTACCAATCGTTCCGCCAAGGGATATCATCGTCAGGTGGCGTGATTTTAAACTTCGTTTTAGCTCAGTTGTTTCTGTTTTTGATGTCCCAGTCTCTGAATAGACATCCTTTTTAAGTGCATTTGGAGATGGCATAACTATGACTCCTTTTAATTTTGTTAGGAAGGAGTTTGGAATAAAAAATGCCACCGAAGCAGATTCTGGTGACATTGTTGATATCCCGCATCAGACCTTCCGAAAGATAGCTCAACACGATGGTGGTAAGTCCAAACGTGACAGTTCTGTTCCTATTCGGAGACAGCCCCAGCATACTCTACAAGAGATAAAGTACACTTCGGCAGCTTTTCCTTTCAAATGAAGTCAAGCGATGTCTCTGCATCTCGTCCATTTTACTGATAAAAACTGCGACCTCTACCCCATCGGTTTGATGAGGATTTTTATGAAATTAATATATTTATATAATAAAAATCAATATAAAAAATGTCAATGGTAAAATTTTTAGTGTATTCCTTTCAGTGAACATGTCTGAAAAGAAAAATGTTAACAAAAAATTCAGAAACCTGATATACTAGAGTGGTTAATTTAAATACGCTACAATCTGGAAAAATTTTTGACAAATAGGGGAAGAAAAATAATGAAGCCAATCATAATAGGAATATTTGCTTCTTTCTTTTTTGCTTTTACATTTATTTTAAATAGATCGATGGACCTTAATGGCGGCAGTTGGATCTGGAGTGCATCCCTAAGATATTTCTTTATGGTTCCATTTCTTTTTATCATTGTAATTGCAAGAAAAAACCTAAAACCACTTTTCTCTGAAATGAAAAAAAAGCCTGGGACATGGCTGCTATGGAGTTTTGTAGGATTTGGGTTATTTTATGCACCGCTTTGTTTCTCGGCAGCGTATGCCCCCGGCTGGCTAATCGCTGCTACATGGCAAATTACCATTATCTCCGGGTCTCTACTTGCACCACTATTCTATGAGACGGTGCTGACAGAACATGGGCCAAAACATATAAAGGGGAAAATTCCGCTCAAAGGGCTGGCCATGTCGCTGATTATTTTGCTCGGAATCATACTGATGCAGCTGCAGCAGGCGTCAGAATTGACGGTTATTGCCGTTACGCTGGGGATTTTGCCGGTTGTAGCAGCCTCATTTGCTTACCCGCTTGGAAACCGAAAAATGATGGATGTATGCGGCGGGCGATTGGATGTATTTCAGCGTGTATTAGGGATGACAATTGCAAGTTTGCCGTTTTGGATCATCCTTTCCATTTACGGTTACTTTACAGTTGGCTTGCCAAGTATGGGACAGACAATTCAATCCAGTCTGGTGGCCATTTCCTCAGGCGTTATTGCAACAATTTTATTTTTCCAAGCAACTGACCTTGTCAGAGGAAATATGCAAAAATTAGCAGTGGTTGAAGCTACACAATCAATGGAAGTGTTATTTGCATTATTGGGTGAAGTATGGCTGTTGAATTCTGCTTTTCCCACTCCGTTATCGTGGATGGGAGTTGTATTAGTAATGGCCGGAATGGTGCTGCATAGTTATATTTCGAATAAAAAAGAAGCACCAGTTGGCAGAAAAGCAAGTGCTTAATAATCCATTAAATAATCCTTATCAAATTCGTTGATAAGGATTATTTTTGGTTGCTACCCGTTTAGATAAGGTTCCATTTTGTTAATCATTTCTTGGAGGATGGCGGCATTTTTCTTATACATAGCTTTTGATTTTTCACATTCTGTTGATAAAGAGAAGATTTCTAAATCTGCTTGGGTTTTTTTCAATGAGGCCAATAATAGCGGACGCTGCTGCGGCTGCGGAACCTGGATTTTATCATCATAAAGATCTAGCGTTAATTCACCGTAGGAATCTACTTGGCCAAGAAATACATTATCCAGTGTCGCATTCATCTTTTCCAGCTCAGTGTATAGCCAGCCTCTGCCTTTTCCGCTCCAACGTAATGCGTCATCTATAATTTTTCCGTCCATAATGATTGTAAACGGTTCTTTCTCATTTGGCACTTTCATTTGTAAGTCTTTTGGTGTTAACGGGCGATTTTCTTTTTTTAGAAGTACACTAAGCTTTCCTTGGGGTTCTAAAACTGCAAATTCCACATCAGCTACTTTAAAGACATTATTTTGTCTTAGTAAGGTTGAAATGTTGTCAATTGTGTACTTTTCCTTTTTTAAATTGTCCTCTAATAATTTTCCATCTTTAATGATAACGGTCCCACTGCCTTCCACAATATCACGAAATTTTTTGCTTTTTAAGGAAATGGTGTCCGTTAAAAATGTGACGAGCCCAAAAATAAAAACAGCCAAGGCACCTTGAAGATAATTCTGTTCTAATCCCGTAACAACCTCACCAGCAATACTACCTATGGTAATTCCGGAAACATATTCAAATAAGGTAAGTTGTGAAATTTGTTTTTTTCCGACGAGCTTTGTGATTAAGAATAAAAATAAAATAAAACTAATAGACCTCAACAGTATTTCAAGATATCCATTCATCCAGTTTCACCTCTTTAAGAGCCTTTATATTGCGGTTCTTGCCTCTCTAGCTCTAAGACACGAAATTGAAGATCCTTTTTTACTGTTTCAATGGTCATGGCTGATTCATGAAAAATGGCTTTTGCTTCTTCATCTAATGAATTTAATGCTAAGGATGATAATTGTGATTCAATTCCCCGAATGGTTGCAAGACATTGTTTTACGTTTGAGGCAATTGTCATTTTCTAACCACCTTTTTAGAAAATAATAAAACATGAAAAGGGGTTGGCAAAAATCGCCAACCATTTTCATTATTGATTGTATTGAGGTTCTTCAGTAGTAATTTCTTGAAGACGCGGTTCCACGCTATCAATGATTGACTGAGTTTGCTGTGCTGCTTGTTGGTAAAGCTGCTTTGCATTTTTGTTATCTGTTTGCAATGCAAAAGTTTCAAACGATGCTTGTGCGCTTTTTAATCCTGCTATTGTTTGTTTCACCTGTGTGCCTACAGTCATAATTGTACCTTCTTTCATATTAAGATAGATGTTTCAAGGATAGTATGCGAATCATTCCAAAGCTTATGTATGTAATTAATGTGTTAAAAGGCAAAAGTTTTTCCAATTATAAAGGAAAACAATATTCAATTATTTAAGTTAAAAAATTACAATAATTAGTAAATTTTGATAAAATTGAATAGGAAATATAGAGTATTAGAGGGGGAATTATTTTTGATTTACATAAGGAAAAAAGAGTCAGCTGAGGAGAATTCCGTTAAGCTTGTTGCTTACACAATTATTTTGTATATAAGCAGTTTTTTTGTTCCGTTTGTCATTGTTGCGTCTTTTCAAAGTGTAGTTTACTATTCACGGTCACAATGGTTTTTTGCAACACCATTTTCAGCCTATATAACGTTTATGGCCGGTATGTTTTATATTGCTATTGTATTTACATTCTTTCTTATTTTCCGCCAAAAGTGGGAAGGGGGGAAATTTAAGTCAATTATTAGTTTGCTTCTTTTAATCAGTATTCCGGTCTTTTATTTGAGCTTAACCAATTATTATTATGTAGATGATAAAGGGGTCCATTATAATTCATTAATAAGTATCTCAGAAGAGGAATATAAGTGGGAAAATGTAAACACAGTTCATATTATTTATCGAAATCATCAAGGGATTGTTAGCAATTTTCAATATAAGTTTCAGATGATGGATGGTGAGACAATTACTCTTCCATATGATGATAAGTTTTCCGAAAATATAAGGCGGATTGAGGAAAAGATTCAACAGTATCACATTGTAGTTAAGGACAATTTTAAGAACCCAATTGTAGATTGATTGATCATCAAGCAGGGTGGATAACCTCCTTTGAATAGTTGTATGAGTGTATTGAGAAAATAATGTTTGAAGGGGGTTTACAAAAATGTCTAAACGAAAAGATCAGAAGAAACAAACTCCGACACTTGCTCCGGGGATGGATGATCACGAAGAGTTGGAACAAAGAGCATCAGAAGAAGAAATTGAAGATGGTGAATATACTAGTGTGACTACATTTTCATTCGATGAAGTGGAACCAAGCCGTTAATCGGTACCGCCTGCTGCGTTTTCAGGCGGTTTTTTTGAGAAAAATTTAAAAACTGAAGCAAATCTATATAAATGTCGGACCTATTTCGGTATTCTATATATAGACAAATAATTCGAAAGGGGCTAGATAATGCAAGAAAGTCATGAGCTAAATCTAATCGACCAACAGGAAACGATTGAAGTAGTAATGGAGAAAATGCAGCATCGAAAATTAACAAAGAAAAAAATCCTCCAGCGGATTTTCCTAATAACCTTCGGTGCAAGTTTAATGGGGGTCGGCCTGGAAATATTCCTTGTCCCAAATAATGTAATTGATGGGGGGATTACCGGTGTTTCAATTATGCTTTCTTATGTTACCGGCTGGAAATTGGGGATTTTCCTATTTCTTTTAAATATCCCATTTTTCTTTTTAGGCTACAAGCAAATCGGAAAAACCTTCGCCATATCAACTCTTTACGGTATTATTATCCTTTCCATTGCAACTACTTTACTCCATCCAGTTCCGGCCTTTACCCAAGATATTCTCTTAGCATCTGTTTTTGGAGGAATTGTTCTCGGAATAGGTGTAGGGATGGTTATTCGCTACGGTGGTTCTTTAGACGGAACCGAAATTTTAGCGATATTATTTAATAATAAACTCCCTTTTTCGGTAGGGGAAATTATTATGTTTTTTAACTTGTTTATTTTAGCTTGTGCCGGTTTTGTATTTACCTGGGACCGCGCGATGTATTCCTTAATTGCTTATTTTGTAGCCTACAAAACGATTGATATTACGATTACGGGACTTGATGAATCAAAATCTGTGTGGATCATTAGTGATAATGCACAAATAATCGGTGATGCAATCATGAATCGTCTAGGCCGCGGAGTAACGTTTTTAAATGGAGAAGGTGCCTACTCCGGTGATCAAAAGAAAGTTATTTTCTGTGTGATTAATCGACTTGAGGAAGCAAAACTAAAGGAAATTGTAACAGAATGTGACGATAATGCCTTTTTAGCTGTTGCAGATATTGCCGAAGTTCGAGGCGGCAGATTTAAAAAACGAGAAATCCATTAATAGTGACAGGCAGGAAAGAAATTTAGGGAAATTTGCTAATGTCGAATAAAAAACAAATGACACGAATGTTGTAATTTTCAGAAAATTATTATCAGTTTTTGTCATACTATGCGCTTGCCTAGGAAATAATGACACGGAAAAAGAAATATTTCCAAAAAAGATGGCAGAATAGCACCGCCATCTTTTTCAATTTAGAACAAAAGCTCATATACCTCATTTAATTCGTAAACCCTTTGATCATCTTGCACATCCTGGGCATAATTGATTTCTGCATGTAAAATATGGTTTAAAAAATCAATTTCTTTTTCATTCAGGGTTCTAACAAATGCACCTTCCGTTTTAAAGTTTCCAGTCGCCAACTTTTGATAAATTTGCCTGCCTTCGGAATGGTCATCGGTATAATTTGATAGTGTTTCTTTGAGATATCCTAACGTTTTATCCAAAACATTCACCAATCCTTTCATCCTTAGTTTTTGATGAAAAGGATTAAATATACCTAATTATAGGCACACCAAAAATCTATTCTTTTTTAAAAAAAGGTACCATACTTGCACATCTACCATAATAACGGAAAACCTATACCAAAACCAACAAACGGGAAGAAAACAGGCGGCCGCCAAAATGGACCCCAAAAACCGTAGCCATAGCCTTCTTCAGAATTGGACTGACCATGTCCTAATTCCTCAATTTCAAGACCGTTTTTCCGAACCTTTACGACCCTTCCAAATGTCCATTTTCCTTCCTTATTTTTAAAATGAATAATTTCACCTTCTAAACGACGCGCCTGTTCGTAATTTAATTCCATTTCCTATTCCTCCATTCGTAGGTACTTGCTATAAAGTATGAAGGATGTCCAAGGTATGTCAGGGCGATTAACCAAATCTTGTCCAGATTCATAAAAATAAAAAGCCCTTCATTTCTTAAATGAAAATCAAGGCTTTCTTTCCTTCATTTTATTTAGAACAAGAAAATATGCGATGACTTAAAATGTCATGATATTTCACCAGCATATTACCGTGCTGATTCAAAATACTGAATAGCTCAGGCTCAAAATTCTGTGAAAAATTAAATTCTTGAGCAGAGCTGTTATCCATAAGATTAAGATGCAATGACTTTATTTCAATATCTGTGAAGCCGCATTCCTCAAAAAGCTGCACCCAATCACTTTCTAATAATAATGAATCAATATTGTAAAACTGGACTATTTCCTCCTCTGCTTGTTTGTTTAGCTTTGAATTAATGGTCATTTCATTTGCTAAAAGTCGTCCTCCAGGTTTTAATACCCTGTTGAATTCTTTAAGTGCTTTTGGTTTATTCACAAATGCTAATACGGACTCACATAAAATGAAATCAAAGCTATCATCCTGAAATGGAATTTCTTCTACAGACCCCTGAATGAGCTGAATGGGATATTGCAGGCTTAGAAAGCGATTTTTTGCCTTTTCAATCATAATTGGATTCAATTCAAGACAGGTGATTTTCGCTTTATATTGGTCAAATAAATAAGCTGCTGTTTGTCCTGTACCGCAGCCTGCATCTAATATCGTACATTCATTTGTAATATTTTCCTCTGCTAGTATGCTTTTTGTTAAACCTATTCCTCCTGGATGGGCTCCGCCAACGCCAAACTTCGCAAGGAAATCAATATATGTTAAGCCACCCATAGACACCATCCTCACTTCTTTTTTGCATCTTATGAAATGGATCGGGAATAGGTGCTGTATCTACCATATTATTTTTGCTAATAAACAGTAACTATATTATGTTAACTTTAGTAGTTAAAAATATAACCCTGCCACAGTCACATTTCAGGATTCTTTCTCAAGCCACCACATTAAACCTCTGCAATTACGTAACTTATGGACATAATTCTTCCAGTAAATAACTTTTGATGCACAGTTTCCTACTTATACTCGTTTGAAACGAGGACAAATTAAATAAATGGAAGGCTTCTTTGTTCTTCCGTATAAAGGTAAAGGGGTGCAAAACATGAAAAATAATTTAATGAGGATGCCGTTTTTAAAAATGTTTATGCCAAAGCGGCGAAATAATGGAGCTATTTGGGCATCACTTGCTGGTATAGGATTAGGTGCAGCTGTTTATGGTATGGCAAAAGGAAAACGAAATGTTATGACACTTCCTATAGGTGATTCTGTAAAAAATTTTGCTTCTCCCATTAAGGATTCCGTAAAAAACATCGTCCCAAAAATGAATATAAATAATATGGATAATGCTGCATTAACGGAGTTTTCCGACGAGTTATTAGAAAGTGCATTAAATAATAATAAAAATAGATAAATGAAAAAGTCCGCAAAGCTGCGGACTTTCAGGCTGTCGAAAAACTTTCGATGGCCTTTTATTTTGTATTATTTCTTTAACAATTCACTGCGTTAATTTGTTACAATATTATTGATATATAAGCTTTTCAATAGGTCTGTTGATTTCCGCTCCAGGCGGCTTCGCTTTCCGCGGGCGTGCCGGAGAGCCTCCTCGGCGCTTTAGCGGAGGCCACTGAAAAACTTTCT
>NZ_BNDS01000031.1:0-6698 GCF_014656545.1 Neobacillus kokaensis
AAGGTCAACGGTAAAAATGAAAAGCTGATTCTGTGCATGAGAGGGACCGAGAGGGTTGAACTGTATATAAAACAAGAATCAGGCGTTTTAAAACACACTTATCCAAT
Source organism: Neobacillus kokaensis (assembly GCF_014656545.1). GTDB lineage: Bacteria > Bacillota > Bacilli > Bacillales > Cytobacillaceae > Neobacillus > Neobacillus kokaensis. The sequence goes on from NZ_BNDS01000031.1 coordinate 108, forward strand.
CAAACCCGTTTGCCCTCACTTTTTTTGAGTCGGAATCCAATTGCCTGGAAATGCTATAAGGTAAAATCTAATCTCCAACATTTAAAGGGGAATTGTAAAGGGGGATGCTCAATGAAATGCCCTCATTGTGTGCATTTAAATCCGGAGGGGATAAAGCTGTGCCTTAATTGCGGCCATCACTTTCAGGATACGAACCAAGACCCGAACAGTTTATTTTATGAGTTTGCCCATTACGTCGATATGATGCCATTAAAGGAACGTTCGGTTGAACCTAAATTCCATAATATCTTCTCAAGAGTATTCCGGAAGCATAGTGAGCTGGAGGCTGACCGGCTTTTCATAGTTGGAACAGCCATAACAACACCAAAAATTGAGGAAGTAAAGGAAACCTGGCCAAAGCCGTGGCTTTTTGCGAGAGTATTCCTAATCGCTCTGATTGCCTTCATAGGTATGTATATAGGTGTCAGCGTTTTTAGGAATATCAACTTTTTACCTGGTCTTATTATTATTGGTGCCTTTGCTGTACCGTTCACCACCCTAATTTTCTTTTGGGAAATGAATGCGCCGCAGAATATTGCGTTTTATCGAATTATTTATATGGTCCTCATTGGCGGGATTCTCTCGATGTTAGTAGCACTGGTATTTTTTAACCTCCTTAGACATATTATAAATCCCATTACAATTGGGATGGTGGAGGAACTGGCCAAGGTCATTACGGTTATCTGGATCGTAAGAGACCGTAAGTATAAGTATATACTTAATGGACTTTTGGTGGGTGCCGCAGTAGGAGCAGGATTCGCGGCATTTGAAACAGCTGGCTATGCATTAAGAAGTCTTCTAACAGGGGATGTACTGAACTTATATTCCACCATTTTATGGCGCAGTATTCTAGCTCCAGGGGGCCATGTTGCCTGGGCTGCGTTGACCGGTGCTGCCTTTTGCAAGGTACAAGGAGACAATAATTTTGAACTGTCCTTGTTAAGAAAGCCAGCATTTTTCCTTGTATTTATCCTTGTGGTTGCGATGCATGCTTTATGGGACACACCTCTTAAGGGCATGTCACCATTCGGGCATATCATCCTGATGGCTTCATCATGGATTATAGTTTTCCTAATGCTTCGCATTGGCCTTAAGGAAATCGCCAATAAAAAATGGCGGATTGCCTATGAACCTACGCAGCCAACCCAACCTTAATATCAATTTTAATTAAAAAAAGAATGCGAGGACAGAGATGTCAACGCATTCTTTTAAAATTGAAGGCATCAACTCTTTAGAAGATTGCTCTAAATTTTTTCTATCTCTTCTTGGTATAATTCATGTAATCTAAGGTTATTTTCACTGTTGATAATTAATCCGGTTTGGGGAGAGTGAAGCGTAGGAGGGAGAAGTTCTAAGTTAGAGTTAATGGCTTGATGTGGTACGGAAAGTTCCGGGAGTTTTTTTAGGATACTCTTTCGGCTGACAAGGTAAAACCCCCATACCCCAAACGATGGAACCAATGTAAAATAGGGTTTCGTTTTAAAACCAGACGCCTGCAAGGTTTTGCCAATACTCCAATAGACCTTTGGAGTGCCCTTTGGGGAATTTGCTTGGCATGCAAGGAGCCCTTCGGTATTTAAGTGACGCGCTACATGTTCAAAAAACTCTTTGGTGTATAATAAGCTGGTATCATGGTCAGCTGGATCCGGAAAATCAATAATGACGACATCATAACCCTTGTTGTTACCATTTACGTATTCCCTGGCATCCATTGTATGCACAGTCACCCTGTTATCTTTTAGCGAACCATGATTAGCAGTGACGAGAGCCCGTTCGTTTTTCGCTAAGTGAATAATCATAGGATCAATATCAACAAGGTCAACATGAAAGACGTCTGGATATTTTAAAACTTCTCGAAGTGCAAACCCATCCCCGCCGCCTAAAATCAACACATGTTCTCTTGAAGGTGCCAGCTCCATTACCGGTAATACCAATGCTTCATGGTAATGTTTTTCATCGAGGGATGAAAACTGTAATTGATCATTCATATACAATCGCAGATCCTTTGCTTCTACCAACAAAATATCGTGGAATTTACTTTTTCCTTTGAAGAGGATAGGGTGGTTTCCGTTTTTTATCTCTTTTAGGATTTTCCAGTCCCATTTATCCCCTCGGCGCCTTCCTGCTGAATGAAGCAGTTTATCACCTTCACGATTAGTGAAAATCAGCCCTTCCATTCCTCTTTTAATTTCATATATATTGGCTCGGCCAGCTCCGATTTTCCCAAGAAACTTTTTTAATGCAGGCAAGGCATCCATAGGAGAACATGTATATAAATCCAAAGCTGAGTACCCGTATTCCGGCCAAGTATGAATAGAAAAATGGGAAGTGGAAATAGCCACAATTCCCGTTACACCTTGAGGTGAAAAAGAATGGAAGTAAGCGAGCAGAACCTCCAATTGCAGCTCTCTGAGGGTCTCGAGCATTAATCTTTTTAAATCATCGGCATTATTTATGAGTTCCACTTGACAATCATAGGCATCCACGATTAGGTGCTGTCCTTTTATTTCCAATTACTTCTCTTCCTCTCAATTTTGGTGGTATTCTTTTTAATACCAAATCAAAATTATTTCAATCATATGAATATAGATAAAGTATGTGAAAGAGATTCTGGAAGTGCTAAAAATTTGGGAAGATGATTGTATCCATGCTGTTGAAGGACTTTTTAAACGGACTTGACGGGTTTACCCCCTACATAAAAAATGGTGAAATGAGTATGATCGACCCTTGCCTAAAATTGATGACAGGAATTTTATTGTATTTTTTAAGAAGGAAAAATTATCCCTGAAAAAGAATTTATTAAAAATGGTCTAATTTTGAAAAGAGAAGGGATTTAATGAAGAAAAAATATGTATTCCTAACGAGTTTTATTTTACTAATTATTTCAGGTTTTTTGGTAGGACATGTTTATTACAAATCGAAACAGCTGCAGGAAGTTAGAAAAGCAATGTTAGACGAGTTATCGACGAAGTACGGAAAAAGTTTCATTGTAAGTAATCTATCTTATGGAAAGGCATTGGGTAATAAAACTGGGACATACACAGCTGATGTTTATCCAAAGGGGGAAAAAAGTCTAGAGTTCCAGGTTCACCTTTCAGAGAGTGGGAAAATTCTTGATGAATCCTATAAAGAAATGATATGGAGAAGGGAAGCGATTAAATCCTGGGAGCCTTTTATGAGGAAATTAGGTATCACCTCCTATGCGGTGAACATCCATATTCCTGAAGAAATAGAAGAACAATACGGCGTGGAAGATTCATATAATGATATCTTGAAAAAACATAAGCACATAATGAGTGAGTATTTGTTTATCGGCCAGATTGAGAAAGACTTCGATAAGAAAAAGGAAATTTTGAAGGTTAAAGAGATAACGAACCACATATTGCGTCGCGAGCTTCAAGATTTTTCAATAGAGTGGAGATACTATGAGAACGGAAGTAAAAATGCAGATGTATTCGAAATGAGAAAAACAACACCTTCGTATAGCTGGCATTTTTCAAAAAAGGATGTGTTAAAAGGAGCGACGGAAGAAAACTTAGATCGATTCTTTATACAACACAAAAAAGAAACTTCACCAACTAGGTAAACTAATTCAGAAACCGATCGACAAAAGGGACAAGGGTGCCTGACACAGACACCCTTAACACATCCCGCTAAAACAACTGCATCTGCTCACTTTTTTTAGCAATGTTTTTATCCTCTAAATAAACATACCCCATGGATTTATAGCCTTTCAACCGTTTTTCAAACATGGACTTTAAAATAGGAACATGTAAATCAACATAATCAAATACTTTGACCTCCTGCTTATTGGAATGAATTCGATGTAGTCTTCCCACATATTGCTGAAGGGTGCCTTTCCAGGAAATCGGCATGGCTAAAAATAATGTATCTAACCGCGGGTCATCGAACCCTTCCCCGATATATTTTCCAGTTGCAATAACCAGCCGCTCTTCGTTGTCAGGAATTTTTTTTAGATGTTCTAACTCTAATAGACGTTCTTTTTTCGTCATGGCTCCCGTTAAAATAATGATGTTTTTCGTAAAGCCTTTAAATTTGTCCCGAAGATTTATAAGATGCTCGATTCTCTCTGTTAAGATGATGGGGGAGCGTCCCTTATCTAATTCATGTAAAACATCATCAAACAGTAGTTGATTCCGAATTTCATCATTAGAAATTGCTTGATATATATCTTGAATATCTTTTGAATGTGACCGAAGATTTGTATATCTTGGTATCAAAGTATGTTTAAATGGTCTGATTTTTGCCTGAGTTTTTGCATCCGTTTTATACCTGATGGGACCGCATTGCATGAAGATAATGGGATGCAGTCCGTCTTTCCGAATGGGTGTAGCAGTTAAGCCATACACGTATTTGGCACGAACTTGCTTCAACATCTTCTCAAAGCTAAAAGCTGAGATATGATGGCACTCATCCACAATGATTTGCCCGTATTGGGTAATTAAGGATTTAATCCCATCTTTAGAAATTAAACTTTGAATAGTTGCTACATCTAGATGTCCTGTGATTTTCTTTTTGCCGCCGCCAATTTGGCCAATGTCTTTTGGAGCAATATCAAGAAAGTTAGTCAAACTTTCAACCCATTGCTGCAACAGTTGGATTCTATTTACGATAATTAGGGTACTTGTTTTCCGTTTTGCAATAAGAGCGGCTGCCATAACCGTCTTTCCAAAGCCAGTGGTTGCTGAAAGTGTTCCATTTCTATGATTCAATAGCGCCGTGACGGCATTTTCCTGCTGGGAAGTTAATTGTCCTTTAAAGTTTAGTTCAAAATTTTCCCCAGCAAATGTTTGATCTTCTATTTCAAGTTCAATGGAATACTCTTTTTGCAGCTTTTCTAAATCCTCCAAGCAGCCGCGAGGGAGGATAAGGTATTGAGCATTTTCTTCAAAGCAGCTAATGACCTTTTGCATTCCAAAGGTCGACATTCTTTTGGCCTGGGCCTTATAGAATTCAGGATTTTTAAACGAAGCCAGAGACATTATTTTTGAAAAAATAGTTGAAGGAATTCCTTGCTTTTCAATATACAGTCCGTTTTTAACGATAACCTTAATTTTGGATGGAATCGGTAAAGTATTATAAGGCTTTTCTTCGTAGTCATTTAACTTCTTTAATATAGATAAAATATCTTGTTTATCTATTTTTTTAATAGAAGATAAGTACAGCCATTGATCAGGGAATGGTTGAAAGTTTTCATCAACAAACACACTATTTCCTGCTTTTTTTGAATGACGTTGTAGCGGGAGGGCGATTAGATTTCCAAAGCCGCCTTTTGGAAGTGTATCCTGGTTCGGTAACATTCGATCAAAGGAGTCCATGCCAATTTGGTGCCGTTTTTCCAACGCTTTTGTTAAAAGCAGCGAGCCTAGATTTCGTGCTATTGCTGCAGCTATATTTTCAGAAAAGAAAATCCATACATGCGCACCATTTCCAGACCTTGATCGTTCAATATAAACTGGTAAATCAACATTTTTACAAACACTTACAAATGCCAAAACATCCTGCTGCCAATTTTGTTTGTCAAAATCTAGCACAAGGAAATAACAAGTTTCATCTGGAAGAAGTGGGTATAATCCTACCGTTTTTTCTCCGCTCAAATGTTGAAAGATTACTTGATTTGTTAGCGGTGTGAATTTCCGATGCTGACATTCTGAACATTTTATCATAGGCTTCTGGCAGATTGGTTTTTGCCATTCAAAATCACAAGCTGGGGTATAACCGCTTCTACCATCCTTTGATTGCCAGCGATAAGCGAATACATCTGTCCTTCCTTTAAACAGGCTATTAAAAAGATGCATTTTCTCCTCTGGTAATGAACGATTACTGACATTTGACTCCCTAATCTCCATGTTTGATGATTCTACACGATTATGCATTATATTTGATAGAAGCTGCTTTAAATACGTATTTTCTTTTCTTAAACGATTCAATTCTTGTAATAGAAGATTATATTCCACAATAAATCCCTCTAAAAATATTTTTATAACTATCATTTTACCTTAATTGTTATTGTTTATTCAAAAAAGTAAAAAAATTGATCCCAAGTTCCTTTAGAAAAAAGTGACAGACATTCCCCGACAGTGTAGTGAAGAGGAAAAATAAAGGCTTGATTTTGCCCGAGAAGTAAACGAAACCTAGGTTGGCGGTAAAAATAAGTGCAGAATTATACCCGGAAGCACGTGAAAATCAGGATAGCGGTAAAAAATGGGTATGATTTATCCCGAAAAAGTTGCCAAGACCGTGGTAACCAGTGAAATTTAGATTTGATTTAACTCGAGGTTTTTTGGACCATGAGATTCGTAATAGAAATGCGATCTTTTACCTGCAGCTATCCAAAGGTGTGCCTGCAGTAAAAAGAGTCCAATTCTATTACCCGAAGCGTAAACTAAAACGGGTATTATGGTAAAAAGAGAACCGTTCTATTGCCTGCAACCATACCCAAAAGAGGTCTAGCGGTAAAAAGAGCCCGATTCTATTGCCTGAAGCGTAAACTAAAACGGGTATTGTGGTAAAAGAGAACCGTTCTATTGC
>NZ_BNDS01000031.1:6816-20675 GCF_014656545.1 Neobacillus kokaensis
GAGTCCGGTTCTATTGCCGCAGCCATACCCAAAAGAGGTGTAGGGGTAAAAGAACTCTGTTCTATTGCTCGAAGCGTGTCCAAGCTCCATGTTATGATTCTTTTAAAAAGGTATTGAGAATCAAATCCCATCCAATCAATCCATTTAGCAATCGCATCCTAAACACCGGGGATGTTAATTAACTATTGATGAGTAGGATGCTTCTTAACTTAAGTGGTCTGAGCATATAAATAAAATAGTAATTCGGAGGGGAGGAGTAACATGATAGTTGATTGCCATTTTCATGTAGACGAAACAATGCTGACTTTAGAAAAAATGATAGAGGGGATGGATAAAAATGGTGTAACCAAAACAGCGCTAATTGCTCCGATGAACGAAACTATGTTTGAAGTGGACAGCACTTTTCAGCACTATTTACAAGGCTTATTTCGTTTTCTCATCCTTTATACACCTCCATTTGGCTACAAAATTTATGATAGTTTAGTCCAGGATGGCTATTTGAAACTTTACGGCAATACATACAAGATTTTTACCAAGCCCAACAATGAGATGGTTGCTGATGCAATTGATAGATTTCCAGACCGATTCTTAGGGTGGGCAGCAGTGAACCCCAAGCTCCCGGAATCACTGGAAGAGGTAGAATTATATCTAATGAAACCTGCTTTTATAGGAGTGAAAGCTCATCCGTTCATGCATGAATATAGCATTACAGCACTTGATCCAGTTGCGGCTATGTGTGAATCAAAAGGCATTCCAATGCTTATCCATTTATCTTCAGAACCAGACTCTTATAAATATTTACCCGAAAACTATCCTAAGCTTAAATTAATTTATGCTCACGCCGGTATTCCGTTTTGGAAAAAATGTTGGAGATATGTTAAAGAACAGCCAAATGTTTTTATTGATACATCAAGTGATTATCTCAGTCCCTCTATAGTGAAGCAGGCAGTGGATTATTTAGGATATCGTAAAATCCTTTACGGCTGCGACGGACCATATGGCGCGAAAGAATTTAATCACTATGACTATTCGGCAAAGAAAAATTGGATTGATTCACTTCAAATTCCTGACGAGCAAAAGGACTATATTTTTCGCAAAAACTTTTTAAGATTAATTCAAGATTAATTGGAGCAGCTGAACGTTTTAGCCGCTCCAATTAATCTTGGGCAAATAAAAAACGCTCCGTCTAACCAGGAGCATTTCTCATGTATTATGACCTTTTACAAAAAGCTGATCGACCTTTAATGATTTCTTTATTGATAAGTATTGTTCCAGCTCTTTCAGCAGTTGAAATAACTGGGCTCTTGCTTCAAATTCATCTCTGGTTGTAGGGAGAGGTTCTTCTTTAAATTGATCTTGCAATTCATAGAGACGAGTTAAATAAAGCTGTGCCGTGTTTCCCGGGTGAATGGCATCGGTTAATTTTTCAAGAAAGTCTGCGATCATATATCGCTGGTTCACAAGCAGGTCAATGGATGTCACCATTGGCAGAATCCGTTCAATAATTTCAAATTGTTTTTCACGGGTTTTAAAATAATGGTAGTAATAATCTTGAGCGCGAAGAAAATGATTTTGGACATCCCGAAAGGCAAGACTTTTCGCTTCTTCTAGCAAGCGAGCCGTTTCAAGGATTTCTTCCCCTACCCAGCGGCTTTCATTAGTCCGAAGATAGGCGACCATTTCTTGAAAAATGGTTCGGAAATTATTTTCTATCTCCACTTGATATTGTCTCAATTTAGTATCAAGACTAGGCATATATAAATTGACAAGCAGGGCAACGCCAATTCCGATAACAATTAGTGCGATCTCGTTAGAAACAATTGCAAGCGTAATGTTTTTACTTGTATAAAGATGAAGAATAATGACTGTACTCGTAACAATCCCTTCCGATATTTTAAAACGGACAGTAACAGGAATAAACAACAAGAGCAACAGTCCCAGGACAACAGGATGGTAGGCAATCGTTTCAAAAAAGACAAACGAAAAGGCGATGGCGAGCATGCAGGCAAAAAACCTGGAGTAGGCCGCATGCAGCGACTTCTTTTTGGAACTCTGTACACAAAGAATTGTTAAGATTCCTGCCGAAGCAAAGGAATTCAAGCCGACAAATTGCGCAATACTAATTGCGGCTGCCGCTCCGATAGCAGTCTTGATTGTTCGATAACCGATTTTTAATGGGAACATTTCATACCTCTACTCCATATTTTCAGATGTTATTTTCATTTCTTCTTCCACCATTTGGTCTAGTCGTTCAATCATTTTGATCGCCTTTTCTCTCTCGATTTTTCGATAATGATGCATGCCGCCTTGTTCCTCGTCCATTTCATCTGCTAATTTGACGATTTCCTGTAATGGTGTTCTTTTGATAAAACCCTCTGGCATATAAGAATCTGTATGAAATAATATAGCTAATGCAATTTCCTTCGCGATAATCGGGTTTTCTCCCAATCTAATTAACAATTTATGAGCCCGCTCGGCCCCTTTAATCGCATGAATATCATTCTTTTTATATAAATCATAATCCCATTTTCCGTTGCTATACCAAGTATAATGCCCCATATCGTGCAAAAGTGCGGCTTTGGTTGCCAAGTCTACAGATACATTCTCCTTTTTTGCTAATTTGAAAGCGTGGTAGGCACAGGCGATGGCATGAGCAATTCCAGAACGGCTCAGGTATTTTTTCGCAATTTGATGATTGAAAATTTGGATCAATGTAACGTGTCTCATGAAAATCACCCTTATTAAAATTATTAATTTGTATTATAAATCAGTTCATGGTGTTTTTGAAAGAAAGGATATTATTTCAGGGTTTAATCTAAGAAACAATATCCAAAAATAATAGGGAAGGGTGTTCAGAATTTGCTATACGAATTCAATTATTAATGGATGTAAGTTATGGAAAAATAAACATCATTATAAGCACGCTTAATCTCCTGAAAATCGATCCCTGGAACGTTCCTTCGTTTTATTCTGTTCTTCCATTTTCATGAATTGAATATCGTCACTTATTTTCTTTTCATGCTGGTTTTTCAATGTGAGTACTGCCGCCTTGCCGTCACTGGGCGACCCATCCGAAAAATACATAGGAAAAAGCGACAGAAACAGTATATAAAATGAGAAATAGACAAATTGATACCAAAAAACGGACGTATCTAGGATTCCTTGAGAAATAAGGGCGTTTACTAGAAAAATACTGGTTAAGTTGAATAAAGACCCGCCCAGGTAAATTAAGGTGTTCGTAAAACGATTATCATGCCTTAACGACTTAAACTCGCAGGCCCCATTCCAGAAGTAGTATTTCCTTATTTCAATATTCCAAAAGGAAAATACCTTTGTTCCGCAGCCTATTACGATTTTTTTCTCTAATCCTCCGAAAAGCGTGACGAAAAAAATATGCCCGCTTAAATGGATAAGAGTAACGATAGGCAGGATTACAAAAAAAGAGATTAGAAATTTTATAATGTCAGCAAATCCAAACATGACGATCCCCCTAAAAATAGACTTTGTAGAATTTGTCTATTATTTGAATGTTTAAAGGATGTAATGTATGTACCCGTTAAAGAAAGAACATAACTGAGAAAAAATTACAGTCTAAAAAGAATGCTGAATACATTTAAGACACATTAAATTTTGAACTAAAAAAGTAGACTTTCGGTATAATAAAGGATAACAATACAGACCAGAGATAAGGAGATCAAATATGATTGTTATTGAAAATGAGTGGTTGAAGGTAGAAATTAGTCATCATGGGGCAGAAGTTCGTAAAGTGACGCATAAGAAAAATGGGCTGGACTACATGTGGACGGGGGACCCTGCCTATTGGGGACGCGTCTCACCAGTTCTATTTCCGATTGTTGGACGTTTACAGGAAGACCGCTATCACCTTGATAGTAACACCTACGAGATGTCTCAGCATGGATTTTTACGTGATGTGGATTTTAAAGTGGAAGAAAAAACAAATACGGACGTTTCCTTTCGATTCGAGTCTGAGGGGCGATACCTTCATGTTTATCCTTACGAATTCAAAGCGAAAATTAGTTATAGCCTTAATGAGGACTTGCTCGCTGTTCGTTGGGATATTGAAAATGAAACCAATGAAGATATGTATTTTTCCATTGGTGCCCATCCTGCATTTAGGGTTCCACTCTTAAAAAATGAAACAATGAAGGATTATAGTTTGGACATAATTCCTGCTGCAAATAAGGATGTGGTGGAATTTGAAATATGGAATTCTCTGGTTCGTGAGAAAGGAATAGTCAATGATCTTTCAACGATTTCACTCACTGACTCTCTATTTGTGAATGATGCCCTGATTTATAGTAATATTGATCAAGTTACACTTACATCAAATAAGTCGAATCATGGTGTAGAAGTTAGATTTGAAGGGTTTCCGTTTGTTGGAATTTGGTCGAAATACACAGATGGTAAGATCGCTCCGTTTGTTTGCATCGAACCTTGGTACGGGATTGCTGATACATATAATACAACTGGCAACTTGAAGGAGAAATTGGGAATCAATAAACTTCAACCAAGTGAAACATTCCAGGCGGAGTATACAATGAAGTTTATATGAAACAAGGGGAGGGTTCTCTTGGTTCAAAGTTTTGACAGCTTCATGAGAAGGCGCAGCAGGGTTTATTTTATAAAATCAACATAATAGTCAAATTCAAAAGGCATTGGAAAAAAACAATTTCCAATGCCTTTATTTTAAAAGTTTTTCACTATTGATTCATACTTAGTTTTCTATGATGTACCGTTTGGCCGGTCTACGATCCTCTTTTTAATTTTTATAATCCATCTGACCCCTTTTTCAATAAAAATATCAAAATCGCTGGAAAAGCGGAGCAATAAGTGAGTAAAATAGGGAATAAGAAAAATAAGAGATGATAGCGATAATGGTCATATATTGATACTAAAAGCAGAATTTTCCTGGTTGGAGTTTAGTCTATACAATAAATTAACAATGATATGAAGTGAAATAGAATTTAAAGAGGTTATGAAGCATGAGCATCGATTTGCTAACTAAACTCGAGGAAGAAAAGGACCAATGGATATACAAAGCGATTATCCGATTTGATAAAGAGTTGCTGCAAAATGAGGAAATCACAGGTGAACATCAGATTATGCAGATTAAAAACATGCATGACAGCAGGCACAGACAGAAAACTCGAGAATTGGAACAGACCAATAAAGATATTAAACTGGTAAAAGAAAGTCATGAGGAAGTTGAGCAAAGTTTTCATCATCTGAATAGGACCGCTCATTCCCTTCAGGAGGAAATCGCTCATTATGAAGGACTGATAACAGATTTAGATACAATTTTATTAGAAAAATTCAACTGTGACTTAGACAAGAAGTTTGAATTTGATCAGATAAAGGGGCAGGTCCTATTTAAAGATCGGAAAACAACCAAGCTGGTTAAAAGCTTTGATGAAATGAATAGAGAAATGGATGAGTTCTATCAGATGCAGCTAGATAAGGGTACAAGCAGATTTGGACAATTTCTACCCATTGCTCTACAAACCAATCCACCGGTTAGGTGCTTATCGTTGAAGCATGGTCGAGGGCTTGATCGATACCTGGTGCTGAAAAACTTTGAAGACGATTATCAAATTGTACAGGATACGTTAAATGAAAATAACTCTGCTGTTTACAATTATTATGTGGAGCAATTGAATCATTTTAAACAGTATGGAAAAAAAGTACTTCTACAGATGTGCACCCTTAAAAAGGAGCACCTGCAGAATGTCTTTCAAGAGATAGAAGAAAAGGAAGAGCAAAATAGGGCAAAGGAAATGAGCATTTCAAAATTAGAAGAAAAGCTAACGAAGGTTCACTGGGAATGGAATCATGATTTAGACCGGCTGCGGAAATTAGATGAAATCCTAAAAGAAGAATTTGTGAATGTTGTTTCGGAATGGCAGGAGAAACTGTTCGCAAAACAGACAAGTGATGTGGACCGATGGCTCTATCATCAATATTGCCAAATTATTTTAAAGCAATCAGGGAGGATTTTTAAAAATGAGTACTCCTAATACTGTCGTGGATGAAAAATATAATGAAGCGATTCAATCGTTAAAAAAAATCAATAACCTATTATTTTATGAGGAATTAAAGAGTCTGTTAAAAGAACGTGAACAAACAATAGCTCAATTGAATGAGGAAGTATATGAATCTGTTGAAAAAATGCAGCATTCGATGAAACAGGTTCCTATACATATCAGTGAACAGCTAAGGGAAGAAATCATCACACGCCAATCAGAGTTATTCGATAGTGAAATGATGCATTTTCATGAGAAAATCATCTTATTGGAAAAAAAGATCTCCCAGTGGCATCAGCAATATCAAGAATATATTACGAAGACTGAAAAGCTGCTGACTGATTTAAGAGAATTGCAGCGGAATGATTATAAGTTTATCGACCTGCAAACCGAGAAAGTACTAGAGGCCATTCGTACATCACAGGAGGAAATCCACGGTCTTTTTGCAAGAGAACTTAACGAGCAGGCTTCCGTTACAAATGTAAAATATGAATCTGTTGGTGAAAGATTATCCTTTATCATTAACAATATAACCTCTATAGAAGGAAATCTTCTTACAGAAGCAGAGGAATGGAAAATACAACAACAGCAAGCTCAAAAGGACCTGCTAGTAAAATGGAATGAAAAATGGGATGAAAAGTGGAAACAGCACCATGATACCACGGCTAAGAAAGAAAGAAACTTAAAAAAATGGCTAATCGGATTAGCAGTTGGTCAGGGAATCTCTATCCTATTAGTAGTGGTATTCTTTATTTTAAGGTGAAAAGTTGGTGCCATTTTACTCTAGAGTTAATGCCAGTAAATATAGTCTAAAAGGACCTCTAATAATCTAGACGAGTATCATCAAAAAATGGTATACAGGAGGCTCGACTCTTCCAGATGGACGGACGACTAACAGTAGACGGGATTGTTGGACCGGCAACGAAAAAGGCGCTAGGAATAAAATAGTTTCGGAGAGAAGCTGCTCAATTTATTGGGCAGTTTTTTTAATTTTTGAAGTAGAGTTTAGCTAAAGACTAACAGCGGAAAAGGGCATAGCTTCATTATAAAAAAGGTTAATGGGTGCCTGACTAAATGATAAATAATTGGAAAAACAAGACCTTTTGCACCAAGGTTCTAAAAATCTTATTTACATTAGTTATTTAGGCTTATTTTCATAATAAAATCCCCTAATTCATAGAAATGAATACGCTTTCATTCTATAATAAAGGTGATTTATTCCAATATGGAGGAGAGGAAGCAAGATGAAGAAAAAATTTTATGCCCTATCTTTATCAGCACTGATTGCAACGTCCAGCTTGAGCTTTTCACCGGTTTATGCAACCGGCAACGGTCCTGATGTAAATGGAAATGAAACAGTCCAGACGGCTATGCTGACAACCTATGACGAGATGGCGGCATTTCTAAAAAAAGAAGCCGTGAAACAGGCTCACATGGGGCTTGAAGTAATCGGTCAGACAGTAAAAGGTCGGGACATCTTCCTTGTCAAATACATAACAGATTCTAAAAATCCGACCATCCTGTATCTTACCCAGCAGCATGGTAATGAAGCGCTGACAACTGAAGGGGCGCTTGAGTACATTCGTCATCTTGGTTCAAACAGCAAGAATATAAAAGAAATGCTAAAGAACGTGAATATCTTGATTGTCCCGATGTTTAATGCAGATGGAGCGATGGGGGATGTGAATTTTTCATTGGATAATTATATGGCAAGCGGACGTCATCTTACCCGATATAACGCTGATCGGCTTGACCTGAACCGCGACCACGTTAACAAAAGGGCACCTGAAACCCGCGCTCTGCACGAAAATGTTCTACAAAAATATCATATTGATTATATGATCGATTTACATCACCAAGGCACCCAGGAGGATTACTTTGGAAAATTAACTTCCGGTTCTGTGCTGGCTCCTTATCATCCGGATGTTGACAAGGAGGTTCTCCTCCATTCGAAAAAATTGGCTGCCGTCCTCTTGGAAAATGTGAATTCAAAAGGGTGGGGGCATGTACTAAAATATGATGAGCCTTCCACTAACACGAGTGTTGCATCGAATGCCATGGCGCTTCAGTACGGGATATCCGTCATGCTGTTTGAAATGCGCGGCATGGCTGACCATTCGTACGAACCATATGTTCTTGGACAAAAATCAAACGGATACATCATCAAACAGGCATTCACAGCAATCGATGCAACCGCAAAAGCAATTGCAGACGGCACCATCAACACAGCAGATCCCGCAGTATATGACAATCTGCCTGAACAACACTACAGTTACTAACAAGCAAGGGTGTCACCATGTGAAATTTTCACATGGTGACACCCTTTAAAGAAATGCAATTTCAACTTCGAGTGGTTGGAGGGCTTTTGTATTAGTGACGTAGATAAAGGCATTGTATCTTTCTGACATTTTGGATGGGACATAGTTGCCTAGATGTTCGTATTTTGGACTGTAAACGACTCCAATGGCGCGGTGACCAACGGGTTGGTTAAAAAGTTCTTTGTTGTTCTCATTAAAAATCAAAATCTTATTAGACGCACCTGCCTTATACATCAGGTCTTCCCAGCTGCCTGCTTCTGCCGGCGGTGTGATCATGATTTTAAAATCATCGCCCCATCGGCTGGCGGCAATGACGGAGCCACGGTGTGTTCCGAAACCTATAATATAGACCTGTTCAGCGCCTTCTTGTTCTCTTAAAATTTGGCCAACATTAACCATTCCTTCGTCTGCCATGTCTGTGGCCCGCGCATCTCCAACATGGGTATTATGCTCCCAGACAACTCCTTTTGCCTTGTGGGAAAAGAATGTCATAATTCGATTTAGGACCTCAACCATATGACGGTCTCGAATATTCCACGACTCGGTATCGTCGGTCACCATCGTCCGGTAATAGTTTTCCGCGTTAGCCGTAATGAGTGCGTTCACCTCAAGATTCAATCCGCTCTCCACATCGTCAAAGTAGCAATTTCTTTTTAAACAGATGTCGGTTAAAAGCTTTACCACTTCATCGCGACAATCCTCCTGATAGAAAGCTGCGGAGACCCCATATTTCTCTGGCTGCCGGTTAAATGGTTCGAAGCAGGCAAACGCATCTCGTACTGCCTCGAGTTCGGGTGAATTTGTTTTTTTCAAATAACGGAGGAGCTCATCCATCGATTCCCACAGACTATAGACATCGATACCGTAAAAACCAACCTGTTTTTCACGTGGCTGGGTTTGATTGTATTGCTTCAGCCATTCAATAAACTCCACGATTTCCTCGTTGGCCCACATCCAGGTCGGCCAGCGGTTAAAGGCTTGAACAACATCTCGCGCATGAGTGTGTTGCCGATCCCATCCTTTGATATACTGATTAACGGCTTGACATGCTGGCCAATCTCCTTCAACGGCAATAAACGTAAAACCTTTTTCAAGGATAAGCCGCTTTGAAAGCTCTGCTCTGATTTTATAAAATTCCGAGGTGCCATGGGATGACTCCCCAAGCAAGACCAACCTTTGCTGGTCAATTTCACGTAAAATAACATCGAATTCATGAAAATCTTCAAAAGGCACCGCGCAATTCCTAATCGAATCAATCATCGCTTGCTCCATACTCTAACCTCCCCGAGCTAATAACATTTCCTTATAGGTTGCGAAATTTTAGAGGTTTCATACGGAAGAAGGGTGTCAGGCACCATGTGCTCTTATTTACTACTCCTGGTTTGTTAAGCTGGTATATTTGTTTCAAATTATCAAAATACTTGGTAGAATAGTCCTATAGTTATTGAATGGTATATTCTATTTAAGGGGAAATTTATGGAAAATAACAACCGTTATGTACGATATTACGATTTAGATTGGATAAGGGTATTGGCCATGTTGATGGTGTTCCTTTATCATTGTTCGATGTTCTTTAATTCCTTTGAATGGCACATTAAGAACAACATCATTAATCATTCATATATAGAGATCTTTTCTCTCCTAGTGGGCAATTGGATCATGCCATTATTCTTTGTCATTTCCGGAATAAGTACATATCACGCCTTAAAAAAAAGAAATTCTCAAAGCTTTTTGAAAGAAAGATTTTTACGATTGGGATTACCTTTACTTCTAGGAATTTTTCTTTTCTCACCACCTCAAGTGTACATTGAAAGAGTAACAAACAATCAATTTGATGGTTCGTTTTTAAAGTTCTTTCCTCATTATTTTGACGGGTTATATTTGGAAATAGGTGGAACAGGTAATTTTGCCTTTTTCGGACATCATCTTTGGTATCTTTTGATGCTGCTGCTTTTTTCTGTTGCTACATTGCCTTTTTTTATAAAATTGAGAAAAAAAGCTGAACATAGAGTTTTTGGAGCTTTTCATTACTTTTTACTGCCAATCCCTTTAATGGCAGCGGCATTAACTGTCAATACTATTGTGAATTTAGCCAGCTGGGGCATTATTTTTTATCTATTATTATACATTTATGGATATATCTTTTTTGCAAGAGAATCTGTAAGGGAATTTGTACGGAGAATTGGAGTTTTATCTGGTTGTTTAAGCGTAATCAGTAGTTTGGGTTATATTTCATGGGTAATGTACAATGGATTTCCGATGCATGTTTCATTGAATTGGGTTTTGTTTATGATTCTTCGAGTTGTTTTAGTATGGAACGTTCTTTTCTTTATCCTATATTTAGGTGACAAATTCTTAAACTTCTCAAATGGGACATTAAAGTATACAAGCCAAGCTTCTATGCCTTTTTATGTCCTTCACCAGCCGATCATTATCATATTAGGGTTTTTCATCTATAACCTAGATTGGGCAGTACCTGTTAAAGTTATGTTTTTAGTACCGTTAACATTTCTATTCATTATGTTCTTGTATCACTTTATCATTCGTAAGGTTAATTTGTTACGGGTTTTGTTCGGTTTAAAATCGGTCGAAAAAAATGAAAAAAGGAAAGGAATTCAAACGCCAGTCTAAAACTGATTAAAAACTTCTCTCCTATAAAACCGTTTATGATTGTAGTTTTCAAGAAAGGAGTTTTCAAATGGACTTCCAGGAAAAACAAAAAGGATAATAATACCTGAAACTCTCATAATAAAAGAAAAAGGAAAAGAGAGAGTGAGCACATGAAAAAGGAAGAGATTGTAGTTGAAGAATTAAATACATTATTAAGAGGTACCTATATGGGTATTCATGCATTTGAACATCATATTCAAAAACTGGAGGATCCACAGCTAAAGCAGATGTTTCAATCCATGCAGCAGGACGCAAAGCTGAATGCACAAAAGCTTGCCGAACGGATTCAAAATTTAAATGGCGTTCCTGCAGATAGCGAAGGTGTTTCAGGTAAGATGGGCAGTTTAATACATAAGATTATGCTTCCAGACGATTCAACCAAAATCATTAAAAATGCTTTAAAAGGTTTGGATCAATACGGTGTTGAATATTCAGAGGAACTTGTAAGGGGAGACCTCGATCCAGAAAGCAAAAAAATAGTAGAAGATGTAATTGATACAAGCCGCAGGCAAGCGGAAGAGTTGAGGAAATTACTGCATTGAAAAAAAGCAAAGTCCTATTTAAATGTTGATTACCAGAAAAAAACACTGGAAATATGGAAACGTTTACATTATAATAAAAGTAGACGAAAAGGGAGGGATACAACAATGGAACTATTAGTTGAACAATGTGAACATAATGAGCAGGACAAGCCATGTGAAGAATGTGTCCCGAAAACAGTTGAAGAAGAAAATGTTGACCTTTATGAATATGATTATAATAAAAGATTGTGGTTTTAATATAATTTAGGATTTTAAAAGCGAACCGTCAGACATGTGAAATTACATGGGCGGTTCGCTTTTTTGATGAAAAGCGTACAAGGGTTATTTCAAAAGCTATATATTTGACTCAATACGAGAAAACTTGATTAGTTATAATTATTTAATGCTTTTAATACAAGGGTATAAAGCAAATACACTCCTAAATAAGCCCCTGTAAATAAGAAATAGGGATTTAGAAATACGCCATGAATATTGGTCATAAAGACGGTATGATCCTTGATAATTTCGAGTATGGCAAGAGCAGCAATATTTCCAAAAATAAGTGCTGATAGGATCGCTGCAAAATGATAAAAGGTCTGGAGCTTTTTCCATTTCCTTTGAAGTACAATCATTAAAATGGGAATAACAATACTTCCTAGAATTAAAAGGATCTTCATTATTATCACCTCGATTATCATTCTTCACAAAACGAAAGATTGTTAAACTTGATTAAGTAAGTAGATAACAAAGCCTCCATTAAAAGACAATGGAGGCTTTAAAGTTTTTTCTGTCTTATTTGTGATCCTTTAGATAACTGTCACCTTTTTTGTAGGGAATATCTCCAATTTTGGAGTCAATCCCTTTTCTATCCAGCAGGTCCTTGTATTCTTCTAATTTTCTAGACGGCAAAACGTTTTTCTTCTGGCCTGTGATGTCAGTGGCAGAATAGGTTTCATAATCCTCCGTGTACGATTCTTCGTTTTCCCCCTTGTTGTAAAGAGCATTAAAGCTATCATAATCACCAACCAGGTCTGAAGGCGTTTCCGAGGTTCCAAACCTTGCTACTTCCTCAAAGCTATCTTGAGTATCGACAATACCATCGTTCGAATCATGCCTGAACGAATTTTCTTTGGAGAATGGCTCTATGATGTCCTCCTCAACGGGTCGTTCATCTATGCCTGTTGTCTCCGGGGAGTGGTTTACACAATATAAGGCAGCAGGGAGAGCTTCCAGCCGCTCAAAAGGAATTTCCTCCTCGCAAACCTTGCACCTTCCATAGGCTCCATTTTCAATGGCTGCCAGTGCCGTATTTATTTTTTCAAGCTCTTTGTCCTGGTGTTCCTCTAAAGCAAATTCTCGTTGTCTCTCCATTAATTCTGATCCCAGGTCGGCAGGATGATTGTCATATGCGGATAATTCATCGACTGTTTCTCGTAAACTAGCATCCATTTGATTGTATTTATTGTTAAATTCAATCTGGTCTTTAATTTCCTGCTTTTCCTTTTCAAGCCTCATTTTTAATGTATCAAGTTGCTTTGTAGACAGCATGATGATTCACATCCTTCTCAATATTTCTATTTATCTCTAAAAATAATACCCTTTTTGTATGTAATAAAACCCTGGGACATTACAGGGCGTAGTAATACTGCTGCAAGAGTTGCATGATTCTGTGGCACTTTTGCAGTTTTTTTCTTCAGTATTCATTTTTTATGATTTATTGGCTGTTATTTGGGTAAATATATTTTAAATCATCGAAAATGTTAATATGATAAGGGGGAATTTAAATGGAGATCATGGATTTCGGTGCTTGGTTTCAATATTTCTTGTTGATTATTAGCGGATGTTTAATTCTCTTTGTTTTTTTATTATTTTATTCGAATAAATATATTGATAAAAAAATGAATCAAATTGAACAAAATGACGAAAATGGAGAAGCCTTTTCAGAATTTAATTAAATAGTGCCAGGCACCAACCATAAATCTCAATGGTGCCTGGCATTTTTCTGTTGTAAAAACACCAAAAAAACAAGATTAGGTCAACGGTGAAAAGTTGAATTTGATTTTGCCTGAGGAGCTCCCGAAACGGTGGCCAGCGGTAAAAAAGCGAGGTTGATTTTGCCCGTGAAGTCCCCGAAATCATGGTTAAAGGTAAAAAAGCGAATTTGATTTTGCCCGTGAAGTCCCGAAACCATGGTCAGCGGTAAAAAAGCGAGGTTGATTTTGCCCGAGGAGTCCCGAAACCGTGGTCAACGGTAAAAAAGAAAGGTTGATTTTGCCCGAGGAGTCCCGAAACCGTGGTCAACGGTAAAA
>NZ_BNDS01000031.1:20728-44752 GCF_014656545.1 Neobacillus kokaensis
AAGAAAGGTTGATTTTGCCCGTGAAGTCCCCGAAAGCGTGGTCAGCGGTAAAAAAGCGAGCTTGATTTTCCCCCGTGAAGTCCCGAAACTATGTGAATGGTAAAGCGGAATAGTATGAAGCTAAATTAAGTGTACAAAAGTTTACAAAAAAATTCAAAGTTAAAATCCCGGAAAGGCAGAATTCTGAATGGTCTAAGACATTGCGGGACGGTACGATTGGACCGTTTGCGAGATACTTTATGACTTGATGAAAGGAACTAACCGGATTAATAGAAAAATAATTTTGTTTGAACAAAAGTTACCGTTAAACAGAAGAATAAAAAGTAGTGTTTTACTTTTTACAAAAAATGGTATACAGGACAATTTTCCCCTCATAGGATAAACCGACTGGTTATTTAGATGTGGTGGGGGGATTGGTTTGAAGAAAAGATGGTTTATGCTTTTGGTAGTTGGTTTTCTCATGTTTTTCAGTTTAAATGTTGGAGTTTCCACTAGTTATGCGGCGACGGGAAGCAAGTTGATTATCATTAATAAGCAAAACAATCAACTAGCTTACTATGCTAACGGCAAGCTGCAAAAAATATTTAAGGTTGGAACAGGGAGGACCCGCACCTTAACGCCTGAAGGCAAGTTTAAAGTTGTAAACAAAATTGTTAACCGTCCATACTACAAGGGTAAAATTCCAGGCGGTGACCCTCGAAATCCGCTTGGCAACCGATGGCTCGGTTTAAATGCACGAGGAACATGGGGAACCACTTACGGGATACACGGAAACAATAATCCTAGCTCCATCGGCCATTATGTCAGCAGTGGATGTGTCCGGATGTATGATCAGGAGGTAGAATGGCTGTTTAAACAGATTCCTGTAAATACGCCGGTCATTATTACTTCCTCGGGTAAGTCCTTCAAATCTATCGCAGCCACTTATGGATATAAGGTCACAGGGGGTGAGAAATTTAACCCAGGTACTACAAATTCAACCATCCTAAAACGAGGAAGTAAAGGTACAGCTGTAATTACACTTCAGAAGAAGCTAACCTCACTGGGATATAATACAAAAGGGATTGATGGTTCTTTTGGACCAAACACCGAAAAAGCGGTTCGCCTTTTCCAGAAAGACCGTCATCTAACAGTAGATGGGATTGTTGGACCAGCAACGAAAAAAGCATTAGGAATAAAATAGTTTCGAAGCTGAGCTGCTCAATTTGTTGAGCAGTTTTTTTTCTAAAAAAATTCATCTTTGCACTCAGGTGGGGTACTATTTCCCCCAATACTGATACCCATGGTGCAGTGAATATCGTATTAGAGTGCTGTTACAACAGTAGCGGCCTTTTTTGAATCCCTAAAATATTTTGACCCAATCAATTGGCCACAAATAATATAGAAGCTGTGAATTTATGTGGATAATCATTCCAATTTAATAGGAATAAAGTAACTTTTCCAAATAAACGGTCATCAGATGACCACTCTTAAATAAAATATTTAACATAAACAAATGAAGGGAGTGAGATAAATGCATGCCTATATTATTCTTCAGTTTCAATTTTAAAAGGGTATAGAGCATTCTCTTATAAAAAAAATTTAAGAATTCTTTTAGTGGAAAAATCCTATACAACGGATTATTTAAACAAAATAAAGGTATTAATGGGGGGACTAATATTGAATCAAATAACTTTAGACGAAGCACCATTAAATAGCTTTCATAAACGGGTTGTTGCGTTTACAACAGGGGGTATGTTTTGTGATGGTTATATCCTGGGCATGATTGGATACGCAATGGTTTTATTAGGTCCACAAATGAATCTATCTCCATTTTGGTATGGAATGATTGGGAGTTCAGCATTAATAGGTATTTTTATAGGAAGTTTATTATGTGGCTGGTTAACAGATCGAATTGGAAGAAAACTTGCCTTTACAATTGATCTAATATTGATGTTAGTATTATCTATTTCCCAATTTTTTGTTACAGACCCAACACAATTATTCATTGTTAGATTATTATTAGGGATTGCCATTGGGGCTGAGTACGCAATCGGGGCGGCACTTATGGCGGAGTTTTTGCCCAAAAAACAACGAGGAAGTCTGCTTGCCTGTCTTAATGCGGTATGGACATTGGGGTTTGTCGTATCTGTAATTGTTGGATACTTTATGCTTAAAATGGGAGGCGAAAATATCTGGCGGTGGATGCTTGCCAGCAGCTCTATTCCTGCATTTATTGTTTTAATTTTAAGATGGGGGGTCCCAGAATCTCCTCGCTGGCTTATCAATAAGGGCAGGAGAGAAGAAGCTGAGAAAATTGTTAAGAAATATATTGGAACAAATGTTGTAATTGATGATTTAGTCATTGAAGAAAATATAAAAACTAGTTATCTTGAACTTTTTTCAAAAAAATATTTGAAACGAACCATCTTTTGCTCCGTATTTTGGTTTTGCCAAATAACTCCATTCTTTGCTATTATCACTTTCGCCCCACAAATCTTAAAAACATTTAACCTTTCTGACGATGGTTTAACCGGTACCCTCATATTGAATTTATTTCAATTAGCAGGGGTGATTTTTGGTGTTTGGATTATGGATAAGGTGTCAAGACGTTATTTTATGATCATATCCTTCGCTATTCTAATCCCTTCACTATTTATTTTAGGAATAGTGCCAAATCCAGGTACTTTTATCTTAATTCTCTGTTTTGCTGTATTTTTGTTTGTTGTAACTGCAGCAGGAAATTTAGAGTATGTCTACCCAAGTGAACTTTTTCCCACACATATTCGTTCTACCGGCGTTGGGTTTGCATCAGCTATGTCAAGAACGGGTGCAGCTGTCGGAACACTTTTGCTGCCAATGGGAATTGAAAGATATGGAATCGGGGTAACATTATTAATTGGTTCTGGCGTCTTAGTAATTGGTTTTATTACCTCTGTTTTATTAGCACCAGAAACAAGAGGGTTATCCCTAAACGAGGCATCGCTTGTTTTGGATCAACCAGCAAATAACAAGATGTAAGTTTTGAAGAAATATAGGTAGTAAGGGGGAGATATGTTTTGAATGCAGATGTAGCGGTAATTGGTGTAGGGACAATGGGAAGTATGGTGATGTGGCAGCTTGCCAAGAGGGGAGCAGCTGTTATTGGGTTTGAACAATTTGGTATTGGTCATGACCGTTCGGCAGCAGGGGGAGAGTCACGTCTTTTTCGTACGGCAGGTTATGCACCTCTAAAAAATACAAATTCGTTATTCGTTCCAATATTATTAGAATCTTACAATCTATGGAGAGAACTTGAAAAAGAAACTGGCCAAGATTTACTTACAATAAATGGCGGTCTCATGATGGGTAATCCTGATGAAGAGTTTGTAAAGAATATCATGGAGGCCATCCATGAGTTTCAACTAGATCATGAAATATTTGAAGGCGAATCCGCCAAAAAGAGATTTCCGCAACATCGATTATTGGATGGAGAAATCATGGTTCTTGATAAATTAGCAGGGTATATCAGACCTGAGCTTTCAGTTGTTACGGCATCTAGACGAGCAGAAGAATTAGGTGCAGTTATTCATAGGTATACATGCGTGGAAGAAATAGAACAAGAGAATGAAAGAGTGCGGATTAAGGCAAACGGGAAGAATTATTATGTTGGAAAAGTTGTCATTTCTGCAGGACCTTGGACAGGAAAATTCCTTCGTAATGTAAAGAAATCAGTCATTACTCCTAAAAAAATTGGTATGACTTGGTATCCATCAAAAAATATCAGTTTATTTAAACCTGACCGTTTCCCAGGCTTTATGAGAATAAGTAATGGTATTAATTTCTTCGGTGTTCCAACCATCGATGGAACGATGGTAAAAGTAGCACTTAATACTTTATATGGTGACATTGAGGACCCTTATCATGTTGACAAAAACATTGCTATTGATGAACTTGAAACGATAAATAGTGCTGTTCAAAGTTTTCTGCCAGATTTAATCCCAGAGCCAACCCGGGTAAGTGTCCATATGGATGGTTATACGGAGGACAATGATTCAATGGTTGGAGAAGTACCTGGAATGAAAAATGTATTTGTTATAAGCGGCTTTTCCGGCGGAGGTTTTAAGATGGCACCAGGTATGGGGAAAATCGGGGCGGATTTAATATTAGATGGAAAAACATACCATAATATTGATCATCTATCTCCTTCCAGATTTTAAAAACTATGGACCGTAGACCATAGTTTATAATAAAAAAATCAACCCAAGGTCACAATTCCTGACCTTGGGTTATTTTGTGTTCTTGCTTCCAAGTTAGAAAAGTTATGTCTTTTTACTCAATAAAGTCTATAAAACATAGGACAATATCACTGTAATTATTCAATTCTAGAAATCCCGAAAATATTTAAAAAACATCCGAATATACTTTATTAATTTTAGTCAGAAAGGAGGAGACCTTTTGAATACCCATGGACACGAGGATGTCAGTACAATCGCGGGAATTCCTCTGCTTGAAGAGGCGTTTGGCAAGGATATGAAGAGCATCAAGGCCCTTCATTTAGGTAATTGGCTGACGGATGTCAGCCAGGTCATTGATCCTGTTACCTTTACATCAGGGGCCAATGGGCTAAAGGATGGTATTGATTCTATTATTGATAGAATCAAAAAACCGATTGATCAGACACTCGACGAATGGTCGAGTACTTTGTTTGAGATTGAATGGATAGATGGGAAGAAAATTTTTAAGCCTTTAAAAGTAGAACTGAATTCCTTTGTTCAAGATTTAAAATCCGAACTGTATAGCTTGATTGATTTTTTTACTGGTATGCATACAAGCCAACGTGATTATCGGATTGCCAATTGGTTCAGAGATGCATTTCTTTTAATTGGTTATTTCAAATTTGTCCATCCGGAAGCGCCAGGTTGGCCAGAACGGATGAACTTTGATTGTTTTATGAGTGTGTTTGGCCGAAAAGATCAATTGTTTTCAACCAATAATGCGGCAGACCGGCCTGGTTCTTTTACGCAATATTATCCTCATGAACATTTGGATCGACCAGAAATATTGGGGGTGAAGGGGCCGAAACTCTATGAACCTGGCAGACAGGAGCGCCATTTTCCTTTTAGAGTGGAGCCCTCAAAGCATCCGGGTCCGCGCTCTTCTAAGTTGAGGGAAAAAATTGATCCAGACCTTTATTCCTATCTTCGGGATTATATCCAGATGACGGCAGGCTTGCTCGCGGAAGTAGATTTGGAATTCGAACAGGTTTTTAAAAAAGGGATACCGCGAGATCATGATCCAATATGGCATCTTACCCTAGCAAAATTAGGACATGCCTTGCATCAAGTAGAAGATTTTTTTGCACACTCAAATTGGTTTGAACTTGCCGCCAAAACGATGGGACAAGAATTCCTAACAAAACTCATTCCGAAAAAGACCAATCTTGAAATGATTGATAGATTATCCACTGCCTATCAGAAGAGACTGAAGCGGTACTTGACAGTTCCGATGGAGGATTGGCATCAGCACCCAGATGAAGAGTGGGTGGTTTCGGGATATTTTGATATGCAAGATTCCTTCATTTCAATTATGCATCTTGCCCAGGAATTAATCGGCTGGGATGCTCCAGATCCTTATGCGCAGATTCATGAAGCTGTTCAAACAGTAAAGGAAACGGTTGAAAAACCTAAAACAATCTTGCAAAAGGTACAAAAAAAGCTTCAGGAAACAATGGATTTCATCACGAATCCTAAAAAAGCATTGGAAGATCCAGAAAATGAGATTGCTAAATGGCTGGAAGAAACCTTTGGAAAGGATGCTAAGAAACTTGTTCGCCCAACCGTATCTAGAAAGATAGCCGAAAAAATCGCAAAGGAAACTGATTTTTTTCGGGATATGCCGCCAGAGGTCTTAGAGGCCTTTTTAAATTTGATTGTGGAAGGCACCAGGAACATTACGTATTTAAAATGGGAGAAAAATTACTATGAAACGATAAAAACTCTGACTGAGTTTTACCAAGGACCAGCCGCTTGGGTGAGAAAGTGGATTCCGGAGAAGATCAAGGAAAAATTGTTTGATGTCGCAAAATTTTATGGGTTCGACCGTTTCTATGATTTTATAGGTGCCGGAAGAATTGGCTGTCATTCCCTTATGGCAAAGGATCATAAAGACGCACCGTTTTATGAAAAACAAAAAGAATGTGCCACTGCTGTCCATTGGTATATTGTCAAAACAATGCTTAGGTGGAAAGAGAAGAAAGATGCAGAATATATTAACTGGCTGGAACTTTTAGAATATTTTTTAAAAAATCCTCTTCCGCCAAATGAAAAATCGTATATAATCACGATCCCCGTCACCATTGTACATACGGTAAAGTACAAAGAACAGTTAAAATCTGACGAACTTCACTATTCATTGGAAGATCTGTATAAATATCGATCAGTTAATCCTAGTCAATTTTCATGGAAATCCATCGCGGATATTAATTTTAACACGTATGGTATGTCCTTGGAGGATACTCGGAATGCCATTAATCAGATTTTAAAAGACAGAAACTGGGGAACCAAGGTAACCCACCCGAACTATGCCTTTAAACCAGGTTTGAAAATATTCATTCCACAGCAAAAAGCAAAATTGAAGATTTATAGCCTGCCAGATGATCAGAATCCTTGGTTTAAGGCGGTTTTGGATAAAGGCTGGAAAGTGTTTAAGGGGTATGAGGATGATGATTCTGGAACTTCTCAGCCGCCGATTGAACATCATACACCAAAGAAAATCTCTATAAATGAATTGAAAACGCAAATCGCTCATGCAAAACGGATGCGAATGGAGGCCCGAGAAAAATACCGGCCATCTTTCAGACAAAATTGATAAAAGAGGGGAAGAATACGTTTGAAAAAAGAAGAAGTATTTAAATTTGTCAATGTCCGTCCAGTGCTTCAAAGTCCTGCTCAAAAGGTGGAGCAATATTTTGTGGCTTACGATAAACAGAATCTCCAGAAATCACCGCTTCATACTCAAATCCTGACATTAAAAGGGGAGAACGCCAGAACGGCTGCGGATGAATTAGCTAAAACGAAATTGCTGCAAAATAAGGACATTCAAACAAAAGTCCAAACCGTATTAACTGCTGTTAAAAAGGCTTCTGAAGCGCCAACTGTGGATCAAGCCAAAAAAATTCTGCAAGCAAATTTAGGTCAAGAGCTTTCCAATTATTTAAAACTATATTTAAAACCGATTAAAGACTTAGTTTGGGATATCCTGTATTCTCATGCATTACTTCCATCACTAATGCCAGAACAGCGGGCAATGGTCTATGATTCGGCACGTGCGATTCACTTTTTGGAACTTCTCAGTGTTCAGGCTCTTTCCGAGAAACCATTAAGCTATCCGGAATTATCGAAGGTTAGACCGACTATTCCAAATGATTTATTCATTCAAAATGCAGTGAACAATACAGCCGAAACCGCCCGTGCGGCTAATGCGGCTGTTGAACTGGATAAAGTATATAAAGATCTAATGGAGATCAATCAGGCAATTGTGGATATTAAAAAAGGACAACAGTTGATTTTAGCAAAAGATTCAGCTAATACTTTGGAATTTAGCAATCAAAATAATACCGGTAAAATAACGATTTCACCGAAATTGAAGGATCTTAAACTAGAGGTTACTGAAGGGGTTCAACCCATTCTATTAGACGGAACACACGATGTGCAACAGGATCAATTAGTCATTCATAAAAAACTCCCTTGGTTATTTGAGTCGAATAATGAAAAGCCAATCATGAAAAAGACACAGGAGTTTATTGCGAAACGCAAACATATGGAGGGACTTGAAGTCCAGGAAGTTCTAACTAATTTAGAGCAAGAAAAATATGATCTTGTTACAAATTATGTGTCAAAATTGCCACAAGAAACACTTAAATATGTGCTGAATAATGAGAAGTTCTCCACTTTAGTCAAAGATGTGGCTGTCCCCAATTATTCGTTAACAGCAGGATCTGCAACGCCGCCACCAGGCCGGCCGTTAGGTCCAGAGCCGGAAATTAAACCTCTTGGCATTGGTGATTTGCTCATCGTTAAGCAGGAGCTTCAGTACTATGCCGCGGGGGAAGTCGCCCATATTGAAAATGTAATGAAATCGGAATTCAAGAACCGTACCCACACACGTATGAACGAAACCGAAGAAACGATCATTACCGAGACAGAACAAATTGAGGAAAATGAAAAAGACTTGCAGACAACGGAACGGTTTGAACTGCAGAAAGAAGCCCAAAAGACAATTGAAAACAAGATGAGCCTCGAGGCAGGTCTATCGGTTACAGCCGGGTATGGGCCCGTGTCTGTCACAGCTAACGCAGACTTTGCCATCAGTGAAACCACTTCTGAATCCAATAAAAATGCCTCAAATTTTGCGAAAGAAGTGACCGAAAAGTCGATATCAAAGATTATGAATAAAGCCAGAGAAGAACGTACCCGTAGAACGTTGCAGCGTATTGAGGAAAAAAATGAACATGGTTTCGATAATAAAACAGGAAAGGATCATATTATTGGTGTTTATCGCTGGGTAGATAAATATTATAAGGCAAAACTGATCAATTATGGCCGCAGGATGATGATTGAATGTATTATTCCAGAGCCGGCCGCATTTTATTTAGCCCTCCAAACCCAGCATGCAACAAGCACGCATGGTTTGATGAAACCAAAAGAGCCGCTTGTATCAGGGCGACAGCTTAAACCTAGTGATTTGACAAGATATAACTATACCACTTTTGTATCTCAATACAATGTAGAGGATGTTGAACCGTACCCAGCAGATGTAGTTCGAGTATCTGCTGCGTTTGCTGAAACAGTATCTAATGAAGAAAAAAATAAAAGTTATGGAAAAACTTCGGAAAAGCTTGTGATCCCTAAGGGGTATACATGTTCAAGTATCTACGGAAGATTTAACTGGTTTGGTTATGAAGGCAAATATTTTGAATGCTTTGTGGCAGGGGGGAAATTCCCTAGTACAAGTGGTTCGGGGATAGAAGGCGTCATTCCCATATCGATCATGGCTTGGGTTACCTCTTTTCATGTTAATCTCGTGGCAACCTGTACTCTAAAGACGGAGACAAAGGAAGCTTGGCAGCTAAAAACCTATCATGCGATCATGAGCGCATTTGAACGGGCATTAGCGGAATATAACCAACAGCTTGCCGCTTTACAGATCCAATCCGGGGTAAATATTCAGGGAAGAAATCCTGAGCATAATCGAAAGATTGAAAAGGACGAATTGAAAAAGGGTGCTATGCGCCAGCTGACTAATAATTTTTCAAAGACAAAAGTCCAGGGGAAGATGTTATTCAATGAGAAATTTGATGCCATGAAGGCCAATGGGGATTATGGTTATCCTGAATTCGATGTGAATGAATCGATTATGGAAGGAAAAATCCAGCAATTTTTTGAGCAGGCATTTGAATGGAAAAATATGACGTACTGGTTCTATCCCTATTTTTGGGGGCGTAAGAGCGAATGGAAAAACATCTTCCCGCTGAATGATACTGACCCTCAGTTCACCGATTTTATTCGGGCAGGTTCAGCGAGAATTATCATTCCTGTTCATCCCGCCTACAATGAAACGGTCCTGCATTATCTCGCAACCAAAGAAATCTGGAACGGGGGCACGCCGCCTACATTAAATGATCCGTTGTTCATTTCGATCGTGGAAGAACTAAAAGCGTCATCCAATACTGATATAGATGGCGCCTTAAATGCCTGTTCACTGGACTCCGGCTATCCATGTGTGGTAGACGAATGGGAAATAAAACTCCCAACCTCGCTCGTCTATTTACAAGAAACATCTAAGCTGCCAGATTTCAGAACACAACCGTAAATAATAGGTAAAGTTCTAGAAATGATTTTTCTAAGGGGGAATCTTATTGGCAAGACTTTCTTTTGATGCGGGACATGGCGGATCTGGTGTAACCCCCGGGAAAAGAACCCCGGATAATGAATATGAATGGGATTTTAATAATATTTTAGTTTGCTCTGCCATGAACTATTTAGACCAATATGAAGTAGAGTTATTACGAGTAGATGATCCATCAGGAAAAACAGATATCAATTTAAATCAAAGAGTCAAAAATATTAATCGGTTTAATCCGGACTTTCATTGCAGCTTTCATAACAATGCATATACCGGCAAATGGGGCAGCCATAGTGGTACGGAAACGTATACACATATGAATAGTAGTTCCGAAGCTAAGAAAGTTGCTGCAAAAATCCAAGATGCCGTTGTAAACGTATTGGGGACGAAAAACAGAGGTACCAAACAAGCAGATTTTCGAATATTAGAATGTGCTGCGCCTGCTTGTTTAGTCGAATTCCTCTTTATGGATTCAAGAAGTGATATTAACAAATTAAGGAACGAAAAACTGCTCAAACAAACAGGGGAAGCTGTCGCAAAGGAATTGGCGGAACATTTTAAGTTAAAGAAGAAACAAGAACCTAAACCTTCGCCTATACCAGACAAACTCCATAAAGTGCAGATTGGCGCATTTAAAGAAAGAGCAAACGCTGAAAGTCTTGCAAAAAAAGCTAAATCTAAAGGATTCGACACATTTGTAGTGTTCGAAAACAATCTTTGGAAGGTACAACTTGGTGCATTTAATCATTTTGATCATGCAGATGCATTAGCAAAGAAAGCAAATAAGAATGGTTTTGAAGTGTACCTCTCATAAAGAGAAGGAATTTTTTAAAATTTATACCCTAAACTGATAAGGATGAACAGAATAACAGGAGGGTTCCAGGTATCCAAAGAAGAGGATTGCAAGTAAGTTTTATTTGAAAGTAAACGACTGATGATGTCGGATATTCGTGAACCGGACGATTTTTGTTCGGTTTTTCTTAATTTATAGGAGTGGTTTTGTAATTTTCCGAAAATATTGAACAATAAAAACCTTCATGATAAACTCAATAATAACAACTATAGTTTACTATTCAACATGACTAATCTTCCGAAAATATCTTGATCAGCTGGGGAGGTAATGATGTTAGTTCAAAAAGTTATCGGCCAAGATCTAACGGATCGTAAAGAAATGCATCATTTTGTACAACAGTTATCAGAAAAGATTGATGACTTCCTTATTCTCTGTATCTATGAGCAGGATGATAAATTAAAAAATGACAAAACTTTAAAGCTGAACCAAGTAAAGACGCTGTCGGATTTGCCTATTTATACCGACACATATGCTGCAAACTCTTTTATTATTTGGGAACGAGTATATCAAGAGAGTGCTCAAATATTTAATAGCCTGCGTTTGATGGCAAGAAATCGATTAATCTGGCATATCGCCGAAAACATTGTCGCTTTTCTTTCAATAAAATATAAAAAGGTTTCTCTTGTCTTTTCCTCGATTTCTCAAGATAAAGAAAAGAAAAAACAGTGCGTCCAATATATAGAAGAAATCATAAAAAGAGACACCTTTTTAGTCGATGAGGATGTGTGGAATGATTTTTGTAAATGGTTCCGCATTCATTTGACCGAATGGGTGCTTGAAGAAATGATCCAATCCATGGGCAATGCTCGACTGGCCGCTATGGAGAAAAAGGAATTAAATGAACTGTTCTATCAATATATTTCCTCGAATTTAGCAGATAATAAGCAATTTATTGTTAAATTTACAAGCATTGTAAATAGTTATACCCTAGACTGGATAGACAAAATTATTACAAGCTTAGATCTACATAATTGTTCTATTCAGCAAATCGAATCTTTATTTGGGTTAAAGGGAGATCCATCTCTGTCTGGATTTCCAGCTGTACCTTCCACCGATGTATTCAATTTCCCATTAGCAGTAAACGACTATCTATTTGTCATGAATAATGCACCATACCAAGCTGTTCGTGAAGCTTTGTATAAGAATAATTTTTATCAAATGGAAGAAAAGCTTTGGCCGGCTGCTCCACTAGTAAAAGGAAATCTCGAAGGGGTTCTTGAACTGAGGCCGCTTATCAGAGGCAACTGCAGCCAAACTGATTCTATTGTGAAAGAGACGTGGGAGGAAGTTAAGGGATTATCAGATTTGGAGGCAGATATATTTGACGTCCTTTGTTCAATTTTTTTATTTAAAGCAAAGCATGCCGATGAAATCGTTGAAATTGAGTTGGATGACCTGCTGGCTATTCGCGGCCTTAAGGCAAAATTGAATGGCGATGGGCGGCGCGGCGGTTACGAGGAGAAGCAACGTTCTCAAATCGTACAATCACTGAAAATGATTCAAAAGTTGTGGATTGATTTGGATAAGACGGTTGTATATGAAAAGGGAAGGCCGTTAGAGACTAAACTGCAAGGACGAGCTTTTCTTTTTGTCGATCAACACGGGAAAGAACTGCTTATTTCAAAAGCTGCGATTCCGCAAAAAATAAGGTATAAAGTGGATCAAGTCTTTGCTCGATATCTTTTCAAAACAGGGAGGCAGGTTGCCCTCCTTCCATTAAAGGTATTACATTATGATCCTTACCGGAGAACGTGGGAAAAGAGACTGACAAGATACCTAAGCTGGCGCTGGCGAATTCAAGCAAGAAAAGGGGACTTTTTACAGCCCAATAAGGTAAGCACCATACTTGAGGCAATAGGCATACAAATCAATAAACGTACACCTTCCCGAACGCGTGAAAGATTAGAGACAGCCCTTGATACTCTCCAGCATGATGGGCTAATTGCCTCTTGGGAATATGAGAAATGGGACGAGTCTATCGCTGATCAAAAGGGCTGGGGCCGAATTTGGGTGAACACGTTAATCACCATTCAACCACCTTTACTTATTAAGGAACAATATCAATCCATCAAGAGAAACAAGCAGGGGCACAATAGAATTCCTTCGCCAAAAGAAACATTTGAAAATGTTGATGAACGGCTCGGCATACAAATAAGAGGAGTAAGGGAACGACTCAATTTGTCCTTGAATCAAGTTGCCGAAGAAGTGGAGATTTCTCCCGCCTATTTAAGTCATATTGAAAGAGGGATAAAAATCCCTTCGAAAAAAGTTCAATTAAAACTAATGAGATGGGTCGAACAATGTTCGTAACAAAAGGAACCTTATGCATACAAGTGCATAGGGTTCTTTTTTTTTGCAAAAAAAGTCTATCTTCTTCAATTGTCGAGGATATCGTGAAGGATTGTCGGGGCAATGGTGGACAGAAAAAAATTTAAAAATTTTTTCTTTATTGGAAGGAGGCGGTTTTTCTGTTCATTTTTTTCCTTTTTTACTCCCTAATAAATTTAATTATATTAGTAGTATTTTTTTCGGAATATTTAAAAATCATTTTGTATCATGACAAATAAGGTCGAAATATCGAAATGGAGGTAAAACATGAAAAATGAAAGCGTTACCTTATCTAGTTTAGATGCATTATTGTATCCGCGTTCTGTCGCTGTTTTAGGAGCATCTCAAAATCCAAATAAGCTTGGTTTTATCCAGGTAAAAGCTTTATTGGATGGGGGATTTGCTGGAGAGATTTATCCCATTAATCCAAAGGCGGAAGCGATCGCGGGGTTGACCTGTTATCCTTCATTGGCCGATGTTCCTGGGCCGATTGATTTGGCCATATTCTGTGTTAGTGCGGATCAAGTACAAGGAAGTCTTCATGATTGTGCCAAAAAGAAAGTAAAAGGGGCGATTATTTTTGCCTCGGGATATTCCGAAATCGGTGAGGAAGGGGCAAGACAGCAAGCAATGATGGCCGAGATTGCCAAAAAGAATGGCATACGCTTAATCGGGCCTAACTGTGTTGGTTTGGTGAATACACTCAATGGTCTAGTTGGCACTTTTTCACCAGCCGTCATGAGTTATCCATTAAAGGATCAACGTGCCGTAGGATATGTATCTCAAAGCGGTGCCTTTGGCGTTCTGACCTATATGGCAGCCGCACAGCACGGATTGTCATTTAATTATTTTATCACTGTTGGAAATGAAGTAGATACAGAATTTGCCGACTTCGTTGAATATATGATTCACGATCCAAAGACAAAAGTGATAAGCGGTTATCTAGAGGGGGCTAAGGACCCTGCCAGACTGCGTAAACTAGCGGAGGAAGCCCTGACGTGCAATAAACCGATTGTTGTCATGAAAACAGGGCGCAGTTCAGCCGGAAGCCGGGCAGCCGCCTCTCATACAGGTTCATTAGCTGGATCCGATCAGCTCTATGATGCCTTCTTTAAACAAACTGGCATTGTCAGAGCGAATGACTATGAAGAAATCATTTCATTCTCAAAGCTCTTCTTATCCGGTAAGTTGCCAACCGGACGAAATACAGTCATCATTACCAGTTCTGGCGGCCGGGGCATCAATGAAGCCGATCGCTGTGAAGCGAATGGTCTCCACATCATCCCGCTTAGCGAAAAGACAAAAGCAAGGATTAAAGAATCTATACCACCATATGCAAGTACATCCAATCCAATTGATTTAACGGCGGCAGCATCTGTCACGAATCCTGAATTATTTATCGCACCAATGAAGGCACTTTTGGATGATCCAGAGGTTGATAATATCATTTTCACTGAGTTCCCAATGAATTGGGGAGAGAATCACCCGTTGCTGCAGGAATTTATTCAACAATGTAAAGCGTCAGATAAGTTTGTTCTAATTGCCACCTTCCCATTACAGGGAATGTCGATCCCGAAAGGTGCACCCGAACTTGAGAAGAACGGGATTCCGGTCATCCCGGGTAATTTAAATCCAATTAGTTCGCTCGCCAAGCTGGTGGCCTATAGTGAGAAATACCGTAAAAATAAATTAGCCTCTCTTCAGGAGGATCAAAGAAGAAGCGGCGGCTCAATTGAATCCAAACAATTTATTCACAATCTATTAAAACAGGGGAAGACCCTAAGTGAGTTTGAGGCAGGTCAAGTGTTAACACAATATGGCATTCCCACTGCAAGAAAAGCACTGGCAGTAACAGTAGAGGAAGCTATTCAACATGCTAATGAAATCGGTTATCCAGTCGTCCTAAAAATTGATTCCAATCAAATTTTGCACAAAACGGAAGCAAACGGCATTCGCCTCAATATCAAGACGGATGAAGAAGTTAAAAAAGCTTACGAAGATATTCTTCATTCGGCAAAAGTGTATAAACCAGAAGCAGTTATAAATGGGATTTCTGTTCACGAAATGCTCCCGAAAGGTACAGAAGTAATTGTTGGTGTTTCAAATGATCCTGTTTTTGGGCCAGTCATCATGTTTGGACTGGGAGGAATCTTAGTTGAAACGTATAAAGATATCTCTTTCCGCTTAGCCCCGATTACAAGGCAGGATGCGATGGAGATGATTGAGGATATAAAAGCAAGGGCGATTTTAAAAGGAGTCCGCGGACAGGCACCGGCAGACGAAGATGCGATCATAGATGTTTTATTACAGGTCTCAGATCTTATTACAGATGCCGGTAGTTTAATAGAAGAGCTGGACATTAATCCTATAATCGTTTATGAAAATGGTCTGAAGGCAGCAGATACCTTAATTGTCAGCAAATGTGAAGTCCTTGAAAAAACAGAGGTTGGAGGGTAAGAGGATGGAATTAGATCAAAGCATCATCGGTTTAACGGGACCGGTTTTTACATTCGAGGTGGACAAAAGACATATTCGCCAATTTGCTCAAGCGATTGGAGATGATAATCCGCTTTATACAGATGAGGAGTATGCAGCGAAAACCCCCTATGGCGGGATTATTGCTCCGCCAACTTTCCCAATCGTCATTGGTTCAGAGGGAGAAGGGATTTCATTAGATTTAGATCCGAAACGAATGCTGCATGGCGAGCAGGAATTTCTTTATACTCGTCCGATTAAACCAGGAGACCGCCTTGTTTGTCAAATGAAGGTGACAGATTTATTTGAGCGGGAAGGAAAAAGCGGCAAGATGCAGTTTTTAGTACTGGATACAGAAATTAAGGATGAAAGTGGAGAGATGGTTGTTGTCAGCAGGATGAATATTATTTATCGGTCGATACAACAGCATGTGTAATGTTCATTTTTTAAGGCACTTTTCTAAAAGTTTGTTGTGATTTTGGATTCGCCGATAAAATTGAAAATTCGCCGATAAAGTGGTTGGAATCGCCGATAAAATCGTAGTTTCGCCGATAAACTTACGAGAATCGCCGATAAAATATATTATTCAGTTTCTATCTGTGATTTCTATCCATATTTACTTGATTTTTAACTACATTTTTTACGAAAACCGCCTTTTTAAGAAAACAATCATAGGAATTTTTCCAGAAGGAAAGGAGCGAGTAACGTGCTTAACTTTGTAGATTTGTATGAGGGAAAGGAACTTGAGCCGTTGGTAAAACCAGCTGTTACAAAGGTTCAATTAGTAAAATACGCAGGGGCATCCGGTGATTTTAACCCGCTGCACACTGACGATGAATTTGCCCAAAGTATTGGAATGCCAGGGGTGATTGCCCACGGTATGCTTGTGATGGGATTCCTAGGAGAGTATGTCAATCGTCTAGCTGGAGAAACAGCGGAACTAACGAATTTTCGTATGAGATTTGGCGCTATCACAAGACCGGGTGATCAAATCAGCTGTTCTGGTAAGATTACAAGCCTATACGAGGAAGAAGGACAACAGTTTGCCCGTCTGGAACTGTCGGCTGAAAAAGCACCAGGGAAAGTGGTTGGATCTGGTCAAGCTAGTTTACGGTTTTTTTAATAAACAATCAATATTGATTTCGAGCGGAAATCATCAGCTAAGGTTAACACAGCGAATAAAAAAGGAGTGTTCGTATGGCAAATATTAAAGATCGCTATGCCATTGTTGGGGTAGGAGAAAGTGAACGTTCAAAAAATTCCGGGACTACTCCATTGCACCTGGCATTGGACGCAGCAAGGGCCGCGATTCAAGATGCCGGACTAGAAGCAAAGGATATCGACGGATTTATGAGCTACAGTGAGAATGACTCATGTACGTCTCACCAATTGGCCACTTATTTGGGGGTCCGACCTAAATATGTGAAGGATATTATGGGCGGCGGCAGCAGCACTGAGATGTTGATTGCGGATGCCATTGGTCTAATTGAAACAGGGCAGGTTCAAACAGTCCTCATCTACCGTTCCATGAATGGTCGTTCTGGAGTCAGAATGGGCGGCGGCGGCTGGGATGTTAATATGCTGCAATCCGCTATTGAAGGCGGCAGCTTTATTATTCCATATGGCGCTGGTAGTCCTGGACAATGGTTTGGGTTATTTGCTACCCGTCATATGCATGAAACGGGACTGACGAAAGAACATTTAGGACATGTCTGTGTGAGTTTTTATGAGCATGCACAGCGAAATCCAAAGGCGTATTTTTACGGGAAGCCATTAACGATGGAGGAATACTTACACACACCTGCACTAAGTACGCCATTTAACAAACATGATTTTTGCTTAGAGTCTGACGAAGCCAATGCGATTATTGTGACGTCTGCTGAGAGGGCAAAGGATTGTAAATCAAGACCAGTGTATATTATGGGCATTGCCGCTAGACAGTGTGTGTCACATGCCCATTATTGGAGCGATTTATCGGAGGTTGCCTCCGACTATGTTGCGGCTGATGTCTATAAGAAAGCTGGCGTAAAGCCGTCGGATCTGCACGTGGCATCTATTTATGATTGTTATTCCTGGGTTGTTTTACGGCAGCTAGAGGCATACGGAATTGCTCCTCGTGGTGAAGTAGGGAACTTCGTAGCGGAAGGAAACCTGCGGATGGGCGGAAAACTGCCTAGCAACACGGCCGGCGGAATGTTGTCTGAAGGATATACGCACGGAATGAATAATGTACTCGAAATTGTCCGTCAAATCCGTCATGACTATAAAGGGACAGACCGACAAGTAGAAAATTGTGAAATTGGTCTATGTACCGGCTGGGCGGGTCCAGATATTGCCGGAGCTATGATTCTACGAAACTAGGAGGGAAATCGATGGGATATCAAAAACCAATACCATTAAAAACGCAGGATAATCAGCCATATTGGGACGCGGCCGATCGTCATGAACTCGTCATCCAAAAATGTGAAAGCTGTCAGAGCTATTCACATCCACCTGGCCCAGCCTGTGCCAAATGCGGCAGCACCGAACTGAGCTGGCAAAACCTTGGCAGTGAGATAAACGGAACGGTTTACTCGTATGTCACCTCTTACCGCCCATTTCTTCCAGGGTTTCAGGATGACCTGCCGCTCACCATTGCCATTGTGGAGCTTGAAAAGACTCCAGCAGTGCGAATTATTGGCAATATACTTAACTGTACTCCGGAGGATATCCAAATCGGCATGCCGGTAAAGATGGCCTGGCAGGATATTACCGATGATCGGTCTCTGCCCCAATGGATCCCTGTATCATAACTGAAAAGGAGGAAGGAAAATGGATTTTTCTTTTACAAAAAAAGAAGAGGCCTTTCGTGAGGAACTTCGAACCTGGCTCGAAACCCATTTGCCGGCTGGGTGGCTGGAAGGAAATCGACAGCTTCCAGAGGATTTGAATGAGTATTCTGCTTTCTTAAGAAACTGGCAAAGGAAATTATATGAAGGCGGCTGGGCAGCGATTGCTTGGCCGGAAAAATATGGCGGCAGGAACGCCACGTTAATGGAAGAGATTATCTATCAGCAGGAAATGGTACGCGTAAAGGCTCCGCCGCTTGTCAATTATGTGGGGATTCATATGGTAGCTCCTACACTTATGCAAATCGGAACGGAAGCACAAAAGGAAGCGTATATCCACAAAATCTTAACAGGTGAAGAGGTATGGTGTCAGGGCTATTCTGAGCCGAACGCAGGCTCCGATCTTACCGCGATTCAGACTACGGCCATCAAAGATGGAGACAAATGGGTGATTAACGGTCAAAAGGTCTGGACGAGTTTTGGGCATCTGGCCGATCGCTGTTTTCTGCTGGCTCGTACAAGCAAAGGTGAAAAGAAACATAAAGGGATTACTGTTTTTCTTTTAGATATGGACCAGCCTGGCGTGGAGACGCGGCCGATTATTCAGATGGACGGCAAACATGATTTTAATGAAGTGTATTTAACGGATGCCATTGCCTATGATGCCGATATTGTCGGAGAAGTCGATGAGGGCTGGAGGGTGATGATTGCCCTATTGATGCACGAACGGACAGGGATTGGCGGGCAAGTATTTACCCTCGAGCAGCAATTTGCAGATTTAGTCGTGTTAACAAAAGAATTGCAGGAAGACGGACGTCCTTTATTAAAACAGCCATTTGTCCGGAAAACAATGGTCGATCTTTATGCACGGACTCGCGGGTCTCTGTTAAATTATTATCGCAACTTAACGAAGACGTTGAAAAACGGCCAGCCCGGTGCAGAGGGCTCTATGGATAAATTGATTGTCAGCGAATTGACAAAGGATCTGTTCGCCCAGTCGATTTCGATGCAAGGACACCGAGGGCTTTTGTGGCAAGAGGACGCCATTTATGGTGATTCGTATTGGCAGGAGAACTATTTGTATTCATTCGGTATGACCATTGGCGGGGGAACGAGTGAGGTTCAGCGGAATACGATTGCAGAACGAATTCTTGGACTGCCAAAAGATATGGGACGCTAGAAAAATTGGAGGTGACAATGAATGGACTTTTCATTAAGTGAAGAGCAAGAAATGTTTGGAAATTACGTGCGGAAATATTTAGCGGATAAGGGAGAAACGAAAATTGCCCGTGAATTTATTAAGGGGAATACAGAGCACTATCAATCTATTTTTTCAGGTTTGGTGGAATTAGGGTGTACGGCTATTAATGTTCCAGAAGAGCATGGAGGAATGGGACTAGGTGCATTGGATCTTGTTCCTGTCCTCGAAGAAATGGGAAGGAATGTCCTGCCTGGTCTGTATGTTGAAACCAATGCCTTTGCGGTGCCTATTCTTGAAAAGTTTGGAACAGAAGAACAGAAACAAAAGTATCTTCCTGGAATTGCTGAAGGATCCCAAACCTTCTCTATTGCCTGGCTTGAGCCTGGTGGGAGCTACAAGCCTTCGGATATTAGAATGACGGCGAAGATAGAAGGCGAGGACATTCTATTAAATGGAACGAAATCATTAGTCCCTGATGCAAGGTTAGCGAGCAGCTTGATTGTACCTGTCCGGACGGCCGGGGAAGAGGGGAAAACCGGTATTTCACTTGTGATTCTTGATTTATCCGATCAAACCCAATTACGCGGTCAAAAGAATATCGATGAATCCCGGCATTTAGCAGAACTAACCTTGGAGGATATCAGAATTGATAAAGGGCAGTTATTAGGTCCATTACATCAGGGCTGGGAAGTTTTAGAGGAAGGGTTGCTAGCAGCGAATGCAGCACTTGTTTCCATCATGGTAGGCGGAATGGACAAAGTCGTCGAGATGGCAGCAGAATATGCAAAAATCCGGGTCCAGTTTGGACAGCCAATTGGAAGGTTTCAGGCGATTAAACATCGGATTGCGGATATGAAAGTAGAGCTTGAGACTGCTAGGTCCCTTGCCTACTATGCCAATTGGGCACTAGAGACTGAGGCAGAGGACCGGGTTCAAGCTATTTTCTCTGCTCGTCTGTTCGCTGCCGAAGCTTTTAACAGGGCTGCAGGTCATAATGTCCAAATACATGGCGGTATCGGGTTCACTGAGGAAATAGATTGTCACCTGTTTGTCAAACGCGCCCGTTTTTATGAAAATTACCTAGGAAGCAGTTATGATTATTATCAAAAGGCCGCGTCGGCTTTAGGCTGGTAAAAGGTAAAAGCAGCTTACTGCTAGCTGCATGATAAGGAGGGAAACGATTGGAAACGGTTAGTTCAATTCGTGAGTTTCATAATCTTATTAATGGGGAACTTGTACCAGCTTCGTTCGGAAGAAAAATAGATAGTATCAATCCGGCAAATGGGAATGTGTGGGCAAGGGTTCCAAGCAGTACGGCAGAAGATGCTGAAAACGCAGTCGCTGCTGCGAAACAGGCCTTCCCTAAGTGGGCCAGGTATTCCGCAATGGAACGGGCCGCTTTTTTAAGACAAATAGGCGATCTAATTGCTCAGCATGGAGAAGAGTTAGCCATGCTGGAGACGAACGATTCCGGCTGGGTAATTCGTGAAACGAGCTACGGATTAATCCCTGCTTTGACAAGTATTTGGTATGATGCGGCTGGGGCCACAGCTATAGCGAGTAAGGGAGAAACGATTCAACTAAGCCCAACCAGCTTTGGCTATACATTGCGCGAACCATTGGGAGTGGTTGTTGGAATTCTCCCATGGAATGCTCCGCTCTTTACCTTTACGATCAAAGCGGCTTACGCACTTGCTGCAGGTAATGCAGTAATTATCAAGCCATCGGAGTTTGCCTCTGTCTCCAGTTTACGGTATGGGGAAATTTTGAATACCATTCTTCCTCCGGGAATTTTAAATGTCGTCTCCGGTGATGGGGAAGTGGGAGAAGCCCTAGTCAGCCACAAAGAGGTAAACCGGGTTACGTTAACAGGATCTGGGAACACAGCAAAAGCGATCGTCCGCTCCACAGCACAAGCACCAAAACCGCTTACGTTTGAGTTAGGCGGCAAGTCCCCAAACATTGTCTTTGCGGACGCAAACATTGAAAAAGCCGTGGAAGGTGTAACTACCAATGGGATTTTTACTGGGAATGCCGGTCAAATTTGTGTAGGCGGCTCAAGAATTCTCATTCAACGGCCTATTTTTGAAGAAATGGTTTCGTTAATGAAAGAAAAAATGAGAGAGGATCTAAGACTTGGAGATCCATTGGATCCATCTACCACCATGGGTCCAATCGCAAACGAAATTCAATATAACAAGGTACGGAATTTTATTGAGATAGGTGTTCAAGAAGGGGGAACCCTCATCGCTGGCGGCCGTTATGGTGAAGACGCGCTTTCAGTAAAGGATGCAAGATTTTCAAATGGCTATTGGGTGGAGCCTACCTTGATCCAGGTTCAGCGGAATTCCCTTCGGATTTGCCAGGAAGAGATATTTGGACCCGTTGCAACCGTCATGTCTTTTGAAACGGAGGAAGAAGCACTAGCAATCGCAAACGATACAAGCTTTGGTCTTGGAGCCGGTGTTTGGACAACGAATTTAGCCTGCGCCCAGCGAATGATTAAAACCCTGCAGGCTGGAAATGTATGGGTGAATACGTATCGCCGGGTCGGTCCTGAATTACCGTTTGGCGGTGTAAAGGAAAGCGGTTTTGGCAAGGATTCCATCCTAGAAAACACACAAGAAAAAACATGTGTAATTGAGGTAGAGTAAGCATTGGGACAACGATCGAGTTGTCCTTTTTTAAACGAATAAGAGATGGTCCTAAAGAGGGCAAACGAGGGGGTAAAGGAATGGAAGAAAAGGTAATTAGAAAATCGTTTCATATTTTATGTCTGGGAATACTTCTTGTTGTATTTGCTGAGGCCACACATATTCCCGCCTATCCGAAAATGCTAGAGCATTTTCAGTTAGGTGCCGGATATTCTGTTTATATGCAATTAGGTTTTGCTTTAGGCCTTACAGGCTTCCAGCCATTAATGGGATGGTTGTCCGATTCCTTTGGACAAAAAATAGTCATTTTGATCGGAGCTGTGCTCCTTGCTATTGGCTCTCTATTCATTGCACTTGCTCCATCCTTTTGGGTCCTGGTCTTTGGTCTTTTTTTAAAAGGTTTTTCTGGCGCTGCTGTCATACCGGCTGGTGTAGCATTTGTAGGAAAATATTTTCCCAAAGAACAACAAGGGAAAATGATGGGCATCTATGGATTTTATACTGTCCTCGGCGGCATAGCGGGACCAATTGTAAGTGGTATCTTCGTAGACCGTTTCGGTTGGAATGCGATCTTTTTCCTTTGCAGTATTTTAGGTGTTATTTCTATCTTACTATTTGCGTTCGGGGTTCCATATGCTAAAGGGGTGAAATCCGCTTCATTTGACTTCTTGGGTGTACTCTTCGTGTTCTTATTATTAGGCGGTCTCCTGACTGTTCCTACCTTCATTAACCATTATGGTGTAGATTCTTGGATGTGGGCGCCAGCTTTGGCGGTTTCCGTCGTATCGTTCCTCTTATTATTAGTAGTTGAAAAAAAGCACAAAAAGCCTTTGCTCGATATCCACTATGCTAAGACGCGCACCTTCTGGGTCCCTTCTGTCATTGCGGTGATCATGTATATGTCCTTTAGCAGTGTTATGTATGTGTTAACCTTCTTTGTCCAAAGTGTTCAAGGGAAGCCCTCAACGATTGTTGGGTTGTTGCAATTCCCACTCTTTTTAACAATGGCATTGGCGAATATCATCAGCGGCAGATTAATGGCTAAATGCACTGCCCGCAGGTTGATTGGGGTTAGTATTGGGCTTTTAATTGTCGGGGTAGGCATGTTATCTATCGCAAGAATTGATACTTCGTTTCTCTATTTATTTATTGCCATGAGCTTCATAGGTACGGCCATTGGAACAGTTGGCCCTGTCGTCAAGTCGGTGATTGTATCGAAAGCAGCTCCTTCCCGTTTGGGAGTCATTTCTTTCACGTATATTACGATTGAGAATGTCGCTTCCCGTGTTGGTGCGTCCTTTGCCCTTGTTACGTTTGCTTTGTTCACAGCGGGTGGAAATGCTGCAGGAGCACTTTCTAGTACCGCCATATTATTAACAGTCTATACGGCTGTTTCGTTTTTGTTTTTACTACTCCTTCCAAAAAAACATCCTGACCAATCTACAGCGTTACCAGAAGAGACTGAAACGATTCCTTTATAGGGGATGAAGTATTGCATACTTGATGAATCCGCCTTATTAATATTTACCGGTTTCATGAAAAGTTGGCGAGGGTATGTGGCTAGCAGGGAATTCAAGGGGTGTTGAATGGGGAAGAAAAGAAAGATCACAATGAGAAAGGGTCATCTGCTTTTTTATTTGTAATTATAACAACATACCCTTACAAAGGAGGAAATAATCATGGGACGAGCAAATACAATAGAGTGCTATTTATAAAAGTGAGAGGTTGATTTTGCCCGTGTAGTCCATGAAACTGTGTCACCGGTAAAAAAGAGAGCCTGATTTTGCCCGCGGAGTACTTGAAAGCATGGTGAACGGTAAA
>NZ_BNDS01000031.1:44805-54150 GCF_014656545.1 Neobacillus kokaensis
AAAAAGAGAGTTTGATTTTGCCCGCGGAGCACCAGAAAGCATGGTGAACGGTAAAAAAGAGAGCTTGATTTTGCCCGCGGAGCACCAGAAAGCATGGTGAACGGTAAAAAAGAGAGTTTGATTTTGCGAAAAAAGGAGTGCCAGACACTACCTTGGAAATCTGGAAGGTGCCTGGCATTATTACTTTAATAGAATAGGGGAAAATATCCGGATATTATTTAATA
Source organism: Neobacillus kokaensis (assembly GCF_014656545.1). Lineage (GTDB taxonomy): Bacteria > Bacillota > Bacilli > Bacillales > Cytobacillaceae > Neobacillus > Neobacillus kokaensis. The sequence continues at coordinate 45,030 of NZ_BNDS01000031.1, forward strand.
AAGGAAATATATGGTGAAACATGGTAAAATAAATTACCGAATTTTTGCAAAAGTGTTCTGTAACTAATTATATGAGGAGAGCCGTCGTCGTGAAAAAACAATATTTTGACCTGCTTCAATTTTTTGAAGGCTATGTTAGGAACTATAGAAGATTAAACCTGACCGGGATACATAATCGTTCCATGTTTACGCAAAGAGAGATTGATTATTTCGCAAATTTAGGTGAAATGCTTGGCTTTGATGCCTTTGTGGAGGATGCAAAATTTGATAAAGTAAAAGGTCGTTCGAGACCAATGGATCTCGCTTGGTGGAAGTGGGATGAACGAAAAAACAAAGAGAACTATTTGCATCTTGCCCTTCATTTGGAACGGGAAAATCAATGGAATAAAGATGAAGATACGATTGATAAGCTCTTCTCTGAAACAGAAGAGGGCTTCATTCCACATAATGTAATAGGAATCCAAAACGTAGAAACTAGTAATAGAATTGAATTTCTAAACAATTTAGTGCTTAAGAAAAATGAAGTTCAAAAATCGACTGTTTTAATGGTTTATCGATATTATGATACAGAACATGAATTAGACCGAATAAGTGCTTACCAATTTAGCCCAAAAGGTGTCATGAGATCTAGAAATGCGATCAGTAAAGTAGATGACTTTGGGTATTGGTTTATGTGCTTCGAGGAAGAATACACGCATAGACAAGACGAAAATCGAAAAGCATTGGCATTTTCATAATCAAAAACCCAAAGAGGTTAGGTAATCACAGGAAATACTAACAAAATGATAAAAATTTTAAACCTTATTGAATGATTTTCAAAATAAGGCGTTTTCTAATCAGATAGGAGAAAAAATGGCGTCGATTATTTACACAATAATATTAATTATTAGTCTCTTGTTCTTAATCAGGAAAAAGGACGATTTTGAATCTTATTTTCTATTAAAAATAATGGGATTCTTTATATTAGGTTCATTTGCCTTTCATTTTAATCAAATTTCACTGCCACTAGGGTTTTTAGTGTTTCTATTATTTTTTCGCCCCAAGTTAAATGTCGATGTAAAACGAAAAGCTGCAGTCTATGGTGTTCTTGCATTTATGATGGTCAATTGGATATTACCATATGCCGTGAATGTATGGGAAAGTCGCCCGATATTCATCGAACATAAATTTGGTTCCATTTATACAATGAACTTTTTAGATGAATATGAACTGGTTTGGCAAGAATTGAAGCTAGAGAACAACGATTTAAGACTAGAGGATTTTGAGGTAGATTATGATAGGGATGGTAAAATTACAGATTTAGAATGGCAGCTGCTTGGGCAAAATGATAAAAGTTATAATCACTACCAAATTCGATATGAAAGTGATAAGAGCAGGTATCGAGTTACGTTTAGTCAGCTTGATACATGGCTCCAATACAATCGATTAATCGAAGCTGGTCATTTTTTTGAAATTCTTAATGTACTTGATATTAAAGGTATTACGCATTCTAAGGGGGATTTTTCTTCCTATGGTATAAAAAGTACAGGGGAACGGGTCAATTATGGAATGGAAAATCGAACTCATTTTACTGTATTAAATGCGGAAATACAAACATTAAGTGATGAGCAATTACCGGTAGAAGGTTATTATATCTCGACTTTTGCTATGCAAAAATCAGGAGAAGAAAGAGATAAACGAGGGAATATCATCCAAGAAAGCTTCGAAGGTGCCAAACCATCTGATTATCTGTTTGATGTGAATTTTGATGGGGAATAAAATGATAGATTGCTAGTTATAGGCGTAATTGCGGTAATTTGAACTATTGAAAACAGTTATTTATGGGGGTGACGGAATGAGTGAGAGGTCAGAAAATGGGAACCTTCGTAAATCTTATACACTTTTAGGAGCTGACAAGAAATTTTATAAAAGTGAAACTCCAGGTACATATGGCGGTCATAAAAAAACAAAAGTATACGGTCGAATGGATTGCCCTGCTGCACTACGTGGCATCGCGAAGGGTGGATATGTTAAAGAACGGGTATTTTTTGCGGATGAACAAACTGCAATAGAAGCTGTGTTCAGACCCTGCGCTGCGTGCCTGCCTGAGAAATATCGAATCTGGAAAACATTGCAGGCCGGTCAATAAAATGTAACTTAAAAAGTGCCAGGCATTAACTAAACAGAAATAAGGAAGGTGGCTGGCAATTTAATCAAAGGTAAAAAATGAGGGCTAATTTTGCCTGAAGAATCTACTGCTTAATGAGGATCCACCTGCTTGGCTCTACTATATTTAGGTGTATTTCCACCATTAAAGGAAAAGATAAGAATAACATTTTCAAATGAATGGTGGTTTTACAATGGATTGGAGCTATTTGTGGAAAGCGGTATTAATTGTATTAGGAGGAACGCTGCTGTTACGAATTGCTGGCCGGAAGACCATTTCGCAGATGACCTTGGCCGAGACCGTCATAATGATTTCTATCGGAACCTTGCTGATTCAGCCTATTGCCGGGAAGAGTGTATGGACAAGCTTTATAGTGGGACTGGTGTTGGTGGCAACTCTGTTAGTAATGGAAATCGTTCAATTGAAATCAGATCGGATGGAAAAAATGCTTACTGGCAAAGCAAAAATCGTGATTGAAAACGGAAAATTGAATGAGCATAATCTGAAAAAGCTTCGGTTAACGGTTGACCAACTTGAAATGCAGCTAAGACAAAAAAGCGTCTCAAAAATAAGTGATGTTAAATGGGCCACCCTTGAATCAAATGGCCAGATCGGGTTTGAATTAAAGGAGGAAGCCCAGCCAGTAACAAAACAGGATTTCGAAGAATTCAAACAAACCATTGTGACTTTGTTGCCCAGTAATACTCAGCTTGCACATATTGATGAAATATTATCAAGGGTGAACAGCCAATACAAGTACGAATCCAAAGAGGATCTTTTTGCTGAAGTACAGAATCAAGAACACAAATCCCCGCCGCCGAAACATCTACAATAAATAAAAAAATGACTGCAGAAAGGACTCCTTCTTGGTGGAATTCGTTTTGCGTTCATTTGTCTGCTAGAAGTGGAATGAAAATGGGATGAAACGTTGCAAATTAGTAGTTGAAGGGAAATGAGATTAGGATTAATAACAAGGCACCATCTTTAAAAATAGGGATCGTTCCTTGTTATGTTCAGAGGTTTAGTCATTTTTTATACAAATGAAAGGCTCTCCATTTAATCAAAGAACATGCAAATTCTTTTCAATGATGATTTTGTTCAAGGAGGCCTTTCTTTTTTATTTACTTCTGATTGGATTTTGTAAATTTCCTACTATCCCGGAGATAGCAGCAAACTGGGAGGGGAAGACACTCTTTTTTAGTTTAATTATTTAAAGACCTTAATAATAGTGTTTTTAAAGGCCCGCATGAATAGGAAAAAAAGCAACAATATATTGCAACACGTTACTTTAGCTATCGTGCTCCAAGTAGAATAAAAATAATGATAGGCTTACGATGTAATAAATTTCATCCCTATTCATGGAACTTTATAGAGGTAAATCGAAATTTCATTTTTGATCCGGTTCCACTTTTTCAAATAAAGACAAAAAAATATCAACTAATTCCGGGTCAAACTGTTTACCTTTATTGCTGCGTATTTCATTTAAAGCATATTCTACATTTACTTGGGATTTATAAATACGATTAGAAGTCATGGCATCAAATGTATCCGCAATTCCTACTATTCGGGCGACTAAAGGAATATTATCCCCTTTCAATCCTTTAGGATATCCTTTCCCATCGTATCTTTCATGATGATATAAAACAATATCTAGGACTCCATTTCGATTAAAGCTGGAGACGTGTTTAATCATTTCGTATCCAATAGTAGGATGTGTTTTGATTACTTCTAATTCTCTTTTTGTTAATTTACCTGGTTTCTTTAAAATGTCTTCGGGAATCCCAATCTTTCCAATGTCATGTAATAATCCTCCTAAGTAAATATCCTCACACACATTTTTGGGTAATTTCATCTTTTTTGCAATTTCAATCGCATACTTAGCCACATTTTCAGAATGATGTTGGGTATAGGTATCCCTGTAGTCAAGTGCATTTGATAAAGCCTCAGTTAACTCTAAATTTTGCTTTTCCACCCTAATAAAACTTTTCATAAGGGAGGCGGAAATGAAAAACGACAAAAAATAGTTACAAAAATGAATCATAAAAACCAGAAAGGTCTGAGACTGTTCAGGGATCTGAAAATACCTGCAGGAAACGAGAACAAGGTTGAGAAACAATAAAAACCAAATAGATTTATGATAAAAACCAATGCCCCCAAAAATGGCAGCAAGAGAATAGAATAAATAAACTCCGTTATCTTTAAGGATGGTGTAATGTAAAATAGAACTGACTATCATGATAATAAAAAAACCATATCGAAAATAGCTAGGATGATTAAAAAGTAATTTAGAGATCCTTATCAAATAGTTTCCTCCCGTTAAGTAGTTTTTTGTAGGCAAATCCAAATGTTTTCATTTATGACAAAACGCAATCTCCAATTTGATTAATTTCCAACATAAAATATATCCGTAACCTATATGCGACTTACAGTTTGAATGTGTGTTTTTTCTACTGGATAATAACATAATATTGTCGATATTTGTAAATATATGCAGGTATGTAAGAAAAACAGCCCATAGTTTGGGCAGTTTACGTTTTATTTGAATGGTTACTAGGATAGGTACGGACTCAATAAGGATTGATATTACTTTTTTCTAAATAAATGTAAAAAGGACCGGGCTTAAAGTGGGGTAAATTGGAAGGATTGTAATCATTACGAAAGAAAAGGTTTCGTGTTTAAGCTCTATTTTTCGTGTAATAATTTTTCATATTCGTTTAAAAGTTTGTTTAAAGCTTGACTTAAGGCTAAAACCTCCTGATCAAGAAAATCTAAATTCTTATCGGAAGCAGTTCGAACCATTTCTTCACGAAGCAGAACGATTTTATTCCAAAGTTCCCTTTCTTTATCGATTTTTACATTCATGTTTAGCACCAACTTTAGGATAAATTCATTATTCAGTATTTGTTAATATGGGGTTTCTATGCATTAAATCACATAGATTGTAATCGGTGAAAATGAAGGTACAGGAGGATATAGCTGTATCTTTAGCATAAAGGTGAAATAGCCGCTTATCTAAATCCGGGCAAAATTTTTTATTAATAAAAAAATGCAGCGAAGCTTGGCAGTTTCAAAAGTAGTGCAGGGGCTTCGCTGCTTCTAGTTACAGGTGCTAAACACGTTCAACTAAAGTGTTCTAAGGTCCTTACAAGAAATTTTTATAACCTTTTATTTTTCTTCTGGTTCGCTATTTCCATTTTAATCTCCGAAAGCACCTGGTTTATTTCTTTTAATTGTTCGTGAATAAACGTCAACTCCGTTTTCTCTTGTTTCTCTTGAATTCCAGGTTCATTAATAGGCGAATTTTGCTGATATTGACCAATGTCTTTTACGGAATTCATTAATGAATCATTTTGTAGAAGATTGGTTGCCATTCTCATAATAGAGTTCATATCAATGACATTTTCATTTTTTACAAGATTGTTTGCGAGATTCAGGATGGCCTCTCGCTGGTTTGAGGATCCTATTTTTTCATTGTTATTTTTTCCTTTGGTTTGATCGGTCATAATAAAACCACCTTTATATTATTTTTTAATTTTCGTTAAAAAAAACCTAGAAGATTATTTAAAAAATCTTCTAGGTTTTATATCTATAAGGAGCTCCTAGATCGACAATGCTTGTCCACTAAAGCATTAAGGACAACCTAAAGTTGCGCAAATTGCAGCCAAAATCGGAGCTTGGTTAACGCCAAGTAAACTTGCTAAAAGCAATGCAACTAATAAAACAACAACAACAAGAAAAGTAGCTAAGTTGAACGGCATATTTGTTCCTCCTTTCTATTTAGAAGTCTGTAAGAGACTCTTACAAGAACATCATATGTAAAAATGCTGGACAAGCTTACACTTATAACTATATCCATAGAAAATAGGCAGCCTATTTTTGTTATTTTAAAATATTGATTACTTCTAATAAAAATCAGTAGTTAACGTTTTGACTTTTTTTCCAGATGGGGTACAAAAAAAAGAGACTAGTAATCTAATAGGAAGGATGGAGAATGCGTTAATCCTAATGTGATTAGCACTTCTTTTTGGATTAGTTGTTGTAGAGCAGGGGGGGCAGGTGCTCACTTATGCAACACACCGTTTTTTAAACTATGTCCTTTTTTTGCAAAAGCATGACTCAATTATGTAAATACATGCCCAATTAGAGAGATTATACTTAGGCTAATCAGCTATTTGAGGAGTGTATTACATTATGTTTAATAAATATCCTGTCAATTCGGTTAGAACAAGACTGAATGACCATGTACTGACTGAAGGTTATGAATCGATTATTAATCAAGTAGTCCATATAGCCGAACAATCGACTGCAAACGTTCCTGTCATTGCTATTGATGGTACACATGGATCTGAGTTTCAGAATGTTATTCAAAAAATAATGGCAGTGTTGGAAAAACATGAGTACTCAATAGATGTGCAGAGTACCACTAGTTATCTAAAGTCTGGGTCACTGCTTCGTGAACAATTTGCTGAGAACATTACAGATAACCGTGCATTTGGGTATGTAACAGAGGCTGTAATCAATGATTTATTCATCACAGGTGCACAAACTATTTTTGCTGCAAATATACAAAATAAAGCAGTTAAAAAGGGTAAAAAAGTATGCCTAGTGTTTGGGCCTGGTGCTTACTGGTTAACAAGTGAAAAGGCAGACCAATTATATTTCCTTGACGTATCACGTGAATATCAGCAAGTTGAATATAAAAAGGGTCTCTTAAACTTTGGAATGGATTGGAACAAGGATAACGTCGAAAAATACAAAATTGCCTTTTTCGTAGAATGGCCAATTCTTGAAAACTATCGTAAAAAGATTTTACATAAAATCGATGTGTATGTCGACATGAACCAGCCGAAAAAGCCTGTAAGTATTTCTGGGGAAGGATTAATGGCCATCATTTCTGATGTCGCACGTCGACCATTACGTGTAAAACCATTCTTTGCACCAGGTGTCTGGGGCGGCCAACGATTGAAGGAATTAGCGGATCTACCACAGGATTGGGTGAATTGTGCCTGGTCATTCGAGCCAATTGCACCAGAAAACTCTATTTTAATTGGCTATGAAGATCACGTAATAGAAGTACCATTTCTTGTTGTGATGGCTCTTGAGCATCTAGCTATTATGGGAGAACGGAATGTAAACTTATTTGGTGACTACTTCCCAGTTAGATTTGATTATCTAGATACAATGGATGGTTCAAACCTATCTTGCCAAGTTCATCCGCATCAGGAATATATCACAAAGCATTTTAATGAAAAAATGACGCAACAAGAATCATATTACATCATGGAGAAAAAAGAGGATGCAAAGGTATATCTCGGCTTAACGGAAGGGACAAAAAGAGAAGAGTTTGTGAATGCTGTCACAACCGCTCAAGAATCAGGGGTACCTTTTGAATTTTCGAAATATGTAAATGAATTTGATTCAGAAAAAGGGGATTTATTCTTAATCCCTACTGGTACCGTTCATTGTTCAGGAAAGGATAATCTCGTATTAGAGATTTCTTCCACGACATGGTGGTTTACATTTAAAATCTATGACTATTTACGTAAAGATTTAGACGGCAAACCAAGGCCGTTAAATATTGATCACGGTTTTAAAAACATTGATTTCTATAAAACAACGGGCTGGGTAAAAGAAAATTTGATTGCCCAACCAACACTAATCAACTCTCAAGGTGACAATAAAGAATATCTACTAGGCGAACGGGATGACTTATTATTCTATATTAGACGTGTTCATTTACAAAATGAATGGAATGATCATACAAACAATGAGTTTGTTATGTACAACCTTGTGGAAGGTGAAAAAGTTCGCATTGTATCAACAGAAGATGAATCTGTATTTGTTGAACTTGGTTATGCGGAATCATACATACTTCCAGCTGTCTTTGGATCGTACAAGATTGTAAACGTTGGAAATAGTCCTTGTAAGGTAATCAAAGCGGGGGTTTCTCCAAATTGGGATGTGAAATGTATTTGAATACCGATCCAATTTTTGCTTTAGATGTGGGTGGGACATTTATAAAAGCTTCCGTTTTGGAGAATGACTCCATCATTGAGGAAACAATTTCACAATTTGACTCACACTCACATGAAGATGCAGAAACAATTCTTAATCATTTTGTTAGCATCCTGACCACCCTTTCACAAAGCTATCAAGTATACAAACAAAAAACGAAAGATGTGTACACAAATAAAACGGTCGGGATTGGCTTTGCCTTTCCGGGTCCCTTTGATTATGAACAGGGAATTAGCTATATTAAAGGACTTAACAAATTCGAAGGGATATACGGGATTTCATTTCGGGAAGAACTAACAAAACGACTTAAACAATCAAATCTCTTTCAAGGAGCGAAAAAGGTTAGGATGCGATTTGAAAATGACGCTCGCCTTTTCGGATTAGGTGTTAGCACCCTTTATTCAAATGAACGAATCATTTCCTTAACCATTGGTACAGGACTTGGCTCAGTGTTTATTGAAAGGGGAACAATCATAAAAAATGATAAACGAGTACCTGAAGAAGGCTACCTTTACAATCATATTTTTAAAGGGAAAACCGTGGATGACCAATTTTCACGACGAGGAATTTTACAATTAGCTGCCGATCAGAACCTCATACACGAGAATTTGGATGTAAAAGAAATAGCAGGTCTCGCAAAAGAAGGAAATGAAAAGGCAAAAGAAATCTTTCATGAATTTGGCTGCAATCTTGGAGAGATGCTCCTGCCTTTTATTGAAAAATTCAAGACAGACCGAATGATCATTGGCGGACAAATTGCTAAAAGCTATGAATTATTTGGAAAAAGCCTAGAACACCAAATAGCTCACACGAATACGAAGGTAACACCACTTGATCACGCACTATATTACACATATGCTGGAATTGCGAAGATGTTTGCTGATTAGGTCGCAAAACTGAAATTGTATCTTGTGGAATTAAATAATGAACACGAAACCTTGTGGAAAAGCATATGAAGTG
>NZ_BNDS01000032.1 GCF_014656545.1 Neobacillus kokaensis
AAGCTCATGATAGTTTTGTTTGTTTTTGATTTTATCGCCATTTTTTACGTTTGGTTCATTAAATTTTCATCTTCAAAAGAGCGAAAGGGAACTAACAAGCACTAAGGAAGCTCTGTTAACAACCTTAAATGAGCTGGAGTTTGAATACAAAATGGATAAAATTTCTCCTGCTGATTATAAACACTTAAAGAAGCAATATGAAGCAGAGGTTGCCAACATTATGAAAGAAGAAGAGCAGTTAACAATACCAAGTGTTGATTACGATTTAATGGCTGAAGTGGAAAGAGAAATTAATGAGCGAATGATAATCTCCAAAAATAAAAAGGGGGGACAAAAGTGACGAAGAAAATCGCCATACTCCTCCTTGGATTACTGCTGTCCACATCATACAAGGGGTTAGCAGCAGAAGATCAAAAGATTTTGATTGATATGCATTATCTTGTTATAAGCCCTGCTGAAGATGGATCGACCAATATGATGAACATGGTGAATTACACCAATAGTTCCAAAAAGGAATATACAGGAGACGGAAAAGGTGAGGCTGTTTTACAAGTAACTCTTCCGCTAGAGGCAAAGGATTTAAATTTCTTAGATAATAAAATTGCCTTTAAGCAAGTGGACAAGGGCTTTATTACAACAACGCCTATCCCCGCGAACCAAACAATGGTCCTTCCGTATAGCTATCGCATGCCTAAGGATAAGGAAATTAGGCTTTCGGTCGACTATCCAGTGAAGACGATGCAAATCCTTGTCCCGGAAGGAAGAGGAAGTATTGAAGTTAAGGGGATTCAATCGATAAATCAAGGTTTTTTCAAATTTGAAGATCAAAATTATTGGGGATACAGCATTGAGGGAATAAAGGCAAAACAAGCCTTTACGATTGTCTATAACAAAAATGTACAGCCTGCCGCCGATAGCGGGAAACAACTGCAGGCTGAGAACGTCATAGAAGGTAATAATGCTGTTACTCATACCGCGCCGGCTTTCCATAACCCAGGTCATTTAAGGATGTGGGCCCAGTCGCCATTACACCGGTTTAATCCGCATGTGTTTTTAATTATTATAGGTTCGGTCATTATAGCGGGCATTTCCTATTATGCCTATTTTAGGCGCAAAGCACGTTTAGAGGAAGAAAAACTTGGGGCAGATAAGGAAGAAAAAACCTTTAAATTATTGATGACAAAGCAAAAGACGATTATGGATAAAATCATTGAACTGGAAGAAACCTTTGGGAATGGGAAACTATCCGAAGCTGAATATCAAGCGAGGCTTGATGCCTATAAACAACATTTAATTCAGGTGAAATTAAGGATAAGAGATTTCATTGATTAGCATCGGTTGGGAGGGAAGTAAATGATTGAAATCAAGAAATTGACAAAGCAGGCTGATAACAAGCTGATTTTACGCGGTATTGACCTATCCATCCTTAAAGGAGAAACAGTAGCCATCTTGGGACCGAACGGAGCGGGAAAAAGTACGCTGCTAAAAGTGCTGGCTTCCTTAATTAAACCGACGGCAGGCTCCGTTAAAATTAATGGTTTAGAACTAAAGAAAAATCAGCTTGAAATCAAAAGAATGCTGGGATACCTGCCCCATTCCAGCCTGCTTTATGATCATTATTCACCACTGGAAAATCTCGTTTTCTTCGGAAATATATATGGGGCTACCGAGGTGGAACAACGGGCTGTAAGGCTGGTGAAAGAGGTAGGCCTATCCTTTTTTTTAAATGAACCAGTAAAGAACTTTTCCCGCGGAATGATTCAAAGAATCGCTATCGCAAGGGCAATTATCCATGAACCTGAAGTCCTTCTGTTGGATGAACCGCATACTGGTTTGGATCAAGGAGCCATATCAATTCTAAACAATGTGATTCTCTCAATGAAAGGAAAGAAGACAACAACCTTAATGGTTACTCATGATTTCAAGCAGGCAGCTGAAATTTGCGACCGGATTATCATTATGAAAAATGGCAGGATTGCTGATGACTTTTACATTGAAAATCAAAACATTGGGTTCGTATCTAAAAAATATCAGCTGCAGGTGGAGGGGGCGTCATGAATCTCCTTCGCACAGCCGTCCTGCTAGCAAAAAAAGATTTGTATTCTGAGTTAAAAACTAAACAAATCCTGGTAACCCAAATTATTTTTGCTGCTCTTGTCATTGTTGTATTCAGCTTTGCTTTTGACCCGGCTAATAACACGACCAAAGCTGTCATTCCCGGTGTTATCTGGGTGATTATTGTATTTGCAGGAATTTTAGGTCTAAACCGTTCGTTTATTTCAGAACAGCGAAATGATACGATGCAGGGTCTTTTGGCTGCACCAATGGAAGCTGCGAGTATCTATCTAGGGAAGTTTCTTGCTAACTTTATGATGATCCTGGTGGTTGAAATTATTTCGATTCCGTTTTTATTTTTATTATTTGATTTTAAATTTCTTGGAAGCCTGCCCTATTTTCTAATTGTAATCTTCCTTGGCAGCTTTGGGTTTGTTGCTATTGGTACGTTTTTAGCGGCACTGGCAGCCAATTCAAAAAGCAGTGAAATGCTGTTGCCGTTACTGCTTTTTCCGATAACAACCCCAATTTTAATAGGAGTTGTACAAGCTACGAGAATTATTCTGACGAACATGGAGAAGCTTGCTAGCGCCTTAGCGTGGATCCAATTAATTACAGCTTATGATGTAATCTTTTTTGTTGTTTGTTTCCTATTAATTGATTATGTTCTGGAGGTATAAGCGATGAGTATGAATCTCAAACGCGAAAAAACGGCGCTTCCCGTTATCCCAACGGAGAGTGCCGGCAGTGCTAATTTATCCAATTTATTGTTTGGCGCAACGGTTGTTTCGATGCTGGTTTCCCTTTATTTCATCTTTATCTATGCGGCGGAAGAAAAAACAATGTATGCAGCCCAGAAAATCTTTTATTTCCATGTAAGCTCCGCCTGGCTTGCATTCATGGCGTTTTTTGTAACCTTTTTGTTTAGTATTTTGTTTTTAATCAAACGAAAACGAATTTATGATACGTATGCTTATGTTTCCGCTGAGATTGGTGTTGTGTTTACGATAATTGTGTTAACGACAGGTCCCATCTGGGCAAGGTCGGCTTGGAATACTTGGTGGGTATGGGAACCGCGCTTAATAACGACGCTAATATTATTCTTTATCTACATTGCTTATATCATGATTCGGCAAATGGATGGGGTTTGGGATAAAAAGGCAAGGCTGGCGGCCGTATTTGGAATCATCGGGTTTGCTGACGTGCCAATTGTCTTCTTTGCAATTCGCTGGTGGCAGACAAAATTCCATCCAATCGTATTTGGTGAGGGTCCTTCGCAAAAAGGGGGCGGAATTGAGGATACGATGCTTGTGGCATTGCTGGTGACAATAACAGCCTTCACGATTCTTTATTCATACTTGCTCCGAAAGGGAGTGTCGTTTGAGAAAATGAGACTGTCGGTAGATCAGCATAAAGAAAAATTAAGAGCGAAAATGGGGGAATAAACAATGAATTACGAATATATGTTAGGTGCTTACTCTGTTGCATGGGTGGTCATTTTTGCTTACATGTTTATTTTAGGAAAAAGGCATGACAAACTCAAAAAGGAAATTGAATTTTTAAAGCAAATGGATCAATAGTTGAATGCGGCTACTTAAGATAGGAGGTTTGAACGTGAACCAAAGGGTTATCAAATCATTCGTGATGATTCTAATCATATCAATGTTCGGCTTTTTTGGTTATAGTTTGGTCACCAAGGGTGAGCATACTGATATTGGCGATCAAGCTTATAATTTTGAACTCCCAAATATCGAAGGAGGTACAACAAAGCTTTCTGAATATAAAGGGAAAGTGGTCATCTTGAATTATTTTGCTACCTGGTGTAAACCATGTAAGGACGAATTCCCGGAGCTAGCGGCTTTTCAAAAGGATTACGGTGACAAATATCCCCTTCTGATGATCAACCGTGGTGAAACTATCGATAAAGTTAATAAAGTGACAAAGAATAATCGAGAAGACATGAATTATTTATTTGATTACAATGCCAAGGTTTCAAAACGATTTAATGTAACCGGACAGCCTGAAACATTTGTGATTGATAAAAAAGGAGTTATTCGCGAGCACTATAATGGCGCAGTAACCGAAATGCAGCTATATAAATGGGTGAAGAAATATGATGATTGAACCAATTTGGTTCAATCTAGGAAAAGGGGCGGAGCGTCGCACCAGTCTAGTTGGTTTAATCTTAAGTAAGTTAAAGAAAATACCAAAATAGACTGGTGGGGTTTAGCTCTGCTCACACCACCCTTGGTGTATATTGGAATTCCGCCAATATAGAAGCTTTGACCTGAATTTGTCCAGGTTCAAATGGAGTAGAACTAATACCTTTAACAAGTGTTTCAGGATAGTTTGAAAGGGGGTGAACAGTTGTACCGCTTTCGATAATTAAACGCGGTGTCGGATTTAAGTGTACCTTCAGTGCTGCAGCCAATGTTTTTGCTTTTTCAATGCTATCAGTAAGGGCTAATGTTAGTGCCTGTTTATAGAAATGCTCTTTATTTTCAACAGAGAATTGAACGTTAGAGACATAATTTATTCCACTCTTGACGGCTTCATCGACCACTTTACCAACCCCTGCTAAATCGTCTATTTTCACTTTTAGTATATTTGTCACTTTATAACCCCTGAAAATTTGCTTTCCTTCAATATAGTCATAATCAGAATCTATTCGGTAATCAAATGTTTTAATCCGCTCATGGCCGATTCCTTGAGAAACAAGCGAGTTAATGACATTTGTGCTTTTTACGGAATTTTCCTTCTGGGCAGCAATTAATTCCTTGCTCTCTGTAATCACGCCTAAATTTACCGAAGCGGAATCGGGGCGTACATCCACTACTCCTTCTCCATTTACTTTCATCACATTCCACTTTAGACTAGGCAGTCCATTTTGACCTTGCAGCTGATAATTGTACAAAACCTTCTCCCCTTAACTAGACTTTTTTTCTATAGATTACGGCTGGTAAAAGTAAATGTTCCTCTGCTTATACGATTTTTTTGAATAGAGTCTAGTAAAAATAAATAAAAAATAGATTTAAACTTATATTTTGCCAGATTAGAAAGTCATAATGTGTCCATTGGGGCATACATTTTAATTAATGAGACAGGCTGGAAGAGGGGGAAAATGCAGTGGAAATGATTTTGAACTTTTTACCTAAGACGATTGCCGACCAAATCAATCAAATCCCTCCTTACGTAAAAGAAGAACTGGAAGAGATTCGTATCCGAATCAATCGGCCAATTGAACTGACAGCGAAGGGGGCGCCAAGATTCCTGTCATATATTATTCAGCCGGAAGATGCCTTTCATCTAATGAATAAAATCAGCCACTTCTCGATTTATACACTAGAAGAGGAACTTAAGCGAGGCTATATCACAGTTTCTGGAGGACATCGAATTGGACTAGCTGGCAAAGTGATTTTAGAATCCGGTAAAGTCAAGGCGATTCGGGATATTTCATCTTTTAATATTCGTATTGCCAGAGAGAAAATTGGGATTGCGCAGCCTATTATTCCTTATATTTTTCAAGGGAAATGGATGAATACGATGGTAATTGGCCCGCCGCAAACAGGAAAAACAACGTTACTACGCGATATTGCCAGAATCATATCGGACGGAAACGAGACAAACGGAATTCCCGCTAAAAAGGTTGGGATTGTCGATGAGCGAAGTGAGATTGCTGGTTGTATAAATGGAATACCGCAATTGACCTTCGGGGTCCGGGTAGATGTATTGGATGCCTGTCCAAAGGCAGAAGGTATGATGATGATGATTCGCTCGATGAGCCCCGATGTTTTGATTGTCGATGAGATTGGCCGTAAAGAAGATGCTGAAGCGATTCGAGAGGCTGTTCATGCAGGGATTAACTTGATGATGACAACTCATGGGTCAAGCGTCGAGGAAATCAGCAAGCGGCCATCATTAAAGGAAATTATCCAACAAAGAATTTTTGAGAGATATGTTGTCCTAAGCCGCAAAGCAGGTCCAGGTACAATTACTCATATATTAGATGGGACTGGACGAGAAATAAAGGATAAAGTGAGCGTGACATAGATGGTAAAGCTGATAGGTGCCGTATTTATAATTGTTGCTACCACTGTTATCGGCTTTGAAGCCTCAAGGCACTTAAGTGACCGGCCGCAGCAGCTTCGTTCTTTACGGTCAGCGCTGCAATCACTTGAAGCAGAGATTATGTATGGCCATACCCCATTGCATGAAGCCGCCAGAAGGCTTTCAGCTCAGCTATCAAAGCCGCTGTCAAATTTTTTCGATAGTTTTGCCAAGAAACTAACTGATACGGAAACAACTGTAAATGAAGCATGGGAAACTAGTTTACGAGAGGTTTGGAAATCAACTGCATTAAAAAAAGGCGAGTTTGAAATTATGAAGCAGTTTGGGGAAACTCTAGGCCGCCATGATCGCTTTTCCCAGCAGAAGCATATCATGTTGACTCTTTCCCACCTTGAAAGAGAAGAAGCAAATGCCATACAAGCGCAAATGAAATACGAAAAAATGGTAAAGAGCCTTGGATTCTTGTCAGGCTTGTTACTGATTATTTTATTATTTTAGGGGGAAAAGCAATGGGTTTAGAAGTAGATATTATTTTTAAAATTGCAGGGGTAGGAATCGTGGTCGCCTTTTTGCATACGGTTCTTGATCAAGTAGGGAAAAAAGAATACGCACAGTGGGTAACGCTGTTTGGGTTTATTTATATCTTGTTCCAGGTAGCTTCCATCGTGGATGACCTCTTCCAAAAAATAAAATCTGTATTTTTGTTTCAATAGAAAGGGGGGCTTTGCCATTGAAATTATAAAAATAGTTGGAGTAGCCCTCATCGCCACCTTTTTAGCCTTAATTATAAAAGAGCAAAAACCAAATTTCGCCTTCTTGCTGACTGTTTTTGTCGGCTGTGTGATTTTTCTCTTTTTAGTGGACAAGATCTTTGAAATTATTCATATGCTTGAGAGGCTGGCGGTAAATGCCAAAGTTAATCTTGTTTATATAGAAACAATTCTTAAAATTATTGGGATCGCCTATATTGCTGAGTTTGCTGTCCAGATTACGAAAGATGCCGGACAAGGAGCGATTGCTTCTAAAATCGAATTAGCAGGAAAGGTCATAATTCTTGCAATGGCAATTCCGATTTTAACTGTATTGATTGAAACCATTATCAAACTTATTCCGAGCTAATTACCGTCCTAAATGGGGTGTGAAAATTGAAGCAGCGTTTGCAGATGATTCCTATTATGATTCTTTTCTTCCTTTTTTTCTCAATACCTAGTGTCCATGCCACCCAAGGGTCTCAAGAAGAGGCGGAAGCACCTCCATCTGTTTCGCCTCAGGAACTCGTAGATACCCAGCTGGAGTCTCTAGATCTATCAGAATTAAAACAGTTTTGGGAGGATATTACCAATAAATACGGTGGATTCCTGCCGGAGAGTCAGAAAGGCAGCCTGTATGATTTCATTAAAGGAGAAAAGCACTTCTCTTTTAAAGAATGGGGGAAGGGGTTTTTAAAGTTTGCCTTTCATGAATTTGTTGCCAATGGAAAATTACTAGGCTCCCTGATTATGCTAGCCATTTTCAGTATGTTTTTGCAGTCGATGCAAAATGCATTTGAAAAAAGCAATATTAGTAAAGTTGCATATGCAATTATTTATATGGTCCTAGTGATCATTGCCTTGAATAGTTTCCATGTTGCCATAAGCTATACAAATGAGGCAATTGGAACAATGATCTCATTTGTTCTGGCACTGATTCCGCTTTTGCTTGCTTTGATAGCGGCTTCAGGAGGGATTGTCTCAGCTGCTTTTTTCCATCCGGTGATATTATTTTTAATGAATATGAGCGGAATGTTTATGCAATATGTCATTCTGCCGCTCCTGTTTTTAGCGACATTGCTTAGCATCGTCAGTACCATGTCAGATCAATATAAAGTAACTCAGCTGGCTGCACTTTTAAGAAACTGGAGTATCGGATTGATGGGACTTTTCTTGACCGTGTTCCTCGGCGTTATTTCCGTGCAGGGGGCTTCAGCAGCTGTTACAGATGGAGTTGCCATTAGAACAGCGAAGTTCATTACAGGAAACTTCATCCCGGTTATCGGCAGGATGTTTACGGATGCGACCGACACCGTAATCGGTGCCTCTGTCCTGTTGAAAAATTCAGTTGGGATTGCCGGTGTTGCCATCCTGATGATCATTGTAGCTTTTCCGGCTATAAAAATATTGCTTATTTCATTCATATATAAATTCGCCGCGGCAATCCTTCAGCCGCTGGGGGGCGGACCGATTATCACCTGCCTCGATATTATCAGCAAGAGTGTCATTTATGTATTCGCTGCGCTCGGGATCGTCTCATTCATGTTTTTTCTAAGTATTACGGTAATAGTAGCAGCTGGAAATCTGACAATGATGATGAGATAGGGGGCAACAAAATGGAATTTATCACAGAGTGGGTAACGAATATTATTCTATTTGTTTTGTTAGCCACTGTTATTGATATGCTGCTGCCCAATTCAAGTATGCAAAAATACACGAAAATGGTGATGGGGCTCTTGCTAATTGCTATTATTCTTACCCCAATTTTTAAAATCATCTCTAAGGATTTTGAAACAGCGATTACCTCCATCCCGTTTAACCAGGGCCCGAAGGAAAAAAATATGAAAAATTTAATAGATTTGAAGAAAAAAGAAATACAAGCCTCACAACATGCATATATTTTAGAAGAATTGGCTGTCCAACTGAAAAAGGACGTTAAGGAGGAGTTGATGGAACAATACGGATTGGAGATAGCAAAAATTGATGTAGAAATGAACTTAGAAAACGACCAAGCAAATGTAAAAAACCTCCAAAAGGTAATGGTTCTTCTGACGCAGCCGGAAACGGGCGGGAAGACAGTCGTCGAAGCAGTTAAACCGATTGTCATTAACACAGAAACACCTCTTCCATCTCAAAAGTCAACAGAGGAAGCAAAAGAAATTGCCGCATTTTTATCGCAAAAATGGAATGTAACAGAAAAAACAGTTGAAGTTTCGATTGAAGGGGGGGTTCATAACAAGAATGGATAAAAATAAAGGTCCATTTTCATGGCTCAAAAAACGCCTCAAATTGGATGAATCAAATGATAAGAAACCTGGAAAATCTCAATATATGCTATTGGTGCTTCTGATTGGAGCAGCATTCATGATAGTTGGCAATATGATTTTTAAACCAGATACGAGTCTTTCTGAGGTTCCAGCTGCAGCCAATCTAAAAACTGAAAGTAAAGATGTTCCAGTTTTTGGTCAAAAAAAGGCAGCAGGAAATAAATCAATCGCCGAATATGAGGAAAAGTATGAAATGCAGCTTAAAAAGGCACTCGAAGAAATGTTGGGAGTTAATGATGTAACAGTGGTAGTCAATATTGATTCAACAGATCGCAAGGTTTTGGAAAAGAACACTAACACCAAAACCCAAACGACGGAAGAGGGAGATCGAGAAGGCGGACAGCGTAAGGTTCAAGAGGTATCAACAGATGAACAGCTTGTCATTATCCGTAATGGAGAAAAAGAAGTGCCGATTGTAGTTGAAACAAAAAAACCTAATGTTCGCGGTGTACTTGTTGTGGCAAAAGGTGCTGAAAATATTGAAGTGAAGAAATGGATCAAAGAAGCTGTGACTAGGGTTTTGGACGTTCCAAGCTACCGGGTCTCAGTTATGCCTAAAAAATAAAAGGGGTGTATGTTAAATGTTATTAAAGAAACAAACAGTGTGGTTATTAACAATGTTGAGTCTTGTAGTGGTGTTGTCGGTGTACTATATTACTTCTCCAGAGCAGCAAAAGAGCGACCTTACCTCAGTTGAAGAAACAGCTAAAGACAAAGCTGATAAAAAGGAAGCAAAGTCAAACACGAAAGCTAACGATGAAAAAGCTGTTATCTCCACGATTTCCGGTGACGCTGAATTTGCTGAATTAAGGATGAAGCTGGATGATATGCGCAGCGAAAAGGAGCAGGAACTAACGTTAGAAATGGCCGCAACTAACCTGCCTGCAGATGAGAGAAGTAAAATAAAAGATCAAATGGATCAATTAAGAGCAACAGCTCATAAGGAAGAAATTCTTGAAACAATGATTAAAACGATGGGATATGAAGACGCCCTTGTTCGTGCAGACGGAGAGCAAGTAAAAGTGACTGTTAAATCTAAGAAAAAACCTTCTGCTCAAGAAGCAGATAAAATTATTCTTGAAGTTAAGAAAGAAATTGGCGAATCTAATTTTGTAGCCGTCACCTTCCAGCCTTCTAAATAAGATACAAGAAAGGAAAGCACTTTACTGAGGCTTTCCTTTTTTTTTAGGTTTTTATGATCCCATTTCACATTTTTGGTAAAAAATATTAAGATAGAAATAGAACAACATTATGACATACACAGTAATATTAGATTATTGAACTTTTATTTGGTATTATCGTATAGTATTATTAGCTAGTCATAATTTAAGTCGTTCAAAGGGGTGTAACCTAATATGTTAAAAGTACAAGAAATTCGTGAATTGATTAAATTAGTCGATCAATCAAGTATTGATGAATTTGTTTATGAAAATGAAGGTTCAAAAATCAAAATGAAGAAAACAGGCAGTGTAACTGTTTCAACCGTTCAGCCGGCAGTTCATGCGGCTCCTGAAGCTGTTCAACAAGTTCCTGTTCCAGCTGCTCCTGCGGCGCCGGTTCAGGTAGTGAAACAAGATGCTCCTCAAGCAGAGCCAGCAAGTTCAGCACATACAGAAAATTTACATAAAATTACGTCACCGATGGTTGGTACTTTCTATGCTTCACCAAGCCCGGATGCGGATGCTTATGTAACCACAGGCTCTAAAGTATCAAAGGATTCTATCGTTTGTATTGTTGAAGCAATGAAGTTATTTAACGAAATTGAAGCAGAAGTAAACGGTGAAATTGTCGAAGTCCTTGTAAAAGATGGACAATTAGTAGAATACGGACAGCCTTTATTTTTAGTAAAGCCTGAATAAGGAGCGGTAAACAGGATGATCAAAAAACTGTTAATTGCAAACAGGGGAGAAATTGCCGTCAGGATTATTCGTGCCTGCCGTGAAATGGGTGTTGAGTCCGTTGCTGTTTATTCTGAAGCAGACAGGGAAGCTCTTCATGTCCAGCTGGCGGATGAAGCCTACTGTATTGGACCTACAGCATCTAAAGATAGCTATTTAAATGTAACGAATATTATTAGTGTCGCAAAACTTACAGGGTGCGATGCAATCCATCCAGGATATGGTTTCTTGGCGGAAAATGCCGCTTTTGCCGAGCTTTGCCGCGAATGTAATATTACCTTTGTAGGACCAAGTCCTGAAGCCATTACGAAAATGGGAACAAAGGATATTGCTAGAGAAACGATGCGTGAAGCGGGAGTTCCAATTGTCCCTGGCTCTCAAGGAATTATTAACGATATTAGTGAAGCAATTGAGCTTGCTGAAAAAATTCATTATCCAGTTATTATTAAAGCAACAGCAGGCGGTGGCGGCAAAGGAATCCGTGTTGCTAAAAATGAGCAGGAGTTAATTAAGGGAATTAATATTACTCAACAGGAAGCGCTAACTGCTTTTGGCAATCCTGGCGTTTATATTGAGAAATATATTGAAGATTTCCGTCATGTTGAAATCCAAGTCATTGCCGATAACTATGGCAATGCGATCCATTTAGGTGAAAGGGATTGCTCGATTCAGCGCAGACTGCAAAAGCTTTTAGAGGAAACGCCTTCTCCTGCTCTTGACGGAGAAATTCGTGAAGAAATGGGAAACGCTGCAGTAAAAGCAGCAAAAGCAGTTGATTATTCAGGTGCTGGAACGGTAGAATTTATATATGACTACCGTAATCGTAAATTTTATTTCATGGAAATGAACACAAGGATTCAGGTAGAACATCCAGTAACGGAAATGGTAACTGGTGTTGACCTTATTAAGGAACAGATTCATGTTGCAAACGGTGAAAAGTTATCGTTAACCCAACAGGATGTTACTTTTAATGGCTGGGCAATAGAATGCCGTATTAATGCTGAAAATCCGGAGAAGAATTTCATGCCGTCCGCTGGTAAAATTAAAATGTATTTACCGCCTGGCGGACTGGGTGTGCGAGTGGATTCAGCTGCTTATCCGGGATATACCATTCCGCCTTATTACGATTCCATGATTGCCAAAGTGATTACCTATGGCGCCAGCCGTAATGAGGCAATTGCCAGAATGAAACGGGCACTAAGCGAGTTTGTTGTTGAAGGTATTCATACAACCATTCCATTCCATTTAAGACTGCTTGATCATGAGGAGTTTGTCGAAGGTAACTTTAATACCAAATTCCTGGAATTACACGATGTTATGAAGTCAGTTTAAAAAACTGGAGGTGTTTTGAATGAGCGAATTTAGTATTTTAGAAATGGAGCAAGGAAACAACAGTCATGGGAAAATCGAGATTGCCCCTGAAGTGATTGAGGTTATTGCTGGAATCGCTGCTTCCGAAGTCGAAGGGGTTTCAGGAATGCGCGGCAATTTTGCAACAGGTGTTGTGGAACGTTTAGGCAAGAAGAATCATGGCAAAGGTGTAAAGGTAGAACTAACGGAATCTGGTATCATCATTGATGTGTATTGTTTGATGAAGTTTGGCGTTTCAATTCCAACTGTTGCCGGAAAGATTCAAGAAAATATTCGTCAGGCTCTGATCAATATGACCGCTTTAGACCCGGAAGAAGTTAACATCCACATTGTTGGAGTACACTTTGATGCTCCGAAACAAGAACCGGTTATTGAGGAAGAAATTTAAAGTTTGTATGCCAAAGGACTTTGTCCTTTGGTTTTTCTTTTTACGAAATGCCAATTTAGGGTGCAGAGTAAAAATAGTTATGCTATCATCGTTTTGTGTTAAATACTATAATAAGATGAAAAATTGACAAATGTTAGTTACTATTTTTAAAGGAGAACACGATATAATGAAAAGAAGAACAGCGAGAGAAAAGGCATTACAGGCTCTTTTTCAAATTGATGTAAGTGATAGTAACCCATCTTTAGCTATTGAGCATGTATTAGATGGCGAGGCGGGTGACGAATATTTATCAAATCTCGTTTTAGGTGTAGTCGAGCATAAAGCGGAAATGGACCTTTTAATAATCGAAAATCTGGAAAAATGGTCTATTGACCGGCTTGCCACTGTAGATCGCAATTTGTTAAGATTGGCTGTTTATGAATTAAAGTATATGCAGAATGAAGTGCCGGAGAATGTCATTTTAGACGAAGCGATTGAAATAGCAAAAATTTATGGTGATGACCAATCGAGCAAGTTTATTAATGCTGTTCTTTCAAAGGTAAAACAAAAGTTATAGCAAATCATTCATTTGGATCTTTTAGGGGAGGAACAAAGATTATGACCGCTGAAATTATTAATGGTAAAGAAATTGCTGCAAAAAAAAGAGAAGAAATTGCCAAGGAAGTAGAGAAACTAAAAGAAAACGGTGTTACACCGGGTCTAGCTGTTATTCTTGTTGGAAATAATCATGCTTCACGTACATATGTGACAAATAAACAAAAATCTTGTCAGGAGCTTGGCATGCACTCTATTCTAATAGAAATGCCGGAAGAGGTTTCCGAAGAAGAACTGCTCGGAAAAATCGACGAATTAAATCAAGATCCTGAAATTCACGGGATTTTAGTCCAGCTTCCGATTCCAAAGCATATTGATGAGAAAAAAGTAATTGAATCTATTTCTCCTTTAAAGGATGTCGATGGCTTTCACCCGGTTAATATAGGCAGAATGATGACAGGACAGAATACGTTTCTTCCATGTACACCGTATGGAATTATGGTGCTTCTAGAAGAAACAGGGATATCGGTTGCAGGGAAGCATGTAGTAGTTGTTGGTAGAAGCAATATTGTCGGCAAGCCAGTAGGACAACTAATGCTTAATCAGCATGCCACTGTTACTTATTGCCACTCCAAAACAAAAGATCTAAAGTCCTATACGAAACAGGCTGATATTGTAGTGGCTGCTGTTGGGATTGCAAACTTTATTAAAGCAGATCATATTAAAGAGGGTGCTGTGGTCATTGATGTTGGAATTAACCGTAATGAAGCAGGAAAACTTTGCGGTGATGTAGATTTTGAAGAAGTAAGCCAGGTAGCAGGATATATTACTCCAGTACCTAAGGGAGTAGGACCAATGACCATCACGATGCTGATGTACAATACCGTAAAATCAGCAGCAGAAAGCAGTAATCGCTAAAATTCAATTATGTCCTTATCTTTTATTTTTTAGTTACCTTTTTATTGTCTAGCTCCAGCGCCTAGCCCCTCTGAGGTCATAAGCCAAAGCTCGTCTTATGATTGTCGGGGCTGACCAAGGCACTTACGCTTTTCTAATTGTTTTAGCGGACAAAAACAAGGGCTAAATATATAATAGATAGGGACAGTTTTTTTAAGAAGGAGTTATTATGCAGGAGCAGCGATATTTATCTGTAAATGCTTTAACCAAGTACATAAAACGAAAATTTGATGCCGATCCCCATTTGCGTGATCTTCATGTACGGGGGGAAATTTCAAACTTTAAACAGCATTCGAGCGGCCATATGTATTTTACTTTAAAGGATGAAAAGGCCCGCATCCTTGCTGTCATGTTTGCAGGCAATACCCGCACGATGAAATTTACTCCTGAGAATGGCATGAAGGTAATTGTAAAAGGTGATATAACAGTCTACGAACCAAGCGGCCAGTATCAGATCTATATTAAAGAAATGCAGCCTGATGGTATTGGTGAATTATTTCTGGCATATGAGCAGTTAAAACAAAAACTTGAAGCAGAAGGTATGTTTGCAAAGGAAAAGAAAAAGCCGCTGCCGTCATTTCCGAAAACAGTGGGCGTAATTACATCTCCTACAGGGGCAGCGATTAGGGATGTGATTTCCACCATTAAACGGCGGTATCCAATTGTTAATATCCTTGTTTTCCCTGTCCTAGTCCAGGGTGATCAAGCGGCTCCATCAATTGCAAAGGCAATTGAGAAAGCGAACAGCCAGATGGATATAGATATCTTAATTGTTGGACGGGGCGGAGGATCGATAGAAGAGTTGTGGGCATTTAATGAAGAGCTCGTTGCCCGGGCGATTTATGCTTCTGCCATTCCTATAATATCTGCCGTAGGTCATGAAACAGATTTCACGATTGCCGATTTTGTTGCTGATTTAAGGGCACCTACACCTACCGGGGCGGCGGAATTAGCGGTTCCACACGTAGATGAATTAATGGACCGTGTCCTGCAGCGGCAAACAAGGCTCATCCGTATAATGCAGGAAACATTTCGGTTTGAAAAAGAACGCTTATATCGGGTTCAAAAATCCTATGCTTTTCGCTACCCGCACAGATTGTATGAACAAAAGCTGGAGCAGGTTGATAAATTGACAGAACAGTTAGTCCGTGGAGCATCCCGATTAACACTGCTAAAACAAAATCAGCAGACGATTCTTTGCAAGCGTCTCGAGCGGAATAATCCTAAAGAATTGATAAGGGAAGCGAGATTACATACTGAACGGAGCCAAAAAGACTTGAACCGTTCAATGAGGCAGATCTTATCCAAAAAACAAACGGATTTTGAACGGATGCTATCTACTATGCAAGCATTAAGTCCATTAAAAATTATGGAACGGGGTTATAGCTTGGCTTACACGGAGGGGAATCAATTAGTAAAAAGTGTAAACCAAGTAAAGGAAGAAGACCGGGTACAGATTCAGCTGACAGATGGCAGCTTGATTTGTAAAGTGGAAAATATAAAGGAGAACAAAAAAGCATGACGACTGAAAAAAACATTTCTTTTGAAGAAGCAATGTCGAAGCTGGAGAAAATAGTTGAAAAGCTTGAAGAGGGCGATGTGCCTTTAGAGGAGGCAATTATTTTTTATAAAGAGGGTATGGAATTATCCAAACTCTGCCATGATAAGTTGAAAAGCGTAGAAGGGCAATTAGCGCAAATCATTACAGAGGATGGACGTACGGAGAGTTTTTCTATTAATGAGGAGGAATAGAGTTGGTACTTCATGATTTAGACACATTTTCTAAAAAATATAAACAACTGCTGGATCGTGAGCTTAAACATTTAGTTGAAGAACTTAACGCACCATCTATTATTAAAGAATCGATGATCTATTCTCTTGAAGCAGGGGGCAAGCGAATTCGTCCTTTGTTGTTATTTGCTACTCTTGACGCATTTGGGGCAGCCCCAGAAAATGGTCTGGCTGCAGCTGCGGCAGTGGAAATGATTCATACTTATTCCTTAATCCATGATGACTTGCCTAGCATGGATAATGATGATCTTCGCAGGGGAAAACCAACGAATCATAAAGTTTTTGGCGATGCCATTGCAACACTTGCTGGGGATGCACTTTTAACCTATAGCTTTGAAGTAATAAATAAAATTCCAAATGATGCTGCTGCGCCATCGGTCAAATTAAATGTAATCATAGAGATGGCTAAAGCTGCAGGGGCGGAAGGAATGGTTGGCGGTCAGGTGGCTGATATGGAAGGTGAGGAGAAAACATTAACCCTTGAGGAGCTTGAATATATTCATATTCATAAAACAGGAAAGCTGTTAAGGTTTAGTGTTTTAGCCGGGGCGATACTAGCGGGAGCAAGTCAAAGCCAAATCGATAACTTGTCTCAATTTGCCCACCACCTTGGACTTGCATTTCAAATTCAGGACGACATTCTAGATTTGACTGGAAATCAACAAATGTTGGGCAAGCCTGTTGGCAGTGATACCGCTAATCATAAAAGCACATACCCGCAATTGTTATCATTGGATGGGGCCCAAGCAGCTTTACAAAAGCATATTGTACAAGCCAAAGGATATTTAGCAGAAACAGGGTTAAATACAAATCTTCTTCTAGAAATTACGGACTTAGTGGCAACTAGAAATCACTAAACAACGGGAATTTGAGACAATGAAATAACTGTGTTATAATTGTTTTCAATGTTGATACGTTGTAAAGGCCGTTACACAATTGTGTTAGCGGCTATTTTTTAGAAAACTAACGGCAAGATAAAGTATGAAAGTGAGTGGTCCATCAATGGATCTATTATCAATAAAAGACCCATCCTTTTTAAAAGGAATGTCAAACAAAGAGCTAGAAGGCTTAAGTCAGGAGATACGTCAATTCTTGATTGAGAAGCTATCGGTCACCGGCGGTCATATAGGTCCCAATTTAGGGGTAGTCGAATTAACGATTGCTTTGCATAAATGTTTTGATAGTCCTGCGGATAAGATTATTTGGGATGTTGGTCATCAATCTTATGTACATAAGATTCTAACGGGCAGAGCATCTGAATTTGATACATTAAGGCAATATAAAGGTTTATGCGGCTTTCCCAAAATGATTGAAAGTGAGCATGATGTATGGGAAACGGGTCACAGCTCGACATCCCTTTCTGCAGCAATGGGAATGGCGATTGCCCGGGACCTAAAAAAAGAAAAGAATTATGTCATCCCTGTGATTGGTGACGGAGCACTTACCGGGGGAATGGCTTTAGAGGCTTTAAATCATATTGGTCATGAAAAGAAAGATATGATTGTCATCTTAAATGATAATGAAATGTCAATTGCACCGAACGTTGGGGCATTACACAATATTCTTGGGCAATTGCGGACGGCAGGAAAATACCAATGGGTTAAAGATGAGCTTGAGGTATTGTTGAAAAAGGTTCCAGCTGTAGGCGGAAAACTGGCTGCTACCGCAGAAAGGATTAAGGACAGTCTTAAATATTTATTTGTTTCCGGCATGTTTTTTGAAGAATTGGGCTTTACTTATCTTGGACCGATAGATGGTCATAACTTTGAAGCCTTGTTTGAGAATTTTAGCTACGCTAAAAAGACGGAAGGCCCAATTTTACTACATGTCATTACGAAAAAAGGGAAGGGTTTTCGCCCTGCTGAAGCAGATAAAACAGGAACCTGGCATGGTACCGGACCTTACAAAATGGACACAGGCGATTTTGTCAAACCATCCAAAAAGCAGCCGCCAGCTTGGAGCAGTCTTGTAAGTGAAACAGTTAGAAAGGTAGCGCGTAAGGATAACCGGATTGTGGCCATTACTCCTGCAATGCCTGTAGGTTCTAAACTTGAAGGGTTTGCCAGTGAATTCCCTGAACGGATGTATGATGTGGGAATCGCAGAGCAGCACGCAGCTACTGTAGCAGCTGGTCTGGCCACCCAAAATATGAAACCATTTTTAGCCATTTACTCAACGTTCTTACAAAGGGCGTACGATCAGGTTGTTCATGATATTTGCCGGCAAAATCTAAATGTCTTTATTGGGATTGACCGTGCCGGACTTGTTGGGGCAGATGGAGAGACCCACCAAGGAGTTTTTGATATAGCCTTTCTAAGACATGTTCCCAATATTGTCTTAATGATGCCAAAGGATGAGAATGAAGGGCAGCATATGGTCTATACCGCCTTAAAACATGATAATGGCCCGATTGCCATGAGATTCCCTCGCGGCAATGGTTTAGGAGTACCGCTTGATCAAGAATTAAAAACGATACCAATTGGTACTTGGGAAGTTGTTAAAGAGGGGTATGATGCTGCTATTTTAACCTTTGGAACAACAATTCCAATGGCGCTAGAAGCAGCAATGAGGCTTGAAAAGCAAGGGATTTCTGTTAAAGTAATTAACGCAAGGTTTATTAAGCCATTAGACGGAAATATGCTCAAGACTTTATTTAATGACAATATTCCAATCCTTACAATAGAGGAAGCTGTGCTGCAAGGAGGATTCGGCAGTGCTGTGCTGGAGTATGCACAGTCGCACGGATATTACCATACGTATATTGACCGAATGGGGATACCAGATGAATTCATTGAGCATGGAGATGTATCCTGTCTTTTAGAGGAAATTGGTTTGACTACGGATGAGGTTGTCAAAAGGATTTCAATTATGGCAAGGAAAAAACAACAAAGGGCTTGAATCATGAAAAATAAAGAACGTATAGATGTTTTACTTGTCGAAAGAGGGCTATGTGAAACCCGGGAGAAAGCGAAACGTGCGATCATGGCGGGGCTTGTTTACGCTAATGAAGAACGCCTTGATAAGCCAGGTGAAAAAGTAAAAATCGATACTCCGCTTGTTGTCAAAGGCAATATTTTGCCATATGTCAGCCGCGGGGGATTGAAACTGGAAAAGGCTTTAAAAGTGTTTGATGTGTCTGTCGCCGATAAAGTGCTATTAGATATTGGTGCTTCAACAGGAGGGTTCACCGACTGTGCCCTCCAAAACGGCGCCAAAAGCTCTTACGCCCTTGATGTAGGCTATAATCAGCTTGCCTGGAAGCTGCGGCAGGATAAACGGGTTATTGTGATGGAACGAACTAATTTCCGCTATGTAACCCCGGCTGATTTAGCAGGAGAAATGCCAAGCTTTGCAACAATCGATGTTTCCTTTATATCCTTAACTTTAATTCTGCCTGTTTTAAAAACACTTCTTGTCTCAGAAAGTGATATCATCGCATTGGTAAAGCCCCAATTTGAGGCTGGGCGCGAGCAGGTTGGGAAAAAAGGGATTGTCCGTGATGAGAAGGTCCATCTTCAGGTTATCCAAAAGATTATTGATTTTTCAATTGAACAAGGGTATGTAGTCAAGGATTTGTCCTATTCACCAATCACCGGAGGGGATGGAAATATTGAATTTCTCCTTCATCTAAAATGGGAGGGTGAAAAAGAGCATGGGATTAATCAGCTGTCTATAACACCTAAGGAAGTTGTTGATGAGGCACATAAGGAATTTCATACGAAACAAATTGAAGGATAGGCAGATCTTGCTTATCCTTTTATGTATTTTAGTGTATAATTATAAAGAATAAATGTTCAATTTTGGTAGGATGAGCTTTTAGGTTAAAGCTGTACTACCCGAGGTAAAATCATTGAGGTGACAAAATGAATAAAGGTCAACGTCATATTAAAATTAGGGAAATCATCGCAAGTAATGATATTGAAACGCAGGACGAATTAGTCGATGCACTAAAAGAAGCAGGCTATAATATTACCCAAGCGACTATCTCCCGTGATATAAAAGAATTACATCTTGTAAAGGTTCCATTAAGTGATGGTCGATATAAATACAGTTTACCGGCCGATCAAAGATTTAATCCCTTGCAAAAATTAAAACGCGCACTAATTGATGCCTTTATCCGGATTGACTCGGCAGGCCATTTATTAGTCATGAAGTGTTTGCCTGGAAATGCTATGGCGATAGGTGCACTGATTGACCATTTGGATTGGGATGAAATATTAGGAACAATTTGTGGTGATGACACGATTCTCATTATTTGCCGAACACCTGAAGATATTGAAATCATTACAAATCGATTCCTGGAGATGCTTTAAATAGGGGGAATAGTTCATGCTTGCTGAACTATCAATAAAAAATTTTGCCATAATTGAAAATCTGTCGATATCCTTTGAAAAGGGTCTTTCGGTTTTAACAGGAGAAACGGGGGCAGGAAAGTCAATCATCATTGATGCCATTCATTTATTAACAGGTGGCAGAGGTTCAGCAGAGTTTGTTCGTCATGGTGAGGATAAGGCAGAAATAGAAGGCTTATTTCAAATAGAGGCTGCCAATCATCCTGTATATGGTAAGGCAATGGAATTTGGAATTGAAATAGAAGAGGGAATGATTGTTTTACGACGTGATATTTCCCGTTCAGGGAAAAGTGTCTGTCGTATTAACGGGAAATTAGTTACCATATCTACGCTCCGGGAATTCGGTGCGGCTCTTGTTGATATTCATGGTCAGCATGAGCATCAAGAACTGATGGATGAAACGAGACATGTACTATTACTTGATCAATTCGGAGCAGTAGAAATTGCTGCATCACTTCAGGAATATCAGCGAGTCTTTCACCGCTTTGAACAAACGCAAAATAGACTAAAGGCTCTGAGTGAAAATGACCAACAAATGGCCCACAGATTAGATTTAATATTATTTCAATTTGATGAAATTCAAAAAGCGAATTTAAAGCTCCATGAAGATGATGAGTTATATGAAGAGAAAAAGAAACTTTCAAATTTTGAAAAAATATATGAATCGATACAATTAAGTTTTACGGCACTAAAAGGTGAACAAAGAGGACTTGATTGGATTGGTATGGTAATGGGGCACCTTGAGGATGCGGCAGCAATTGACGAAGCTTATAAGGACCTTTCTGAAGCTGTCACAAACAGCTTTTATCAGTTAGAGGATGCTGCAAGGACACTTAGAAATGAGTTAGACATTTTGGAATTCGACCCCCAAAGATTAAATGAAATTGAAGACCGTTTAAATGAAATTAATCAGTTAAAACGGAAATATGGGAAAACAATAGAGGAAATATTAGAATATGCTGCCAAAATAGAAGAGGAAATCGAGACTATTCAAAATAAAGAAACACATATTAGTGAATTGGAAAAGGAATTAGCATCTATTAAAAAAGATTTAATCCTTGAAGCTAATCAGTTGACAAAACTTCGTCATAAATGGGCTGTTGAGTTGACGGGATTAATACATAAAGAATTAAAAGAATTGTACATGGAAAAGACGGTTTTTGAAATAAAATTTGAAACAGATGAAGATCATTTTTCAAAAAATGGGGCTGACCATGTGGAATTTTATCTTTCTACAAACCCCGGAGAACCTCTAAAACCATTATCAAGGGTGGCTTCTGGGGGAGAACTGTCTCGAATAATGCTGGCATTAAAAAGTATTTTTTCCAAGCATCAGGGTGTTACTTCGATTATTTTTGATGAGGTTGATACAGGCGTAAGCGGCAGGGTTGCTCAGGCAATTGCCGAAAAAATTTACAAAGTTGCTGTTGATTCCCAAGTTTTATGTATTTCACATCTGCCTCAAGTTGCTGCAATGGCAGACACTCACTTGTTTATCTCAAAAACGGTTAAAGACGGACGTACATCAACTGCAGTTAACGCACTATCTGACCAAGATAAAATAAAGGAAATTGGCCGAATGATTTCCGGAGTAGAGATTACTGACTTAACAAAACAGCATGCCGAGGAATTATTACAATTAGCGCTAAAAACAAAAAAGAGTGAAACTCACTAAATTCTGGGCAAAAACTAGATAATTTTATAAAAAAATGAAAAGCTATCCATCTTGGGTAGCTTTTTTATATAGGAGGAAGTTATAAATGACTGTCAAGGAGGCAAAATTATAGATGTAGCCATTTTTATTGTAACAAATAGAAGCGAGGAGAGTGAAAAGTTTGAAGATAGAGATGATTAGAAAGATAATTGGTGGAATTCTCCTTGTTTCATTAATCAGCATTATTTTTTTTCAACCTATGCGTCAATATGTAAGTATCCCAAAGAATGTTACAATGTTTGAAGGTCAAGACTTTCAAATAAATAAGGCTGCTCCGGTTACAGCCGCCCTAAAATCTCATGCGAATATATCGCTTCAACAGGAAGATAATACTATTTCAATACAGGGAAGGGCGCCAGGCAACAATGAAATGCTATTAGAGTACGCTGGTATTCCCATTAAGAAGGTCGATGTAAAAGTATTAAAAGATTTCCGGGTAATTCCCGGTGGACAATCCATTGGAGTAAAATTAAATACAGTTGGCGTCCTAGTGGTTGGTCACCACTTGGTGAATACAACAAATGGAAAAAAGTCCCCAGGGGAAATGGCAGGAATTAAAGTTGGAGATATTATTACAGAAATCAACGGAAATAAAATTGAAAAAATGACAGATGTCGCCCCTTATGTTCAGGCTGCTGGTCAAAATAAAGAAGCATTAAATATGGTAATAAGCCGCGAAAAAGGAAAATTTACAACAAAGCTAACCCCATTAAAAGACAAGGGTGAAAATTCCTATAAGCTAGGGTTATACATTAGGGATTCAGCAGCAGGAATTGGTACAATGACCTTTATTCACCCTCAATCGAAAAAATATGGTGCTTTAGGGCATGTAATTTCAGATATGGATACAAAGCAGCCGATAGTAGTGGAGGACGGGCAAATTGTTCGTTCGACGGTTACTTCTATTGAAAAAGGAAGCAGTGGAGACCCGGGAGAAAAACTAGCCCGCTTTTCAAATGATCGAGAAATTGTCGGGAATATTAATAAAAATAGCCCGTTTGGCATATTTGGCGAATTAAACAAGAACCTATCTAATGGTATTTTAGATAAGCCGCTGCCGATTGCCTTATCACATCAGGTAAAAGAAGGACCAGCTAAAATTTTGACAGTAGTGAATAACGACAAGGTCGAAGAATTTAACGTAGAAATTGTCAGTACAATTCCGCAAAAGTTTCCTGCTACAAAAGGCATGGTGATTAAAATAACTGACCCGAAGCTTTTAGAAAAAACAGGGGGGATCGTTCAAGGGATGAGCGGAAGTCCGATTATCCAAAATGGTAAGTTAATTGGAGCCGTTACCCATGTATTTGTAAATGATCCAACCTCCGGGTATGGAGTGCACATCGAATGGATGCTAAACGAAGCAGGAATTAACATATATGAAACGCCAAAAAGTAAGGCGAGCTAATATCAAATCAATAACAAAAAAGCAAAATAGGACTTCTCTCCTGTTTTGCTTTTTACTACATAAGTGATTTTCTGACATATAATTTCAGTTTTTTACATAATATGCGATTTACGTCGAAATAAGAAGAAAAACAAAGAAAAGATAAGATTTTATCACTAATTTAAGAAATATTAAAAAAATGAGAGGAATTTTTGTTGCATTGTCGAATTTCTTATTTAGAATAGAATGTAAGGAAGATAAAGGATATTGAATGTAATAGAGAAATTTGGATATGACCTGAGGGAGGAACAGAAGTTGAAGAAAATAAAAGTCTGTGTCGTTGATGACAATAGAGAATTGGTAAGATTGCTCGAGGATTATATATCCTCACAAGATGATATGGAAATAGCAGGAGTCGCCCATAACGGCCAGGAATGTTTAGATATGCTGAATACAATAGAACCTGATGTTTTAGTATTAGATATCATTATGCCGCATCTTGACGGTTTAGCGGTGCTTGAGCGGCTCCGTGAGTTGAAAAAAGGGATTCTTCCAAATGTCATTATGTTAACGGCATTTGGGCAAGAAGATGTAACGAAAAAAGCGGTAGAACTTGGTGCATCGTATTTTATCTTAAAGCCATTTGACATGGAGAACCTCGGTAATCATATCCGCCAGGTGAGTGGAAATAGTCCTTCAATTACTGCAAGAAAGAGTTCATCATCTAGCTATCGTTCTCAAAATGATTCAAAGCCAAAAAATTTGGATGCCAGTATTACCAGCATTATACATGAAATTGGGGTTCCTGCACATATAAAGGGGTATTTATATTTGCGGGAAGCTATTTCTATGGTCTTTAACGATATCGAGTTATTAGGATCCATAACTAAAGTTCTTTATCCGGATATCGCTAAAAAATATAACACTACTGCAAGCCGTGTGGAAAGAGCTATCCGTCATGCTATAGAAGTAGCATGGAGCCGAGGGAATATCGACTCGATCTCTTCTCTATTCGGTTATACTGTAAGCATGTCCAAAGCAAAGCCGACAAACTCCGAATTCATTGCTATGGTAGCAGATAAATTGCGTCTGGAGCATAAAGCTTCTTGAAAGGAATAAAGCCCTCAGTAATGGGGCTTTTTTTCATCTAACATTCATTTTTGTTTACAATGAGAATATGCCAGTGTAAATGCATAATCTGTTCTATAGGTATTTTTGATGATGGAGTCCATTTAAATGTTAGGAAGTGAAGAGATGACACAAATATTTGCTCACCGGGGATACTCCGCTTCTTTCGCTGAAAATACGATGAGTGCCTTTATTGGAGCAGAAAAAGCCGGGGCTGACGGATTAGAGCTTGATGTTCAATTAACTCGAGATGGTGAAATAGTAGTAATCCATGATGAAAAAGTGGATCGTACAACAAACGGCCATGGTTTTATAAAAGATTTGACCTATAAAGAAATTAGGAAACTAAATGCCAATAAAAACGGAGGTAAAAAGGAGTCTATTCCTTCGTTGATTGAGGTTTTTGAATGGCTGAAAACCAACAATTTATTATGTAATATTGAAATGAAAAATGGTTTATTTCCTTATGAAGGAATGGAAGAAAAGGTCATTGAACTTGTAAGAAAATATAATTTGACAGACCGTATTATTTTTTCTTCTTTTAACCATTACAGCATTGTGCACTGCTATAGAATTGCGCCTGATATTGAAACAGCTCCTCTTTTTCTTGAAGCTATTTATATGCCTTGGGTTTATTCGCAATCAATTCGGGCAAAGGGAATTCATCCAAAGC
This sequence comes from Neobacillus kokaensis, assembly GCF_014656545.1. Lineage (GTDB taxonomy): Bacteria > Bacillota > Bacilli > Bacillales > Cytobacillaceae > Neobacillus > Neobacillus kokaensis. The sequence goes on from NZ_BNDS01000032.1 coordinate 25,393, forward strand.
ATTCCACTATTCCTGACCACATTATCACCACAACCATACAAAATGGTGTTGCCGTACGACCCTATACTGTGAATAGAGAGGCAGATTTAAAGCGGCTATTTAAGCTGAATTGCACGGCTGTTATAACCGATAATCCCATAAAGGCTATAAAGATAAAAAAAACAATATGAAAAGAGACCATTACCGGCCTCTTTTTATTTTTTCTGTTGTTGTTTAAATCGAGCTTGAACATTATTGCGTTTTCGATCTCGGTGGAAAATAAATCCAGCAACAAAACCCAGCCCAATCACAAATAATAATAACCCGGCAAGAAATTGCAGCCAAAAATGGGTAAACGGCGCCTGCAGAACTCCGAAGGTCATATCACGCATCAATTTAATCCCCAGTGCAGCTAAAAATCCAGGAATTAGCAGGATAATAAGAGCAACTATACGTGTCATAAATAATTCCTTCCAATTTTAATTATTTCTATTATCTCTCTCAAGGAAATAATAGTCCATAGATATAATTTGTCAAGAATCCAGTTTCACGCTACAATAAACATGAAAAATATTGCATGAAAAAAATTTCTATTTTAAAGGGGCAGATCATGCAAAATGTAATGATAGTTGGTGCCGGAAAGGGCGGCACAGCAATCTTAAAAATATTAAAAGAATCTGAGGTCCTTCATGTTTTTGCAGTCATTGATCGAAATATAGATGCACCGGGAATTCTGCTGGCACAGGAGGAAGGAATTCGAACGGCGACAGATTGGAAGCCGTTTTTAACGGATAAAATCGATATCATTATCGAAGTAACTGGCGATGAAGCCGTTTTTCAAAACTTGAGAAATGGGAAAAATAAAAAGACCGTTCTCATTCCAGGCAGTGTTGCCTTTCTTGTGGCAAAACTAATGGAAGAGAAAGAAGAATTAATTAGGAAGCATCAATATGAATCCTATTTTCAAGAACTCATTTTTAATGCCACAAATGACGGAATGGTCGTTATTGATCATATGGGGTACGTCATTTTGTTTAACAACAGGGCAGAAGAAATGATGGGAATGAAAAAAAATCAAGCTCTAGGAAAATATGTAGCAGAAATTATTCCACAAAGTCGTTTGCCCGTCATATTAAAAACTCGCCGAATTGAGACAAATCAGGAAATGATTTTAGGAAACGGCCTGAAAATCATAACCACCCGGATTCCAATAGTCGAAGAGAACGGGAGATTGATCGGGGCAGTAGCGGTCTTTAAAGATATTACTGAAGTTGTAAAATTGGCAGAGGAAATTACCGATTTAAAGGAAATTCAAACAATGCTCGAGGCTATCATCCATTCAAGTGATGATGCGATATCTGTTGTTGATGAAAACGGAAGAGGCATCTTGATCAATCCAGCTTATACCCGAATCACTGGTCTTTCCGAAGAGCAGGTTATTGGAAAACCGGCTAATGCTGATATTTCCGAGGGTGAAAGCATGCATATGAAGGTGCTTCAAACAAGGCGTCCTGTACGAGGGGTACCAATGAGAGTAGGACCTAATAAGCGGGAAGTAATTGTAAATGTGGCACCTATCATTGTAAATGGAATATTAAAAGGTTCTGTTGGAGTCGTTCATGATAGGTCCGAAATGAAATCACTCAGCAGGGAATTGAGTCGTGCCAGGCAGCTAATTCGTAAGCTGGAAGCGAAATATACATTTGAGGATATTATAGGCAAATCAGATGAAATGCTGCTGGCAATCGAACAAGCTAAGCTCGGAGCAAAAACACCAGCAACAGTTCTTTTGCGCGGGGAATCAGGAACTGGAAAAGAGTTATTTGCTCATGCTATACATAATGCAAGCGATCGAAAATACAGTAAATTTATTCGTGTTAATTGTGCGGCTATTTCGGAATCACTATTGGAAAGTGAATTATTTGGTTATGAAGAAGGGGCGTTTTCCGGAGCTTTAAGAGGCGGGAAGAGAGGACTATTTGAAGAAGCGAATAATGGCAGTATTTTTCTTGATGAAATCGGTGAACTGTCAGCAAATACCCAGGCAAAGCTGCTGCGTGTGCTTCAAGAAGGTGAAATTATACGCGTTGGTGCTACAAAGCCGATAACGATTAATGTCAGAGTTATTGCAGCGACGAATGTCAATTTGGAAAAGGGTATTGCTAAAGGAACGTTTAGGGAAGACTTGTATTATCGTCTAAATCGTATGCCAATCCATATTCCGCCGCTTAGAAGCCGGAAGGAAGAAATACCTGCTTTATGTGATCGATTAATTCAAAAAATTAACAGAGATTATGGTAGGAATGTAGAGGGGATTACTGAAGAAGCATTGTATCAGTTAATGAAGTATGAATGGCCGGGAAATGTAAGAGAATTAGAAAATATTCTCGGCAGGGCCATGATTTTTATGAACTATTTCGAAACGCAAATTGATGAGCATCACTTACCTGAGCTAAAAAATACTAAATCAGGAAATGAACAAATAGAGAACAATGACACAGATTATATTGCTGTAGGTCGTACCTTATCGGAAATGATGGAAGAGCATGAGGCAAGAATTATTCAGCAATCGCTATCCCGTTTTAACGGGAATAAGACCTTAACAGCAAAAAACCTCGGGTTATCTGTAAGGAATTTATATTATAAGCTCGAAAAGCATAAACTTGAAAACAATGACATGCAATAATTTTCATAGTGTGAAATTTTCTTCATCGTAGAAAACCGGATAGTGAAGCGCTTTCATTATTCCTTGTTTGGCATGATACTTGCATGTTATTAAATTGGAATGCAGTACAGAATGGAAGGGTTGATAACAACTTGTTGCTCGATTCACTTATTGAAAAAGCAACCCAAGGAAGCACTAAAACAGTAGCAGTCGCAGCAGCGGAGGATTCGGAAGTCATCAAGGCGGTGATTGAAGCTTCTGAGAGGAATCTAGCGCGATTTATTCTTTTTGGGGATCAGGAAAAAATTAGAACATTATTAGGATCAAAATATAAGGATGTTAAGATTGTTCATGCTGATTCAACCACAGCCTCAGCTGAGCTTGCAGTAAAAGCAGTTTTTAAAAAAGAAGCTGAAGTGCTAATGAAGGGGAATTTACCGACGAATATCATTCTAAAAGCTGTATTAAATAAGGATTATGGTTTAAGAACCGGTAATATTCTTTCCCATACAGCCGTATTTGAAATACCCGACATTAATCGTTTGATGATTGTTACGGATGCTGCAATGAATATGACTCCAAATTTAGATCAAAAGGTTCAAATTGTCCAAAATGCTGTGTCAATTGCCAAGTCGATTGGGATTGCCCTGCCTAAAGTAGCCCCCCTTGCTGCTGTTGAGGTTATAAATCCGGCTATGGAAGCTACAATAGATGCTGCAGCGCTAACAATAATGAATCAGCGCGGACAAATTTCCGGTTGTATTATAGATGGACCGCTTGCGTTGGATAATGCAGTATCAGTTTTGGCAGCTGAACATAAAGGTATCCATAGTGAAGTGGCTGGAAATGCTGATATCTTGCTTGTGCCAACAATCGAGGCTGGTAATGTTTTATATAAATCACTGATTTATTTTGCTAAAGCAAAAGTAGGGGCAGTCATTTCGGGAGCCAAGGCGCCTATTGTGCTAACATCTAGAGCAGACAGTTCAGAAAGTAAGCTTTATTCACTTTCTTTGGCATTATGCTGTGCTGTTGATTAGCTCTATTGGTTTTTTTGCTCTTATAAATAGACCTGATTTTGAAAATGAAAAGTAGGCTTGTTTGAATATAAGGAGGAAATGGATATGGAAATTTTTAAGTATCTTGAAAATTATGATTATGAACAAGTAGTATTTTGTCAAGATAAACAATCTGGTTTGAAGGCGATTATCGCTATTCACGATACCACTCTTGGACCGGCACTTGGCGGGACAAGAATGTGGACTTATGCATCAGAAGAAGCAGCAATTGAAGATGCCCTTCGTTTAGCAAAAGGGATGACTTATAAGAATGCTGCAGCCGGCTTAAATCTCGGTGGAGGCAAGACAGTCATTATTGGAGACCCTCGTAAAGACAAAAATGAGGAAATGTTTCGTGCCTTTGGCCGCTATATTCAAGGACTTAACGGCCGTTACATTACAGCAGAGGATGTAGGTACAACAGTAGCTGATATGGATTTAATACATGAAGAAACTGATTATGTCACAGGGATATCACCTGCTTTTGGTTCATCTGGCAATCCTTCACCTGTAACAGCTTACGGAGTATATCGCGGTATGAAGGCCGCAGCAAAAGAGGCCTTCGGAACAGATTCGTTAGAAGGAAAAACGATTGCTATTCAAGGTGTAGGCAACGTTGCTTATACGCTTTGTCAATATTTGCATGAAGAAGGAGCACAACTAATTGTAACGGATATAAATAAAGAGGCAGTCAATCGCGCTGTAGAAGATTTTGATGCAAAGGCTGTAGATCCTAATGAAATTTACGGGGTTGAATGTGATATTTATGCACCGTGTGCCTTGGGAGCAACTATAAACGACGAAACGATTCCTCAATTAAAGGCGAAGGTTATTGCAGGGTCAGCTAATAACCAATTAAAAGATACACGTCACGGCGATATAATTCATGAAATGGGCATCGTTTATGCACCAGACTATGTGATAAATGCTGGAGGGGTAATTAATGTTGCTGACGAATTATATGGTTATAATCGTGAAAGAGCAATGAAAAAGGTAGAAATGATTTATAACACGATTGAAAAAATAATTGAAATTTCAAAACGGGATAGTATTCCCACATATGTCGCCGCAGATCGGATGGCAGAAGAAAGAATTGAAAGAGTTCGCAATTCTAGAAGTCAATTTTTACAGAACGGACACCATATTTTAAGTCGCAGAAGATCAAGATAGGGGTTGTGTAAGCTAAAGGCAAAGGATTGAATGAGTAATTCAATGTCTTTGCCTTTATTAAAGCTTATTTGGAGGTATTACCATTGCCAGAAAATGAATATCGAATTCTTATCATCAACCCAGGTTCGACATCCACTAAAATCGGAATCTTCGATAATGATAGTTCTATTCTTGAAAAAACCATTCGCCATGAGGCTGAAATAATAAATTCATTTGCTAATATTATTGATCAATATGAATTTAGAAAAACGACCATTTTGGAGACATTGGATTATGAAGGTATTAATATTTCTAAATTAAGTGCAGTTTGCGGCCGAGGCGGTTTACTCCGTCCGATTGAGGGGGGAACCTATGCTGTTAATGAGCCAATGCTGGAGGATTTACGCATCGGCTACTTAGGGCAGCATGCCTCCAATCTAGGAGGAATTATTGCCTATGAAATTGCCGCGGGTCTTAATATCCCTGCCTATATCGTTGATCCTGTTGTAGTGGATGAACTTGATCCCATTGCCAGGATTTCCGGATTCCCGTTAATTGAACGAAAAAGCATTTTTCACGCTTTAAATCAAAAAGCCGTTGCGAGAAGGGTCGCAAAGGAATTTAGCAGAAGTTATGATGAACTAAATTTTATTGTTGTTCATATGGGCGGAGGAATAACAGTTGGGGTTCATAAGCAAGGAAGGGTTATTGAGGTTAATAATGGACTTCATGGTGAAGGTCCGTTTAGTCCGGAAAGGGCTGGGACAGTGCCTTGCGGTGATTTAGTGGACTTGTGCTTTTCGGGTGAATATTTCCGGGAAGAAATCATGAAGATGCTTGTTGGGCAAGGAGGACTTGTCGGCTATCTCGGGACTAATGACGCAGTTAAACTAGAAGAGAGAATAGCAGCTGGTGATAAACAAGCAAAATTGATTTATGATACCATGGCCTATCAAGTTGCAAAGGAAGTAGGTGCTGCCAGCACCGTTTTATCAGGCAAAGTTGATGCCATTATTTTAACTGGTGGTTTAGCCTATGGCAGGAATTTTGTAACTGCCATATCCAATCGTATCAATTGGATTGCAGATGTGATTGTTCAGCCAGGTGAAGATGAACTTCGAGCACTGGCAGAAGGGGCTCTGAGAGTTTTACGTGGAGAGGAAAAAGTAAAAATCTATCCTGGAAAGATAAAAAAAGCTAAAATATAGATGTTCGGAGGAAAACAAAGTGGCACATGAATATGATTTGGTGATAGTAGGTGGCGGTACCGGGGGGTATGTGGCTGCTATTCGTGCTTCTCAGCTAGGCTTAAAAACAGCAATTGTGGAAAAAGGAAAACTAGGAGGTACATGCTTACATAAAGGTTGCATTCCAAGTAAAGCACTATTAAGAAGTGCGGAGGTTTTTGCGACCATAAAACGTGGTGAAGATTTCGGTGTCGTTGCAAATGATATTACTTTAAACTTTGCAAAAGTTCAGGAACGCAAAACCGGGATCATTAACCAGCTTCATAAAGGTGTCCAACATTTAATGAAGCAGGGGAAAATTGATGTGTATGAAGGTCTTGGCCGTATTCTTGGACCTTCTATTTTCTCGCCAATGCCTGGGACGATTTCGGTCGAGATGAATAACGGTGCTGAAAACGAAATGCTGATCCCGAAAAATGTAATTATTGCAACTGGTTCTAGACCGAGAACCCTTCCTGGTCTAGAAGTTGATGGGGAAATTGTTTTCACTTCTGATGAAGCATTAGAAATGGAAACCCTTCCTGGTTCTATTATCATTGTGGGCGGTGGCGTTATTGGGATTGAATGGGCTTCAATGCTGTCTGATTTTGGTGTTGAAGTAATGGTGATCGAGTATGCAGATCGTATTATTCCGACTGAGGATCATGAAATTTCTAAAGAAATGCTACGGCTGTTAAAGAGAAAAGGAATTAAAGTTGTAACCGGAGCAAAAGTTCTGCCTGAAACACTTGTGAAGGATACAGGTGTGACCATTTCAGCAGAGGTTAAGGGTGAGGTCAAAGAATTTAAGGCTGAAAAGATGCTGGTTTCTGTTGGCAGACAGGCAAACATAGAAGGGATTGGCCTTGATAATACAGAGATTCAAATTGATAAAGGCTACATTGCCACAAATAAATTTTTTCAAACGAAGGAATCTCATATTTACGCGATTGGAGATTGTATAGGCGGTCTGCAGTTGGCACATGTTGCATCACATGAAGGAATTATTGCAGTGGAACATATCGCCGGGAAACATCCTATGCCGCTTGATTATCGGCTTGTATCTAGATGTATTTATAGTAATCCGGAGGTTTCTAGTGTCGGGGTTACTGAGGCCGAGGCGATTGAAAAAGGACACAAAGTGAAAGTAGGTAAATTTTCTTTCAAGGCAATTGGTAAAGCACTTGTTTTTGGTGAATCAGATGGCTTTGTAAAAGTTATTGCTGACGAAGAGACAGATGATCTTTTGGGCGTCCATATGATTGGACCGCATGTAACAGACATGATTTCAGAAGCAGGTCTTGCAATGGTATTAGATGCTGTACCATGGGAAATTGCTCAGACGATTCATCCACATCCAACCTTGTCAGAAGCAATTGGCGAAGCAGCATTGGCTGTGGATGGAAAAGCAATTCATGGATAAATTTAAAGGGAACCTTTTCGGTCGAAAAAAGATAATTAAAGGAGTCGGCCGGGCAAGCCGAATTCTTTTTCAAAAGCTTCTAACATCTGGAAAATGCGTAAATTTTTACGTGTGTGACTTAAATAAACGGGAGGATGGACTATATGGTAGAAAAGCGTCATGAAGCGCTAGGTTTAAGCGATGAAAAGGTGTTAGAGATGTATGAAATGATGCTCTTAGCCCGCCGCATTGATGAAAGAATGTGGCTGTTAAACCGTGCAGGAAAAATTCCATTTGTTATTTCATGTCAAGGGCAGGAGGCAGCACAAGTTGGCGCCGCTTTTGCGCTTGACAAGGAAAAGGATTATGTTCTGCCATACTACCGCGATTTAGGAGTGGTACTCACATTTGGTATGACTGCAAGTGAACTTATGCTGTCAGGATTTGCTAAGGCTGAGGATCCGAACTCAGGCGGACGGCAAATGCCGGGGCATTTTGGTCAAAAGAAAAACCGGATTGTTACCGGTTCATCTCCAGTTACAACTCAAGTGCCTCATGCAGTTGGTATTGCTCTTGCCGGTAAAATGGAGAGGAAGGATTTCGTTTCATTCGTAACATTTGGTGAAGGTTCTTCTAATCAGGGAGACTTCCATGAAGGTGCAAACTTTGCAGGTGTTCATAAACTGCCTGTCATTTTCATGTGTGAGAATAATAAATACGCAATTTCTGTTCCAATTGAAAAACAATTGGCATGTGAAAAAGTATCTGATCGTGCAATTGGCTATGGGATGCCTGGTTTCACGGTTGACGGTAATGACCCTTTAGAAGTATACAAGGTTGTTAGAGAAGCAGCAGAAAGAGGACGCCGCGGCGAGGGACCAACATTAATTGAAACGGTTTCTTATCGTCTAACCCCTCACTCCTCTGATGACGATGATCGCTCATACCGTGCCCCTGACGAAGTGGCAAAAGCGAAAACAAAAGATCCAATCATCACATTTGGGGCTTACTTAAAGGAAACTGGTGTAATGACAGATGAAATCGAAAAAGAAATAAACGATTCAGTCATGAAGATAGTCAATGAAGCTACTGACTATGCAGAAAATGCACCGTATGCAGTCCCAGAGGATGCGTTGAAATTTGTTTATGAGAATTGATAGGGGGATGAAACATGGCAATAATTTCATATATTGATGCCGTTACAATGGCTATTCGAGAAGAAATGGAACGAGATTCAAAGGTTTTTGTACTCGGTGAGGATGTAGGGAAAAAGGGCGGTGTCTTTAAAGCAACGCAAGGTTTATATGAACAATTTGGTGAAGAAAGAGTAATAGATACACCGCTATCAGAATCGGCAATTGCTGGTGTTGGTATTGGAGCTGCAATGTATGGAATGCGGCCGATTGCTGAAATGCAATTTGCTGATTTCATAATGCCGGCTGTTAACCAAATTATTTCAGAGGCAGCAAGAATCCGATATCGTTCAAATAACGATTGGAACTGTCCGCTAGTTATTCGGGCGCCTTACGGCGGCGGTGTTCACGGAGCGCTTTATCACTCACAATCAGTGGAAGCTATTTTTGCGAATCAGCCGGGGCTTAAAATTGTGATGCCATCAACGCCCTATGATGTAAAGGGCCTATTAAAAGCTGCGATTCGTGACAATGATCCTGTTCTTTTCTTTGAACATAAACGGGCATATCGATTAATAAAAGGAGAGGTACCAGCAGAGGACTACACACTGCCAATCGGGAAAGCAGATGTAAAACGTGAAGGGGAAGATATTACGGTTATTACCTATGGACTTTGTGTTCATTTTGCTTTACAGGCTGCTGAGAAACTGGCTGATGATGGAATTTCAGTTCACATTCTTGATTTGAGAACAGTTTACCCGCTCGATAAAGAAGCTATTATCGAAGCTGCATCTAAAACGGGGAAGGTTTTGCTTGTGACGGAGGACAACAAGGAAGGCAGTATTATGAGTGAAGTCGCGGCGATTATTGCAGAACATTGCTTATTCGAATTAGACGCACCAATTAAGCGTCTTGCCGGACCAGATGTCCCTGCAATGCCGTATGCTCCGACAATGGAGAAGTTCTTTATGATCAATCCTGATAAGGTAGAAAAGGCAATGCGAGAATTGGCTGAATTCTAATTGATCTTAGCGGATCTTAAGCTTAGGAGGTAATACCATTGGCAGTTGAACAAATAAAAATGCCGCAGTTAGGCGAAAGCGTAACAGAAGGCACGATTAGTAAATGGCTGGTTAACGTCGGGGATAAAGTGAATAAATATGATCCTCTTGCCGAGGTCATGACAGATAAAGTAAATGCGGAAGTGCCATCATCATTTGCTGGGGTCATTAAAGAACTTATTGCAGCAGAAGGCGATACATTAGCTGTTGGGGAAATTATTTGTACCATTGAAATAGAAGGCGGTGCAGAAGCTGGTATGGATGCGCCTGCGCCTGAAAGCAAGCAGGAAGTGTCCGCTGGTTCCACTGAAGATACCACTGATGCAGGCCAAGGTAACAAAGCCCGCTACTCACCGGCAGTATTGAAACTTTCACAAGAACATGGTATCGATTTAACAATGGTGTCAGGCAGCGGGGCAGGCGGCCGAATAACTAGAAAAGATCTTTTGCAATTAATTGAATCTGGAAGTATTCCTGCTGCAGGACAGCGAGCGGCAGTGACTTCACAGACAGCAGCGCCTGCTGTTAGTCAGGAGCAAGTCAAGCCTGCAGCTGAGTCAATTCAAGCAGCACCTGCTGCCAATATCCCTGTAGCTGCTGGTGATGTTGAGATTCCAGTAACTGGTGTACGTAAAGCAATTGCGGCAAATATGCTTCGCAGCAAGCATGAGGCACCGCATGCTTGGACCATGGTGGAAGTGGATGCGACCAACCTGGTTGAATACCGTAATTCGCTCAAAAATGAATTTAAGAAAAAGGAAGGCTTCAATTTAACCTTCTTTGCTTTCTTTGTCAAAGCTATTGCCCAGGCCCTGAAGGAATTTCCGCAGATCAATTCTATGTGGGCTGGCGATAAGATCATTCAGAAGAAAGATATTAATATTTCAATCGCGGTAGCGACGGATGATGCTTTATTTGTGCCGGTCATTAAAAATGCTGATGAAAAAACAATTAAAGGGATTGCCCGCGAAATTTCTGAGCTTGCTGGGAAAGTACGAAATGGAAAACTTAAAGCGGAGGATATGCAGGGTGGAACCTTTACCGTTAACAATACCGGCTCATTTGGCTCTGTCCAATCAATGGGAATTATCAATTACCCGCAGGCAGCCATTTTACAAGTTGAATCCATTGTGAAGCGTCCGGTTGTCATGAATAATAGCATGATTGCAGTTCGTGATATGGTTAATCTTTGTATGTCGCTTGATCACCGCGTATTAGACGGTCTTGTTTGCGGACGTTTTCTTGCGAGAGTAAAAGAGATTATCGAAAATATGTCAAAATCAAACACTTCAATCTATTAAAAAAGCCGCTGCCTAATTTGGCAGCGGTATTATTCCGTTCATTTTTTCATCACCCAAGAAATTCCCCAAATCAGTCCGCCTAAAATGAAGTAGGCATACCATGGCAAATATAAAGATGGCCCTATATTTGGAAGAAAATAACCGGCAGCAATAATCAATCCCATGCCTATACTGCCGATTAGCCCTATCTTTATGTAATCCGTAACTGTACTTTTCTTTTCTTTAAAAAGTGATTGATTAATAATCCCAAAAATAAACCAAACCCCAAAAAGACTGAATACGAAAATTAACAAGGAAATCATGGCAGCTTTAACGGGATAAACCACCGAATCAACTTCTTTAAAGAAAGATCCAATTAAAACTATCAAGCCATGGATTATTAGGAAATAACTAAATAGATTGAATGCAATCCTAGAAAAGAATTGAACGATACTTTTTTTATTCTCGTTTGGCAGCTGCTCAATCAGTTCGTCTGCAAATGCTTTTGGGTCGTCTCCAAAAACGTCTGCGGCAGTTTTTCCCTCTTTTTGTCCTTCAATTAAATGCTCCAATATCTCCATTAATATTTCTTCCGACTGCTGTTCCGAAAGAAAAAACTGCAGTCTTATATACAGCATAAAATCGTTATAGTATTTTTCGTTTTCAGCTGTCAATTCTGTTCTGCGTTGATTATTTAATTCAATCAATTGCTTTGCTTCCATTAATTTAAATCCCCCTTTTTAATAGTAAGCTTGCGGGTATGACGATTTGTTCCCATTCTTTTGCAATCTCACCTAAAACCTTATCTCCCGCTTCTGTTAAGTAATAATATTTGCGATTTGGTCCTGACTCAGAAGGCTGCATTTCCCCGCAGATGTAGCCATTCTTTTGCAGTCTTAACAAGACAGGATAAATGGTGCCTTCACTAACATCTTCAAGTCCTGCCTCCTGAAGTTTTTTCGAAAGCTCATAGCCATATGCCGGTTCTTTTTTTATCACTGAAAGTACGCAGCCGTCCAATATACCTTTTAATAATTGACTCCTTAACGACATAATGCGCCTCCCTTCACTCAGTATATGGTAATACAAGATAGTATGCTAAAATCAAACTACTTTGTAATGCAAAGTAGCTAACTATAGAATAATATGGAAAAATTTTGTTGTCAATCAATAATATCCAATCAAATGGAAGTTTTGCAATCTGTTTTCATTGCCTGTTTGTTAAATGTGCCATAAAATAAAAACATAAACACACGGAAGGGGGAGAAGAAGTTTGGACCAAATAAGGAGTCAGAAATTCCAAAAAAAATCAATAGATGATTGGAAAGAGAAAGCTGAGCAATCGCTAAAAGGGAAAACGGTCGAATCGCTACAAAGTACTACATATGAAACGATTACTTTGAAACCGCTTTACACAAAAAAGGACGAACGTTCTATATCGGAATTTCCGGGCGGAACCGATTTTAGAAGGGGTACAAGCCTGTTAGGCTATCTTACAAATGAATGGAAGATTGCGCAGAAAATTCCCTATAAAACTGCTGAGGAACTCAGCCAAAAACTTGAGGATGCCTTGACAAAGGGACAGACTGCGATTTCATTTGAAATTTCAAACGATATTGCAGATTGTTTTTTAGAATGTTTGGGGGAAAAGGTAAATTCCTATCCATTTGCGATTAATTCAAAACAGTTCCAAACCAAGCTGCTTGCAAATCTATCAAGCGGTTCCCAGCTGACTGGCTATATTGCTAGTGATCCAATTGCCCTTTTTACTGAAAAAGGAACAATTGAAATGGAGGCACTTCAAGATTGGACAGCGGAAATAAAGCAAGCAGACCATCATTTTCCTAATTTACGTACCGTTCTTATTGATACAACACCATACCATAATGGCGGTGCTAACGCTGTCCAGGAGCTGGCGGCTGCCGCAGCAACAGGTGTCTATTATCTTGACAAGCTGACGGAGAGCGGTATGGAGTCTGTTAGAGCTCTTTCGAAAATGGTATTTCAGTTTTCCGTTGGTGCTAACTTCTTTATGGAGCTTGCAAAGCTTCGGGCAGCCAGAATTATTTGGAACCGGATTACAGAACTTTATGGTGTTTCTGAGAAAGACCGGGGCATGCAGATTGCTGCTGAGACTTCCCATTTTACGAAAACAGTATACGACCCGCATGTGAATCTCCTTCGTTCTGCTAACGAAGCGTTTGCTGCCGTGTTAGGAGGGGTTCAATATTTGCATGTTGCCCCTTTTGATGAACTTGCCGGGGCTAGCCCATTTTCAGAAAGAATTGCCCGTAATGTGCAGTTGATTTTAAAAGAGGAAGCACTATTAAATAAGGTAGTTGACCCTGCGGGAGGCTCTTGGTATATAGAGACATTGACAAATGAACTGGCTGAGAAGGCTTGGGCGTTCTTTCAAGAGATCGAGGCAAATGGCGGTATTCTAGAAGGAATAAAAACAAATTGGCTGAAGAAGAAAATTGCTGAAGTTTTTACAAAAAAGAAACAGGATGCAGATACTAGAAAACAAAGCATTGTCGGCACAAATGTGTATGTAAATCTTGATGAGTCCGTTATTCATGTAAAGAATGAGATAGTTAAAGAACACGCGGAGATAAATATCATCCCGAAAAGAAGATTAGCGGAATCATTTGAGGAACTACGAGGAAAAGCAAAGGTTTTGGAAGAACAAAAAGGGGTTCCTCCAGCTTTAGGTCTGCTTTGCTTGGGCCAATTAAAACAGCAAAAAGCAAGGCTTGATTTTATGAAAGGTTTTCTGTCTGCCGGCGGAATCAAGACAGTAGAAAGCACACCAATTTTCACAATTGAAGAAGCAAGAGTTTATTTAAATCAACAGCCATCTAAGTTCATTTGCATCTGTGGTACAAATGAACAATATGAGTTGTTTGGTCATGAAATTTTAACTGCATTAAAGCAGGATTTTCCTGAGAAGACATTTTTACTTGCCGGACTCCCTGACAAAGAAAATCAAAGTCAGTGGCTGGCGGAAGGAATTAAGCAGTTTATCCATGTGAAATGCAATTGCTATGAAACACTTGCTGCTATTCTTAAAGCACTGGAGGCGTCCGTGGATGAAACACAAAAAGCCTGATTTTCAAAATACCAAACTGTTTAACGAACAGACTCTAATGACAAAAGAGGAGTGGGAAAAAAGGGTCAATCAAGAAATTCAGAATTCCATCGAAAAGTTGCTGTTTGAAACAAACGAACAGATAAAATTGAAACCGCTTTATACAAAAGAAGACCTCGAAGGGCTTGAACAAATTGACCATCTTCCAGGTCTGCCGCCATACACGAGAGGACCTTACTCAACTATGTATGTAAATCGTCCGTGGACTGTTAGACAATATGCCGGTTTTTCCACTGCAGAGGAAAGTAACGCTTTTTATCGTCGTAACCTTGCTATGGGACAAAAAGGTTTATCGGTTGCATTTGACTTGGCCACACATAGAGGTTATGACTCTGATCATTCGCGCGTTGTCGGTGATGTTGGCAAAGCAGGGGTTGCCATCGATTCCGTTCTTGATATGAAAACGTTATTTGATGGTATCCCTCTTGATCAAATGTCCGTTTCAATGACGATGAACGGTGCAGTACTGCCTGTGCTGGCCTTTTTCATTGTCACTGCTGAGGAGCAGGGAGTTAGTCAAGAAAAACTGTCCGGAACGATTCAAAATGATATTTTAAAAGAATATATGGTCCGCAATACGTACATTTACCCGCCGGAAATGTCGATGAAAATCATTGCTGATATTTTTGAATATACATCTAAATATATGCCAAAGTTTAATAGTATCAGTATTTCCGGCTATCATATGCAGGAGGCGGGAGCACCGGCAGATTTAGAATTGGCTTACACTCTAGCTGATGGACTGGAATATGTGAGAACTGGCCTGAAAGCCGGAATTGATATTGATACGTTTGCTCCAAGACTGTCTTTCTTTTGGGGGATAGGCATGAATTATTTTATGGAAGTTGCCAAAATGCGGGCTGCCAGATTAATTTGGGCAAAAATGATGAGAACATTTGGGCCGGAAAATGAAAAATCAATGGCTCTCCGCACCCACTCACAAACTTCAGGTTGGAGTTTGACAGAGCAGGATCCATTCAATAATGTGACACGGACGCTGATCGAAGCTCACGCTGCCGCAATGGGACATACACAATCGCTACATACTAACGCACTTGATGAAGCAATTGCCCTGCCAACGGACTTCTCAGCAAGAATTGCCCGCAATACACAGCTATTCCTGCAGGAAGAAGCCGGGATTACAAAGGTAATCGATCCATGGGCTGGTTCCTACTATGTTGAAAAACTAACGGACGAACTTGTCACACGCGCTTGGACCCATATCGAGGAGATAGAGAATCTTGGCGGCATGGCAAAGGCAATTGAAACTGGTCTTCCAAAGATGAAAATTGAAGAAGCAGCTGCTAGAAGACAGGCTCAGATTGATTCTGGCAAAGAAACGATTATCGGTGTTAATCGATACCGCCTTGAAAAGGAAGAACCGATTGATATTTTAGATATCGATAATACGGCAGTCCGATTAAAGCAGATTGAAAAATTAAATGCCCTTAAGGAGAGCCGTGACAACCAAAAGGTTGAAGAGGCGCTGCTGTTATTAGCTCATGCGGCCGAAACGGGAGAAGGTAATCTGTTAGAGCTGGCTGTCAAGGCGGCGCGTAACCGGGCCACACTAGGAGAGATTTCCGATGCTATTGAAAAAGCCTGCGGCAGACATAAAGCCGTTATTCAATCCATCAGCGGGGTATACAGCACAGCGTTTAGTAATGCAGATGAAATTACAATAGTAAAACAAATGTCTGATGAATTCCTTGATAATGAAGGTAGAAGGCCGAGAATTTTGATAGCAAAGATGGGGCAGGATGGACATGACCGCGGGGCAAAGGTCATTGCAACTGCGTTTGCTGATCTTGGATTTGATGTTGATATTGGTCCATTGTTCCAAACTCCGGAAGAAACAGCGTTGCAAGCCGTTGAAAATGATGTTCATGTAATTGGAATGAGTTCGCTGGCTGCCGGGCATAAGACTCTCTTGCCACAGCTGGTTGAAGAACTAAAAAAATTAGGTCGTCAAGATATTTTAGTAGTAGTTGGCGGTGTAATTCCAGCCCAGGATTATCAATTTTTATATGAACATGGGGCAGCTGCGATCTTTGGGCCGGGGACGGTTATACCGGTAGCGGCGCAAAAGGTAATTACAGCAATCTATCAGCAGCTCGGTTATGAGGAAGTGGCAAACTAAATGACGGCTGATTATAAACCAGAATGGAATGATCCAAACAATCCCGAGCTTTGCTCAAGTGTGGTAAGAAAAGGGGAGGAGCATGCAGCTTCGACGGCCTCCCTGCAAAAAAACAGCCGCTTTACCAAACGTAAGGCTTCAGAGCCTACGATAGATGAATTATTCAATGGAGTATTAAGTAGTAACAGAGGACTCCTGGCAAGGGCTATTACTTTGATTGAAAGTAATGCCGAGCATCATTTCCAAAAGGGACAGGAACTCTTGCAAAGGCTTTTGCCATACAGCGGTAATTCAATTCGTATCGGCATAACCGGGGTGCCGGGTGCTGGAAAAAGTACATTTATTGAGGCTTTTGGAAATTATCTTTGCAGCCAAGGGCTAAAAGTGGCAGTACTTGCCATTGATCCTAGTTCAAGGATCAGCGGCGGAAGTATTCTTGGCGATAAAACCCGAATGGAAAAGCTTGCAAGGAACCCACTGGCATTTATCCGACCTTCTCCCTCTGCTGGGAAGCTTGGCGGCGTGCATCGAAAAACAAGAGAATCAATGATAGTTTGCGAAGCTGCCGGCTTTGATGTAATTTTAATTGAAACAGTCGGTGTCGGACAGAGTGAAGTCATTATCAGGGACATGGTCGATTTTTTCATGCTGCTTGTTCTAACTGGTGCGGGTGATGAATTACAGGGGATGAAGAAAGGGATAATGGAATTAGCCGATGCGATTATTGTTCATAAGGCTGATGGCGATAATAAACTGAAGGCGGAAAAAACGAAGCATGAATATAATCGGATTCTACACTTTCTCCAGCCAGCGACAAAAGGGTGGGTGACAAAAGCACATACCTGTTCATCCATTACGGAGGAAGGAATAGGCGATGTTTGGGATGTCATCAAAACCTTTGAAGCAAATGGGAAATCATCAGGGGTTTTTAAGGAAAGGAGAAAAGTGCAATCACGTGAATGGCTTCATGCACATATTGCAGATCAGCTGCATTATCATTTTTACCATCATCCCCAAATTAAAAATCTTTTACCAAAACTAGAGAATGAAGTCATTGCAGGGGGGAAAACAGTCGCTGCAGCAGTGGATATTCTTTTTAAGAAATTTTTATAGGTATTACTATTTGGAAAAAATACATTTTTACTGTTAATATGTAACTATAGGCTTAAATTAAAGGAGTGAAAATATTAATGGGTATGGATTTCAATTTTTTCATGAATGATGTTGTCCGTCAGGCACGTCAGGAAATTACCACAGCGGGTTATGAAGAGCTTACTACTCCGGAAGAAGTGGAGTCTGCACTAAATAGAGAAGGCACAACATTAGTAATGATTAATTCGGTTTGCGGCTGTGCCGGTGGTATAGCTCGTCCAGCGGCTGCACATGCGGTTCATTATGATAAGCGTCCAGATCATTTTGTAACGGTTTTTGCCGGGCAGGATAAAGAAGCAACTGAAAAGGCAAGAAGTTATTTTACTGGATACCCGCCATCCTCACCATCTTTTGCCTTGCTGAAAGATGGAAAAATTTGTACTATGGTAGAAAGACATCAAATAGAAGGCTTTGATCCTGCGACTGTTGTTACAAGATTACAGCAGGAATTTGATAAATATTGTGAAGAAATTTAATTCCTTCATAGAGAAGTCAATCTCATCATGAGGTTGACTTTTTTAATGGAAAAATTTATAGTAAAAAAACCTTCGGGAATTTTTAAAAATATATTTGCATAATTATTTATATGTGTTAAAATTCAATACGTTGAATAATTATTAAATTAGTAAATAATATAACTTTTTAAATAGGATAGCACCTAAGGAGGAATTCAAATGAAGAAAGTACTAATACTATTGTTATCAATGGTAATGGCTGTGGGTCTGGCAGCTTGTGGTTCAAGTGAAAAGGATAGTAAGAGCGGCACTGATAAAAAGGTGTTAGTAATGGGAACTTCAGCAGACTATGCACCATTTGAATATATTGAGACTGAAAAAAGTGATGAAATTATTGGCTTTGATGTTGATTTAGCTAAAGCTATTGCAGGAAAACTAGGCTATAAAGTAGAAGTCAAAGACATGGAATTTAATGGTCTTGTTCAAGCGTTAAAATCTGGACAAGCAGACTTTGTTTTAGCAGGGATGACACCGACAGAAAAGAGAAAGAAAAACGTTGACTTTAGTGATATTTACTATACTGCAGGCTTCATGATTGTATCTAAAAAAGATAGCGGTATTAACAAACTTGAAGATTTAAAGGGAAAAACAGTAGGTGTTCAGCTTGGCTCCATTCAGGAAGGACAAGCAAAAGAGATCGCCAAAACAATTGATATTAAAATTGAAGACCGTAACCGTATCCCAGATTTAATTCAAGAAATTAAATCTGGCCGATTTGACGCAGTTATCATTGAAGATACAGTGGCGAAAGGGTATCTTACAAAAGAGAAGGATCTAACTGGTTTTACCTTTGAAGCCAAAGGTGTAGAAGGATCCGCAATTGCGTTCCCAAAAAATAGTGATTTAACAGAAAAGTTTAATCAAGAATTGAAGAAAATGAAGGAAAATGGTGAACTTGATAAATTAGTTGTAAAGTGGTTTGGCGGAGAGCAATAATCTTCTTAACCTAGGGACGTTTGGAAGAATCCTTTTCTTTCGGACGTCTCTACTATTTTCTAAAGAAAGGAAGGTATATGCATGGAATTAGATTTTATGCAATTCATCCCTTCATTACCTTATATCCTGAAAGGAATACTGGTTACCTTAAAAATTGTTGCGTTAGCAGCGGTATTAGGGTTTGTTTTCGGTATTATTTTATCTTTATTTAAAATAAGCAATATCAAAATACTAGGGTGGTTTGCCGACTTTTATACATCCATCTTTCGTGGTACACCGCTTGTCCTGCAGTTAATGTTGATTTACTTTGGATCCCCGCAGATATTTGGATTTCAAATTGAACCATATACTGCAGCAGTCCTTTCCTTTTCACTTAATTCGGGCGCTTATATTTCAGAGATTATCCGTGCAGGAATTCTAGCAGTTGATAAAGGCCAGCAGGAAGCAGCTATGGCATTAGGGGTTCCATATGGAAAAATGATGTGGGATATTATCCTGCCGCAGGCACTGAAAAACATCCTTCCTGCCTTAATGAATGAATTCATTACCCTTACGAAGGAATCCGCAATTGTAACAACGATCGGTGTAATGGATATTATGCGCCGTTCATATCAGGTAGGAGCAGAATATTATTCTTATTTTGAACCGTTAATTATGGCCGGTATCATTTATTATTTAATGGTTATTGCCTTAACCTTCGTAGGTAAAGCGGTGGAAAGGAGAATGAGACGCAGTGATTAAGGTGGAAAATTTATATAAGAATTTTGGTAATCTGGAAGTCTTAAAGGGAATCTCCACGACGATTAAATCTGGAGAGGTCGTTGCCATCATTGGACCATCAGGTTCAGGAAAGTCTACCTTCCTGCGCTGCATGAACCTTCTGGAAGCTCCAACTAATGGGAAGATTTGGATCGGGGATCAAGAAGCAACGGATAAGAAAACAAACATTATGAAGGTGCGGCAAAATGTTGGAATGGTTTTTCAACACTTTCATCTTTTTCCCCATAAGACTGTGCTGCAGAATCTTACTTATGCACCAATGAAAGTAAAAGGGCTGACAAAGGACCAAGCAGAAAAAATTGCTTTTGAGCTGCTAAACAAAGTTGGCTTGTCAGAAAAAGCAAACGAGTATCCAAAGAGATTATCCGGCGGTCAAAAACAGCGGGTTGCGATTGCAAGAGCCCTAGCTATGGAACCTGAGGTAATGCTCTTTGACGAACCAACATCTGCCCTGGATCCGGAAATGGTTAAGGAAGTATTAGAAGTCATGAAATCACTCGCTCACACCGGAATGACAATGGCTATAGTTACTCACGAGATGGGCTTTGCGAGAGAAGTGGCAGATCGGGTATTATTCCTTGATGGCGGTGTGCTGGTGGAAGATGCACCTCCAGCTGAATTTTTCTTAAATCCAAAAAGTGGACGGGCTCGAGAATTTTTGGAAAAAATGCTTTAAACAAGAGATGGTCATTACTGATCATCTTTTTTAATTTATGAAAGTTATGAATGACTGATAGGTGTTTGAGCAAACTAGGGGAAAAAGGGAGGTGGATGTAATTGACAAATATTTTATCGCCGCTCCTGCTTGCTTTTTTTCTCTCTCCATTGTGGCCGTTAGGACTGAATCCATTACCGGGTGACCCGTTTGTAATTGTTAATAAGAGTACGAATGAACTTGCCTTTATAAAGGATAACAGAGTGCAGACTATCGTAAGTGTTGGGACTGGCAAGACAGACGAGTTAACGCCTGAAGGGGTGTTTACTATTACCGTGAAAGCGGAAAATCCTTATTATCGCCGCGGCGAGATTCAGGGCGGTGACCCTAAAAACCCCCTTGGAGCAAGATGGATTGGTTTTGATGCCCAAGGAACGGACGGCAGAATTTACGGTATCCATGGGACGAATCAGCCATCGTCTATTGGAAAGTATGTATCCCAAGGGTGTATTCGTACCCAAAATGAAGTCATTAGCTCATTATTTCCACATATTCCTTTAGGAACAAAAATATTAGTAACGACAACGAAAAAATCATTTGAAATATTGGCAAAAGAACATGGGGCAATTAATTAAGAAAAGAAAGGGACTGTTCTTGATTGGAACAGTCCCTTTTTATCGTCTAGCTCCAGTGCCCAGCGACTAGTATTTTTCGTTAACTGGGCACTTGCGCCTTTTGTTTATTAAGATAAGAATTGTCCGATTCCTATAAGGAGGGTAGAGGCGAGCATCGCAAATAACATTAAATAGACAATAATTTTTCTCGTTTTCTTACTTTTCAAGATAAATTCCTCCCGTGACTATAATCATTAATATATATTGTACAAGGAAAAGCCTAAATGAACAACGGAAACATCTATGCAATTTAGGAAGGATTTATGAACTTTTTAACGAATACAATTAATGTCGAAAAATTATCCTACTATTGAACAGAGGGGTTTAAATGATCAAAAAAGTCGACCACATAGGAATTGCTGTGAAATCTCTTGAAGCTGTACTTCCTTTTTATACGGAGGTCTTACATCTTCCTTTACTAAAGATAGAAGAGGTTGAAAGTCAGATGGTGAAAGTAGCTTTTTTACAGGCTGGAGAAATAAAATTAGAACTGCTTGAACCGATGTCTGCGGAGAGTGCGGTTGCTAAATTTATTGAAAAACGCGGCGAAGGGATCCACCACGTCGCACTAGGTGTGGATTCAATTGAAGAAAGAATTGCTGAGTTACAAAATAAAGGGATTCGCATGATTGATGAAAATCCTCTGCCAGGTGCGGGTGGAACTGATATCGCTTTCATGCACCCAAAATCAGCTTCAGGTGTATTATTTGAGCTTTGCGAAAAGAAAGGGAAGAAGGAGTAGTCGGAATGGACATCTATGAAAAAATTAATGAGTTATACGACAAACGCAGAGAGGTTGAGCTTGGCGGAGGTGATGAGCGCATTGATAAGCAGCATGAAAAGGGGAAATTAACAGCACGCGAACGGATTGAGCTTTTAGTAGACAAAGGCACATTTGTAGAGCTCAATCCATTTATTGAACACCGAACAGTTGATTTTGGCATGGATGATCAAAAAGGTCCTGGTGATGGGGTTGTGACTGGTTACGGAAAAGTCAATGGCCGCCCGATTTATTTGTTTTCTCAAGACTTTACCGTATTTGGCGGGGCTCTTGGGGAAATGCATGCCAAAAAAATTGCAACCGTCATGGATTTAGCTGCGAAAAACGGCACTCCATTTGTCGGTTTGAATGACTCTGGCGGTGCACGAATCCAGGAGGGTGTTGTTTCTCTAGATGGTTATGGCCATATCTTTTACCGAAATTCGATTTATTCTGGGGTCATCCCGCAAATCTCCGTGATTATGGGACCATGTGCGGGCGGTGCCGTTTATTCGCCTGCGATTACTGATTTTGTGTTCATGGTGGAGAAAACCAGTCAAATGTTTATTACTGGTCCAAAGGTCATTGAAACCGTTACAGGAGAGAGGATATCTGCCGAAGACCTTGGCGGTGCAAATGTACATAACACCATTAGCGGCAACGCTCATTTTAGAGGAGCATCAGAAGAAGAGGTTTTGCTGCAGGTTCGCAAGCTATTAAGCTATTTACCGCAAAATAATCAAGAAAAGCCGCCGATGGCTGCGGTAGAAGAATCGGATGATTATCGGCCGGATCTAACCGATACGATTCCATTCGATGCCGTACGTCCATATGATGTTCGAAATGTCATTGAGCAAGTAGTCGATCATCATTCGTTTATGGAAATCCACAAAGATTTTGCGAAAAATATTGTTGTTGGCTTTGCTAGAATCAAAGGAGAGACAGTGGGACTTGTCTGCAATCAGCCGAAAGTGATGGCAGGCGGGTTGGATATCGATTCCTCTGATAAAGCAGCAAGATTTATTCGTACCTGTGATTCCTTTAATATTCCCATTATTACGTTTGAGGATGTTACCGGCTTCTTTCCAGGTGTCAAACAAGAACACGGAGGCATTATCCGCCACGGGGCAAAAATTTTATTTGCCTATTCGGAAGCAACCGTATCAAAGCTGACGGTTATTTTAAGAAAAGCATATGGCGGTGCTTATGTTGCTTTAAACAGCAAGTCAATCGGGGCAGACCTTGTATTCGCCTGGCCAAATGCAGAAATTGCCGTAATGGGGCCGCAGGGGGCAGCGAACATTATTTTTGCAAAAGACATTCAAAACAGTGAAAATCCTGAGCAGACAAGGCAGCAAAAGATTGAAGAATACCGTGATAAATTTGCTAATCCATATGTTGCCGCATCAAGAGGTATGGTTGACGATGTTATTGATCCGCGTGAAACTAGAATTAAAATTATTCAAGCATTAGAAATGCTTCGCAATAAAAAGGAATCGCGGCCTTATAAAAAACATGGAAATATCCCGCTATAATTAGAAAAGCGCAAGCGCCTTGGTCAGGCCCGACAAGCACAAGTCGATCTGGCGAGAAGGCTGTTCTTTAGCCTTCTTGACATATTGGCTTGTGACCTTGAGGGGCTAGGCGCTGAAGCTGGACAATTTTTAATGGACTCTGTCATTTGATGCTGAGAATTTGAAAAGGTATACTAAAATAGTGAATACATAATACGGAGGGGTTAAAGATGGTGAATCAAGAACGTCTATTAAATGAATTTTTAGAGCTTGTCCAAATTGATTCAGAAACAAAATTTGAAACTGAAATTGCCAAGGTTTTAAAACAAAAGTTTACGGATTTAGGCCTTGAAGTTTTTGAAGATGATACAACAGCAGTAACCGGGCATGGGGCAGGGAATTTAATCTGTACATTGCCTGCTACAAAAGAAGGCGTAGATCCGATTTATTTTTCATGTCACATGGATACCGTTACTCCTGCAAAAGGTGTTAAGCCTTCGATAAAGGATGGCTATGTTGTTACTGACGGTACTACAATCCTAGGAGCAGATGATAAAACCGGTATTGCGGTTATGCTTGAAACGATTCGTTTATTAAAGGAAAATAATCTTCCGCACGGGTTAATTCAATTTGTCATTTCTGTTGGAGAGGAATCTGGTCTCCATGGGGCAAAAGCGATAGACCAAGCATTATTGAAAGCGAAATACGGCTATGCACTTGATAGCGACGGACTAGTTGGTAATGTTGTTGTGGCAGCGCCGACACAAGCAAAGGTAAAAGCGATTATTTACGGTAAAACAGCCCATGCTGGTGTGGCACCGGAAAAAGGTGTTTCCGCGATTACGATTGCGGCAAAATCGATTGCAAAAATGCCGCTTGGCCGAATTGATCATGAGACGACAGCAAACATTGGCCGGTTCGAGGGCGGGCAGGCGACGAACATCGTTTGCGACCGCGTTGATATTTTAGCAGAGGCTCGTTCACTTATTCCTGAAAAAATGGATGCTCAGGTTGCGAAGATGAAAGAAGCATTTGAATCTGTTGCCGCTGCAATGGGTGGCCGAGCTGAGGTTGAAGTAGAAGTTATGTACCCTGGGTTTAAGTTTGGTGAAGGTGACGAGGTAGTGGAAATAGCTAAAAAGGCAGCTGCAAAAATTGGGCGAAGCTGTGAACTTTTGCATAGCGGCGGCGGCAGTGATGCCAACGTTTTTAATGGGTTCGGGATACCAACCGTTAACCTTGCTGTCGGATATGAAGAAATCCATACAACAAATGAGCGCATGCCGCTTGAAGAATTATACAAGCTTGCGGAAATGACACTTTCCATAATCGATGAAGTAACAAACCAATAATTTCCTTTAAGGAGAGCCGGCTTAACGCTATGGCTCTCCTTTTGATATACTTAAAATAGAAATTTGTAAGGATGTGTGTCGGCATGAAAGAGATGTATCCAAAAAATGGACGAGTCATTTTACATGTTGATATGAACAGCTTCTATGCTTCTGTCGAAATGGCTTATGATCCAGCCCTCAAGGGTAAGCCGCTGGCGATTGCCGGAAATGTAGAAGAGCGCAGAGGAATTATTGTTACTTGCAGTTATGAGGCGAGAAAATTCGGTGTTAAAACCACTATGCCCCTTTGGGAAGCGAAAAAACTATGCCCGCAGCTGATTGTCAAAAAGCCGAATTTCGAACGCTATCGCGCTGCCTCTATAGGCATGTTTGAAATCTTGAGGCAATATACTCCGCTTGTTGAGCCAGTTTCTATTGACGAGGGCTATATGGATATTACCGATAGCTTTGAGTTAGGGGCTCCAATCGATATTGCTGAAAGCATTCAAAAGCGAATTCTTGAACAGCTTGACTTACCCTGCAGTATCGGAATTGCTCCAAATAAATTTTTAGCAAAAACAGCTTCTGATATGAAAAAGCCTTTAGGGATAACAGTTCTTCGTAAGCGGGATATACCAGCTGTTCTCTGGCCATTAGAGGCAAACGAGATGCATGGAGTTGGCAAAAAAACAGCGGAGAAGCTGAAAACAATTGGGATTCAGACAATTGGCGATTTAGCGAAGGCGAATGAGCTGCAGTTAAAAAAACTCCTCGGTATTAATGGAATCCGCTTGAAAGAACGGGCAAATGGAAACGACATGCGCCCTGTTGACCCGGAGGCAATTGAGGATTTTAAAAGTATTGGAAATTCTACGACCCTTCCAAGGGATATCAGCAATCAACAGGAGTTATTTCATGTGCTTGAATCATTGGCTGAAACGGTATCAGTCAGGCTGAAGAGAAAAAAGGTTTTAGCGACTACGCTGGGGATTACGATACGTTATAAGGATCGAAAAACAATTACAAGAAGCAAAAAACTGGCCAACCCAATGGATCATAAAAACGATGTTGGGCAAATTGCTAAACAGCTTTTTTTAAAGCATTGGAATGGGGATCCGGTCCGCCTGTTAGGGATCACCGGATACGACTTAGTTGAACTCGATCATGCGTACAAGCAATTGGATTTATTTTCTTATGAGAAAGATGCCAAAAAGGAGCCTTTACTTCATACGCTTTCAAGTTTACGCGAGAAATATGGGAAAAAGATTATTGAAAGCGCCGGCTCGCAAACGAGAGACCCTAAACAACATGTCGGTACTGCTACAAGCTTTAATAAAGATTTTCTCCGCTCATTTCCGAATCAAAACGAAGAAAAAGATTAAAAGCTCCACTTGCCTGTTATCAGCATGTGGAGCTTTTTATATGGTTGTTAGGTTCAGCGGACAAAGGCTTGGTTCCTTTACTAAATGACCGCTTCTACTTTTTTATTTACATGTATCAACATCTAAGTCTGTTACCGGCCACCAGAAGAATCCGTCCTTTTCTAGGAGCTGATCCGCTGCATCAGGTCCCATTGTACCGGAATTATAGTTTGGAAAATCAGCCTTTTCCTTTGCCCATACATTTGAAATTTTATCAACAAATGCCCAGGAGTAAGCAACCTCGTCCCAATGAGTAAAGTTCGTAGCATCGCCACGCATACAGTCATAAAGCAGTTTTTCGTAGCCTTCCGGCGTGTTCATTGCATTTGTTCCTGTATTTGAAAAACTTAATTTTACTGTTTGGGCATCTAGGTGACCGCCTGCATGTTTAGCATTTAAGTGCAGGGTAATTCCTTCTTCAGGTTGAATGTGAATCACCAGCAGGTTTGGATTCAGCATTTTTTCCGGCTGGTAATATAAATTCATCGGAATATCTTTAAATTGAATAACGATTTTCGTTGATTTTGTTTCCATTCTTTTTCCGGTACGGATATAAAATGGAACACCTGCCCAGCGGAAATTGTCAATCATGACTTTTCCGGCCACAAACGTTTCGGTATTAGATTCTTGATCTACCATTGGTTCGTCGCGATATTTTGGTACTTGTTTTCCATTAATAGTTCCAGCATCATACTGGCCGCGGACAAAATAATCTTTTACTTCATCACCCTCGATGGTTCGCAAGGAACGGAACACGCGGACTTTTTCTGAACGGATTTCATCGGTTGTCAGGCTGATTGGAGGTTCCATCGCAAGTAGTGCTACCATTTGCAGCATATGGTTTTGCAGCATGTCACGCAGTGCACCGCTTGTTTCATAATAGCGGCCGCGTTCTTCCACCCCAAGGCTTTCACTGGAAGTCACCTGAATATTAGAAATATAGCGGTTATTCCAAAGCGGTTCAAAGATTGCGTTAGCGAAACGGATGACCTCAATATTTCGGACCATCTCTTTTCCTAAATAATGGTCAATTCGATAAATTTCTTCCTCAGAAAAGGCGGTTCGAATTTGATGATTTAATTCTTTTGCGGATGCTAGGTCATGCCCAAATGGTTTTTCAATTACCAGGCGTTTATAACCTTTGACATCTGTTAAGCCGTCTGATTTCAAATGCAAAGCAATCGGTCCGAAGAATTCTGGTGCCATTGCCAGGTAGAAAATCCGGTTTCCTTCAAGCTGGTAATGCTCATCAACCTCGTCAGCAAGCTTTTTTAAAGCTGAATATGAATTTGAATCGGCTACATCATGGGATTGATAGTAGAAATGCCTTACGAATTCTTCAATGTCGTCCTTTTCTCCCAACGCAGATGTGACTGAATCCTTTATAGACTGTTGAAATTCATCATTAGAAAGGGTTCTTCTGCCTACGCCAATTACTGCAAACCGTTCTGATAATTTACCTCGTTCAAATAATCGGTAAAGGGAAGGGAATAGCTTTCGTTTTGCCAAATCACCTGTTGCCCCGAAAATCATGATTAATGAAGTCATGTTTTGTTCCACTATATAGTTACCTCTCTTCTTGCAGCATACTCGCTTATGTATTTATTAACAAAAATAATAGTATCGGTTTCTCTTAGATTTCTCAAATATATTGATTTGCATGTATGAAATTACTTTTGTTTCATATGATTTTCGGGTAATTGAAAGATGTTTATGCTATATTATCCATATTGGTAAATTGGAACGGAGGGTTTGTCGTGGATATTTTTTTCTTAGGAACAGGAGCAGGGATGCCTGCTAAGCTTCGCAATGTCACATCGATAGCACTTAAACTGCTCGAGGAGCGCGGGGCGGTTTGGCTGTTCGATGCCGGTGAAGCTACACAGCACCAAATTTTACATACCTCAATTAAACCGAGGAGGATTGAAAAAATTTTCATCACCCATCTTCATGGCGATCATATATACGGCCTTCCCGGCTTATTGTCAAGCCGGTCATTTCAAGGCGGAGACTCAGAGGTGACCGTATATGGACCAAAAGGAATTCAGGAATTTTTGCAGGTAAGTCTATCGATTAGCCAGACCTACTTGAAATATCCGTTAAAGGTTGTCGAAATCGACGAAGGGATTGTGCTCGAAGATGAGCAATTTTTGGTAGAGGCTAAGATTTTAGATCATGGCATTACCTCTTTTGGATATCGAATTGTAGAAAAGGACAGGCCGGGTACCTTACTGGCTGATAAGCTGATGGATGCAGGAGTGCCGGCAGGGCCGATATTTCGAAAAATAAAGAATGGTGATACTGTTACATTAGAAGATGGCCGGGTAATTGAGCCGAGCGAGTTTTTAGGACCTGCCCAAAAAGGACGGATTGTGACCATTCTTGGAGATACAAGGTCTTGTGAGAATGCGATGTTGCTGGCTAGGGGTGCGGATCTGTTAATTCATGAAGCAACCTTCTCGAAAGGGGAGGAGGCACTTGCTTTTGATTACTTCCATTCGACTACCCATCAGGCTGCTGAGATTGCGAGGAGGGCTGAATGTAAGCAATTATGTTTGACACACATTAGCTCTCGCTATGATAAGACTGCGTGGAAGGAATTAGCGGCAGAGGCTCAAGAGATCTTTCCTAATACTGATATTGCCGAGGATTTTAAGGAAATTAAGATTCCTTATAAATAAGAAAGAGGCTGGGACAAAACCCCTCTCTGAGATGAAAAAGCCGGTGAAATTTTAC
>NZ_BNDS01000033.1 GCF_014656545.1 Neobacillus kokaensis
ACCCGCCTATGGGACATACCTTGCACCCAAACTGGTGAAACGCCTATGGGACATACCTCGCACTCAAACCAAGGTGTCTGTCCCATAGGACCAATCAAAAATATTGTTATTAAATTTTGTACAAAATAATATACATTTCCTGCACTTATTTGAAAAGTATCTCCAAAAAGCGGCGATGGGGGCCGGCCTAGCACATCCCCCTACAGCTTTGTCCGTAAACTTAGCAGCTCTGGGAAAAATTGCTGGTCTAGTACTCTCTTTAAATAGGTAACGCCAGAAGAGCCGCCTGTTCCCGTTTTATGGCCAATAATTCTTTCCACCGTGGTCATATGATTAAAACGCCAAAGCTGCTGCTGGTTGCCGATATCTACCAGCTTCTCCGCCAGCTCATATAAATCCCAATATTGCTCCGGATTGCGGTACACCGTCAGCCATGCCTCTTCGACACTATCATTATGTTCATAGTTTTGCGACCAGTCGCGGTTCAGCGCTTTTTCATCTACCTGTAACCCATGAGCCGTAAGGGCAAAAATCGCCGCATCATAAATGCTCGGTTCATTTAACGCCTTCACCATCAGCGGATATAACTCCTCCTGATGCTGATAGACGGCAAGAGTGCGAGCATTCTTGTTTCCAAGGGCAAATTCAATTAAGCGGTTTTGATAGGATTGAAACCCGGAAGAGCGTCCTAATTTATCACGAAATTGCATGTACTCGGACGGCGTCAGTGTGGAAAGCACACTCCATGACTGGATGAGCTGCTGCTGAATCCTTGAGACCCGCGATAGCATTTTAAACGAAGGCTCCAAATCATTTTGGCGGATACAGGCGATGGCCGCATTCAGTTCATGCAAAATCAGCTTCATCCACAGCTCGCTCGTTTGATGGATGATGATAAACAGCATTTCATCGTGGTGATCCGAAAGCCGGTGCTGGCTCGACAAAAGCTGGTCAAGGCGCAGATAATCACCATAAGACATATCCTTTTGAAAGTCTAATTGAATGCCTTTTTCTAAGTTTTTATCCTCTGAGTTTTTCACTTTAAAGACCCCCTAATCAATCTTTCATCATCATGTCTTGCTGGGCAGCTGCATCGACTCTCTTTTTATGAAAAAAGAAATACACAACCGTCAAAAACACCAGCCACGGGATACCGAACTGAAGCAAAATTTTAAACGGTGTAAACCAGGTGGTAATCATCAGACTCACTAACAGAACAGCCCCAAGAACGGTCAAATAAGGAAAACCGAGCATTCTCACCGGCAGCTTGCGTCCCCCTGATTTTTCCCACATCTTTCGGAAAAATAAATGCGAGATAAACACCATTAACCACGTAAAAATGGCGCCAAACATCGAAATTCCCATCATAAAGGCGTACGAGGTTCCCGGGAACACGGCGCTGACCACGGCGGCAACTATAATCCCGACGGCGGAAACGGCCAGAGCAAATAATGGAACTCCTTTACTATTCACCTTTCCAAAAACAGCTGGCGCAAATCTTGCCTGTGACAGAGAGAACACCATTCTAGTCGACGCATATAATTGGCTGTTCATCGCGGATAAAGCTGCGGTCAAAATAATAAAATTCATAATTCCAGAGGCACCGGGGATATTCAAAATTTCCATTACCTTTACAAATGGACTTTTATCGATACCCGCCTGTTTCCACGGAACAATCATCAGCATGATGCCAAGCGTCAAAACATAAAAGGTGGACAGACGGAAAACCGTTGCCTTCAACGCCTTAGGCACGGCCACATCAGGGTCCTTTGCTTCACCAGCGGTTACGGCAATCAATTCGGTTCCTAAAAAGCTAAACAGCGAAATAAAGATGGCAATCCAGACCCCTTTAAAGCCAAACGGGAGAAATCCTCCGTCATTTGTGAAATTTTCAGGACCAATGTTTGCAGGGCCAGAGGATCCGAATAAAACATAAGCACCTAGTAAAATAAATCCGATGATTGCACTAATTTTGATCATCGAAAACCAGTATTCAAAGGTGGCAAAAGTGTGTACGCTCGTAGCGTTCACATAAATGAGCACAGCACCAAACAGCAAAATCCAGACCATTCCCGGCACGCTTGGGAACCAGTATTTCATATAGACGGCAATGGCGCTGACTTCAACTCCCACAGCCAATACGTTAGCAATCCAATACGAATAGCGGACTAGGTAACCCGCCATCGGGTGGATGTATTTCTCGGCAATCAGTCCGAATGATCCCGAGGTGGGGTGGGCAACCGTCATTTCCGCCAAACAGCCCATGAGCAAGAGGACAATAAACGCTCCGAATGCATAACTAATCAGGACTCCCGGCCCTGCTGTACTAATTGCAAGACCGCTTCCGAGGAACAGCCCCGTTCCGATGGCACATCCCATCGCAATCATCGTCAGCTGCTTTGTTTTGAGCTCCCGCTTTAATCCCTTATCTATCTTACTTTCCATATGTCCCCGCCCTTCCTTTTATATACATGTTTTTATAAAGCCGCTGCCTGATATCTTAATCAATAGCCGCTTCTGTTCTGGTTTATCCGCAAATTTTTGAGATTTATCCGCGAATATGGGTTATTTATCCGCGAATTTCGCCCCATTATCTGCGAATCTTTGCACTTTATCCGCGAATCCTACTAGTTAAGCTACAATCTCCCGCTCATTCGCAAATTTTTCATATTGCTTTTCAACCATAATCTCCTTCAAGATTCGCACCACGTTCCAAACATCTTCATAAGACGTATAAAGCGCAATCGGTGCAAGACGGACCACGTTCGGTGCGCGGAAATCCGGAATAATCCCGTTCTCTTTTAATGACTTACAAATCCGCGCGGCTTCAGGATGTTCAAGGCAAACATGGCCGCCTCGACGTACATCTTCACGAGGATTCCCAATCGTAAAACCAAGACCCGCTAATTCCACTTCAATCAATTCCATGAAATACTGGTTAATTTCCAGCGACTTTTTACGAATATTTTCAATCCCTGCTTCTGCAAAAATTTCTAGGGAGCCAAGCAGCGGTGCCATACTTAATACATGAGGCGTGCCGATTTGATAAGCGCCAGCTGTTTCCGCAGGAGTAAAGGTATGCTCGAGGTCAAACTGCTTATCCTTGCGGGAACCAAACCAGCCAGCCAAGCCTGGATTCGCACCAAAGTGTTTCCGGTTCACATACAGCCCCCCGACACTTCCCGGTCCGCCGTTTAAATATTTGTAATTGCACCAATAAGCAAAGTCTACATCCCATTCACTAAAGGAATGAGGAATCGCGCCGACGGAATGGCAGCCGTCAAAGCCGATTAAAATACCGCGTTTATGCGCTTCCTCGGTTAATCGTTTCATATCAAGAATTTGCCCGCTGCGATACTGGACCGTCGGGAGAATCACCAAAGCCACCTCATCGGTCATTGCTTCTATTATATCCTCTTCTTCAATGACACGGCCATCCCTGCTTTTGGCGCGAATCAAATGCTCATCTGGATCATAACCGTGGATGTGGAGCTGGCTTTTCAGCGCATAAATATCGGTTGGAAAGTTCAGCTCATCAGCTAGTATTTTGGTTCGCTTTCCTTGCGGCTGATAAAATGTCGCGACTAACTGATGAAGATTTACCGTCGTGGAACCGGTTACAATTACTTCCTCAGCTGATGCCCCAACGAGCGGTGCCAATAATTCTGCTAATCTCTCGGAAAGATCAAACCATGGATGTGTCCCCTTTGTCCAGCCGTCGATGCCATGCTCCTTCCAATCTTCCAGCGATTCGATTAGTGTTCGTTCGGCGCGCTTCGAAAGCAGGCCCAATGAGTTTCCGTCCATATAAATCGTGCCCTGCTTCAGATAAAACTCATCGCGAAACCGTTTAAGCATGTCTGTACTGTCCAGCTGTTTGGCATATTCTACAGTTGGTTGCATCATTATGAAATTCCCCCTTTTTATTACTTGAAGAAAATATATCAATAAATATGACATGGTGTCAATATTATATTTCAGAAAATTAACAATCTTGTAACCGACCTTATTTTTAGATATTCTTGATGGTATAGAGTTCAGGAGGATGCGGAAATGAAGGAGAAACATGATGTGGTTGACAAACGCCATTTACGTTCCATTAAGACAAAGCAAAAGCTGCTGGAAGCCGCTAAGGAAGTTTTTCTAGAGGAAGGCTTTCAAAAGGCAACGATTTCACAGATGATTAAAAAAGCAGGAATTGGCTACGGAACCGCCTATGTTCATTTTGAGGGCAAAGAGGAAATTTTGATGGTATTGATGGATGATGTCATGGAAAAATTCTATGAAATTGCTGAGGTATCATTTTTTCCAAAAACAAAGGAGGAAGCGCGGCAGATTATCCTTTCGCAGGCAACTGCGTTTTTAAAAATGGCCGAAACCGAACGAAGCATGATGAGGCTGTTTGAGCAGGCGATCGGCATATCGCCATCGATTGCAACAAAATGGAAAGCCATCCGTGAAAAATTTATTCAGCGAATTTCCCAAGACATCGCCTTCGCCCAGAAAAATGGACTGGCCCGAGCCAAGCTAAACCACACACTTGTTGCCAAAGGCTGGTTTTTTACGAACGAAATGTATCTGTGGGAAATCGTCCGTAACGAACAACAGGGCACCGTTGAGGAAATCGCGCAAACCATGACGGCTGTTTATACTGAGGGGCTTTATCCTTAAGAAGGACCAGGCAACACTGCCCGGCCCTTTTTTACTTGTGTGAATATCAGATACTTGTATTCTACTGGTCTAATAGCCCGAAATCTGCTGGAACCACCTTAGTCGGGTAAGTAGAGCTTGGCTAGCTGCTCGAAATCGACTGAAACTTTGTTTCTAATTTACCAGTATATGATATTCCTAATCTAGTAACTCTAGTTCAATCACCGTATCCTTTTCGTCCGGCAGGTCAGCGGAAGTACGGCTTAAACCTAATTATTTTAAAACTGTCAAACCTTTTTATAATAGTCTAAAGGCGGCTCTTATCCTTTCACAGATCCTGAACCAAGTCCTTTTTCAATTTTTTCCTGGAAGAATAGATAGACGATAATCGTTGGGATGATGGTAATAAAGATACTCGCGAACATCGGTCCCATGTCGGAGGTGCCCATTTTACCTACAAAGGTAAGGAGACCCATTGAGATGTTATACATATCGTGATCGGTTATAAACAGGACATTCCAGACGAGATCATTGTAGATGCCGAAAAACGCTAGGATTCCCGCTGTAGAGATGGCCGGCATCGTTAATGGCGCCAGAATTTGAAATAGCAGACGATATGGACCGCATCCGTCCATAATAGCGGACTCATCCAATTCTTTAGGCAAGTCCTTCATGTAACCCGTAATTAAGAAAATGGTCAATGGCAGCTCAAAAACCGCATATAAAATGATCATCACGAAGTAATTATTAAACCCATTAATAGCCGTCACAATCTGTGAAATCGGAATCAACATCGAGAACACTGGTATCATTAATCCGAGAGTGTAATACAAATAGATCGGCGTATTCAGCTTAAAATTAAACCTTGCCAGCGGATAAGAGGCAAGGAGCCCTAAGATCAATGACAACAATGTTCCAAATGTCGCATAAATAATCGAATTTATAATGGAGATATGGATGTTGGCAGATTCAAATGCTGCAACAAAGTTTTCAAATCTCCACTTAGTAGGCAGTGCTAGTATTTCGTTATAAATTCCCTCGTTATCCTTAAAGGAAGACAACAAATTAAAGAATAATGGGTATAGGAAAAAAATAGAACAAAGGATGGCAAACCCATAGATAACGATTTTTCCAATTTTCATTTTTACACCTTCCTTTCTAAACGCTGTCTTTAAGCTGAACGAGCTTTTCCTTGGAATAAGCGGTTCAGGACTATGGTTGAAACAAGTGCTGTTACAACAATAAAGGTGGCAATGGCATTACCGCCGCCAAAGTTGTTATATACAAAGGATTGATTGTAAAGCATGGTAGTCGGAACCTCCGTTGCTCCGTTCGGCCCGCCGCCCGTCATGACATAGACTTGCGCAAATACACGGATAGACTGCGTCACGGCCAGAATCGAAAAGATTTTAAAGATTTCCTTCATTAACGGAACGGTAATGTATAGGACTTTTTGAAACCCATTGGCCCCGTCGATTGTAGCAGCCTCATAAATTTCTTCAGGGATCGATACCATCCCGCTCGCAAATATGATCATATTTAGCCCGCAAAAAATCCAGGCATTAACGGCAACAACGGAGAAAATAGCGATATCAGGATCGCCCAGCCAGTCCATCGCCCATTGATCTAAACCGATGGATACAAAAATATTATTGATTAGTCCACCCTTCCCTTTTAACAGAAACTGCCACAAAAGTCCTAATGCCGTCAGCGGCAGAATGGACGGGATGAAATAGCTGACTCGAAAGAAGCGTTTTCCTTTGATTTTCGAAGTAATAATTAATGCTAGAATAAAAGAAAAAGGCATGATAAGAATAAATGAACCAAGGATAAAGATAAGCACGTTTTTCAAAGATAAATAAAAGCCCTCATCTTGAAACATCAAGATGAAATTGTCCCAGCCGGTATAAATTAACGGCGAAGCTTTGATTCCATTCCAAGAAAAGAAGGACAAATAAAAGGTTTGAAAAATTGGTACAATGAAAAAGATAGAATATAGAATAATAGAAGGCAGTAAAAAGACAGATATAGTCAGTGCTTGTTTTTTGTTAAAAATTTTTAATACCCCCCTTTTAATAATTGAGGAGATACCGCCCCACCCAAATAGGGGAGCGGTATCAGCGGTTTCGTTATTTTAGATTATCTGAGAATTTTTGAATATTTTCCGCTGTCTTTTCAGGGGAGTTTCCTGCAAACATCCCTTGGATTTCGTTTCTTAATTTATCCTGGAATTGCGGGCGCGGATCGTATGCCGTAATTTCCATTAAGAATTCACTCGAAGATTCAAGTGCTTTCGTATATTCCTGTGTAACCGGATCTACTTTTAGTGAATCCATATCCATTTTCACCGGATATACACCCCCGCCGGCCTTTTCAAAGTAGTATTGGAAGGCATCGACGGATGTTAAGTATTTTACTAATTTGATTGCAGCATCCTTCTTTTTTCCTTTAATCTCCTTGAACACTGAGTATCCGCCTGCGCCGCCATGCCACGCATTTAGATGATCCGGCGCATCCTTAAATCCTGGGAATGGGATAACGCCAATTTTATCGGCAATATCTGATTCAGCAAGGGATGAAATTCCCCAGCTTCCGTTAAATAACATCGCACTTTTACCGCTAGTAAACGCAGAAGTGACTTCATTATCGTCAGTCGTTACGATATTGTCCCCGAAGACGCCAAGATCAGCCCACTGTTTCATAATTTTGAAGATCTCAAGCATATCTTTGTCGGTGTATTTCGCTTTGCCGCTGACTAGATCTTCTGTTTTTTGCAAGCCAAACTTTTTCATAGTGATATTACTGATTAAGTGGCCGCCGCGGAAGTTTTCTTTATCGCCCATCCGAAGCAGGGTAATGTCTTCCTTCGCAAATTTCTTTTGCAATTCCGGAATATCTTCAATATACTTTGGTGGTTCTGCCCCAATCTTTTCAAACAGCTCTTTATTGTAAAATAACGCGATACTATAAAACTCAGAAGGAACTCCATAAACTCCAGGAAGATCGTCATATTTCCAAGTATCAAATAATGGTAAGAACGCGTCAGACCATTGTTTGTCTTCTTCAAGGACTGGAGTTAAATCCATTGCAATGTTCTTGGCATATTCTTTAAATGCCTGCCCGCCATAGTTCACCCAAATTTCTGGGACATTTCCAGTCGCGACAGATGTCTTAAACTTATTATTAAAGGCAGCCTCATCGTTAAGGGATTCATCAACAACCTTAATATCAGGATTTTCCTTCATGAATTTGTCTAACAGCTCATTAAATGCTTTAGATTCCGGATCATCCCCGCCCATTCGTGATAAAATACGAATAGTCGTTTTACCTGATTCCTTTTCTTCTTTTGAAGAAGTCTTGTCACTTGAACTGCACCCTGCCAAAACAATCGATAATAGGAGTGCCATAGCCATGAAAATTGTAAACGTTTTCCTCAATTCTTATACCCCCTTTTCAAATATAACTTGAGTATAGTTGGAATCCATCAAATGGAACATGGAGAAATTTTACCTTGTGTTCAAAATTTTTTCTATTCTGAATATTACTATTTATATTTTTTACACGATAGAGTATATTTGGCTTAGCTAATATGATACAAAAATAATAGTTTTTATTTTTAAAAATAAGGTGATATCGATGAAAGCATACAGGAACCTCTCTTCATATGTAACGAAACGTAAACCGATTGCCTTCTCCATAAATGCTAAAATAACCTTTTTCCTGTTATGCTTAGTGATTGGTTTTTTATCATTTTCCATGCTTATTACCTATCAAATCTCCTCTAAAATTCTAGTACAACAAACTATTGATAGCACCAATCAAAATTTTAGCCAGATATCAAATAAATTAGAGTTAATTTTTAACGAAACAGAAGAATTAGCGGAATTAGTTGTGACAAACTCGATCATTCAACAATATACCTCTATAAAGGTTCCCGCTCATTCACTGGAGGAACACCGAAATATTCAGGAAGTGAAAGATATCTTAAGTGAAATTAAAGGAACAAAAGATTATGTTGATTCCATTATGATTTTTGCAAACAATGGTCTGGTGTATGACTCGGGCGAGATTTCTGTCCTAAGCATGCAATCACCCATTACGCTAAAACAGCACTCCGTTCGAGCTACAGCCTGGAGGGGAGTCTATCATAGCAACTACACTTTATATGGGAAACAATTAAACATCGTTTCTTTTTTCCAGCGCTATAATTCGGAGAGGACAGCACTTCCTTTAGGGACCATTCAAATAAATCTAAGAGAAAGTTGGATTCGCAAGCAATATCACTCAGTTGATTTTGGTCAGGGCGAGAATATTTTTATCGTGAATCATGACGGAAGGATTGTATCCCATCATAACCCTTCAAACCTTTACCAATCCATAAAAAGTCAACCCTATTTTACATTGGTAAAACAAAAGAAAAGCGGACAGCGGGTTACGCTGGATAACAGAGAATATTTAGTTGTTTCTCAAGAACTGCCTAAATTAAACTGGACCCTTGTCGCTCTAGTTCCGATCGAGAACATTTTAGCGGTAAACAATCCGCTCATGAGGTCATTCCTTCTGATTGGATTCATCATGATAGCGAGTGTTGTTCTGATCACACTATTAATCTCAAATCTTGTATCCAAGCCGTTAAAAAAAATCAATCATGTGGTGAAAGAGGTGCAAAACGGGAATTTAGATGTTTCTCTTGATATCAACAGCAGAGATGAGATCGGGGTGTTGGCCAAAGAGTTCAATAAAATGGTGAGAAGAACAAAAAGGCTGATGGAAAAAGTGGTAAAGGAGCAGGAAAAGAAACGAAAATACGCCCTTATTAGTGTACAATCGCAGCTAAATCCCCACTTTTTATACAATACACTGGAAAATATCTGCGGTCTTGCAGAAATGGAGCAGAAAAAAGAAGTCATTGAATTAACCCATAAATTAGCTGATTTTTATCGAGGCGTTATAAGTAAAGGAAATCAGATTATCTCCATGGAAGAAGAAATGCTTATTTCTAAACGGTATTTAGAAATTCTCAGTATTCGATATAAAGAAAGACTTACGTATAAATTTATTTTCAACCCTGAAATCTTTAATTATCAAATTGTGAAGCTTTCCTTGCAGCCCATTATTGAAAACGCTGTCCGTCATAATTTAAAGGACGAAGAAGATCATATTTACATCGAAATTAGCGGGGAAAAACGTGGTGATCAGATTCATATCTTTGTCCATGATCACGGGGAAGGAACGTTTGATAAGTCCATTGAATCGCTGCTAAAAGAAAAACAAGAAAAAGGGAATATCGGTTTTGGCTTATACAGCTCAAGCGAACGAATTAAACAATACTTTGGTGAACAGTATGGTATCACGATTCACAACAATCCTGGAAAAGGCACATCTGTTGAAATTATCATTCCTGCCATTAGACAAGGAGAGATTGCACATGTATAACGTTCTTTTAGTTGATGATGAACAATTCATTCGAGAAAGAATCAAGGGCTGTCTAAATTGGGACGAACTAGGCTTTTCCATTATTGGTGAAGCCGAGAACGGGGAAAAGGCCTTACATTTTATCCGCAATAATCCAATCGATTTGGCGATTATTGATATTAATATGCCTCTCATGGATGGATTAGAGCTTGCCGGCTTGCTTCATGAGCAGCAGAAGGGGCTGCAGATCGTTTTTCTTACGGGATACGATAAATTTGAATATGCCCAAAAAGCTATTCAGCTAGGGGTTTTCGATTATATATTGAAGCCTGTTCGTTCCGAGGACTTGGCTGAAATGCTTCAAAAGTTTAAAGAGAAGAAAGAAAAAGAGAATGCAGCTTCTGTCGCACTAGATCAAAAGGAAATGAAATCATACATTGTGTACCAATTATTAAATGGCCCTGTCACCAATATGATGGTTCAAGCCTATCAGGAGCTCTTTTCAGCTGTTGCAGGTGAACCTGCTTGCTTCCTATTAATTTCTCCTGATGTGGAAGTGGAGGAAAACCTGCAAACACAGATTGTGAATTTTGTTTTACAATCCTTCCCTAGGCCAATTTATCATCTTGGGGTTAATCATCAGCTGTTTTCCTCTTATTTAATCAGGGCTAATGATATCGATAGGGCCCAATCTATGCTGTTCGCCTTGAAAAAACATTTCCAGCTGTCGTTTTCTATTGGCGCTGGTCCAAGAATGGATAATCTGTTAATGTTCGGTGAAGCTTTTCAAAAGGCCAAATTCGCCTTACACAACCGGCTGACAAAAGGGACGGGAAAAATCTATCATTACCTGCAGGAAAAAGACGAAAGCCATAGTGCGATTTTAGAAAAAATTGAAAAGCTATCCGTACTAGTAAAGTCCGGGAATGAAGAAATGGCGCAAAAGGAATTGGCAGAAATTATTCATTTATGTCAACAAAACAAACTCTCTTCTGCCAAGTTCTTTCTTTTGACAAGGGAACTGATTACCAGCATTAACAAAGGGATTCATGATTTTCAGTTAAAAAAGGACTATTTTACGGAATTAAACCAATTTGATCGATTTACAGAGCAATTTCGCACAATCAAAGAATTGAAGACTTTTTTTAGCAATCTATTAATAGAGGCTATATCCATCTCCAGGCAGACCCTTTTGGAGTTAAAATCGCTCTCGCTTCAGGCAATTACCTTTATGGAGAGTCAATATCAGGATTGCGAAATAGGGTTAAATTCTATTGCTGAATATTTACATGTGAACCCTTCTTATTTGAGCAGAATTTTTAAAAAGGAGACGGGGATTACCGTCATTGAATATTTAACGAAAATTAGAATGGAAAATGCCAGAAAACTGTTAATGAACGGTTGTAAAAATATACAATTCGTCTCCGAAATGACCGGATACAACGACCCGCATTATTTTAGCAGATGCTTTAAAAAATACTATAAGGTTCCGCCTTCAAAGATTATCTAATAGTGTCCCCGTGCTTCAAAGGAATGGGGACACGGTTACCCGTGTCCCTGTTTCCTAACTGGCCATATTGGATTGTGTGTTTTCGTTATGTTTTTCACCAGCTTGGGTGTTTTTTGTGAAAAAACTTACGGTGAACATAATGATAATGTTTGTTGCTAGTGCGATGATTCCAATGTTTAGGTCTTGAATGACGCTAGGCAGTGATGGAAATAACATCGCCATAGTTGTTTTGGTAAATGTTACATAGATAACAATTGCGACACCCACGAACATCCCGGCTCCTGATCCATACTTTGTAATCCCATTATTTTTTCTAAGGCTCAAATACAAGGAAGGCGCCATTTGGGTAATTAAACTGAATGACGTTAAATACAAAGTAGCCAGTGTGTTGCTTTCACTCATCGAAAAGAATGAACATAGAACCGATAAAAGAACAACAAATATTTTTGCAGAGAGCGCTTTATTTTTATCAGAAACATTCGGTTTTAATGGTTCGATTATGTTGGTTGTAATCATCGTAGCAGCCGACATTAACATCATCGACCCAGGAACCAGTGTAGCTAACAAACCGGTTGCCCCTATAATCCCTACAAACCACGGATCAAACGTTTTCATTGAAATTTCTAACAGAGCAAAATCCCCATTTTTCAAACCAGGCAGTTGGACCATAGCTGTAAATCCTACAAAGTAAACAAATAATACCATCAGCGCGTAAATCGGCAGCAATACAGCATTTAAGCGAAAGGCTTTTGCATTTTTAGAGGCGTAGATCGTTGGTGCATTATGCGGCCACATGAAATAGGCAAACGCACTAATGGCAACTGTCGAGACAAACCAGGAAACACTCAAGCCTTTATGTGGAAGTGTCAAAGCATGAGGCTTTATTTTGCTGACAGCTTCGAATAAACCGGTTGGGCTTCCATAATAATGAATCGGCAAGTAAATTCCTAAAAATAGGATAACAAAGAATATTAAGAAATCTTTTACGGTAGATGTCCATGCAGAACCGTGTATGCCAGAAACCATGACGTATACTAACAAGGCGACCATTCCTACCCATATCGCTACATGCGAAGGGATTGCACCGTAGGAAGTGGCTTCAACCAGAATTCCCATGGATTTAAACAGAATCGTGATATATGGAATAAGAGCGACTACACCCACGATTGCAACAAAAACACCAAGACCGGTACTTTTATATTTTTTTGAAAAAAATTGTGACTGAGAGACAACATTATTTTCTTTTGCGTATTTCCAAATAGGTGGCAATATCCAATAAGAGGTGATTGTTCCTAAAGCAGTAAAGGCTAATAAATAGAAGGCTGCGGCACCATTATTAAACGCCAGACCGCTTGTCCCAAGCAAGGTAAAAACAGAATACGTTTCGCCAGCTAAAAGAAGAAAGACAAACATCCCGCCAAATCCACGGCCGCCGATGGCCCATTGCTCCATACTCATATCTTTTCCGCGTTTAGCTAATAGTCCTAAGGCAATACTAATGAATAAAAATACTGTAATAATGATTAAGGGTGTATTCATACTTCATCCTCCTTATTTAGGGGGTCTAAACGATAAATGATAAACATAATGACGGAACATAATACTGCCCATAGAATAATCCAAAACAAGAAGAACGGAATTCCTAATACATAGGGCTCCACTTTATTAACAAAAGCAGCCCCGCCAAGTATAGCAATAAACGGAAGTACAGCCAGCAGATAATATAATTTCATTTTCCCCATCCCCTCGAAAAATAATATCGTAAACATTGTGGAAATATTGGGCATTCAGAAGGGGGATCCCCTCTCTGAATGCAAACTCTAGCAGGTGCCGGAGTCCAATCCGTACGAAGCTTATCTGGCAGCCGCCACTTTAAAAGCTGAGCCTGGAACAAACTTACCAAATCCCGGTTGTTGAGTGACATTCTCTCCGTCAAACACTTCTTCTCCACGCACAATGGTAGAAATCACTTTACCATCGACGACCTGTCCATCAAATGGAGATAATTTGGAGTAAGATTTAAATGAAGTTTGATCAATCATTGTTTTTTGGTTAGGGTCAATCACTGTGAAATCAGCATCAAATCCGATATTAATCTGCCCTTTACAAGGGATTGAAAACACTTCTGCCGGATGGCTTGACATTAAATTTGCAAATTCATTTGGAGATAGTTTTCCATTTGCCACCGTGCTGTTAAACATTAACGGTGTCATAATTTCAACACCCGGCATCCCGGATGATGCTAAGAAAATATTTTCGTACCCTTTGACCTTATGAGCAAGACTCCACGGAGCATGGTCAGACGAAATTAAATCGATGTTTCCTTCTTCAATATGCTTCCACAATCCTTGAACTTCCTCTTTTTCTCGTAAAGGCGGGTTGTTTTTCGCTACAGGTCCGTATGCTTCTAAATCTTCCACATCCATTAATAAATATGGATAGCATGTTTCACATGTTACTTTGACACCTTGTGCCTGGAATTGTTTGATTAAATCAATGGTCCTAGGGTGGCTCACGTGAACAATGTGAAGTTTAACATTGGTCCAATACGCAAATTCCATTAACTTTAAGACAGCACTCGTTTCCGTTACCG
Source organism: Neobacillus kokaensis (assembly GCF_014656545.1). Lineage (GTDB taxonomy): Bacteria > Bacillota > Bacilli > Bacillales > Cytobacillaceae > Neobacillus > Neobacillus kokaensis. The sequence goes on from NZ_BNDS01000033.1 coordinate 14,169, forward strand.
GCGGCCGTGTTTCGTTATGGGCTTTAGGGTAAACTTTTCCCTCTTCCTTATATTGATCAATTAAATCAACAATAATTTCATCATTTTCTGAATGGAACGCAGCCCTAAGGCCAGTTTCTTCAATCAGTCTCATTGCTTTTATAATCTCATTGTCTGGAATTCTCGGGAAACGGTATTCATCTGTTTCAAAAGTAGACATCTTAAAGGCAACAGCACCTGCTTCAGCTAAAGGGATAATTTGATCTGTCCCGTTCTTTTTTGAGATTGTTCCCCATAAACAAATATCCACAACCGCTTCTTTTTCTAGCTGTTCAACTTTCTTTTTAAAAATCTCCACGTTATTAATAGGATTTGGAAGATCGTATGGCATATCTAGGAATGTCGTAATCCCCCCGGCTGCAGCTGAAGTACTTGTTGGCACAAAGCCCTCGTCCGGGTTGCTAAAACAGTGCACATGCACATCAATAACACCAGGAAAAACATAGGCATCGCCAAAATCCTTAATCGTTTTAGCCTCCAAACTTCCGGTTCCCTCATGAATGCTCACGATTTTCCCTTCCTTGATACCTACTTCTCCCTTAATAACAGAATCTTTTAACACGATGTTTCCTCTAATAATGCGATCAACTTTATTCATGGCTAACACTCCTTATTAGATTTGGTTTTGAATTTTTTCTACAGCTGTTTTCAAGGCATTTATAATTTCTTCCGTCTTTTTCTTTCCCAGACGGTCTTTTGGACCAGCAATACTCAATGAAGCAACAAGCTTTCGGTCGCTATCAAATATCGGCATGCCATAAGCAGCTACACCTTCATCAATTTCACTATCAGAATAGGTATATCCTTTTTGCCGGATTTCCTCTAAATGGTCCCGCATTTCTTCCAAATTTAGAATCGTCTGTTCAGTGTGTTTTTGTACCGTACCTTTTTTAAAAATTTCCTCCACCACATGTTCCCCTAAATAGGCGAGTAAAGCTTTGGAGGAAGCGCCTCCATACAGAGGGACGATCGTCCCTTGTTCGGAGGAGACCTTGATTGGGTGTCCCGAAGGAACAGATGCTAAACAGACTGCCTGCAAATTGGAGGGAACAAGTAAAATGGACGTCTCTCCCGTTGTTCTTGTTAATTCTCTCATGGCATCTTGGGCAACAGCAGGCAGGTTAATATCCATTTTTACGATTTTCGCTAACTTTAAAAAGATATAACCTAAACTGTACAATCCAGGAGAGTACTCTATGATATAGCCTTTTTCCTTAAGAACCCTCATATGTCGATAGACGGAACTTTGAGGTTGTTGTAATTTGGCTGCCATTTCGGGAACTGAAAGCGTTCTTGTTTCAAAATCAAATAACTCTAATATTTCCAAGGTTTTTTCTGCACTCACAAGCTTTTTCCTCCGTTTCAAGAACTCGCAGAGAAAATTATCAAATAGTGATAATGTATTATCTATATTTAATAATAAATTGTTTTTAATTATCTTACAAGTCCTTTTTATTTGAAATTTTTAGAAATTTCCTTCAAACTGTTTTTTAAAAGGCTGTGTAAAAAAGCATATTTTTGAAGCAGAAATCAATATTACACGTTTTACTGCCTTAAAAAAATCCATTAACCTACGGCGGTTAATGGATTTTTGAAACATACTTTCCTACATTTACAAGAACAATAGGCTATTTTGAAAACTCCAGGACAGCGTTCAGCAGCGCTTTTGCCCCTAGATACAGGTCTTCCTGCTCCGCCCATTCTTCCGGACAGTGGCTTCTTCCATCTTTACAAGGAATAAATACCATCCCTGCCGGAGCAAGTAAAGATACTTGATTCGCATCATGTCCCGCTCCGCTTGGCAGTTCGATGACATGATCTGTAACCGATTTACAGGCATGCTGCAGCAGTTGTTTTACTTCATCCTTGATAACAATGGCTCTAGAGCGGGAAACTTTCTCAATCTCTAAGCCTACATTTCTCCTGCTTGAAATAGCGTCCGCCTTTGCCAAAAATTCATTGGCTACTCTGTCAATCACATCTTCAGAGATACTTCTAATTTCCACTTGAAATTCTACATTTCCCGGCACAACATTAGAAGCATTAGGGAAATTATTAAATACTCCAACTGTCCCAACAACAGGCTGTTCGTATGTGCCGCCAGCGATTTTTTCCAGCGCCAGTGCCATTTCAGCTGCTGCGGTCAGGGCATCATTTCTCATATCCATCGGCGTAGTTCCGGCATGATTAGGCAGTCCTTCGACAATTACCTTATAGCGCTGAATGCCGACAATACCCGTTACCACTCCTAAATTCGCTTTCTTATTTAACAGAACCGGCCCTTGTTCAATATGCAGTTCAAGGTATAAGGCGATGGAATCTTTCTCCCTTTTACACATTTCAATCTGATCGGGATTTCCTCCTGCAAAAGCGATAGCTTCGGCCAGCGTTTGACCATTTGCATTAGTGTAAGCCAGCATATCCCTTGTTAAATTCCCGGACCACGCCCTGCTTCCAACAGTAGATAAGCCATACTCAGATGGTTCTTCCGCTGTAAAATCGACAATTTCAATTGTATGCTTGATTTGAATGTTATGCTCTTTTAATGCTCGAACAATTTCCAATCCAACAAGCACCCCGGCAATCCCATCAAATCTTCCACCATCTGGAACCGTATCCGTATGAGAACCAATGACAATAGGCGGCAGGCTCGGGTCGGTTCCGATTAATCGTCCAATAACATTAGATGCTGCATCCATTTCCACTTCCAGGCCGATTTCCCGCATTTGCACCATAATCCATTTTCTTCCTTCGTTATACTTGGCTGTAAACGACCGTCTTGTCCAAGGCTGCTGTTCGATTGTGATGGAAGCCAGCTCATGAACGCTCCCCCACAATCTCTCTTTGTTAATGATTTCCATGTACTTCACCCCGTTAATATTTTAATAAAATTGACATGCTGCGAGCAGACTCCAGTAAGATTTCCTTTAAATACGCTATCTTTTCATCGGTAAATTTTTGACTAATCCCCATAATGCTGACTGATCCGACCGGACTTCCGGAATTTGTGAAGATAGGGGCTGCCATCGCACTAATCCCTATATCCAGTTCCCCATGACTAACGGAAAAACCCTTCTGTTTGATTTCCTGTAAATCATTTTCCAGTTGTTCTGCCGACACAATGGTCGATTCCGTAAATTTCTTCAGGTCCTTTTTGTTGATGAGTGTTTCAATTTTTTGCGGAGGAAGAAAAGCTAAAACCGCCTTCCCAGATGCAGCCGCATGCAATGGAGAGTACCTTCCTACGATTTGCGTCACATGCACGGGCTGAGGGCTGTCGATTTTATCAATACATTCAATATTTTCATCTACCAGCGCAGAAAGAGTCACCGTTTCCCCACATAGTTTCGCTAGCCGTTCTAACTCCGGTCTTAACGTTCGCTGCAACACCTTGTTTTGATCAAAGCGATCAACAATAATGGTAAACTCCTCTGCCCTAAGCCCATAATCACCATTATCCTGCTGAAAAACAAATCCTCGTTTTTGCAGCGTTTTTAGGATTCTAAATAAGGTGGATTTATTAATATTGACCTCTTTAGATAGTTCTCCAATAGATATTGCTCGATTGACCTTGGATAGGTGGGTAATGACTTGTAATCCTTTATCTAATGTTAAAAGTATTTCCGAACTTTCTGTCATTTCTCTTCCTTCTTCACTTTCTGGACCATAAGATGCTGTACGTTATGACATTTACATGGATATCTCTGCTCAATTTCTGCCACTAATTCATAATCAAAACCATAGCAATCCATTATGATGTGGTCCGGATGATATTGATCCATTTCCACAAAAATTTCATCTAGAATCGTTTCCGATTTAGGATGTATCACTGCAATATGCTTTTTCCCTTTTAAAAAGTCCCATTTAGTTTGTGCGGATTGCAGTTGTTCCTTTATAGGAACGAATATGATGGTAGTTTCATCTTGATAAATGTCTCTTACCGTTTCTTTTAGCACTTTAATTGGATAGATAATTTCGGTTTGGTCGGACGTACACGTAAACTCACTCATGCAAAGTATGGCAATGACATCTGATGAATCCTCGTATTTTCTAATTAATCCGTCAATTTTTTCTTCGATGATCTCGTGATTCAGATTGGCAATTCCATCTTTTAACACGACATATAATTTATCATCGCCAGGCTGACTCGCAAATGTTGTGATTTCCTCCTTGGAAACTCCATCAAGCGCACCTATCAAGTGAAAATCTTCTACTCTGCCTAAATCAAACGCCTTCAACAAATCCTCCCGCGGAGTCTGGCCAATCGTAATTAACGTAATCACCTAATCCCCCCAAATGCATCAATTCCATTTCTATTATAGAAACGACTATTTCATATTTATCTCTATAATATGAAATAATACTCAAAGGTCCTGACCTTGTCAATCAATCACTGGGCCAATAAGATTTAACGGTGATCGACAAAATTCGGGTGGTGTCAACAAAAACTTTGGTGGCACGCACCTAATCATAGCCCTTCCAAATTTAAGTCTTTTTTCATTTGATAAATTATTTAGAGAATAAAGGAGGGATGCCATGGATGGAGTAGGAGCAGCTTGCTTTTAGTAAATAAAAGTAAACGCGAAAAAAGCCCTTCATACGAGGGCTTTTGAAAAATAATATCCATACGTCTATTCTTCTTGTTCCTTTTTAGAGATAACATCCAAGGAGGAAGCTCCTTCCTGAGCAATTGCACCCTCCGGATCCTCCTCCCGCAATTCCTTCGCATTCGTTAGGTCAATTACTTCCAGTTCTTCTGCTTGAAGCTTTGCCGCTTTTTTCACTTCTGCAAAATCGATAATTTCAATAAAACCAGCTTGCTGCAAATAGATGAAGTTTTTCTTCGATCCTATTAGCATCCTTCCTACACCTCTTTTCCTCTTTTTAATTAGACGAAGATGAGCTTTTTCCTTGTGACAATTTTGAGAACAATCCAGTGATCCGGACAGTCCCTTTCCAAACAAACGTTTAATTGAAACGCTGTAAGTCCTCGCTATGGTCAGGTTCTTCCCTTTCAAAAGAGGCGATTTTTGTCGCTCATACAAACGTTTAATTGAAACGCTGTAAGTCCTCGCCATGATTAGGTTCCTCCCTTTCAAAAAAGGCGATTTTTGTCGTTCATACAAACGTTTAGTTGAAACGCTGTAAGTCCTCGCCATGATCAGGTTCCTCCCTTTCATAAGGGGCGATTTTTGTCGTTCGCACAAATGTTTAGTTGAAACGGTCCACATTCTTTCAGGCACAAAAAAAACGGAGAGAAATTACTCCCCGTCAGACACTGCTACTTCGTAGCCGAGTTGTTTCAAGCTGTCTTCATATACCTCGCGCTCAACAATGTAATATGTTTCGCCACCATCATTTGAAATCACAACTTCACTCGGACTTTTATCCACTTTTGCTTCTATTATATTTTCATACGGCGCACCCAATAAGTCTGTTACGTCTTGTGCCATTGTTACACCCCTTCCCTTTTGCGAGTTAAGGCAAACTTTTTCGAAAAAATCTGCGGGTTTAGCGTTTATATCTGCGAGTTAATGCTTTATATCTGCGAGTTTAGCAGATATATCCGCGAGTTTAGCTTATATATCTGCTAGTTGAAGCTTTATATCTGCAAGTCAGCCAGTTCTATGCCTCATTTAAACTGGAGCCAATGAGGCTTCTGGTGTTGTGACTTTGTCATAAAACTCTACAAACTTGTCACGGTCCGGACTGCTGCGGTGAGCCATTGCGACACGCGGGTGTTCATTCAGGACACCAGAAATCATGTAAGGAATAATATAGCCCCATTCCCACTTTTGACGCATGTCGAGCATGTGTTTTTCAATGACGCCAAGAACTGGTTTTAGCTCATAGGTCGTTTTTGGAATGTAGCTTACAAGAAGCTCGGTATTACAGTTACCAGCAGCACGGCCCATCCCATAAACGGACGAATCTAGGAATGTCACTCCGTTCCGCATCGCCGTAATGGTGTTCGCGAAAGCTAACTGCATATTGTTATGATTGTGAATGCCAAGCTGTTTATTTGGCAGCATCGCTTGGAACTTTTTCACTTGATGCTCGATATCGGAAGGGTCTAGACTTCCAAAGGAATCCACAATATAAACAACATCTACTGGACTTTCCTTCACCATTTCGAACGCTTCAATCAGCTGATGTTCTGGAGCGCTGGATAAGGCCATGATGTTAAGAGAGGTCTCATACCCCCGGTCATGGAACATTTGGATCAGTTCCAGGCCTTTATCTACCTCACGGACATAGCAAGCAACACGAATCATGTCCAAAATACTTTCCTCACGAGGCAGTACATCATTCGGGTCCACCCGGCCAATATCAACTAATGCCGATAGCTTCGTGAATTTTTTCTCAGGAATAATTTCTTTTAAAAATTGATCATCCAGGAATCTCCATGGATTCGGTTCTGTTGCATTCAAAAGCTTTGCGGAATTTTTATATCCAATTTCCATATATTCAACGCCAGCGTCATTCAAACCATTATACAGGTCTTGAACAAATTCAACGCTGAAGTCCCAATTATTCACTAGTCCGCCATCACGAATAGTACAATCAATAATTTTAGTATGTTTCATGACTTTCATCTCCCCCTGGTGTGTTCTCTTTCTCGACTTTCACACTTTTAAGCGCTAAAATATTTGGATTAATAGTAACATTCTGAAACAGGAATGTCTACTGAAAAATATAGTTCCGGCCAAACCTTCATTCGTTTTCTTTTTTTAAAAACCAGAACCTTCCCTCATGTTTCATTTCAAAAGCCCATTCAAATTTTAACCTTTTTTCATATGATACATAAATTAGAGGAAAAGGAGGTATATGTCATGGATGGTGTAGGAGCAGGCGGAGGCTTTGCCTTGATTGTTGTCTTGTTTATCCTTCTTATTATTGTTGGAGCCGCCTTTGTTGGCGGTTATGGAGGATATGGAGGTTATGGCGGGTTTTATTAAAAACTAAAATTTAACTTTACGAAAGGTGGAAAAATTATGTTGGGATACGGTGGATTCGGTTACGGTGGCTGCGGTGGTTATGGTTACGGCGGGTTTGGCTATGGCGGCGTTTTTGTGTTAATCGTAGTATTGTTCATCCTATTAATCATTGTAGGAGCAGCTTGTTATTATTAAATAAGAAAAACGAGAAAAGCCCTCCCATACGAGGGCTTTTTCTCTTCAAAGGAAAAAGGAGCCTGCCCCTTGTCCCATCAGCCCTTCACCGATCCGGCAAGCAATCCCTTGACGAAGTATTTCCCCAAGAAGATGTAGACGAGCAGTGTCGGCAGGGCAGCGAGCAGGGCACCGGCCATTTGTACGTTCCATTGGACAATTTGGCTTCCTGATAGATTTTGCAGGGCTACCATGATGGGCTGCTGGTCAGAGGTGGTGATGGTCACCGCGAATAGGAACTCATTCCAGATGTTTGTAAATTGCCAAATGGCCACTACAACAAATCCGGTAATCGAAAGCGGCAGCATGATATGCTGGAAGATGCGTAAAAATCCAGCTCCATCGATTTTAGCCGATTCAATCATTTCATCCGGAATCCCGGCATAAAAGTTCCGAAACATCAGGGTTGTAATCGGCTGCCCATACACCACATGAATAAAGATTAAGCCCGGAATCGTATTGTATAGCTGAACTTCACGCAAAAACTGAATCATTGGAATCAAAATGCTTTGATAGGGAATAAACATCCCGAAAAGGATGAGCGTAAATAACGTATCAGACCCTTTAAACTTCCACTTCGATAACACATAGCCATTCATCGCCCCAAATAAAGCAGATAAAAGCGTCGCAGGCACGACTAGATAAATCGAATTTAAAAAGTTCGGGGCTAATTTTTCAAAAGATGTGACATAGCTGCTAAAGTCCAGCTGTGTCGGCAGCTTCCACATCTCGCTAAGTGTCACCTGATCGAGCGGTTTTAGGCTTGTGACCACCATAACGTAAATCGGCATTAAATGAAACAGACTTAGCGCAATTAACAAAAGATAAAAAATAGGGACTGTCACCCTTCTGGCCGTCATTAGGATTCACCCCTTCGACTGGAGATGAGATAAGGAACAATAAAGACGGCTACTGAGAGCAGCATGATGATCGCAATCGCGGCACCGCTTGCGTAATAATTGCCCCGGAATGTCGTTTCAAACATGTAAACCCCTGGGACATCCGTCACAAAGTTGGCACCCGGTCCTGTCATAGCATAAATTAAATCAAAGATTTTAAGCGAAATATGTGCCATGATAATCACGACACTTACCGTAATCGGCTGCAATAATGGCAGAATAATTTTTCTATAGATTTGAAATTCTGTGGCTCCATCCATTCTGGCCGCTTCCCTAACCTCATCGGGAATACCCCCGAGCCCTGCTAAATACATGGCTACTGAAAATCCCGTCATTTGCCAAACCGCGGCAATGACGACAGCAATAATTGCAACGGGAATCCCAAATTCAATATGGCCCCATTTAAAACCAGCTAGTATATTTGTATCTGTATACCACTTGAGTTCAAGACCTAATTTTTGCAAAAATAAGTTGACGCCTGTGGATGGGTTTAACAGCCATTGCCACACCACACCTGTTACGACGAAGGATAAAGCCATTGGAAAAAAGAAGATATTGCGAAAAATAGACTTGCCGCGCAGCTTTTGATCGAGTAAGACCGCAAGAAGCTGGCCAATGATGATCACAAAGCCAATAAATAGAATCGTAAAGACAAGCGTATTTCGTAAATCGGATTGGAAACGAAAATCATTAAATAGGTAGATATAATTTTTCAGGCCTGCGAATGAAAGGTCTGGGACAAGGCTGTTCCAATTGCTCAATGATACATATCCCGTCCAAGCAATAAAGCCATATACAAAGATGGCAATTAAGATAACCGATGGGAGTAAAAAGCCAATCGCAAGCAGATGGTCTTTTGTCAGTTTTCTCTTTCTCTTTACCGGCAGCGTGAATTCCGACTGCGTTTGTTGCACCGTTTCCACCATTTGCCCCCCTTTAGTGAGAAAAGCGCAAGCGCCTTCGGAACAAGCACAGCTTGTTCCTGCGATGATTACTCTAAGGAGCTTTCCTTAGTGGTCAGCCCCGACAAGCACTAGACGAGCCGTCAAGAAGGTTGTTTTTTAACCTTCTTAACGGATTGGCTTGTGACCTCGAGGGGCTAGGCGCTTGAGCTGGACAATTCTCAAAGTTAGAAATTTTATACTTTCTTATTCTTAAAAAAAGAGGAAGAGAGTCCTCCTCCTCTTTTTCATTATTTTATCCCGCCTTAACGGGCAGTAAGACTCCCACCTCAAGGTTATGAGTAAACAAAGAGGCAAGGTAGGAGATCAACTGCCCGTAGAGGTCCGATTGGTGAGATAAAGTGAAACTTGCCGCCGTGATTTTTGGCGGCCTAGTTGAACCAATCGGGTTCGTACTGTCTCTTTATCAAGGCGTTAGCCTTGATATTAGAGACAGTAGAACGGGACTAACCATCAGTGGGGGATGAAGAACCCCCCACTGATGGAAGTTTCACTTTATTTTAATTCGGCTGATGCTTGTTTTAATGAGCCAATAAATTGATCAACATCTTTTTGTGTGACAAAAATGTTAATGGCCTGGTTGACTTTTGTGAGGAATCCTTCTGGTGCTGCCGAACCATGCGCTAAGCTTGGTGCGAGCTTTGCCGTTTTGAAGTCTTCCATCGTGTCTTTTCCATATTGGTCATATTTTGACGGGTCGGCGTCTACCCGAGCAGGAATCGAACCTTTAAGTGGATTAAAAACATCCTGCCCTTCAACAGACCCAAGTAAAGCAAGGAATTTTTTCACTTCATCAGGATTCTTTACTCCTTTTGGCAAGCCAAATGTATCCGTAATGATCATGAAATAACCATCAGTTCCAGGTGTTGTGACATAGCCAAAGTCTTCATTTACTTTTAGTTTCAAATCGTTAACAAAATAGCCTTTTGCCCAGTCCCCCATCACGTTCATTGCAGCGTCGCCATTTGCCACCAGCTGGGAAGCATCCTGCCAGTTCCGGGAACTATGGTCTTCATTAACAAACCCTAGCATTTTTTTGAAAATTTCCGCAGCCTCTTTCACCTTTGCATCGTCAAAGGAAAGGTCGCCTGTCCAAAGCTTGCCGTAATCATCAGGTCCTAGCACGCCTAGAAGAATATCTTCAAATAGCATGGTTGCAGTCCATGGCTCTTTATCACCTAAAGCAAGCGGAGTAACACCTTTAGCTTTCAGCTGCTCAGCCACTTTGAAAAATTCATCGAAGGTGGCAGGCGGTTGTACACCATTGTCTGCAAAGACCTTTTTGTTGTACCAAAGAACATTGCCACGGTGAATATCAACCGGTACTGAATAGATGTTTCCGTCCTTTGAGACCATGTCGATTAGTTCTTTTGGAAATTTATCATTCCAGCCTTGTTCTTCATATAAGTCATTTAGCGGTTCCATTTTCCCGGCAGCCACCCAAGTTTCATTCAGCTCGGCTCCTCCGTGTACCTGGAAGGTGGCAGGCGGATCATTCCCCTGCATTCTGCTTGCCAGCACGGCCTTTGCATTGGTGCCGGCACCACCCGCAACAGCTGCATTTTCAATTGGAATATCTGGATACTTCTCTTTAAATAAAGCAATTAACGCGTTTAATCCATCCTCTTCCCCAGCGCCAGTCCACCAGCTAAAAATGTCCAATTTCGTTTTTTCATTGCTTTTTTTACTGTCATTGGAGCTTGATTTTGAATTACATGCCGCCATTGAGAACACGAGTATGAATAACAAGCCAATGATGGAAAGCTTTCTCTTCATCCAAATTTCTCCCCCTTTGTAATCGTTATCATAATAAATGTATCACCTATCATGAGCAGCCGGCGGGAGAATCATCTTCACTTTTTTGCAAAAACTAGGACATTTTTAGGGCATTGCCCGTTTTCTATATTCACTTGGAGATAAGCCGGCATGCTTTTTAAACACCCTGCTAAAATAATTCGGATCCTTGTATCCGACCAGATAGCAAATTTCCTTCAGGCTTTTTTTAGGGTTGAGAAGGGCTTTCTTCGCATGACCAAGCCGGACCTCCGTTAAATAATCGATAAAACTGATTCCAAGCCGTTCTTTAAATATTTTGCTAAAATAGTACGGACTTAGCCCGCTATATTCGGCCACCTCTTCCAGCGACAATGCATCCTGATAATGAGCATCAATATATTCCTTTGCTGCTACCAGCACACCTTTGGAATAGCTGTTCCGCCATGAATGGACAAACTGAACAAGCTGCGTCAGGTGATGTTTCGCTTCCTGCCGCAAGGCTTCATTCGTATGACAGTCATGAAAGGTGTCTTTCCGTTGATAATCGATCCCTAGCTCCTTGAGCATATGAGCGGCAAGGATAAACAGCTCTTCAGCCCTTTTGACATTCTCTTCAAGCCTTCTGTGCTCGCTTACCAATTGCGAGAAATAATATAAGGCTTGTGTGAGGTCACCTTGGCGAATACTCTCCATCAATTGTTTTTCAATCTGATAGGCTTCTCCCTCCAATGGCGGATTCACTTGTTTTGGCGCAAAGCCATATTGTTGTTTTTTATTGGCCAAGAGGGCGTGGACAGCAATCGCCGCCTCATGGAAGGACTTAGAAAGGTCCTGAGCGGATGGATAGGCATCACCTATTCCAGCATAAAGCGTAACATTCTTCACATGCTGCTGGAAGACATGGACAATGGTTCGAATGTTTAGCTGAAGCTTATCTTTTTCCATCGCCTCTTTTGTAAAAAAAAGCACAGGGACCTGCCCGTTTTCCATGTTGCCAACAATCACTTCGTTGCTTGATTTTTCTTTTACAATCCTCTTTAAAGTAGAATAACAGCTGCCGATCATATTCTCTTGGGCATGAAAATGAAAAATCACCGCATAGCCGGCATGGACATGAAACCCTAGCAGCTCACTCCAATCCTTAAACTGGATATTCTGGATTTGGTCATATAATAGGGAAGCTACCCATTTGGTCTGCGCCAAGGTCAGCGCTTTGTCAAATTGCTGCTTCAATTTCACGATTTCTTGATTTGAATTTTTTTCAGTCATTATTTCGTCACGGACCCTTTCGATCGCTGCAATAAGATCCTGTTTCGGGCTTGGCTTTAAGAGGTATTCTTTTACACCTTGACGCATGACTTCCTTCGCATATTCAAACGTATCATAAGCAGAAATCATGATGAAACGGATGTTGGGATCGATGTTTCTAATTTGCTTCACCGCTTCTACCCCGTCAATCCCCGGCATTTTAATATCCATTAACATGAGATCCGGCCTTGTTTTCTCAGCCGCTTCAATGGCAATGCGCCCATTCGACGCTTCCCCAACGATCGAGATTTGTTCCAGATGATCCTGGATGATTTTTCGCAATGCTTTCCGCTCTAACAATTCGTCATCAACAATCACTATTTTTAACAAGCTGCATCCCCCTCTATTGGAAGTTTCAAACGAAAAGTCGTTCCTTCGCCAAGCTTTGAATGGATATCGACCACATCCTGTTTATGATAAAAAAGCTGCAGCCGTCGTATCACGTTTTTGACTCCAATCCCGGTTGAATGTCCTTTGGCCTCTGCTTGAAAGCCGTCATCCTCTTCCATCCCATTAGAAAAGGCAAGCAATCTTTCCTTCGTTTCCTGCTGCATCCCCATCCCATTGTCAATGACTTCCACGATGACGCAATTTTCTTCGCGGTAGACGAGTAAGGAAAGCTCAGCCCCCTCTTCATATTCTTCGATTCCATGAACAAAAGCATTTTCCACAATCGGCTGTAAGGTTAACGAGGGAATCTGAATCGATAAACACGACTCGTCAATCTGAGTGGTAAATTTAATCCGGTCAGAAAAGCGCGTTTGCTGAATAAAAAAATACTCTTTGACTACTTTTACCTCGTCTCTTAATGTGGAGGACTTGTTTATATCCCCTAAATTATAGCGAAGCAGGGTGGAGATCGATTCAATGAGTCTTGATGATTGATGGGCATCCTCTAAATAGGCCATTTTTGAAACAATATTAAGCGTATTAAAGAGAAAGTGTGGGTTAATTTGACTTTGTAAGCTTTTCAATTCCATCTCTTTTAACAGTTGATCCAGCTCTGATTGCTCTTTTATTTCATCCACCAAGCTCCGGATATTTTCGCGCATCTTATTGAACGTTTCTGTCAGCAGTCCCAATTCATCATTTGTTGTAAGTTTGACTTTCTCCCCGGCAAAATTTCCACTGGCAATCTCTCTTGCCGCCAGGGATAATCTCGTAATCGGCTTGGTAATGCCACCTGAAAACCAGACAGCAAGCAGCACGCTTAATAGAATCGTGGTACAAAATAAACTAAGACCCATCAGTTTAAAGTAATGATTTTGCCTGTTCATCCGCTTATAAAAGTCTTGGTAGGAAGTGAGCTCATTGTTTAAGATGGATAGGGTGGTTTCTTGGATAAACTGCGATATTTTCGTTGCTTCATTTAAATGTGCCGAATACAGATTGATCTGCTCCTTTTGAAATTGATCTACTGTTAACACAGATTCCTCTAGGAAACTATCAATCATCTTGTCATAGTTGAGGATCATCGGATTACTCGTGCCATCCATCAATTCCGGTTGAATTCGTTTTTGCTGCCTAATCAATAGTTGTTTCTCACGCTCATATTCTTTCAAATAGTACGGGTCTTTATCATTGATGTAGGCATTTAATTTTTCCATGACGCTATTGGTCTGTTTAGAAATATCATTCAATAGCAGAAACTTCTCGAAACTCGTGCCATATTCCGAAACGATAGTTTCACTGCCCTTGTACAAGAAGAAGGTAAAAGCTATAAGAAGAAGGACAAAAATAGAAAAGTAGAGTAATAATTTCGTACGTATTCGAAAAATCATTGTCGTTTCACCTCATAATTTCGCTCTGGTACCAAGGGTAAATCCTTTCGATAAATGACTTTAGTTTCGGTATAGACAGAGCTTGCAATACTTTTCCCCTCCAAATGGGCAATCATCATCTTGATCGCCTGATAGCCCATTTCATATGGTTCCTGGACAACCGTCGCCTCAATCACGCCCTCTTTTAAATAGGCAATCGTTTCAGGAAGGATGTCAAAACTAATGATATAGGTACTGTTTTCACGATGAAATTGCTGAATGACCTTTGCAATCCCGATTCCATCAAGGGCACTTGTTCCGAAAAAGGCGTTCACTTCCGGATGTTCTTTTAGTATCGTATACGTTTTCTCTGCTGCTTGTACTCTCGAAATATTAGATTCTTCGATCGTTATGACTTTGATTCCTTTGTAGTTTTTCACCGCGTCTTTGAATCCTTGGACGCGCAGCTGCTGATGGCTTGCTTCAAACCTGCCAGTAATAATCGCCACATTTGCCTTACCTTTCAAATCCTTTGCGAGGGCAAGCCCTGCTATAAAGCCAGAATAATAGTTATTAGTGCCAATGTAGGCGATCCGGTTACTTTTCGGTGCATCTGTATCGATCGTGATCACCGGAATCCCTTTTAGGTCAATTTTATTAATGAGCGGGGTAAATTGTTTTTCATTTAATGCTTGTGTCAATAAGCCATCCACCCTTGATGCTGCAGACTTTTCTAACGTTTTGATTTGCTCTTTAAGGTCTGCTTGTGCCGGTCCCACATATTCGAGGAGAACATGATGTTCCTTTGCTGCATCCTTCGCCCCCTTTTCCACCAAACGCCAATAGTCATTATCCAGCTCTTCGGGTACGAGTACAAAATGATAGTCATATTTTTTAAGAGGCAGTGGTTTTGATTCAGCATCAATCGATAACATTTTAATGGAGAAGTAGACCGATAAGTATGCGCTTACACTTAAAAGCAGGATACAGCCGCCATACAGGAACCTCTTCATATTCAAGACACCTCCTGAAATTTTCTCTCATATTGCCTATGAAGGACATTTTCTACCTAAAAAACTAGTAAAGTGGCTTTCATTTTGCTTATGAAGGGCATACCATGACATTGAGACCTGTCCCAATGTCCCATCTTTTCTTATTTTATTACTAATAAGCAGTTTTTTCACCAACTTTTACCTTATCCACCAATAGCTGCTATATACTGTTTAAAAAGAAAAAGGCCAAGCATGATGCCTTGGCCCTAATTGATAAAGGAAGAAATCTCCTCTCGTTATTTATAGTGAATGCTATAGACCTTCACTTTCTTGCCATCCTCGGATTTAGCAATTACCTTTGCCGTGGATGGAGAGGTAACTGCTGGCACAATCGTAATACTCGTCTGGTCCTTAGCCTTTACATTGATTTTCGGCATTACATTCGCATCTCCTGCATCAATCGTTACTTCATAGTGATCGCCTTTTTGTTCAAAGTCCTCCAGAATCGATTTTCCTCCGACCTTAATATCGGTCACCTCTGGTTCGGTACCTGCCTTTGGCCATTTTGAAAATACTTTCAGCTCGGTAATGGCTAAGCTTTTGCCGGCTTGTGCTGTCATTTTCACTCGTATAGCCGATGTTTTTACTCGATCAAAGCTATAGACATTTGCCTTACCCAAGGCCGGAGAGGCTGGATCGCTTTTCAGGCTGGTGACTTCCTTCCAGCTATCACCGGATTTATATTCGATTTGGAAACGCTCTGGATACGAGGTCCCATGATCCGCGAACCAGTGGATCTCCATGCTATCAACATCATATTCCGTAGGCTCATAGTCTCCAAAGGTGATAGAAACCCAGTCCCCTGCACGCGGTACCGGCTGCCAATTCGTCCAGCGATTATGCGGATTAGCCTCGTAGGAGATCACGTCATCATTGATGGCCTCGATTCGATCGCTTGATCCAGGGCCATTGTTGGTAAAGGAAGCTTCAGCCTTCGGGTATTCATAACCATTTTTAGCCCGGCTGATATTCTGCTCGCCGCCGACTTCATCGGTTACTCGAATAGTGGCTGTTGCTTTCAGCTTCACTCCATTAACATCACCTTTAACCTTAAATTCACCGACATTCTCGAGTTCCTCCTGCGGGATTTCCTCCCACTTGACCGCTCTTTGTTCTTCCGCTCCGTCACTATAATAGACTGTAACCTTGCCCGGCAGCTGTGGCATTTGCTTTAACAGCACAGCCATTCTAATATCCTCGACCGCAACAGCCCCTTTTACAATCACTTTTGCTTGGGCTTTTATATCGGTCCCTTCCACCATGCCAGATACGGTAAACTCGCCTAGCTGCTGGTACTTAGACGGATTGATTCTTTCCCACTTCACCTTAACATCCCGCGGGATTCCTCGGTTATAATGGGCCACAACCGTTGCTGGAAGCTCCGGCGCTTCTCCTTTTTTAACAACAACCGTGACAGGCTCTAAGCTCGTAATGTATTTTGGAGCAGGGTTTTTCGCGATCGTAAACTCAAGCGCAGGTGTTGTGACACTCACACCCTTATATGTCACCGTCACTTTCACCTTGACATTTCCTGTTTCCAGCGCATACAGCTTATTGCCTTCAATTTTAATAATCTGCTGGTCAAATTCATATGTCGGCTGGCTGTCGGTCACATCAATCTTTTCCTTGCTTTCGAAGAGACCAATTACCTTCAGATCGATGATATCGTCCTCCATGACATTCGTCTTGTCCGCGGATAACTCTGCGGAGACGAGCTTTGGCTCTTCTGTAGAAACACCAATACTGTACTCAGTAGTTACCTTCCCATCCTCTGAAGTGACAAATAGTTTTGCTGTTCCCGGATAGGAGAATGCCGGTAAAATGGTGACAGTTGCATTGTCGGCAGCAGCCGCCTCAATCTTAGGAAGCTCGCTTCCATATGGAAGTACAAGTTCATAATTCTTTTTAGCGTGATCAAAGCCTTCTAATGCTTTCCCATTCACCGTAATACTTTGAAGTTTTGCTGTTTCACCCATCACAATCTGATCGGCGTACACCTCTGCTTCCGTTAGAGCTAGGAATTTCCCTTTCACAGATGGTGTCAAATGGAATTTCAGCTTTTCTGTCGCGACCGCATCAAATGTAAGTTCATTTTTCTCTACCACATATGGCGATGGCTGTGTTAGATTTTCGACATCCTTCCACGCCGTTCCATCCCAATATTGGACCTCTGCCTTTTCTGGAACCACCGTGCCGCTGTCGGTAAAAACAAATAAATCTAGATTATTAATCACATGCTTCTTGCCAAAATTAACTGTAATCGAGTCACCAGCATCACGCGGTGTTCTTGTCCAGTTCGTCCAGCGGTTGACCGGGTTATTGGTATAGCTCTTGATGCCATCGTTCAAATGCTGAAGATTGTCAGCTGGATTGGTAAAAGTAGCTTCGAGCTTTGGATAAGCTGAACCCTGCTCCTGAAGCATAATATTCACTGATTTTACTTCATTTGTCACCCTGACATAGACATTAGCCTTGAGGTCTGTTCCCTCCACACTGCCCTCGACGGTAAACCGGCCCTCTTTTGCCAGCTTGTCCTCAGGGATCTCATCCCACGTGACAGTTGCTCCCTTGGTTGTTCCATCACTGTAAAGAAGGGTTGCTTTTTCAGGCAGCACCGGCTGTACACCAACCTTTGTTGCCGTTGAATAAGGCTTGACGGCGACAATTCCTTTGACAATAACAAATGCCTTTGCCTTCAGCGAAGTTCCCTCGACACTGCCTTCCACTGTGAATTCACCAACAGTGCTGTACTGCTTTGGATCCACCTCATCCCAAGTCACATTCTTCGCAGCTGCACTCTCATCACTGTAATAAACCTTGATTTCTGAAGGAAGCTTTGGTGCTTCATTGACATCGACAGTAAGGTTAACATCATCAATCCCAGCTACAATCTTTTTGTCATGGTCAGCTGGCGTTACCGTAAATACGCTCGTGGAATCGCTCGAAAGCCCTGCCACTGACGCATGGACCGTAATTTTTCCAGAAAGCTTACTTGATTGAACAATCGCCAATGCTTTCCCGCTGAAAGCCTTGCGCTTGTTGTCCTTGTAACGCTCCACACTGGACGCGTTTCCGTTATCAACCCCGGCCAATTCCCCTTGGCCCGTTACGTTAAATGTAATCAGATGATCGGCATCCGGGACAACAATCCCTTTACTATCAACAATGTCTGCTGTAATAAACGACAGATCCGTACCGTCCGCCTTGACCACCTTACGATCAGCCGTTAATCTGACAGAGGCTGGCTCACCAGCGGTCACTACCTGATCGCGGGCGATCACTTTGCCGTTTTCATCCTTGGCGACGGCTTCTAATTTGCCCGGTTTAAATGGTACGGCCCACTCCAAATAGGTTTTTCCATCCTTTGTTTCTTTGTATGGTGCTCCCCAGGAGGTTTGTTTGTTGTCATAGTTCTTCTCCCCTAACGATTCACCATTTAGAACAAGTTCAACCTTACTTGCATTGGTATAAGCTAAGACGCGGACCTTTTCCCCTTCCTTCCAGTTCCAATGCGGCAGCAGGTGGACCATAGGCTCCTTTTTCCATTGGCTTTGGTAATAGTAGAAAATATCCTTTGGAAAACCAGCCGTATCCACAGCACCAAAATAGGAGCTTTTTGCAGGATAGGAATTATAATATGGCGTCGGCTCGCCAATATAATCAAAGCCGGTCCAGATAAATTGCCCTGCAATATGCTTCAGGTCGCGGTCATATTTCCATGCATCTTCTGCAGTTCGTCCCCAGCCGACATAGTCATTGTCATAAGAGGATTGCTGTAAATCAGCATACTTTGTGCTTTGGTTATACTGGTACGGATGCGTGTAGACACCACGCGAACGGGTTGCCGAGGACGTCTCCGAGCCGTACAGCTTCCATGACGGATTCTGCTTGTGGTAGCCATCATAGTTGTTCTCGCTGTAGTTCAGTCCGACCACATCGACAATATTAAAAATCTCCTTGATGTAGCTGTTGATAGGTGTAACATTTACTTTGTCTCCGCGGGTTTTATCCTCGCCGATCGTTGTCGGCCTTGTGGTGTCAATTTCTTTTACCCAACCCACTAAATTTCGTGCTGTTTCCACACCAGCGGCATTGGTCGTATCATATATTTCATTTCCGATCGACCACATGATAATAGCTGGTTCGTTTTTGCCCCGATCGACCATTTCCTTAATGTCGTGCTCAGCCCATGCATTGAAAAAACGGCCATAGTCATAGGGTTTCTTTGACTGGGCCCAGCTGTCAAATGCCTCCTCGATGATGAATAGCCCTAATTTATTAGCTGCCTCCAGCAGTTCCGGTGATGCCGGGTTGTGGGTAACCCTGATGGCATTGACCCCCATATCCTTCATAATCTGCATTTGTCTTTCCACGCCGCGTGCATTCGTTGCCGCCCCAAGCGCCCCTAAATCATGGTGCATCGAAACGCCGTGCAGCTTCATATACTCTCCATTTAAGGAAAAGCCTTCGTTTTCATCAAATTTGAAATACCTGACACCAAATTTTGTTTCATACGTATCCACCGTTTGCCCGCCAACGATGACTTCTGTAACAAGGTTATATCGATAAGGCTTGTCAATGCTCCAAAGCTTCGGCTGCTTGATGACTGTGTTTTGTTCGAACGGAGTCACCGTGCCGGCGGCAGCTGTTTTTTCCTCCGTTTCCACTGTCTGTACGGTGTTCCCAGCCCCATCGTAGATGGTTGATTTAATCTTTACCTGTTTCGCCTCAGCAGCATCGTTACTGATTTTCGTCTTGATGTTCACATCAGCCCTGTCTTCTTTTATCGATTTCTCTAAATTGGGTGTTGTCACAAATGTTCCGTAGCGAGCCACATGGATGGGATCGGTCACAGTGAGATAGACATTCCGGTAGATCCCGCTCCCCGAATACCAGCGGCTGCTCGGCTGGGTGTTATTGACTTTGACAACAAGGACATTCGCCCTGCCATCTTTATAAAGTTTGTCGGAAATATCATAGGAAAAGGCATTATAACCAAACGGATAGGTCCCGAGCACTTCCCCGTTTAGATAGGTGGTGCTGTTCATGTAAACGCCATCAAAATCAAGCGAAATTCGTTTTCCCTTCATCGATTCCGGGATTGTAAAGGTTTTTCGGTACCAGCCGATTCCGCCGTCCAAATAACCGCCTTCATGTGTGGCAAGAGAATTTTTATTAAAATCTAATTCAATACTCCAGTCATGCGGCAGATTTAATTTCCGCCAGGAGGAATCGTCAAAGCCAGGATTCTGTGCTCCGGCAATACTTCCATTGGTTTCTCGTTGAAATCGCCAATTCTCGTTAAAATTCACTCGTCTCTCTCCATCATAGCTCACACTGTTTCCTGCTGCCGATGTCGTTTTTGACATGGCTTGTCCCTGTACAGGGACTTGAAAGCTTGATAGAATCAGTGCTGAAATTAAAAAAACGCAGCTAATCGCTTTTTTCACTCTACCACTCCTTTAGGTTTCTGGTTATTTTTATCACCATAGTTTAGATTATCACGAATATTCAAAAAACTATTTAATTTTTATCTGTACTTTTTTTTGATAATCTGAACTATTTTGCTGCTAGTAAGACCGATGCACGCCTTTTTTCATGTTTGGTTTTGGCATAATACAGGAGATTTCCTCTAAGATTTGTAGTGATAGGAGTGAATAGATAAAAAACGTGTGCCTCAAGTACATTAAGAAAAAGAGCTGCCCAAAAAGGACAGCTCAACAAAATATTACTAGAACTTGCTAGGAGATTAGCAGGTTACATTAAGTATTATCGACTAACTATCAAGAAGTGTTTAGTCCTTTTAAAAAAATTCAAACCAAAAATGTATCTAATACGGTTGTTCCATATTCTAAACACACTATGCTTTTAACGACACTTGTTTTTTATATCGGCAATCGGGTAGCTGCTGCAGCTATAAAAGGATCCATACTTTCTTTTTTGATTGATAGTACTCCTTCGTATTTCGAACAAACATTTTGTTTTATGTTTTAAATCTCGGTCTTGGCAATCATTTGCCGATTCTTTTTTATTACTTAGACATGCTTTTTTTAAGTTGCTTTTTTTCTTTACTTAGTAATTATTAAGCCTTCTATCGCTTTATTGATTTTCTGTAAGTCGGGGTCGAGCCTGCAACATCACAATACTTATTCGTTCATTTATGGGGAAAAATATCGATTGGCCGAGGAACACAAGAGCTGCCATTCTCTTAGTGCGCGGATCCGCCCTTCTCTTCTAGCGCTCTCTTTATACTGCCTTTGCCGGGTCCAGCCTCTTCCCCTTTTCTTGGAAGCTCTTAAAAAGCATGAGGACGATTCTTGAGCTTCCTTTTCTTGAGTTATGATTCTCCCCTTTTTCAATACACCCCTTTTCTTTTTAGGAAAATCCATTTATTCTTAGAATACTTTGCCGTGGAGCGGGAGAGTAACAAGGAATCAATGTATTATAGGGGATAAACGACATTTACGATTAATAGTGACTCGGTAAAAAATGAAGATAATATTGAAAAAATCTTAAAGTAACCAGTTTTTATACAGGAAAGAGGATAAAGATGTTAAAAGCATATACTTTGCTAACTATTTGTGTGGTGATTTGGGGAAGTAATTTTGTATTTGGCAAGATATTAGTCCAAGATTTTTCTCCAACTATGTTAACCATGCTTAGACTTTTGTTTATTGTAATATTATTAATTGGATTATCCGCCAACAAAAAACACGTTAGAACATTGAATAAAACAGATATACCTGTAGTTATCTTGCTGGGTGTCATTGGAGTATTTATAAACCAATGGTCATTTTTTGTAGGATTACAAACAGCGGATCCAACAACATCTGCGTTAATTTTAGCCACTACCCCGATTTTAACGGGTGTGTTAGCTGCTATATTTTTAAAAGAAAAATTAACTTTGCGGATGCTGATAGGTTCTATTGTGGCAATCCTGGGGATTTACTTTGTTGTAACAAAGGGAAATTCTACTTCTTTGCATGTTGATAAAGGATTATTATGGATTGTTATAACGATGGTAACCTTTGCCATAATGATTATTTTAACAAGGCTCCTTTCTCAAAGAATAGAACCACTAACGATTACTTTATATTCAAATATTGTGGGATTGGTTGTGTCAATTCCGTTTGCTTTTTTACTAGATCATCCCTTGCGAATAAGCTCGAACTTGTCCCATTGGGCGCTGCTAATTGGCACAGCGGTTGTTGTCCATGGGGTAGCTGCACTGATTTGGAATAACAATATTAGACATGTGGATGCATCAAAGGCTTCCATCTTATCCAACTTAGAGCCATTTGTAGCCATGATTATGGGACTAGTATTACTCTCCAAACCCATAACTGGTTCGGAAATTTTGGGATCGCTGTTTATTGTAGGAGGAGTGGTACTTTCTACGTATCAACGAAAAAGGCAATACGGCTATAAATAGATACGGTTATATATGAAACATGGGGGCGGTTCCTCTGTTTCATATACTTAACTCCCGCTACAAATTTAATAACCCCCCCAGCAAACAAACGTTTATTTGAAATTGGCAATGGAGCCATCGCTAAAGGTTTTTTACCATTTAACCAGCAAGAATCTTGTCAGTCAAACAAACGTTTATTTGAAATTGGCCCTAGCCCGCTGCAATACAATACTTTGGCGGTCATTTAGGGATGAAGAATGTCGATTTCCAGGACATAGGAACTGCCATTCACTTAAGTCGGGGATTCGGCGTTTTTCCTTCTTGTGCATTCTTAGATTTTTGTTTATGTAACGGTCACCTTGCTTTATGCGGTTTTTAGTCCCACCAGAAATACCATGTAGAAGAATCCAAGAGAGTCCCTGCCAGCGCATTCACCGTTCCAACCCCTTGCCAGACAATATCAGGGCAAAATCCAAATTGTTCCCAAGCAAGCGATTCTGACTCTTCTCGTGTCCTTGGAGGATTCTCAACGATAAATTCCCAGACGTCTTCGGTAACTAAAGCGGGGAGAGCTCTATATTTTTCATACCAATGTTGGAATACGGCAACTTGCTCTTCAGGCATCGGACATTCATTAAATCCACCCATCGGAATCCAAGCAGCAGCTTCCCAAGGATTATCTGTTGGAATCTTAGCCATAATGACTTTTTTATTTATGACCTCTTCTAACGAAAGGAAATGACTACTCGATTCTTCCACAGAAAACTCACCAGCAATGTCATCCTCGTCCTCGAAGTCCTCTTCCTCCTCCGATATGACCTCATCTAGCAGACTCTTTACTAATTTCTGTGCATTAATATCCTTCGACTTGGCTAAAATTGTTTCTCTATCATCGGTCGGGAATTCTAAATCCGCCTCAGGATCAATGATTTCTAACATCCTCTCCGAAGGCATTATGATAAGTGGTGTGTATCCTTCCTTTCTGCCTTCAAAAAGAGCTTGTTGGTACCTTTTCATCACATCGTTCACATTATCCGCCTCGATTATCAAACAATCGCAACCTAATTTAGCAATGATTTCTTCTACAAATTCCTTTTCTTTCTTTTTCTTGAATCTATCAAATATACCCATGCTTTTCATCTCCCACTGGATTCATTATTGGGATAATTCGATATACATTACTTATTTCCCTTTTTAGATTATGTTGTATATCCTTTAGTACTTCATCGGGTTTATGAAGGACATTTCACTCTGGCGTTCTAGCAATTTTGGTCTTCAGCGGGCTTATGAAGGACATTTCTCGCTGGGAGCTGCCATTTTTGGCTATCATCGTGGTTATGAAATATCGTAACCCGAAAAAAAATATAGGAAACTGAAGAAAACAAAGAAGGTCCCTGTGCTTCTAAAAAATCAATGAAACACAAGAACCCCATGTTCTACTCTCACTTATTTGCTAACCGTTGTAAGTACATCCCCAAAAAGGTAATTCCAATGATGAAAGTACTTGTCCAAGAATGAATGATGCTCAAGGTGTTGGTGTTGATTATCCACAATCCCCAAGTGAATACAGTGTAAATAGAATGAATGGCCCACATGATAGAGGTTACGATTGAAGCAGCAAAGCACAGCTTAATCAACCTTTGTAATATAGACTTCTCCTTTTCTACAAAGTTTGCTTTTGCATATTTCCTCTTATGAATCCAATCCATCCAATTTTCCAGCATCCATACAATTGACCAACTTAGCAGCGGCACTTTGATGACGTATCGGTAAGCCGTTTGTGTTGCTGGATGCTGCAAAAAGTCCCCATCAATCATGAAGCTTAATAATAAAGGTATGCCGAGCGCGACAAAGAACAGGATGCCCAATGCTGAAAGAATCACGGCTACATATCTGATAAGCCAGACGTCCTTCGTGCGGAGCGTGTATAGAAGAAATAATCCATATAATGAGGCGAATATCCATTCAGCATGAAAAAATGCTGACACCAATAAGGTAATAACCACCCACATTACGATGGTTGTTTCCGGATCGCTTGCTGCCCCTCTTGGGGAACGTCTCCCGCGATGTCCTTTACGGATTATACTTTTAAAGCGGGGAAGCTTAACCTTTTTGCTTTTATATCCCTTAGAACCACTTCCGCTGTACATCTCGCCGTCATACCCATCGTACCATTCATCATCCATTTGTATTTCCTCCAATGAAGTGTTGTCTATGTTGAGTAAATTTGGAATAATGCTCCTAGCTATAGCTAGTTCATTAACCTATTGACTAAAACTGAAAATATATAATCCTATTTTAACAGAAGACGAGGTGACCATTAATAATCATACATGAGGAAAATTTTACAATGTAAGTGACAAAAAAAGAGAAGTTGCTACACTTCTCTCAGAAAAAAGGTCAGTCCCTCACTACTTTAAAGAATTAACGCAGTGGGGGGACTGACCCCATATTATGATCCTATTTTTTCTTTAAATGCCTCTATTTTTTCCTTTGTTTCGTCTGTTAATTTCTCTATTGCTGCTGTATCAGGCTGTTCTTTTTGGGCTTCACTAATGAGAGGATATAAGCTTTCTTCAATATTTTCGTAGTCTTCCGGATAGTTCTCCTCTACATTCTTTTCAATGGCATCCCAGCTTTCTTCAAGCTCCTTGCCGGTGGCTTGGATTTGCTCCGAATTTTCTGCTTTAGTTTCCAAGTTTGTTTTTAATTTTTCCAACACAGTGATTACTTCTTCACTGCCGCTTGAAAGGTCATCTGACACAGGTTCACTAGTCTCTGCTGTTTCTTCATCGCTTTGGCTCTCTGGCTGTTCACCATCTGTTTGGGCTTCAGATGTCCCTGTTTGATCTTTGGCAGTTTTTTCATTGTCTGCATTAGAGCTGCAGCCAACTGCCATAAATACAAGTAAAATAACGGCTAAAATAGAACTGAATTTTTTCATGGTATCCCTCCTCGCCATGTTATTCCCCTTAGAACCCTCCATTAAACTGGTCAAAAGGTCATGAAAAAATTTTTGTTTAAACAAGAAATCCTCATGCCTAAGAACTAGTGAAATTTTATCAATCAGCCGTGACAGGTTCCTGCTACAATCCATCCCCCTTTGTTTGGTTCATCGGTTCTTTTCCTGTTTTTTTCCGGATTTTGGCTACCACTAAGAACAGCAAAGGAAAAAACAATCCAAATGTTAAATTAAAAGGGAATTCATATTTAGGTAAATAGGACATAAATTCAGCCATACTCGGCGAGATAATGATGGAGAGCACAACCATAATCATGCCTAACGGCAGCGTTAATGAACGGTATTCTTTTAGATTTAAAATTTGAGCAAGTCCAACTGTAGAGGCATAAAAACAGATGGTTAGTTTATAAAATATGCTGATAAACCACATGCCGGCTACGATGGCCTCAATCCTTTGAAAAAAATCGGCGATATTAATTTTTTTGGCTAGAGCATAGGAAGGATAAACATTTCTGGCTGTAAAATCAGCACCAAGCACCAAAATGGTATATACGGATATCAGAATAAGCACTCCTCCTCCAATTAAGGCCCCTGTAAAAAAAGCCTTATTCGCTTCTTTTATTTTGTTAACATATGGATATATCATCAAAAAAAGTATCGATTCCATAAAAGGAAATGCGATAACAGTGGTACTTCCTTTTAATATTGGTTTTATACCTCCTTCAAAAACAGGTTTAATGTTTTCAATCTTAAATTCAGGAGGAAGCGATACGATCATAATGAAAAAAAAGAAAATAACCCAAGGAAATAAGATTTCTCCTGTTCTAGCTATCGGTTCGAGACCAAGACGAACTCCCATAATGACAATACATAAAAAGATGATTTCAACAAAGTGAATGGGTGTTTCAGGCATAATGTGAACGGTGACAAAGTCTCCGATATTTCTAAGGATGTGGGCCGCGAGCTGAAAGAAAAAAAAGAAAAATAGGAGAGATACTATTTTCCCAATCCACTTCCCAAAGACATATTCGAGCTTTTCAAATAAATTGCGTTCGGGGAACTTGGAACCAATCTTTGTATATAGCCAAACGATCAACAGTCCTATTCCAACCCCAACAACAGCCGAGATCCATGCATCCTGTTTTGCCGCTGCAGCTAGAAGACTTGTTTCCAATAAGACGGCTGGTCCAAATATAAATAAAATCACAAGTACCCTAAATTGATTATCATTTATTTTTCCACGTTCAATCAACCTGATCACCTTCTTTCTATTGTAACGTACGATAAATGACATCACTTAGAGGCTTATACAGGAAAGCAATCCATTCGTGAGGGCTTGGCAGAGGAACTTTCAGCACATGCAAAATACTCAAGCTAGTTCCAAAAGCAAGCAAGGCACTAAAAGCCCAAAGCTCTCTCTTAAGCCTCTTTCTTAGAAGATAGGGAACCTCAATCACTGCCATCATCAAAGCGGTAACAACTATTCCAATGCTTGCTAACATATAAAACCTACTCCTTTAATGATTTCAGAAAAGAATTGCCTACACTGCCAGACCGTCTAATTTTAATATCAACGTCTACCTTTACAGGAAGTTCTACGAATTCTTCATTCCATTTCATTTTATATTGATTCCAATACTTCGGATCTTCCCTATGAATGACTTCCCCGAAACCAAATATATCTGTTTTAAAATCAGCTTGTGCCTTGGTTATGGCTGCTTCTATTTTTCGTTTAATGTCTTCTTCTGTTTTTGATTCTAATTCAGCTATTGTGTCTTTTTTACTTAAATCCACCTCTGAACATTCTACTTCCCCTACATTGGCCTCTGCTTGAACAGAAACATTCATTTTCGGTACCCCATTTTTCACGGAACCGCTGACCTTTGTTTTTGACCTAACAACCTCGATGCCAAGCATCCCATCACGAGTGCACGGTATACTTACAATAGTACTGTGAACTTTGTTCGTAATATAGTTAGCCCCCTTACTTTCTCTCTCATTCAGCCAGCCAATTAGTTTATCCTGTTTAAACGCCGCCATATCAGCAAAGGTTAACACGGGTTCAGTAGATGACCGCTGCAGACTTTCCGTCGATTCCCCTGATTTCGGGTCTCCAAAAATTTGAATTCCTGTTAATAAAGGCTGGTGCCCCTTACTTACTAAATCCGATATTAATTCGTCAATTGTGACCCCAGCTGTAGCCGCCCATGCCTTCTCCGATGTTTCCAAGGATTGGAATATTTTATTGGCCGGTATCCGTTCTAACGGAATTGATAGGATTTTAAGCACCTGCTCTGCCGTTGTTTCCTTTGCTACGACAATGTAAAAATCCGTTCTCAACTCTGGGTCCCGGGACAAGAGATCAAGTGCTTTACCGATTCCTTTTCCACTGGCAAGCTCTTCACCAATCACCAGTAATCTAAGATGGGCTCCGTATATTTTTCGAGGAACCTTTGTTGTCATTTTTCGGATTGCCTCATAAACCGTTTCGCCGGTGGCGGTATACGTTGCGACAGGTGAATTCCCGCTTCCTCCTTTTTGGGAGGCTACTTCTCCCGGATTAACAACCTGTGCCGAGACTTTGAATTGATCACCTGATTGATCTATTCCAAGTGCAACCGTTATGGCAAGTTCATTCAATTCTGTCCTGCTCCAGCATCCTGTTAGCATGGTTAAAGTAATGATAGAAACAAGGGCATAATAAAATTTTCGTTTTATCATAAAAAAACCTCATTCCCGTTCTGGTTTCGAAGCAGGCTCATTTTGTCCCCGGGTCTCGTTTTTCTGGCTTATCAGGTGAGGACGAGTCAACATTTTCCCAATAGGTACTCGGAAAATCATATCTTTTTGATCCGATGGATTGAAAGGACCAAATGGAGACATATATGGGACACCAAAAGAGCGTAGACTGCTCATATGCAATAAGATCGCAATTAATCCCAGCGTCACCCCTAATAATCCGAAAGACGCTGCAAAGCCCATCAAACCGAAACGAAGAATTCGGATGGAAATAGCCATATTAAACGAGGGAATGACAAAACTTGAAATCGCCGTAATCGCTACAACAATGACCATAGCAGCTGATACAATACCTGCTTCAACTGCTGCTTGACCGATTACCAATGCACCGACAATCGAAACCGCCTGTCCAATAGCTCTGGGCATTCTAACCCCTGCTTCACGCAGAATTTCAAAGGTAACCTCCATCAGTAATGCCTCTACAAACGCGGGAAAAGGAACGCCTTCCCGCTGTGCTGCTAAACTAATCAAAAGGGGCGTTGGCAGCATTTCTTGATGAAAGGTAGTAACCGCAATATATAAAGATGGCCCGAGTAAGGAAATAGCTAACGCAATATATCGCAACAAACGAATAAGATTACTAATGTCCCAGCGTTGATAGTAGTCTTCTGAAGACTGTAGGAATTGCCCGAATAAAGCAGGTACTAAGAGCACAAATGGTGTGCCATCTACAAGAATGGCAATCCTCCCCTCTAAAAGTCCAGCTGCTATGGCATCCGGTCTTTCCGTATTATACACAGTTGGAAAGGGGGTATAGGTTTCATCTTGGATTAGTTCTTCGATATAGCCTGATTCCAAAATTCCATCGATATTGATCCGGTCAAGTCTTTTATGAACTTCATCCAACACTTTGTCATTGACTATACCTTTAATAAACATAAGTGCTACATCGGTTTTTGTTCTTTCTCCAATCTGTTTCGTTTCTAGCCATAGATTGGGATCCTTGATTCTTCGTCTAATTAAGGCTGTATTCGTTCGAATGGATTCGGAAAATCCCTCTTTTGGTCCACGGATAACAGTTTGTGCCGATGGTTCCTGGACACCGCGGTCTTCCCAGCCCCTCATTCCAACTTTAAGCCCCCAGGCACTGCCGTCCATTAAAATAACGATATCCCCTTCTAAAATAGTCGTAAGGAGTGTATCAAAATCGACTACATCCGTAATTCCGGAAACGGTGAGGACTTCATCTTTCATCAGCTGTAAAGCAACATTTGGGTTCGAATAGATGTCTTGATCAAATTCCATCTTTCGCATTTCAAGCATTAAAGGCTCTAAAACAAAATTATTAAGGGACTGTGTATCAGCGAGACCATCCGTATAAAAGATCGCTAACTTTATATTATTTTTTTTACTAATACGAATTTCTCTTATGATTAAATCAGAACTATTTCCAAGGTTTTCTTTTATGAATTGAATATTTTCATGTAAACGTGTCTTTAGCGGTTTTGTGTCACCTATTTTCGTCACGCCAGGATGAGCCGTTGACTCACTTTTTAATAATTTTTTGATGGTTTTCTTGAATTTCACCAAGATAATCTCCACCTTTGCTCCTATGGTCAGAAATCAGTATTGACGTACTAAGAATTCTTTAAACGAAAGTGTTTCCTAAAGTAAATTACACATGGAACAGGCAATCGTATTGTGAGCAAAAAAACAGACCACCATTTGGTTGATCTGCTCTAATCCGATGCTCCTGATTTTTTCCAAAAGCTTATTAATTTTTGCAAATTGCCTCTGCAGCTTACACAGCTTCATTTTCTTTTGTGCAAGTGCGATTTCTACAACAGTCTTATTTCAAGTTTGTATTATTGTCCGCCACTACTTTACTTTTCCTTCTAATTTACGAATATATATATTGATCATTTCGCCCATCCCCCAAAGATAATAAGATATCTCTTCCATTTCATCCTCAATAATTTCAAATTCCATAGAAAGAAATTTATGGGCTAAGCCGTTCCGTTTATCAAAAATTAAACTAATGATCTCTATTTGCTCTTCATTTAATAGTTCATAGTTTAATTCTTCATAATTCCCCCTTGGATTAATACCCCTTTTGGCTGTTGCAGAAATCTTCTTAAAACATTCAATAGACTTGATTAGGTCATAACGTATTGCTTTTTCAAAAGGGTTTGTAATCGAAAAAGGAAAAATTTTATTAAACTCATTTTCAAATTGTTTATAAACCTTGTACGTAGTAATTATTTCTTGAGCAATTGAATCGAATTCAGAACGAAGTAATTTTGCCTTGCTTATTTCGTTCTTAAGCTTTTGCATTCTTTTTTCCGTATCCCTTCCCAATTACGAGTCACTCTTTCTATGTTTTTTAAAAAAAGGTTTTATCAATACCCCAGCACATGCAGCCTTGCAGCGATCTCATCTCGGTCATCTCTTTCTGCGTCTTGAAGCGGGGTATCGCCAAATGTATTTTTGGTGTTTAGATTTCCTCCGTATTTTACAAATAAATCGAAGAGGCGGAGGTCGTTTTTGGTGATGATGTCAAACACCAGGGATTCACCGTATTCCTTGGCGTTGGGATCTGCGCCATTTTCAAGTAACAGTTGGAAGGCCTCAATATTCTTCTCGTTTATCGCTTCGGATAGCGGGGTATAGCCATCCTCATCCACAATGTTTAAATTGACGCCGCCCATATCGATTAACCTTTTTAAATCCTCGATACTTCCATATTCCACTGTCCTGATCAGAAAGGAAGAGCCATATTGATTCAAATGGTTGGGGTTTACATCGGTATTCTCCAGCAAGAAGAATCCGCGTTTCATGTCCGACTGTCTGATGGCTTCATCATAGGCATGTTTGTCTAAGCCGGTAGAAAACCACTTGTCCTCCACTTTTTCAAAATAAAATCGATCTAGCGAGGCAGGATAGAAAGCGGCATGCTTAACGAAATAATACGTATTAAATCCTAAAAGAATAATCACGAAAGCAGGAGTTATGATATGAAGTTTTAAATGCTTCGCGCCCGC
Source organism: Neobacillus kokaensis (assembly GCF_014656545.1). Lineage (GTDB taxonomy): Bacteria > Bacillota > Bacilli > Bacillales > Cytobacillaceae > Neobacillus > Neobacillus kokaensis. Next base: position 45,290 of record NZ_BNDS01000033.1, read on the forward strand.
TAGAAAAGACTTAGCACCACTTACCGTATGACGCCGCAACTGGCTTAAACCTCTCTTAAAAGCTAAAATGCCTAACGAATTTAAAAGATTCTTCTTCTGCAGGAAGGACAAAAATTGATCACTGCGTATGCCGCATTCATTCAGCTGCCTTTGGTACACTTTACTGAGATTACCGAAGGGAAGTTGATCATCTACCTTTTCGCCCCTAAATAAATCAAAACTTTGAAGGATAGAGGCCGTTTTTTCATCCACCCTATTCTTTCCTGAGTATTCCGAAAAAAGATCAGCTGTAGGCTTTTCATTATTCTCTTGAACCGAAATCATGATGATTCTTAACAGCAGATCATGAAAGGCAATAATCGATTTTCCACCGATGGATTGGACATTCTCCACTGTAACAGATAATTGCGCTGTTAATTCTCGATACAATTGCGCTGCCTGCGTATATTTGCCCTTCTTCCAGTAAACTTCCTCAATCTGATAGAGGTAAATACCATAACGATACAAATAACCCCATTCTAATAAGGTTTTCTGGTTTCCATGAACGGTATGAGGCACTTTACCGGCGTAAGGATTTTCTTTAAAAAATTGCAGGAGTTTTTGAGAAAGTTGATGGGCAAAGGAATAATTTTGAGAAGACAAAGCCTCTCCGATTAACCGCTCGTTCTCTGCCATCCAATGAATCAACCGTCTTTGCTCAGATGGTTTTACAATGGCCTTTATTTGAAAATCTCCTTTGTCAAAACCATCAATCAGATATCCGAGATCGTCATAATCCTGTCTGACTTTCAGAAAATAGCCGCCAATCAGCATCGTATAAAGAAGGCGGAATCCCTGTTCAAGCGTGTTCTTCAATTGTTTCCAAGCCTTATGCACCTTTTTCCATTCTGCCATGACATCGCCAAAGGAGCCTTCTATATATAAATCATAGCTTGTCAGGGCATCAACCGCTTTTCGGGTTAGAATTCTTCCAACCGGACCCCCTAATACCGAGCCAACCATACCTGCTCCCAAGCCTATAGCGGAATTTACCTTCTCCTTCTCCGCTATCCGCTGGATAAAATCAATATGTTCTACAAAACGTTCACTATGGCCTTTTAACATCTGGATCAAAGGGTCCGTTTTCATCATCATATATTGAGAGAAGGCTTGAAAAAGGGAATCTGCTGCCGTATATCTCTTCAGGATTGAAGGAAAACAATTCTGTTGGATGAGTTCATCTAAGAAATGGGTATATGTTTCCCGCGTAAAGTTTGTATTATAAGACTGATTTAATAATTGGGTTAGTGCATTCGGATGAACCAAACGCAGATACTGGCCCATTAATCGTTTTTTCTCGCTAGATGAAACCTCTTCTTCTTTCCACCTGTCCTGTATTTTCTTGGTATCTGTAAAAAGTTTATCAGAAATGGTTTTGTCTAGATGTTCCATTTCGGATTGAACCAAGTGGTGGATAAAATCCTGTACCTCTTTATGTAAATTAGGTGATAAAGAATGCTCCAGTTCTTCACATAATGCGGTTAGTCCCTCTTCCGGTTTTTCAAAGAGATGTGATTTCAATTGTGTCTTCATGTTGTGTCTCCTACATCCAGTCTAAGAAATCCAATCCATCAAGAGCTGAAACATCAAAATGGCCTAAAAGATCAAGTCCATCCAAATGATCAAGACTTGCCCCAAAGTCATGAAAACTGTCATGGATATAGGAGCTAAAAGAATCATAGCTTGATGCATGATCCAATGAAGGTCCAGCTATATCATCGGGTTGGAACATCTTATTTCCATATTCCGGGATAATGCCTAGCAATTCCATATCACTTGAAAATAACGTTTTTCCGATAGGTGTATCAAAACTAATTGATTCTAGTGCCATATCCTCGTTAAATAGATAATGGCCGCCGAACACATTATCCGTGGTAAAACCAATGTTTTCAAATGACCCATTATAAATAGTTTCACCACCAAAGGCATTTGGCGAAGTATACCCGATTACGTTCATGTCTGTACCGGTAATTGTGGTCCCATTAAAAACATTATCCGTCGCAACGGCGACAATATTTCCACCCCGATCCAAAATGGCGGTTGAATCAATCATCCATGGTATTTCCATCGTCCCGTCTAACGGAACATGTAAGGCTGCTAATGTTTGCGCTAACCCTTCCTGGCTATAAGCTAAATCAAACAAACTCATGGTGTACCCCCTTCTATTAACCTATTACTATTTTACCAAATCAGCTAATGCTTACTATAAAAAAATTTCCATTTAAATATTTCCTATTACTAACAAACAAGGGGGGCATACCAACCTGTTCCCCCTTTTGATTCTTTATCAAACTAGCAAGTGGTTGTGCGCGATTGTGGCCTAGTATCTTCGATGCCGGCACTTTGCGCACTTTATGAAAGACTTTTTGATTGGGATCTCCTGCTATTTTGGCCTTCATCACGCTTATGAAGGACTTTTTGTTTTGGGTTTCTATCAACTTTAGTCTTCATCACGCCTATGAAGGACTTTTTGTTCTGGATTCCTATCAATTTTGGCCTTCATCACGCTTATGAAGGACTTTTCCATCTGGGTTCCTATCAATTTTGGTCTTCATCATGCTTATGAAGGACTTTTTGTTGTGGGTTTCTATCAATTTTGGTCTTCATCACGCTTATGAAGGACATTTTAATCTGGTTTTCTACCAATTTTGTCCTTCATCCGGCTTATGAAGACCATTTTATACCTGCACCACTGCTATCTTGGTCTTCATCACGCTTATGAAGGATAGCTTTGACTGAGTTACCATACACTTTCCCCTTCTTAGGGTCCTCTTAAAAATTATCAAAAATTCCCATCTAAATATGTTAGAATACTTATAGATAAAAAAATTTCCATAGTTTGGAGTTTTCATACATGAAGATACCTTTAATAAAAGCAGGTATATTAACCTGTTTAACTATAAGTTTATTCTCTGGAAATGCTTCGGCGGAGTCGGACTTAGCCGCTAAATGCGCCGCATATGGCACAATACAACCAAACGTAAATCCCTCCTTTCAGCAAATAAACTGCTTGTTGACGAATGCTGCCTTAAAGGCTGACATTCCTCCCGAAGTGGTCAAAGCCGTGGCTACACAGGAAAACGGCTCCTGGAAGCAATTCAATAGTAAGGGCGATCCTATTATTTCCTACGACGGCGGAATCGGTCTTATGCAGCTAACCAATCAAAATGGGTACGTGGAGGAGAAGCTGAAGAACGATATCGTCTACAATATTGAGGCAGGAGTCGCGGTCCTTGACTATATGTATACGCGGGTGGATTTGCCAAAAATCAAAGGGGCAGGACGCCATCTAATTGAAAACTGGTATTTCTCCGTAATGGCATATAACGGAACAAAGCCAGTGAACAGTCCTCTCAAACAGCAAACCGGGGAGCGAAACATGGATGCCTATCAGGAACAAGTTTTTGCAAAGCTAGAAAAAGAAAGTTATCTAGACGGTACGAAGTTAGCACAATACCCATTTAGTAAACTCGATTTTGATTATAATCGTGAAAGCAGCGAAAACATTAAGTTTAATAGATTGCAATACACACTAGCTTCTAATGGCCACGAGACCGCCTATTTGTTTAAAAGCGGAAACAGAGTGGAGACAACGGCAAAAGGGGTTAATTTACGCAAAAAACCAGGGGGTACGTATTTAAAAACCTTGCCAAAAAATACTGCCTTAATCATTACTGGTGGATTTACGTATGACAATTCTACTGCAAACCAATTTGTCTGGTACCCAGTCCAAACCGTAGATAAAAGGGTGAGCGGATATGTTTCTTCAGCTTACATTAAGAAGCTCGTAGATTCGAAGAAACCGGTCATTTCTGGGGTCGTAAGCAAGTCCATTCCCATCAACTCTAAATTCAGCCCAAAAACAGGCGTTAAGGCGATGGATAATGCGGACGGTGATATTACAAGTGCAATAAAAGTAATGGGTACGGTGAATACTAAGAAAAAGGGTACTTACTATGTAACATACACTGTCGCCGATTGGTCCAAGAATACCGCAGTCGTTAAAAGAAAGATAACGGTCTACGATCATGTGAAACCGGTCATTTCCGGTGCCGCTAATAAAACCATTAGATTAAATTCTTCGTTTAATCCAAGAGCCGGCGTTACGGCACGGGATAATGTGGACGGCAGCTTAACTAGTAAAATTAAAATCAGCGGCTTCGTTAATACGAAGAAAAAGGGTACCTACACATTGAAATATACGGTGACTGATTCTTCAAAGAATGCGGTGACGGTTACAAGAAAGATTACAATTGATCGTACCAAACCCGTCATTTCAGGAGCAAAAAGTAAAACCATCCGTTACAAATCTTCCTTTAACCCTAAAACGGGGGTAACAGCGAAAGACAATGTTGATGGCAATTTAACTAAGAAAATCAAAGTAACAGGAAAAGTAAATACAAAGAAAAAAGGCACCTATACTTTAACTTACACCGTTACGGATCAATCCAAAAACCAAGCAGCCGTGAAAAGAAAAATCATTGTAAAATAAATAGGTAACTAAAGAAGCTGACAACCTTCAATAACAGGTTGTCAGCTTTTTTGGTTAGTAAGGGATTTAAACAACCCCACCACTCCGCGCCCGAAGTATTTTATATAATGGCACGCAGCAAATGGAACATAGAATTGCCATTCCCGCGATAAATACGTAGCCAGCCTGGAGGCCAATCATTTTGTTCCCCAAACCGTTTCCAAAAACCTGATTTACAAAATCAATAATGACCCCAATGAGCAGATTTCCGATAACACTGGCAATTCCCAAAAGAGTAACCGTAAAGGTAATCGCAGTCCCTACGCCTTTTGCATATCGTTTCGCAAGCAGTGCCATGACAGTGGGATAGATGGGGGCAATCCCTATACCGGCAATAGCAAAGAAAATCGCTCCTATTTCCCCGATAAAAACTGCCGCAAGACTGCAAATCCCTGAAAAGGCAGAAAACAGCATAATGGAAAGAGTATAGCCTATTTTATCTGTAATCGGACCTACAAACAGCCGTGATAAAGTAAAAAGCAGGAAAAATATAGATAACATTTCGGAAGCTCTTTTTAAAGACCAATCATAGGCATTTTGTAAATAGTAGACCAGCCAGCTGCCGATCGCCATTTCAGACACGACTCCGAACGAAAGAACAGCAACAATCAGCCAGGCAACAGGATCCCGAAGCAGTCCGCGAAACGAAGTGGATTCTCCTTCACTTGGATGGTCGTCCTCCGGAAACATACCGAAAAGCGAGGGTATAATCGGGATAATGGATAGAGAAAGGATAATTAAATACATGCCCCGCCAACCCAGCTCGCCGCCTTGAACATGCCAGCCCATCATGGCCGCACCTAAAATCGGAGCACCAATCGAACTAAGCCCGTAAAAAAAATGGGCTATATTCATCATCGTTCCTGTATTTTTGATAAAAATACGAGCAGCCATTATGCCCAGACCAATCTCTAGAATCCCGTTTCCCAGATACAGCAAAAAATACGAACCAATTAAGGATGAATATCCCCTGGACAGATACATGAAGATTCCGGCGAAAACCATTGAAGAAAAGGCTAGAATTCCTGTCCATTTGATTCCGACCTTCGTAGAAAGGATCGATGTGAAGGAGCATGCCAGCAAATACCCGAGCGAATTAAGGGCTAGCAGCACCCCTAGCTGAGATTCATTTAAGCTAAATTCCGCCTGCATGTTTGGTAACGCTGGTCCCTTAATATTTTCCGATAACCCAAAAAGAAGGAACCCTCCAAAAACAACAAATAATAATATGTAATAATTCAATCTATGATTCTTCAAAAACAATAACCTCCGCGAGCAAGAAGAATGTATACGGAATATTATACTATTTTCCGAAACAAAGATGACAGGTATAGACTATGAAAAAGTTGTCGATGCTAAAGCTGTAGAAATAGTTTTATAGTTGGAACGTTTGGGGGCCATATAATGGGGAGAGAGTTAAAAAACATTTTTTATGAATTAAAAGTCGTCAAAACCAAGGAATTAGACGAATGCGAGCAGGAGCTTAACAACGGGAATCATAACTACATTGTTAAGAAGGCATTATTTTATTACAAGCACAGCCTACTGGAAAATTTAGAAATGTATGACCTCTATTTAGATCACAACAAAGAAATGACTCTGTAGGCGCACGGCCATATTAAAGATCGATCCAAAGCCAGCTTGGGAGCCAAGCTGGTTTTCTGTTTTTCTCCTCTTTACCTTTGGGTGAATCGTGACCCTGGCACCCAAATTAATCGCAGTTTCTTGATTTAAATCAAGGAACAGAATCAGAAAATCCCTTTTAATAAAGGTAGCTAAACAAAAAGTTTAAAGGGAGAGTACCTAAGATGATGAAGAAGATTGGGTTAGTTTTATTTACGGGTGCATTAACATTGGGGTTGGCAGCTTGCGGAGGGTCAGATGAAGGATCATCTGCTAAACAGGAGAAAAGTGTTGAAACTGCAACAGCTGCTAGTGGAGACGAGTACACAATCACGGCAAAGAATTGGGAATTCTCTTCAGATAAAGAGCTGGTCATTAAAAAAGGAACCAAGGTCAAAATTAATTTAGTTAACAAAGAAGGCGTGCACACAATTAGTAACGACGAATTAGGCATTAACCTTACAGCAGACAAACCCGCTGAATTTACAGCCGAAAAAACGGGGGAATACGAATTACAATGTTCAACTGTATGCGGTGCTACAGAAGACCATGAAGGTATGAAGATTTCTCTGAAAATTATCGATTAAGCAATAGATCACATTCAGTCAGACGTTTCCCTCCCTTATAATAGAGCTGTTGGGAAACGTCTGCATTCATAACAATCCTCTTCAACACAGACCTGCAGACTTGGTGCCCCCTGTTCACGAACCAAAAGGGATTAGTCCACTTTGCCAATAAGGCACACGAACCGACCTCGTGTTCATCTTACAGAACTTTTAATCAGCGAAATCTCTCCATTTTTAGGGATTAATTGGGAGACATTGTCGTATCTTCCCTCTATAGTCGAATGGTCCTTATCTTCTAATTTATATTCCTTAAAAGAGTAGCAGAAGAGTTTTCGTTCGACTTTGCCTTTTTCACCAATGAGGTTAAACCATTTCTGTCCCACATAAAATGGGTTCATCAGCATCGTGTCAAGAATATGACTTATACTGTCTGTTTCCTTTCCTTGTTCAAATTTTGTTTTACAAGAAAGGGCCAAAATAAAGTAATTAGTGAACTTATCCAGTTCTAGTAATTGCAGATGGTACTTTTTGTGCTGCTTTTGATTGAATTCCTCCAAGACCGTTTTGATGCTTTTTTCAATATCGATTTCAAACTTGCCGGCATCATTCCAGGTCGATAACCGCGTGTCAAAAATAGAAAGTGTCAGGATATAATGGGCAGAATAGTTCTCGGGGGCAAATACTTCTGTTCCAACTCGCTTTTCTTCTTCCGGTACAACAATAAACTTTTTATAGTCAGCAAAAAAATTTTCAGTCATATTCTATACCTTCTTTCATAGCTTGATGGAATGCATAAAATGTTCTTATTTTTCAAAGGCTGCTATTTTCGTTAGGAGTAGTGTTGTGTAGGGGACAAATCGTAAATAGTTATATATATATTCCTTTATGAAAATCAAAAATCCTGCTTTTTTTCCTAAAATCTACATTTCTCTCGATTTTTAATCAAAAAGTCCTATTAGGATTTATGGGGAGAAGAAAAAAAAAGCTGCAGCTGCCAGCTTCCCCCCTTTCCAAAAAAACAGTCCCACAGTACTCACAGATTGTCGAGAAAGGGTATTTTTCTCGTCAATTTTTCATTTTGGCAGACTTAAAATACTGATTTTATAATAAGATTGGCCCATGCTTACTGGGCCTGTTGATTTCCGCTCCGTGCACTCGCTTTCCGCGGGGAGGTCCTGGAGCCTCCTCGGCGCTTTGCGCCTGTGGGGTCTCCCGTGACCTCTCGATCCCGCAGGAGTCAAGTGCCCTCCGCTCCAATCAACAGGAGGCAAATCAACCTAAAGAATTGCAACACACCTTTACCAACCTAGCTAAATGTGTTGCCGTCTTTTATATTTTGGCAGGCTGCAGTAAGGAGAGCCTGTTCACTTGCTTTTTTCAATCCCCGTAACCGGCAGTGTTTTTGAATCCGTAAATAAAACACGTTCGCCAACCATCTTAGATTCATTGCTAAAAGCACAATTTCATCAAAAATCTCCTGAAAAATATTTGTATCCTTAAATCGATGAAGACGATTCCAGCTAATCGTGGAGTGATGTGGAACTGAATCCTTGAATTTTAAACCTAAAAACCAGCTGTAGGCTACGTTTGTTCTTATTTCCCTTTCTAATTGACGTTCAGAACGAATGCAGTAAATATAGCAAATAAACATCCTTTTAAAAAGAATAAGGGGATCAGTAGGGCGTCCGTTATCATCAATATAATAGGGACAAACTTTTTTTAGAAGAAATGAAAAATCAATATATGTCAATCAAGCGAAGAAGGTGTCGGCTGGAATTAATTCATCAATAGACACAAATTCATATTACTTTGGCTAAACTCTTTTGGCATAAACATTGATTTCATCACTTATTTAAATTATTTATTTGTTGAACGGAAGGTCTTTTTTAAATAACACACTGTTGATTGGA
>NZ_BNDS01000034.1 GCF_014656545.1 Neobacillus kokaensis
TAACTTTATTGGGTCAGATCACCATTTTAATGATGTAGCTGCTTTTATTTATCTTGTTTAGAGAGTGTAATTACCAATTATTATTTATTATCGATAAAAGTTTAAGGCAAAATCGTAATCGCATCCGCAATTGGGCGTTCGCCGGCTGCATCGGAAGGAGTGGATATCAACTGTCCATGAATAGCCATTGTTGTTGAGCCGCCGCCATCTAGATTGATCGCATCCTTAGCCCCTAAAGCTTTCATCAGTTTTGCACTTTCTTCAAAATTGATTCCAATACTTTTTTCAGGACTTCTTCCATCCACCGTAACAAATAATAAATTTCCATTTGGTTTTATTCCCACTAGTGTTCGAGGGTGTCTGTAGATGCCAAAGCGATAGAAAAATTCTTCATCATAGAAAAATCCATCCTTTTCTGCTGTTACGGTAATCTGATGATTTTCTACTAAGCGCGGCCCGCCATTGAAAATCGTTGTACGTTCATTCAGTGATACTTTGCCTTCTTCACTTAATAGTTCGGTTTTAACGGTTAATGTCATTCCTTGTTTAGCATGTTCCTTTAACCATTCGGCAGCTTCCCCTGTTCCAGCGATAACCGCTCCGTCCTCTGGGATCTTTCCGCCGCGCTGCTTTCGGACTGCTGTCACTTTACCCGTATCATCCAGCATGACTTCAAGTCCGTTTCCCTTTGGTGTTTCCGATCCATATATCGATTGAAACTGGATTAATTCACTGGAGTCTGAACAGGTTACATCATGCATAGGCAGTTCAGAAACAACATCGCCGCCGACCCCGCCGCAGTTCCGGATGAGACCGTTTGTCCGGTTTAATCCATCTAATTCACGGGTTGCACCATCAGATGAATGGACACTTAAATATGTAGATAATGCTTGGATTTGAGCCTTTTCTTTGGAACCCGATAGAATAAGGCTTGAACGGTTGTTGATGGCCTCGCTTATGAGCTGTCCATTTAGTACAGAAATACCAGCAAGATCCCCGGGAGTTCCATCTTTTTCTCCCACTACAAAATATCCTCCGTTGATAGCAGCTAAGGCATTAGTCCGCTTGGCTATACTTGATACAGTCTCTTTTCCGCTAATTTTATCCATGGCCAGGGTGGTTGAAATGGTCCCCTTAAACTGATTTCGGTCTATCTCCAGTACTTGAATAGACCAGGGGCCGGTAGTGCTGGGATCATCATAGCCTGAATAGGTTGTTCTCAATCCGGAAAAGCTGGCAGCCCCTAATTGTTTTCTTAGAGTGTCAGCTTCTGATTGTGTCTGAAAGCTGCCTACACGGACCAAGTAACCGAGTACGTCTTTTACAATATCATTATGAGGACTATTCTTAATGGTGAGGATCTTTGGTTCGAAGCCTTTTGATGCAAGCTTGTCAGCTATCGTTTGAGCTTCGGAGCGTTGAGATAGAAAAGCTACATCCACGGTAAAGTAGCTTTTCGAGCTTTTTTCTCCTCTTGTGATAGAGGTATGAGTCACACCTTGAGCTATTTCCTGTGTGCTCCGCTGTTCCGTTAGACCAAGGTCTCCAAGCGGGAGTTCCCTCGTCTTATTAATTTCTTGAGTCTTAGCATAAGTAGTAGGTTCTTTTGATTGCAGTGAGGTTGACATAGGTGAAAAAACAGCAGCTACCGTAAGAGGAACAAGCAATATTTTTTTTACTAAATTTGTTTTCATTTGATTCTCCTTTCCGTTTTTTTTATTCTATCAAGGGAATATTTAGTTTAAATGGTTGTTTGGTAAAGAAAATGTAAATTAATGGAGGTGGCCAATCGAAGTTGAAATTTGGAATATTATTGTTTGAAAGGTCATGTAATTATATGATTTGCAATCGACAATTTTTTATTGGGAAAATTGAAAAAATGTTTTCATGACAACATTAGAAATGAATTCAAACAAACGTTTAATGGATGGTAGAAAAGAAGGAAAAAAGGAGAATTCAATCTTTTTGCTCGAATTGCATCATTTCTTGGGGAATAATGCGCAATTATTCGTAACAGCTTTAACAATTACGACAAAATATTTATTGATAAGCTTGAAATAAAGCTGTTTAGGCAGTATTCAATTTAATGTTTGTTTGGGTGAGGAAACTGAGTTTTTTGCCGAAAGGATTCTAAAAAGGTCACCTTCCATCCTCAAAAGTATAGGGACGGTTCTCTTATCCTGCATGCAGCAGAAGAACCGTCCTCGTGTTTCCTCATTATTGTGGGTCTGGACCCAAGGTTTTTCTGCGGTATTCCCGCGGCGGCATGCCATATCGTCTTCGAAATTGGTTTGCGAAGTGGTTATAATTCTGGAAGCCCACATCAATTGCCACCTCTGTTGCGGTTCGGTCTGTATGCTCTAATAGCAGGATGGCTTGATTTAATCGCATTTGATTTAATGTTTCCAGTATTGATTGCCCCATGTTTTCTTTAAATAAATGAGACAGTCTGGATGAAGATAGGCCCACTGATTTTGCTACATCATCAATTCGAATAGAGTCCTTCATATTTTTTGAAAGTAAATGCAGCACTTCCTCCATCCGCGGATCAAGTGACTGATGTTGTCTTTGAGCGTAAAGAAGGAGAATTTCGCTCAAGGAGTTTTGACATAATTCATTCCAATAGCGATTTTTTTCCCGGTAATCCTGTATAAGTTTTTCAAAGGCTTGCTGGGTTCGCTTACGGACAAAATCGTTCTCCACCGTATGTGTAAGAAGCGCTCCATCTGGAAGATAATTGATTTCAAAAAGATCCTGTGTAAAATGGGCCCATAAAAAATTCCATTCTTTTCCTTGGCATGTCCCATATTGATGAGGCGTTCCCGCTCTTAACAACACGATATCACCTGCACTGCACCTTTTCTCCTCCTTATTAATGAGAAAATATCCTTCCCCTCCGAGTGTAAAGGTAATCAGCCAATCGCTCATTCCTTGCGGGCGCTTCGTAACATACGAGTCATTCATATGGAAGTGTCCAGCAACACTGACCCCGAGCCTTGGGTATGGTGAATGCGTATCTTTCATCATGTTTCCTCCCTTATGAAGCAATTATGGACATTTTAGCATAGCTTCTTTGTCAGATAGCAGAATTGTATGAGTTTTTAGCTGAAATGTTACTTCAATGCGATATTGCCTCTGGATACAATGATAACTAGAAAGTATTATACCTTTTACAAGGTGGAAATGGGGGAGTTACAGTGGAATTTGGACTTAAAGCACTCACTGCAGAACAGAAGGCGCAATTTGAAAAGGAAGGGTATTTTATTGCGAAAGGGTTATTTTCTGAGAAAGAGATAACAGAATTGTGTCATACGTTTATGGAAATGAGCGAAGGACCGATTCCCGGTTGTTTTGAACCAGAAATGGATCCAGAGTCTGAGCATACCGACCCTCTGAAACGATATCCTAGAATGATGCATCCGCACCGGATCAATGAGATTGCGCGGAAATACATGCTTGATCCGAAGGTGATGGATGTGCTTCATGATTTGTTAGAAGAACATGCGCTGGCTGCACAAAGTATGTTTTACTTTAAACCGCCTGGAGCACGCGGGCAGGCATTGCATCAAGATAATTTCTATTTACAGGTAGAGCCGGGAAACTGCATTGCAGCATGGACTGCGGTAGACCCAGCTGATGAAGAAAACGGTGGAATGCTGGTTGTTCCAAAGACTCACATGGATGAACTTTATTGTCCCGAATTAGCAGATGCAAAAGAATCGTTTACTCGACATTTTGTGAAAGTGCCAAAAGGTATGAAGGCCGTTCCAGCCATCCTGGATAAAGGTGATGTTCTCTTCTTTAATGGGAACTTAATTCATGGCTCCTACCGAAATAAATCAAAAGACCGGTTCCGAAGAGCTTTTATTTGCCATTATGCAGGAGAATCGACTACTAAGATTGGTCAATTTTACAACCCGTTGTACCACGCTGACGGCAGCAAAATCTTCATTGAAGGAAGTAAGGATTCAGGACCGTGCGGTGTGGAATTTGATGAGCTATATCCACATTAATCGTGCGTTTGTTTGAGGGGCACATATTGAAAAAAATACCCGATTTGCGGCTTAGGCAAATCGGGCATCTTCCTTTTTTATTCATCCGCTGCAGGGGATAATTGTAAAGTAATCTCAAACAGCAAGCTGATTATTAAGCGCTCTTCGATATCGGGGTTTATTTTCAATTCCCGCTTTAAACTGTCTACGGTTTCTTGCAACGATTGCCCCTTCGTTAAGTGATTCCTTAAATCCTGAAGGATAGAGGAAAAAAAGAGCTGTGCTTCTTTACTCACTCCATACTTTTCAATCCAGCAATAGAGTTCATAGATGGCAGAGGGGGCTAGATAGATGTTGTCGTCTTCCTTCTCAGAAACCTGCTTATTTAACTTCATTCTGTTTTCAATCATGGTTGTAATGATCAACAAATTTTTGATTTCATGACCGCCATCTGTGCCATGTAGTTTCTGATGCACCGCCTGCAGCATTTCTCTAATCGTATCTCGATTCATGTCCTCTAAGTCCCGAATTGAATCCTCCATTTTATACGGGAAGATCCATTTATTGATAATCAAGGCGAGAACAACCCCGCTGATAACCATGATAATGCGGTTTATGGTTAAGATCTCTGTAGCGTCGGTAATAAGCGCGGCTGCCCCAATCGCGGAAAACGTAACAAGAATCGTACTGTAACGATACTCTTTTATATAACTCATCAAGTAACCAGCGATTAAAATTAGGATTGACCGGGCTGTGTGGCCTTGGAAGATGGTGAACAAAATGGTGACGATGATGGCGCCCATCAAAGTAGCGAAGATCCGATCACGCATTTTTCTATTCGACAATTCATATACTGGCTGAATGACAGAAAGAATCGTAAACAGCATCCAACGGCCATCCTGTAAGTGGAAGTAATCAACGAGAAAGCTCCCAATGGTAATTCCTAGAGCCATACGGACGGCATAAGATACCTTAATGGATCTCGTATGGCGGGGTAGTTGAAATAATGATAGGTTTTGAAATTTCGTTGGGATTTGCTCCATTTTTTTGGCGATGTTAACATGCTCTTTTTCAAGAGATTTTAAAGAAACTAACGAATCCCGTAGAAAGTCCATGTTATTTAACATACGTAATACAATCAAAGAATGGGAGTCATCCTGTTTATACTTACGAAAAATACGTCCAAAAGAATCATTAATCTCCGTTAGTGCTACATCCTTTTTGTTATCCAGGCTGTCCGCTGCTGCCTGTAAGAAATCAATTGTGTCATTAAGCAGTTCATGCTCTGTTTCATCTTTCGTTACTTTATTCAATAATTGATTGATTCTTTCAAGGGAAGCAGAAAGATTTAAATTGTTTTGTCCTTCTTCCGTTAAATAGAAATCTTCTTCCCGTTTATCATAAATCATGCTTCTGATAGTACTAATATCGGCGGCAATTTGTTTGTCCAGATCCTCATGGCCTTCGCCGTTTTTAATCTTTTCTATCTTTGCCACGAGGGAAGTACAGATTGCACGGATTTTCGAATGGCTGTTTTTGGCCATTTTGTTTTTGTTAACAACCATTTGTAAAGCCATGATGCCGACTGCTCCAGCGATCAGTGAGAGCAGCCTGAGCGGCATGTCCGATAGTCCCACAGGGCTGGCTAATAAAAATAAATATTGCAGTGAAAACGGTAAGTACAGCGGGTTTCTTAAATTGAAGATAAGAGAATAGCTAATCACGATCATCATCGTAAAATTGACCGGAATAGCCAGCCACATATTCATATCCGCAAGAAACGCAGCGATTCCAATCGCAAGATTTAACAGGATCAGCTTCATCGTATTGCTAATGGGATTATTCGTCAGGTCTCGTTCTAATAACATAAGCATGGCTGTTATAGTGGTTACCCCAATCAGGGTATTTTCTTTTCCGAAAACAGTGCTAAATAGCATAACAAACGCAACAATTACTACAAATAATATTGTATTTGAAATAATGGTTTTTTTATTCACCAGGTACATTCACTCCTATATGTGTGTGAAAAGTATTTTAACATTAAAATATTTAATAGTAAAATAATAAAAATGGAAATAATACCGTATTTCCCCTGTATTTCCTATCCTCACTTATTATATGTTTGGGGTCAGCTCCTCACTCGTTTCCATATATCTACAGAAAAATTGTTTGACAAGAATTACCTAAAGGGTTTAAAATCATAATTACTTTAACCGTTAAACTATTTTATGATTAAAGTATTTTTGGAGGGAGTGACATCAGTGTCATCAACTAATCAAGAGGTTTTTCGGCAATTCGTCAAGCTTTATTGGAATTTATCAAGAGATATGAATTATATCTGGAAGGACATTTTTAATCGTCAGTTTCCCGGTTCGCAATCCCATATCTTATTTTTGCTCGAACGAAATGGTCCGAAGAGAATGTCTGAGGCAGCCGAGTTGCTTCACTTAACTCCAGGAGCTGTGACAACAGCATCTGATAAACTAATTGAAAATGGATATATAGCACGTATCCGTGACGAGCAAGATCGGCGTGTTGTGTATTTAGAAATGACCAACAAAGGCAGGGAGGCCATAACCGAACTGCAAGAAGAAGGCCGAATGGCCATGAAAAAGGTATTTAGTCATTTATCCGACAGGGATTTGGAGTTTTTCATGGAAACTTTTGAGCAGGCCATTCAAAATATTAACGATTTGCGAAAGGAGTACGATACATGATTCATTTGACAGAGAAGAAAAAAATCACGATTATGATCGCGATAATGGTCGCTATGTTCTTCTCAGCGATCAACCAAACGATTATAGGGGTGGCGATGCCGCGGATCATTGCAAAGCTCGGCGGTATGGATTATTACACTTGGGCCATCACGATTTATTTGCTGACGACAACTGTTGCTACCATTTTAGTTGGAAAACTTTCTGATATATACGGGAGAAAGCCGTTCATTTTAGCAGGTATCGGTTTATTCACGATTGGTGCATTCTTGTCGGGATTGTCCACCGATATTTTTCAATTAATTGCTTACCGCAGTATTACTGGATTCGGTGCGGGTGTTATTATGTCAACAGCCTTTACCGCTATTGGTGATTTGTATCTGCCAAGGGAACGGGCACGCTGGACAGGATTGATGAGCGGCATCTTCGGCATTTCAAGTGTGCTTGGACCTTTAGTAGGTGGGTATGTGGTGGATCATCTTGACTGGCATTGGGTATTCTGGATCTTCCTTCCCCTCGGAATTATCGCCTTCATTATGATTGCAGTGTTATTTCCGAAGGTTCCACGCAGAGAGGGAGAAACGATTGATTATCTTGGTTCCTTCTTCCTGACCGTTACCATTGTTGCTTTGCTGCTTGCTTTTAGCTTAGCAGGTGAGGGGCCTGGCAAATATGCTTGGACTTCATGGGAAATCCTTGGCTTATTTGGTTTAACCATTATTGGACTTGCCGCCTTCATTGTAACGGAATCAAAAGTGAAATCCCCAGTGCTTCCGCTGTCTTTATTTAAAAATGATATCGTGACGATGTCGAATATGGCAGGGTTTTTACTTGGTGCAGGAATGATGGGTGTGATGATCTATGCTCCATTTTTTATTCAAGGGGTAAAAGGTATTTCACCAAGTGGTTCAGGGTATATTATGATGCCTATGTCCATTGTGATGGTGTTAGCTACTGCTTTCGCCGGGCAATTGATGACAAAGACCGGGAAATATAAAGGGCTGGCCATTGCTGGGTTACTTACCACAGCCATTGGCATATACTTGTTGCATTTCATTACCATTGATACACCTATTTATCTATTGATTATGTACTTATGTATTGTTGGAATAGGACTTGGAGCGAGTATGCCTGTTTTTTCATTAACGGTGCAAAATGCTGTCCCATTAAAACAATTAGGTGTTGCCTCGGCCTCTTCGCAATTGTTTCGTTCCTTAGGAAGTACGATTGGCATTGGAATTCTTGGCACCATCATGAGCTCGCGAATGACATCCAGGCTGACAGAAATGTATGCTGGTCAATCGGCCGGGCAATCACAGCTTCCCCCTGAACAAGCAAAACAATTCGGAGAGCTGATGAATCCACAAGTATTATTGGATCAGCCGAAATTGGAGCAAATTCAAAAGCAGCTGCCGGCAGAGTTGCTGCCATATGCCGAAAAGATGATTGCTAGTGTGAGGGAAGTTTTCAGTGATGCACTCACCTCGACATTTTTTGCCAGTGCCATCATTATGCTGGCTGCAGTGGTCATTGCTTTATTCTTAAGAGCCGTTCCATTAGTTTCGGAAAAGGATCACCATCATCAGCTTCAGAAATCAGAAAAGCCTTCAGGTGCCTGACACCGAGCGGCTCAAAGAGAAGTGGTTAACAGCACTTCTCTTTTTTATATAGTTATGCCTGTTCGCCTAGTTAGAAAATCGCGTCTTAAAGAATTTTAGCCAATGAGGACAAAATCCATCTAAGAAATGATGAAACTGGTCTTCATAAGACCAATGAAGACCAAAATCAACTAAGAAATTATGAAACTGTCCTTCATAAGGGCAATGAAGGCCAAAATCCAACTAAGAAATTATGAAACTGTCCTTCATAAAGCCAATGAAGACCAAAAACCAACTAAGAAATTATGAAACTGGTCTTCATAAGGGCAATGAAGGCCAAAATCCATCTAAGAAATCTTCAAACTGTCTTTCATAAACATGAAGTTATTAAAAGGCTTATGTATCAAGAAAACTAACTTCTGAAAAATATATTTCGTTAGGGGGCACTCGTTTTGAACTTATAAATCTTTTAACTTATGTATAAGGTATATACAAGTTTCCTTCCAGGAATGCTCAATTCCCTTTTCGTCGATAAAGGTACCACCAATCTGGTATTCCCCAATGCCAGAGTCTTGAAATCCAAGTCTTTGGTAAAGCCTTTTAGCTGATTCATTTTCTATTCCCACTCCGAGGCCGATCCTTTCAAAGCCTCTTTGTTTGGTCAATTTTGCACAGTAGTATAATAATTGCTGGCCGATCCCCTTATTTCTGTATTCGTCGGTTACAAGTAAGTCTTCTATGTCAGGACAATGATTGATATGCGCCGTTACCGCTTCATCTTTCGTTCCATTCCATTTTAGTAATACATGACCAACAGGTTTTTCATTCCAATAGGCAGCAATATAGGTAACGTCTCCTTGCAATTGCTTTTTGTAACGATCTCTATGCTTGTCTAACGGCCCGTTGGTCATATGTTTTTCTAGTTCGGGTATATCACTGTCCACGACAATTCTAATCAGAACTTGATTTTCCACTTAACCTATCTCCTATTCTGTAAGATATCATTATTGTATCATCTTGAAGCCTGTTACCATTTGGTTTTTCAAAAGAATGATATAATTCTGGCCTTCACTTGAATATCACCCTAGTAAATAAAAATACCCGATATGCGATGTTTGGCAAATCGGGTATTGTTGATTTATTTATTCACTCCACAATCCGGCAGTTTCCAGCTTCTTTTTCCCTTTGAAGGCTAGAATGACAAGCACGATATTGATGATGAGCATGATGATAATGGTGTATAAAACAAGTGTGTAGCTTCCTGTTAAGTCATATACAAATCCGTATCCAGGCAGGGCTACAATTCCTGCTAATGCTAGGCCGATGGCAACCGTGGCAAAAATTTGGCTATATTCCTTCGTTCCAAACACAGCCGAAGTCAGCAAAGGTCCTAATGTTCCAATCGAAGAGGTGACAAACCCGAAAATACCAATAGCCAAACTGAAGACGACGGGATTTCCTGGGGAAGTGATTAATAGGAGCACCGAAACTAAACCGCTGACCATGGAAAAAATAGCGGTATTTTTCGCCCCGATTTTATCGGTTAATGCGCCGAATGCCAATGCACCAACAAGCATTCCAATCATAAACGCGCCCATTACTTTGCCGGCAAATTGAATATCATACCCGATTCCCATTGCATATGGAGCGATATGCTGTGCAAAGCTTCCGATTGCTGTCATAAAGAAAAAGAATAATAGTAAAGAATAAAATGCCAAAGATTTTTTTGCAGCAGCGAAGGTCACGCCTTTATTGGCAGCAGCAGTTTGGGCTTCTGCGTTTTGTCCCTGCTCCATACCATATGGAAGTAAGCCCTTATGCTCAGGCTTCAATCGAATGGTTAATAATACAATCGGAATAACAATTACAATCACGGCAACCCCTAAGATAATATAGGTATTTCTCCAGCCCTGCGTCGGGATTAAATCTCCAACAATCGGCTGAATGACGGCTCCAAATGCTCCTACTGCCGCCATCATAATCCCTAAAGCTAAACCATTGTGCTTTTTAAACCAGCGGTTAATAATAACCGGGCCAGCCATCTGCGCAACAAAGATAGAACCAATGGCCATCGGGATTGAAAAAATATACCAGCCCCAGACGGAATTCATCAATCCGAACATAGCGAACGAACCAGCTTGTAAAATAATCGCGCCAATTAAAAGCGCCCTAATATCATATTTGGCCATCATTTTTCCCGCTATAGGCAAAAAGATCATGGTTGCAATGGATGAGATACTAAAATACAGTGTTAAGCTTCCCATGCCAATTCCAAGATCCTTTGAAACAGGTGTTAAAAACATACCTCCAGCGTTATTAATTCCGCCTCTGGCAAGACCAATCATGATGGATAAGCCTAGTAATACCCACCAAGCAAAATGTATTTTCCCCTTTTTTCCTTGCTTCATAAAAAAATTCCCCTTTGTTCTTTCTTGATTTAGTCATAAAAAGGGGAAAGGCACGGCCGCAAAAGTCGTGTTTTCCCCAGTCAGCCGGACATTAACGTAATTTAACGGAACCGCCATCTACCATGATTGTTTGTCCTGTTATATAAGAAGCATCTTCGCTCGCTAAGAATACAGCAGTTCGGCCGATATCACTTTCAATTTCGCCAAGTCTACGTAACGGAATTTTAGCCAGCATTGCTTGGTAATATTCCGGATTTGCCTCTGCCCACTCCAGCATGCCAGGTGATTTAGCAATTGGCGCAATAATGTTTACGTTGATTCCAAAAGGACCAAATTCATTGGCTGCAACACGAGTAATTCCGCGGATCGCTTCTTTTGCTGCTACATAAGAAACTTGATTCACGTCACCATTAATGCCGGCACCTGATGCGAAGTTAATGATGGTTCCTTGTGTTTCTTTTAAGAATGGCAGTGCAGCTTGCATAAAGTAGAACGTCGGATAGAATCCGGTGTTAAACGATAAATCGAATTCTTTTTGAGTGGTTTCTGCAATAGAGCTCATTCTGGATGCGTGGGCATTATTGACCAAGATGTCCAATTTTCCAAATCGGTCTACCACTTGTTTGACAAGATCAGCTAGTTTGTCATGCTCAGCTAGATTCGCTTGAATAAAGATAGATTCTGGCTGATAGGCTTGCAGCTCCTGAATCGTTTGTTTTCCGGCCTCTTCATTTAAATCAATAATCGCAACGGTTGCTCCTTCTTTTACGAAAGCGGTTGCAATACCCTTTCCAATACCGCCTGCTCCGCCCGTAATAATCGCGGTCTTCCCTTGTAGTCTACTCATCTACAACATCCCCTTTGTAACATTGTTATAGTGTTATTCATAATAGCATTCCCATAATATACAACGTTGACTGATAAGTCAATCAAAAACATAGCAGATGAGATACCCAATATAATCCAGTATTCTTTTCAAGTTTTTCCTATAAGGAGGGAATTCCAACGGCTCATAAAGCTAGATAAAAAATGCTATAATAGAGGCTATGATTTTAATAAGCACCAACTCCTTAGTGCGGTGCGGTTCAATGTACTTAGGATAGATAAGTGAGGAATGAAAAAATGGCGAAAAGTGAAGAACAATTTAAAATGATACGAGATCAACGTTATGAGGAGATAAGCAACGCTGCCTTGAAGGTTTTTGCCAGGAAAGGATATGCAGCCACTAAAATTAATGAAATTACCTCAACAGCCAATATAAGTCATGGACTATTTTATCATTACTTTGAATCGAAGAAGCATATGTATGTTTCTCTCATTCTCAATATCCTTAATTTATTTATTGAAACTGTAAAGGAAGCGGAAAATCGAAAGGGCACACCCAGGGACCAGCTGGAATGGCTTACAGATATTACTTTTTCAGGATCATTAGAGCAAGCCATCGATCGACATCTGCTTGTGATTGAAGCACTTAAATCCGAATTCTTATCAGAGGAAGAGAAGCAAGAGTTCATTCAGAAGTATAAGACATCCATGGAGGGAATCGCTAGAATTTTTGAAAAGGGGCAGAAGGAGGGACTTTTTATCAAAGGGGATCCGATGGAACTGGCGATTTATTACCTATCCTACTCTCAAGGGCTAACACTGTGGAATGCAAGAGGAATCCATCCGATTAAGGTTTCAACTGAAACAGTCATGCGTCAGTTTTGTAATGATTAGGGAGTGTTAGACAAATGCTTTTCCAGTTGTACCCTTAACGCTTGTTGAGATAGAGGAGGCAAAGAAGCCTCCTCATGTTTTTACTTTTCAGGCTCTGTCCGATAAATTTTTACAATATTTACGACCAGCACTTTTCCAATCGCATACGCTGGAATGACGAAGATGATGCCGATAATCCCCGTTAGATTTCCTGCTGTTAAAATCAACACAATAATCGTTAATGGATGAATATTTAACGATTTCCCCATAATGTTTGGCGAGATAATATTTCCTTCAATTTGCTGTGCAACCAGCATGATGATGGCTACATAAAGCGCCATGATTGGTTCTTGAAATAAGGCAACAAGGAACGCTGGGACAACGGCAATATACGGCCCTAAAAATGGAATCACGTTTGTAAACATGCCAAACATGGCTAAAACAAGCGAATAATTTAGACCTATTAATAAGTAGCCGATATACAAGAGAACTCCGACAATCACACTAACAAGCATTTGCCCTTGAATATAAGTAGAAATCGTTTTGTCCATTTCTTTTAAGATGTTGAGAACATGTTCTTTTTTAGACCGTGGGAAAAACATAGCCACACTCGGGGCAAACCGATGACTGTCCTTTAACATGTAAAATAAAATAAAAGGGACAAGCACAAGATAGAAGATCGTATTAATAAAGCCTCCGATAAACCCGAACACCCCGAGAATCCCGCTGGCAATTTTTCCTCCGCTTGATTCCAATCTAGATTGTAATTCTTGACTGGCTGTTACCAAACCTTCCTTAACAAAGTTCGGAAGCATATTCTGATTTTCTTTCATATAGGTAAGGAAATCGTGCACGGCAGAAAACATCGCGGGCAAATTTTCCATAAATCGCTCTAGTTGATCAGTTATGACCGGACCTGCTAATCTGATTACTCCAAAGAAAAACAAACAGATGGCAGCATAGGCGGACAAAATGGCGGCCCATTTAGGTACTTTCTTTTTTATTAGCCATTCAACCAGCGGCCGGCAAAGATAAAACAAAATCCCCGCTACAACGAAAGGCAAAAAGATGGTTTTAAGCAAAACTACAATTGGAGTTAGGATATATTGATTTTTATTTAACAAAAGGATAATTAGTAATAGTAACAGGATCGCAATCATCCATTTAAACCATCTTTTTTCTATAAACGACACTTTATCAACCTGCTTTCTATGTATCATATTTTAAATAATATTACCATTTACGAGCGGCTGGTGCTATGTATAGAGTACCAGAAACAAATCTACCAAAGAAAAAAGTGTAAGTAAATCTTTTGAAAAAATGGAAAAAAACAAATAACATAAATAAAGTAGTTCGAATAACCAAACACCACAGGAGGTCAATATGACTGAAAAAGGTTTTCCTCTCACAACGAAAGTGGGAATCGTTACAGGAAGTGATACCGATGCATACGCGATTAAAGAGGTAGTAGGTGCCTTGGAAACAGCTGGAGTAAAGGAAATTATCCGCTATACGGACAGTAAAGAGGTCACTGCACCTGTTACGATTTGGATCGGCGGCCCTGCTGAAAATCAAGCTTCCGTAGAAGTGTTGCGGCAAATGGGTATTGAAGGGCCGGAAGCATTGAAGGATGAAGGCTATGTCCTGGCATCAAGCAGCAAAGGAAAAAATCAAATTATCCTGGCTGGTAAGGATCAGACAGGAACCTATTATGCAGCAAAAACGTTTAAACAATTGATCCAACAACAAAAAGGCAGGGATTGGTTTCCGCAGGTGGAAATACGTGACTGCCCGGAAATGTCCATCCGCGGTTCAATCGAAGGATTTTATGGCCCGCCATGGACACATCAAGACAGGCTCCGTCAGTTAGAATTTTACGGTGAAAATAAATTGAATACATATATTTACGCACCGAAGGACGATCCTTATCACCGTGAAAAATGGCGTGAGCCGTACCCTGAGGAAGAATTAGCGAGAATAAAGGAGCTCATCGATAAGGCAAATGAGAATCATGTGAAATTCACGTTCTCTCTGTCTCCAGGCCAATCTATTTGCTACTCAGGAGATAAAGACTTTTCTTTACTAATGGAAAAAATGGAAAAGGTGTGGGACTTGGGTGTTCGCTCTTATGCTATTTTTCTAGACGATATTGATAAAAGCTTATACTGCCAACGGGATCAAGACAAATTTGGTAACGATCCGAATCCGGTTGCTGCCTTATTTATTGAATCGTTATACGAAGGAATTTATTCAAACGCATAAAGGCGCTGAGCGGTTAATTACCGTTCCAACGGATTATACCGGAAATGGCCCAAGCCCCTATCGTGACCGGTTTGCAGCATTGCTCGACAAGGATACGGTTGTCATGTGGACGGGTGAGAAGGTGGTGTCGGAACAGATAACGTCTGAAGAGGCAGAAGAGGTTCTGGGAGTATTTAAACATGATATGTTATTATGGGACAATTTTCCGGTTAACGACTTTGATCGGAACAGCCTGTTTTTAGGCCCAATCGTCGGACGCGATGCGGATTTACCTAAGCATGGAGTAGTGGGAATAACGGCTAACCCGATGAATGAAGCAGAGGCTTCAAAAATACCTCTTTATACCATTGCGGATTATACATGGAACCCAGCTGCTTATAATCCAGAAGAATCATGGGAACGCAGTATCCAATCCTTTGGCGGAGAAGCGGCAGAAACGTTAAAAACCGTAGCTGAAAATATGTATTCTTCACCGATTAACACTACAGAGTCACTTACCTTAACGCCATTGATCGATGAGTTCTGGAAAGCCTATGTATCTGGTAATGCCGATCAAGCAGCTGAAAAGTTAATCGCGGAATTTAAAAAACTTCAGCATGCACCAGCTAAACTGCAGCAGCAGTTGGACAATGAAAAGTTTCTTCAGGAAATCGAGCCTTATATGAAAAAACTAACATTATATGGTGAAGCCGGGGAAGCAGCTGTTCAATACCTTATGGCACAGAAACAAGGCCAAGCGGATAAAGCCAATGAGTATAAAGAAAAACTGTTTCTATTGTTCAATCAGTCGGAGCAGCTTACGCAAAAAATTGGTCAAGGTGTAATCAAGCCATTTTTAGTCAAAAGTGCATTAGTCGTGCCGCCATTACAATTGACGCTGCAGCCAAAGATTGATAGCTTCTGGGAAGCCTATAAAGGAAAGGGTGCAAACCAAGCGGCAGAACCGTTAGTTGCTGAATTTGCAAAACTGCAGCAGATTCCAGAGGATCTTCGTCAAGACATTGATAATGAGGAGTTTTTAACTGCCATTGAACCTTACCTGCAGAATCTAAGCGTCTATGGTGAGGCCGGAAAGGCTGCTGTCCACTATTTAATGGCTGAGAAAGCTGGCCAGTCTGATGCAGATTCCTATAGAGATAGATTAAAAGACTTAATGATGCAGGCATATCAGCTGCCGCAGGAAATTGGCAAAGAGGTTATTAAGCCGTTTTTAATTGAGAGCATGTGGAGGGACCGCAACGTTGTCGAGTATCAAAAGGTAGATAGTGTGAATAAAGGTCGCGGTGATGGTGAATTAATTCAATACACCCCGGAATATGGCGCAACCACCAGAACCAACCCTTGGGGCTATGAAATAACAGTAGTAGAGGGCAGGGTTGTCAAAAGAGGGGGGAATAATTCCTCCATTCCTGAGAACGGATATGTCTTAAGCATTCATGCAACTGACTGGCTGCGAGACAACACTACCATCGGAACAACCATTCAAATCGAAGATGGTATCGTTTTAGTTATATCACCACAATAGGGAAGGGGAATCAGGGTCAATCCCCCGCGGCGTTAAAGCAGCGGGGTGCTGACCCCTTTTTATTAAATCATCTGAACAAATCGCTTTGTGATTTCCATTGGTCGTGTGATGGCACCGCCGACCACGGCAGCATAGGCACCTAGCTGCATGCAGGTTTGGTACATTTCCGGTGTGATGACATTGCCTTCCGCGATCACCGGTATGCTGACGGTTTGCAGCACAGTCTTGAGAAATTCAAAATCGTTAGTATATAATTTCTTCCCATTTGTTTCCTCTGTATAGCCGTGCAAGGTAGTGGAGATGCAGTCAAAACCAAGCTTTTCCGCTTGAACGGCATCTTCAAGTGTGGCGATGTCAGCCATTAGCTCTACCGATGGACTCTTTTCTCTCACATATTCCACTAATTCCTTTAATGAAATATTTTTCGGTCTCTTTCTTGTCGTGGCATCCATCGCAATCATTTCGCAGCCAGCTTCGATTAATTCATCTATTTCTTTAAAGGTTGCAGTAATGAAGACGGAGCTGTCATCGTAGTCACGTTTAACAATGCCGACCACAGGCAGGTCCACTTCTTTTTGAATTGCGATAATATCTTCTTTAGAGTTGGCGCGGATTCCTTTTGCCCCGCCTTCTTTTGCGGCAAGGGCCATTTTTGACATAATAAACGAGCTATGTAACGGTTCATTTGGTAATGCTTGACAGGAAACGATTAATCCGCCTTTTACTTGACTTAACATGATGATTTTTCCTCCTTAAAAAATGGATAAACAGCACCAAACAATGCTGCATCATTGTATAACTCTGCAATTTTAATGTTGGTTTTTAAAAAATGGTCTGGCAGGAAAGCGGGAAGCTGCTTTTGAATATGGTCAAGCAAGTAGCTGCCCTGACGGGAAATACCTCCGCCAATTAAGATACATTTCGGGTCTATTAATAGAATGATTTGGGCTAGACCTTTTGCGACCTCTTGACTCCACGCCTCAATAAGGGAAAGGCAAGTATCGTCCCCTTGTTTGGCCCGGTCAAAAACATCTGCTGTTGATACCTCAGCCCCGAGCTCTTGGTGAATTCGCTGATTGAGGGCAGAGGTTGACGCCCGCATTTCATAATTAGTTTTTGTTTCCGGGTCATACAGTAAATAGCCGACAGAATGTGCTTGATGATAATATCCGTCGATAATTTGTTGATGATAATAAGCACCGCCAATTCCAGTTCCGAGAGTAATGCAAAAAACCTGATCCTCATCCTTTGCAGCACCCTGCCAAACTTCTCCGATGAGCGCGGCATTCACGTCATTTTCAACGTGAACAGGCAGTCCGAATTTACGAGAAAGATAGGATTTAAATTGAGTTCCGATATAATTCTTTATCGTCGGCCCGGCATAAATAATTTCACCTTTTTCTCGATCGACAATCCCGGCCGTACTAATGCCGATGCCGCTGATCACGGTATGCTCCATGACCCCGGCAATAATGGTTTCGACCTGCTTCAAGATGGCATCATCTATGTTTCCTTTTGTCTCCACCTTGTGATGTCCATATAATTGTTTGCGGTCATCGATCAAAGCATATTTTATATAGGTTCCGCCGATATCAATTGATAAATATTCAGCCATCCTAATCCTCCTAGATTTTCGTCTTTTTCAAATGCTTTGTCAGCTGTAATTTGGCTTTTTCTGCATCGCCCGCTAGTAAGGTGTCAACGATTTCTTTGTGCTCGTTTATGAGAATGTGATAATCATCCTTTGTCACTTGAATGTGCTGCACTTGGAAAAAATAACTCGTAATCATATTGGATAATTGAACGAATAAATCATTATTGGTAGCCTTGAGCAGCTGCTTATGAAAATCACTATCTGCTTTTCGAAATTCCTCTTGGGTTGCGGCCGCTTTGCTTTCTTCGACCATCTGCTGCAAAGCATTCAATTCCTGTTGATTATTGTGTTTGACGATTTCTTCAATCGCACTGCATTCAAACAGGATGCGGAGTCCTAGAATTTCCTGAAGCCGGCCACCATTGATCCGCCATAGAAAGAAAAAGTTATCGAGTAAATTTTCAATATTGGATTCTTTTAAAAACGCTCCTTGGCCTTGGCGGATCCGTATGACATCAGTATTTTCCAAAAAGCTTAAGGCTTCGCGAATGACCGATCTGCTGACCCCGAACAACTCCGTAAATTTCCGTTCTGTCGGCAGCTGGTCCCCGGCCTTTAATCCATGGTCCATAATATATTGTTTGATTTCCTGGATGACCGTTTTCTTCAGTGATGTTCTCTCTATGGCATTAATTGGTTCCACTATTTGTTATCCTCCATTTGGTGAATCAAATAAAAAATTGGTTCAAAATGTTTTTTCATCACCTGTTGTGCCCGTTGTAAGCTGCGCTCTCTAATAGCCTCGATCATTTCATCATGCTGTTTATATGCAAGGAGCAGTCCGTCCTCTTTTTCATTAATTTTGACAAGGGAGAAATACTCATTGACCATTTCGGCAAAAGTACAATAGGTTGTATTTTGGGTTGCTTTTATTAGTGATTCATGAAAAAGCCGGTCATATTTTTTTGTGTCCTCATTTTTCATAATCGTTTCATAGTAGCTATCATTGAGCGCTTTCAAATGATCAATATCGACATCGATTTGATTTTCAATGATTAACCTTAAGGCACCCAGCTCAATAATTTCACGAGTTTGCATTAACTCCTTAATTTTCACCCCATAGGTACTGTAGCGATGTTTTAGAATCGTGTGAATAGGGTCGAGCTTTGGCTCTGCAACATAAACGCCGCCGCCTGATTTCACCTGTAAAATGCCTACTGCCTGCAAGGAAATTAGGGCCTCCCGAATCACCGTTCGGCTCACCTGGAGCTTGTTGATGAGCTCTTTTTCGGAAAAAAACTTATCATTCGGTTTCAAATTATGTTCATAGATATAGCTTTTTATACGATCAATGGCAATGTCAACTAATGATGTTTTTTGAATAGCCATTTTATCACCTCTTATTCTCTATCTATTATAATTTAAAATCACCGAATGGAAACCCTTACGAAAGTGGTTGACTTTTTTAAGTAAGACTTTTATCATGAAGAAGTAAATAAAATTGGTCTGACAATATTATACCTTTGTTAACTGGTTTTATCAAATCATTGTAGGAGGCACATTATGAAAGGCTTATTTTCAGCATTACTCGTACCATTTAATGAGAATGGAGAATTGATAGAACAAGGCTTGCGTGAAATTGTTAGACAAAATATTGAAGTGCAAAAAGTAGACGGATTGTATGTAAACGGGAGTTCCGGTGAAAACTTTATGCTCTCCACGGAGCAAAAGAAACAAATCTTCCGTATTGTCAGTGAAGAAAATAATGGGGCTGTTAAATTGATTGCACAGGTTGGATCTGTGAATTTAAACGAAGCGGTCGAGCTCGGCCAATATGCAACAGAGCTTGGCTATGACAGCTTATCAGCGGTAACGCCTTTTTACTATAAATTTACATTTGAGGAAATTAAGAGTTACTATGAAACTATTATTGAGGCAACAGGCAATAATATGATCATTTATGCTATTCCATTTTTAACAGGAGTATCCATGTCTATGGCTCAATTTGATGAACTTTTCCAAAATGAAAAGGTGATCGGGGTCAAATACACGGATGGAAACTTCTATTTGCTAGAGCGCTTAAGAAAAAGATATCCTGATAAGCTAATCTATTCCGGATTTGATGAGATGCTCATTTATGGCGCTATTTCTGGAGTGGATGGTGCAATTGGAAGCACCTATAACATTAACGGCCAGCGTGCACGCCAAATTTGGGATTTATGCCAAGAAGGAAAAATTACAGAGGCTTACGAAGTCCAGCATGTGACAAATGACCTGATTGAGAAAGTGTTAGACCTAGGACTCTATCAGACATTAAAAGAAGTATTAAATGTGAAAGGCTATCAGGCTGGTACGGTGAAAAAACCAATGGCTTCGATGGACGAAAGTAAGAAAGCGGCAGTAGCGCAGCTTGTGAAGGATTTTAATTTATAATAAATGAAATTTTTGCGATAGTTAGTTGAAGAAGGATTGCCAGAAAGTTGTTTAAGGCTTTTTGGCGGCCTCAATTAACTTAATTTTCCGAGTAAAGTAAGCGTTTTTTAGTCTTTAAAAGCCGAACACCATTTTTTTACAGGAAGGGAAGCTGTGAATGGAAAAAATTAATTTTGGTACAGCGAACTGGGTTGTACTGGTTCTTTATCTCCTAGCAATGTTAGCCGTCGGGGTGTATTTCACCAAAAAATCTAGTAAAAATACTGATGCTTTCTTTAAAGCAAGCGGGAAAATTCCGGCTTGGGCAGCGGGCTTTAGTATTTATGCGACAACGCTTAGTGCCATTACGTACATGTCTACACCTGAGCAGGCCTTTTTAGCCGATTGGTCTTATGCCGCAGGGAACCTTACGATTTTTGCGATTATCCCGGTATTGATTTACTTCTATGTACCGTTTTTTAGAAAGCTGAATGCCACAACAGCGTATGAATATTTGGAGGAACGCTTCGGGGTTTCGCTTCGTTTTGTCGGCAGTTTGCTTTTCACTTTATTCCATATTGGCCGTGTCGCTATTGTCATCTACCTGCCAACACTTGCGATTACACTTGTGTCGGATATTAATCCGATCATCATTGCAAGCGCTGTAGGGGGCCTATGTATTATCTATACCTTCTTAGGCGGAATGGAAGGGGTTATTTGGAGCGATGTAATTCAAGGGATTATTCTTTTAGGCGGTGCTGTGCTTCTTGTAATCCTTGGAATTAATGCCATTGATGGCGGGTTTGCAACCGTTATCCAAGATGCCGCAGCCCATGACAAAATTATTAGTGCGAAAAACTTCGAGTTTGGCGGAGCCGCTGCTGCAATTCCGATTATTTTCTTAGGCTCCATCTTTAATAATTTGCATCAATATACTGCAAGTCAGGATGTTGTTCAGCGTTATCAGACGACGGAAACCATTAAAGAAACGAATAAATCATTATGGACAAATGGTATTCTAGCACTTGTTACGATTCCTATATTCTTCGGAATGGGCACAGTTCTTTTTAGTTACTATAACCATGTTACTGCACTTCCAGAAGGATTTAATACATCGGCACTTGTACCATATTTCATTGTTTCCAGTTTACCTGCCGGAGTGGCTGGGTTAATCATTGCAGCCATTTTTGCGGCATGTCAATCGACAATTTCATCCAGCTTAAATAGTATTTCTGCTTGTGTCACCGTTGATTTTAAGCAGCGCTTTTTCGGCAAGGATGATAAAAAGGATGTTTGGTTTGCTAGATGGACGGTTATTATTGCTGGAATCCTTGGGATGATGGCGGCACTTTATCTGATTTCCACAAACCGTGCGGAAACATGGAACTTGTTCCTCGCGATTACAGGGTTATTCGGTGTTCCGATTGCTGGTATTTTCGCACTTGGAATTTTCACCAAACGTGCGAACACACCAGGAGTATTTATTGGTCTATTCTTAAGTGCGATTACTTCATACTTTGTGAAACAAACCGACCTAACTCCATTTGCGGTTAGTACGGTATCATTCTTTTCATCCTTTATCTTTGGATACCTGGTCAGTCTATTATTTACAAAATATAATAAGGACACGACAGGACTTACCATCTTTACACGCCATGACCAGTATGTAAAGCAGAAAGCTGATACTAATCATACTAGAGCAGTTTAACAAATAAAAAAACTTCTAAAGCAGAAGCGGAAAACTTCCTTAACGTAATAAAGCCCCTGCCGTTTTGAAAATAAAATGGCGGGGGCTTCTTTAATTGCTTAAACACTTACTCTGTTGTTCAAATTCTCATGCAGGAGCCTTTTTTAATTCAGATTGTTCTCCTTTGGGTTTTCGTATTTCGGCGGCAATACTACATCGCCCTCAAGACCCAATACTGCAAATTCATAGATCCGCGCAGCCGGATCGTCACCTTGGGTTGGTTTGTCAACCATAAGGCGGACATAACGTCCTTTTGTAGCTGGCACTGGATCTTTGGTAATACCTTTTTTATTGCCCGTTACCTTGACTAACTCTTTAAAATTCACATTATCATCACTAATCAGAACGCGGTAAGCGGATGTATTACTGCCTGATGGCTCGCCGCCTTCTTCTGCATGCTTCATCACAATCTCACTAACTAAATTTATTCCCCCTAAATCAACCGTTAAATGGTGTGGCTCAGCACCATTCCCACACCATTTTGTATTCAATTTCCCATCAACGGCATATTGAGGCCCTTCCGATGGAGCGGCAGAACTAGAAGCAGCCGCTTCCTTACCAAGGGCAAGATTGGTGGTCTCTTGTTTCGCGAGCTTGGAAACGGTAATTACATTTTCTTTTATCACTTCATTTTGACCAAGACGGTTTTTTCCAAGAAGTTTAACAGTATATAGTCTTTCTTTTTCATAAACTACAGTCGGGTTTTGTTCTGTGCTTTTCTCGACCTTCGCTCCTTCAAATATCCATTCTATTTCTTCGGTAGTCATTGAACTAGTATTTTGACATTTTATTTCTTCTCCTGGAGCAACGAAGGTCTTAGAGATTTTAAAAGAAGCAACGGGTAATGGATCATATTCAAGGGCTTCCTTGATAAATGCGAGGGCCGTTTCTTCAGAGACTCTATTGCCGCTAGTAAGGACAGGTAAGCTGGCTTCAATCTTACTCTTTAATTCATTATATTTATCAGTCTCTTTGTCTCTTTTAGCTAAAACCATCTCTAAAGCCAATTGGTCGTTTTCTCCCAATAGTTTTAGTTTGTTTAAACTTGCTGATGCTTCGCTTAGGATTTCTTGCGGTAATTCTTCCTTCAATGTATCCGCTGCCTGGACCATATCCGCAAATTCTTTTGATAAGAGATTGATTGCTTGTGTTGTATCTTGTCTTTTGGATAGCTTAAACCAAAATTGATCTATCGTCTCTCGAACATTTTCAGCATCGCCGCGTCCGATACTCCAAGAACCGGTCATCCGTGATGAGTGATTAGCAAAAGTTTTCATCTCAGGGGCAAGATCATGAAAGAGATATTCGATGGAACGATTCCATGACCGGTCCGCGTCATAGTTTGATGGATTCCAAGAATAATCGGCTCCTGTTGCCAAGCTGATCTTCGAAAGATTGGCATGTTCCATCGGGTTCATGATAAAGAAATCCATTTTTCCTTCAAGGCTGGTATCGATATCTACGATAGGACCAAGGGCAAGCTTTGATCTCAAATAATCGGAAACCGGATAATTCCACCAAACGCCAATCCGATCCCCATATACTTCGCGCATAAATTCAACATTCTCTAACGGCAGTGATTCCGAGACAACAGCCTGACCCGTCCACATAACCTTAATATCTTTATGTAGTGTCTCAGAGAACGCCTTCGTATAACTGCTTAAATCACCAATGGGGCCCATTGCATGGGTATCATACTCTGTTGGAACGGTGATTAGAGGCTTGACATCTTTCTTTGTTTTCATAAACTCTTCAATAAAGCGGTTTAATAGGTTTGCTTGTTTATCCCCTTGTTTGTTGTCTATATCATCATACAGAATCGCAAAGCTCCGCACCCCCATGTCATAGAGCGATTCGCTTTTCGTCAATAGTGCTTTAAAATCCTCTTCACCGCTTGGACCATCAAATTGAATATCGATCCCTGGAGAAAGGGCAAATACAAAATCAACCTTATTTCTCTTTGCTGTCGTAATTAATTCTTCCATACGCTGCATCTCATTTTCCGGGTAGGACACTCGCCATTTTTCACGATGATAGGGATCGTCTTTTGGGGCATAGATGTAAGTATTCAGTTTATAATCTCCATAGAACTCTAGTTGATCCAGGCGGTCGTGATGGCTCCATGGTTTCCCATAAAAACCCTCCACGCTTCCCCTGACACTCATTAAGGGTTCATCTGTAATGACTACATTTTTTACTTCAAAAGTGTCATTTTCTTTTTCAATTAGCTGCAAGAGGGTTTTTACACCGTAAAAAGTACCGTCCCCATCCTTTCCTTTGACAAAGATGGTACCGCCTTTACACATTTCATTTTCTTCAGAGTTAACCGCTAATATGTAACCTTCAGCCTTTAAATCTGTACATTTCGGCAGCCCCAGCTGATTTTCTAAATTCTGTAGCTCTGGGCCGAGCTTTCCTTCTTCCCCTAAAGCGATCGTCGTGGATGTGCTATCAAATTCCTCATTGATTCCTATATTATTTGCTTTGAAAAATTTCGTTAAAATAGTGAAAGCCTCTTGATCGGCCGCTTTTTCCCCTAGAATATTTACAGTGCTGCTTAATCGCAGGAACCCGCTTTTAATATCGACATTCTGAGGCATTGGAACCAGCTTATTGCCTATATTATTTGCGGGTGAATCAGATGCATAAACCTCGGATTGACTGCCAATGGTTAAGCTTGAGGTCAATTCAGAGGACAAAAATGAGCTGTTTTGTTTTTTCCACATAGGTAAAAACTCCTTTTCTTTTTTTAAATCAATGTGGTACTTAAAACCAC
This sequence comes from Neobacillus kokaensis, assembly GCF_014656545.1. Lineage (GTDB taxonomy): Bacteria > Bacillota > Bacilli > Bacillales > Cytobacillaceae > Neobacillus > Neobacillus kokaensis. The sequence continues at coordinate 24,727 of NZ_BNDS01000034.1, forward strand.
ACTGATAGGGATATCGACGATTGGGGCAAACGGTCATGCTTGGTCACATACCTTATGCGCGAAATTCTAAGCTGATAAGTAAAAAAGGCATGGAGTGACGAAAGGACTCGAATCCTTTTAATCTACCACCACGCCTTATCGAATTTGTAAATGTGACACATATCAAATTATGTAAAAGATACCATAGGGACTGTAAATGGTCAATTAATTTTGAAAATTAGGGCTATCCTATGATTCTCTCTTTGTCGGGGAAATACAATCGAAATTTGTTTCACGAACCTATCTCCCTTTATTCCATATTGAATTTTTATGAATTATTTTAAGAAATGATGGAAAAACTTTATTACATTTTTATAGTTTATTGACGAAGATATGGTTCACAAATATGGTAGAAGAAAAGATTGGCAAAAGGTCGCACATAGTTATCGTTATTTTTGACAGCGCTTTCCCTGTTTGTTTTGGAAGGCTGCGGGCAAACGGAAGCCAGCTTTATAAGCTTCAATATAAAAAAGTAGAAATGGAGAGGTGGAAAAATGATTTCATTGAAAAAAAGCCATGTGTTTATGGCGGCTTTTTTCGGCTTGTGTTTTATTCTGTTATTGCCAAATACAAGCTCTGCGAAACAGCCAGAATCATCTTATTGGTATCCCGACCAGCTATTAAACTGGAGTCCGGAAAAGGATCCGAACGCTGAGTTTAACCGGAGCCAAATTCCATTAGCCAAACGGGAAGTATTATACAAAGTTAATGAAAATGCGCAATCGGACGCAAAGCTAGTGGCTTTATCCGCGCTTAATTCAAATACAAGCGGCGTTCCGTCGCAAGGCGGAAAGGACTTCATGGCTAACACCTTTAGTTACTGGCAGTATGTCGATCTCATGGTGTATTGGGCAGGTTCTGCCGGTGAAGGGATTATTGTACCGCCAAGTGCAGATGTGATTGACGCTGCTCATAAAAATGGTGTTCCAATTTTAGGGAACGTTTTCTTTCCTCCGACTGTGTATGGCGGAAAGACTGAATGGGTGAACCAAATGCTGACCCAGCGCGAGGATGGTTCCTTTCCAGCAGCGGACAAGCTGTTAGAAGCGGCAGATTACTATGGGTTTGACGGCTGGTTCATTAACCAAGAAACGGAAGGCGGAGACGCCAAGACTGCACAAAAAATGCAGCAATTCCTAGTGTATCTTCAAAACCATAAACAAAAAGATATGCATATCATGTGGTACGATTCGATGACAAACGATGGACGAATCAATTGGCAGAATGCATTGACGGATAAAAACAGCAGCTTTTTACAGGACGGCAAGACACGTGTTTCTGACAGCATGTTTTTAAATTTCTGGTGGCGCGACCAGCAGTCCTCCTCCAACAAAGCACAGGAACTCGGCAGAAGTCCTTATGATTTGTTTACCGGCATTGATGTGGAGGCAAATGGAACAGGCACAAAGGTTCCTTGGCAGGGAATCTTCCCAGAGGGTAAAGCACCTTTAACCTCTTTAGGAGTTTATCGTCCAGACTGGGCCTTTAAAACGGCCGAAACAATGGAACAGTTTTACCAAAAGGAAAATGAATTTTGGGTAGGTAAGTCCGGAAATCCAGCATTAACAAACGAGAACGGCACATGGAAAGGGCTGGCCCATTATTTCACAGCTAAAACAGCAATTGAGGAACTGCCTTTTGTCACTCATTTTAATACAGGAAGCGGTAAGTTCTTTGCAGTAGATGGGCAGAAGGTAAGCGACCAGTCTTGGAATAACCGCAGCCTTCAAGATATCCTGCCGACTTGGCGCTGGCTGAAAGAGGGCGGACAGGCCGTGAACGTTGATTTCGATTGGAATACAGCCTATTACGGCGGCAGCTCATTGAAGCTTTCCGGCACAATTGATGCGAACAATCCGACCCATCTTAAACTTTATAAAACCAACCTGCATATTCAAAAAGACACTGAAATCGCTCTGACTTACAAAACAGATATGAAAAAGCCAAACATGAAGCTTGGAATCAGCTTCACCAACAATCCCGACCAATTTGTCTTTTTTGATGTGAAAAAACAAAGCCATCAACAATGGATGACGGATTCATTTAAATTGAAAAAATACAGCGGTAAAACAATCGCGGCCATTTCGCTTTTCGTTGAAAGTGACAATGAAGTAAAGGATTTTACGACAAATATTGGAGAAATCAAGGTTTATAACAAACAAGAGAAACACACTGCCATCGATTCTCCAAAGCAGGGAAAGGTCAGTAAGATTGAGTTTTCCAAAGGAATTTATGCTGATGCTGCACTTGCATGGAATCCTGCTGCTTCCGATGTGAGTCATTATGAAATTTACCGGAAGCTGCCAAACAACGAAAAAGAGTTTGTTGGAGCAACACCTAACCATGTTTATTATATTTCCAATCTAAAACGAAACGGGAAGGAAGGCAGCACCAATTTAGAAATTGTGGCCGTGAACAAAGAATTCAAACGAAGCGAGCCAGAAGCTGTATCATTCGAATGGCCGCCATATCCAAAGCCTGAGGCGGATTTCCGTGCGGATAAAACAGTAGCGGCACCAGGGGAGAAGATTCAATTTTTCAATGCCTCTTCAGAAGTAACAGAAGAAGTGGAATGGCATTTTGAAGGCGGTACACCATCTGTCAGCCAAGAGAATAATCCGGTTGTCAGCTATGATAAAGAAGGAGTCTACCCTGTTACCTTAATCGCGAAAAACAGCGAGGGTGAAAGTGTTCTGACAAAAGAAGCGATGATTACGATTTCCGAAGCTGCTAAGGATATTAAAAATGTAGCATTGAACAAGAGTGCTGTCGCCAGCGGGCAGTGCGCCCCGGCAGAAGCGGCAAAATATGCTTTTGATGGAGCCGTTAACAGCAAATGGTGCGCATTAGGAGATGCCCCGCATTGGTTAAAGGTTGATTTAGGCGGTTCATACGAGATTTCTAAATTCGTTATACATCACGCTCAAGCAGGCGGAGAGCCGCAGGCCTTTAATACCCAGGGATTCAGAATTGAAGTGAGCACAGACGGAGAAAACTGGACAGAAGCTGTAAAGGTAACAGACAATACTGAAGCAGTTTCAGAACACAGCATTACGTTAACATCCGCACGCTATGTACGATTATGGGTTGATAAGCCTACACAAGGCGGTGACCAGGCCGCAAGAATCTATGAATTTGAGGTTCATGGATTTCCAAGTCCATAGGTCCTAGAACACGTACTCTCTTAAAATTGGATTTAAAGGTCGGTCCTTTTTAGGGGCCGGCCTTAGAATTTTTTTAAAACTTAATTGTTAGCGAAATAGATTAAAAGTGTTATTATATGGATATCCATGTTAGTCCAAATGCCTTCCCTTTTCTGAAAATTCTTTTAAAAAAAGGAGCTCTAAAACAATGGTATATCAAGCAGCAGAAAATCGTTATGAATCAATGAAGTATAATAGAAGCGGCCGGTCTGGACTACAGCTTCCTGCCGTTTCACTAGGACTATGGCATAACTTTGGCGGGGTAGACTCTTTTGAAAATGGACGTGCCATGCTAAGAAAAGCCTTTGATTTAGGCATCACTCATTTTGATTTAGCCAACAATTATGGACCGCCGGCTGGGTCTGCTGAAGAAATGTTTGGACAAGTACTAAAGAAAGACTTTGCCCCTTACCGTGATGAAATGATTATCTCTACGAAAGCAGGCTATTATATGTGGCCAGGACCATATGGAGAATGGGGTTCTAGAAAAAATCTGATTTCGAGCTTAGACCAAAGCTTGAAGCGTATGGGCTTAGACTATGTCGATATTTTTTATTCACACCGTCCTGACCCTAATACACCATTAGAGGAAACCATGGCTGCATTGGACTCCGTCGTTCGCCAAGGGAAAGCCTTGTATGTAGGAATCTCTAACTATAGTGCTGAACAAACCGCTCAAGCAATTGAAATTCTTAATAGGCTGGGAACACCATTATTAATTCACCAGCCAAGCTATTCTATGTTTAATAGATGGATTGAAGACGGGCTGCAGGATGTGTTAGGGGAAAATGGCGTTGGTTCAATTGCCTTTAGCCCTCTTGCACAAGGCTTGTTAACTACTAAATATTTAACAGGTATTCCAGCTGATTCTCGTGCAGCAAAGCCAACAGGCTTCCTGCAGGAAAATCAAATTACACCAGAACTGGTTGCACGTGTGCAAAGATTAAATGAACTTGCTGGAGAACGCGGTCAAAGCCTGTCACAAATGGCTCTTGCCTGGGTACTGCGCGGCGGCAAAGTAACCTCTGTCCTCATCGGGGCCAGCAAAGTTAGTCAAATTGAAGAAAACGTTGCTGCTTTAAATAACTTAGATTTTACAGAAGACGAGCTTAATCTGATTGATGAAATCCTTAAATAGATAACAAAGAGGGTGTCCAAAGGGCACCCTTTTCTTGCAGAAAAATGATTTAAGGCTCCGTCAAAGTGCACGCTGAGGTTAGAAAATCACGGAATCGCGCACATAGAGCCCGTCAAAGAGCGCGCCAGAGACCAAAAATCAAGTCGCCGCGCACATAGACCCCATTAAAGAGCGCGAAGGACAACCAAAATCGTTCCCCCGCGCAGTTTACTGCCCAAAATTAAACTTCCACCGCGTCTTTGACATCCCTTTTTCGAGAAGCGCCCAGCACAGATATCAACAATGCGATGAAAATCACCAAGAGCATCACGCTAATCGTGTAAAAGAAGCTGATGCCTTTTAAGTACTGAATCGTTAATCCCCCAATAAATGGACCGCTGATACTTCCAAGGCTGAACAGGATGCTGGCTAAAATATTTCCTGCCGGCAGAAGCTGCTTTGGCACGAGGTCCACCATATAGGAAATGCCAAGTGAGTAAGTGGAGCCGACAAACATTCCGGCAATAAATAGGCAAATGAACAAGCCGATGACGGATGCTTGAACTAAACCGGCAGCGGTAAAGGAAAGGAAGCCTAGAATCGTCACCAGGAACAGAATGTTCCTTCGTCCAAAACGGTCACTTAAAACCCCGAGCGGCAATTGGAACACAGTACTCCCAATTGCAAACGCTGGCAGAATGATGGAGACAGCTGGAAGGTCAATCCCTATTCTTAAAGCATAAACCGGAAAATTTCCATTTAATGATGCCTCTAAAAAGCCGTAGCTGAACGGAAACAGAAAAGCAATCCATGCGTATTTCCAAACCTTACTGAAGCGGCTGAAGGTACTAAAAAACGAACCGCCTTTTTGCTCCTGCTCAGGATATTCATTTTTTAAAAATAATAAAGTAAACCAAACTACTAAACTTAAACCTGCCGAAATCATGAATGGCAAGGCTTCATGAATCTCCAGTAACCTCGTCATGATCGGGCCGGCGCCAAATCCTAAGCCAAAGAATAAACCGTAAATAGCAATATTACGCCCTCTCTTATTTTTAGGAGAAAAAGCAGTAATCCATGTTTGCGAACCAAAATGAAGCATATTATTCCCGATTCCAATCAGCAGCCTCAGTACAAACCAAAACCAAATCGATTTCCATAGTGGAAAAAGGGCAAGTGAGAGAACAACTGTTAACCCGCCAAACAGGATGATGGGCTTATAGCCGTATCGGTGTAATGGTGCCTCCATAAATGGGGCGGCGAGTAACATCCCAAGATAAAGTCCTGTTGCATGAAGCCCATTAAGAGAAGAGGAAACCCCATCTTGCTCAAAAATAATCGCGAGAAGCGGCATTAACATCCCTTGGGTAAATCCCGAAATCGCAACCATGGCCACTAAAATTTTAAATCGATGCTTGGCAGAAAACGAATCATTCATTGCATACACCTTTCAAATAAGAAAACAGTAAAAGCCGAATCTCCTCCAAAAATAAATGAGGAATCGGCTTTTTATTTTCAATAATAATCTTGAAACTGAAAGTAGTTTAGCACCTAAACTATATGTCCGTCAATATTATTTTAATTGCATAGCGAAAAAAGGCGTAACCAGCTGGAATTCTGGTTATGCCTGAAAAATCGTAATTGTTCTCTTTGAAAGTTCCCTCTTATGAAGCAAGCTCTATGTCTCATTTACTTTTTATATTATCTCGTAAAATAGTGGATATTTTTAAGTAGGTTGAAAAGTCCTCAGCTGTAAATTGACCTAGTTTGTTTAATAGCTGGGAGTATTCATCTTGGTCTAATTCTTTGTGGAAGTTGTATACCTTTTTACCTTTTTCGGTTAATTCTATAATAACTTCTCTTTGGTTAGTAGGGTTTTTGTATTTAACAGCCAGATCCTTCTTAATTAGTTTATCAACCATTTGTGAGATCGCACCTTTGGTTTTGTTTGTAAGGCGGGCGAGTTCTGAAGTATTGGTATGCTGGTGATTTCCTATCAAATTAATTGTATGCGCTTCTACCATAAAGAGATCGTCATCTGTTCCATACTTCCTGGGGATACTTTCATAGCTGCTAATTTTTCGAGATATCTCATAAAGAGTTTCCATCAGCTCATAAAAAATATCTTCTCGATTCATTGTTTCTCCTTAAAATTCGTTTTCTTCATCAGATTTGTTAACCGTATTATACCATACTCCTCTATCATTCATGTCTGGGAGGAGTATTAGCAGACAATATCCCTTAGTTAAAAAATTCAAAAAAATTGATGATATTACAGTTTAGGTGATAAACTATTTTTATTAGATTATGTAAAGGCGTTTTAATTTTCAACTCATTGATAGTTAAAGGAAAGGGGAAGAAAAGGTGAAATACAATTTTGATGAAGTCATAAATCGTAGAAATACCTATTCATTGAAATGGGATGGAGAAGAGCTTATTAAAGAAACCGGTTTTACTGAAAGATATGATGAGGAAACCATCCCATTATTTACAGCGGATATGGATTTGCCAGTACCACAGCCATTAATCGACGCCTTGCATAAAACAGTGGATCACCGAATTTTTGGCTACTCCGTTTTTCCTAAGGAATATTATGAAGCGATTCAACATTGGTTTAAGAAGCGACATAATTGGGAGATCAAGAAAGAGGAGATTGTCTACAGTCCGGGAACGGTCCATGCCTTGAATATCGCAGTTCGCACCTTTACCGAGCCTGGTGATGGAGTCATCATTCAGCGGCCGGTATACCCTCCATTTACTGCAGCGGTAGAAGGCAATGGAAGGCAAGTCATGAACAATGCCCTCAAATGTGACAATGACGGTTATTACACGATTGATTTTGATGATTTTGAAGAAAAAGCAAAAGATGAAAAAACAAAAATGTTTATTTTATGCAACCCACACAATCCAGTAGGAAGAATTTTTAACAAAGAGGAGCTTCAACGACTTTCAGATATTTGTGCAAAACACAATGTTTTGATCGTGGCGGATGAGATTCATGGTGACTTAATCAGACGGGATCAAACCTTTATCCCTCTGGCAAAAGCGGCGAGGAACACGGACAATATAATCACCTTTACAGCGATTAATAAAACATTTAATGTTGCGGGCCTTCATTGTACGAATGTGATTATCTCTAATCCGGAGCTTAGGAAAACATATGCGGCAACATTGGGCCTGCAGCTGCCATCGCCATTCACCATTGCGGCTCTGATTGCAGTATACAACGAGGGTGAGGATTGGTTAGCGCAGTTGAAGGAATATATTGATGGCACGATGGAATGGGTAGAAACCTTCTTAGCTGAAAGAATGCCCAAGGTAAAAGTAAGAATCCCAGAAGGAACGTATGTGATGTGGATGGACTTCAGCGGGTATGGTTTATCGCCTGAGGAGGTTCATGATCGTATTTATCACAGAGCGAACGTCCTGTTAGAAGACGGGCATTTGTTCGGGGAGGAAGGTTTACACTATCAAAGAATTTGTATTCCATCTCCTAGACCGATTATCAAGGAAGCGTTTGAAAGAATCGCAAGGGAATTCGCCGACCTGCCTCTGTCTAAAAAGGAACAATAATAAGGATCGGCATTGGCCCACAGTGTAAACGCATTGAACGCCTAAGGCCAAGAATATGGAAACAAAGGGACGGTTCTCCTGCTTCGTTCGCTGTACGAAAGAAGCGGAAGAACTGTCTTTTGGTTTAATCCCAAGTCTGCTTATGCTGTCATTTTCCCTTTGCTGAAAGGTTTTGTGGCAGCTTTTCGTTCCCATTGATCAAGCAGGGCAGCATTTGCTGTATTTCCGAATACATTTAAAAGTGTTCTGAAGCCATCGGTTAGACGGTCGATGCCGGCGACAATGGCGATGCCTTCAAGGGGAAGATTCGCTGCTGTTAATACGGTAGACATCATGATAATGCCAGCTCCAGGCACTCCTGCTGTACTAAATGAAACCACGATCGAACTAATCATAATCGTTGCAATTAGAAGCGGCGTTAATTTGACATCGAACAGCTGGGCCACAAACAATGCGTTAAACCCTTGTAAAATACAAGCGCCATCTCTTTTTAAGGCAGTCCCCAGCGGAATAGCAAAACTAGCAATCTCGTCTTTCATTTTAAAATGACGCTGAGCATTTTCAATCGCCACAGGCAGGGCGGCATTGGAACTGGCGGTGCCAAAAGCAATTCCGAAAGTGGGCGAGAAGCTTTTCCAAAAACGTGCAGGAGAAACTTTGCACACAAATAAAATAAGTGAATAGGCAGCCAGCATGATGCCAATCGCCAAAACTAAGCCTAGTATGTACATAATCAGTTTTTGTACCAAGCCAAATCCTTGTGTGGCGATAACCGAACTAATTAACGCAAAAACCCCAATCGGTGAGAGCTTCAATATAACGCCGGTAATTTTTTCAATAATATGATGGAAGCTTTCGATAAAGGATAGGAATGGTTTTCCTTTATCACCTGCAAGGCGTAAGCCAATGATGATAAGAATCGCTGTGAAAATGATTTGTAATAGGTTGCCGGTTGAAAAAGCTTCAAACGGATTCGAAGGAATAATCGAAATCAACCAGTCTAAGATTCCTTGGCCTTCAGGCGCTTCCTGGGCACTGAGCTTCCCGACATCACCCACCGCGGCTCCAGGTTTTAACACAGAAGCTGTCGCCATTCCAATGAGAAGGGCGATGATGTTTGTAAAAATATAGAGAGTTAATAGTTTCCAAGTCAGGCGGCCGACTTTTTCAGTATTCTTAATGCTTAAAAATCCTACAATCAGTGATGTAAACACTATAGGCACAACAACAAACTGAATAATTCTAAGAAACCCTTTCCCTACCGGTGATAGGACATATTGATCCAGCGCAGGCACGGCACTTGGAAAAAATCCATTTAAAATGGCACCAAAGAAAATACCGAGCACCAGGCTGACTGTAATTTTTGTAGAAAGCTTCATAATTTTACCTCCGTTTATTCATATGCGATTTATCGGATTTAATATTGGCTTAACTATAGTAAAGAAAATTGTGGTTGTCAAGGGGGATATGCTAATTCTTCTGAATATTTTGGAGATAAGTGGTTTTTCGAGATTGTATAAGAGTAGATGGAGATATTTGTATTTGTTCTGCATTAATCTTTACATGTTTTTAACACAGGGTTTAAAATAGTTCCTTATTTCCTCTATATAATGAATATAAAGAGATGATATTGCTTTCGCGGGTCAGCAATTGCCCGGAAGTCAGCGTGGGGGATTAGTTCCATTTTTTAAGGGGGATTTGTTGATGACAAGAATTATCGATGTACTTTATGGTTTTGAGTGCCGCATCTTCCAGAAGATTAACGGTCACTTTGAACGGGTGTGGCTGAATTTATTTTTTCGTACGGTTACACATCTAGGCGGAGCAAGATTCACCATTTCAGCTGTCGTTCTGCTTTATCTCATAGCATGGTCCAAGGAACTTCGCCTTCTTGCCATTGCCAGTGCCCTTGCTTTAGCATCAAGTCATATACCGGTGCATATTGTGAAAATGCTGTTCCCAAGGAAAAGACCCTATTTAGCTCTGGAAAAAACAATGTTTCCAGAAAACCCATTAAAGGATCATTCTTTTCCTTCAGGTCATACAACAGCCATCTTCGCGATTATAACACCTTATATCATATCTATGCCTCAGATTTCCTTCATCCTTATCCTGATTGGACTAAGTGTAGGAATATCCCGAATTTACCTCGGATTACACTACCCTTCAGACGTTATTGCAGGTGCTCTTCTTGGCGCATGCACCGGGGGAGTAAGCTATTTTTTATTATGTGTTTAATGAAAGCAAGGGGACGGTTCTTGTGTTTCCCCAGCTGCGTTTGAGGCGCCATCCAGAAAAATGGATGGCGTCTCTGGTTTTTTTGAGCGTAAAAGTTTTATGACAGTTGGCAGGGAATCAACGATCGAAAATAGTCAGGCGAATTTTTGAAAGTTTGTACCCTCTAAAACGGATTGATACTGCCAGAGTAAATGGTCGAATATCGTATCCCAGTTTTGAGTGAGGGCATAATTTCGCCCTTCGCTTCCAAACTTCTTCCTCAGACAGTCATTACTAATTAATTTGATGATGGCGTCTGTAAACTCTACTGCATTGCCTGTTTCGCATAAAAAACCAGTTACCCCATGCTTGATGATATTTTTAACGCCGCCGGAATTTGCCGTAATGGCAGGCGTTCCGCTTGCTAAAGCTTCAATTACGACATTTCCAAAGGTTTCGGTAGGAGAGGGGAAAACAAATAAGTCAGATGCGGAATAAATTTCAGCTAGAGCTTCTCCGGTTAGGTATCCTGTAAATGTCATATTAGCAGGAGATTGTGCTTCCATTTCTGCCTTTAGCGGCCCGTCCCCAACTATTAGCCATTGAACTTGTTCATTGATCTCAGCTGGAAGCGCATTTGCTACAGCCATAAGGGTTTTGATGTCTTTTTCCGGAGCCAGCCTGCCAACAAAGGTCAGCACGTATTTTCTTGAAACCCCGTGTTGCTTGCGAATTGCCTCATTCCCATAGTAAGGATGAAACAGTTCACAATCTACTCCGTGCGGCCAAATTTCCAAGTTAGCAAACCCATGAAGAGTGAGCTGGGTTAATGTTTCGTGGGAAGGGACAAATATTTTCTTACATGGCTTATGAAACCATTTCATGTATTTCCAAAGAATGTGGGAAAGTAATTGCAGTTCATAGAATTGTAAGTAATGATCAAAATCGGTGTGATAGGAGGCTACTAGCGGAATTGCTAATTTTTTTGCAAGATAGATACCGCAAAGTCCCATGTTAAATGGTGTCGCGACATGGATGATATCAGGAGAGAAGGCCTCTAATTCTGCTTTTAATTGAAACATGTTAGGCAAAGCCAGGCGGCACTCCGGATATAAGAAAAAGGACCAGCTTTTAAATCGGCGGATATTGGATGAAATGTACTCAGTTGAATCCGAATTTGGTGCAAAGACTTTATAGGAAATGTTTTGTTTTTCTAGATAGCTGGTAAAGTGTTTTAGTGTTCTCGCCACTCCATTGATATCCGGATAATAGGTATCCGTAAAAATAGCAATTTTCATCGTCTTTTCCTCCTCAATAAAATAAAGAATGCCGCAAGCAGAGACCATTTCAATCATCTCATGTCTGTTCCTCTTTATTCTATTAGATAACCGTTACCGATCTTCTTAAGAGAAGGTTAAACAATTGTAAAGATTGTGTATGCAAATGCTATTGTGTAAAGGGCAACATTATGGGGACAGTTTTTCCTGCTTCCTTTACTCTGGTAAAAAAAGCGCAAAAACTGTCCCCATGTTTTATAGGTTCCCGGCTTTGAAGGTGTCTCCGCCTTCGATAGTACCGTTTTGAAACCCTTTGTAGAACCAGCGTTTTCTTTGTTCGGATGTGCCGTGGGTGAAGCTGTCTGGGACGACGTAGCCTTGGGATTTTTTCTGGATGTTGTCATCACCGACGGCTTTTGCGGCATTGAGCGCTTCTTCCAGGTCGCCTTTTTCAAGGTAGCCCTCGCCTTGTACGTGGTGGGCCCAAACGCCGGCTAAATAGTCCGCCTGTAATTCAAATCTGACGGAGTATTCGTTGGTCCGTCTTTGAGCTGCTGGAGTCTGTTCTCCTAGGTGCAAGATTGTTTGGACGTGGTGGCCAACTTCATGCGCAATCACATAGGCCATTGCAAAGTCACCAGGGGCCTGAAATCGGTCCTTTAGCTCCTGATAAAAGCTTAAGTCGATATAGAGTTTATGGTCACCGGGGCAATAAAATGGCCCAACCGCTGAACTTGCCGACCCGCAGGCTGACTGCACGCTGCCGCTGAACAATACAAGCTTAGGATTTTCATATTCCAGGCCTTTCTTTTTAAAAACCTCAGACCAGACATCCTCGGTATCTGCGAGAACAACTGAAACAAATTCTTTTAATTCCTTCTCCTGAGCAGATTCCTCGTATGGGACGTTAGTATTAGAGCCATCATTCGAGGACATGTTATTAATCAAATCTCCAGGATTACCGCCAAGGAGCGTGAAGAGGAGAATAATGATGACTCCGCCGATACCACCGCCAAATACCATCTTACCGCCCATGCCTCTTCGGTCTTCCACGTTTGAACTCTCCCGTCTTCCTTTCCACTTCATCATTTTTCCTCCCTCCGCATTATGTCTTATACCATTACCATAGTGTTATACCCACATAAGGGGAAATATATGAAGCATGGGCCCGATTTTGAAACAGCCTCTATTTATTTTTCATTGAAAAACAATATTTCGTGAAATTCTTTATTCCTTGCAAGAGTTTTTATGTAAAATAAGGTAAAAGAGAATTTAAAAGACTAGGATGTTTAACTTGTATATGTTAGGAGACCGTACGAATGGTGAGGGAACAGACGAGGTATTCTCGGTTAGCGGATATAACAAAAATCATAAATGCAAAAATAGAATTACGTGAAGTATTACAATATGTAACCTGCGCGATATCGGAAGAAATTGTTCAATGTCATGCAGTAGGGATTTTTTTGCCGAGCGAAGACGGTAAGTTTAGTGCATTTGCGGGGAAGCCTGAATCCATTGAAGGTGAAACGCTTGATTCGCAGGTCATAGATCCTAAAACAGATTTATTAGCTAGGGAAGTGATTGAAACAAGAAAAACTATTTATATTCCGGATGCCTCAAAGGATCCCCGGCCAAACAAGCGATCTGTCGAAGCTTTTAAAATTAAATCTATATTAGCTTTGCCAATCTCATTTGAGCAGGAGTTGTTTGGTCTAGTTTTTTTATTTGATTTTGGAACACCCATGAATCTGAGTGAATTCCAAATTCAAAGTGTGGAAGCCTATGTGAACATGGCAGCAGTTGCGATTCGAAATGCGAAGAATTTTACACAAAAGGAAACCTTAATTGCTGAAAAACAGTTGTTACTGGATGCGACACGTGATTTATCGATGTGTTCCTCCATACAGGAAAGTCTTGATAAATGTTTTTTTTACCTAGGGAAAATTCTAGACAGCCAGTATATGGTGGCTTACATTTTAGACCCGGTAGACAAAAAGACTATCAAATCAGCGAAGTTAAGGTATGAAAATGATTGGACAGAAGCAGAGTGGCTGAGGAACTATATGAATAGTGTAATGGACAAATATGATAATTCCTTCATTCGAAAGGTTATCAAAACAAAGGACGTGTACTTCATTCCCGACGCTTTGGCAGATAAAAGTATAGATGATGAGATTTGCCGTCGTTTCAATGTTAGGAATTTACTCTTGATTCCGTTGATTTCTACGGGAGAGGTTTTAGGGATCATAACGGTGATCAATATTGAAAGAAAAGGTCATTCCCCACAATCTCAAATTCAATTGGCCCATTCGATTGTTGATGCCACGGCCCCTACGTTTGCGAATTTACTCTATATGGATCAGCTTGAAAATATGGTAGAGGAGCGAACAAAGGAGCTGGCGGCAGCGAATGAGAAAGTGACAAGTGTGATTGAAAGTATTACCGATGGATTTTTTGCATTGAATAAAGAATGGGAATTTATTTATATCAATAAACACCAGTATTTACCACAAGGGAAAGCGGCCATAGATGTATTAGGCAAGAAAATCTGGGAGGTCTTCCCAGAAGCTAGGGATACGGTCATGCATAAAGAATTTTGTCGGGCAATGGTAGAGCGAATTCCAGTACAGTTCGAAATTGCTGCACCCTCTGATGATTATTTTCACGAAGTCGTGGCTTATCCGTTTGATGAGGGAATTTGTTGTCTTTTTAAAGATATCACGGAAAAAAAGAAATATGAGAAGGAATTAAAAAGGTTATCCAGTTTAGAGTTAATCGGACAAATGGCAGCAGGAATCAGTCACGAGATTCGGAATCCAATGACAACCGTAAGAGGATTTTTACAGTTTTTAAAAAAAGACAAACATAATAGGAATCAAGATTATTACTTTGATCTCATGATTGAAGAGCTGGATCGTGCGAATTCGATTATCACAGAATTTCTTTCAATAGGGAATACAAGGACATCAGATGTGCAGATGTTAGATTTAAATTCGATAATTTATGATATGGCGCCGTTAATTAAGATTGATGCATCTAGTCAAAATAAATCGATTAATATCATAACAGAGGAGATCCCTGAGCTGCTTTTAAATCGAAATGAAATACGACAATTATTGATCAACCTTTGCCGTAATGGCTTAGAAGCGATGAGCCCAGAGAAAGTTTTAACCATCCGAACCTATAAAGATTGTGATCATCGTGTAATTCTTGCGGTTCAAGATCAAGGAGAAGGCATTAAGACTGAAATTGTTGAAAAATTAGGAACCCCCTTCTTCACGACGAAAGATAATGGCACTGGCCTAGGGCTAGGTGTTTGCTATGCCATCGCAGCCCGCCATCATGCTGAAATTGATATTCAAACAGGACCAGAAGGCACCACTTTTAGTGTGAGATTTAAATATTAGGAGCGGGGACGTCCTTGAAACATGTGCTTCATTAAAGAGTCGAGGGCCTTAGCCGGATGAAGGCCAAACCTGGCAGGGCCCAGTTCCGAAATGTCCTTCATAAGCTGGATGAAGGACAAACCTAGCTTGTCCTAGGCACAAAAAGGTCTTCATAAATGGGATGAAGGCCAAACCTGGCAGGGCCCAGGCACAAAAAGGTCTTCATTAGCTGGATGAAGGCCAAACCTAGCATGGCCAAGGCACAAAATGTCCTTCATAAGCGGGATGAAGACCAAACCAGCGGTGACGCAAGCACAAAAAGGTCTTCATAAACCGGATGAAGACCAAAAATGGTCTACGAAACAAGTGAAAATGTCTTTAACATAAAAAACCTCAAGAAAATTCTTGAGGTTGATTTTTTAGAGGGGGTGAACCATCTTATACACATCTATTTCCATCCCCACTTTTGAAATATCTCATGGGATCCTTCGGTTTTTAGATAGTCAACGAATTGTTGGGCTTCCTTTTTGTTATCCGTGATGGTGGTAAGAGCGATAGGGGTGCCTCTGTACAGCTTCTCCGCTTCCGGCAGTTCCACTAAATCGGTAACGTCCGCAAGTCTGTAGTGCCAGGATTCATATGTAATCCACGCATCAAGCTTGGAATTGGATTTCCATAATTCAATCGCTTCGGCACTGGATTTTACGGAAATATCGATATTTTGGCTGATGCCGCCAATTAGTCCTTTTCTGCCTGCCAAGTCCTCCCATAATCCAAGCTGACCGGCACCATTGACATCGACGATTTTCACTCCGCTTTTAGTTAAATCTTCAAGCGAATGAATTTTTTTCGGATTCCCTTTTCGGACTAAAATCCCTGCCGCCCGCGGATATAATTCCGTCAATGCTTTTTCATTAATCATCTCCGGATTGCTGAGCATAAAGCTGCGAAGCATGTACTCGGATCCACCGTAAATGATGTCAGCGTCTTGTTTGGCGCTGCCAATCCAATTCGCTTCTGGTCCGGCCGTCACGACCACTTTAATTCCAGTTTCAGCAGTGAATTTTTCAGCAGCTTCCTTCATTGGCCCCAGCGGTCCGCCTGGGCCATATACCCTGATTACGCCATCGTTCTTTGTGGCCTCAGATCCTGATGATTGATTCATGTTCGCATATACTGATATTCCGGCAGCCGTGAGCAAAAGCAAAAAGAATGCCCCAATTAACAACGTTTTTTTCATTTTCATTCCTCCATTTATTTATATTTTCAGTATAGGAAACGAAGAAAGGAACAAAACGGTTCGAAACAAAATAAAAAAATATTTTAACACGGGGGAATTAGACTGCGTGCATTGTTCTCTTCAAAAGGAAACCTGTGTAGAACCGTCCTTATATTTCAAACATTTGGAAAGAAAATATGGTGGAATTTAATAAGAAGAAGGAAGAACTATATGTTATAATCAGCAGGCAGGTAAGATTCATCAAGTTAAAGAAGGGGTTCGCGTGGTTATGCAGGTGCTTCAAAAAACACAAACAATAGTACGCTATCAGAAAGATAACGGTAGTATTTTTTATGGAATTGTCGAGGATGATGAGATTTTACAATTATCCAGCAGTTTTACTGAAATAGTTAATAATGAATTAGAGTTTGATGGTGAAAGAGTTAAATATAGCGATGTGAAGATTTTGGAGCCGGTAGTACCCTCTAAAATCGTTAATTTTGGCTGGACGTATGCTGAGCATGCAAAAGAGACTGGCGGGACTGCACATCTCAAAGAACCGTTTTTGTTTTTAAAACCGACGTCTTCCATGATTCCAGATCAAGGGGAAATCGTCCTTCCATCAAGCGATTTAACGCAGCAGGTGGAATTGGAGGGGGAAGTCGCACTCATTATTGGGAAGCGGGCTAAAAACGTAAAAGAAGAAGAGGCATTGGATTATGTTTTTGGCTGCACGATCTTTAATGATGTAACGGCTAGAGATCTTACTAAATCAGATCCACAGTTCACAAGGGGGAAAGGATTTGATACGTTTGGTCCGTTGGGCCCTTGTATTGTGAAAGGTTTAGATCCGACAAACTTACGAATCGTGACCAAGTTAAACGGAAAAGTTGTACAAGACGGTAATACAAATCAAATGTCACTTTCTATTCCTTTCCTCATCAGCTGGATTTCACAGGTGATGACACTGGAGCCAGGTGATGTGTTGGCAACTGGATCTCCTTCAGGAAGCTGCCCAATGAAATCGGGAGACACTGTCGTTGTAGAGGTTGAGAATATTGGTAAGCTATGTAACTATGTAATATAAACAATGAAGCATGGGGACATTTCTTGTGTTTCCTTTGTTGAAAATGGGGCGTCATCCGGAAAACGGATGGCGCCTCTGACTTTTTGTAGAGGAGAAACAGGATTTATTGTGCGCGCCAGAGCGAAGAATAGTCACCACTGTGCACATGGGCCCCTCCAAAGAGTGCGTCAGGGTGAAAAAAAGCCACCCCTGCGTACATGGGCTCCTCCGAAGAGCGCGTCAGGAAGAAAACCAGCCACCGCCGCGCACATGGGCCTCTCCAAAGAGCGCGTCAGGAAGAAAACCAGCCACCGCCGCGCACATGGGCCTCTTCAAAGATCGTGCCAGAGAGAAAACCGCCATCTCCCGCGCACATAGGCCTTCTAGGATTGATCATGACACCACTTATGACCCTACCAGAATTTTGTCAAAGATTGATAGTTTTTTAAATTATTGAAAATGATAAAATAGAGTGCGAAGGGTGGACGGTGGTACATGACACCACTCGAGACTGACCGAAAGGAGGTCTGTGTGTAATTGGTTTTACTAACTGAGCGTTTTTTCAGACATAATTGGCTAGTGATCATGGTGACGGCACTGTTGACGGCGCTGGCTGGTGAGGTGAAGCTGGTTCCGTTTGATGGAGATTTGTTCCGTTTTGGTTTGGGCAGTGTGACGTTTTTCCTGCTCATCCTCATTTGGCCGCCGGTATCGGTGCTCAAGACGGGGACGATTACTGGGCTGACCGTCGTTTGCTTTCGCCTTGTTTGGGATCTCTTTTTCGAAAACATACCGTTGACTGATAGTCTCATCAACCATTTGCCGGCCTTCCTATTTTATTTTCTATTTGCCCTGGGGCTTCATATTATTAAAGTTAACCGCTACAAAACCCGTCCGTTTGTTTTAGGGGCGTGGGCTGCCTTATTTGAATTTATTGGAAACGGAGCGGAGGAACTGATTCGGCAGGAGCTTCTTTATAAAACAAACCTTAGCTACGAAGAGTGGGCGATTGTCGCCGGCGTGGCCTTGCTGCGGAGTTATTTTGCTGTCGGGCTGTACGGCTCGATTATCGTTTCAGAACAAAAGAAACGAATGGAAGAAATGCTGCAGGTGGGGGCGGAGCTATATGTCGAAACCCTTTATTTAGAAAAATCAATCGATCATATTGAGCGAATTACGGCGTCCAGCCATGATTTATACCGAAAGTTAAAGCAAGATCGGCATGACCTTGGGTTGCAGGCACTTCATATTGCACAAGAGATTCATGAAGTCAAAAAGGACTCCCAGCGTATTTTATCAGGACTGACCAAGATTACAGAGCAAAAAAGGGAAAACGAC
Organism: Neobacillus kokaensis; assembly: GCF_014656545.1. Taxonomy (GTDB): domain Bacteria; phylum Bacillota; class Bacilli; order Bacillales; family Cytobacillaceae; genus Neobacillus; species Neobacillus kokaensis. The sequence continues at coordinate 43,162 of NZ_BNDS01000034.1, forward strand.
TTTTCGCTGTCTGACCTCGTACATCTAATAGTTCTGGCAAATGAACGGTACAGCGAGCGGTTAAAAAAAGAAATCACGTTTCATGTCAAGCAGGAGGTTCATTTTAAAACCGACCTGCCGATTCCGCTGCTTGCATTGCTAAATAACCTGACCGCCAATGCTGTCGAATCGATTGTGGAAAGCGGCGAGATTCAATTTGATATAGTTGAAAAAGGAGGAGAGATTTGTTTTTCAATTAAAGATACAGGCATGGGTATTCCGGAGGAGGATGTTTCGATTGTGTTTGAGCCGGGATACACCACAAAGTTTAATGAAAAAGGTGTGGCGGCAACAGGAATTGGCCTTTCGCACGTACTCGACATTGTGCAGGCGTTTCAAGGGCGGATTCAAATTGAAACTCCGAAAACCGGGACGATTTTTCATGTGTGCCTGCCTGTCAACTCCATACGAAAGCGAGGGGACTAGCTATGCGTTTTTTTATCGTTGATGATGATAAGGTTTGCCGGACGATGTTAAAAAAAATAATTACCGACAGCGAGCTTGGCATGGTGATTGGGGAGGCGGAAAATGGCGGGGATGCGCTTTCGTCTGTCATGAGCCTAAGCCCGGACATTGTGCTGATTGATTGTTTGATGCCGGAAATGGACGGGATTGAAGCGATGGAGCAGCTGAAGCGGAAGGGATTTTCCGGCCAATTCATTATGATTTCTCAGATTGTCAACAAGGAAATGGTCGGGGAAGCATATCAGAAGGGTGTGGAGTTTTTCATCCACAAGCCGATTAACCGAGTCGAAGTGGAGAGTATTTTAAAAAGAACGGCTGAGCAGGCAAGACTAAAAAGTTCGCTGCAAACGATTCGCCAATCATTGGAGCAGATTGGTATCGCACAGCAGCCGCCAGGCAGGGACCGGCAATCGGTGAAAGATATTGTGCATTCGATTCTCCACCAAATGGGCGTTGTTGGCGAAGCGGGCAGCGAGGATATTGCAGCCATTATCGAATATCTGATCGATAGGAGTGACAGGCATGTGCAGCTGCCGCCGTTAAAGGATTTATACGAAGCGGCAGGGACCAAAAGGAAGGTTCGGAATGCCGATATGAAAAAGGAAGTTAAAGCTATTGAGCAGCGGATTCGCCGAACAATTTTAAGCGCAATCAACAATTTAGCTTCTTTAGGGGCGATTGATTTTACGAATGAAGCGTTTGAGTATTATGCGCCGCGTTATTTTGATTTTCAAGACATAAGGACTTACATGGTCTACATCCGTGATGAACGCCAAAATCCACCGAAAATCAAAATTAACATTCGCAAGTTTCTTCAGGTGCTGTATTTGGAGACATTAGAAAAATATAGTCGTTAAGTAATTTTTTCAGGTTGGTGGTTCTGCATTGCCCAAAAAAGAGG
>NZ_BNDS01000035.1:0-22161 GCF_014656545.1 Neobacillus kokaensis
AAAATGAAGTGTTGATTCTGCGCGACGAGGGTGCCCATCAGGTGCTCATGGTAAAAAGGCCTAAATTCAATTCATGCAGAGGGGACCAATAAAGATTCTATGTAATTCCTAAAGCCCCCTATTTTTTGTAGTACAATATTTTAAAAAAGTTGAAACTTTTTATCGCTGACTTTTCTCTAATGTGTGAAAGGAGGTCAGGCGATTGGATGAATTAAAACTGATTAGAAAAGCAATAAAGGGAAACGAAAAAGCTTTTGAAAAGCTGCTGGAAATACATAGCGACCGACTCTATCGTACGGCCTATCTTTATGTCGGCAACCGTCAAGATGCCTTGGATGTCTTACAGGAAATGGCGTATAGAGCTTTTTTAGCAATAAGGCAATTGCGTGATGAACGCTACTTTCTAACATGGCTTACAAAAATTCTTATCAACTGTGCCTATGATGTGATCAAAAAGAGGAAAAAAGAGGTCCCAGCGGCCGAGAACATTATTGAGCTTATTCCGGGAAAAAGGGAAAAATGTGATGAAGCGCTTGACTTAATTGAGGCGATAAACCGATTAAATGAACAGTATCGAAATGCCATTATTCTTTTTTACTATCAAGACTTGCCGCTAATTGAAGTCGCTAAGCTTATGAATATCCCTGTAAATACCGTAAAAACCTATCTATCGCGGGGCAAGAGTCAATTGAAAAAACTGTTAGGAGGCGATGAATACAATGGAAAAGAAACTATTTCATGAGCAATTTGAAGAAATTGATGTACCGAAAGAAGAGGTACGAAATGCTATTAGAGGAGGCATCAAAAGGGCAAACTCCGGCAGCAAATATCGAAGAAATAGAGCTATTGCCATATCTGCCGTTGCTGCAGCAAGCATTTTTATTTCTTCCAGCTTCATATTCCCTTCTTTTTCAAAAGTCATGGCCGACATGCCGGTGGTTGGTTACTTTTATAGGGATCTAGTCGGCGAAACCTTAGAAACGCAAAAGTTAATCACAAAATTAAATGAAACCGCAAGCTATAAAGGAATTGATGTCGCCATTACAAGTGCCTATTATGATGGGGCGGTGATCGGGGTTACTTTTGATGTTAAAGGAAAGGTCAAGACGGCAGAAGATGGGCGTGCCATGGGATTTTATGAAATTTTTAACGGTGACGAAAATCTTGGTGAAACGAAAGAAATAGTTTATATGGAACCAACCGAAAAAGGCTTTACCGGCAAAATTCAATTAAGCTATCCGAAGACAGAGCTTCCTGCTGACACTACTTTCCCGCTTGAATTCAAAAGTATCGGAGAAAAAGAGGGCTCTTGGAGATTCAATGTTCCGATTAAGCAGCTCCCTTTTGAAACGAAGCCAGTAAATCAAGTAAGTACCTATGAAGACACCAAATTACAATTAGATTCGATTTTTATAGGCAAGGCTTCAACTGCAATTAACTATACAGTTACAGTTCCAAATGGTGAAAGACATGATGATATCAGGTTTGATTTTTTCGACGATCATGGGAAAATGATTCAATGGTTATCAGATGCCACGCTTGAAAAGAAAAAGTCCGGGAGTGAAATGATTGTAAAAGGAAGAACGATAATTCCTTTGGCATTAAAAGACAAAACAAAATTTATTGAAGTTCATCCTGCAGTGGCATTATCAGAACCATTTCAGTTTGTCTCTTTAAATGAGAAGACTCGAACCACTATTAAGGCAGCCCGTCAGAATCAATCAGTTACTATTAATAAAATCTCTTTTGCCGATAAAAAATTTACTGTTGATTTTCAAGTGAATAATGGGGATAAAATGGGAATGTACTACATGTTTTACCACGACTTTGCTCGAACTGGTGTAACTTTGGTGAAAGATTCTCGTAAAAATATCTATGAGAAACCAATAAAGCATAAGATAAAAACCTTAGATAAAAAACAATTAAGGTTCCGAAGTACGTTTGACATTAGCGGACTTAAAAATTTTGATCCAGAAAAATATGTATTACGGGTAGATTTAAATTCGATGGCGATAAATATGCCGCATGAAATGGAGCCAATAAAAGTTAATCTTGAATAAATTTTGCCGCAGCCTTTTGGGCTGTGGTTTTTTCATCCTTTTCATCCCCATCCTAAAGATAAGTATTTCCGCGCCGAAGAAATTATATTATAATAATTCCTTGTGTGCATTCCCGCTTTTATCCAAACATAAACGGGTGCTTTTTTACCGAAAATAATATCGGTTTCTATAATAAAAGGGGGAAATAGTATTGAAATGGCATAAACGAATTCTTTCGATGATCCAAGAACGTCAAGACAAAAAAGTAGCTTTAGCGGTAGATACCTCAAGTAATGAAGCCCCAGCTATCCTAATCAATAATATCGTGAAACTTTTTGAAACGGTAAAACCGGATACAATCTTAGTTCAAGCTGATTTTAAAATCAGAAGCATTGCTCCAATAAAAAGTGACACCATCAAATATTATACGCATGGCAAATCTTCTTACACATTGGTACTTGAATGGGCAAAAGAGGAACAAATTGACACGTTGTTCTATATCACCGACGTCACCGGATTTATGCCTGAAGATATCGAGCAGGTTGATTTTGAAATGTTTTGGCTAGTGTCAGGCACCTTTATGCCAAAAATTCCATTCGGAAAGGCGATTAAGGTTGCATAAACTGCGGCGGGCTGTTCTATAAATGTAGGACAGTCTTTTTTAAATGGTTAAAAATTGAGATTAGCACCTTTTTCGGGGAAAATAGAAAGAGAGAGATTTTTGGGGAAAGGGCGGTTAAAATGAAACTCGTATATTGGATATTGAAAATCGGACTTCTTCCCGTGCTTATGTTGGCAGGGACTGGTCTCATGAAGACGGCAGGCTGGTGGGGTCTTATTATTTCTGTCATCGTATTTATACTAGTTAACGGGTTAATTGACCGTAAAATAAACCAATATAATCACCAATACTTTACCAATAAATTTCCTGTATTGGAGAGTTTGACATATGGAAAAATTATCACGGTCGAATTGAAAAATGGAAAAGTATTCGCCAATCGTATTTTTGCTTCAGGCCTAAGTTCTGAAATCTTAATCGGTGCTGAACCTGTTTCCGATAATGAACTAGAGGAATTTTTGAAGGGCATTAAGAAAACTCGCTGGGTAAAGCTTAAAAAAGTAAAGTCGATTAAAATAATAAAGTAAATCGGTAAAAGGCGGTCGATTTGAGGACAATTATTTTCAATCGACCGAGAAATGTAATCATAATTATGTAAAAAATGAGTGCTTCAGCAGCCATCGTATAATAGGACTGAGCTAAAAAACAGCTAACGGTTTGTGGACCATAATCATAGCAGCTCCACCTTTTACCTTATAAATGAAACCATCATAAAAGCAAAGATTAAAATAAACGTAAGCACTGCGCCAAGTATTACTTGATTTTGAATACTCTTATCCATTTTAAGTTTCACCAACAATGCTGTTAGATTTAAAAACCACAAGGTTCCCAAAATAGCTACGATAAAAACTCCGAATAATAATTCCATTAACATCCCTCTTTGTAAAAGAATAACACACTAATTTATTCGCTGTTCCCAGTTCAATTTCCTTTATTTTCAAAAACCAAAATCAGCAAAAAACCATAATAAGGAAGGATTTGGATTATCCTTTGTGGAATATACATCAAAAAGAAACCGGACAAGGAGTTGGTGTGAATGTCAAAAAAGGAATTAGCAAGCTGGGGGAAATCAATATTAATTGCACTAGGAATCGCGTTTGTGGTTAGGACGTTCCTTTTTGCTCCGTACATTGTAGAGGGTTCTTCGATGGAACCAACGCTTCATGATGAGGAAAAGATGTTTGTCAGCAGGTCGGTCGATTTGGTGAGAGGGGACATCGTCATTATTAAAGGAACAAAGGAAAACTATGTGAAAAGGGTGATCGGGTTTCCGGGGGACAAGATTGAAGTGAAAGATGATCAATTGTTTATTAATGGCAAGGTTTTTAAGGAACCGTATCTTTCGCATAATTTGAAGTTGGCTCAGCAACAAGGAAGCAGGTTAACAGAGGATTTCGGTCCTATCATTGTTCCGAAAAATCACTACTTTGTCATGGGTGATAATCGATTAACCAGCGGGGACAGCAGAAACGACCTTGGATATATAAAGGAAGAAAGCATCGTAGGGAAAACTGAATTTGTGTTCTTTCCGTTTACTGATTTCAGATTAATAAAGTAAGAAGGAGTTCGGATCAGTTAGTTGAAATCATAATAATTGCTAACAAATCGTACCAAATGAAACTCTCCCTTCGTAGTATCTTTAGTCAATTTTTCATATAATGAATACTACATATTTTTATTTCGGAGGTCGTATGACGAAAAAGACTATTGTTTTTACAGGCGGGGGTTCGGCAGGTCATGTCACACCCAATATGGCTATTATCAGTGAAACTAGGAATGACTGGAATATCCAGTATATCGGTTCGAAAAAAGGAATTGAAAAAGAATTAATAAGTAAAATCAGTATTCCCTATCATGCAATTAGCAGCGGGAAACTCCGAAGATATATAGATTTTGAGAATTTTATCGATGTTTTTAGGGTGCTTAAAGGCTGTTTGGAAGCAAGGAAATTGTTAAAAAAACTTAAGCCTGATTTAGTCTTTTCTAAAGGCGGGTTTGTGTCTGTTCCGGTAATTGTGGCTGCAAAATCATTAGGAATCCCCATTTTCATTCATGAAAGTGATATGACACCGGGATTAGCAAACAAAATTTCTCAAAGGTTTGCCGACAAAATTTTCACCTCTTTTGAGGAAACTGAAAAATTTTTCCCGAAAAATAAAGTAAGAGCTATTGGTTCTCCGATTCGGAAAGAAATTTTAAGTGGTTCAGCAGAAAAAGGAAGAAGATATCTTGGGTTTAGCCGAGGTAAGCCGATTTTGACAATTATGGGCGGAAGCCTGGGTGCAAAAAAAATAAATGAAGCTGTTAGGACATCTTTAAAACAGCTGACAGAAAACTACCAAATTGTTCATTTATGCGGTAAAAACAATGTGGACGATAATCTGAACAATATTGCTGGATATAAACAATTTGAATATGTTCATGAAGAATTGCCTGATATTTTGGCAGCTACGGAGTTTGTGATAACCCGAGGCGGCTCCAATGCTATATTTGAATTTTTAGCGTTAAAAATTCCGATGTTAATTATCCCGTTAAGCCTGCAACAGAGCAGAGGCGACCAAATATTAAACGCAAAGGCATTTAAGGAAAAAGGTTATTCTCTCACACTTGAGGAAGAAAATTTGAATAGTGAGTCGTTAGTCAACCATATAACTAAGCTTTCGGTGAAGAGCGAAGAAATCAGAAAGAAAATGAGAGCTTCACATCAAGGTGATGCACTTCAAGTTCTTGTTAACGAAATTAGTAATTTCAAATGATCTAATGGTTTTTTATAGGAATAGTTCAGGTGAAGAACTTTTTAGAAAGAATTGAAAGACAAAAACGTGGTTGCAACCAGATGAAACTGTTATTCAGAGGTTTAAAATGAGGAGAGGACCGTGCTCCCTACTGGCTTTTCAATCAGTAAATTTAAGGAGAAATTTCGTGAATAAATCTAAAATAATAGAAGAAAAGCTAAATTTAATAAATTGGTGTGAATCGCTCAAAAATTTAACCGATGAAATCTGGTTTGCTGCTTTTAAGGAAGGCAGTTGGGGGATTGCGGATGTCATTTCTCATTTCATTTCTTGGGACAGGTTTTTATTAGAAAATCGTATCCCTTTTATTATTCGTTCTGAAGAGTATCCACCTATAAAAGTTGATGTTGAAACAATTAATGCAGAAGCATATAGGTACGCACGGTCAGGTAGATCCAGGGTGGAACTTATTAATGAATTTATTGCGATCCGTAAGCATCTTGTTTCGCAAATTGATACGATTCCTGATGAAAGATTTCAAAACCATATGAACATTGGTAGCAGCAATGAGACCTTAGCTGACTATTTTAAAGAACTTATCGAACATGATAAAAGGCATATGAATCAAATTAATACCCTTATAGAAGAGATGATTCCTTGAAAAAAGCTGTAGAGCTGCTATTTAGGCAGCTCTTTTTTACATTTAAGGCAAAAAAAATAGACTGGTGATGTCACCAATCCAATTATGGGAAGTTTTAAGAAATGAGCTCGATGAACTTATTTCTTAATTAAGTTACTTTTATAGTACTAAAAACTTATGGAGAATTTAGGGGGGAGTTATGTGGAAGTTGTGAAGAGTGCCATGAGTGACTTGGCAGGTAGGATTCACTATATTGGTTAATTTTCACAATAAAGTAGTTTGATTTTTAGATTACTTGTTTTATAATTTAATATGTTAACTTATTTTAAATTTAGTTGACTAATATAAAATGAGGTGATGGTGTGGATTGGATCAGACTAGCAAAAAATGTAATTGACGGTTATGAGTTGACTAAAGAAGAAGCAAAGGAAATTTTGTTTTCAAAGGACGAAGAAATCCTTTCCCTTGTTAATGCTGCCTATGATATTCGCAGGCATTATTACGGTAAAAAGGTAAAGTTGAACCTAATTATAAATGCTAAGAGCGGGCTGTGCCCGGAGGACTGCGGATATTGCGCTCAATCTATTAAAGCTAAAACAGAAATTGACCGCTATACACTGATCAGTAAACAAACTATTGTAGAAGGTGCCAAGGAGGCGAAAAAGAATAAGATTGGTACATATTGTATCGTTATGAGCGGACGCAAGCCAACCAATAATGAAGTAGATACTGTCATTTCCGCAGTGGAAGAGATTAAAAACGAGGTTGAGCATATCAAAATCTGTGCTTGTATGGGGCTTGTGAATGAAGACCAGGCTGTAAGGCTTAAGGAGGCGGGCGTTGACCGCTTCAATCACAATATCAATACAAGTGCCAACCATCATGCAAATATTACAACGACACATGATTATGATGATCGTGTGAATACGATTGAGAATGTAAAAAAAGCAGGTATTTCACCATGTTCGGGTGTCATTTGCGGAATGGGTGAAACAGATGATGATATCGTGGAAATGGCTTTTGCACTAAAAGAGCTTGATGCGGATTCCATCCCGGTTAATTTCCTACATCCCATTGAAGGAACAAAATTGGAAAACATGGATGATCTGACCCCACTTCGCTGCTTGAAAATCCTAGCTTTGTTCCGATTTATTAACCCAACAAAAGAGATTCGCATTTCAGGGGGCAGGGAATTCAACTTGCGCTCGCTGCAGAATTTAGGTCTGTTTATCGCCAACTCCATATTTGTCGGTGACTACCTAACAACAGACGGCCAACCTGCAAATGCAGACTACCAGTTGATTCAAGACCTAGGCTTCGAAATCGAAGACAACCCGTTCGAAGTAGAATCTCAAACCTTCGCAAAAACTCATTAAACAGGTTGGATGTCAGTTTGGTGTCAGGCACCACTCGTGGACATTTGTCCACCGTGGAAGGACAGTCCCTTCGCATCTAAAAAAGGGCAAAAAAATAGATTGGTGCCTGACACCAATCAAAATTATGGGAAGTCTTTAGAAATGAGCTCGTCGAACTTATTTCCTAATTAAGATATTCTTATAATAGGTGAAAGATGTGGAGATATTGCGTTTTAGTTGTGTTGAAGTTATGAAGAATAATAAAAAGGGCTGTCACGACTTTGAACCTACGACGGACTAGCCCTTTTTTATTTCGTAATAAAATCTACCTTATTTCTTTTGAGCTTCCAAGAAAACCTTTTGTGCGGCGAGCACACCGGCACCAGCATTAAATTCGTAATTGAAATCCTGCAATCCTGCTTCCAATAAAGAAACGGCTTGAAGAACATCACTAGGGAAGCAATAACCCATATGGCCAAATCGGAACATTTTACTTTGCAGGTGACCAAGACCGCCGGCAAAATCTAGATGGTATTTCTTTTTCAAATGCCCTAAGAATGCCCCTGTGTCTAATCCCTCTGGGGTAAGGATAGCGGTAATAGTAGGTGAAGCATATTCATCCAAAGTCAGAAGTCCAATCGAAAGGGCCTTCATGGATTCTCGAACCATATTTTTCATTAACTCATGGCGTGCGACTGTTTCTGAAAATCCACCTTCCTCCTCAATCAAATCACATACAGCAGAAAGTCCATAAATTAAGGAAACTGCTGGGGTATTAGGTGTCATGCCTTTTTCTGCCCACTCACGATAGCTCAATAAATTTAAGTAATAAGAAGGTGCCTTATTCTCTTCAATCACTTTCCAAGACCGGTCACTAATACTTAAAAGCGCAAGTCCAGGAGGAAGCATCATTGCTTTTTGTGACCCTGTTACTAAAATATCCACTCCCCATTTGTCCATTTCCGCAGGAGCACCGCCGAGGCAGCTGACGCCATCTACAATAAACAGCGCATCTGTTTGGGCACGGACCACTTTCGCTAATTGTTCGATTGGATTTAAAATTCCTGTAGATGTTTCGTTATATGTGGCAAAAACTGCTTTTATATTAGACAATGGCTTTAAAAACTCAGCAAGTTCTTCAGCAGTACAAGCTTCACCCCAAGGTTTTTCCAGCTTATGTACATGGAAGCCATACTTTTCACAAATGGAAACGAAATAATTGCCAAAGGCGCCGACGGTAATAACAACTACTTCTTCACCGGCAGTCACCGAGTTAACTGCAGCAGCTTCTAACGCCGCTGTACCGCCTGATGGGATTAGCAATATCTCCTGCTTTGTTCCAAAAATCGGCTTTACGCGATTGGTTGTTTCACGATAAAGGTGCACAAACTCTTTACTGCGGTGGCTCATCATATCCCGGTTCATCGCCAGCTGTACTTTTTTCGGAATAGGTGTTGGTCCAGGATGTCGTAAAATATTTGAGTACATACGTTTTCCTCCAATGAACTTTATGAAATATTATTAATTTTCTAATTATATCACGGGAAACTTGTTTCTGAAAATCCCCTAAAAGAAGAAAGGCTAGCTCCAAAAAGGAAACAGCCTTTCAAACATTTTTAAGGAATCATAAAGCTTAGGACTGAATTTTGCAGCCACACGATGATTCCAATAATGACAACTAGGAAAATACTATGCTTAATCGTAAAGCGAAACAGCTCAGATTCTTTACCGACAAGGCCGACTGCTGCACAAGCAACGGCGATAGACTGTGGAGAAATCATTTTACCTGTTACCCCGCCGGATGAGTTAGCCGCAAGTGCAAGGATTGGATTCATACCAATCGACTCGGCTGTTACTTTTTGCAGGTTAGCGAATAACACGTTTGCGGATGTGTCGGATCCAGTTACAAATACTCCCAGCCAGCCAAGGAAAGGCGAGAAGAATGGGAATAGAACCGACCCTGTTTTTGCCAGTGCTAATCCAAGCGTTGTACTCATTCCGGCTACGTTAATGACATAGGCAAAACCAACTACGGAAGCAATGGTAATTAACGGGTATTTCACTTCATTTAAAGTTTCCCCAAAGGTTTCTACCCACGTTTTCCATGACATTTTTACTATAAACTTAGTAATAATGGCGGCAATCAAAATCGCTGTACCTGCCGCAGCTAAAAGCTCTAATTTGTAAAATGCAGGTGCTGCAGCAGCCCCGGCTTTACTAATCACTTTGTTAGAAATTAAAGGAACTTCCGGCATAAATGTAAAGGCATGGCCGATTGAATTAACTGCTTTGAGGATAGTATTCGTCCCTTCATAATGCCCGCTTAATGCAAGCTTAATTGTCGGAATTCCCCAAAGTGTAATAGTAGCGGTTAACAAAATAAATGGTGACCAAGCTTTAAAAATTAGTCCCCCGGTATAATGTTCTGTTTTTGTCTTTCCCCCAGCTATAGTAACAGCTGATGTAGCGGCAAACTCTTGCTCAGCAGAAAAACGGAAAATGGTCTTTGGCTTCCAGAAATTTAGGAAAATGGCTAAAGCTACTAAGGAAACAAGTGCTGATAAAATATCTGGCAGCTCTGGACCTAAAAAGTTGGAGGAAAGATATTGTGCAATAGCAAATGACAGGCCCGAAACTAGAATCGCTGGCAAGACTTCCATTGTTTTCTTAAAGCCTGCCATTATAAGAACCAGGTAAAATGGAATAAACGCTGATAAAAATGGCAGCTGACGTCCGATCATTTTTGAAATTTCTTTAGCAGGAATACCAGTAGGTCCTTCCATAGCAATAACCGGTGTACCGATGGCGCCAAATGCAACCGGCGCTGTGTTGGCAATTAAACAAATTCCTGCAGCATAAAGCGGATTGAAACCTAAACCAACTAATAATGCAGCGGAAATCGCAACAGGTGCCCCAAAGCCAGCTGCCCCTTCAAGGAACGCGCCAAATGAAAAGGCTACCAATAATGCTTGCAAACGACGGTCTTCTGTGATAGATAAGACAGAATGACGAATGATATCGAATTGGCCTGATTTTACGGTCAGCTTGTATAAAAATACAGAGGCAACAATGATCCAGCCAATTGGCAGAACACCATAAACAGCTCCTTGAGAAGCAGACATGACGGCCATGCCCACAGGAACTTTATAAGCAATAATAGCAATAATAATAGCGAGTAAAAGTGTTGTCAGACCAGCGATATAGCCTTTCATTCTTCTAATGGCTAAGGCCCAGAAGAAATAAAGAATGGGTATAAGGGCAACAATCGCGGTAAGGGCAAGATTGTTCCCAACTGCCGTAAAGTTTTGAGTAAATGTCATTCACATAATCCCCCTTAAATATCTTAGTTACTGTATTACATCTGTTAAAAAACTCCCATCTCCCTTAAGGGAATCGCTTACAAATGATGACAAGGTCATCTGATGACTAGATGTTAAACAAGGTGATATGAAAAATTATATTAATATTTAAAAAAAATTACAATGATAAATTTCATAATTTTTTCACCTTTTATAAAAAATTGAAGTAGATACAATTCTTTTGAAAATAGGTATAATGAAAGTGTGTGTCAAATGTTGATGAATTGTTTAAAGGGGCACTGGTATGAATTATAAAAAAATTAAACCGAAAAAAATATATGAAGAAGTTGCCGAGGCCATTTATGAAATGATTCGGTCAGGTCATCTAAAACCGGGAGATAAACTAGATTCTGTCCAGCAGCTGGCGGAAAATTTTCAGGTTGGCCGTTCTGCCATTCGCGAGGCATTAACCTCTCTGCGGGCAATGGGACTCGTTGAAATGAAGCAGGGGGAAGGAACGTACGTAAAGGAATTCGAAAAAGATCAAATTACCTTCCCGCTATCCACCGCCATTTTAATGAACAAGAATGATATTTCTGAATTAGTAGAGGTACGGAAAATCGTTGAAAGCGGTACTGCTGCGGCAGCGGCGAAAAAAAGGACCGAACAGCATTTATCCATGATGGAGGCCGCCCTAGAGGCGATGCTTGAAGCAAAGGGAGACGGAGAGCTTGGGGAAACAGCTGATTTACAGTTTCACATGGCCCTCGCCGAAGCTGCACAAAACCAATTATTGCTAAATTTAATGAACCATGTGTCAGAACTGATGGTGGAAACAATGCGGGAAACGCGTAAGGTGTGGCTGTTTTCGAAAGAAACCACTATCGAACAGCTATATAAGGAGCATTTGGCGATTTATGAGGCAATCAAAGCACAGGATGAAGAAGCCGCAAGAAATAATCTGCTGATTCACCTCGAAAATGTCGATTCGATTCTAGGGAAGTATTTCCACCATACAACGAAGTATAACGGAGAGTAATCTCCTGCTCCAAAAGGGGTCTCATAGGCATGAGAGCCCTTTTGGTTTATCTTTTAAGCATTAAAAAGAGTCTTTTTTTGCTGAAAGCCCTTTCTAAACTTGATACTTTTGGTGTAAGATATAAAATATTAATATATTAGGTCATCAGATGACCGGTTAACTAGATAAATTATGGGCAAAGAATTTTTTTGAGGGGAAGAGAAAAAATGAAGGTTACTCTATTTGCGACTTGTATCGTTGATATGTTCCAGGGCAATGTAGGCAAGGCGACAGTTGAACTGCTTGAAAAGCTTGGATGCGAAGTGGAATTTCCGGAATCGCAAGTTTGCTGCGGCCAGCCTGCGTATAACAGCGGTTATGTGAAGGAATCGAAAGAAGCGATGAAGCGTATGATTGAAACGTTCAGCAATGCTGAATACGTTGTTTCTCCATCAGGTTCCTGTGCTTTTATGTTCCATGAGTATCCTCATATCTTTGAAGGCGATCCCGTTTGGGAGCCTAAAGCAAAAGCATTAGCAGCAAAAACATATGAATTGACACAATTTATCGTTGAAGTTTTAAAAATAGAAGATGTGGGTGCCAGGTTTGAGGGGAATGTCACTTATCACACATCCTGCCATATGACAAGATTACTAGCGGTCAAAGAACCACCAATGATTCTGTTGAAAAATGTAAAAGGTTTAAAGTTTACCGAACTCCCTGGTAAAGAACAATGCTGCGGCTTTGGCGGTACCTTCTCTGTTAAAATGGCGCAAATTTCAGAACAGATGGTCGATGAAAAAGTACGCCACGTAGAAGAAACAGGCGCACAGTATCTTGTTGGTGCGGACGCGGCTTGCTTAATGAATATCGGCGGCCGGATGGATAGACTAGGAAAGCCGGTTAAAGTGCTGCATATTGCGGAAGTATTGAACAGCCGTTAAATGCTTTTATTTTTAAAAAAGTGAGGGGAATTTCCTATGGCAATGAAAATTGGCACGGAACAGTTTAAGGAACGTGTGGAAAATGGCATACATGATGATTTCATGCGCGGTGCAGTAGCCTCGGCACAGGACGGAATGAGCCAGAAGCGAAGAGCCGCAACAACTGAAGAATTAGGCAACTGGGAAGACTGGCGCAATCATGGCGAAGAAATCCGGCAGCATGTTCTGGAATACTTGGATTATTATCTGGAGCAGCTGAGTGAAAATGTCGCCAAGCGAGGCGGGAATGTCTTTTTTGCACAGACGAAGGAAGAGGCAAACGAATATATCAGAAGCGTTGTCCAGAAGAAAAACGCTAAAAAAATTGTTAAATCCAAATCGATGGTGACGGAAGAAATCAGCTTGAACGCAATGCTCGAGGAAGAAGGCTGTGATGTTGTCGAAACGGACCTGGGGGAATACATACTCCAGCTTGATGACCATGATCCGCCTTCCCATATCGTTGCACCGGCACTGCATAAAAATAGAGAGCAAATTCGCGACGTATTTGAAAAGAAATTAGGATATACGAAATCATCTAACCCGGAAGAACTTTGCTACCAGGCGCGTGTCACACTAAGAGAAAAGTTTTTAGAAGCGGATGTTGGGATCACTGGCTGTAACTTTGCAGTGGCGGAAACCGGTTCTTTCTGCTTAGTCACGAATGAAGGGAATGCCGATTTAGTAACGGCACTGCCCAAAACACAAATTACCGTTATGGGTATGGAACGGCTTGTTCCAACCTTCGAAGAGATGGAAGTTCTAGTCAGCATGTTGACGAGAAATGCTGTTGGGCAAAAGCTGACCAGCTATATTACCGTATTGACCGGACCACGAGAGGAATTGGATGTCGACGGGCCAGAAGAATTTCACCTGGTAATCGTGGACAATGGCAGATCCAATATTCTTGGCGGAGAATTCCAGTCAGTATTGCAATGTATTCGCTGTGCTGCCTGTATTAACGTATGTCCGGTTTATCGCCATATTGGCGGTCACTCTTACGGTTCGATTTATCCAGGGCCGATCGGGGCGGTTCTTACTCCATTATTGGGCGGCTATGATGATTACAAGGAGCTTCCTTACGCATCTACCCTTTGTGGTGCCTGTACGGAAGTATGCCCGGTGAAAATCCCGCTGCATAACCTGCTACATAAACACCGCGAAGTCATTGTAGAAAAAGAAGGAAGAGCACCTGTTTCCGAAAAATTATTAATGAAGGCCTTTGGGCTTGGCGCATCATCTCCAGCGCTTTACAAACTTGGTTCTAAGATCGCACCGGCAGCGCTGAACCCATTTACGTCGGGGGATAAAATCTCTAAAGGGCCGGGACCGTTAAAAGCATGGACGGAAATTCGGGAATTCCCGGCTCCGAATAAAGAGAGATTCAGAGATTGGTTTAAAAATCGCGACAAAGGAGACAAAAACTCATGATTGGCACCATCCATAATCGAGATAAATTTTTAAATCAAATTGCAAGCCAGCTGAACAGGCCGCGAATTTCTGCCCCGATTGAACGGCCAACCTGGAAATACCAGCCGCAATATGAAATCTATAAGGATGCGTCGCAGGATGAGCTGCTGGAGATTTTGAAGGAGCATTGTAAAAAAATTCATACGAAGATTTTTACAACAGATTTGGCTGAGCTGTCGGGAGTTGTGAATGATGTGGTTGCTGAGTATGGCGGCGGTTCAGTGGTGACATGGAAGGACGAGCGCTTCTCCAAGTGGGGGCTCGATTCTTTAATGAAGGAAAAGTGGCCTTCTGAAAATATTGATGTATTTGAATGGGATTATACCCTAGGAGAAGAGAATGTACGTCAGGCAGAGAAGGCGAATGTAGGTATTACCATCAGTGAAATTACCCTCGCTGAATCCGGAACGGTTGTCCTGTTCAGCGACAAAAATAAGGGAAGAACAGTCAGCTTTTTACCAGCAGCATCGATTATGTTGATTCCAAAAAGCACCCTTGTTCCAAGAATGACCCAGGCAGCAGTGAAAATGCGGGAAATCCACCAAAAGACGGGACATGTGGCCTCTTGCATCAACTTCATCACCGGTCCAAGTAACTCTGCCGATATTGAACTAAACCTTGTTGTCGGCGTACATGGCCCGATCAAAGCAACTTATATTGTGATTAATGATTTGTGATTTTTCCGATAGCGGAGGAGCCGTTCCCGAGGTGGGGGCGGCTCCTTTTTTGTCTTGGGAAACTCTACGCGACTTTGAGCAGGAAAAAACGAGTATTGGGTAGCAAAGAAGGGCTCTACGCGACCGTGGAGAGGGAAAAAATGAGTAGCGGGTAGCATAGAGGAGCTCTACGCGACCGAGGAGCAGAAAAAAAGTAGTGGTGGGTAGAATAGCAGGGCTTTACACGACCGAGCAAATAGGAGAATATCACCGCCAGTAGCCAACAAATCAATAAACCTACCTGCCCACTTAAAACTAAAAAAACTTTACCAAATAAAAACTTTTTCTTCATTAAATAGTCTAATATGTAAGACAACAAGGTTGGCGAAGGGGGCAGGCACGTGGCCGGGGATGAAATATTAGTCAAAAAGGCAATTAAGGGGGACGATTCAGCTTTTTTACAGCTGGTCCAGCTCTACAAGATAGATTTATATAAGACCGCGCTTTCTTTTTTACGAAACGAGGAAGAGGCACTTGAGGCCATCCAGGAGGTAACGTACCGGGCTTATAAAAATAGAAAATCGGTGAAAGAGCCTGCTTATTTTAAAACATGGCTGCTCCGCATTATGATCAACTACTGCAATGACCATTTGAAAAAGCAGAAGCGGGTCGTATTGAATGACGAAATTCTGACCCTGCAGGGGACTGCGGAATCCCATACCGAAATGGAATTGAAGGATGCCATGAAAGGGTTAGATGACCGGTCACGTGAAATCCTCACCTTAAAATATTTTCATGATTTGAAAATCAAGGAAATTGCTGAAACATTGCAATGTCCGGAGGGGACGGTCAAAACGTGGCTGAACAAAGCGTTAAAGGCCCTTAAGGAAAAATTAGAGGGAAATGGCGGTGATATGCATGTATGAAAAGGAAGAGAAGCAATTAAAAACTTTATACGATAATATACAGGTTCCGCTAGATTCATTGGACGAAGCGATTTTTACCGGATTCCAAAAGGCAAAAACGGAGGAGAAACGGCAATTCCGAGGAAAAAAATGGGTTATCTCGGTAGCAGCTGCGGCCATTTTTCTAGTTGGATTTTTCACTTCGATCCGTATTTCACCTGCTTTTGCTGACTATATTTCTGTTATTCCTGGTATGGAAAAAATAGTAAACCTTATCCGAACGGATAAAGGAAGAATGCTGGCGATTGAAAATGATTACTATGAAAAAATCGGTGTGTCTCAAGAAAAAAGTGGATTAAAGTTTACCATTGATGGGGTAATTGCGGATGAAAGCCAGCTGGTGCTGTTTTACACGATAACATCCAAGGATAAGCAAAAATTGTTAAAGACGGAGAAGGTTCGCCTGGAAAGTTTAGAGGGGAAAAGTATTGAGCTTGGTGGCATTTCAATGGGAAGCCCGCTAAATTCAGAAAAAGGAGCAACCGTACATAGTGATATGTTTGAATTTTACTTTCAATCACCTCTTCAAGCAAAAAAACTACAGCTGAAGGTTTGGGTAAAAGGGGAGAAAGTAAAGGAAGAATTCACTGTAAACTTTGAACTTAAAAAAGATATACAGCTTAAAAAGTCATTTGATATCAACCAAACAATTACAATGGAAGGGCAAAAAATAACATTTTTAAATGCCGACATATATCCATTACGTGCAGCGATCCATGTCAAAATGGATCCGAACAATAGCAAGAGAATTCTAAGTTTTGCTGACTTAAGGCTTGTAGATGAAAATGGAGAAACATGGAACAAAATTAATAACGGGATTATTGCAAATTTGATATCACCTGATGAGGCAGTTATTTACCTGCAAAGTAACTACTTCCGGGAACCAAAAGAATTGTATTTGGTCTTTAATAAAATCCAAGCGGTTGATAAGGATGAAGCCTTTGTTGTAGTGGATACAGTAAAGCGGCAAATCCTAAAACAGCCAAAAGGAAATTTACTACGTAATTTACGAGTAGAAGGAAACCAGCTAATCTTCGAGCTTCAGACAAAAAAAGAATTCAACGCATTTCTCTTTACAAGAATAAATGATGGGAATGGAAAGGAAATATCATCTAATTATGGCTTCACCGAAGGAAATGACAAAGGAATCACCAAACTCGGAGTCAGCATTCCTAATCCAAAAAATCTAACCAATCCAATCTCCTTAGAACTAAGCGCCTACCCTACCTGGATCAAGGGCAATGAAAAAATAAAGGTAAAATAAGTAAAAAGGTGCATGATACCATATTGGTGTCAGGCACCTTTTTTATGCTAGGACATAAATAATACTCTCCAAACAAACATAAAAATTACAAAGGAGTCAATTAAATTTATGTAAAAGGAACTACCTGCTCAATCGAGGAGAGTCTTAAACTCGCCTGCAAGAATATATCTATATTAATTATCACTCTCTACACTTTTCTAAATTATATCTACACAAAATGTGTCGTTATCTAACCTTTTTCAAAGGATATCTACAATTCTGCTTCAAAGGGTAGAGGTCCGTTCCATTCAAATGCCGCTACTTATGGTTCAATCAGTAATTCTTACTAGAATAACATTTGTGTTGTCTTGTGTCATGACACGACCTATACTAGTAGTGAATAAGACAGATAAAAAAGGGGGTTTATATGAATGAAAAAACAAAGCATGTGGTCATTGCGTTTTTCAACGGCATCGCTTGTTTTGATTCCTGTTGCGGTTGGTATTAACTATATCGGCAAATTTGTTGCTGGTCTTTTGAAACTGCCATTGTGGCTGGATTCCATTGGCACAGTACTGGCGGCTATGCTTGGGGGTCCAATTGTCGGGGCGCTGGCGGGTGCCATTAATAACATTATTTATGGTTTTACTGATCCGATTTCTTTCGTTTACGCCATAACCAGTGTGGCGATCGGGGTAGCCGCTGGAATTCTTTTTTATAAAGGGTATATTTCCAGCTGGGGTAAAGCAGTGGGCGCCGGAATTATAATCGGCCTTGTTGCAACAGTGATTTCAACGCCGCTGAATATCGGTTTTTGGGGCGGACAGACAGGGAATGTCTGGGGCGATGCGTTGTTTGCAGTTGTGCTAGCAAACACTGAATCTACATGGCTTGCATCCTTGCTTGACGAAATCGTTGTCGATGTGCCGGACAAATTATTGGTAGTACTAGTCAGCTACGGGATTTTCCAAGGATTACCGCGCAATGTCCTCCAACTGTACAACAACAATGACAAAGTCGAGACTTTGGATTAAGAAGCTTGAAACAATATTTATGGGGACAGATGGTTAAATAACAGGGCTGTTCTTGCCCCAATAAAGTGTCTTGAGAACTTGGAGTCTAGGAAAAGTGCTGCCAGTGTCCTCATAAAGCATTCATGAGAACGGAGAGCGGAAGAAAAACCCGTCTCGAGTTCTCATAATACATTCATGAGGACACTCAGCTAAAGAATAGCGTCGCCCTTGTCCTCATAAAGCATTCATGAGAACGGAGAGTCGGAGGCAAACCCGTCTCCAGTCCTCATACAGCGTTCTTGAGAACACTTAGCTAAAGAAAAGCGCCAACCAGTCCCCATTAAATAGTTAAGAAGCAACAAGAGCCTTTGAAAATGAAAGCCGGTGACCTTTTTGAAATCAATTAGTCTATTTGTGGATCGGAAATCGTTTGTCCACGATATCGATCCGATCACGAAACTTTACTATATTCTATTTGCTATCATCATTCCGATTATTTTACCATCATTCACGATTTCTGCCATATGCGTAGGCATCAGTATTTTGCTATTACTGGCAGCAAAGGTGATGCGCAAAACACTGCCAGTCTATAGCTTTGTTTTTCTAGTCCTAATAACCGTCGTGATTATCCAGGGCCTGTTTAGACCTGGCAATGAAACGGTTCTGTTTCATCTTGGGCCGTTTGCGATGCATAAGGAAGGGCTGTTGTTTGCCTTAACGATTGCACTCCGTGTTACCAATATCGTCAGTGCCTTTATGATTCTTGTACTGACAACCAAACCGTCGACCCTTGTTGAATCTCTTGTGCGAAAAGGCATGTCTCCTAGAATTGGCTATGTCATTGTATCTGTTTTTCAAATTATCCAGGAAATGATGTCCACGATGAGTACGATTATGGATGCGCAGCGATCGAGAGGGATGGAGACAGAGGGGAAACTGCTTACTAGAATCAAAGCCTTCATCCCGCTGCTTGGTCCTGTCGTGCTGGGGTCGCTTATTAACACGAAGGAACGGGCAATGGCGCTTGAAGTGCGGGGCTTCAATTCCCGTAATTTGAAAACCTATTTATATGAAGAAAAAACTTTTCCCTATAGCAAAGCAATTCAGGCCGCTTTGCTTGTGCTAACCATATTTGCTGTGGCGTGGAGGGTTTTTTTATGAAAAAGATAGTAGTCGAAGGTCTTAAATATAAATATCCAATGACTGAAGAACTCGCTCTAAAAGACATTTCCTTTGAAGTAGAAGAGGGCGAATTTATCGGCATTATTGGAAAAAATTCTTCAGGCAAGTCGACATTGTGTCAGGCACTTGTCGGTCTTGTCCCGCATTTTTATAAAGGTGCTTATGGTGGAAAAGTGCTGGTGGACGGGCTAGAAGTGAGAAGCCATACAATCGCCGACATTTCATTAAAGGTGGGGATGGTGTTTCAAAATCCGTTCACGCAGGTGACGGGTTCGAAAATGACGGTGTACGAAGAAATTGCCTTTGGACTGGAAAATATCGGACTGCCGCGGGAAGAAATGCGGCAGCGGATTGATGAAGTGCTAAAGCTGATGAAAATTGAACATGTAAAGGACCATAGTCCATTTGATCTATCTGGCGGGCAAATGCAGCGGATGGCGATTGCCAGCATCATTGCGATGAAGCCGGATATTCTTGTGTTAGATGAGCCGACCTCCCAGCTTGACCCGGCAGGTTCTGAGGAAGTATTCCATTCCATTCAAGATTTAAGCCGACAGGGAATAACAGTTGTAATGGCGGAGCAAAAAATAGAAAAAATTGCTCAGTATTGCAGCCGGGTGTTGCTGCTGTACGATGGGAAGCTAGTCGATTTCGATACTCCTGAAAAAATATTCTCACGAGATGACTTGAAAGACTATGGCGTGACCGCTCCGGTGTACACAAGAGTGTGCAAGGCGTTGGGTGTGAAAAAACAAAGGTGTGATGTCTATCCTGTAACATTAGAGGATGCGGAATTGGCACTAAGGGGGACGATTAAATGATCAAAGTTTCTAATCTATCATTTTCTTATTCAGAAAAAGCCCAGTCAGTTCTTGCTGACATCAATTTGGAGTTTGATCACCGTACCACCGCCATCATCGGTCAAAACGGGGCTGGCAAAACAACCTTTGTGAAGCTGTTAAAAGGTTTATTAAGAGCGTCACAAGGGGAAATCTTGATCGGTGATTATGATGTAAAAATGAAAACCGCGGCTGAACTAGCACGAAAGATTGGCTTGGTTTTTCAAAATCCTAACGATCAAATTTTTAAACGAACCGTTTTGGACGAGGCCATGTTCGGACTATTGAATATTAAAATGGGGAAGTATACAGCAGAAAAGCTGGCGGTAAGCGCGTTAGAAACGGTCGGTCTAGGTGATAAATTAGAGATGAATCCACATGATTTAAGTTTGTCGGAAAAGAAGCTGCTTTGTATCGCATCGGTAGTTGCGATGGAAACGGACGTTGTGATTTTCGATGAACCGACAATCGCCCAGGATGATGCCGGCAAGGAAATCATCCGCAAGATCATTCAGGAATTGAAGAAGAAAAACAAACTCGTCATGACGATTATTCATGATATGGATTTTGTCGCTGAAAATTTTGAACGGACAATCGTGATCAATAAAGGGAAGGTCTTACTTGATGGCAGCACAAGGGAAGTTTTTTCTCAAAAAGAAGTCCTTAATGAGGCAAATGTCGAACCCCCTGGAATCACTCAGCTGGCGGAAAAACTGGGATTAAAGAAAACAATTTTAACCGTAGAGGAATTTTTGCAGGAATGTGCAAAATAAAAGGCTTGGATTTTGCTAATTCAGGCCTTTTTAAAATATTGAATGCAAGATGGAGTCAGATCCTTTAATCAAATTTAAGCACACCTAAAAACTATAAAATATTTATCGCTGAATCTGTCACATTAAAAATCTTATTAGTTTACAATTTAATTAAATCCTTTTTTATCCTTTAAAGCTGTACTCTGGTAAAATGGTAGGAAAGTTACGGAAATATTTTAGGAAGAAGGTTTAACCATGCTTGTTCTATCAGAACCACAAATTCGCTCCCTTTACACGATGAAAGATGCAATTCAGGACTTGGAAGCGGCTTTAATTGATTACATAGAAGGGGGAATTTCAAACCCTCACCGGACGGTAATTGAATTCCCCGATAAAAAGGCATCCGCATTGTACATGCCATCCGCCATCGAATCGGTCGGAAAATCTGCCGTTAAAGTAGTGACCATCTTTCCAAATAACCCTTCCATCGGCAAACGGACAACACAAGGTGTGATTTTATTAAGTGATACTAACAATGGCGAGCATTTGGGATGTTTGAATGCTTCTTATTTAACCAGATTAAGGACCGGGGCCGTGAGCGGTATTGCGACGAAGTATCTGGCCAAGGAAAATGCCTCCTCTGTCGTGGTGATTGGCACCGGGGCGATGGGGGATGAGCAGCTGCAGGCAGTATTAGAAGTACGTGATATTAAAACAATCATGTTGTTCAACCGAACGAAGGAAAAAGCACAGGTTTTCGCTAAGAAAATTAATAAGCTTGCACCGGGTTTTGATGGCGATATCATTGTAATGGATGATGTGGATGAAGCTGTTTCTAAAGCAGATATTGTCATTTGCAGTACGCGTTCGGAAACACCGGTTTTCTCTGGTAAGGTACTTCGGCCGGGGACGCATATTAACGGTGTCGGCTCCTATTTGCCTCATATGCAAGAAGTCGATGAAAAGACACTGCATAAATGTTCAAAGATTGTCGCAGATACCATTGAAGGAGTTAAAGATGAAGCTGGAGACTTCATTATTCCTGCTAATGAAGGGGTATGGAATTTTTCGCGGCTGCATGGAGAAATTGGTGAACTCGCAGGAGGGCAGATTACCAGCAGGGAAAACGATGAAGAGATCACCTTCTTCAAATCCGTTGGCATTGCCTACTTTGATATCGCCGTAGCAGCTTCAGTATATGAAAAGGCAATCCAGGCCGGGGTCGGAACACAGGTGGAAATTTAGCGAAAACAAGAGAAACGAATGCATGCCGTTAATTAGGTTTGAGACAAAGAAGTAAATAGATCAGTCATTGGAAACACTTTTGATGCTTTTGCTAAGAGAAATGTCGGC
>NZ_BNDS01000035.1:22218-44107 GCF_014656545.1 Neobacillus kokaensis
AGAAATGTCGGCAATGGGTCCCATTGGAAGCACATTTATTGTATTTGCTAAGAGAAATGTCGCCAATAGGCCCTATTGGAAACACATTTGTTGTATTGCTAAGAGAAATGTCGGCAATGGGTCCTATTGGAAACACATTTGTTAAAGTAATGGCGTAGATTCGCGCAATGTAACTTTCCCTCTATATTCTGGAAGGGGGGTAATTCGTTTAAAGAAAGACGTAGGTAATTACACAGTTATGAACCTTTGGGTCCCAGGTAATAATTGTAATAGGATACATTGCAATAAACTGATAAAAAAATAAGCCTGCAACGGGCTTACTTTTTTAATAAAAACGGCGCAGTGCAAATGACTCCGACCAAATAGAGAGCGACTGCGATATATGCAGGTAATAAGTGTACAAAATCAGTATAGCCTATAATAAAATGAGTGATGAGTCCCGATAAAAATGCAGGAATCGCTCCGATTGTAAAAGTCCACCAAACCCAGCGTTCACCTTCGCGAATTCCCCATAAGGCAAGCATCAAGACAAGTAAGCCAACACTTAGCAGGGCACTGCCAAACCCGGCCCGGTCATGGGCAATAACAGGTATTAATCGCTCATTAAACTCATTCAACATTTCCGGTGTGAGACATAAATAAGTAAGATCGGTTGGAACAAAGACGCTGGATGCTCCGATCACGGAAATGACGCCACCGCCAATCGTTAAAGCAAATCCTAATAAGACAAAAGCAAGCTGTCCGAATAAACTCCACTTCCAGAATCGGTGATTATAAAGGTTGTTACTTGTAGGAGCAGCCGTAGCATTTTTCGATTTCAAATATCCTAAAATAAATAATGGCAGTAACATAAGCCAAAACAATCCATGAAGCCAATCGAAATAGCCGTACCCAATAAATAGGAAAATCCCGAGGAAACCAATTATACCTGCAATATTGATAGCTTTTCTGGCCCAATGCAGGCCATTCCTGACCCCAAGCTTGGCAAGCTGCATGTAGATGATTCCTCCTGCAATCATCGTTCCTGAAAGAGTCATCCTGTCATGGGCCATAAAGTATAAAATAGCAGGATTGAACTCAAGAAGATCGTTTCTCATCATACCTAAAAAGAATTCATCGTACGGAAGAATAATAGATGTCATACTAAAAAACAAGGCGATCAATCCTGCAATGGTAATGGACAATCCGAATAGCCAATACCAGAACCATCCTTTAACAACCGCCGTTTCCTTTGCGAACCTGTTGCTGTAAGCCTCATTAATTCGCTTTGGCAGACCGGGTCCGGTAAATACATACTCAAAGCCTAACATAACAAGGGAAGCACCATTCTCCAATAATGTAACCGCATCTGACGGCTCGCGAATCCCGCCAGAAGTGATCACGGGCAGGTCGTCACCAAATGTATTCTTTATAGTCACAAGCGCCTCGATCATTCCTTCAGGTGAAGGAAAGTCTTCAAGCAGTATTCCACTAGGCTGATAGTTTTCCAGTTTATTTATATGTTCTGCTGTGCAAGCCAATATTACTGGTTTCCTTACTTTTGACCGAAAAAAATCATATTGATCAGCAGAATTAAAATTTTGGCAGTTGAGAATAAAACCATCACTAAACGGATGGAGCTCGTTACAAATCTGTATTTTTTCTTGAAATGTTCCTTCAACCCTGATAAACAATGGTACCTGCTTTTTTGTAAGAGAGTACAGTCGTTCTTTAACTGTCGATAACTTAATAGAAAAGCGGGGATCTCCCAAAATCTGTTCCTGTTTTGGGTCAATCTGAAGCTCTTGTTGCCGAGAGGAACCTTGAATGGAAACGGGTCCAATCTCAATGAAGCCAAAGCCAAGGTTTTGAAAAGCCTGCAGTCCGGATAATTTCGGATCAATTTTCCCGCTTAGCCCGACAGTAGAAAGAAACGGAATACCAAATAAAGATTTCTCCGGATTTTTCGAAGGGGCCATATGGCCAAGAAATTCAATCAAGGCTCTGCCTATTAAAGAGGATGATAACAGGCTCATCCCGCGATGTATAAACTCTCGGCTAAACGAAGGCGGCAGCGTTTGAAGAATCGGTTTGAACAGCGTATGATATGACCAATCCGGCAAGGGGGACACGCCTCCTAACTTTGTATGTTACCAATATTTTACCATGAGAATATCGTGGGATATAGCAGATTTTGTTGGGGAGGAAACCGTACATCGTTGTTGAATATTAATGTAAGATTATTCTAAAAAGAGGCTGTGTGTAGTAACTTTTTAAAGAATAAATTTAAAATCTTATGACGGAGTGATTTGTATGAACGTAGCTGGAGAGTATTTGAAAACTGTGATCCAACGTTTTAGAGAATCAAAAAAAACCGCTGAAAAAGCAATGGAACAATTAGTCGAAAGCGAATTATTTTGTTCCCCGAATGAGGAATCCAATAGTATCGCTATTATTATAAAACACATGAGCGGTAATATGATTTCGCGCTGGACAGATTTTTTCACGACAGATGGTGAAAAACCTTCTCGAAATCGAGATGATGAATTTGTCGGAGACCTCCAAACGAAAGAACAGGTTATGGAATTGTGGGAGCTTGGTTGGGAAACTTTTTTAACTGCTTTAAAAGATATTCGCGAAGCCGATCTCTTAAAAACAATTACCATTCGAAATGAACCCCATACAGTGATAGAAGCGATTGAACGACAAATGTACCATTATTCTTATCATGTTGGTCAAATTGTTTATCTAACAAAAATGTTAAAATCAAGTAATTGGAATCCGCTTACTATTCCCCGGAAAAAGTAACTTTGCATAATATTAAACTAGTTGATGAATTTTTTATAGGTTATGAATGGAGAAAAGAGATGAGAAAAAATCTTTTATACATTGAAGACGATAGGGAAATTGGAGATTGGCTTTCTGAAAATTTAATTGAACGAGGCTACCACGTGACTTGGCTCACCTCAGGAGAAAAGATAACCGATCAAATGGAGAAAATTGATCTCGTGATCCTCGATATCATGCTTCCTGGTTTAGATGGATTTTCAATAGGTCAGCGGTTAAAAAAAGATTTTCCAAAGACACCGATTTTATTGCTTTCTGCTAGAAGCTCAATCGAAGATAAACTGCATGGTCTAACGTTTGCAGATGACTATGTAACAAAACCTTTCCATCCTGATGAGTTAGCGGCACGTATAGAAGTACTCTTAAGACGATTCGAAAAGCTGTCACCAGCATTTATTCAACTTGCCCATCTTCAAATTTATTTGGATCAAAATCGAATTTTAGATTCAAGAACGAATAATGAAATCATCCTAACAGGAAAGCAATTTCAAATTTTTACGTATTTGCTCCGCCATCCAAATCAAATTCTCACAAAAGAACAAATATACGAAGCAGTATGGGAAAGTCCATATATCGAAGGGGATAAAACGCTGATGGTGCATATCCGTCATTTACGAGAAAAAATAGAGGAGAATCCGAGCCATCCGCAAATTATTGAAACGATTCGAGGCATCGGATACAGGGTACGGCAATGAAATTCCGAAACTCCTTATTAACGAAGTATTTGCTCATTATCTCTGCGGCCCTGGTCTTATGGCCAATAGTATTGCCGGTTTATTACCTTCCAAAGCATTTCTTGGATAAAGACAGCAAAGAAAAAATAATCTATATGGATACACAAGAATTAGAAAGAATGTGGCATCGTGAAGCGAAGAAGTTGAATGGTGCGACGTCTGACAAAATAGACAAAAGGCTGCGAACATTGAAAAGGCAATATTCAAAGGCAATGATATTTTGGGTGGATGCGAATGGCAAAACGAAGCTCAAGCTGCCTAATCGAAGAAATATCCCGAACAAATGGACCCTCCATGACAGTGTAGAATTTATGAAAAAAAGTGTTGGCACAGGGCCGTTTACGATTGTTGCCTATATTGGCGGCGATTCAAATCAAGGTTTTATGGTTTTTCAAGTGCCGCATTCTCTAACGGATCCCCTATCTATATCAGTCAACGATGACGTGTACCTACTTTTATACGGTTTTCTTGTTTTCGTATTATTTCTATTTATCTCTTGGTTATTTTTTTCTAAAATTCGTAGACGGCTTGTTCAGCTGCAAACCGCGATGACTGAAGTTGGCGAGAATGGTATACCTAATAAGGTTGCGGTTTCGAGGTTAGATGAAGTCGGCCAATTAGGACTATCATTTAATCATATGATTGACGAGCTGACAAAAAGCAGAATGCGTGAACAGGAGGAAGAAGTTCTCAGGAAACAACTAATTGCTAATATTTCGCACGATTTACGTACGCCGTTAACAATCATTCGTGGTCACGCCTATTCATTACAGAAAGAGTCTCTATCATTAAAAGGTAAAGAATCGCTTCACTTGATTGAAAGTAAAGTCGATCTGTTAGGCCAATTGTTTGATAATTTGCTTGCCTATACGTTGCTTTCAGCAGGGAAATATACCATGGAGCAGAAAAAGACGGATATGGTACGGTTATTACGTGCTTCGCTCGCAAGCTGGTATCCAGTGTTTGAAAAAGAAGGATTTGAAGTCGATGTCAGATTGTCGGAAAAAGTGTTGATTTGGAATGTCGACCCCCAATGGTTCACCCGTGTATTAGATAATTTATTTCAGAACGTAGTCAGGCACGCGAAATCAGGAAGGTATATCAGTGTCCATACTGAAGAACAAGAAGGAAAAAACGTTATTATTATCGAAGACAAAGGGCCAGGGATAAACAGCGGCTCTCAGGAGAAAGGGGCGGAAATGGGTCTATCCATCGTTTCACTTATGTTAAAGGAAATGAACCTGGATTGGAAAATCGAAAGCTCCTCTAGCGGCACGAGGATTTATCTATTAGAAAAAAGTTAAACGAAATTTAAACTCGACCCTATCTTCATTTTAACCATCGATGGTTAGTATGAAGGTAGGGTTTAATTATGCCGATTAATTGCAGGGACTCTTAGTTATGATTCTCGAAAAAGTGGGCAGAGCAGTTGGTCAAGTATAGTTATTCAAAATAAAGTGAAAGAGGATGATTACAATGAATTCTATATCGTCTTTAATGAAAAGAGGTACCGAAAAGGGCTTGAAATATTGGCCTTGTTGGATTGGATATTTAGCAGCTGCTTGGTCGTTACTGTATGGGGCTATTCATCTTTATTGGTTAATTCAAGGAGAAGGATATCCATTTAATAATGATAGTTTAGGATACTTTTCGGCCATAATTACCTATCTTCCCGCTCAGGTAGGAGGCATCGTTTTTGTTGTTCTCTGTTTATGTAGTTTTGGCTTAGGTATTTCCATACAAAAATCTTTAGATAGAACGTTTCTACAACGTGTATTTCTCATCTTTGCCTGGGGATTCGCATCTTTTTTGCTTCTATTTATTCCAGATATTAGTTTAATAGCGGCCATGGCTTATGCTTTCTTGTTTAAGTTTGAATTTAACTGGCAAATGTTCAATCAGATCATATGTATTATAGGTGCGCTTCTTTGGATCTTAACTGCTGTTACCTATTATCGGAGAACACACAATGCCTGTGGAAATTGCGGGCGGACAGAGGCGTGTAAACCTTTTTTGCTAGTGCGATGGGGTAGGCAAATTAC
The DNA here is from genome assembly GCF_014656545.1 of Neobacillus kokaensis. Lineage (GTDB taxonomy): Bacteria > Bacillota > Bacilli > Bacillales > Cytobacillaceae > Neobacillus > Neobacillus kokaensis. Next base: position 27,821 of record NZ_BNDS01000035.1, read on the forward strand.
CATTATGGCCGCTATAGCTCCCCTGCCTTATGCACTAACACGATTTGCATGGGCGTTAAATATTCCACTTGGAGTGGATGCAGAGTTTTTAAAAGATTTTAATACCATTAATCCGATGGCGCAACTGACAGAATGGGTATTTGGGGTAATTTGTATATGCGGCGCTATTCTCACACTTGGCTTGATTATGAAATGGGGGGAAGTTTTTCCACGCTGGTTCCCATTCATTGGCGGCAAAAGGGTTCCTATCCCTTTAGCGGTCATACCCGCATCGATTGTAGCGATTGCTGTCACGGCAGCCGGTGTTGTCTTTACCTTTTCATTTTTCGCCGTTACCTTTAACCTTTTGCCAGCAGACGGTGTTTTGCTTGGCTCCATCAGTGGTACTGTAGGCCCGATGCTTATCTGGGTTCCATGGGGATTAATGCTTGGTCTTGCTGCTCTTGCCTACTACTATCGACGACGCGGACAATGTATCCATTGTGGAAGGAAATAACGACAAGTTAAGCTTTTTAACGTGAATAAGACACTTTCGAATCAAATTCGCAGGGGGATTCCAAATGAGAAAAATAATTTTAACAATTACCACGGTTATCTGTATGTTTGGGATTGTTCATATTGCTGTGACTCCGCTTGGTTACAACGGATATACAATTAATGATCTTTGGTTTGCAAGTTTTGGATGTTCACTAATTTTCCTTGCATTATTGAATTATGTTGTTATGAACATCAAGCAAAGACAGACAAACATGTTTATTGTGTGTCATGTGGCAAATATTTTGTGTGCGATTTTGGTTTCGCTCATTCTCACACGCGCGTTATTTCCTCATATCATTTTACTGTTTGTTTTAGTAGTTTTGGAAACATTTCTTATCATTAGATATCAGTTCTCTTTAAAATCTGATTAATGTTAATTAGAAAACGGAGAAGCTATAGGGGTCATTTTTCATCAAGCTGACTGTAGGGTGACCCCTAAATTGAAAACGAAGACAACACTTAGGATTTAGTAATGGTTGCAGCGGTATGGATTGTTTAAGTGGCAATCTTTTATTATTAACGTGGGGGGTTAAAAAAGGTGTTTCTTTTCGAGTTGTTGAAATAAATAGTATTAGAAAAGCAGCTTATTAGTTAGAGAGATAAAACAAACAATAATTTCTGATATGATTTTTACTATTTAAATCTATAAATCGTAGAAAGGAGCAGTTTTTATGCATTTTAATATGAAAGAAGCTATCGAGGTTCTGGAACGTACACCACAAACTTTGGAGCATTTTTTATCTGGTTTATCTGAGGGGTGGCTGTCCTGTCATGAAGGTGAAGGAACATGGAATGCTGCTGAAGTGATTGAGCATCTCATTGAGGCAGAAAAAAATAATTGGATACCGAGGCTAGAATTTATTATTCAGGAAGGTGAGAGTAAACCATTTCCACCATTTGACCGATTTTCACACTTAATGGAAAGTTCTGAAAGGTCGATGGAACAAAATCTGCTTGAATTTAAAACGCTTAGAACGGAAAATATAACCAAACTTAAAGCACTTATTGAATCTGAATTACAATTTGAATTTACGGGTTTCCACCCTGCGTTTGGTGTAGTGAAGGTAAGAGAATTGCTTTCTACCTGGGTTGTTCATGATTTAACACACATTGCTCAAATTGTGCGGGTCATGGCTAAGAGATATAAGGAAGATGTGGGGCCTTGGGAAGAATATTTAAGTATATTGAAAAAATAATAACGGCGCAGAAAAGAGTATCATAGGGAAGACGCAATGATGGGGGAAAAGTAATGGAAGATATTGTGATCAGAAGACCGAGAGAAGAGGATGTAATAGAGTTATACAAGTTTTTTAGAATTGTAATAACCGATACCTTTATTAAAGAAGGTATTGGAAATATGTTGGATGATATGGAACAAGAAATAGAGGCCAAAGAAAATTATCTAAGAAAAGATTTCGCTAGCGGCGGCAAAGAAAGGTATTTTCTAATTGCACTAGATGGAAATAAATTAGTTGGATCAATCGAATATGGTCCAGTAAGTGAGCTAATCAATCATTGTACAGATAATGCATTAAAAGATCTACATGAAGTGGGTACAGTATTCGTGCATCCAGATTATCAAAGACAGGGGATTGGCAATCAACTGCTAGCCGAAATGTACTTAACCTTAAAAAATGAAGGAATTGAAGAATTTTGTTTAGATAGCGGATATAGCAGTGCGCAAAAAATCTGGCAAAAGAAATTTGGTGAACCGGATTACTTGTTAAAGGATTACTGGGGAGATGGGGCGCACCATGTGATTTGGGAAATAAAAGTTAACGAAATTTTATCATAAGAAGATTTGACTTTCTTCTCAACGGGCAAGCTTTCGAGGAATCTTTAAAAAAAGCTATGGCAGCAAACCTCTGTCCATAGCTTAGAACTTTTAGCAATTACAAATCATTAAAACATTTCCATCTAAATCTTGAAAGTTAAAATAGGCAAAATGACCAATACGCTCTATTTCTTTAACAATGGTTATTCCTTGTTCTGTAATAAATTGGTACGCCTCATCAATATCTTTAGCAAAGAAATTAAATAAAACATGCTCCGAGGGTTTTAATTTAAACCCTGGATCGAACGTGTGGTCATCTAAAGTTAGTCCAGTTTCAGAGGTAACTGGGATGTTATAGACAGGTGATTCAACATGCTCTTTGTCAAATGGTATTCCAAGTAAATTACTGTACCATTCTGCTGACCTTTTGAGGTCGCTCACATGGATAAAAACGTTGTTAACCTTACTGTTTATAGGAGAGGCAATTACATTCACTAACATTCCACCTTTTAACGGATTTTATCTTTTAAAAATTCAACTAAATCGATGAAATTCCTTTAAAATTTTAAAAAAAGGTTAGGTACTAGCGAATCAATAATAGAAAAGAATGTAATAGATTAAAGCAATGGTAAGTAGAAATAATATACTTTTAAAATGGGAGAAAAGAAATGATATTAGAAGCTGCTATGCTGCAAGTAAAGGAAGGTATGGAAGCGGAATATGAAGAAGCATTCCGTAAGGCATCAGAAATTATTTCATCAATGAAAGGGTACATATCGCACGAATTACAGCGTTGTATGGAGGTTAAAGGGAAATACCTGCTGTTGGTTCAATGGGAGACATTAGAAGACCACACAGTTGGATTTAGACAATCCGAGGAATATCAAGAATGGAAAAGGCAGTTACATCATTTTTATGATCCATTTCCAACGGTTGAGCATTTTGAGAGAGTCGAACTTTAGTAGCTGTACATATTTTAGTTCGCACCTAATGATTCATTCGCCATAAACTAAAAATTGGATGATGAATGTGTTGCAACTGAATCAAAGGGACATCAATACTTATCATCAAAGGTTTTTTCGTCCTTCTTGCTTACAAGCTTTGAATTTACGATTTGAAACGGGGGATTTCTTCTCTGCTTATTTTGATAAGGCTCATGACCAAATTCAACTTCCTCCAGAATTGACAAAAACCCCTGAAGATACACTTCTCAACTATTTTAGCATTTTACGTGAAGCAGAAAACATGAGAGCGAGAAGCTGCGGTACGGTTGGTCATGCACGTAATCCGTTTCCAACTGCGTACAATTTATTGTCTAAGGAGTATCAACATAAATTAAGCTTTAATGACTATATCAAATCCTTTGAAGGGATAGGACATACAAGTTTGATCAAGCTTTGCAGAGTCCCAGATGAAAAACGTGGAATAAGGTTTTTTTATGAAATTGAAACGATAGAGGGTATTGAAAACAGGAGAGCCGAATATTTTGGCTATTCTTACGGGTTTATTCAGCTTGTTTACCAAAAAGAAGGGTTTAGAATTTTAGATTTGAGTAAGATTGAGGAAGACTTTTTATGTGCACCGTACCATGGATGGGACCAAGATGGGGAGTCGATTGTTGAAGTGAAATATGACAGTTGGTGCAAGTTGGTCCAAAAAATTTACCCAACAATAAAAAATGGTTATGTTAAACATATTTATTTTCGCGGAAATGATGCTGCTGATTATTGTATTATATTCTTTACTCTAACGAACGGAACTGATGTAGAAATTGCGTAATTTCGCAAAGTAGGCGTTGAGAAGTGGAAACAAATAAGAATAAAGCCCGAAGAAGAATGTCTCAAAGAAAATAGTGGTTAAAAGCTTACTTATTTTATAAACGGGCCACAGAAAAAATTAAGGAGAGGGGAACATGTATGTCTGAAAAAGGCTGTATAAAATGCGGAAGTAAAGATGCGGGGAAAAAGGAAGTAGCGATGACCGGGACGGGATTATCTAAAATGTTTGATATTCAACATAATCAGTTTATCGTTGTATATTGTAAGAATTGTGGATACTCCGAATTCTACAATAAAGCATCTTCTAAAGCATCAAATATACTGGATTTATTTTTTGGTTAGTAAAAATAAAATAACGATCAATGGAGGCATTACTTGAAAAGGTAATGTCTTTTTTATTAACGGGAAATTTAGTAAAAGAGGGACTAGAGCTTGTTGGATACATGGTTTAGGAGGAATTAGGGTCACTTTGACGAATTAAATATATAAAAATGGAATTTAGATGGAAGAGCTTTGTTGTGTATGGAGGTATTTATGCCAATTATGGAAATAGGAAATATTCATGGGAGAAGAGAATCAGATGAGGAATTGAACCAATGTAATAGGGGGAATTTTATGTGATTATCATTTTTATAAAGTTTCTATTGCCTGCTTTTTTATTGATTTATTTACTTCAGAGGACGTTAGATAAATATGATAGTAAATCAAAAGCGATGCTTGTTTTACTACTAATCTCTTTGGTTTTTAATACAGCATTAGCACAAAATTATAATTATAATTTAATTCCATACCCTGAACGAGATGGCTATTCTATTTCCAATATGTTGGCATATTATGTTTTCGGTGAAAACTATTTTGGACACTGGAACTTAGATTTATTTAAGAGTGGATATGAAATATCAATTTATGTGACCATCATATTGTTAATCATATATGTTAGTTGTTTAATATTTGAACGCAGGAAAAAAGAAAAAGAATAAATCCTACTTGCAAAATAGAAGGCTTTCTTCCGTAATTGGGCGCTATCCTTTAATATAAGGAGCAGCGCTCAATTTTTTTTAATGCCGTATGGAAGAAAGAAAGATCTAAAACTATTTTTTTACATATAGAAATATTACAAAAATGAAACCTAAAGAAACTCAATATGAAACATTAACTCCCAACCTTTAATCCCCAGTACTTATTATTTATATGAACACCTCCCTCGTTGGAGAGGATTTTGTCCATTGTCTAAATTAGCCTAAGATAACTGGAATCTATGATTCTTTTCCATAAGTCTTTAAATTTCTGTTTTGTTGTATCAGCAAATATAATCTACGAACAAGTATTTCCTTCTTTTTTTTCTTGTCTAGCACTTTATTTTTAAGATTAAATGACATATTTGTCCCCCAAAAAAATTTTAATTTTAAATTTTGATTATCAAATATATATATGTAAGTTAAAGGCTGATGGCAAAATCATATTGGTTTTATTTACTTCTTTTAGGAGGACTATTTCCTCCCAGTCTTACTTATAGAATCGGACTTTGTGCTTAACAATTATATCATTCGACAAAATTCTTGTTTTTCTGTACATCATCTTTTAAAAATATCCTCTATAGGGAATAGATATTACCAAATATTTCAAAATGAATAACCCATTCTCCTTATCAAAATTATTTATTTCGTAGGTAGAAGGTTGTTTAGAAATATCGTAAAAGCGGGTTTTCTCCTGATTTTCCATTTGTAAAAGGGAGACTGCTTTATCATTATTTTTTATTGTAAATACAACAAAGTTGGTGTAGATTTTATACATGCTATTTTTATTGCATTTACAACAAAAATGGATTAAGGAGTAAATTATGAAGGAAATTCTTCGTGAGATTGGAATGATTGCAAGGGCATTAGATTCTATAAGTAATATAGAATTTAGAGAATATGACCTTACAAAAGGGCAGTATTTGTACCTTGTGCGAATATGTGAAAACCCAGGAATCATTCAAGAAAAGTTAGCTGAGATGATAAAAGTAGATCGAACAACAGCAGCTCGTGCAATAAAAAGACTTGAAATTAATGGATTTATTGAAAAGAAAGAAGATAAACATAACAAAAAAATTAAAAAACTTTTTCCAACTGAGAAAGGGGAAAAAGTTTATCCTTTTATAAAAAGAGAAAATGACTATTCCAATACTGCTGCATTAGAGGGATTTGCTGAAGAAGAAGCAGAAACCATATTTAACTTACTCCAAAGAGTTAGAAAAAATGTAGAAAAAGACTGGGAATTTGTAAAAAAGGGGAATAAGCGAAATTATTAAAGGAGCGAAATATTAAATGTCTACTAATCTTAAAAAGTGTTGCCTTGAAGATTTACTCAAACTACAAGAAATTAGTTATGAAACATTTACCGAAACATTTAAAGATCAGAATTCACCAGAAAATTTGAGTGCTTACTTAGAAAGGGCATATAACTTAAATCAATTAGAAAAAGAATTATCCAATATTTTTTCCCAATTCTTTTTTGTTTTTTTTAATAATGAAGTTGCTGGATATTTAAAGGTCAATACTGATGATGCTCAATCTGAAGAAATGGGTAGTGAATCCCTTGAAATTGAAAGGATTTATATAAGGAGCAAATTTCAAAAACACGGACTTGGCAAATATTTAATAAATAAAGCTATGGAATTAGCAGCAAAGGAGAATAAAAAGAAAATCTGGCTGGGTGTATGGGAAAAAAATGAAAAGGCAATTGCTTTTTATAAAAAAATGGGATTTGTTCAAACTGGAGCCCACTTTTTTTATATGGGTGATGAAGAACAAACAGACTTTATAATGACCAAAACACTCATATAATTTAGTAATACAAGATAAAATAAAAGTGGCATCTCTTATGAAGAAAAATCTGCAAAAATAATAGTTATTTGACTTTGTTAGGTCTAATAGGTGTATTACTTAAACAACGGTAATACTTATCCATATACAGGTAACTGGCTAGTTGAATTTGAAAAATAAAAAAGGCACTTAAAATAGTGCCAGTTAGGATCTTTTTATACAATAGCAATCTTATATTTTAAACTTTCTAGGGAATTGTTTTACAATGGCAAAAGTAATCGTGTCTGCCATTTGTAAAGCTTCCAACTCAATTTTATCAAACACCTCAATACTTGCTGTAAAATTTTGTTGGAGGATCAAAACTGCTTCATTTTTCGTAAGTGCCAAATGTTCAAAAAACATTTCTTGGAATTCCTTTCTTGAAATAAAAGGATTTATTCTACTTAGGAATTCGGCAATTTCTTCACCATTGGCGTACCATCTTCTCTCTGCATCTGCCGCAGCTCTTTGATTGCCTGCTTTTGCAGCTTTGACCAGTTCCGCTGCAATAACAAGATGCGCCCTTATTAAGCTGGTGAACTTTTCGACTATTCTATTGCCATAGAAAGGCTTTAGTAAATTTCCCATATCGGTTGCGTTCCGAAGAAGTCGTGCGGTATTCGCGTCTTCATCAGGTAAATTAAAAGCGATGCTGTTGATCGTTAATCTTGTCCAGTATACATGCTGTTCCCAAACTAAACGCATCGCACTTTTTAAACGATCTTCCCGTTCTGTCATACATTCAATGTTGAACCAAGGTTTCAAAGATTTCACCACCTTACTCTCTAATATCGTATTCAGTATATTCTTGTTTCAAAAAGCGGCTTGTACGTTATTTTAAAAAATTGCTAATTTAAACTTAGCAAAAATAGTTCGATATAATGATAAATTTACCAATTAGGAAATGGGACACTGAAACCATTTCTTTTTTGTTGTGTTTAACGAAAAATGGAATATAATTGTATTATAAGAGTTCACGAAATTGTCATAAATTAATGTTTGTCATAAATGGGAATGAAGAAAATATTGGAGGGATGGAATTGTTTAGAGCGGCTGCTGCGGGCGTACTTGGGTTTATTCTGATTTTTGTCGAGTCGATGATTGTGATGAAGTTAAAAGGGTATGCAACCATTGAATTTGGCGGCATTGCCCCGTTTATTAACGTTTGGGCCATGAATTTCTTTTTCGTCTTTGCGATTCTTACACAGGTTACGAATTGGTATGAAAACAGGGGCCGTTTAGAGGAAGATAAAAGTTATTAATAATATGGAAAGCACCACAATCTCGGGTTTTTAGGATGATTGTGGTGCTTTTTTTATCGCAACGGTAGTTATTCGTCTCTAATTGCTGAAGTTATGCTAGTTACCCGAACGAGGAGAAAAGGACAGAATTAGATCAAGTAGAAGGGGGCTAGTTAACGGGACGAGGGGAAAAGAATACAATTCGAGTAAGTAGATGGATCTTAGGTGGTATTATGTAAAAGATATTCTAAAAAGGCAAATGGTTTAGATAGATGTGCTTAGATTTGATGCCCGTATTAAAATGTTCTTCAAAAAAACGGGAACGGTTCTTCTGCTTTGATTAAGCCGAAAGACCGTCCCCGTACGTTATTTACGATGCATTTTAAATTGTAAGAACAGCTCGTTGTATGCGGCTAGATTGCGTTTGCCGAGGTTTTCGTATACTTCGAGTTTTTTTGTCAGTTCGGGTGTTGGGTAGAATCGCTCATCTTCTACGACCTCTTTGTCTAAATGTTTGAGTGCCTGTTTATTAGGTGTAGAGTAGCCGACATAATCGGTATTTTGAGCAGCAACTTTAGGGTCGAGCATGAAGTTAATGAATTTATGAGCGGCCTCGATATTTTTCGCTGTCTTAGGGATGACCATGTTATCAAACCAAAGATTAGATCCTTCCTTAGGGACAACATAATCTAAATCTTCATTTTCATACATAATTTCTGAAGCATCCCCCGACCATACAAGTCCAATGGACGCTTCTTCATTGACCATCAGCATCTTGATTTCATCTCCGACAATCGCTTTGACATTTGGTGTGAGAAGATCCAATTTGTTCTTCGCTTCAAGCAAGTGTTTTCTATTCGTATCGTTCAGCGAATAGCCTAAACTGTTCAGACCCATACCCATGACTTCACGGGCCCCGTCTATTAACAGAATTTGATTTTTTAATTCAGGATCCCATAGGTCGTTCCAACTGGTGATTTTCTTTCCATTCAGCATTTTCGGATTATAAACGATGCCGACTGTGCCCCAGAAATAAGGGACGGAATATTTATTCTCGGGATCAAATGGCAAATCCATAAAGCGCGGATCAATATTTTTTAAATTTGGCAGCTTAGAGTGATCCAGTGGAATTAATAAATCTTCCTGCCGCATTTTATCAATCATATACTCAGATGGAACAGCAATATCATAATTCGTGCCGCCCTGCTCAATTTTGGTCATCATCGCTTCATTGGAATCGAACGTTTCATAGATGACCTTGATACCAGTTTGTTTTTCAAACTTTTTGATTAAATCCTCATCAATATAGTCGCCCCAGTTATAGACGGTCACCGTGTTGCCTCCGGAATATCCCTGTGAGGTGTTCAAGCTTGATATTGCATATAAAATAATCGCGGACGATATGGCAATGATGAAGAAAAAACGGACTAAATGGTTCATCGTTTCCGCACCCCCATACCGCTCGGCTTATTGCGCTGGGTGATAAAGTAATAAATTACCACTAAGAGCATGGTGAAAAGGAACAGCAAGGCTGATAAGGCATTAATATTCAAGGAAATGCCGCGGCGTGCTAATGAATAAATTTCAACGGAAAGCGTTGAAAAACCGTTTCCGGTGACAAAAAATGTTACAGCAAAGTCATCTAACGAATACGTTAATGCCATGAAAAATCCGGCAAAAATTCCTGGTGAGATATAAGGAATAATGACCTTCGACATCACATCCCAGCTGCTTGCCCCAAGGTCTCTTGCAGCATCAATAAGTGACGGGCTCATCTCCGTTAACTTTGGCAGAACCATCAACACCACAATCGGTATACTAAAGGCAATATGTGACAAGAGAACCGAGTAGAATCCAAGCTTGATGCCTGCCATCGTAAACAAAATCAGAAACGAAGCTCCGATAATGACGTCTGGACTGACAATCAGTACATTGTTAAATGATAATAATGTGTTTTTGGTTTCCCGTCTTTTGGCCATATGGATGGCTAAAGCGCCAAAAATGCCAATGATTGTTGAAAAAAGGGCAGATAACAGGGCAACCACAATCGTATTTAGGACAATAATGAGCAGCCTTGTATCATGAAACAGCTCACGGTACCACTCGAGGGAAAATCCTTTAAAGCTATACATCGTCTCCCCGCTGTTGAAGGAGTATAAGATGAGAAAGAAAATAGGTGCATACAGGATAAAAAAGATGATGATCAAAAACAACTTTGATAAAGGAGTTAATTTTTTATCCAATTTACACACCTCGCTTTTTAGTGTTGGTAAGTACCATAATCAACACCATAATAATGATTAAAAACACAGCGATTGTAGAACCCATGCCCCAGTCCTGTGTCACAAGAAAATGCTGCTCAATGGCAGTACCGAGTGTAATCACGCGGTTACCGGCAATAAGTCGTGTCAGCATGAACAATGACAGCGCCGGGATAAATGTCACCTGACAGCCGGACTTTACACCATCAATGGTTAACGGAAAAATCACCCGTCGGAATGTGGTCCATTTGGAGGCTCCTAAGTCATTGGCTGCATCAATCAGGGTTGGATTTAGTTCGTTTAATGAATTGAAAATCGGCAAAATCATAAATGGGATAAAAATATAAACCGACACAAACACAAAACTGAAATCGGTAAATAGTATTTGCTGCTGGCCAATCCCGATGACTTTTAAAAAGCTGTTGGCAGCCCCGTACGTGCCAAAAATGCCAATGAAGGCATAGGCCTTTAACAGAAGGTTGATCCAAGATGGAACAATAATCAATAACAGCCACAGCTGTTTATGCTTGGTTTTTGTTAATAACAAAGCGGTAGGGTAAGCGATAATCAACGAAATCGCTGTGATTAAAAACGCATACCAAAATGAGCTGACCGTCATTTGCAAGTAAACCGGCGTAAAAAATTTACGGTAATTGCCTAGGGAAAAATGACCCTCGATATCAAAAAATGAATAATAGACTACAAGGGCAATCGGGACAATAACAAAAACAAGAATCCACAGTAAATACGGTATTTTATATAAATTACGGGTCAGTTTATTTTCCATGGCGGTCCACATCCGCATAGGTTTCTAGACGCCGGTCAAATTCTTCCTCGGTCTCCCCAAGACGCATTACGTGAATCGCCTCCGGATCAAAATAAAGCCCAATCTCATCACCGACATTTGCCTTTTTCGTCGAGTGAACAAGCCACTCATTGCCGTCCTTGTCATAGCAGGAGATTTCGTAATGAACCCCGCGGAATAATTGGGAATCAACCTTAACCTGCAGCTTGCCGCGCTCAAGCGAAGTGATTTCCAAATCCTCAGGACGGATGACAATCTCAACAGGTTCATTTAGGTTGAAGCCCATGTCCACACAGTCAAATTCACGGCCGACGAATTCAACCAGATAATCTTTTTTCATTTTGCCGCTAACGATATTGGATTCCCCGATGAAATCAGCAACAAAGCGGTTAATCGGTTCGTCATAAATATCTGTCGGTGTTCCGCTCTGCTGAATGGTCCCTTTATTAATAACAAAAATTTCATCGGACATTGCCAGAGCTTCTTCCTGGTCGTGGGTGACAAAAATAAAAGTGATTCCCAGGCGGCGCTGCAACTCGCGTAGTTCATACTGCATTTCGGTACGAAGTTTTAGGTCTAGTGCTGATAATGGCTCATCTAGAAGAATCACTTCCGGTTCGTTTACAATCGCTCGGGCGATGGCCACACGCTGGCGCTGACCGCCTGACATTTCGCGGATTTCTCGGTTTTCATAGCCGGAAAGGTTAACGAAGCTAAGGGCTTCTTTTACCTTCGCTTGAATATCGGCATTTTTTAATTTCTTGATCCGCAGCCCGAATGCCACATTTTCAAATACATTTAAATGAGGAAAAAGGGCGTAATCCTGGAAGACCGTATTAACCTGACGTTTATTGGCCGGTATTTGGTTGATTTTTTTGCCATTAAAAAATATTTCTCCTTTAGACGGTTCCATAAATCCCGCAATAAGCCGCAAAATAGTAGTCTTACCGCAGCCCGACGGACCAAGGAGTGTATAAAACTTTCCACGTTCAATCTCAAAGCTGACATTATCAAGAACAGGCGGATCGTTATCGTATTGTTTCGTTACGTTATTAAATTGAATAATACTGGCGTTTGCCATTTTCGACCTCCCCCTTAAATGGTTCATATTGGTGATTCGGGAACAATTATACAGGAAAGGGTGGAAAATTCAATCATTCTTTCAATTTATCGTTGAAAAGGGAAAAGCCTCACTCTTCTTTGCCGAGTGAGGCTTTTAGGGGTGGCTATTAAGCATGTTGTTTGACTGTTTTATCCCCTTTAAAGGCAGTGCGGCGGATGAAAGGAATCACCCAGCGGTCAAGGCCGAAGTGACCGGCATTATATCCAGCGAATAAGATAATGGCACCGATGAATAAGTCAGTTGGGATATGAGATACAGTTCCGGCAAGGAAGAAGGCAAAGTTCATGACAAGGCCGAAGAACATAGCTGCTGTAGTTAAACAGCCTAAGATTAAACCTAATCCTACCAAAAATTCACCTAATGGAACGATGGTATTAAATATATCAACGTTAGGTAAAGCAAAATTCTTTAAGAAAGTTACGTACCAGCCGTATACAAGGCTGCCATCGGGCCCTTTTACCGGATTAGCAATTGCGCCTTTCAAATACCCAGAAGCATCGAAACCGCCTGTTAACTTGTGGAAGCCTGCAGTAAGCCAAGAATATCCGATATATAAGCGAAGCACTGTAAGAATTCCTGCGGCAATTTTGTTTTCTCTTAACCAATTAACAAACATTTGAAACACCCCTTCAGTTATTTAAGATTTAATTAATGATTACACTGTAAATATATCAAATTTACTTTGAAAACAGGGTAGATTGTTCACTAATTCACAAATCTGTAAAAATGATTTGAACGATTTGTTACAAGCTGATGTTTGAAATGCTATTTATAAAAAATGGAAAAATACGTTGATTTAACTAACGGGATTAGTTAAAATAAAACTAATGATATTAGTTAAGGAGAGGGTAGTAGTGAGAGTGATTGGAAACGGTCATTTATATCAGGTGACGTTTATGGCGAAGGTATTTCCGGTTAATTGCTATTTGGTTGAGGAAGAGGATGGATTAACATTGATTGATGCGGGGCTCGGATTTTGTGCTAAAGGGATTATGAAAGCAGCAGCAAGCATAGGAAAGCCTATTACCAAAATCGTACTGACTCATGCCCATGATGATCATGTAGGAGCACTCGACCCTTTAAAAGAACTTATGCCGGAGGTGCCGGTCTATATTTCTATTCGTGACAACAGATTGATGAATAATGACCGTTCCCTTGAATCTCATGAGGAGCAAACGCCAATTAAAGGCGGTGTTCCGAAAAAATTAAAAACAAGGGCCAATGTATTATTGAAGGAGAATGATATAGTCGGCTCTTTGAAGGCGATTGAGACCCCTGGTCATACCCCCGGTTCTATGTCGTTCTTAGATACACGTACAAAAGCTTTGATTGCAGGCGATGCTTTTCAAACTAGAAGTGGTACAGCAGTTGCAGGAGAATTAAAGCCGCTGTTTCCATTTCCGTCATTTGGCACTTGGAGCAAAAAGACAGCCCTTGTTAGTGCAAAGAAGCTAGTAAGCTATGAACCTCAGCTACTGGCAGTGGGGCACGGAGAAATGATTGAGAATCCTGTGAGAGTGATGGAACAAGCTATAGATAATCTAGAACGGAAATTAAGATAGAGGAGCAAAGAGCATGTCGCCTAGACCCAAAATCGGACTTAAGTTAACCACGATATTAGATGAAGCAGGAGAAATTGCTGATCAACATGGAATAGATGAAGTTACCCTTGCTAACTTAGCAAAAAAACTCGGGATTCGGCCGCCCTCATTATATAACCACTTTAATGGGCTGCCCGATTTAAGAAAAAAATTGGCCATTTACGGGCTCAATCGCTTATATGAAATAATGGCTGAAGCAGCAGCAGGGGTGTCAGGAACCGAAGCTGTCCTTGTAATCAGTAAAGCATATGTCAATTTTGCACGAAATCATCCAGGGATTTACGAGGCAACATTGATGGCGCCAGATCCTGAAGATGAAGCGGTTCAGCTGGCTGGGGCTAAAATTGTCGACCTTTCCGTCTGTGTGCTTCACGATTTTAATTTAGAAGGAGAACGGGCCTTACATGCGGTTAGAGGGTTACGAAGCATCCTGCATGGTTTTTCTGCATTGGAACAAAAGGGTGGATTTAAGCTGACACTTGATTTGGATGAAAGTTTGGAGTTTATTATAGAGGCTTTCATTGCTGGGATTAGCAAGTAAATGTGTAGAAATATCGGTGAAAAATGATTTAGCTGCAGCTGGTGTCTCTTTTATTGAGGAATAGAAGGAGATTAACCAAAAAGTGGAATTGAATTTATCGTAGGCTTAATTCACCTGATTTTGCTATAATGGAAGAAATTTTACTATTAAAAGGATGATGATCTTGCGGATAGAGGAAAAATTAGGGCTGGTACTTGACGTTGAGACAACTGGTTTAGGTCCAAAAACAGATGAAGTAATTGAATTAGCATTGAAGTTGTTTTCCTATCGGACGGATACTGGTGAGGTTATTGATGTAATTGATGAGGATTCTTTTTTAAGAGAGCCGCTATCGAGCTCAGCGCGCAGGAATTATGACCGGGCTTTTCAAGTTCACGGGATTCCATACGAGGCTGTTCAGGGGAAAAGTTTCTATGATGAAAAGATTAAAACTTATTTTCAACGGACAGATGCCGTCTTTGCACATAACGCTTCTTTTGACCGCAGCTTTCTTTTTCATATGTACCCGGAAGTGAATGATCTGCAGTGGTTCTGTACAATGAGGAATGTACCATGGAAACAATACGGCTTTCCAAATGGAAAACTACTTACCCTGTTAGAAGCACACGATATTACAAACTATCAAACACATAGAGCGATGGACGATATTACATATTTGATGGAATTACTAAAGAAAACAAGTCCAAAAGGTAATCTCTATCTGCAAGAGGTATTGGATTTCGGCCCAATGAGAAAATATCAGCCAGCAGCTTCACAAGCGAAACTTGGATGAAAACCTGATCAGATGTTGATTAGGTTTTTTCTATTAGAAGACTCGATAAATTTTGGTTGCGGATGGAAAGTATTGTGTCCGCCCACTGTGGACAAATGTCCACGAGTGGTGCCTGACACCATTACAGTTTTGCAAGGTATCGATCTTTAATAATGCTCCGATGATGGGCTTCGTGGCCGGCGATGATGTAGGCAATGGCTCTGGTTGTGATTTCGCTGCCATTGGCAAAGCCTTTGTTTGTCCACGCTTCTTCGGGCATATTTCTAATCAGGCTGATAGTGGCATTTCTTGTTAAGATGAAATCTTCCAGAAGGTCCTTTAGTGAAAGTTGATTGGATTTGGCCCCTTGAACGTACAGGTTTTCATCAAATCCGGCTAATTCTGTTTGATCACCGCGTCCCACCCTTAAAAGGCGATAGCTCATGATTCTTTCAGTGTCAGTAATATGACCAAGAACCTCCTTGATGCTCCATTTATTCTCAGCATAGCGGAAAAGGCTATCTTTTTCGGAAATCTCTTCAAAAAGCTGAGTCATTTTCTCTAAATGATCTTTAAGAATTTCTGTCAAATTTCCTTCAGGAACAGCTTGAACATAAGGCACATAATACTTCGGATACTCATTTTCGGTAGGTCGCAGCAGCATGAAAATCTCTCCTTTTTTATGAATTAATTTTATCGTATCATAAAATTCAGATTAACCATTTAAACTATGTTGGTTTTATTTTAAGTAAATATTTTTTGAAATTAAGATTTGAATTCTTTCAATGAGCGCGGGGACTAGAGATTTTTTGCAAAAGCCGTTCATGGAAGCGGTCAATGAGCACGAGGAGCAAAGATTTTTCGAAAAAGGTGTTCATTGCCCTCTCCAATGTGCACATGAAGCTTAGATTTTCAGAAAAAAGTGTTCATGGAAGCGGTCAATGAGCGCGTGGAGCAGTGATTTTTCGAAAAAGGTGTTCATTGAACCCTCCAATGTGCACGCGAAGCTTAGATTTTCAGAAAAAAGTG
>NZ_BNDS01000036.1 GCF_014656545.1 Neobacillus kokaensis
CTCTTCCTCCGCCATATTTTTTTAAAGAATAATATTTTTTACTATCGCGGGGTGGAGCAACAAGCGTTGCTTCGTTGAATAATCTGCGAGTTGTACCGACTGAACCGCCGCTTGAATTAACTTTCTGAAGTCGGGACAGTCCTTGTAATTAAGGGCATGATCAATATTTGATATTTTCTACTATCGCGGGGTGGAGCAGTCCGGTAGCTCGTCGGGCTCATAACCCGAAGGTCGCAGGTTCAAATCCTGCCCCCGCAATACGGTCTGGTAGTTCAGTTGGTTAGAATGCCTGCCTGTCACGCAGGAGGTCGCGGGTTCGAGTCCCGTCCAGACCGCCACTTATACATAATTAAGTTGGTTTTAGGGAATAGTAACAAACTACAGTTAATCTATCTGTAGGGTACAAAATTTAATATGGCTCAGTAGCTCAGTCGGTAGAGCAAAGGACTGAAAATCCTTGTGTCGGCGGTTCGATTCCGTCCTGAGCCATCTTTTTATGGGGAAGTACTCAAGAGGCTGAAGAGGCGCCCCTGCTAAGGGTGTAGGTCGGGTAACCGGCGCGAGGGTTCAAATCCCTCCTTCTCCGCCATATATATTGCGCCTTTAGCTCAGCTGGATAGAGCATACGCCTTCTAAGCGTACGGTCAGAGGTTCGAATCCTCTAAGGCGCGTAATGATAAAAAACGATTGGATTTGTATATTTCTTTATTATGAACCTCCAGATGATGGAGAATGGCATTTGAATTATATTATTTCCTTTTTGAATTGTTTTTTAGTGATTAGGTCAGATAACGGAAAAAAAGCCCGCTCTTCATTGTTAATGAGTTGGCTTTTTTTGTTTTAATTGCTGCATTTCATATGTATGGCTGCTGTTAGGTTTGTGTATTAATAATTATGCAAAATATTGTTATCATTTTAACCGAAATTATTGCTATAATACTAGTTGAGAATATTGCTTGACCAATTGAATCTTATATAAGCTCATAGGTGCCTTGTCATTGGATAAGGTTAAAAGGGAAGCCGGTGTGATTCCGGCGCGGTCCCGCCACTGTTAATCGGGGACAACCTCGCAATACCACTGTTCCATCAAAAGGAATGGGAAGGAGAGGAAGTCGCGTTACCCGTAAGCCAGGAAACCTGCCTATCTAGCTTGCCAACGAAATCCTTCGCGGAAAAGGATAGGCATAATCAGTATAATTATTTTATTTGTCTGGTTTTCGCACGCCTTGTTTCCGAATGGAAGCAGGGCTTTTTTCGTTGTTCAGGACAAGACTTCAAGATATCAAGCTCATCTCGAACCATAAAAGAAGGGAAGAGGATTGAGTATGAAAAAGTTTGTGGCATTACTATTAACTGTATTGGCAGCGATGTCAATCAGTGCTTGTGGGTCAGGAGATGACGGGGGAGGAAATAGTTCTTCTCAGAAAGTATCTTCAGAAGTTGAAAGTAACGGAAAGGTTAAAAATGAATCGAGTGAGAAAGCAACGGTTTATCCGCTGACAGTGAAGGATGCAACGGGCTTAGAGTTAACCTTTAATAAAGCACCAGAGCGTATCGTTTCCACTTCTCCATCTGAGACGGAAATTCTCTTCGCTCTAGGCTTGGGCGATAAAATTTACGGTGTATCAGATTATGATGATTACCCGAAAGAAGCATTAACGAAGCCAAAAGTAGGAGGAGTAACAAAGCCGAATGAGGAAGCAATTATAGCTGCCAATCCAGATCTGGTAATTGGCGGCATTTCAATGAAAGATGATATAGTGGAGAAATTTCGTGGTTTAGGTCTTCCATTATATAAAACGGAGCCGAAAAAGATAGACGATATTTTAAACAATATTATCCAAATTGGCGTCATTACAGATACACAGGTAAAAGCAGAAGAACTTGTTGCACAAATGAAGAAGGATATTAGCGCTGTAACAGATACTGCTGCAGCTCTTAAAGAAGAAGATAAGAAAAAAGTATATATTGAATTTTCCCCAGGATGGACGGTTGGGAAGGGTGAATTTATGGATGAACTGATTACGATGGCCGGAGGCATTAATATTGCCTCAGATATGAAAGGCTGGAACGCCATCAATGAAGAGAAAATCATTCAGGATAACCCAGAAGTGATTCTGTACACCGCTAATGCTGTTGATAAGTCCGGCAAAACGCTGGAAGAACTAATTAAATCAAGAAATGGCTGGGAGAGGATTACAGCGATTCAAGACAACAATTTGACAGGGATAGAAGGAAATATTATGTCTAGACCTGGTCCGCGGATAACAGAAGCTCTTACAAAAATTGCCGAATCCATTTATCCGGACTTGTATAAGAAATGAAACGAAGATTAGCAATATGGGGGGGAGCGGGGGTCGTTCTCCTGCTTCTTTCAGTGATTGTTAGCTTGTCACTTGGATCTGCAAACCTGCGTCTTTCGCATGTTTGGGGAATTATCCTGGACCAGCTTCCTTTTCTAGAAGGTATCATAGATACAAACTGGGCGGCATCATCTGAGCAAATCATCTTAAAAGTCCGGTTGCCGCGGGTTTTTCTTGCCATCCTTGTTGGAGCGTGTCTGTCACTTGCCGGTGCTGGTTTTCAAGGGGTATTACGCAACCCGTTAGCTGACCCGTATACATTAGGGGTAGCCTCGGGTTCTGCAGTAGGTGCTGCTTTCCTCATTTTATTCGACTTTCATACGATTTTATTGGGTGTTTGGACCATCCCATTGGTTGCATTTGTGACAGGATTAATCAGTTTGCTTGTGGTGCTTCGTTTAGCAAATGTACAGGGAAAGTATAAATTAGAAACAATCATTTTATCTGGTGTTGTTGTTTCGGCTTTTCTAGGTGCCATTGTTTCCTTTATGGTTTCAATGTCGGATCAGGTGGTAAATGAAATCGTTTTTTGGCTAATGGGGAGTTTAGCCCTTAGAGGCTGGTCATTTACCTTTGTGCTTATACCTTATTTAGCCATTGGCCTTGTAGTACTGCTCTCATATGGACGAACATTGAATTTATTTGCATTAGGAGAAAGGCAGGCAGCACATTTGGGTGTCAATATTAAACGTACACGGTTAGTTGTATTGATTGTTTCCACCCTCATTACTGCTGCTGCAGTGTCTATTGTTGGAACGATTGGCTTTGTCGGACTTGTCGTCCCGCATTTACTCAGACTGATGGTCGGGCCAGATTACCGACTATTACTGCCTTTGTCAGTGATCTTCGGTGCAATATATGTTCTTTGGGCGGATACGATTGCCCGTACATTACTTAGCCCCACGGAGATTCCACTCGGAGTTGTGACCGCAGTTCTTGGCGCGCCATTCTTTGCATACTTGCTTCGTAGAAACAAGCAAATGTCAGGGGGAAATTGATGGATGTTTATTGAAGTCGATATGCTGTGTAAACGGTTTGACAATCAGTCAGTGCTTGAGGAAATTAGCTTTTCAGTTAATCGTGGAGAATGCCTGGGGATTATTGGACCGAATGGAAGCGGAAAGTCTACATTACTAAAGCTATTGTCAGGAGTGGAAAGTGCTACAGCTGGAAAAATTGAAGTAAATGGGAAACAGATTGAACAATATCCTCGAAAAGATCTGGCCAAATGGCTGGCAGTCTTGCAGCAGGAATCTCTGCCTCCCATTGGTTTTACAGTAAGAGAGGTAATCGAGATGGGACGGTTTCCTTTTCAAAATTGGCTCGGAGGAGAAGAAGAAGCCGACATTGAACGGCTTATTGATTCAATTCTCGATAAAATGGGGTTAAATGATTTAAGTGATCGGCATCTTGAAAACTTAAGCGGCGGAGAACGTCAGCGAGTAGCTCTTGGCAAGACCATGGCCCAGCAGCCAAAGCTCCTCATGCTTGATGAACCAACCACTTATCTCGATATTGGCCATCAGATACTCCTAATGGATCGAATTCGAGAATGGCAGCTGGAGGATGATTTGACAGTTATTTCGGTTTTGCATGATTTAAATATAGCTGCGCTCTATTGTGACAGTTTATTGCTTTTACATAATGGGAGAGTTGTAGCAGCGGGATCTCCAGAGGATATTATTCGAACGGATTTGATTGAGGAAGTTTACGGTACTGCACCCATTGTGATGAACCATCCTGTTTATGGATTACCGCAAATTATCCTTCAGGGAGAAAGTATCGCTCAGCGGACGATTCCTGCACAAAGGAAAGTAGAAAAGATGGAAATCGTCCAATAACTGAATGGCACAATGGAAGTTATACGTGAGTGCTGCGATTTGGGGTTATTTTTTTAATAGATATGTGAAAATGTGTTCAAAAAACCAAGAGGAGGGGTTAGTAATGAGTAAACCTAGTAAGGAGCGGGGATTAACACTTGTTTACACAGGTGATGGTAAAGGAAAAACAACGGCTGCTGTGGGGCTTGCTATACGGGCATTGGGTCGAGGGAAGCGAGTGTTAATTATTCAATTTATTAAATCACCCCAGCGTACTTATGGAGAAAAACTCGTATTTGACAAGCTGGGAATTGAAATGGTCCAAAAAGGGATTGGGTTCACTTGGACAAAGACGCCTGATGAGCATCGTGATGCGCTCAAAGATGCATGGACATATACGAAAGAGAGGGTGATGGCAGGTGAGCATGACCTTGTCATTTTAGATGAGATCAATAACGCACTTGCTATCAATAATTTCCCAATTGATGATGTACTTCCAATTAGTGAAGTACTCGAGCTAATTGCGAATCGCCCACAAGGGATGCATCTTGTCCTTACTGGAAGAGGCGCTAATTCGAAGATTATTAAAGCAGCTGATCTAGTTTCAGAAATCAATGTAAATAAGCATTATTATGATGGGGGTATACCAGCTGTTATGGGAATCGAGCTATAAGATGAAGTTAAGTTGATTATTTGCTGGCATTCTCAAAAGAATGTATGAAACCTAGTGAGTTAATTAGCAATCGGCAAAAAGAAATGAGAGAGGAGAGTGAATCATAATGAGAATTGTATCGCTATGCCCAAGTAACACTGAGCTTTTAGGTTTTATGGGATTGACATCATATATCGTCGGTGTTGATAACTATTCGGACTGGCCTGTGGAGATTAACGGTTTGCCTAGAATAGGTTCCGATTTGGATATCGACATTACTGCTGTCGAAGCCCTCCAGCCAGATTTAGTTCTCGCTTCATTGTCGGTGCCTGGCATGGAGAAGAACATTGCTGGCTTGAAGGAGAGGGGATTACCTTTTATCACGCTTAATCCTAAGAGTTTGTCTGAGATTGGGGATAATATGCTTGAGGTGGGGAATGCGACGGGACAAGAAGTAATTGCGCATGCTGCCCACCGTAAATATTTTACATTGCTGGAGAAGTATGCAGAGATTGGGCGAATGATTGAGGAACGGCCCTTGTTGTATTGGGAATGGTGGCCAAAGCCGGTATTTACACCGGGTTATGCGAATTGGTTAACAGAAATTAGCGATATAGCTGGTGGCCGTAATATTTTCGCTGATGACGAGCGGGCTAGTGTCAAAACAGATTGGGAGGATGTCCGAAAGCGTAATCCTGATTATATATTGCTGGCATGGGTTGGTGTGATGGAAAAACAAGTTAAACCGGAATTGCTTAAACAACGACCAAATTGGCCAGAATTGAAGGCGATAAAGGATAATCGGGTAATTGTGATGGAGGAGTCGCTTTATTGTAGGCCATCTCCTCGTTTAATACTCGGAATTCAAAAGTTGGGTGCCCTGCTTCATCCGAATCTTTTCACCGTATATGATGAGCAGAAAGCGGAGGAATGGTTATGTCCATCAATAGAATTGTAGTGGCAGGAACGGGAAGTGGTGTTGGGAAGACAACAGTGGCTATAGGCCTTATGGCTGCGTATAAAGCAAAGGGCTATACGGTGCAGGGATTTAAATGCGGACCAGACTATATTGATCCGACTTACCAAACCGCAGTGACCGGCAGAAAATCTCGAAATTTAGACAGCTGGATGTGTAGCGATTTAGCCGTAAAGGAGATTTTTGTACGCGGTTGTCAAGGCGCGGATGTAGCGATTATTGAGGGGGCAATGGGATTATTTGATGGGAAGGATCCTCTCTCAGATACGGGAAGTGCTGCGGAAATTGCCGAGATTACAAATAGCCCAGTGCTGCTCGTTGTTGATTGCGGCGGAATGGCACGGAGTGCAGCTGCAATAGTGAAGGGATTTCAAACATTTTCCCCTGCTATTCGCCTTTGTGGGGTTGTTGCAAACCGTGTGGGGAGTGTTGGTCATTACGAGTTAGTTCGGAAAGCAGTAGAAAAAGAATGCGGGATTCCTGTCATTGGCTATTTATCAAAGGATGATCGGCTTTGTATGCCAGAGCGCCATCTGGGACTTGTTCCTTCCATTGAACGTGGAGAACTTAAGCCTTTCTTTGACTTACTCTCAGAAACGATTCGAAATAACTTTGACTTGGATCGTCTTTATCAAATGATGGGCTCAGAAAAAATTGAATCACCGTCTATTTTATTTGGAACTCAAAAAAAGCAAGAGGGTAAAGTAAGAATCGCCGTTGCAATGGATGAGGCGTTTCATTTTTACTATCCCGAAAATTTGGAGCTATTAGAGTATTATGGAGCGGATCTAGTCTTTTTCTCACCACTTAACGGGGAACGGGTCTCTCCGGATGTACAGGGGCTCTATATAGGTGGCGGGTTTCCAGAAGAGTTTGCAGCATCGTTATCAGCGCAGGAAGATGTACTCATGTCTGTTCGGGAGGCTATCCAAAGCGGCATGCCAACGGTCGCGGAATGCGGCGGATTTATGTTTTTGTCCGAATCTATTGAAACAGTTGGCGGAGTGGTATATCCGTTGGTTGGCATGATTCCCGGCAAGGTGAAGATGCATACGAAGCTTGCCGCACTTGGTTACCGGGAAGTAACAGGAATGGACAAGAATTTCTTAATTGGACCGAATGACAGAGCCAGAGGGCATGAGTTTCATTACTCAACCTTCGAGTCATCACGAGCGATTACTCCATCCTATATTACAACTGGATTACGGGGCATGAAGCATGAAGGCTTCTTGTTAAATAATCTTGTAGCAGGCTATACACATTTACATTTTGCTTCTGCACCAGTATTAGCTCGGCGCTGGGTAGAACAGTGTACGATGTTTAAAAACGGTGTCTGTGAGCGCCTATAATAAGTCTAAACCTTACGAGGTTTGCTAATGCTTATAAACGAAGAAGCAGGTCCCAATAAAGGATAGCCTGCTTCTAAATATTAAATCGACGGGGCATCCGTCGATTTTTAATGTGTTCTTAGTCCTTTTACTGGCAGCTTCCAATCATAAGTATATGAGAGAACCCGCAGGCCCGTAACGATAACGAACAGAGTATATAATTGCCAAGGCTCAACGGCTATTTTTAAACCAATAATGACTCCTGCTACAATGGCCCAAAGGGCGTAAATCTCTTCTCTTAGAACAATTGGTTTTCTTCTGGCAAGCAAGTCACGAATAATCCCTCCGCCAATTCCAGTGAGTACAGCGGCAACGATGACAGCACTAAGCGGGTGTCCCATTTTTGAAGCGTAAATGGCTCCCTGTATAGCAAAGGCGGACAAACCAATTGCATCAAACATATTCCCCCACTTTTGCCAATGTTTTAATAGGTTTGTTGGAAATAGCATAATTGCGGTAATTGATAGTAAAGCAATTATAAATAGTAATCCCTGACTCCATAATGCCGAAACCGGGACTCCAATTAACAAATTCCGAACGGCCCCGCCTCCAAAGGCAGTTACAGTTCCTAAAATATAAACACCTAAAATATCATATTCCTCTTCCATTGCAACAATGGCCCCGCTGACAGCAAATGCAATGGTGCCAATCATACTAAGTACTTCCCATGTCATTTTCTCTGATGTCACCTCTATATTCCTTTAAGTTAACACATTGTGTTTAATAGTTTAGTAAGTAGTAAAACAGTTTGATTTTAACACTTCTCCAGCAAAATACAACTTATTTTTATATAAATTCTGATTAAGTAGTAAAGATGGGGACACGAGGGTGATTAAAAACCTTGTTTTCGCAGTTCACAACTTGTGGTCATCACTTAATTTGAAGAAGATTTGTTAGGCTGATATAATGCTTTTCTTATTATTCTAAATATTTTAAATAAACATTTACACCAATTTGAAGTTGTGCTATATTCAGTAAGGTATAACAATATTTACTATGAACGTAGTAAAAACGTATAGTTGGTAGCCGTGAAAGGAGGAGTGTCAAGTATTCTCAGTAATTATATCTCATAAAAAGTATGTATCGTATAATTGTGAAACTTAAAAAAATGTTATAAATCGGGGTGAGATTATGGAACAAAGGATACAAGAGATACCATTAAATAAAATGCAGAATAATATTTCTTATGAAACACTAATTCAAACGAGGGAATTCAAAGAGCTGGTTCAAAAGAAAAAATCATTTATTCTTCCAACTACAATCTTTTTTCTGATCTTTTATTTTACATTACCTTTATTGGCTGCTTATACGAAATTATTGCATTCAGAAGTGGTTGGACCTATTACTGGTGTATGGATTTTTGCCGCCTTACAATTCTTACTTGTCTGGGTATGCGGTTTAATTTACGTTAAGAAATCCGAAAAATATGATAATTTTGCCGAGGTTATATTACATAAATATAGAAAGGAACTGAGTGAATGAGTATTCTTTCGATTCTTTTATTTGTAGGAATTATTACTTTAACACTAGCAATCACCTATTTTTCTTCAAAGAAGACTAAAAGCACCAGTGACTTTTATACAGCTGGAGGTGGACTTACCGCTACCCAGAATGGTTTAGCTATAGCCGGGGATTTTATGTCGGCCGCATCCTTTTTAGGAATAACTGGTGCGATTTCTTTAATTGGATTTGACGGATTTTATATGAGTATTGGAAATCTATTAGGCTTTCTATTTTTACTTTACTTAATTGCAGAACCTATGCGCAATTTAGGAAAATATACATTGGCTGATATGATTACCGCTCGTTTTAAATCCAATAAAGTTCGTGGTACGGCAGCAGCCAGCACATTAGTTATTTCAATCTTTTATATGATTGCCCAATTAGTCGGCGGCGGCGCCCTGATAAGTTTAATGCTGGGAATCGATTATTGGATAGCTGTTGTGATTGTAGGAGTCTTAATGACTGTCTATGTTATTTTTGGCGGGATGACCGCAACAAGCTGGGTTCAAATTATAAAGGCCGTACTTTTGCTTGGCGGCTCGCTTGTGTTAACCTTTTTAGTATTTGCCAAGTTTGACTTCAGCATTATTAAAATGTTCCAGCAAATTAAATCAGCTAGTCCATTTGGTGCAGAATTAGCGAATCCAGGTAACAAGTACAGTAATGGATTGGATATGATTTCTCTTAATATGGCACTTGTCCTTGGAGTTGCAGGACTGCCGCATTTGTTGATTCGCTTTTTCACTGTAAAGGATGCGGCAACAGCAAGAAAATCAGTGTATTATTCCACTTGGTTTATCGGAGCATTTTTTCTAATGGTTGTCTTTTTAGGATTTGGAGCAACTGTTTTTGTCGGCTGGGACGAAATTATGGCTGCTAATCCTGCTGGGAATATGGCCGCGCCAATGTTAGCGCTTTCGATGGGCGGGGACTTCTTATTTGCCTTTATTTCGGCCGTTGCTTTTGCGACTATTCTAGCCGTTGTTTCGGCTCTTGTTTTAACGTCTGCGTCAGCATTCGCCCACGATATTTATGGACAAATTATTAAAAAAGGAAAGATTACAGAGAAACAACAAATGAAGGTAGCTCGTATTTCGTCTATCATTGTTGCCGTTGCTTCAATCCTTTTAGCATTAGTAGCTAAGAATTTAAATGTGGCGTTTTTGTCTGTGCTGGCTCTAGGGATTGCAGCAAGTGCTAACCTGCCTGTAATGTTATGTACAATTTATTGGAAACGCTTTAATTCGACAGGTGCTGTAACAGGAATGTTAGTGGGATTAATCAGTTCGGTTGTGCTTGTTTTGTTAAGCCCGAATGTCTGGAACCCAGAAGCAGGTAAAGCGATTTTAACAGGAGATCCTTTATTTCCATTAACAAACCCGACTATTTTTACAGTGCCGCTAGGTTTTATTGGCGCATTCTTAGGCACGGTCCTATCTTCTAAGAAGAAGGCTGAAACAGGATGCTTTGAAGAAGTATTATTTAAAACCAACACTGGATTTGGAATCAGCACACCTAAAGAACATTAGAAAATTAATAAAATTAAGTTCCCCAATCCAAAGGTTTGTCCGGTATTTATACGGTGAGCCTTTGGATTTTGTTGTGAAGCGAGGTAAAGTTAGATAATTATAAGTGGTGTCGAGGAACGCCAGGCCGGTTAGGGCAGCTGTGAACTCAGTTACAATGGTATAATAGACTCGTTGGCAAAGGGAATGGATTTACTCAGAACCGGACGTTAGAATATTCTTATATAAGTTTCTAGAAAGTAGGAATGAAAGAATGTATCGAATCGGCGTGGTTGGTCCAAGTGTGTCAGTAAATAGAATTCTTAAACTGGCAAAAGAAATTGAACAAGAAATGGAATTTAAACCTTACTCTTATTCAGAGGCAACAGAGGTAGAGAAAATTGTAGTAGAACATGATGAACAAGTTGATTTCTGGCTCTTTTCAGGGTATATCCCGTATATGGTTGCTAAAAAAACATTATCCTCAGATGAAAAAATGGTATATATATTCTCCACGGAATCCAGTACCTATAAGAGTTTCATGGAGCTGGTTTATTCTCAAGGGAGACTATTGGATCGAGTAAGCATCGACATGATTCCAGCCACAAATGTAGCCGAAGGCGATAGCTTGCAGCAATTAAAAGAAACGGTAAAAGAGCTTTATGTGAAAACCTTTGATGCTGATATTGATTCCAGGGAATTGTTTACCTTCCATTATGATTTATGGAAACAAAAAAAGATTGATGGAGCTTTGACATGTTATCCAAGTGTGAACGAGGCTCTAAATAAAGCAGGTGTTCCTGCAAATTTGATGTCACCTACCCGTATAGAAATTTTTCAAACCATCAGGATCTTTTTCGAAAAGATAAAGACTTCTTACTATAAAGATACTCAGATTGGCGTTGAAAAAATCGAGGTAAAAGACTTTGATTCTATTAAAGAAAAAATGGAGAAAACCTATCAAATCCAGTATTTAGAGCTAAGGTTGAAGGAAACGCTGATCCAGCTTTGTGAGAAAATAGATGGCTCTCTCTTTGAGGAAGGAAATGGGCGATATACGATTTTTAGTTCCCGCGGTGCTATCGAACGGGAGATTCAGACATTAAAAGATAAAGTCCACTACTTGTCGCTTGAAGCGAATACAACTGTTTCTGTAGGAATTGGTTTTGGAAAAACTGTATTAGCAGCAGAAATAAATGCTCATCGTGCTCTGCAGCAGTCGAAGAAAAAAGAGGAACAAGGGATTGTTGTTATTGTTCAGGATGATGGAACGATCATTGAGTCAGCTGGACAGGACGAAGAACTGACTTATAGCTATCGGACAGATGATAAAGTTTTATTGGAGAAATTGAAGAAGGGAAACATCAGTGTCAAAACGTTTAAGAAAATTGACGCTTTAATCCAAAAAATGGGCTGGCGTGATTTTACAACGAGGGATTTGTCGGTAAATCTTCAGATGGGTGAACGAAATGCCCAGCGGATTGTGGCTGAATTATGTGATGCAGGCTTAGCAGAGAGTATTGGTGAAGAGTCGCAACACGATCGAGGAAGGCCAATTAAAATATATCGATTGAAATAAGCACTCCTATTTAAGGATGCTTATTTTTTATGCGTTTGGAAAAAAAAAACTATTGAATGGGGTCGGAATATTTCGTAAAATAAAAACATAAAGCGAAAATTTCGTTAAATATTCGCAAATGGATTCTGAAATCCCACGTGTTGTGATCCCTTAAGAATCAATACCCTAGACGTCACTGAAATGAAAGCACTTCCAATTTTATTCCAAAAATGTGGGGGGACATTCTTTAACAATCGAATCCGCATATAGTTTCATTTTATCGTCGAAAAATTATTTTATTTTTAAAAATAAGGAGCTGCATCATATGATATCAAAACGTACAAGAAATTGGATTCTAGCTTTACTTTTTCTAGGTTGGTCTTTAGGTAATCTAGATCGTTATATTATGAATTATGCCGTTTTGTCCATTACGGAAGACTTACATTTGAGTGCTTCCTCTACCGGACTCTTACTTAGCAGTTTTTTTGCCGGATATGCAATTATGCAAATGCCAGGAGGCTGGCTGGCAGACCGATTTGGGCCTAGAAAAGTTCTACTTTCCGCCGTTATTCTATGGTCCATTTTTACAGGATTAACTGGTGCGGCGTGGTCCCTAGCCTCCATGGTGATGATTCGTTTCTTATTTGGTATCGGAGAGGGTGGCTTTCAGCCTGCCAGCTCGAAAATCATATCACTTACGTTTCCTAAAGAAGAACGTGCTCGAGCCATGTCGGTTATGCTGTCATCAAGCGGTATTATTGCACTTATTATCCCGATCGCATCTGCAGCGCTCCTTACGACGATAGGCTGGAGGACCACGTTTGTCATTATGGGGATCTCCGGTGTTATTATTGCCGCTCTATACTGGTACTTCATTAAACTTCCACATAGTGGGTCAAAAGGGGGTATCACCCAAACTTCAGTTTCGGGCCAAAAGGGATTATTCAGTTCGTTGTTTAAAACACCGATGGTATGGAATTTGGTTGTTGCCTATTTTTGTATTTATGCCGTTAACTGGGGACTTGCAACATGGATCCCAACCTATTTAGTTAAAACGCGTGGTCTCGATTTAATTTCACTTGGCTGGGTTCAGACGATTCCAGGTATCACCATGTTAGCAGGGATTTATTTAGGTGGTTATATCATTGATAAGATGCCAAAAGGATGGGAAAGATTGGCGGGAGGCTTTGCTTGCGCATGTATTGGAATATTGCTGTATTTAATGTTTACCGCTTCAAGTGTCACATCCTTTATTACGTATCAAACCATTGTTAATCTATTTATTGCCTTTGTCATTATTCTATTACCGGCAATCGTGCTTAAACAACTGCCGTCTTCTGTCACTGGAACGGCTATGGGAATAGCCAATACAGGCGGTCAATTGGCTGGTTTTATTACCCCAATGGCGATAGGTTTCATCGTTGATGCGTTTAATGGTTCATTTCATGCTGCTTTTTGGATGTTAATTGGATTCGCCATTGTCTGTATTGGGGCACTATTAACCATAAGTGATAAAAAAGGGGATCTTCTTAAACAAAACGAAGAAGAGGCTCTTGCATTAGAAGCCTGATCAATAAAGGGTATTAATGCTGGAAACACTTTTTATTGGAGGTCTTGTAAGTGAATTTACAAACAGTTATATCTAATCTTGTCGAAGAAAAAAGAGATAAGATTATCAAACTAAGTGATAGAATTTGGAATTGCCCAGAAATCTACTTCGAAGAACATCAATCATCGGAATATTTATGTAAAGCGTTGAAAGCTGAAGGTTTTCAGGTTGAGCAAAATGTTGCCGGACTGCAAACAGGGTTTATTGGAACCTATGGAACTGGTAAACCAATAATTGCTATTTTAGGAGAATTTGATGCTTTATCAGGCTTAAGTCAGAAAAAAGGCCTTGCCGAACATGCCCCGGTTGTTGCAGGCGGCCATGGGCATGGATGCGGTCATAACTTGCTAGGATCCGGGGCTTTTGCGGCTGTAGTTGCCGTTAAAGATTATATGGAGCAAACAGGTTTGAAGGGGACGGTACGTTATTATGGCTGTCCGGCGGAAGAAGCGGGCTCTGGTAAAGCATTTATGGCACGTGCGGGATTGTTTGATGATGTTGATCTTGCGTTTTCCTGGCATCCTTCATCAATACCTAGTATATGGAACGTCAGCACGCTTGCAAACTACTCTGCGACTTTCAAATTCAATGGGAAGAGTGCACATGCTGCCGCTGCTCCTCATTTAGGCCGCAGTGCTTTAGATGCGGTGGAATTGATGAACGTCGGTGTCAATTATTTACGAGAGCATATGATTCCGGAAGCGAGAGTGCATTATGCGATTACAGATACAGGCGGTACTTCGCCGAATGTTGTACAATCCCATGCTGAAGTTGTCTATTTAATCCGCGCATCAAAAAAGCAGCAAGTAAAAGAATTATACGAACGTGTTTATGATATTGCAAGAGGTGCGGCCTTGATGACTGGAACAACGATGGAAGTTGAGTTTGAAGGGACTGCTTCGAATTTAATCCCGAATACAACATTAGCAGAGATGATGTACAAAAATTTAACTGCCGTCGGTGTTCCTTCTTATGATGAATTTGACCAGCATTTTGCTAAAGAAATCCGCGCCACTCTTTCCCAGGAAGACATTGATGCCGATTTGGCAGGGTTGGATAAAGAAACGGCAAAGAAATTAAAAGATAAAGCCATTGTAGACATCATTCCTGCACTCGGCGATGAGGCGGCATTATCAGGATCAACTGATGTTGGTGATGTTAGCTGGGTTGTTCCAACGATGCAATGTTTGACAACATGCTTTGCGCTTGGAACCCCCCTTCATACCTGGCAGGTAGTGTCGCAAGGTTCCATGCCAATCGCCCACAAAGGCATGCTGCAAGCGGGGAAAGTTATCGCTTGCACCGCAATTGAAGCGATGCAAAATCAAGATATCATTGAAAAAGCGAAGGCAGAATGGAAAGAACGCTTGGACGGGGAAGCATATGTTTCCCTCATTCCAAAAGATGTGGTCCCGCCTCGAAAAGAAGTCCACATATAAAATCGATTTATGATGAGAATTTATTTAATTCTCATCATTTATTTTGCCTCTAAAGAAAGGAATGATGGAATATGGCTGTAGCAATCCCATTTGATCAAGATAAAACTTGCGAAAAACAAAGGGATATTGTCGATTTAGATAAATGGGTAGAGCACTATCGCTCCTATGCTGAAAAAGGTCAATGTGCTACCTATATACCAGCTTTAGAAAAGATAAATCCATCCCAATTAGGTGTTACGATGGTGGGACCTGATGGAAAGGTCTTAAAGTCTGGAGAGTGTGAAGTCGCTTTTACCTTACAAAGTATTTCGAAAGTCATTAGCTTTATAGCTGCCTGTTTAGATTTTGGAACTCCATATGTTCTAGATCGGGTAGATGTAGAACCTACGGGAGACGCTTTTAATTCTATTATTCGTTTAGAAATGCATAAGCCGGGAAGACCATTTAATCCTATGATTAATGCGGGCGCCCTTACCGTGGCTTCTTTACTTGGAGGAAGATCGTCCCTGGAAAAGATAGAATCGTTCTTATCTTTATTAGAAAAAATGATAGGAAAACGCCCGGCTATCAATGAGGAAGTGTTTCTGTCTGAATGGCAAACGGCCCATCGAAATCGGGCTTTGGCTTATTACTTAAAAGAAACTGGATTTCTGGAATCAACTGTTGAGGAATCTTTAGAGGTATATTTAAAGCAGTGTTCTATTGAAGTCAATACAGAAGATATAGCCATGATTGGATTAGTTCTTGCTTATGACGGATTCCATCCAATCCGAAAGGAACAGATTTTCTCCAAAGAAGTAGCCAGGTTAACAAAAGCATTGATGGTCACGTGTGGAATGTATAACGCTTCTGGTAAATTTGCAGCTAATATCGGTCTGCCGGCCAAAAGCGGAGTTTCTGGAGGAATCATGGCAGCCGTCCCAGCACGAGTTAGTGCTCACAATTCTCCCTTTCCACATGGATGCGGAATCGGACTTTATGGGCCGGCTATAGACGAATATGGTAATAGCGTAGCAGGGAGTATGCTGTTAAAACATATTGCAAGAGAATGGGATCTTAATATTTTCTGATGATATTATTTATGTAAATTGAGGTAATTCTCTGATCAGAAATAGCAACACGGCATTTAGAAGAGAGACGATTATAAAAAGAGCACAAAATTGTGTTCTTTTTTGTACTTTTTTTCAGCAATAATGTTTGGAAGGAATTTGTAATAAATGATAAACAATAACAAAAACCTATTGACATAAAAGTTTTTAGGTAGTAATATTATCTTGAATTCGAGATAAATGTTGTTTTATAAATAGCATAGAGAAGAAAATTAATTTTTTTGACATAATATCTTGAATTCGAGATAAAATTACATTTAGGAGGATTTTATAATGATAAATCTTGGTTTATTATTCATTCGCTTGGTAATTGGTTTGCTTTTTGTGGGTCACGGGGCGCAAAAATTGTTTGGCTGGTTCGGTGGTTACGGATTAAAAGGTACAGGCGGCTGGTTTGAATCTATTGGCATAAAACCAGGAGTTATCATGGCGCTATTCGCAGGATTAGCGGAACTGATCGGCGGCATTTTGTTTGCTTTAGGACTCCTAACACCGCTTGCTGGAATTATGATTGCCGGAACCATGGTTATGGCGATTGCTAAGGTGCACGGTGTAAACGGATTATGGGCAACATCAAATGGCTATGAATATAACTTAACCTTGCTTGCAGTTGCAATTGGAATAGCTTTAATCGGTCCTGGCCAATATGCTTTAGATGCCTTTTTATTCTAAAATATCTCGATCCCGAGATAAATGCAATTAACCTTGAATATAATGGACAAATTAATATTAAGAAGGAGTGAGTGAGATGAAACTATTAGGCTTACATCATGTATCAATTATGACTGGCAAAGCGGAAAAGAATTATGAGTTCTTTACAAAGATTTTAGGGATGAGATTGGTGAAGAAAACAGTCAATCAAGACGATACAAAGTCCTATCATCTATTCTATGCCGATGCCGAAGGTACTCCTGGTACAGAGGTCACTTTTTTTGACATCCCAGGGCTAGGAAATTCATACAGAGGAACATCTGATATTTCCACTGTATCTTTAAGAGTTCCAAGTACAGAGTCATTACTGTTTTGGAAAGAACGTTTTATTCAGTATGGGATTGAACATGGTGAGATTGAAAAAAGAGCGTATCGTGATACGTTAGCTTTTAGAGATTACGATGGAACTCGAATCATTCTTGTTGCTGATAATGGTGAAAAAGGTGTAAGAGCGGGTATTCCTTGGCATCGTGATGATATTCCGTTAGAACATGCCATTATTGGCCTAGGACCTGTAACCCTTACGGTTGGAATCGCGGAACCAACGATTGGAGTGCTTACTGAAGTGATGGGATTCCGCTTTGTTGGCTCCTATCCATCTCTTGAAGGAGATCATCCTGAGATTTTAGTTTATGCCACTGGTGAAGGCGGCACCGGGGCTGAAGTTCATATTGAAACAAGACCAGACCTGCCAAGAGCACGACTTGGCCGTGGTGGTGTGCACCATGTTGCATTCCGAGTCCCGAATGAAGAAGAATATGATCAATGGGCTCAGCGTTTAAAGGATAACCGCCTCCCAAACTCAGGTAAGGTGGAACGTTATTATTTTAAAGCGTTATATTTTAGAGAGCCAAATGGTATTTTGTTTGAATTATCGACAGACACACCAGGGTTTGCTACAGATGAACCAATGGAAACAATGGGGCAAACATTGGCCTTACCGCCATTTTTAGAGCCGCGCCGCAAAGAGATTGAAGCAAACTTACGGCCTCTAGAATTAAATTGAATTAGGACAATGAAGTAAAGAGGGAGATACCTAATGAAACATATATTCAATAAGGGTAAAGATCCGACAAAGCCAACGTTAGTATTGCTTCATGGGACTGGCGGCAATGAATTAGACCTGCTGCCGCTTGCGGGAATAATTGATGATAAGGCATCTGTTTTAAGTGTCCATGGGAATGTATTAGAGAATGGAATGCCGCGATTCTTTCGAAGATTAGCGGAAGGTGTGTTTGATGAGGAAGATCTTATTTTTCGAACGAAGGAATTAAATGGATTTCTTGATGAAGCGGCGGAAAAGTATAGGTTTAACCGTGATAATATTATTGCTATTGGCTATTCAAACGGAGCGAATATTGCCGCCAGTTTATTGTTTCACTATCAACATGCATTAAAAGGTGCGATTCTCCATCATCCAATGGTGCCGAGAAAAGGAATTGATCTGCCTGATCTATCAGGAAAGTCCGTGTTTATTGCTGCTGGAACGAATGACCCTATTTGTTCACCTTTAGAATCAGCTGAATTGCAATCATTATTAGAAAAGGCAAATGCAAAGGTGGAACTTCACTGGGAGAATCGGGGGCATCAATTGACAAATGAAGAAGCGGCGGCTGCGGCCCGGTGGTATAAACAATTCTATAATAAAAACAATAGTTTTTAGGGATATTATTTGAGAAGAGCGAAATAATAAGGCAGGGATAAAAATGAGTTTTTTATCAAAGTTATTTGGAAGTTCATCTGAAAAGGAGACAAAAACAATGACAAATGTGAAATTGGCAGTGATTTATTACAGTATGGGTGGAACAAATTATCAATTATCAAAGTGGGCCGAAGAAGGAGCAAAAGAAGCTGGGGCAGAAGTAAAGGTATTAAAAGTTCCTGAACTAGCCCCACAATCAGCGATTGAAGGGAATCCTGTTTGGAAAGCACATGTAGAAGCAACAAAAGATGTACCAGAAGTTAAATTGGATGACCTTGAATGGGCAGATGCTATTATTTTCAGTGTGCCAACTCGATTTGGTAATATGCCATCACAAATGAAGCAATTCCTAGACACAACTGGCGGCCTTTGGTTTAATGGGAAGCTGGTGAATAAGGTTGTGAGCGCCATGACATCGGCGCAAAATCCTCATGGCGGCCAAGAGGCAACCATTTTATCACTCTATACGTCAATGTATCATTGGGGTGCAATTGTTGCTGCTCCTGGTTATACTGACCCTGTAACATTTGGAGCAGGCGGTAACCCATATGGAACAAGTGTTACAGTTGGCCAAGATGGAAAAATGATTGAAGATGTGCAGGCAGCAGTAAAACACCAAGCGAAGCGGACTGTAACGGTTGCAGAATGGGTGAAAAAAGCAAATCAATAATAGATACGAGAGCTAATCGACAAGTTCGATTAGCTTTTATTTTGGGAATATTTTCCAAGTCCTAATTACAAAAATAATGATACAATCCAGAATAAAATGCCAATCCAAAGTAGTATGATGATGGTCCCCGCAATCCAGTTTTTCTGTTTTACCTTTTCAGACTTCTCCACATTTTCCCGGCATTCCTCTAGAACTTCTTTTGGCATCAACTTCAATACTAAAATAATTCCTAATGGGACCAAGATCATATCATCTAAATAACCTAATATAGGAATGAAATCAGGAATTAAATCAATCGGACTAAAGGCGTATGCTACAACAAACATTGCCAACAATTTAACATATATAGGGGTAGTCGGATGTTTAGCTACTTCAACTAAAACGAAAATATCCCTTTTCATCTTTTTGGCTTTTGTTTTTAAATTAGCAAGCGCCTCTCCCATTTTATCTCCCCCAAACAGAAATCATGTCTCCATACCTCACTCATTCTAAGTTTATTATAAAATATCAATACGTAGAAGGTGAAAC
This sequence comes from Neobacillus kokaensis, assembly GCF_014656545.1. Classification (GTDB taxonomy): domain Bacteria; phylum Bacillota; class Bacilli; order Bacillales; family Cytobacillaceae; genus Neobacillus; species Neobacillus kokaensis. The sequence goes on from NZ_BNDS01000036.1 coordinate 19,534, forward strand.
ATAAGGGACGGTCTGCTGCTTTATTCGAAAGGAAGCGAGGAATTGTTCATTTCATTTCGTTTTTCTAAATATGGATTTATAACCCTAAACTAGAAATATATTCTATTATTTGGTAAACTATTCTAGTGTTTTGCTAATTTAATAGAATTTGGAGGGGGATTGTATGAATAAAAGAGTTTTTGGAAGGTTTGCATCATTGGTGCTTATCTTTTCCTTATTTGTCAGCTTGCTTCAGCCGATTGCTGCGAAAGCTGACATCGACATACCGGATGAGACGTTTCAATTGGAAAAAGGACAAGTTATTGAGAAGGAATTTAATCAACCTGGGCAAATTCATTGGTACAAAGTAGTCCCAACTCAAGCTGAAATCGCTAAAGATACCCATATGAGAATCAAAATGACGGGGTCGTTTGAGGGGGCAATCTCGGTATATTCTAATCTCGAACGGGCAAAAAAAGATGAAACATTTGATGCTTATCGGGCATACATAAGTGAGGGGCCGGTACAAATTGATATGCCTCATGCTTGGAAGGGTCCTTATTATATTAAAGTAGAGTTTTACGGCGGATATTATGGTGAAATGGAAATGGATCCAGAAACAGAGGAACCTTTTGAGCCGATAAACTCCATCTATCAAATTGGTTATGAGGGGATCAACCTGCCTCCGGGGTCGATAGTAGGCGAAGCATGTCCTGTTGAATTAAGTACGGAAAAAAAGGCATCAGGTGTAGAAATTTTATCACAGCTTCGGTCTGTAAGAGACAACCTTTTATCAAAAACAGAGCAAGGAAAACAACTATCAGCTCTTTATTATAAGGCGGCACCGTATCTTGTAACAAAAATGGTCTTGGATAAAGACGTAAAAGAGACGGTGTACAAAGATCTTGTTCAACTGAAACCGTTCTTTAAGGACATCGCAGCAAACAGCGATCAAAGCAGCTACCGCTTCTCAGCTGATGATCAAAAAGCAATTAACGAGTTATATGAAATTGTTTTGAAAAATGTACCTGATCATGTAAAGGCAGAAATTGAAAAGAAGGCAAAAGAAATTGGGCTTGTCACACTTACCAATCAAAAAGTTTCGGATGTTTTTAAAAAGTCAAACTTGGCGTTTTCAAACAGTGACACAAATCGAATCATCGTAAAACTGAAAGATGGAAAAATGGTAAGCAACCTTCAGCAAAAGTCTAGAACACTTGGCTTTTCCGCAGCGTCATTAAAATCAAATGACCCTGTACTTGGCAGCACATTTGTTTTAAAGGTAAACAGCAATGTACAGGCACTGGCAAATCAATTTGCGAAATTGCCGGAAGTTGAATATGCGGAGCCGGTTCATAAATATCATAAACAAGCTCAAGATATTTACTATCAAAATCAGTGGTCCTTGGAAAATACAGGACAAGATTCGGGCAAAACAGATGCAGATATTAAATTTGGGAAATTACAGCAGATAGTAAAACAAAGAAAGCTTCAAGATGTTTTAATTGCCGTTGTTGATACAGGCGTTGATAATACATTGGCTGATTTTGAAGAGGAGACAATAAGTTCAGAAGGCTATGATTTTGTCAATCGTGACAACGACCCGTATGACGATGAAGGTCATGGGACACATGTGGCTGGTATTATTGCGGCTGCTGCTGATAACAATTATTCCATAGCCGGTATAAACCCAAAAGCAAAAATTTTACCGGTAAAAGTACTTGATGCCTCTGGATCCGGCGATAGTGACCAAATCGCTTTAGGGATTAAATATGCTGTAGACCATGGCGCAAAAGTCATTAATCTTAGTCTAGGCGGAGGGAAAAGCAGGGTTATTGAGGATATGCTGAAATATGCTGCGTCAAAAAATGTGACTGTTGTCGCAGCATCCGGAAATGATGGAAGTATGCAAGTATCTCACCCGGCTTCTTCAGATCGAGCCATTGCTGTTGGAGCAACAAGCAGACTTGACATCGTTTCTGATTATTCCAATTACGGTGAGGGTCTTGATTTAGTCGCACCAGGGACGGAGATTCCAAGCTTACTCCCTAATGGAAATGTAACGTTTTTAAGCGGTACATCCATGGCGGCACCACATGTGTCAGCAGTTGCCGGGCTGCTCCTTGCACAAAATCCAAATTTGACACCTGATGAAATAAAGCAAATTTTAACGGAAACTGCTGATGATGTGGCTGTTGAAGATGTCAATAATGATGAAGGTTATTATGACCCTGAATATCCTTTTCCTACTCAGCCTGCACAACCTGGATATGATAATGCATCAGGCTGGGGAAGATTGAATGCGTGGAGCGCATTCAGTGCAGCAGATTTAAAAATATCCGTTAATGATTTAACGGATAATGACACGAAAGTAACCGGTACCGCTGAAAAAGACACCCGAATTGAAGTGAAGAACGGGGATACGCTGCTAGGAACAACAACAGCAAAAGCTGACGGTAAATTCAGCGTTACCATCAAGCCGCAAATGGCTAATCAAGTACTTCAATTGACTGCCAAAAACGGAATGTCTGAGACAAAGGTTAAAGTGATTGTAAAAGATACGATGGTCCCTGAAATTCCATATGTTAATCAAGTAAGTAACCTTGATGAGGCAGTGACCGGAGAAGCGGCAGTAGGAACGACTGTAAAAGTGAAAACAAAATCAACAGTACTTGGTGAGGCTGATACCGACGCCAACGGTCACTTTACAGTAAGTATTAAAAAGCAAAAAGCTGGAACATCATTGTTTGTGACAGCGACGAGCATTTCCGGAAAAGAAAGTGAAGCGGCAAAGGTTATCGTTTTGGACAAAATTCCTCCTGTCGCGCCGAAAGTCTTGGCCGTCAGTGACCGTGATCAGTCCGTGACGGGAACAACGGAAGCTAATGCTACGGTCATTGTGAAGAATAATGGCAAAACAATCGGAACGAAAAAAGCCGATGCAAAAGGAAAGTTCAGTGTAGCGATTAAAAAGCAAAAGGCAGGAACGGTTCTTTTTGTTACGGCAAAAGATGCTAGCGGGAATGTGAGCAAGGCTTTAAAGGTAGTTGTAAAGGACAAAACCGCCCCAGCTGCACCAAAAGTAAATGTTATGACCGACCATAGTAAAGTGGTGACGGGAAAAGCAGAAGCCAAAGCAACAGTAATAGTCAAGCTTAAGGGGAAAACAATCGGAACAAAAAAAGCCGATGCAAAAGGAAAGTTCAGCATAGCGATTAAAAAGCAAAAGGCAGGAACAGTTCTTTTCGTTACGGCAAAAGACGCTAGCGGTAATGTAAGTAAAGCAGCAAAGGTGGTTGTAAAGGACAAAACCGCTCCAGCTGCACCAAGAGTAAATGTTGTGACCAGCCAACATAAGGTTGTGACAGGAAAAACAGAAGCCAAAGCAACAGTAGTTGTTAAGCTTAAAGGAAAAGTAATTGGAACAAAAAAAGCTGATGCAAAAGGAAAGTTCAAAGTAGTAATTAAGAAGCAAAAAGCAGGAACAGTCCTGACGGTTACGGCAAAAGATGCTGCAGGGAATACAAGTAAGGCGACAAAAGTTACTGTGAAGAAATCGAAGAAATAGACAAATTAGAGCACGGGACAGTTCTCTTGCTTCCTTATTAGGGAGTCAAAGGAACAGCCCTGTGCTTCTTTTTTTATGTGTTAATTGTTGGGAATGGAAAGGCAAAAGAGATCCAACAGTTTAAGGATAGACTAACTAGATAAAAAGGTGTGGAATATCGACAGTTTATGATGACAACGGTAGAACAGTTATAAGCAACCCTTTCGATAATGCAGACGAAAGAATATTAAAAACTTGCTGAATTTGCTATACAATAGTAATTTTAGGATAGTAGTTTCGGTAAGATTTGAAAAAAGGGGTCCTATTTATGAAACAGCTATGGTATGGCGGAACGATTTACACAATGGTAAAAGAAAATGAAACGGTAGAAGCGGTCCTTGTAGAGGAGGATACAATTCTTGCGGTTGGAGCATTTTCTGAGCTTAGCGGAAAAGCGGATGAACTAATTGATTTGCAAGGTGCTGCAATGTATCCAGGGTTCGTCGACAGTCATCTTCATATGATTTTTCAAGGGCAAAAATTAATTCGCTTAGACTTAACGAAGGCAAGTTCAGCAGAAGAAATGCTAGAAATGGTGAAAGAAGCTGCGAAGACAACGCCTGCTGATAAATGGCTGTTTGGCGAAGGCTGGAATGAGAATAATTTTGCGGACAAGCGGATTCCGACGATGGAAGAACTGGATGCCATCCGTAAAGAGCCGATTTTATTAACACGTGTTTGCCACCATGTTGTCCTTGGGAATTCAGCGACACTTGCCGCCGGGGGGATTACTGATATAAGCGAATCTCCGGCTGGCGGTGAAATTGGTCGTGATGCTTCGGGGAAACTAAACGGTCTTTTATACGATAGAGCTTCTGAGTTCGTGACAAATGCTATTCCACGGGAAGGGGAAGCCTATATTGATTCTTTGGTTGACGAGTTGAACCTGGCTGTTGATAATATGCTGTCACTGGGCATAACGGGCGGACATACAGAGGATATGAGTTATTTTGGGGCCTTTATGAATCCATTAACCGCCTTTCGCCGAGTTATTGGCGAGAAGCGTCATTTCAGAGTGAACCTGCTCCGTCATAATGCCGTATTTGAAGAGATGATGAAAGCAGATGTTCAATTTGATGAACCATTTATTGAGCCGGGTGCGATGAAAATTTTTGCTGACGGGGCTTTAGGAGGTTCGACAGCAGCCTTATCACAGCCGTATGCTGATCAGCCCGAGCAAAATGGGTTATTTATTCAAACAGACGAGCAGCTGGAGGGATTAGTCAAACTTGCCCGTAAATATGGTGAAGCCGTTGCTGTTCATATCATTGGCGATGCCGGAGCAGAACAAGTTTTGAATGCGATTGAAAAATATCCAGTACCGGAAGGAAAGCGCGATCGCTTGATTCATGGCTGTGTGTTACGCGAAGATTTAGTCGAGCGAATGGCACAATTACCGATTGTTGTCGATGTCCAGCCAGCCTTTGTTCCATCAGACTTCCCTTGGGTGATCGACCGTCTCGGCGAGGAGCGGCTGGAATTTGCGTATCCTTGGAAAACCCTTTTGGACAGGGGGATTATGTGTGCAGCTGGAACAGATGCACCGGTAGAGGATATTAACCCGCTTTCATCTATTTATGGGGCAGTTGAACGGAAAAAGCCATATGCCGAGCATGATGGTTACATTCCGGAACAAAAGATTTCTCGTTTTGAAGCAATCCGAATGTATACAGTTGGCAGTGCCCAAGCCATTAATAAAGAGCACGAGCGAGGCCTTATTAAACCAGGCTACGCTGCCGACTTCTCTGTTTTCGACCGAGACTTATTTGCCGGAACATCAGAGGACATGCTAGAAGCACAAACTGTAAAAACAGTTGTTGCAGGACAAATCGTATTTGAAAGAGCATAATGAAACACGGAAGCGATTCTCTTGCTTCTTTTTAAGGAAGCAGCAGAATTGCCTCCGTGTTTTTTTATTGGAAAAATTTTTAGGGTACAAGCAATCACTAATACAGGTTATGATAGTTTCTGTTGAGCGGATGAAAGAAATTATACAAGAGATTAATTCTATACATGGGGAGAGTGTTGTATTGAAAAAATACATTATTACGTCTGTTGCTGCTATTGGAGTTTTGGCTGTTAATTATTCCAATCAAGCGAAAGCAGAGGAGTTAATGTATAAAGTTCAATCTGGTGATTCCTTGTGGAAAATTGCTTCAGAACATCATCTTTCCGTACAAGAGGTTATGGAGTATAATCATTTATCATCACCGACAATTTATGTTGGTCAAGAACTTTCCTTCACCATTCCAAATTCACCCCAAATACAAACAACGAAGTACACAGTAAAAGCTGGTGATAGTCTTTCACTAATTGCAAGAGTGCACAATACTACTGTTTCAGAAATAAAATCCATCAATCATTTATCTTCAGATATAATTAATATAGGCCAAGTGTTAGAAGTACCAATTATCACAGGTGGCCAAACTCCTATTACAACTCCAATTACTAAAGAATATACAGTAAAGTCCGGCGACAGTTTATCAGTTATTGCCAAAGTTTATAATACCTCAGTTGCAGAACTTAGAAAGATAAACAATCTTTCGTCAGATGTAATTAAGGTGGGACAAGTCATAAAGATTCCAGCAGCATCCAACAGCCAGCTGCCTGTGGTGCCGGAGACAGCCAAAACATATACCGTCAAAACCGGTGATTCTTTATCTATTATCGCAAAAATCTATGGTTTGACTTTAACGCAATTAACGTCCTATAACAATTTATCGAGCGATATCATATATGTAGGACAAGTCTTGAAATTATCTTCAGATGGCATAACAGTGCCGGCTCCAAAAGCACCCGAATTACCAAAAGTGAATTCTTCAATTAATGCTGATGAACTAATCTCGGAGGCTAAGAAATATATTGGCGTATCATATGTTTGGGGTGGAACAACGCCTGCAGGTTTTGATTGCTCAGGCTTTTTAAATTATGTTTTTAATAAGAAGGGTATATCGATCGCAAGAACTGTTGCGGCTCTATGGGATGCAGGCACTTCTGTTTCCAACCCGCAAAAGGGTGATATTGTTTATTATAATACATTTGGAAAAGGTCCATCCCATGCAGGCATCTATATTGGGGACAATAAGTTTATTCACGCTGGGACAAGTACAGGTGTAATGATCACCGATATGAATAACTCATATTGGAAAACTCGTTATTTAGGAGCCAAATCAGTAAAATAAAGTATATAGTATTGCTTGGGGACGGCTGTTTTGCTTCCTTTTTAGGAACAAAAGAGCCGTCCAAAAGTACAGAAAAATAGTAGGGAAAAAATTAAGAATTAATAATGGATATAAGGACAACTCTTTGTGATCTGTTATCCTTTTTTGGGATGACACGATTGCTTATTGTTGCCATCTTTTATTGTATCCCTTCAATGTACACTTCATTGGTGATTTCTCTTGTACTCGCGTTCATAGACCGCGTCAATGTGCGCTTCATCGGCGATTTCTCTGGCACTCGCGTTCATTGGACGCGTCAATGTGCACTTCATCGGTGATATTCTAGGCACTCGCGTTCATTGGACACGTCAATGTGCACTTCATCGGTGATATTCTAGGCACCCGCGTTCATTGGACGCGTCAATGTGCACTTCATCGGCGATTTTCTAGGCACTCGCGTTCATTGAACACTTCAATGTACGCTTCATCGGCGATTTCTCTTGTACACGCGTTCATAGACCGAGTCAATGTGCACTTCATCGGTGATTTCTCTGGCACTCGCGTTCATTGAACACTTCAATGTGCACTTCAAAGGCGATTTCTCTTGTACACGCGTTCATAGGCCACGTCAATGTGCGCTTTATAGGCGATTTCTCTGGCACTTGTGTTTATTGGACGAGTCAATGTGCATTTTTTCCTTGCTCACCATCGCCGTAACTTTTTCAGAAGATTAGAATGTCCCCATGTTTCTTTAAATTGCCCAGTCTCCGTTACGGAAGATAGGTACAACTGTGCCGTCTTGTTTGATGCCGTCAATGTTCATTTGGTTGGAGCCAATCATAAAGTCGACGTGGACCGTTGAGGTGTTCATGCCGTTTTTCAGTAATTCTTCCTCACTCATTTTGGTACCGCCTTGAATGGTGGTTGGGTAGGCTGCTCCAATTGCTAGGTGATTGGATGCATTCTCATCAAATAGTGTATTAAAGAAGATAATCCCGGATTGTGAAATCGGTGATGGGTCTGGTACGAGAGCGACTTCACCTAGGCCTGTACCGCCGTCGTTATCAAACACCAGCTTCTTGATCGCTTCATCCCCTTTTTCAGCTGAAATATCAACAATTTTGCCTTCTTTAAAGTGCACTTCAATTCCTTCAATTAGCGTGCCGGCGTAGCTTAAAGGCTTTGTACTGCGGACAACACCTTCCATACGGTGCGTATCAGGGGCGGTAAAGACTTCCTCAGTCGGCATGTTGGCAATGAATTCTTCGCCTTTTGGATTATAGCTTTCTGCACATGCCCAAATATGGTTTTTAGGCAGGCCTAAAGTTAAATCGGTGCCAGGTGCTGTATAGTGCAGGGCATCAAATTGGATTTCATTTAATTTTGCCGCTTTTTCATTTAATGTCTTTTTATGTTCGTCCCAAGCAGCAATTGGATCGTTCTCATAAACACGGCAGGTTTTGAAAATTTGATCCCATAAGGCATCAACTTGTTCTTCAGAAGTTTTCAAGTCAGGGAATACTTTCGCTGCCCAGCCGGCACCTGCAGCTGCGGCAACCGTCCATTTCAGGTCATCGTTTTGGGTCGCTGTCCGCTGTGCCTTGAACGCTTTTCCAGCAACACTTTGATAAGCAGCGACTTTGGCAGGATCAGCTTCATTAAGTAAACCTGGATCACTTGAGATAATAGACAGGCGGCTGACGCGATGGTTTAACACGTGATCCTCGGATTCTTGGATTTCGTAATCAGGAATATTCGTTAGTACTTCTGTTGGCTGGTGTAAGTAATGCTGTTTCGTGATTTCATCATCGGACCACTTCACGATTACTTTTTCCGCGCCTAAAGCATAAACCTCTTTAGTAACTAAACGGGCCAAAGGAGCCTGATCAACGTTTATTGTCATTTTTACCCAATCGCCGGGCTGAACATTGATTCCTTTTGCCGCTAAAAGCTTTGCATATTTTTTTAAATTCTCTTCAAAGTTAGGGAGTACCATCTTATTACCTCCAAAATTTAGTATTTATCATTATAGTAGCATAGTTGTCAGAAAACTAACTATTTTTTACTCCCTTTTAATTTTTGCCTTTGACCAAAGAAGGCAATAGTTATCTGCTTTGATTGTATGTTTTTAAAAAACCAATCACAGCTGTTGTCATATTTCGTGCCTCTTCTGGACTATTTCCTGCCCCTAGCAGCTTAGTAATTTCTTTGTGTGTCAGTGTGTGTGTTTTAAACATCTGTACGCTATTACTAGCATTTGTAGTTTCTTTTATAAACAAAGAAGTGGAACTTCTTTCAGGCCCGACCAACAGCATTGGCGGCAATTGCTGCTGTCCGGCATAGGAAACAGGAGATGCTTCAGCCCATACTTGACGATCTTGTCCGAACACCTTTTTATATCTTTCATTTTTTGGGATATATTCTACCAAATCAATGGGACCATCTAGGTTTACCACAGAGTTGACCATTTCTTGGGTAAGACCAGCTTGATTCAAAAAGTGAGGGTTTGTTGCAATGAGGGTCACCAAATGTCCTCCTGCAGAATGGCCCATCAAATTAATTCTGTTTTTGTCGATATGATATTGCGCAGCGTGATCATGGACCCATTTAATAGCAGAGGAAATATCCTTGGCCATTTCCTTGTACGTAACCTTAGGTGAAAGGCGGTAATTAACAGAGACAAATACATATCCTTTATTTATAAAAAAAGAAGGCTTATCTGCGACATTAAATTTATCTCCCCGCATCCAGCCCCCGCCATGAACATAAATGATAACGGGATATGAATGGCTGCTTTTTATATTAGGCGCATAAACATCAAGTTTTTGTCTCGGATCGTCCCCATATGTAAGGTTCCTTTGCTTAAATTCTTTTCCTTCTGCAGTCTGACAAAAATTCAATCCTGCTATAAAAACAATCATCATCAGCAGCAAATATCGTTTCTTCAATACAAACCACCCTTTCTTATAGGTAACATGGGGAACGAGTTTTCTTACTTACTGGAAGCAGATGAAACCGTCCCTTATGTGTCAAGGTTAGATTGTCCAAAAAACCCCTTTTCAATGCTAATTTCATCTTAATCTTGAACTCTAGAACCTTTCCTTTGGTTTAATAAAGTATTAAAAATGTATTAAGGTGGTAATTTAATTTAAAAATCGTGGTAAATTAATAAAAAGAATTACAGCTGCAGCACCATATTAATGTTTAGTGCATAAATTCGGAGGCATTTATGTCTTATTTACTCTCTTTATTTGAACAACACAGCTACCTTATATTATTTGGTGGGATTTTTTTAGAACTTATGGCACTCCCGATATCGGGAGAATTTTTAATGAGTTATGCAGGATACTTTGTCTATCAGGGGAAGATGAATTATCTTTTGGCGCTTCTGACTGTCTTTTTTTCAGGGGGAGCAGGGATTACAATAACGTATTGGATTGGCAGGGCCGGAGGATATAAGCTGATTGAAAAATATGGGAAATATATTCACCTTGGACCTGAAAAATATAAAAAAACAGCCGCTTGGTTTGAACGGTCAGGGAGTAAATTATTAATCTTTGCTTACTTCATTCCTGGAGTCAGACATTTCACTGGTTATATTTCTGGGATTTCTAGATTGTCATTTCAGAAATTTATTATTCCAGCGTATACAGGTTCCTTTTTATGGGGCTTTTGTTTTATTACATTAGGAAAAGTATTAGGACCACAATGGCAGGCATTTCATCATGCAGCAAGTAAATATTTTGTTATGTTTATTATCGTTTTAGCAATTTTATTAGCAGTCTTTTTGATCTATCGATTCTATAAAAATCAAATTAAGGACCTTTTTATTCAAGTATTAAAAAGGTTGATGCTTCACCTAAAAACGATAAGAGCAACCGAAATATTTCTTATTTGTCTCGCTTTAGTATTAATTGGAATGGTCTCCTTCATGATGGGGCTAGCTCAAGACTATTTGGCTAACGACTTTACCGAGTTTAATGAAGTAACTAATTATATGGTTAATTCTGTAGTTTATCAGTCTTGGATGAAAGGATTCTTTATTTTTAGATCCACATATGTACTTTGTTTTATCATAGTGCTTACCATTCTGCGCATTTGGAGAAAGGGAAGAAACAGGGCTCTAGAATATTTGCTGCTCTTAGTAACCATATTGGGAGCAAAGCCTTTTCATGATTTTATAACCAAGGCATTATCGTTTCTGGAATCCTTTGGTTTCGTAGGCAAATTTCATTCTGAGAATTTCCCTGATTTACATGCTGCTACGATCATCATCATTTATGGAGTTTGTTTCTTTTTACTTGTCCGTCATGCAAAAACAGGAGTGGCTCCAGTTTTTGCAGCGTTATTAATCTTATTCATATTAATTGGTTTAGCAATTACAAATATAGCAATAATCAATGTACTGCCTAGCGATATTGTCGGGGGATACGTGTATGGTGCTGTATGGATCTTTTTTAATTTCTTGTTATTTGAAATGTTACGGCTTGTATTGGAAAAAGCTTAAAATATGGGACGGTTCTTTTATTTCTTAAAAGGAAATAAAGAACCGTCCCTATATTTTTTAACGGGTTTTCTTTTGGGAGAGTAAAGTTGAAAATAAATATCGAATCACAGACAAAGTAACAAATTTTTGTTCTGTGATTTTTGTTGTTAATTAAGGTTTCTTATTAAAATCATAGATAAAATAGCACAAGATTAGCATATAAATTTTAGTTGGACATTGGTATTGTCTTTATTGATGATAATGCTAAATCTATGGTTACATTGATTACTCAACCTTGCACTACTACTTGGGATTAAATAAGAAAATTTAAAATCAATGACATACCTTATTTTAGATAGTTAAAGGTTCTATTTGGAAAATGCTGTATAATCTAATAGAGACTTAGATAATAGGAGGATTTTTTGTTGAAACGCACGGATATTTACCTTATCATCAGTATTACTTTCGCAATGTTTCTAATAGGCTGTACAAATAAAACCCCGAATGAATTTAATTTAAATCAACTTATTAGAGTAGATGTTGAAGTGGTTAAAGATGAAAGTTATGAAGAAGCTTTAGTGATTGCTGATAAAGAAACGATAGATGTGTTAAGAAAAACATTTAAACAAATTAAGTGGGAACCTGATATAGAACCTAAAATAGCTAGAAAAGAAGATGTAAAGGCAACTTTATTTTTTAAGTACGATGAGAATATGCCTGAAAGGTTATTTGAATACGGGATTTGGTTCAATCAAAGTAATGATACCGCAACAATTATTAGCAATAATGAAAAAGAAGGGTATGGAACTTTAGATAAAAATAATGCAAAGACATTAGAAAATATTTTATTCAATAAGTAAAGAGCAGGAATTTCCTGCTCTTTTATTTGTGATTTGTATTGTTATTTTTACAGCGATTTACCCCTTAAAATAGGAGCCTTCCCTATCAAAAAAGAACCCGTTATATATTTTTCTAAAGGTTTAATTTTTTCATTCGATATTGCAGGCTTTGGCGGCTTAGTCCGAGTGCTTTGGCTGCCTTTGAGATGTTGAAATCATGTTTTTTTAAGACGTGCTCGACGTAGGTTTTTTCGAATAATTCCATTTGTTCTTTGAGCGGTACAGTCACATCAGCATTTTCTTTCATGAACGTATCCACAGTGGAAACAGGCATCATTCTTTCTCTTATTTGCGCTTTGCTTCGATATTGGTATGGTAAATGAGAGTACATAATGTATTCCTCATCGATCATAATGTTCATGGCTGCTTCGATAATATGCTCAAGTTCACGAACATTCCCATGCCAATCATACTCTAAGAAAGAAGATTTGACCTCCTCGGATAATCCTTTTACATTCATATGAAAACGCTGATTATATTTTTCAATGAAATGATCCACCAATAAGGGTATATCCTCTTTACGATCTTTTAGCGGCGGGACAAAAACGGTAACGACTCCCAAGCGATAAAATAGGTCTTTGCGCATCCGATTATTCGCAATGGCTTCAATTGGGTCTTCATTCATATTCGCAATAACCCTCACATCAACAGGTGTATCCTTCGTATCCCCAATGCGTCTAATTGTTTTCTCCTGCAGGACGCGAAGCAATTTTGCCTGTAGATTTAAATTAAGGGAGTTAATCTCATCGAGCAGCAAGGTGCCCCCGTTTGCCTGTTCAAATAATCCAGGAGTATCCATGGCGCCAGTAAAGGCTCCCCGTTTTGTACCAAATAGAAGGCTCTCAATTAAATTATCCGGTAATGCAGCACAGTTCTGTGAAATAAACGGACCAGATAAACGGTCACTTGCGTTATGAATGCTTTGGGCAAAAAGCTCTTTACCAGTACCTGTATCTCCGACGATTAATACATAGGAAGAGGTTCTTGTGGCCCGGCGAGCTGATTCAATTACTTCCTTAATGGCAGCACTTCTTCCGATAATATTATCAAACGTATATTTAGCGGGCCCCTTGTTCATATTGCTTTTCATCAGCCGTTCCAGCTTTGTTACATCGTTTGCAATTTCAACAGCACCCTGCAGTTTCTCACCATCATAGATGGGAATCGTATTGTTGATGGTTGTAATTTCATGACCCTTATTATTAAAATAAGTCTGCTTTACGTTACTTGTTTCCTTACCATCTTGGAGCGCTTTTACAAGAGTACTAGCTTGGTCATCTTTAAACATAAACACGTCTAGTAAATTTTTATCGATTACATCGTGAAGATCCATCGACTCCATTTGCATCATTTTTTTATTATAAATAATCGTTTTTCCTGTTTCATCAACAGCATGTACCCCAACGTCTACCTCGTCTAAAATCCGTTTATACATCTGGGTTAAATATATCAAATCAGTCTGTGAATTTTTCATGATGGCACATACCCCTTGTCTAATCCTAATGCCTCTATTTAACCAAAAAAAACGGATTGCTGCAAAATAATTTTGCATTATCATAAATGGGGCATCTTGGTTTTGGGGGAAAAAGGAAAATCCCTTATGTATAGAATTTGCCTTACAAAAGGGATACAGTATATGAAAACATATCTTTATTTCTGTTGGTTAACCCAATGCCATTTCGAGATCCTTCCAAATATCTTCTACATCCTCAATTCCGACTGAAAAACGAACGAGCCCATCATCGATACCTGCTTTTTCACGTTCTTCCTTAGGGATTATGGCGTGTGTCATTGACGCTGGATGTTGAATGAGTGTCCCCACATCTCCTAGTGAAACTGCTAAAGTACTTAGTTTAACTGAATTCATAAGTTTGACCCCTGTTTCATATCCTCCCTTTAAAATAAATGAAATCATCGCTCCAGGACCTTTCATTTGTTTCTCCATAATATTTTTATCTTCGAAATTTGCCAGTCCAGGAAAATATACTTTGTCAACGGCCTTATGATTTGCTAAGCGCTGAGCCAAAATTTGCGCATTTTCCTGCGAGCGGTCCATGCGAATGTGTAAGGTTCGGATCCCTTGATAAAGCAGCCAGGCATCCATTGGAGAAAGATTGGCACCCATATTTTTCTGCACTTCTTTTCGCATTGGATCGATAATATCCTTTCTAGAAATGACTAATCCGCCGATAAGATATCCATGCCCGGATAGATACTTTGTGGCGCTATGGACGACAATATCGATTCCATGTAGAATAGGATTTTGTAAATAGGGTGATAAAAATGTATTATCAACAATGGTCAAAGCTCCCTTTTGTCTGGAAATTGCTGCTACACTTTCCATGTCCACTAATGAAAGTGTAGGATTGGAAGGGGTTTCAAAATAGACCACTTTCGTTCGATCTGTGATGTGAGGTTCAAGCTCTTCACCGGTTTTAAACGGTACAAATGTCACATCAATTCCAAACTTCTTTATAGTTGTAGTTAAAAATGCGTGAGTAGCTCCATATAATGCTGTGTGTGCAACCACGTGATCTCCTGCTTGTAAAATTCCTAAGAAGCAGCCAGTTATGGCAGCCATTCCTGATGAGAACGCCAAGCAGCCTTCACCAAACTCCAGTGCAGCTACCTTTTCTTCCAACTCACGAACATTGGGGTTTCCTAGACGAGAATACATAAATCCAGGGTCTTCCCCCGCGAACCGCTTTGCTCCAATTTCGGCATCATCAAAAACAAACGTTGAAGTCAAATAAACGGGGGAGATGTGTGACCCATGTCCGGGATCCTTATTTACTTTTACCAGTTTTGTTGAATAATTCATTTATGATTCCTCCTTAATAGTCTGAAAATTGCTCTATATTAATTTTATTATGAAGTATGTATGCTAAAGAAGTAAACCTAATTCAATCTGCTGCCTAGTGAAGAGTGGAGATGGTTATTTTACATCCATTGAAACACAAGAACCGTCCACAAATTTTAGATGAGCAAAATTATTTTGCGGTTATCTTTCAATTGTTTATGTTTACAGCAAAAAATATTGGCGTTTGATAGGGGTAAATGCTTATAAGACAACGAAATTTTATTGGCACGAAACTTGCAATATGTATTGTGAGCAAAAACGTTCAACCATGCTTACCAATATAATAAGGGGTGTCATGTATGTCTAAAAGTACACTGACAAATGAAATAACAAAGGAACAGCAAAAAGAACAGGAGTCATTAAATTTATTTTATTCGACCCAAACCGTAATCCAAAAGGCACTTTCAAAATTAGGTTATTCAGATGAAATGTTTGAGCTATTAAAAGAGCCAATTCGCATGTTGACGGTCCGGATTCCAGTTAGAATGGATGACGGTTCTGTCCAAATCTTTACAGGTTATCGTTCTCAGCATAATGACGCAGTAGGTCCGACAAAAGGTGGAGTCCGTTTTCATCCGGAGGTAGACGAAGAAGAAGTAAAAGCTTTATCAATTTGGATGAGTTTAAAGTGCGGCATTACTGATCTTCCTTATGGCGGTGGTAAGGGCGGAATTATTTGCGATCCTAGAAAAATGTCTTTTAGAGAGCTTGAAAGACTAAGCCGCGGCTATGTTCGCGCAATTAGCCAAATTGTAGGTCCAACTAAGGATATTCCGGCACCGGATGTATACACGAATTCACAGATTATGGCCTGGATGATGGACGAGTACAGCCGGTTACGTGAGTTTGATTCACCAGCATTTATCACTGGGAAACCGATTGTCTTAGGGGGCTCAAAAGGCCGAGAAACTGCAACAGCAGCTGGTGTGACGATGTGCATTGAACAAGCGGTAAAGAAAAAAGGAATGGAACTGCAAGGCGCACGGGTAGTCATTCAAGGCTTTGGTAATGCCGGCAGCTTTTTGGCTAAATTCCTGCATGATGCAGGTGCCAAAGTTGTAGCTGTTTCAGATGTCTATGGCGGTGTGTATGACCCTGAAGGACTAGATATTGATTATCTTTTAGATAAAAGAGACAGCTTCGGCACCTTCTCGAAATTATTTGATAATACGATTACTAATAGTGAATTGCTTGAATTAGAGTGTGATATTCTTGTTCCTGCGGCGATTTCAAACCAAATTACGGCTCAAAATGCAGGGAATATTAAGGCTTCCATCGTTGTTGAAGCCGCTAACGGTCCTACAACCCTTGAAGCTACCAATAGTTTAACAGAGCGCGGCATTCTGCTAGTTCCTGATATTTTAGCAAGTGCTGGGGGGGTAACTGTATCCTATTTTGAATGGGTACAAAATAATCAAGGATATTATTGGTCAGAAGAAGAAGTTAATGAAAAGCTTGTGGCAGTCATGACCAATTCTTTTGAAAATATTTATCAAACAGCTGAAGCACATGGTGTGGATATGCGCTTAGCTGCCTATATGGTCGGAATCAAAAAAGTCGCAGAAGCATCCCGCTTCCGTGGCTGGGTATAAATGATAATTGAAAGAACTCTTTCCTTTAAGATGGAAAGAGTTCTTTTGCCTCTCTGGTCCAAATGTAGATATCAATTTCAAAAAGTGTAGATATCCATTGAAAAAGTATAGATATTGTCACAAATAGTGCAGATAATCGGCATAAATCAAACGTTTGATTGAAACACCAGCCAACTATTACTCCTCATAGATCATTTTTCGTGTCATCCCGCCGTCAACAACAAGATTTATGCCTGTGACAAAGTCATTTTCTTTGGCCGTTAAATAAAGACAGGCACGGGCAATATCGTCAGGTTTTCCAACACGCTTTGAAAAATGCTGCTCATGATCCGCTTTGCTTAATTTCGCGTAATCCCCTGTTTCAATCCAACCTGGAGAAATGGCATTGACTGTAATCCGGTCTTCGCCAAATGAGGCAGCAAGGGCATGAGTAATAGCGACAATCGCGCCTTTTGTAGCTGCATAAGCCTCAGAGTTAGGCTCTGACATGATGGCCCTTGTCGAGGCAATATTGACGATGGAGCCACCATCCTTGTTTTTTCGCATATATTTGGCTGCTTCTCGCGACCCAAGGAACACACTTCTTAAGTTGGTGTTAATCACATCATCCCACTCTTCAATTGTAAGTTCGTAAGGTGACTTGAACATTCCTTTTCCAGCATTATTGATTAAAATATCAATCTGACCATATGCTTTATAGGCTGTTTCCATCAGCTCGACAATATCTGCTTCCTGTCTAACATCTGTATGTACAAAAATAGCCTTGCCGCCCTGAACGTTGATCCTCTCAGCAGTTTCAATGCCTGCCTTTTCATCCATGTCCGCTAATACTACATTAGCTCCCCTATCAGCATAAAGCAGTGCAATTCCTTTCCCAATTCCATTGCCAGCGCCTGTTACAATCACGGTTTTATTGGAAAAACTCATTTTCCACACATCCTTCCTATTTGAAATATAACACACATGAATCACGGGCATGTTGCTTCTGTTTCGTGCTTTTTATAATTCTAACTTTTAAGCTTTGACGACGATGCTTGTCCTCAAGTCAAGCCTTATTCTTTTCGCAAATACTGTTCATTTTTATGCTCCTTGGTTAATAATAGAATTAAGAATTAAAAGGAAAGAAGGCATACGAATTGTTAAAAAAATGGGGAATTCTCATCATATTACTCTTCGTCATATTAAATGCATGTGCACCTAATCATCAGCCTAAAAAACAGAATCCATCCTCCCCAAATACAGCTGCAGAGGAAAAGTCTCCAAAAATTGATCATATCGTCATTGTGGTTGAAGAAAATCGGTCACAAGAAGCAATTGAAGGGAATAAGAAGGCACTTTATATCAATTCCCTTATGAAAGAGGGTGCAAACTTTACCAATTATTATGCGATTGAACATCCGAGTCAGCCTAACTATTTGGATTTGTTTTCAGGGTCCAATCAAGGTGTGACCAATGATAAGGTTCCTAAAGTGAAATTTTCAACAGATAATTTGGCAAGTGAGCTGATTGCTAAAAACTATACGTTTGTTGGCTTCTCGGAAGATCTTCCTTCCGTTGGCTTTGATAGGGAGTCTACGGGTTCCGGCGGCTATGCACGTAAGCATAATCCATGGGTGAACTTCACCAATGTTCCGAAAGAGGCAAATCAGCCATTGACAAATTTTCCAAAGGATTTTTCGAAATTGCCGACGGTTTCATTCGTTATCCCTGCCTTACGCAATGATATGCATGACGGCTCCATAAAGGAGGCGGATGATTGGCTGAGGAAATATATCGACCCATATGTCCAATGGGCAAAAAACCATAACAGTTTATTGATCGTAACATGGGACGAGGACGATTACTCACAAGACAACAAAATCCCAACCTTTTTCGTCGGCCCAATGGTCAAGCCTGGCCAATACAACGAAAAGCTAAATCACTACAATCTATTAAGAACCCTTGAAGACCTATACGGTTTAAAGCATTTGGGTGAAAGCGAGAGGGTAGAACCTATAAAGAACATATGGAAATAACATAAGATTAAATATGGACGGTTCTCCTGTTTCATTGGCAAGAAATGAAAAGCAGGAACCGTCCCCGTCTTTTAGCAAATCTAATTGATAAACCCTTTTTGTAGTTGATTAGCTGCGAATAAAGCATTCTTATCATTCAGAATGTCTCCCGGTTTATTTCCTTCTCCTAGAATGTACCCTTCAAATGAGATTCCCATAAAATCAAAGATATGTTGAAACTGTTGTATCATTGGTAATCCTTTGATAGTAGGGTCATCTCCTCCTACAGCAATAACAAAGGCTTTTTTCTGTGACATTTGCTTTTTAAAATCTGCGTATTTTTCATCTCTTAATGTTTGTGACCAGCGATCAATAAAATTTTTCATTGTGCCAGACATGCTATACCAGTAAATAGGTGTAGAAAAAATGAGAATGTCATGTGGTAAAACCCGATCAATAATGGAGTTATAATCATCATCTACAGCTTGGAATCCTTCTTCTGTATGTCGACCATCGATAATCGACTGAATATGAAAATCCCGTAAAAATATTTTTTCTACCTTGATCCCTTGAATGGCTTGTTCCGTTAATGTTTCTGTGTTTCCGTCTGGTCGGGTACCTCCGTAAATAACCGCGATTGTCATCAGCTCATTCTCTCCTTTAAATAACTTTTATTACGATCATTGATATTTTATAATGTAATTATCAATCAATAAAGATGATTATTTTGATTGAATCAATCGATAATAACGATTAGGTGATGGAATGGAAATCAAACAATTGATAACATTTACAATAGCTGCAGAAAATTTAAATTTCACCCAAACAGCTAAACTTTTAAATTTTGCACAATCAAGTGTAACGGCGCAAATAAAAGCCCTTGAGTCTGAATTGGGAACACCGCTGTTTGAACGACTAGGGAAGCGGTTATTTTTAACAAAGGCTGGATACCAGTTTAAAGCCTACGCGGAAAAAATGATTAGAATAAGTGAAGAGGCAAAGTTGATTGTAAGTGGATCAGAAGAACAGACAGGCACACTGATAGTAGGAGCTCAGGAAAGCCAATGTACCTATAGGCTTCCACCGATTTTAAAAGAATTTAAATCTCAATTCCCTAAGGTTAAGCTTGTTTTTAAACCGGCTCATTCTGATGAAATGGCAAGGGAACAGCTAGCAGCGGGGGTACTCGATGTAGCTTTCATTATGGATACATGTAGGCCTGGGGAAGCGCTGGTAATAGAACCATTAATCAAAGAGGAACTTGTAATCGTCGCATCATCTACCCATCCGTTAAAGGAGAAATTTGAAGTATCGTCAGAAGACCTGCAACATGAAACACTTCTGTTGACGGAAGCCGGCTGTTCCTACCGTAACATTTTTGAAGGCATTTTCCGTTCAGCAGGAGTGTCCTCATTAAATAAAATAGAATTTGGAAGCATAGAAGCAATAAGACAATGTGTAATAGCAGGGCTCGGAATCGCTTTGTTACCAATGATGGCAGTAGAGGAAGATATTAGAGTGGGGAGAATGAATAAGCTAGGATGGAAAAATACCGCAGCTCCCACGTATACTCAAATAGCCTGGCATAAAGACAAATGGATGACACCGCCTTTAAAGGCTTTTATTGATTTAACGCGACAAACATTTAAAAACTATTAATTCAAAAGACTAGTTATTTTTTGAAACAAGGGGACGGTCCCCTTGCCTCATTCAAAGAATGAGACGTATGATCCGTCCCCATGTTTTACTTATTCTCACTAACCCTTTTATCTTTTTCCAATAAAACAATTAACCCTGGTAATAATATTCCTCTAATTAAGAAGGTATCAAGCAGGATTCCTACAGCAACAATAAAGCCGAAAATAAAAAGCAGTTGGATTGGCTGTGTCATTAAGACGGCAAAGGTGGCTGCCAGTATCAAACCGGCCGAGGAAATGACGCCGCCCGTGTTGGTAACCGCAATTTCTACCGCTTCCTTAACATTATGCTTCGCTCTTTCTTCCTGGAACCTTGAGACGAGAATGATATTATAGTCAATTCCCAAGGCGACCAAGAAGACGAAGGCATAAAGCGGCACGCGGTCGCTGATGGTATCTATCCCGAAAATCAGATTACTTAAGAAGGTGCCTAATCCTAATGCGGCAAAGAACGAAATTAGGATAGTGCCCATCATATAAATCGGCATTTTAAACGACCTTGTTAAAACAATCAACAAGACGAAGATTAAAATCGTCTCCAGCGTCACAATCACAGCAACATCGCGGTCATTGACATTACGGTCATCCACTTTAACGGCCGTTTCACCGGCAAAAAACAACTTGCCCTTAAGCCCGCTGTCAGTAACAATTCTCTTAGAATGATTAATGGTTTTTTCCAGTGCGTCAATTGTTTTAACCGAATACGGATTTCCTTCAAATGTTAAACTGTAATAAAGCACCGAGTCATCTTTTGCTTTACCGCTTAAGCGAACGTTGTCTACGAGGGGCTGACTCTCCAATGCGGCTTTTAATTTTTCCTGCTGTTCAGCCGTAACGGTGCCCTTAGATTCAAACACCACAGTGGTCGGCGCCAAATCACCGCCCCCAAATTCCTTAGCTAAAATTTCATAGCCCTGACGTGAAGGCATATCTTTAGGGAATGATTTCATCGTGTCATATTCATATTTTAGATTAAATAGGTTACTTGCTGATACTAATAGGAAAATTCCGATAACAATAACAGATAGAGCAGGCTTTTTAACAACAAAGCGCCCAATTTTCCCCCAAACAACATGCTTGCTGGCAAACTGCTGACCTACATGAGGTATTTTCGGCCAGAAGGACTTCCTGCCAAACAAGGTAAACAAGGCAGGAACAAGCGTGATGGATGCCACCATAATCACGGCCATTGTCGTTGCAAAGGTTGGGGCAAAGTTTCGGTAGTCGCCAAACTGAGCAAAGAATAACACCAGCATGGCAGCCAGAACCGTTCCACCAGAGAAGAAGACCGGCATACCCGTTTCCCGCATTGCTTCCTTCATCGCCTGAAACTTGCTTTCATGACTTGTGAGTTCTTCACGGTACCGAGAAAAAACGAATAAGGAATAATCAATCATTGCAGCAAATAACAGAATCGACATAATCGACAATGTCTGATTACTTAAAGCAAGCCCCGCTGCGCCCATGATTCCCAAAATCTGATTGACTACCTCATAGACAAAGGCAGCTGCAAGAAGTGGAATAAAAGCCAATAACGGCGAGCGATAAATCACGATTAACAAAACAAGAATTAAACCGACTGTTGATAAAATCAGAACCACATCAGCGCGGGAAAATAGATCAAGAGAATCAGCAGCAATCCCGGCAGGTCCGGTAACATACAATTTATAATCCGTCGCATCTTTGGCAACTTCCTTAACCGCAGCCAGGGAATCTCTTAATTCCTTGGTTTCAAGTGAGGCATCAAAGGTTAACGGAACGATAGCTGTTTTCTTATCATCTGAAAAAAAGCCGGCAGCTGCTTGAGGTGGAAGTGAGGCAATCGGGATAATCTGATCGATTCCTTTAATATTTTTTTCCTTTATTTTGTCTAGGACCTCACTAAGCTTTTGAACCTCTACTTCTCCATCTTTGGATTGAAAAACTAGAATAGCAGGGGTTCCCTCATTATTAGGAAAATAATGATCCATCTTTTTTTGAGCAATAACGGATTTTGCATCATTTGGCAGAGAATCGATTCGGGATACTTCATAGTCCTTGGAACTTGGCGCAAATACCGCTAGTAACATGGTGAGAACCAACCAAGCAGCAAGCGTGATCCACATTCCCTTTTTAGTCGAAACGCGATCGGTAATCGCTTGTAGAAATGACTTCATCGAGTTTATTTACTCCCTTCTTTATAGGAATCCTTAAAGTGACATGAGTGTCACTTTTGAAAAAAATAAAATGACATATATGTCACTTTTATTATCATTTAAAGTAACATATGTGTCAATTTAGTTGTTTATGAACATTCCATGACAAATAATTTCTTTAATGGAGCTGACCCAAACGGGATGGGGGATATCCGCATGATTGGGGATGGCAACAGATTGGAAAATGTACCCCAAAATCAAATTATTTGGAAGGTCGCGCTTCAGTTTCCCTTCCTTTTTCCCTAATTCCACAAAGTCTTGTAAGTATTGGTACATATCGGTATGGAGTGTCTTAAATTTTTCTTCATGGTCTGGTACCCGCTGGCCGATTTTGATTAGCTTCTGAATGTCAGAGTAACTAAACATCAGGTTCAACAGGTAGTTAAATTGTGCCTCAAACCCCTGGTGTAGATCTATTTGTTTCAGCTTGAGCAAATATTGGTCCATTTCATAAAAGTAATAGTTCGTGATGAGCTCTTCCTTATTTTCATAGTATTTATAAAGTGCACCGCGAGATACCTGTAAGCTGTCAGCCAGCAAACTAAACGTAAAGGCCTCATAGCCATGACTCAGCAGCAGTTCCTTAGTTGCTTGAAATAATTCATCTGTGGAGAATTTGCGTTCCCGTGCCATACACTCACCTCAGCCCTATTATATACAACGAAATGCCTAATGAGAAATAAAGTCATAAAAACTGTTTAAAATTCGTTGAAAATAATAGGGGAGATTATTAAAAGAAGCAAATGGCTGCATTGCCCGAAAACCGGGAAGAGCATCTATTTTGGTCAAAGGAAGAAGGCTGCATTGCCCAAAAACCGGGAAGAGCATCTAT
>NZ_BNDS01000037.1 GCF_014656545.1 Neobacillus kokaensis
AGTAGGACGCTGCCGGGCAAACAAAAAAGACAATCTGAAAAAGATTGTCTTTTTTGTTTGCTAGCCCTCCTTGAAAAACCCGAAAACTCTATTCATTCCTCTCCCCATAAAAACTAAACACTTCATCCCATTTCCACCTTGCATAATATGTACTTGCCAAAGTAATATTATTGATCCATTCTAATTCTAGTCCTGTTATCACATCTCCCACCATTACAACTGCAGTTTTCCGATTAGTCCTAACCCAATACAGCTTTTTATCATAATAGTTCAAGACAAAATCACCTACAGTTACTGGATGCCTGCCAATCTGATTTTGATGTGAACTAGAAAGAATTATTTTATACAAATAGGGTAAGGGCCTTTGGTTTAGAGGACCTTGAGTGGTTTCTAAGGAACGTGATGAATAAAGCACTCCGCTGCCTTTCCATATAAAAACCCTTTCTACATATCCCTTGGGTGTTAATGGCCTTTTCTTAAAGCTGGGAACATGGATTATCCGTAAATATTTGTTCACCGTTGCTTCCCGGCCAATGCCGCTAATAAACCCTAGGTTGCTGCCTACAGGAGCCCAGTGGAACCAATTATCGTCATTTAACATTTCTGCTATTCTACGAAACGTTTTACCATCTGATGACAGTATACAAAGGGTATTACTGTCAGCGGAGAGCGAAGCGGTTGGTATAAGTAAGAAGCTAAGCCATCTTTGATCATGTGACCACTTAAATTGACTTGTGCTGACTACTATTTCGTTTTCCCCTACCGGCACGGTATAAAAATGTTTAATCAAAGGTTCTTCCGGGTATTTTCCTAAAAAGACCTTAAATAAAAGAATATCGGAATTTAGCTGCTGATTTTTCTTCTTAGAGACTAATAATCCATCACCTTTAGGAAGCCAGGAAAAGTTTTCGATTGTCTTAGCAGCTAAACGAACTAGAAAGGGTTTTGAAGGGTCGACGGTTAGTACAAATACATCTTTTTTGATCATAAAACTTATCTCATTGGTACGGGGTGACCACTGAAAGTTTTTATCGACATTTTCCATCACCTTAAAATGCTTGTTCATCGAAACATGATAAACCCATAGTTCGCCCACATACCCTTCTCCCGTTTTTCCACGTAAATAGGCAATCCAGTTTCCATCCTTAGACCATTTTGGAAAACGGACATAATCCCCATTAGTCAATTGGTTTTCATTATTTCCAATTTTAATCCAGAGGTCATTATTCCGAATAAACGCTGCCTTGTGTTGTTCTTTCGCTGATCCATATAATTGAAAAGAGAAAAAACAAATAATACCAATTGTTACTAGAAATAATTTTTTTAACATGAAAATCACCTCGTGTTAGTTTGTGCAAAAATTGGACTTAACAAAATTTAAATTTGTGCTAAAGTGAAATGAGCATCATAAAAAAGGGGGTTCCTCCATGTTAGAAAATAGTTTTGTAATGGTATCCATCATCTTAATCATTAATATCGTTTATGTATCATTTTTTACAATAAGAATGATATTAACGTTAAAGGGACAGCGTTATTTAGCAGCGTGTCTCAGTATGATAGAAGTTGTTATTTATGTTCTTGGTCTGGGGCTAGTACTGCAAAATTTAAATGAAATTCAAAACCTGATTGCCTATGCGGTTGGATATGGTATTGGAGTTATTGTGGGAATGAAAATTGAAGAAAAGCTGGCGTTAGGATATATTACGGTCAATGTCATTACAGCAGAATGGGATAAAGATGTGCCAAAGCTTTTGAGGGAAAAAGGATATGGTGTCACAGACTGGCAGGCTCACGGGCTTGAAGGCAACCGGATGGCTATGCAGATTCTGACCCCGAGGAAATTTGAACTAAAGCTATATGATACAATCAAAAGCTTGGACCCCAAAGCTTTCATCATCGCCTATGAGCCGAAAACAATCCACGGCGGCTTTTGGGTAAAATCCGTGAAACGAGGGAAGCTGTTTAAATGAGCAAAAAGAAATTTGAAGTTCAGGAACATGAAAGTATTGAAGAATGTTTAAATAGAATGAAGCAAGAAGGATACACACCAGTCCGCCGGATCGAGAAGCCAATTTTTCAAGAAGTAAAAAAGGGCAATGAAACGAGTTATGAACCAATTGGCAGACAAATCGTCTTTGAAGCGAAGTTAATTTAAGCAAAACACGAACATTCCGTTTAGGTTGTAAAAATAACGTTCGATTTATTGTTGACAGCAGGAGGCTAAGGCTGTTAAACTAAAAGTAGTTAATCGACAAATTTCACCTTTACCCTCGTATATCCATGGGAATATGGCCCATAAGTTTCTACCCAATAACCGTAAATTATTGGACTATGAGGGAAAGTCAATATGTTCGGCAACAAGTAAGGGAGCCTTGGGCATACCCCTTCGTTTTGTTGACCTGTTCTTTAGCCCGGACAAATGGCTTTCTCTTTTAGAGAGGCTATTTGCCGGGTTTTTATATTAAAAAAAAAAAGGGGGCTTCCAGATGACAGCGCGTGTTGGTGTTATTATGGGGAGCAAATCGGATTGGGAAACAATGAAGCATGCCTGCGATCAATTGGAACAATTGAAAGTAGCCTATGAAAAAAAGGTTGTATCCGCACATCGAACACCTGATTTGATGTTTACATATGCAGAGGAGGCTAGAGAGAGAGGCCTCAAGGTAATTATTGCCGGTGCAGGCGGTGCAGCACATCTACCGGGAATGGTTGCGGCAAAAACCACTTTGCCGGTAATTGGTGTTCCGGTTCAATCGAAAGCCTTAAACGGGTTAGATTCCTTGCTGTCAATCGTCCAAATGCCAGGCGGAGTGCCAGTGGCAACTGTAGCGATTGGTAAGGCAGGAGCAGTTAATGCCGGTCTTTTGGCAGCGCAGATTTTAGCAACAGAGGATGAGGCATTAGCGGCAAGGCTCGAAGCGAAACGAGAGGCAACCCGCCAAGAAGTGTTGGAAAGTAGTGATGAACTTGTCTAGTAAAACGATTTTACCGGGAGCGACGATTGGGATCATCGGCGGCGGCCAGCTAGGACGGATGATGGCATTGGCCGCTAAAGCTAAGGGTTTTCGTATCGCCGTTTTAGAGCCTGCAGCTGATTCTCCTTGCGGACAGGTGGCAGATATAGAAGTTATTGGTGCCTATGATGACCGCGAGGCAATAACTAAGTTAGCCGCGGTAAGTGACGTGATAACATATGAATTTGAAAATATTGATGCTGAGACACTGAGGTGGATTTGTGAACAGGCATATGTGCCCCAGGGACCCCAGCTTTTGGCTATTACACAAGACCGGATTAAGGAAAAGGCAGCCATTTGTCAAGCCGGTGTTGAGGTTGCACCATATGAAGTCATTGAATCTGTTGAAGATTTATTTGTAAAAATAAATACAATCGGTTATCCGGCCGTGCTAAAGACAGCAAGGGGCGGTTATGACGGCAAGGGCCAGCTGGTAATTAAAACAGAGCAGGACCTGGAAAAAGGAGAGGCTCTTCTCGAACATGGCGCCTGTGTGTTGGAAAAATGGATTCGGTTTGAAAAAGAAATATCGGTGATTGTGACACGCAGTCTAGACGGTGAAACAGCTATTTTTCCAGTAGGGGAAAATATTCACGTAGAAAACATTTTGCATCAAACGATTGTTCCAGCCCGGATTTCTACAGGCCTTCAGTTAAGAGCGGTTGAAAAAGCAAAACAGATTGCGGATTCGCTTGGTTTAGTTGGCACTTTGGCAGTCGAAATGTTTGTAACCGAAGACGGAACGATTTATATTAATGAATTGGCACCACGACCACATAACTCAGGGCATTATTCGATTGAGGGCTGTGTGACGTCTCAGTTTGAACAGCATGTCCTGGCCATTTGCAATTGGCCATTAGGAAGTACGGAGCTATTAAAACCGTCCGTAATGGTCAACCTATTAGGAGAGCATCTAGAAGAGCTCTTTGCGGAAATTCCCGCTTTGACAGACTGGAAGATTCATTTATACGGGAAAAAAGAAGCGAAAATTAAGCGTAAAATGGGTCACGTGACATTGCTGAGGGATTCTGTTGAAGAGGCACTGGCTGAGGTCAACGAAAGCTCTATCTGGGGTGCAGTTAAGGAAAAGATCGGAGGATAAAACATGATTGATCGTTATACTAGACCTGAAATGGGTGCGATTTGGACGGAAGAGAACCGCTTTAATGCTTGGCTGGAGGTAGAGATTCTTGCATGTGAGGCTTGGGCAGAGTTAGGCGAAATTCCGAAAGAAGATGTTCAAAAGCTTCGAGAAAATGCATCATTTAATATTGACCGAATTAATGAAATTGAAGTGGAAACAAGACATGATGTCGTTGCCTTTACCCGTGCTGTTTCTGAAACTTTAGGTGAAGAAAGAAAGTGGGTTCATTACGGCTTAACCTCAACGGATGTCGTTGACACAGCTCTTTCTTATGTATTGAAGCAAGCCAATGAGATCTTATTAAAAGATATCGAAAACTTTGTTGAAATTTTGCGGAACAAAGCGATCGAACATAAATATACCGTGATGATGGGACGTACTCATGGAGTGCATGCTGAGCCGACTACTTTCGGATTAAAACTTGCTTTATGGTATGAAGAAATGAAACGGAATCTGGAGCGCTTTAAGCAGGCAGCTAAAGGTGTAGAATTTGGGAAGATCTCTGGCGCTGTAGGAACATATGCCAATATCAACCCGTTTGTTGAACAGTATGTTTGTGAAAAATTAGGCATCCAGCCGGCGCCGATTTCAACGCAAACATTACAGCGTGACCGTCATGCACACTATATGTCAACGCTTGCTTTAATTGCGACTTCTATTGAAAAATTTGCTGTGGAAGTTCGCGGCCTGCAAAAGAGTGAAACCCGTGAAGTAGAAGAGTTTTTTGCTAAAGGTCAAAAAGGATCGTCAGCAATGCCGCACAAGCGGAACCCAATCGGTTCTGAGAACATGACCGGGATGGCTCGTGTGATTCGCGGCTACATGATGACCGCTTACGAAAACGTGCCGTTATGGCATGAGCGTGATATTTCCCATTCCTCTGCTGAACGGATTATATTACCGGATGCAACGATTGCGTTGAACTATATGTTGAATCGCTTTGGTAATATTGTGAAGAACTTAACGGTATTCCCAGAAAATATGAAACGCAACATGGATCGTACGCTTGGTCTGATCTATTCACAGCGCGTCTTGCTTGCATTGATTGATAAAGGGCTGTCCCGTGAAGAAGCATATGATACCGTACAGCCTAGAGCGATGGAAGCGTGGGAGAAACAGGTTCCATTCCGCAGCTTGATCGAAGCAAATGAAAAAATTACCTCACTGCTATCACCAGAGGAAATTGCCGATTGCTTTGATTACAGCTACCATCTCCAGCATGTTGATACTATTTTTGACCGTCTGGGGTTAAATGGATAGGATTTCCTGGCATCTGAGACCAGGGGGAAATCAAGTTTCGAGTCGCCAATAAGGTCTATTGGCGACCGAGGCTGAGAAAGACTCAAGTTCAGGGTAGCCAATAAGGTCTATTGGCGACTGAAGCAGGGGAAAACTCAAGTTGAGGGTAGCCAATGAGATCTATAGGCAACCGAAGCAGGGGAAAACTCAGGTTGAGGGTAGCCAAAAAGGTCTATAGGCGACCGAAGCCGGGAAAAACTCAAGTTGAGGGTAGCCAAAAAGGTCTATAGGCGACCGAAACCAACAAAAACACAAGCCCAATGTAGCCAATACCGATAACAACACAATTAAGGGGTATAAACTGCCCCATACCATAACTCGAAGATTCCCAATATTACAAATTAGGAGTGACCTACGATGAGAGAACTGCTATATGAAGGAAAAGCCAAGCGGATTTACACAACAGACGACGAACAGGTTGTTCTTGTAGAGTATAAGGATTCTGCCACTGCCTTTAACGGGCAAAAAAAGGCTGAAATCACCGGTAAAGGGCGTTTAAATAACGAGATTACCAGCTTGCTATTTTCAAAGCTGAAAGAAAACGGAATTGACTCGCATTTTATCAAGCGTGTTTCGGAAACAGAACAACTCGTGAAAAAAGTGGCCATTATTCCACTTGAAGTCGTTGTCCGTAACTCAGCCGCAGGCAGCCTGGCAAAAAGATTGGGAATCGAAGAGGGACGTTCGCTTACAACACCACTCGTTGAGTTTTATTTAAAAAATGACGATCTAGGCGACCCGCTTGTTACAAAAAGCCATATTCTTGAGCTGAATATAGCAACAGCGGAGGAAATCAGCGTGTTACGAGAAAAAGCACTGCAAATCAATAGAGTTCTATCTGATTTCTTTGCAGACCTTGGTATTCGCTTAATCGACTTTAAGCTTGAATTCGGTAAAGACGCTGAAGGAGAAATTTTACTCGCGGATGAAATTTCCCCTGATACCTGCCGCCTATGGGATAAAGAAACAAATAAGAAGCTCGATAAAGATGTGTTCCGCCGTGATTTAGGAAGCCTTACAGAAGCCTATGAAACTATTCTACAAATACTTGGAGGTCATCAGCATGTATAAAGTTAAAGTATATGTAACATTACGGGAAAGTGTATTAGACCCGCAAGGAAAGGCTGTAACGAACTCGTTAAATGCTTTAAACTACAATGAAGTAACCGATGTCCGAATTGGTAAATACATGGAATTAAAGATTGAGAAATCTGACCGTGACATTCATGAAGTCATCAATGAAGTTTGTTCAAAATTACTTGCAAACCCAGTTATTGAGGACTATCGCTATGAAGTAGAGGAGTGTGTCGCACAGTGAAGTTTGCGGTGATCGTCTTTCCGGGATCAAATTGTGATGTCGATATGTACCATGCAATCAAAGATGAGCTCGGTGAAGAAGTAGAATATGTCTGGCATGATACGGACTCCTTAGACGGGTATGACGGAATTCTCCTTCCTGGAGGCTTTTCATATGGTGATTATCTCCGCACAGGAGCGATTGCCCGCTTTAGTAAAGTAATGAAAGAAGTAATCAAAGCGGCGGAGGCTGGAAAACCTGTTCTTGGCGTGTGCAATGGATTCCAAATTCTTTTAGAAGCAGGTCTTCTGCCAGGGGCAATGAAAAGAAACGAAAGTCTTTCGTTTATTTGTAAACCTGTTGAGCTGAAGGTAGCAAACAACGAAACGATGTTCTCTAACGCTTATGAAGCAGACCAAACCATTACCATCCCTGTTGCCCACGGTGAAGGAAATTATTATTGTGATGAAGAAACTCTAGCAAACTTAAAAGCTAATAATCAAATCGTATTTACGTACGAGAAAAATCCGAACGGGAGCTTAGAAGATATTGCTGGGATTATGAACGAGAGAGGCAATGTCCTTGGTATGATGCCACACCCTGAGCGTGCCGTTGATGTCCTTTTAGGCAGCGCAGACGGACTGAAAATTTTTCAATCAATCGTAAAGACTTGGAGGGAAGCACATGTTGTTAAAGCATGAACCAAATCCGCAGCAGATTAAGACAGAAAAACTATACCAGCAAATGGGTTTATCCGATGAAGAATTTACGATGGTTGAAAACATTCTCGGCCGCACACCGAACTGGACGGAAACAGGGCTGTTTTCGGTTATGTGGTCAGAACACTGCAGCTACAAAAACTCCAAGCCGGTTCTAAAGAAATTCCCGACATCAGGTGAAAAAGTTCTACAAGGTCCTGGCGAGGGAGCTGGAATTGTGGATATCGGCGATGGTCAGGCGGTTGTTTTTAAAATCGAAAGCCATAACCATCCATCAGCGATTGAACCATATCAAGGGGCAGCAACAGGAGTCGGCGGAATTATCCGTGACATTTTCTCCATGGGTGCACGCCCAATCGCGCTATTAAACTCGCTTCGTTTCGGCGAGCTTGATTCAGCACGTGTAAAGTATCTTTTTAAAGAAGTAGTGGCAGGGATTGCCGGGTACGGTAACTGTATCGGAATCCCGACAGTCGGCGGTGAAGTGCAATTTGAATCATGCTATGAAGGCAACCCGCTTGTGAATGCAATGTGTGTTGGTCTTATCAATCATGAAGATATTAAAAAAGGCCAGGCGCACGGTCTAGGCAATACTGTAATGTATGTTGGGGCAAAAACAGGACGTGACGGGATCCACGGGGCAACCTTCGCTTCCGAAGAATTAACAGAACAGTCTGATGAAAATCGCCCAGCAGTACAGGTTGGCGACCCATTCATGGAGAAGCTTCTCCTTGAAGCATGCTTAGAGCTCATCCAATCAGATGCTCTTGTTGGTATTCAGGATATGGGTGCCGCAGGTCTTGCCAGCTCGTCTTCTGAAATGGCAAGTAAAGCAGGCATGGGAATCGAAATGAACTTAGACCTAGTGCCGCAGCGTGAAACAGGCATGACGGCTTATGAAATGATGCTGTCAGAATCCCAAGAGCGGATGCTGATTGTTGTGAAAAAAGGAAGAGAACAAGAGATTGTTGACCTCTTTAAAAAATATGATTTAGAAGCTGTGGCCATTGGGAAGGTAACCGATGACAAGCAGTTCCGCCTCTTCCATCAAGGAGAAGTGGTGGCTGATATTCCTGTTGATGCACTGGCAGAGGATGCTCCGGTTTATCACAAGCCTTCAAAAGAGCCTGCCTATTTTGCAGAGTATCAAGCAATGAAAAATGAAATTCCAGCAGTTAATGATGTGAAAGAAACACTTGTGCAGCTGTTAAGCCAGCCAACGATTGCAAGCAAAGAATGGATTTACGAGCAATACGATCACATGGTACGGACGAACACAGTGGTTGCACCAGGTTCCGACGCTGCGGTTGTCCGTATTAGAGGAACACGCAAAGCGTTGGCGATGACAACCGATTGTAACTCCCGTTTTGTTTATCTTGATCCGGAAACGGGCGGAAAAATTGCTGTAGCAGAGGCAGCTCGTAATATCATCTGCTCCGGTGCAGAGCCATTAGCAATTACGGATAACTTAAACTTCGGTAACCCGGAAAAACCAGAGGTATTCTGGCAAATTGAAAAATCAGCGGACGGTATCAGTGAAGCCTGCCGTGTCCTAGAAACACCGGTAATTGGCGGAAACGTCTCATTATATAACGAAACAAGCGGAACAGCCATATATCCAACACCGGTCATCGGTATGGTAGGACTTGTAACCGACCTTGACCATATTACAACACAAGAATTCAAAAACAGCGGCGACCTGATTTATTTAGTTGGGGAAACAAAACCTGAGTTCGGCGGAAGTGAGCTGCAAAAGCTGCTCAACAACGGACGTGTTTTTGGTAAAGCACCTGAATTAGATGTAAATCTTGAAAAAGAAAGACAAGAGCAAGTATTAGCAGCGATTCGTGCCGGTGTTGTTCAATCAGCACATGACCTATCTGAAGGCGGGCTCGGTGTTGCTTTAGCAGAATCCCTATTCAGCAGCAAGCAGCTTGGGGCAAAAGTAGACATCAGCGGCAATCCGGTCACAGCATTATTCAGTGAATCGCAATCCCGTTTTCTTTTATCAGTGAAAAAAGAGGATCAAGCAAAGTTTGAACGTTTAGTAGAAGCACAGCTCATTGGCGAAGTGAATCAAACGGGCAGCTTGCAGGTTGCGGTTAAGGGTGAAGTGACTCTTGAAGCATCAGTTGAGGAATTGCAAGCAGCCTGGAAAGGAGCCATCCCATGCTTGCTGAAATCAAGGGATTAAATGAAGAGTGCGGCGTCTTTGGTGTCTGGGGACATCAAGATGCCGCCCAGCTTACCTATTATGGACTGCACGCCCTGCAGCATCGCGGTCAAGAGGGAACAGGAATTGTGGTTTCTGATGGCAAAACACTTAAGGGTGTAAAAGGCGAAGGTCTGGTCACAGAAATTTTTACAGCAGATAGAATGGCAGAATTAACTGGCAGTGCCGCTATCGGCCATGTTCGTTATGCGACAGCAGGGGGCGGGGGCTATGAAAATGTTCAGCCGCTTCTGTTCCATTCGCAAAGCGGCAGCCTAGCATTAGCACATAACGGGAATTTGATAAATGCTAACTCGTTAAAACACCAGCTGGAAGCACAGGGAAGCATTTTCCAAACAAGCTCCGATTCAGAGGTATTGGCGCATTTAATTAGAAGAAGCGGGTTTGCTCATAAGAATGACCAGGTGAAAAATGCGCTTTCCATGTTAAAAGGTGCTTATGCCTACTTAATCATGACTGAAAACGAGTTAATGGTGGCACTTGATCCGCAAGGTTTAAGACCGTTATCGCTTGCCTGCCTTGGCGATGCTTACATTGTGGCTTCCGAAACATGTGCCTTTGACGTCATTGGCGCAGAATACATTCGGGATATCCAGCCGGGAGAACTATTAATTATTAATGATAGCGGTTTGAAATCAGAACAGTTCGCCGTCAATTCCACGAAGGCAATGTGCATGATGGAATATGTTTATTTTTCAAGGCCTGATAGTAATATTCTAGGCGTTAATGTTCATACAGCACGGAAAAATATGGGGAAACGTTTAGCTGTTGAGGCTCCTATAGATGCGGATGTCGTGACAGGGGTTCCCGACTCCAGTATTTCAGCGGCCATTGGCTATGCTGAAGCGACCGGGATTCCTTATGAAATGGGCTTGATTAAAAATAAATATGTCGGCAGAACGTTTATTCAACCGACACAGGCACTTCGGGAGCAAGGGGTTAAAATGAAGCTGTCCGCTGTCCGTGGTGTGGTCGAAGGCAAGCGCGTTGTTATGGTCGATGACTCTATAGTCCGCGGTACGACCAGCAGAAGAATCGTTAATTTGTTGAAAGAAGCAGGGGCAACGGAAGTGCATGTTGTCATCAGCTCACCTCCGATTAAAAATCCATGCTTTTACGGGATTGACACAGCAACAAAAGAAGAATTGATTGCCTCCGATAAATCGGTTGAAGAAATTTGCAAGATCATTGGGGCTGATTCGTTAACCTTCTTAAGTACAGAGGGAATGGTAGCGGCACTTGGCCAAACGGAAGGATCAAACGGCTTTTGCCTCGGCTGTTTTACAGGGAATTACCCGACAGAAATCTATCCAGATACACTTCAATACTATTACCAAAGGGGGTAACGGCTGTGGCAAATGCGTATAAACAAGCAGGCGTTGATATCGAAGCAGGCTATGAAGCGGTAGAAAGAATGAAAAAACATGTTCAAAAAACGGCTAGAACCGGTGTCCTAGGCAATCTCGGCGGCTTTGGCGGTATGTTTGACCTATCGGCACTAAATTTAAAAGAACCGGTATTGGTGTCAGGCACCGATGGCGTTGGTACAAAAATTATGCTCGCATTTATGCTCGACCGTCACGATACGATTGGGATTGATGCGGTAGCAATGTGTGTGAATGATATTGTTGTTCAAGGTGCGGAGCCGCTTTACTTTTTAGATTATATTGCCTGCGGGAAGGCGGAACCGGCTAAAATCGAAGCAATTGTTAAAGGTGTAGCGGACGGCTGTGAACAGGCAGGCTGTGCGTTGATCGGCGGAGAAACAGCGGAAATGCCAGGTCTTTACCGTGAGGATGAGTATGACCTTGCTGGATTTTCCGTTGGTGCCTGCGAAAAGCAGCAGCTGGTAACCGGTGAAACCATCAAGCCGGGAGATGTGCTGATTGGTCTTGCTTCAAGCGGCATTCACAGCAATGGCTATTCACTTGTTCGCAAGGTGTTTAACAATTGGTCCCTGCTGGAATTTGTCGATGAACTCGAGAGCACATTAGGAGAAGAGCTTCTGAAACCAACGAAGATTTATGTGAAATCGATTTTGTCTGCGCTAAAGAAATTTAACCTTAAAGGAATGGCTCATATTACCGGCGGAGGTTTTATTGAAAATATTCCACGTATGCTGCCGGCAGGACTTGGTGCGGAACTTGATGAAAAAAGCTGGCATATTCCTTCTATTTTCAAGTTAATATCCGAAGTTGGACAAATCGATTACCAAGAGATGTATAATATTTTTAATATGGGAATCGGTATGGTGATTGCCGTTGACCGTGAGGAGGCTGCCGCAGTAAAAGAGCATTTTGAACAATGCGGAGAATCGGTCTTTGAAATCGGAACTGTAACAGATCAAGAAGGAATTATCATCAATGGACGCGGTGGCCGCCGATGAAAAATATCGCAATTTTTGCATCAGGAAGCGGCAGTAACTTTCAGGCCATTGTCGATGCAGTGCAAGCAGGGAATCTCACAGCGAACATTTCCCTGCTTGTTTGCGACCAGCCTGGGGCATATGTGATTGAACGAGCAAGAGCAGCCAATATTCCTTCCTATATATTTCGTGCTAAGGATTATTCAAGCAAAGAGGATTTTGAAAATGAAATTGCCCTCCTGCTGAATAATCGCAATGTGGACTTGATCGTCCTTGCGGGCTATATGCGACTCATTGGCCCAACGCTTTTGAGACAGTACGAGGGTCGTATCATCAATATCCATCCTTCGCTTTTGCCAGACTTTCCTGGAAAGGATGCCATCGGTCAGGCACTGGCTGCAGGAGCGCAGTGGAGCGGCGTAACGATCCATTATGTGGACGCGGGAATGGATACGGGACCAATTATTGCTCAGGAACGAACTAGGCTGGAGGAAGACGAGACAAGAGAAAGCTTGCAACGGAAGATTCAAGCAATTGAACATAAGCTATATCCATCGATTCTGCAAATGCTGCTAACAATAGGAGATGTTAAACATGACGAAAAAACGGGCGCTTATTAGTGTTTCAGACAAAAATGGAGTTGGGGAATTTGCCAGAGAGCTTGCTGCCCTCGGTTTTGAAATCATTTCAACTGGCGGGACAAAAAAGATGCTTCAAGAACAAGGAATTCCTGTTCTAGGGGTAAGTGATGTAACCGGTTTTCCGGAAATTCTAGAAGGTCGGGTAAAAACGTTAAATCCGTTTATCCATGGCGGTTTGCTGGCTAAACACGATGATGCAGGACATCAAAAGCAGCTCGAAGAACATGGCATTGAGCCAATTCAGATTGTATGTGTCAATCTCTATCCATTCCAGCAAACGATTGAAAAACCAGATGTGACGGTAGCCGATGCAATTGAAAACATTGATATCGGTGGTCCAACTATGCTTCGTGCTTCAGCGAAAAACCATCAGTATGTGACAGTTGTCGTAGACCCGGCTGATTACGCGACAGTGCTTGCTGAGTTAAAGGACGGCGGCGAAACCACTCTTGAAACTCGCAGAAAGCTTGGAGCGAAAGTTTTCCGTCATACTGCAGCATACGATGCACTTATTGCAGAATACATGACTAACCTTGCCGGCGAAGAAACCCCTGAAAAATTAACTGTGACTTATGAATTAAAACAAACTCTTCGCTATGGGGAAAACCCTCACCAGAAGGCTGCTTTTTATCAAAAGCCGCTTGGTTCTACTTTCTCGATTGCCTATGCCAAGCAGCTTCATGGAAAAGAGCTTTCCTACAATAATATCAACGATGCTGACGCGGCCTTACAAATTGTTAAAGAATTTACAGAACCAGCGGCAGTTGCTGTTAAACATATGAACCCATGCGGTGTCGGCACTGGGAAAACAGTTTTTGATGCTTTTGGAAAAGCATTTGCAGCAGATCCAGTTTCAATTTTCGGCGGAATTATTGCTTTAAATCGTGAAGTGGATGCAGAAACTGCTCGGAAACTGCATGAAATTTTCTTAGAAATTATTATTGCACCATCCTTCTCTCCAGAAGCAGTAGAAATTTTAACAGCGAAAAAGAATTTGCGGTTATTAACAATTCCTTTTGAACAAGAACAAAAGCCGGAAGCGAAGATGGTAACGATTGAAGGCGGCCTGCTTGTACAAGACCAAGATCGTTATACATTGGAGGATGCTGAAGTAACGGTTCCAACGAAAAGAGAACCAACTCCTGAAGAGTGGGAAGCGTTGAAGCTTGGCTGGAAGGTTGTTAAGCATGTAAAGTCGAATGCCATCGTCGTTTCCGATAAGGATATGACACTTGGGATTGGTGCGGGGCAGATGAATCGCGTCGGTTCAGCAGATATTGCTCTTAAACAGGCTGGCGCTAAAGCGGAAGGTGCTGCACTTGCCTCAGATGCTTTCTTCCCAATGGACGATACAGTTGAAGCAGCGGCAAAAGCAGGTATTACGGCGATTATTCAGCCAGGCGGCTCCATTAAAGATGCTGATTCAATCAAAAAAGCTGATGAATATGGTATTGCAATGGTGTTTACAGGGGTAAGACATTTTAAACACTAATTATTAATGTGCGCTAAAACGGCAGGTTTTCGATGTCGATTCGCTAATAAACTAAACTTTTATCTAAACGGAACGGAGGTGGGCACCGTGAAGGTTCTTATCATTGGACGCGGCGGCCGTGAGCATGCGATTTGCCGGAAAGTGAGCGAAAGCCCGCTTGTTGAGAAAGTGTTCGTGGCTCCTGGCAACCCGGGGATGACAGATGTGGCTGAGCTTGTAGCAATTGAGGAATCCAACCACGAGCAGCTTCTTCAATTTGCCAAGGCTGAAAAAGTAGGCTTAACTATTATCGGTCCAGAGGTCCCGTTATTGGCAGGGCTCGCTGATGAATTCGAGGCAGCAGGACTAAAGGTTTTTGGCCCGCGTAAAGCAGCGGCAGAAATAGAAGGAAGTAAATCGTTTGCAAAAGAATTAATGAAAAAATACCAAATTCCAACGGCTGATTATGCGGTGTTTACTTCTTTTGATGAAGCCCGACAGTATGTCGAGGAAAAAGGGGCACCGATTGTTATTAAGGCAGACGGTTTGGCAGCCGGGAAGGGTGTAACGGTTGCGTTAACGAAAGAGGAAGCTTTAGCAAGCCTTGAGGATATGCTGGTAAGTGAAAAGTTCGGAGAGGCATCCTCGAGAGTCGTTATTGAAGAATTTTTAAGCGGCGAAGAATTTTCATTAATGGCATTTGTTAACGGAGAAACTGTTTTACCGCTTGAAATTGCCCAGGACCATAAGCGAGCATTTGAGGGCGACCAAGGTCCGAATACAGGCGGAATGGGGGCATATTCGCCAGTTCCGCAAATCGGTGCGGATACCGTGCAAACGGCTGTTGATACTGTTCTCATTCCTGCTGCCAAAGCGATGGTACAGGAAGGCAGAAACTTCTGTGGTATTTTATATGCAGGATTGATTAAAACAGAAAAGGGCCCTAAAGTGATTGAATTTAATGCCCGCTTCGGCGATCCAGAAACACAGGTGGTGCTGCCACGGCTTAAATCCGATTTGGTTGAAGTGATTCTAGAGTTATTAAACGGGGGCACGCCAGTTCTTAAATGGGATGCCCAGGCAATGCTAGGTGTAGTTGTTGCTTCAAATGGATATCCGGAAAGCTATCAAAAAGGTGCTGTTCTTGCAGGGATAGCTGAAATCTCAGAGTATGTTTTTCATGCAGGGACTTCCCAAAATGAAGCCGGTGATTTTGTAACAGCAGGAGGCCGGGTGCTCCTCGTTGGGGCCAAGGCTCTTGAGCTTGAGGAAGCACAAGGAAAAGTATATAAGGAACTTGCTAAACTGAACTGCGATGGTGTTTTTTATCGAAAAGACATTGGGATGAAGGCGATTGCGTCTGCGATTCGCGGATAATTTGCTTAAATTCGCGGATAATGGGTGTTAAATCGCGGATAAAATGGTCAGATTCGCGGATATCTCTAGGAAATCCGCGGATAATAAAAAGTCGGGCTCGAGGTTAACGAGCCCGATTTTTTGAACGGCGCCTGAACGCGTAAAAGATAGCGATAATGCCGCCAATCAAGACTATATATACAAATGCCGAATGGACGAACCAATCCATTTGAAATCGACTTCCTTTCTAAGGGGTGCACAAGTTAATGTGCAGCCCCTTCTTTAAGGTATTTGAACTTTATGAGAACGGGGAGCCCTTTATTTATCGTTTTTGTTCTATGCCCCCGTTATGAAGCAGGCTTGTCCAGTTCTCATGACCTCCCATGAGAACTTGACGAGCATTTATTTACAACATCTAGTTCTCATACCCTTCATCAGGTTGGATTATATGGCATAACATCATCATTCAGCCCTTCCATTCCATCCATAGAAGGAGTTTCTGAGGAAGAGCTCCCTTTTGAAGATCCGCCTTTTAATGGCTGCATAACAGGGCACTTT
The DNA here is from genome assembly GCF_014656545.1 of Neobacillus kokaensis. Taxonomy (GTDB): domain Bacteria; phylum Bacillota; class Bacilli; order Bacillales; family Cytobacillaceae; genus Neobacillus; species Neobacillus kokaensis. The sequence continues at coordinate 16,098 of NZ_BNDS01000037.1, forward strand.
TTATACATAGCTGTTAATGGACAATAGCGGACAATTCCTTCCGCTACCTTCATCGCCCCGCAAATGGCTATAAGCAAGTAGGAATCCCGCCAAGGCCGTTTCACTAATTTTGCCGTACACCACGCAAGGATGGTTAACCCGGCAGTAATCCGGATTAATGCATTTAATATTCCAATGTTTGGTTTGATATTCATATTGTGCACTCCTTCACAAAATGTTAATATTAATTATCGATTCTTTACTGCTTTAAATGGGAAAATATGATAGTATAGTATTTAAGTATCGTTTGTAAGGGTTTTCTTTCTGATGAAATCAAACTTTTAACATAAATATATAAATCAACCTTGATAAGGGAGGGACCTCGTATGCTGGAACAGCGCTATCGGTGGAAAAATAAACACTTACGCACACATGTGTCCGTTTTAGATGGAGCGGTGTCGCCCACAATTCTTTTGAAAAATGCTACGTATTTAAATCAAACATTTCGGAAATGGATGAAAGCGAATATTTGGATTTATCAGGATCGGATTGTTTATGTTGGCGATAATTTGCCAACACATGTAGAAAATTGTGAAATCATTGATTGTATGGACCAAATTCTTGTACCGGGATATATTGAACCGCACGCCCATCCGTTTCAGTTATATAATCCCCATACATTAGCAGAATATGCATCACAGTTTGGCACTACGACGATTATTAGTGACAACATGCCTCTTGTATTAAACTTCAAAAAAAGGGAAGCGTTTTCATTATTAAGGGAACTGCGGAATATTCCAACAACAATGTTTTGGTGGTGCCGCTTTGATCCCCAAACTGAAATTCTGCATGAGGAAGAGACGTTTTCACATAGTAATATTAAATCCTGGCTCGAACACGATGCGGTTCTTCAGGGTGGGGAGCTAACGGGATGGCCGAAGCTTCTAGATGGCGATGACATGATGCTGCATTGGATTCAAGAAGCGAAAAGAATGCGGAAGCAAATTGAGGGCCATTTTCCTGGAGCTTCTGAAAAAACACTTGCAAAAATGATGCTCTTAGGAGCGGATTGTGATCACGAGGCCATTAACGGTGAAGAGGTCTATAATCGTTTAATGCAAGGATATATGGTGTCACTAAGACATTCATCTATTCGCCCCGACCTTCCTGAATTGTTAGATGATATGAATCGGTTAGGCATTGATGCTTATGACCGCCTCATGCTTAACACAGACGGTGCGACATCTCCTTTTTATGAGCAAGGTATTACCGACATGTTGATTCGGATTGCAATTGAAAAAGGGGTTCCACTTATTGATGCCTATAATATGGCAACGATAAATATTGCAAGATACTACAACATTGACTATTTACATGGTAATATTGCAACTGGCCGTGTTGCAAATATTAACTTCTTATCAAGTGAGGAGAATCCGACACCGGTCTCTGTTCTGGCAAAAGGAAAATGGGTGAAACGGGACGGAGTGAAGGTTGAAAATGTATATCCATCAATTGATTGGAGTCAATATGGACTTATGCCGTTAGAATTAGATTGGGATTTAACGTTGGATGATTTACAATTTTCAATGCCGTTTGGTATTAAAATGGAGAATTCTGTTATTACCAAACCATATTCAATTGCCATTGATGTTTCTAGCGATGAGCTGACGATGGATCATGATGAGAGCTTTTTCACATTGATTGATCGCAATGGGAATTGGCGGATTAACACCATATTAAAAGGCTTCGCCTCCAAACTGCATGCCTTAGCAAGCTCGTTTTCGAATACAGGCGACATTATTTTAATCGGAAAAAATAAACTAGACATGCTAATTGCTTTTAATAGAATGAAAGAATTAGGCGGAGGAATTGTGTTAGTAGAGAATGGCGAGATTGTCTGTGAGCTCCCGCTGCCTTTAGGAGGAATTATGTCAGGTCTTCCAATTGAAGAATTAATGGTTCAGGAGAAAAGGCTTTTTGCTGAATTGAAGAAACGGGGCTATGCCTTTTTCGATCCTATCTACAGTTTATTATTCTTTTCCTCAACACACCTGCCGTACATTCGCGTGACACAGCAGGGTATGTACGATGTAATGAACAAAACAGTTCTCTTTCCGACGATAATGCGTTAAAATGGAAGTGTAGTAAAGCGTAAAAGGAATCTGTCAGCCTTGAAAGGAAGCAGGGGTGTTTACTGGATGAAAAAATGGGCTGTTGCCACAGCAGCTGTCGTGCTATTGTTCTCTGGCTGCAGTAAGGAGAAGGTGAAGGAACCGGAAAAGAAGCCGAAAACGGTTGAACAGGTTGTGCAAAGAGAAGAACAGGAGCCACAGATCAAGTATACTTATCCATTAACAGGTATTGCTGCTAAACAAGAGCCGGAGCAACGAGCAATTGCCGTGATGGTTAACAACCATCCGAAGGCAAGGCCGCAGTCTGGTTTAAATAAAGCTGACATTGTTTACGAAATTCTTGCTGAAGGGGACATTACCCGTTTTTTAGCTGTTTTTCAAAGTGAAAAGCCGGGAAATATTGGACCTGTCCGTAGTGCCAGAGATTATTATATAAAACTGGCCAAGGGATTGAATGCCCTCTATATTGCCCATGGCTTTAGTCCGGAAGCAAAGAAACTGCTAAACAACAACTATGTTGATAACATAAACGGGATTTATTACGACGGTACATTATTTAAACGCTCAAAGAACCGAAAAGCGCCGCATAATTCCTATATTACGTATGAAAATATTCTAAAAGGCGCTAAGCAGAAAAAATATTCAATGAAATCATTGCCGCCGGGATTTCAATTTTTAACAGAGAAAGATAGTAAAAAGATTTCCGGTGATGAGGCGAATACGGTTGAAATTACGTATTCGAAAGGCGGAATATCGGATTCTTCGTTTGATTATGATTCCACACTAGGTCAATATAAACGCTTTTCCGGCGGTAAACAAACTGTTGATTTAGACACAAATGGCCCTGTTTTAGTTGAGAATATTTTCATCATAGAAACCGTTCACCGATTCATCGATTCCTATGGACGCCGTGATGTGGATCTAACCTCAGGCGGTAAGGGGTACTTGCTGCAAAAGGGCAGGGTAAATGTAGTGAATTGGGAGAATCGAAACGGCTTGATTGTTCCTGTGAAAGATGGTATAGAAGTGAAGATGGTACCGGGTAAGACATGGGTAAATGTAGTGCCGACAAATCCTGGGTTGCAAAAAAGTGTTAAAATCGCACCATAAAGGAGTAAAGAATATATGCAAATTAATAAATTACGAGGCAAAGAGCTCGATCAATTATTTAAGTCGATTCTTTCATTGAAAGATCTCGAAGAATGCTATCGATTTTTTGATGATTTATGTACGATAAATGAGATTCAGTCATTATCCCAGCGTCTGGATGTAGCCAGAATGCTTCGTGAAGGAAATACGTATCATAAAATTGAAAGTGAAACAGGTGCAAGCACAGCAACGATTTCACGAGTAAAACGCTGCTTGAACTTTGGAAACGATACGTATGAAATGGTACTTGAGCGGCTTAAAGAACAGGACAGTAAAAAAGAAGAGGAATAAGCAAACCGGAGATACTAGTCTTCGGTTTTTCTTTTTGAAATAGAACCGTAGATATATTGTGCGAACTTGCAGAATATCGTCTAAAGTCGCAGATTTATCCCAAATACCCGCAGATATCCAGCCCACCCCTATATATTTCCAACTCTAGATTTACTGTTTTCTTTTTTAATCGATTCTGCAAATGCTATAATGGTGTAATGGAAATGAAAGTGGGAGGATCTAATAGATGTACGATGTTAGCCAGTGGCGCCATGTGTTTAAACTCGATCCAAATAAAGAAATTTCGGATGAAAAACTAGAAAAAATTTGTGAATCAGGAACGGATGCTGTTATTGTAGGCGGGACGGACGGTGTTACGCTTGAGGATGTTCTGGATTTAATGGCGCGGATTCGCCGCTATACCGTTCCGTGTGTGCTGGAGGTTTCTACCATCGAAACGGTTACTCCGGGTTTTGACCTTTATTTTATCCCTACGGTTTTAAACAGCAGCGACCCTAAATGGGTTACCGGGCTTCACCATCAAGCTGTAAAGGAATTTGGTGAAATCATGAATTGGGATGAGTTGATCATGGAAGGTTACTGCATTCTAAATGAGGACTGCAAAGCAGCTCAACTGACAACAGCCGATGCCCATTTATCAACTGATGATGTAAAAGCGTATGCGATGATGGCGGAGAAAATGTTTCGTCTGCCAATCTTCTATGTAGAATATAGCGGGAAATACGGCGACCCTGATTTAGTTGCCGAAGTGAGTCAAACACTCGAAAAGACAACTCTTTTTTATGGAGGCGGCATTTCTACAGTTGAACAAGCAGCGGAAATGGCCAAGCATGCCGATGTAATCGTCGTGGGTAATGCTATTTATGAAGATTTTGACCAAGCATTAGAAACCATTATGGCTGTCCGTTAAAATTTGCTAGAATATAATATAAACGATAAAATAAGAACAAATGTTTGTTATGGTGGTGGAAGAATTTGCAATACTTAACTGATAAGCTTTTAAACGGATTAAACCCAGAACAGCAAAAGGCAGTAAAGGCTACAGACGGGCCGCTGCTGATTATGGCCGGTGCCGGAAGTGGTAAGACTAGAGTCTTGACACACCGTATTGGCTATTTAATTGTGGAAAAACGTGTGAATCCCTATAACATTTTAGCGATTACCTTCACAAACAAAGCGGCTCGGGAAATGAAGGATAGAATTGCCAAAATGATGGGCGGTGCAGCTGAGGAAATTTGGATTTCTACTTTCCACTCGATGTGCGTGAGAATTTTACGCAGAGACATCGACCGCATCGGCTTTAACCGTAATTTTACAATCCTAGATACAACCGATCAGCAATCGGTGATTAAAGGTATTTTAAAAGATAAAAATATTGATCCGAAAAAATTTGATTCGCGCGCCATCCTCGGTTCCATCAGCTCGGCAAAAAATGAATTACTCGATCCAGAAGAATTTTCTAAACTGTCCGGCGGCTATTATGAACAAGTTGTCAGTGATGTGTACGAAGAATATCAAAAGCGCCTGCGCAAAAATCAGGCCCTAGATTTTGATGATCTAATCATGAAAACCATCCAATTATTCCAGCGGGTACCGGAAGTATTAGAATATTACCAGCGCAAGTTTCAATATATTCATGTTGATGAGTATCAAGACACGAACAAAGCGCAGTATTTGCTTGTTAAGCTATTAGCAAGCCGCTTCAGAAATCTCTGTGTTGTCGGTGACTCAGATCAGTCAATATACGCTTGGCGTGGCGCGGACATTGCCAATATCCTATCATTTGAAAAGGACTATCCAAACGCTGCGGTCATTCTTCTTGAGCAAAACTACCGTTCAACGAAACGAATCCTGTTAGCGGCTAACAAGGTTATTGAAAATAATTTTAACCGCAAAGCGAAAAACCTGTGGACGGAGAATCCGGAAGGAAATAAAATCGTCTATTACCGTGCCGACAGTGAGCAGAGTGAAGCCCAATTTGTTGCTGGGAAAATTAAAGAATTAACCCGTGACAATAAATATAAATTGTCCGATATTGCTATCCTTTACCGCACGAATGCCCAGTCGCGTGTCATGGAGGAAGTGCTGTTAAAATCGAACATCGGCTATCAGATTGTTGGCGGAACCAAATTCTATGACCGCAAAGAAATTAAAGATATGCTTGCGTATTTACGGCTTATTTCCAATCCAGATGACGATATCAGCCTGCAGCGGATTATTAATGTACCAAAACGCGGCATTGGCGCGAGCTCTTTTGATAAAATCGCGAACTTTGCTGTGACTCATGATATTTCTATTTTTCAAGCGCTTGATTCGATTGAATTGCTGGGATTAAGCCCGAAAATTACAAAGTCTGCAAGAGAATTCAGGGATTTAATCAAAAATTACACGCAAATGCAGGAATTCCTTTCTGTTACTGAATTAGTTGAAGAAGTATTAGAGAAGACAGGCTACTCGGAAATGCTGAAGGCAGAGAAGTCATTGGAAGCCCAAAGCCGATTAGAGAACCTTGAAGAATTATTGTCGGTAACGAAAAACTTCGAAGCGGTTAATGAGGATAAAAGCCTTGTGGCCTTCTTAACAGATTTGGCTTTAGTGGCGGACATTGATTCAATGGATGATGAGGGAGAAAAAGCGGATTCGATTGTCCTTATGACCTTGCACTCAGCTAAAGGATTGGAATTCCCGGTTGTCTTTTTAATTGGGATGGAAGAAGGGGTGTTCCCGCACAGCCGTTCATTAATGGAAGAAGCCGAAATGGAAGAAGAGCGGCGCCTGGCTTATGTCGGCATTACAAGGGCGGAGCAAAGCCTATTCCTTACCAATGCCCAAATGAGAACTTTATTTGGTCGTACTAACATGAATCCAGCATCACGTTTCATCAGTGAAATTCCGGAAGATCTTTTAGAAGGAGCCGAGGCGGAAAAAAGAACCCCGTATGGTTTACGTTCGTTTGGCAGCAGCGCGGGATCCTCTTCATTTGCATCAGGATCCAGAGCTTCATTCGGTTCTCCTGCAGCACCAAGAAAACCGGTGATGCGACCGGCTGCATCCGGCGGAGAAAATGCTGATTGGAAAGTCGGCGATAAAGCCGAACACGGTAAATGGGGAATTGGAACGGTCGTTAGTGTCAAAGGTCAGGGCGAGGGCACTGAGCTTGATATTGCTTTTCCAAGTCCGGTCGGTGTTAAGCGTCTCCTTGCTAAATTTGCGCCTATTAAAAAGGCTTAATGAGTAAAATCGACTTGATTTCTACGTAAGGAATCGAAACCAATCATCCGTTGTTGGAGTCATATTATATGGGATATAGATAGGAAAGGGCTGAATGTATGGACCTTCAAACCGCTGAAACAAGAATAGAGGAACTGAGAAATCTATTAAATCAATATGGTTATGAATATTATGTGTTAGATAAGCCGTCTGTACCGGATGCGGAATATGACCTTCTTATGCAGGAGCTGTTGACGCTCGAGGAGCAGTTTCCGGGGCTTGTGACTCCGGATTCTCCGACGGTGCGTGTGGGCGGGGCAGTACTTGACATGTTTGAAAAAGTCGAGCACCGGATTCCGATGCTAAGCTTAGGAAATGCCTTTAATGAACAGGATTTGCGTGATTTTGACCGCAGAGTCCGCCAAGCGGTCGGGGAAAATGTCTCCTACGTTTGTGAGCTTAAAATAGATGGTCTTGCTGTTTCGCTAAGATATGAGAATGGTCAATTTGCACAAGGTGCAACCCGTGGGGACGGGACAATCGGTGAGGATATTTCCGCCAATTTAAAAACGATTAAATCGGTACCGCTGCGATTAAAGGAAGCCGTTTCTATTGAAGTCCGCGGCGAAGCCTTCATGCCGAAACGCTCATTTGAAGCATTGAACGAAGCAAGAAAGGAACGCGGTGAGGAGCTGTTTGCTAACCCTAGAAATGCGGCGGCAGGTTCGCTTAGGCAGCTGGACCCAAAAATTGCTGCTTCAAGAAGGCTGGATGTCTTTTTGTATGGAATTGGTAACCCTGAAGCAATTGGGGCTGAATCCCATAGCGGCGGTCTGGACTATTTGGACTATCTAGGTTTTAAAACAAATAAAGAGCGACGCAAATGTGCGACAATTGATGAAGTAATTGAGTTTGTCAATGGCTGGGTCGAGAAACGGCCGCATCTTCCGTATGAGATTGACGGAATTGTGATTAAGGTTGATTCGCTTGATCAGCAGGACGAGCTTGGTACAACGGCAAAAAGCCCACGCTGGGCAATTGCTTATAAATTCCCTGCTGAAGAAGTGGTCACCACTCTTTTAGATATTGAGCTCAGCGTAGGCAGAACGGGCGTTGTTACACCAACAGCGATTCTTACACCTGTTAAGGTGGCTGGTACAACTGTACAGCGTGCTTCTCTCCACAACGAAGATCTAATTCGCGAAAAGGATATCAAAATTGGCGATAAGGTGGTCGTTAAAAAGGCAGGAGATATTATTCCGGAAGTCGTCAATGTGTTAGCTGACCAGCGGACAGGTGCTGAAATTGATTTCCATATGCCAACACATTGTCCGGAGTGTGAGAGCGAGCTTGTTCGCCTTGAAGGTGAAGTTGCATTACGCTGTATTAATCCGAAATGCCCGGCGCAAATCCGTGAGGGGCTGATTCACTTTGTTTCCCGCGATGCAATGAATATTGATGGCCTTGGGGAAAAAGTCATCAGTCAGTTGTTTGCGGAAAAGTTAATCGGCGATGTGGCTGATATTTATAAACTAACCCGTGAGCAGCTGTTAGCACTTGAAAGAATGGGTGAAAAGTCTGTTTCTAACCTGTTAGCGGCGATTGAGGCGTCCAAGAACAATTCGCTTGAAAAATTGCTGTTCGGTCTAGGTATCCGCCATGTTGGTGCAAAAGCTGCCAAGACGCTGGCCATCGAATTTGGCGAGATGGAAAAATTAGCTGCGGCTTCGAAAGAGGAGTTAATTTCAATTAATGAAATCGGCGATAAAATGGCTGATTCCATTGTCAGCTTTTTCGAGCAGGAAGAAGCGAAGGAGCTTATACTGGAGTTAATGGCGGTTGGTGTAAACATGGAATATAAAGGGGCAAAACCTGTTTCGGCTGCGGATTCTGATTCTACTTTTGCTGGAAAAACGGTTGTTCTTACCGGAAAACTTGAACAATTATCGAGGAATGAAGCAAAAGAAAAAATCGAAGCCCTTGGGGGGAATGTTGCCGGGAGTGTCAGCAAAAAGACACATTTGGTTATTGCTGGTGCAGATGCTGGCTCGAAGCTTGCCAAGGCACAGGACTTAGGAATTGAAGTGTGGGACGAAGAGAAGCTGCTGGAAGAATTAAATAAGTAAGAGGTGTACCGATTATATGAGAAAACTCTCATTGCTTGCCCTTGCCCTCGTTTTTTTGCTTAGTGCCTGTGCACCCAATTTTGGAAAGCAAAATGAAGAGGTTCAAACAAAAGAGAAGACAAAGGGAAAGGCAATTATTCCAAAATATAATATTTCAGACAAATATTATCGGACAATCCTGCCTTTCGAACCAGGGCAGGCCCGCGGGTTGGTCGTCAATAATATTAATACGAGATATGATTTAAATGAATTTGAAATGGGTTTAATGCGTATTGCCCAGCACAGCTTTGATACGGAAAAGTACTATTTCCGTGAGGGGCAGGAAATAAAAGCTGACAAGGTTCGGTTATGGTTAAACCGCAAATATACAAAAGAGCAGCTAAAGGAAAATAAATTGAAGGAAGCAGATAATATCGGATTAAACCCGGTTAATACAGGCACGGTTGCTAATCCAAGTTCACCGATTTATTTGGCCCATATATTGGAGCATGATTATTTGACAAAAGATGACAAAGGTAATGTCAAATTAGCGGGAGTTACCATTGGGCTGGCAATGAATTCTACCTATTATTACAAAGTTCCTGTCGGCGCTGGCACTGTTGAAAAGGAAGAAAACATTTCTAAAGCAGAAATGGAAAGTGAAGGGAAGAAGATTGCTGCCGAAGTTGTAAAAAGGATGCGGCAAACAAAATCACTTTCAGAAATTCCAATTACCATTGCGATATTTAAACAGGAAACGAAATCGTCCGTCGTTCCAGGTAATTTCATCGCCTACACAACTGTTGATAGTGGAAGTTCAAGTTTAAATAATTGGGAAAAGGTAAATGAGAAATATTATTTATTCCCTTCAACGGCTGCGCAAAACGATCACCGTGATGATATGATTTCGTTTTTGAATTTTAAGCAGGATGTGGAGGAGTATTTTCCAAACTTTAACGGTGTAATCGGCAGAGCTTTTTACATTGGGGATGAAATGCAGGATTTAAATATCACGATTCCAATCCAATTCTACGGGAAAACAGAAGGGGTAGGGTTTACCCAATATGTTGCAGGACTGGTTATGCAATATTTCCCTAAATATCTATCCGTTTCCGTAAGTGTTACCTCTGTTGACGGACCGGAGGCTCTTATTGTTAAAAAAGCCAATGAAACGGAACCGTTTGTTTATATTTATCAATAATTCCGGCAATTTTGCCGGATATTTTTTTGCCTTTCTACTATTTGCTGTTCTAAAATGATTCATGTAGAATGGATATGGATGTAAACGTTTTAATACATAAGGAGGGGTTTTTAGGAATGGTACAACCTTACAAGCATGAACCATTTACAGATTTTTCACTGGAAGAAAACCGTCAGGCCTATCTTCAAGGATTAAAAACAGTTGAAAGCTATTTAGGGCAAGACTATGATCTGCTGATCGGCGGAGAAAGAATTTCTACCGAGGAAAAAATCGTTTCTTATAATCCAGCCAATAATGAAGAAGTCATCGGCCGCGCATCAAAAGCAAACCAAGAGTTAGCTGAAAAAGCGATGCAGGCAGCTGTTGAAGCATTTAAAACATGGAGAAAAACAAAGGCAGAGGTCCGCGCTGATGTACTGTTTAAAGCAGCGACAATTATTCGCCGACGTAAACATGAGTTTTCTGCGCTTTTAACAAAAGAAGCAGGAAAACCATGGAGAGAGGCAGATGCAGATACAGCGGAAGCAATTGATTTCCTAGAATACTATGGACGTCAAATGCTGGCACTTAAAGACGGTGTACCGGTACAAAGCCGTCCAAATGAATTTAACCGTTATCACTATATTCCACTTGGTGTCGGTATTATCATTTCACCATGGAATTTCCCATTAGCTATTATGGCTGGAACAACCGTTGCTGCGATTGTTTCCGGAAATACAGTTTTATTAAAACCAGCTTCCACTACTCCAGTTGTTGCAGCGAAATTTGTAGAAGTGATGGAAGAAGCAGGTCTGCCTAAAGGCGTATTAAACTTTGTCCCTGGCAGCGGCGCCGAAGTGGGCGATTATTTAGTCGATCACAAAGATACCCGTTTCATCAGCTTTACTGGTTCACGCGATGTTGGACTTCGAATTTTTGAACGGTCATCTAAAGTGAATCCAGGTCAAATCTGGATGAAGCGTTTGATTGCAGAAATGGGCGGTAAAGATACCATTGTAGTTGATCGTGAAGCTGACCTTGAGCTGGCTGCACAATCAATCGTTGCGTCTGCATTCGGTTTCTCCGGGCAAAAATGTTCTGCATGTTCCCGTGCAATCGTTGTTGAGGATGTTTATGATCAAGTATTAAACCGTGTTGTAGAACTGACGAATCAATTAACAATTGGCAACCCAACTGAACAAGGCAATTTTATGGGACCAGTTATTGATAGCAGTGCCTACAAGAAAATTATGGAGTATATTGAAATCGGCAAGCAAGAGGGCAAGGTAATGACTGGCGGCGAAGGGGACGATTCTAAAGGCTTCTTCATTAAACCAACTGTCGTAGCCGACCTTGATCCAAAAGCCCGAATTATGCAGGAAGAAATCTTCGGACCAGTGGTTGGTTTCTCAAAAGCGAAGAATTTCGATGAAGCGCTGGAGATTGCCAATAATACCGAATACGGCTTAACAGGTGCTGTGATCACGACAAACCGTGCACACATGGAACAGGCACGTGAAGACTTCCATGTTGGTAACCTTTATTTCAACCGCGGCTGTACAGGTGCGATTGTTGGCTACCAGCCATTCGGCGGCTTCAATATGTCAGGAACAGACTCTAAAGCAGGCGGCCCAGATTACCTATTATTACACATGCAAGCCAAAACAACTTCTGAATTGTATTAATAAAGTAAAGCCTAAATGCTTCCGTTTAAAAGCAATACAGAAAAAACCTCTTTCCACTACGGAAAGAGGTTTTCCTCTTATATGGTCGGTCGCATTTTTTGCTTTTCCCCTTGGAGGAGTTTAACTTTCACTGTGATTTTTTGTAAACTATCCTTTGTTAAAGGGATTTTCCCGTGTTGTTCCACACGTTTCCAAGCTTTCACTTTTTTACGGTAAACTACCTCTGATAATCGATATATATCTATCTGATGTTCTAATCCTTCAAGATATGTATCTTTTATTTCTGCTGCTATTAACTTTTCTGCTTCCTGCTCTATTTTGGCCAATCGTTCGGGACTTACCATTTCTGATAGTGAAGTCGTAACATCTAACGAGAGTTGAAACTGGATATTACCATCTTTTACTATCGGTTTTTTCTTCAGCTTTATTTTCCAGGCGATTAAACTGATGTTCGATAACTCTTTTGTTAAACTGATTTCCTCCCGCTTAAAATCTTTATTCATCCATCTTAAGCCTTTTACGTTTTTAAAGGGCATCACTTCTTTTAATCTGTTTTTGGTTAGGGCAGCCACTCCAGCAAATTCAATCAACGGGCTGACAGTTGTCTCAGTTTCCCATGTATTCTTCGTTAACCGAATATAAGGAATAATAGCCTCATGGGGAGGTTCGTTTAAAGCGATTAAAAATTCTCTCATATCTAGTGGGCGAATAAAAGATCTTTGTTCATAGCTAGCTTTGGGATCGCCTAATCTGGAAAGTGCAGTTGTCATACTTAATGGAGGATAGCTTTTGAGAACTTTAGATAAAGGCTCTTTGGTCGCATATAAGTTTAAACTATACCGTGTTTCCCGATACCGGTCAAAACGATCAATCGTTGCTCGAAGGTCTCCGTTTTTTAAAGCTTGTTCTGAAAAAACAATGAAAGATAAATGGCCCCAGAATAATCTACGCTGGATGGATGCATATAAATTAAAGGCGGCTTCGTTCAGTGTTTTACCAGAGGCGTGGCCTACTACCACTTTGGTTTCAGTAATATCACCCCTAGCTTCTGATTTTGCTGTCAATGAAGTATTGATAATTTGAATGTAAATTGTATACTGGTAACCATTATAGTCAACACCGAGACCTTGAACATAAACCATTCTTTCTGACTCGTTTGTATCCCAGCAGCCAGAGAGAAGGGAACAAGTGAGTAAAAAAGGGAAAAATAGAAGAATCCTATTCCGGTTATTTCCCATTTGCGGCCTCCTTGTTTATAGTGTCGGTTTCATTTTCTGCTTTTCTCCATGAATAATTTTCATTCTGACCTTAATTTTTTGTAAACTGTTATCTTTTAATGGTATTTTTCCGTTTTGTTCCAATCTCTTCCACGCTTTCATATTTTTACGATAAACATCTTCGGATAAGCGATAAATGTCAATATTGTTTTGTAATCCGGTAAGATATGTGTCATGAATTTGGGTTTTTAATAATTTTTCGGCTTCCCGCTCTATTTTGGGTAATGGTTCTGTTTTTAAAATTTCGGCAAGGGTAGCAGTGGCATCCAAAGATAGCTGGAATTTAACCGTCTTTCCAGTTATTATTGGTTTTTTCTTGATTTTCAAATTTGTTACTACTAGGCTGACATCTGACAAATCATTGGTTAAAGTAATTTCTTCTCTTTGTAAATCACTATTTAACCATCTCAAGCCTTTGAATTGTTGGAAAGGAATGATCTTTTTTATACCGTCCCTTGTAAGAAGTGCTGCTCCCGCAAATTCAATAATTGGAATGGGTTTGGTTTCTGTTTCCCATGTTTCCTTGGCTAATCTAATATAAGGAATAACGGCTTCGTGGGGAGGTTCATTTAAGGCAATTAATAATTCTCTTAAATTCAGCGGACGAATAACAGATCTTTGCTCATAGGCGGCTTGGGGATCACCCAATCTAGATAGGTAAGTTGTCATCTCTAACGGTGGAAGGCTTTTTAAGATTTCTGATAAAGGATCCTTGGTCGCATAGAAATGAATACTATAACGAGTTTCCCGATAGCGATCAAATTGATCAATTGTTGCCTGAATACTTGTTTGCTTTAATGTTTCCTCCGTTAAAACGATATAAGATAAGTGGCCCCAAAATAATCGGCGCTGAGATGAACTATACAAATTAAACATTGCCTGGTTCAGTGTATTACCAGATGCATGACCTACTACAATTTTTGCAGGACTGGGTCCGCCCATTGATTCCGTTTTGGCTGTGGTTGAAGTATTAACAATTTGGGCATAAACTGTATATTTCCCATTTTTATAGTCAATACCTACTCCTTGAACATATACCATTCTTTCTGTTTCATTCGAATCCCAGCAGCCTGTAAGAATGAAAATGGCTAATAAAACAGGGAGCAGATATCCTTTCTTGTTTTGGACCCATTTCATGTACTGCCACCTTGCTTTGTTGGATCTGGTGGGTTTATGGAGCCTGGGCGTGTATCATCTTTTTTAACAGGTATTCTTATAATCGATTTTAATACATATCTCAGGCTGAGCCTTTCTGCTACTTGCAGATACGGCAGGTCAAACGATTGAATTTTTGCTACAACTGTTCCAATCAAGAATATCGAAGTAAAGAACCCAAAAAAGCCGAGCGTTGCAGAAAAAATAATCACGACAAAGCGTAATAAAGAGACAGCCCCAACAAGCGCTTGATTGACTAACGTAAAGGTAGCAATCGTAGAGGCGGCGATTACCACTAACATAGCAGGGTTTGTCAGTCCGGCTCTTATAGCGGCATCACCAATAATGAGTCCTCCGATGACACTTAAGGTTTGACCAATAGAAACGGGCAGTCTTAGCCCCGCCTCCCTAAATACTTCGAATAATACAAGCATCAGGATAGCTTCCAAAGCCGTTGGAAATGGAACTCCTCTTCTTGATTCAATGACAGTGGCTAATAAGGTAAATGGAAGCTGATTTTGATGAAACGACGTCAAAGCTACCCAGAATCCCGGCAGAAAAGCGGCAACAGATATACCAAAGGCTCTCATTATCCTCTGGAAAGCATTGTAGAAATAGTTTGTTTCAGAATCTTCAGCTGCCTTTAAAAGGAAAAAAAGGTTAACAGGAGCAATATAGGCATATGGAACGCCATCAATAAAGACAACAAATCTGCCGGTTAATAATGACTGTACAGCGAAATCCGGTCTCCCTGTATAGGTATGCCTAGGAAATATGGAATAAGGATTATCATTGATTAACCCTTCCAGCTGCATCCCGCTATATAAGCCATCGATATCAATTTCATTTAATTTTTTTCTAAGCTGGTCAATGATTTCCAGGTTCGCTATATCCTTTATATATAAAAGTATGACCTTAGTTCTTGTTCTCTTGCCAATTTCAAACGATTCGCTAAGAAGCGATGTTGAACGCAATCTCTTTCTGATTAATGCATAATTGACAGAGATATCCTCAATGAAGTTATCCCTTGGTCCTTTAATACTAATTTCCATATTTCCTTCTTCAGGATTTCTTTTCGGTTGATCGGATATGTCAACAGAATAAACTTGATGATCTCCTTGGAAAACCAATAATACCTTACCCGAGAATACCTCAT
The DNA here is from genome assembly GCF_014656545.1 of Neobacillus kokaensis. Lineage (GTDB taxonomy): Bacteria > Bacillota > Bacilli > Bacillales > Cytobacillaceae > Neobacillus > Neobacillus kokaensis. Next base: position 31,417 of record NZ_BNDS01000037.1, read on the forward strand.
CTTCAGATTTTTCAATTGTTTCAATATGTGTTAAGGTAGGTAATTTAAGAGAATGAAGGGTCTCTTCATTTATTTCATTCGGACTATCCAGAAAGAATTTCTCAAGGCGTGAAGGAACCGTTTTATATAACATTTCATTACTAACAAGTCCATTACAATACACAAGGGTAACAAGGTACTTTTGGAACTGAAGATTAAAAAAAACAACATCGGAACTGTCTTTAAATGTTTTTCTTAAGGCTTGTTCACTAAGAAGGAAAGTCTTCTCTTCTTTACTGTTCGTTATAGTCCCTGAATCTTGTATTTTATTAGCAGAAAGCTTTTTAAACTGCATTTGTTGACCTCCGTTTTCCAATTACTTGAATGAGGGCAGCTAAACTTAAGAATATTGAGAAGCTAAAAAATAACCAAAATGTTGATGGAAGAATAAAGGTTCTAAGCAAAGCAATAAATTGATGATCAGTAATGGGAATCAACGTTAAAAGACCTGTTACCGCTGAAGAGAACAATAAGCTTCTGCTTTCCCAGTGTTTGGGGTTTAAAATGGAGAATTCCTTAATGATAAACAATAACAAGGAAATTCGAATAAAAACCCCTGATAACCATTGATAAATAGAAAGGAAATCAACATGTTCGATGTATCTGCCAATGGAGACAAGCCCCCATTCTTCATAGGGGGGAAATCTTTGTATAGATGCCTCCGTAGGTCCGAATTCAATGATGGCTCCAATCAAAGGTCCTAAAGTTAGCACTGTTAGAATAAGCGTAATGATTAAGTAATGACGGAACCGGATTGGCGTTTCAATTTTGTGCTGCAATAAAAGAAAGAAAAAAATTTCTGACATACCGGAAGCTTGATAAATCATGCCATCAAAGACACGACTGTAGCCATGCTCCAAAATCGGCAGTAATAATGATGGCTGTTTATGTTGAATATTTGCTATAGCAACAAAAAGACCAAATATAGTAATAAAAAACAATAGAAATACGTTAAGCATGCTGATAGTACGTAAATTATTTCCAGCTAACATCCAGCAAATAAAAACAAAAACGATGACCAGTACAATTGGAGGTGTTGTAGGTAAAAAGGTAATATTTGTCCATGTAATCGTCTCTCTTAATGAAACACTAGACAATATGATGAGATAGCACATCAAAAGAAAGGCTAAAACCTTTGATAGTGTAGGACCAATCAAATTTGATAACCAAAGAAAAAGCGGCTGTTTATTGGCCTTCTTATGAATATAAAGAATTAACGGAATCCAAAGGATGGTTGGAAATAATGTTAGCAGAACCGTCAGCCACGCATCTCTTCCAGAAGTATCAATTAAAGGGGAAATGACAAACACATGATTTTTTAAACCAATTGCCGTCATCGCCAACAAAATCATATGAACTGCTGTAATTGAATCTGATTGTTTAATAACCAACACCACATTTCTATTTATTGCTAAGAATATTGTTCTCCATATATCACCAAGTATGCGAGATACTGTAAACCCTCGTTATTTTGTAAATTGTGCCGCGCCAGTCCTCATACTTAAAAAAATACAAATAGTCCTCATCTACAAAGATGGGGACTATTTCATGCAGTCATATCTATTATTTAACCTTTTGTGTCCTACTTGAGTGTAGTAAAGGTGGTAAGTCTGCTTTTAGCAGTTGACCGTTGGTTCCGATGACAATCCTGCCTTATTTCACTATCGCCTATGAAAATAGAAATGGGAAATATAAATTAAATATAACCAATATTTGTAAATGTTGTTGGTGATATATATCCATTAAACTAGGAAAAAAGAATGCTTTTTGAGAAAATCAGAACCTCTTAACTTTCACAACCCAAAAAAATAGTCATAAGGGTTTATCTTCTATTTAAAACATTCATTGTCAACATGAGGTTGCACTATATTGTCGATTTTCCCAACATGGACCAAAATATCAAATTTCTGAATATTTGCATTTTGGATGCGCAATTCGACACACACCCAATTATGAAAGGGTTATTTTTAAAATAGCACCTAGTTTTTGACATAGAGTGTGCCGAGAAAGGAGGGCAGTAGATTCATTGATTGAGGAAAATACTTAGGGGGGAAGAGGATGAAAAGAAAGCAACACCGTTGGTTATCCATTTTACTTACGGCTATTCTTGTTTTACCGTTGCTCCTGCAGCCGCAAATGAATGTAAATGCCGCTGGAAAAAGTGTAAGCGTTTCAGTAACGGATGAGCTGCAAACTCCTAAACAAAAAGTAACGAAATCGTTATACAAACAATTTGAAGATCAAGACAAGGTCACTTTTCTTATCAAAATGAAAGAACAGGTGGATACTGTAAAAGTAGCGAAAGAAGCGGAGCAAGTAGCCAAAACACAGAAGGCGACTCCTGCTAAAACAAAATCTATCAAGCGTAATACCATCGTTTCCGAGTTAAAGGCAAAAGCAAAGGAAACGCAGAATGACGTATTAGCTTTTCTTCAAGAACAAAAAAAGGCTGGAAAGGCAAAGGATATTCATTCCTACTTTATTGTGAATGCCATTGCAGTAACAGCGACCCAAGAAGTAATGGAAAAGGCTGCCGAGTTCGCGGAAGTTGAAAAAATTCTGCCGAATGAAACGCGCCAATTGTTTGTTCCAAAGACATCCGCTATGACAGCTGTTAAAAAGCCTGCTGCTGCTGAAACGACAGCGATTGAGTGGAATATAGACCGCGTAGGCGCCCCGGCCGTTTGGGAAATGGGGATTGATGGAAGCGGAATCGTTATTGGCTCGATTGATACCGGGGTCCAGTGGAATCACCCAGCCTTAAAGGAAAAATACCGTGGATATAATCCGGCTACAGATCAAATAGATAATACGTATAGCTGGTTAGATGCGGTTCGAGGGCAAACAACTCCATATGATGATCATGGGCACGGAACGCATACAACTGGAACAATGGTCGGTTCTGAGCCGAATGGGTCGAATATCATCGGGGTAGCTCCGGGTGCCAAGTGGATTGCTGTTAAAGCTTTCACTTCAGCAGGGGGGACGGATGCCGATTTACTAGAAGCCGGAGATTGGATGATTGCGCCGGGCGGGAACCCTGATATGGCACCAGATGTCATTAATAATTCATGGGGCGGCGGTCCTGGGCTTGATGAGTGGTATCGTCCGATGGTTCAGGCGTGGAGAGCAGCCGAAATTTTCCCTGAATTTTCTGCTGGAAATACAACCTTAAGTAATCCTGGCGGTCCCGGGTCAGTTGCTAATCCAGCAAATTATCCTGAATCCTTCGCTACAGGAGCAACAGATAGTAACAACAAACTTGGAAGCTTTTCCTTACTTGGACCATCTCCATATGGAGAAATGAAGCCGGAAATTTCCGCACCTGGTGTTAATATCCGTTCTTCCGTTCCAGGCAGCGGGTATGAAGGGGGATGGAATGGGACCTCGATGGCCGGACCGCATGTATCCGCGGCAGTTGCCTTATTAAAGCAGGCTAATGCCAGTCTAACGGTAGATGATTTAGAAAGGATTCTACAGGAGACAGCTATACCATTAACTGACAATAAGTTCCCGGAGTCGCCAAATAACGGGTATGGTTCAGGACTATTGAATGTTTATGATGCCGTTTCCTCTGTGATTTCAGGTTTAGGTAAATTAAAAGGTCAGGTAACAAAAGAAGGGGACGACAGTGAAGCACCGGTGTTAACACATTCCGCACCTGCCACGGTTTACGCAGGAATGCCGTTAACGTTAGAAGCCTCAGCTGCCGACAATACTAGTGTAACAGAAGTATCGGTCCAATATCAAAAGCCAGATGGTACATGGACAACTGTTGCCGCAAAGCGAACAAGCGGTGATTATAAAAATGGAGCATACCGCGTCACTATTCCTGGAGAAGACATTGCTGGTGATGCTTTCGTCTACAAGTGGAAAGCGGTTGATTTCGGTGGGAATGAAGCGGTGAGTGAACATACACTTACTGTCCGTCCGGGAATTACAGTCGGCTATGTGCAGGATTTTGAAGCTGTACCGGAAGGATGGACCTCGTACGGTGCCAATGATTCATGGCAGTGGGGCAAACCGACGAGCGGCCCTGGTAATGCTTCTTCCGGCGAAAAGGTCTATGCTACTAATCTGAGCGGAAATTATACGAGCAATGCTAATGCTTCATTACAGATGCCGCCAATTGATTTACCGCAAGGCAGCAGTTATCTGCAGTTTAAGCAATGGCACGATTTAGAAAGAAACTATGATTTCGGTCATGTATATGTGTCAACTGATGGAATCAATTGGGTTCAAAAGCTTCGCGTCAATAATGTGTCAAACGGCTGGATTGATGGCGAAGTGAATCTAAGTGAATATGCAGGGCAGAGAATTTATATTGCCTTTAATCTGAAAACAGATGGCAGTGTAGTGAAGGCCGGCTGGTATATCGATGATGTCCGTCTGGCGGATACACCGCTTACGAACCCGCAAACTGCTGATTCGAAATTGGCGGTTGAAAAAGACAAGGATGTGGCCGATGCCGTTAAAAAGGAAAAAGTCAATCCGGATAAGTTTACCTTGATGCTGCCAAAGTTGAAGAACGATGCCGGCATGGAAAAGGCTGCACCAATGCTGCTGCCTATGCAGGCCAAAGTAACGGTATTAGAGTCGGGCCGTTCGGTAAATACGAATCCAGCAAATGGAAGCTTCGAACTTTCTCATGCGACAGGAACATATACGGTTATTGCTGAAAGCTACGGGTATCAATCACAAACAAAAACAGTAACCATTGAGCAGGATCAAGAAACAGCAGTAAACTTTACGCTTCAAGAACTGGCGAAGGGTACAGTATCAGGAACGATTAAAAATCAAGCGTCCGGGGAGCCAGTGGCAGGGGCAACTGTATATGTTGTCGAGGATGCGGCTGTTCAGCCTGTCCAAACTGATGCCCACGGACATTTTACAATCACTGCCTATGAAGGTGACTATACCCTTAAAGTGATTGCTCCGCGGTTTTATAGCCAAGAAGCCGCGATTAAACTGAAAGGAAATATGGAGAAAAACTTCGATATGAAGCCTTTCATCGGTTATCCAGGAGAGATTGGCTATGACGACGGCACAGCCGAAAATGCACGGGCATTTTATGATGCTGGAAATGGCTGGGCAGTTAAGATGTCGTTAGCGGAAGGACAGAAGAAGGCCTTAGTGACAGGAGGTTTGTTCCGTTTCTGGACTTCAGAATGGCCGGTTCCTGGCGGGACTGCCTTCAAAGTCGCTGTCTATGATGCTTCTGGGGCAGGCGGGGCGCCTGGTAAAAAAATTGCTGGTCCATTTGATGCAACAGCACTTCGAAATGGTCAATGGACATTAGTAGATTTAAGCACCCATGGAATTCTAGTTGAAGGCGATTTCTATATTGTTTACATTCAAGCAGACGTGAACACGAAATCACCTGGCTTGGCCACAGATGAAAATGGTCCAAAGATGAAGCGAAGCTGGCAGCTGGTTAGCGGAGCTTGGACACAATCACCGGAAGCAGAGGGTAACTATATGATTCGTGCCGTGGTTGACTATGAGGTAACAGCTCCATCGATCATTTCTCCTGTTGATGGAACATTTACAAACATTCAAACGGTAACGGTGAAAGGTGAAGCAGCTCCAACGACAAAGGTGCATATTTTTAACAAAGGGGAAGAAATAGCAGCCGTTAATACAAAAGATAATGGCACATATGCTGTTGACGTAAAGCTTAAAAAGGGTGAAAACCAGCTAATAGCAAAGGCTTCTACCTCTCAAGGCATGACGGATGCATCTGCACCAGTAACGATTACCTTTGATGCTGAAGCACCGGAGTTAACCATTGATTCACCAGCAGATGGAAGTAAATTAAATACGGAAACCATCACGGTTAAAGGGAAAGTGAACGATGATTATTTACAATCGGTCATGGTCAATGGGACCAAAGCAAAAGTAGAAAATGGCACCTATTCCGCTAGAATCATGCTGGATGAAGGAATCAGCCAAATCAAGGTTGTGGCCAAGGACGAGGCAGGTAACACAACGGATAAAACTATAAAAGTTGATGTTAAATTTACTGCACCGCATATCGAACATCTAAAACCGGCCGAAGATAAAGAATTGAAAAAAGGTGAAAGTGTCAAGATTGAGTTTACAAGCGAACCTGGATTGAAAGCATCTTTCTCGATTCACATGCCGCTGACAAAAACGAATACTGGGCGGCTGACAAATGCCACGGAACTTCCAATGATGGAGGTATCACCAGGTTCTTATGTCGGTTACTATACAGCAACAAAGGACATGAAAGCCGCCGGTGCCGTCATTGAAGTAAAAGCAGTTGACTCTTACGGAAACGAATCAAGAAAAACCGCTGATGGAAAACTGTATATTAACGAGAAGAAAAAGTAATAAGGTAAAGGAAGCAAGTGGCCACTTCAGGTTCTCTTGCTTCCTTTTTTGTTAAGGTAACTGATAAAAATATTATTAATGTATAAAGGAGTGCTTGATTACTATTATCTTTTAGGTTTTTGGTATAATATGCCTTAAAATATGGAGAAACCATCTGGAAAGGTTCGTGATTTTATAATGAAAATTCTAGAAGCAGAACGGCTGATTCTTCGTTTACAAACGACCGACGATGCTGAATTCATCCTTGAGCTGCTTAATGATCCGTCATGGCTTCAATATATTGGTGATCGTGGTATTAGAAACGTAGAGGAGGCACGTGCCTATATACTAAATGGATCGATTCGGATGTATGAGCAATTCGGCTTTTGTTTATATTTAGTTGAACGAAAGGAAGATCACATTCCGATTGGAATATGCGGCCTTGTAAAAAGAGACTCCCTGGAAGATGTAGATATTGGCTTTGCCTTTCTTCCAAAATATTGGGGAAGCGGGTATGCCTATGAAGCTGCATCTGCAGTAATGGAATATGGTAAGCAAACATTAGGGCTGAATCGTATCGTAGCCATCACGACTCAAGATAATCACGCTTCAGCCAAGTTGCTTGAAAAGATAGGCATGCATTTTGAAAAGTTGATTCAGCTGCCCAATGATTCTGAAATACTAAGATTATTTTCAACAAATAATTGAATAATGCGGCAGCCATTCCCGCTAGAAAAAAATACGATAGTACATTTATGAACAAAGGGTACAGTGAAAAACTACTGCAAATGACTTTCGTTACTGCTGCACCCCGCCTTTTTGTGTAACCTCAGCAATCAATTTGAATCACCGCCTGGTGGGAATGAGGTGGTGATATCAAATTCTCCAGCACCTTTTATATTCCGGATGGATATGGGAAAAGTAAGACAAATTCTTGCTTTCAATAAACATATGCATCTTCTTTTCATGTACAGTTTCAAATGAATGAATTGCCTGATTAGACTTGGTCTTTATTTAAATTTTAGGCTCTGTTATTATTCATTGTTGATTTCTTTTACGTAAGAGAATTCATAGGCGGAGAATTTCCGGCTAATGTATATAGAGGAAGCTTAAGAAGCAGAAATAAACGGAGATATTCCGATTAACTGCTTTAAATAAGACAAAATCCAAAGATTTGGATCATATAAACGGAAAAACTTCCTTTATTTTTAAGGAAATATGGATATCTGCCAATTTAAACGGAATTATTCCGTTTATTTTTCAAACACAGTGAAATCAACATTCAGTTATAACAGAGCCAAATTTTAATTGGGCTTTCCTCGTTAGTTTAAGGCTCCTTGGGAAGGGGCCAATCGGGAGGAGCCGGCATCACATTAAACAATGGAAAAAAATAATAATATAAAAAAGACAGAAACGCTTTTCCTAGGAATTTCGTCATGATTAAGAGGAGAATATAAAAGTTTCGTCTTTATTTACAAATTGGAGGAATTGTAACCTTGATGCCGTTGTATTTGTTTCACGTAACTGCAGTGGAGCACAGTGAAACCGCCCTTTGGACCTGTATCATTTGCAATGTTTTTGTAGTTGTCTCGGGAATTGTCTTCATGTATAAACTGTTTACTCAAAAAGATGTACGTAAATCGGGGATAACATTTGCTGTTGCGATTGTGATTAATTATATCGTAATAGTAATTTTGGGAGATCCATTTGATCTTCTTGGATAACACAGGAGAGGAGATAAAGGAATGAAATATTACCGTTTATGGGTGATTGCCTTTTTATTGAAATTTATTGGTTCAGCCTGGGATGCTTCCTATCATTTTAAATATTTATTCGAAGAGTATTCGATTCCTCATATTGTCAATACTATTGGTTTTGTCCTTGGCGGCTATTTGTTATTCAAGGAGTGGAGAAAGTCGCAATACATGGACCATTTCTCAAGAAACTTGATAACAATCGGGTATGTGTTTTTTCTAATCGGAATTCCACTCGATTTTACCTATCATATTGCTTATGGAATTGACCTGACAACCTGGAGTCCCACTCATTTTATATATTATATTGCTACTTCCACGATGATTTTCGGTGTTTGGCACGGCTATTATCAATTCACACACGACATACAGCCAACGTGGAAGTCGATGCATACCTGGTTTGCAATGTTTCTGCTTGAATGCTTCCTGTTTCCGAACATGCAGCAGGAAAATGGAGCGATTTCCTATGACCAGTACCTTCATGGAAAATCGATTGCTTCACCAGAAATACTAGCATTGATTTCTCACCCGGCATCGCAAATTTTCGGCGGCATCCCTGAGTGGGTATACCCAGTTTACTCCGTGCTCATGGTGAGTCTTTTAACGGTATTTACGATCCGAATCTGCCGGGATTTCACGATTCCCGTTATGGGGACAGTACTTTATATTGTAATCCGCTATATTTTTAAAGGGATCTTTTATGAAGTTGGGTATCCAACCTCATATGTTCCAATTACAATCTTTTTCATTCCGTTGATTTATTTATTATTTAGAAAAACTAATTGGACTACGGGGCTTACTGGCAGTTTATTGTATTTTCTAAGTGTGTTTGCGATTCGTGAGTTGGGAATATTAATTACGCCGCCGCTAGTTTTATGGGAAGTGGTCCCTGCAGCATTGGTGGGTGCACTGGTACCTGTTATTGTACCGCTGATAAAATATACAGCATCGCTAAAAAGAGCGAAATCACTCGTTTAATTTACAGAGGGTAACCTTTTAAAAAGGTGCCTTTTTTATTTTAGGATGTTTTACCTTGAGTTGAGTATTCCGCGGGTTTCTCGGATGATTCCGCCGAGTTTGGCCATTATTTGGAGGTTAGTATTTTCCGCGGGCTTCTTAATAATTTCCGCCAACTTTCCCGATAATTCCCCCATTGTGCCTATAGATTTATGGGCAAATCGAGGACAGTTACTGTATTATAACAAAGAGGTAAGTAGTTCATGACGACGCAGACACAGGGGATTGTTGTATATGTTTGGAATTGGATTTTTAATTGATCTTTATAATCGCTGGATTATGATGATAAAGCTCCAAAACAAAATACATACCCAGCATAATATATCATTTGCCTAAACTTTTTTTCCTTAAAAAGACAGCATTAAAAGTATTAAAGGATGAATAAGGCAAGGAAAAATCCTGTATTTGAACCAGTAAAGCTAGGGATCACGAGAGCAGACTTTTGGGAAAAGAAATATAGGGAAATGAACAAGATATATCAAAGTAACACTATATCAATGTAGAAGTAATTCGGATCTAAAAACAAAAAACCTCTTCTGAAAATGAAGTGACCCCTAAAAGTTA
>NZ_BNDS01000038.1 GCF_014656545.1 Neobacillus kokaensis
TAACAATTGGGGTGCAGTTCACTTTGGTGGGGTTTCTTTACAATTTGATTACCTTGTGGCTTCCGTCAAATGAATATGACAAAGTCATTAAATCTCGGATAAAATTTATTCCATACTGATTTAAATAATAAAAGATATTCCAAACCCTCTCTTGCGGAAATCCGTCTGGTCTTAATTCCAAATCAACACGGGCAAACTTCTGTAACACGACATCATGTTTTTGCTTTATTGCTTCTTCAATCCTCGCCTGCATGAAGTTAATTTCCTTTAGAAGGTAAGATTCATTCTTCTTAAGAAGTGGTAAAAGACCACGATCCACCTCTTTTGTTTTCACCTCAATATTTTGGTACTGTTCCACTAGCTTTTCTTTAGCAGCAGAAAATAATTCTTCAACTTCACGGTCCTTAATTGCCTCTAAAAAATGGTCCTTAGCACGAGTTGTACCAGACTGTAAGACATGAGAGAGATCCAAATTTAATTCTGCTAAATCTGTTTCAACTGATCGATCAAAAAAAGTAATATTTAATCGCGGGACTATTGGCGGCATTTTAATATGAAAATGCTCAAAGACCAGCTTCAGTTCTGCCCAATAGGAAATTTCACCTGGCCCTGCAATAAAGGCAATAGTAGGAAACAGCCACTCCTGCATTAATGGTCTTGTTACCACATTATTACTTAGATAGACAGGATTTTCGTTTGCAAGATCCACCAATTCCTGTTTTGCAAATGAAACTGTACCGCTTTTACCCACGAAACGTTCTTTTTCCAGATCGTATTCAAGTAAAATCCGTTCTTGTCGTTTTGCATCATAATAAAATAAATTAGCTGAATGTTCACCTGCTTCAATTGCTAGTGGAAAACCTGCTTTTTCTATTTCCTTTTGCTGCTCTAACAAGGAAAAGGTGATGGAATCACGATGTTCAATCTGCTGTTTAAGAAACTCCTTCTGCAGGCGACGAAAATCTGCATTTCCCGAATCAACGATTAGCAGTCCATCTTCCTTAAACAGCTCCATGATTATATTGGCAAAAAAGTCTACGAAGGTTGTCGATTTAGAAATTTGCTCTGCGGCAAATTCTAACAATTTGTTTGTATACTCTGTCTCCCCAAACGTTTCAATGACATTTTGCACCCAAGTAAGACAAATTTCTTTGTCTAACAAGATATCTGATACCATTTTCTTTTGCCATACTTTTTCCGGATAAGTCCATTTATCTACCCTGTTTTGAACAGGAACGTTTATATGATTTACTTCTTGAAAATCATGGTCTTCGCCTGCAATCCAAAAAACAGGTACAACCGGAACGCCTAATTCTTTTTCCTTTTGCTCCGCTAGTTTAACAATCGATATCACTTTATGTATAGAATAAAGCGGTCCAGATAAGATTCCTGCCTGCTGTCCGCCAATGACAACAACACTATTTGGTTCTTTTAACTTTTCAATCGATTTATCGACTGCCTTAGAAGAAGGATAGCGCTTCATGAAGTGCTTAATATGATCAGCTAATTCTTCTCTGTGAAACTGTCGATCATTTAACTCAGTTAATCGATTTATATCTTCATTAGAATCATTATATCGATAATGAAAAAACGGCTGAATCATCGCAGATTGTTCCAAATAATTAGAAGCAAACCGGTTGGTTGCGGGTATAGAGAGATTTAAAATCTCCATTCATTTACTTCCTTTCTGGTCATCCAAATTCATTCTCTTTAGAAGTATACCATTCACCGCCCATTTTGAAAAAAAACTTTGCTTAATTTTTTTAAGTCGCGAGAGAATACATGATGGCTCGATAAATTAATCCATAAAGCGTTAACCCAACATAGGCTAGGAAAAAAATAATAAAGTTAAAACGCCAAAATCCTTTTAAAACCTTTTTAAAATCAATTTCCCCTTTGATTTTCCAATGCACAATGACAAATACCATGGCTATAAAAATGATAACGAGAAGGATACCTCCTAAAAATGAATAACCCCAAATCGTTTTTATTAAAAAATGGACTGAAATAATAAATAAAAGCGTAGTGTAATCAAGTGCTTTATGTACAGACCTTCGGGTATCCTCTGATATGAATTTTAGAATGACAAAAATTAGCAAGAAACCCAAAATCGGCATTGAAAATAATAGTGTTATAACAGCCGAAAGGATGCTGGTCATATTTTTACCTCTTTTCCACCAGTTTCTTTCCCTTTAATTAAATAATAAAAACTCTCTATTAGAGGTGTCTTCTTACCTTTTTTGACCGCTTCCGCTAAAATAAATCCTAATATTGCGTCAATTTCAGTTAACCTTTGTGCCTCTAAATCTTTTAACATCGATGAACGATTGTCTGCTGTTGTATGACAAATATTGATTAATTGCTCAAGATGTGCTTGGGTATTTTCCAATTCAAGTATTTCTGCGACTTCTTCAAAAAGCTTTTCTAATACCCTATAATAATTTGAATTGTACACAAGAGCTCCATTTTCGACATTAAGAATAGCTGTTAATGGATTAATAACTGCATTCACCATTAATTTTTTTACGAGCATATCATGATATTGGTCTCTAACCGCAAACGGAAACTCAACTGGTACAGAAGAAACAAATTGAATTAAAGGCTCACATTCTCCTTTAAATACAGCAACATTAGTCATCCCCATACCATTATGACTTACAGTATAAGGATTTTCTCTAAGGGCACCATGTTCAATTGAACCAACAAATATATTTCGGGCACGAATGGATTCCAGCTGCTTTAAATGCCCCATCCCATTTTGCAAAAACAACAGGTTTTTAGGGTCAGAGGGCAATTGATTTATTTTTTCAATAATATCAACCAACTGATATTGCTTTACAGCAATAATCGAAATATCCTCAGCTCCCTCCCATTTTGAAAATGGCAAGGCAGTTACAAAAGTGATAGTCCTGCCGGAGCCTTTTTTTAATAAAATGCCATATTTATTAATTTCTACTGCCTGCTCTTCAGTCTTTGTGTAAACATTTACATCAAAAGCTCTGCTTAGATAGGCCGCAAATAACAATCCAATTGATCCCGAACCGACTATGCCAACCTTCATTTGACATCCCTCATTCTATCGAAAGTCTTTACACGTATTTTATCAAAAAATGTCAGTCCTTTGTATGGGCTGATAAGAAAAAATCCCTTGCCGCCCAATTTTACGACAAGGGATTTTCCATTTAAACAGGGTAAACCGGGTGTTTTCTTACACTGAAGGTAAGTTCTTTCGTTTCGTAGTAACCAAACCGTTCGATCAGGACATTTCTTAATTCAGACGGAGCAACAATTTCATCGACAATTAATTCTGATGCCAGCTTATATATATCGATATGTTCCTTATACTCCTGATGTTTTTCCTGAACAAAGGCGATCTTTTCCTTCTGGTCCTCTATTTCATTTATCTTATTAGAATAAACTGCATTTACTGCAGCCTCCGGTCCCATGACCGCAATTTGCGCTGTTGGTAGAGCAATGCAGCAATCCGGTTCAAAGGCAGGTCCTGCCATGGCATAAAGACCAGCACCATAGGCTTTCCTAACAATACAAGAGATTTTAGGAACAGTTGCAGAACTCATCGCCGCAATTAACTTGGCACCGTGACGGATTATCCCTGCCCGTTCTACCTTCGTCCCAATCATAAAGCCAGGAACATCAGCAAGAAATAGTAACGGAATATGGAATGCATCACAAAGCTGGATGAATTTTGCTGCCTTGTCAGCAGAATCAACAAACAGTACGCCCCCTTTTACCTTCGGCTGATTCGCAATAATCCCTACTGCTCTTCCATTGATTCGTGCTAGTCCCGTAATAATTTCCGGGGCAAATAATCTTTTGATTTCATAAAAACTGTTGGCATCTATAAGCCGGTCGATACATTCATACATATCAAATGGCGCATTTTGATTTTCCGGAATGATATCTTCCAGCAATCTCCCTTCTTTTGCCGGAGTTCCTACATACATTTTTGGCATTTCTTTAAAGCTTGCCGGCATAAAGCGAACATATTGTTTTGCAGATTCAATTGCTTCTTCCTCACTATAGACAAGAACATCACCACAGCCGCTAATGGTACAGTGCATCCGTGCACCGCCCATTTCCTCAAGGCTGACCTTTTCTCCAATCACTTTCTCGGCCATGCGGGGTGAACCCAAATACATGGAGGCATTTTGGTGAACCATAATGACAATATCACAAAATGCTGGAATATACGCACCGCCAGCGGCAGATGGACCAAATAAGATACATATTTGCGGAATCATTCCAGAAAGCTTTACTTGATTATAAAAGATTCTTCCTGCACCACGGCGGTTTGGAAACATTTCCAATTGGTCGGTAATTCTTGCACCAGCTGAATCTACCAGATAGAATAACGGGACCTTTAGTTTTTCAGCTGTCTCCTGTATACGGATAATTTTCTCAACCGTACGCGCCCCCCAGGAGCCGGCCTTTACGGTTGAGTCATTTGCCATGACGCACACTGTCTGGCCGCCGATTTTACCAATGGCGGTGACGACACCATCTGCTGGGAGATCGCCAGCGGAAAAATTTCCAAATTTCCCGTCTTCCTCGTATTTCCCTTCATCAAACAATAATGCTAGACGTTCACGAACAAACAGCTTATTTTGTGCTTTTGCCTTTTCATGATATTTTGGCAGTCCGCCAGCATCAATCACTTTTCTATTTTCACTTAATTGACGATTATAGTCCCTAGTTGTCTTCATCCGAATCACCTCCCTAAACTAAAACAATCAATGGATCGCCTTCATTCACAAAATCACCTACATTTACCTTCACTTCTTTTACGATGCCTTCAATGCTGCTTTCAACCGGAATTTCCATTTTCATAGATTCCAGCATAACGACCTCTTGCCCCGGCTGAATCCCTTCACCTGCGTTCACGAATACCTTTAAAACCGTTCCTGCCATGGATGCTGCAATTTCTTTCATTATCTGTCACTCCTTAGTTCACTAATTTATTCGTTAAAAAACTTGTCGTATATTCCCCATTAAGAAAGTCCTCATTAGTAAGGATTGTTTGGAAAAGCGGTGCATTTGTTTTAATTCCCTCTATTGTTAATTCCTTAAAAAAGCTCTTTGCTGCGGCTATTGCCTCTTTCCTTGTCGATCCATAAAAAACACATTTTGCAATCAATGGATCATAAAAAGGGGTTACTGTTCCGCCTTCTTCATATCCGGCATCAACCCGGACTTCCTTTTGTTGATTCCATTTAAATGCGGTGATTTTTCCTGGAGAAGGAAAAAAGCGTACCGGATCTTCTGCGTAAAGCCTAAATTCAATCGCATGGCCGCTTGAATAGATTTCCGGCTGCAATAATGGCAAACTTTCTCCCCTAGCCACCAATATTTGCCATTTTACTAAATCAAGCCCCGTAATCATTTCTGTAACTGGGTGTTCTACTTGTAATCTTGTATTCATTTCTAAAAAATAGAAGTTTTCTTGTTCATCTACAATAAATTCAATAGTACCGGCATTTGAATAGTTTACAGCTTGTGCTGCTTTTACTGCTGTATCGTACATCGATTTTCGAACAGATTCGGAAAGAAAGGGTGATGGTGACTCTTCAATTACCTTTTGATGTCTCCTTTGAACAGAGCAATCTCTTTCGTAAAGGTGGACAACATTTCCATTCTGGTCACCAAATACTTGAACTTCAACATGCCTGGCATTTGAAATATATTTCTCAATAAATACTTCATCAGAGCCAAAATAGGCATTCGCCCGGGATTTTGTGGAAGCATAGGATTTAACGAGCGCTTGCTCATTTTCACAAAGGACCATGCCTATACCGCCGCCCCCGCCGCTCGCCTTTAACATCACCGGATACCCGATCTCCTCAGCAAGCTCCAACGCCGCATCAATGGTTTTTAAATCGTTGCTGCTGCCTGGCACAACCGGTATCCCTGCTTTTTCCATTGTTTGTCTAGAGATAATTTTGTCCCCCATTAATTCTATGGTTTCAGGCTTTGGTCCGATAAAAAAAATTCCTTTTTCATTAACCTGTTTGGCAAACGCTGCATTTTCGGATAAAAAGCCGTAACCTGGATGGATTGCATCTACCTCTTCGGCAATCGCCGCTTCCAATATTTTTTCCGCTTTTAAATAAGACTGTTTGACTTGCGGTTCACCAATACAAACAGCTTTCGTGGCAGCCTTTACAAACGGCATCTCTTTGTCGGCTTCTGAATAAACGGCAATCGTTTCAATTCCCATTGCTTGGCAGGTTTTAATGATTCTAAGTGCAATTTCTCCCCTATTGGCAATTAAAATTCTTTGCATCGTTCTTCCCCTTTCTTAACCCCATTTGGCCTCCAATTATATTTTTCTACATAATTAGTAAAATTTCCTGCAAATTTTGTAAACGCTTTCTAAATCTTTCTTTGAAGAAATTTTTATGATTTTGTTATATAATGAAAGTAATCCATTTTGAATAATATGAAAATTATTCACTTCATGGTATTCAAAAGCAATTAAATATATACGAAATAATACACAAACATATTTTAGGAGGGGCAATATGCAAACAAAAGTAGAAAAATTAAAAATAAACTTTAAGACTTTAGAAGAGTTTAAAAAATTTAAGGAATATGGTATCCAAGAGCTTTCAATGCTCGAAGACCTTGAAGCAAATATAATCGATAACGATAGTGAATCCCCATTTTACGGAATCTATTTCGGTGACAAACTTGTGGCGCGTATGAGTTTATATCAAATTGATGAAAAATTTGACCGTTATTTCACTCCCCCACAGAGTTATGTAGAATTATGGAAGCTCGAAGTTCTGCCTGATTATCAAGGAAAAGGATTCGGCAGAGAACTGGTTGAATTCGCCAAAAGTTTCGGTCTTCCGATTAAAACTAATCCAAGAATGCAGTCATTCGATTTTTTTGAAAAAATGGGTTTTAAAAGCGTAGATTACGAAACGGAACGCGACCGCGGGGAAAATCCACTCCTTTGGTACCCAGAAGGTACGGAGGAATAATCATAAATAATACAAAAAGCGGACTTTTTGTCCGCTTTTTGCTATTTTTCTACCCTTTCCAGGTTACCATTTTTGTCCATTTGGAATTTAACTTTCTGCTGTCTGTCTTCTTCCTGAAAAACAACCATTTTTCTAGCTCTCTCCATAATTTCAATTAAAGATCGGTAATCCTCTTCAATTGCCTTCAAATTTTTAGTGAGTCTTTCATTTTCAGCAGCCAAATAGTATGTCTTCTTTTCCAATTCTTTTATTTTCTCAATAGACTTTTCCCGTTCATTATTTATAATGGCATGTGATTCCGCTTTTCTATTTAGCTCTTCTAAATATTCCATTACATTAGTAAAAGATATTTGATTATTTTCAGTTTCTTTAACAGGGGAAGGCTTTTCATTTTTCGCCTTTTCGATTTCGAGAGTTGGCAATTGATCACTTGCAACCGACTGCAGTTTTGACTCTTTTCGCTGCTTCTTCGCAAGCTCTATGCCAGATTTATATTGCTTTCTCACATATGAGTTCCAGCGGAATCCGCATGCTGCTGCAGTCCTTGAAAGCTGTTTACCCACTTCTTCAAATGCTTGAAGCTGTGTACCGCCCTCGCGAATATGCCTTAAAACAACTTCTGCAAGCAGCAAATCCTCGTCTTGTGACCAGGCATCTTGTCTTGTTTGAGACATAAAGAATATCCCTCCTAGTAGTGTTTTTATCATACATATGCAGCTACTAGAAAAGATAGACTTAAACAAAGCCTGTGTTTTTAAGTCTTTTGTTATTTTTTGTTTAGAAAAGCTTGAATATATTGATGATGTGCGTCACTTTCCCATAAAACAGCACATGTCTTAACCTCTTCTTCAATTCTTACACGCAGCTTCGATTCTACCCATTTATTAATCCATATTTTTTTATAAGCCATAAGAACATTTACATCCAACCTTAATATTTTTTCTAAGAATTGTTCACATGCACAAAGAGGTTCTTCATGATATAGATGATGAATAAACCCAATATCATATAAAAACTCTGCTGTTTGCGGTTCTGCTTCCATAAGCAGCTTCATTGCCGCTTCAGCCGGCAATTTTTCAGCAAGAATGGAACCACCGCCCCAACCTGTAGTAATTGCCTGCATTCCTTGGACAAATCCTGCTTTAATTCCTTTTCTAGCCAGCCGGAAATCGCATGCAGACGCAAGCTCACAGCCGCCGCCAACTGCCGTTCCATTGATTACGGCAATCGTCGGTTTAGAAAGGATGGTCAACGAATAAAGAATATCAGCCATTTTCGATAGCATAGAATACGCTTCTTCTTTTGTGTAAAGAGAATGAAATACAGACAGATCGCCGCCAGAGCAAAAAGCACGTTCTCCTTCCCCGGTAATTACCAGCGCCTTAATATCGGAAGCTCCCTCAGCTTCGCTGATCGCCTTTGATAACCCTTCCATAATATCGTAATTGATTGCATTACGCTTTTCACTTCTTGTAATCGTAAAGACTAAATAACCTTTTTCGTTTTTTTCGATCGTGTATGCCAATTTCCCTCTTCCTTCCTTGCCTATTCATCATAGCTATCTTTATATGTACGTCAGGAAAAATCTATCGCCAAATAACAACAAAAGCACAAGGGCCTAGTGCTCCTTGTGCTTTGTATCGTAGTTAATATTAGTCGTTAACTACTTCTTTCCCTTTGTATGTGCCGCAAGCTTTGCATACGCGGTGAGCAAGTTTCATTTCACCACAGTTTGGGCATTCTACCATACCAGGTACATTTAATTTAAAATGAGTACGACGTTTTCTTTTTGCAGTTTTAGACGTTCTTCTAAAAGGTACAGCCACATCAAACACCTCCTTAAAGAGAATAAAGAAACCATATGGTTCTTTAATTTTTTCCTTGATTGTCATTGTCAAAAAACTTAGCAAGTCCAGCTAGTCTAGGGTCAATTTTTTTGGATTCCGCTTCTTCAGAGATAACCTCCCAATCCTTTCCGGACTGCGGCGCGGCCTCCTCAGATTGACCGTCCTCACAAAAGACCTGCATCGGTATTTCAAGTAAAAGAATCTCCCTTATAATGGGCTTTAAATCAATTACTTCTCCTTTTACTTGATGGACTTCCTCTTCAGATTGATAATCTGCATTCTGTAAGAGAAAAGTCTCTGTTGTTTCGACATTAATCGGAAATTTTACATCCACTAAAGTACGAGAACAAGGAAGGATTAAATAACCATTCACCTTAAAATGAAAGGTTGCTTTCGTTGAATCGATATCCCCGCGGCCAGTGACATGCATTGGTGATACCTCTCGTATAGTTGGATCATCTTGTTTTAAATCATCCAACTGAATCGATTCATCAAACGAAAATTCCTTATTTCGATATTTTTGTAATTGACTGATCGTCCATTTCACATGAATCACCCCAAGGCAACAAAGGTAATTATAGCCTTCGATAATATTTTTGTCAATATTTTTTCTTTACACCTCGCAGGGTGATTTTTAGCTTACTTCCTATTTTATCGAAGTTATCCCACTATAGTCTATCCATCTCAATGAATTACAAACATTTTCCATACATTATGCTTATTTTTTATTAATTTTTGCTATAATAGAAATTATTTTACGTAAGGAGAGAAGGTATTTGAAGGCTGTTGGTCTTATTGTCGAATACAACCCTTTTCATAATGGGCACGCCTTTCATTTGCAGGCTTCAAAAGAAGCAGCAAACGCAGATGTGGTCATCGCCGTCATGAGCGGGAATTTCTTGCAGCGAGGAGAACCCGCCCTAGTATCAAAATGGTACCGTACCCAAATGGCATTACAAAATGGTGTAGATCTCGTGTTTGAACTACCATACCATTTCGCTGTCCAAAAAGCAGAAACATTTGCCAGCGGGGCAGTTTCAATATTAGATGCGGCCGGATGTGAGTCTTTATGTTTCGGCAGTGAAAGCGGAGATATTTCAGCATTTTTACAAACGATTAGCTTTTTACAAGAGAAGCAGGGGTTTTTTAATGAAAACATTAAACGGCATATGGCAACAGGTATTAGTTATCCTAAAGCAATTTCCCTTGCCTATCAAGGGCTTTCCGGTGCAGAAAAGTTTTTAAACTTGGCAAAACCAAATAACATTCTTGGCTTTCAATATATAAAGGCCATCCTTGAGCAAAATAGCAAGCTAGAGCCTTTAACAATAGCTAGAAAACATGCAGATTATCACGATGAACATTTTGCATCTGAAACGATTGCAAGTGCAACTAGTATTCGAAAGGCTATTTTCTCAGAGGAAATGGAATCAGCAAATATTGGACAATATGTACCGGAGCCAACAAACCGATTATTACAACAATATAAGCGCGAATATGGCGGTTTTCATTGCTGGGAAAGGTATTGGGATCTACTTCAATACCAGCTTGTCACAACCAATTTAGAGGAATTAAAAGAAATTTACGAAATGGAGGAGGGGCTGGAAAATAGATTAATGGCTGCAGCGCTTTCTTCAACAAATTTTCAAGAATATATGCAAAGAATCAAAACAAAACGATATACATGGACAAGGCTTCAAAGATTATCCGTCCATGTCTTAACGAATACAAAGAAAACTGAAATGAAAAGCATGCCCCAAAAAGCTGCCTATTTAAGACTATTAGGGATGACTGAGACAGGCAAAGAATATCTAAACAAGAGGAAAAAACAATTCAATCTGCCCATCGTAGCAAAATTATCAGCATTTAAAGAAGAGGAAATAATACAAGATATAAAAGCCGCTCGGATTTATGCAATGGCTTTCCCAAAAAAAATAAGAACTCAAATGCTGCTGCAGGAATTTAAGCAGCCGCCGATATTTGTACAAAAATAAGATGGTATGAACCATCTTATTTTTGTTTTTGTATAGGCAGTTTCTCTAGGTATTGCACAGCTTCGTCGAAAGTATCAACTGGGATGATTTTCATTTTTGTTTTAATATCCCGTGCTGTTTCTAGTGCGGCTTGATAATTGGAATCTTTGGCGCCTTTTTCATTTGGAGCAAAGAAGATATCCGCCCCTGCTTTATCGGCAGCAACAATTTTTTGTTCGATCCCGCCGATGGGGCCAACGTTCCCTTCTATATCCATAGTACCTGTTCCAGCTATTTGATAACCTTTAGTTAAGTCTTCCTTTGTTAACTGATTGTATATTTCCAAAGTAAACATCAGCCCTGCAGATGGCCCGCCTATATCGTCTGTTTTCACTTTAACTTTTGGATCTACTACAATTTCTTTATCGTCAACTAATGTAATGCCGATACCCGCCCGCTTGGGGTCCTGTTTTAATGGTTTAAGGGTCAAGGTAACTGACTGTTCTGCCTTTTTCCTCGAAAAGGTTAATGTTACCTTATCACCGGCACGTTTTTTCCCCACATAGCTAATAAATTTATCTGAAGAGGAGAATGTCTGTCCGTCAATCTTATAGATCTTGTCACCCGCTTGAAGAGCACTAGCGGCAGGCATCCCAGGTAATACCTGCATGACATATATCCCTTTATATTTATAATGGACAGGCAGGCCTGCTTTACGGTATGCAACCTCAATTGCATTTAGCTTTGATGCTGCCATTAAATGAAGCTGTCTGACATTGTACTCTTCTTCTGTTTCCTGCTTATTTAGAATCATATCAACGGGATATATTTCTTCATATTTTCGCATTTTTGCTTCCAAGTAAGAATAAATATTTGCTCTTCCCATTCTAACTGTAGTTAACATAAAATTTCCTTTTTCCTTAAAACCATTTTCTACCGTAATAATGGGAGCAAGCTCCTTTGCCATCCCTGGCTTAGAAACATAATATGGCAGAGAAAAATACATTCCGGCAATTAACATAAATGTAAATATGACAAAAGAACCAATATATATTTTTTTTCGCAAACTAAGGTCTTCCCTTCCATTTTTCAATTTCAGCTGTTATTTGTTCAAGTTGTTTTTTCGTTTCATCCTCTCCATGTTTAATAATTTCTTCGATATTCGTGAAAGCCCTGGAGCTAAAATCCTCTACAGGCGGTCTAATTATGATATTCGCCGCACTTTCCTGGTTGTTGATAATTTCAGTTTGCATGATATCTATACTTTGCATTATCACATCATAAATGGAAGTGATTTCAGCACCTCGCTTTACTCTTGAAACATCAACAGCAATGACAATGTCTGCTCCCATTTCCTTTGCTACTGAAATTGGAACCCGGTCCGTCACTCCTCCATCCACAAGAAGTCTACCTTGATATCTTACCGGAACAAAAATCCCCGGAATAGAGATACTCGCTCTTACTGCCTCAGCAGCAGGTCCTTTAGTAAAAATCACTTTTTCCCCAGTTAATAAATCAGTAGCGATTATGGAAATTGGGATTGAAAATTCCTCAATATTTTTTCCGTGGGTAAACATTCTAATAAACTCTTTGACTTTCTTTCCGGTAATAAAGCCCATCTTGGGAACGGTAAAATCCAAAAAGTACTTTCTCTTAAAGGCAGTCGATAATGTATATAAACGATCCAAGTCTATACCTGCTCCGTAAAAACATGCAACAAGAGCCCCCATACTGCTGCCAGCAATTAAATCAATTGGAATATCTGCATCCTTTAATACCTTTATTACACCTAAATGAGCAAACCCGCGTGCACCGCCGGATCCTAGTGCTAAGCCAATTTTAGGGTGCTCCATAAGTAACCTCCTGCCCTCATCACGAAACAAGTTTCGCTTAATTTAGGAAATCTCGTACAATCTTATGGTCTAAATTAATGTTCTATGAGTATATTTCTTTTATATGGGGACAGGCAAAACTAAAGCAGCAAGCCGCCTCGGTCAGCACCGCCAAGCACAAAACGAACCAGCTGAAAGGTTGCTTATTTAATCTTTGGACCGATTGGCTTTTGAACTTGAGACACTAGGCGCTAGATCTGAATAATGTTAAGAATTATTCCTATTTTACCATTTCAATAAATAAATTTTCTAGTAGCACCACCTTTTAGGAGGGAGGACTCTTGATTGTTCCGATCTAAACTTAAAACCATTATCTTATCATTATCAGTCACAATCTTAGCAGCATCACTGATCTTTTTTCCGCAAGAGGCTCTTGAAGCCTCAAGAAGGGGACTTAATATGTGGTGGAAGATCGTATTTCCTTCGCTCCTCCCGTTTTTCATTGTTTCCGAATTATTAATTGGCTTTGGGGTTGTCAGGTTTATTGGAGTTATGCTTGAGCCATTGATGAGACCCCTATTTCGTGTGCCAGGAACGGGGGGTTTTGTGTGGGCAATGGGGCTCGCTTCTGGCTTCCCAGCAGGAGCAAAATTTACTGCCAGGCTGAGGGAAGAAGGGCAGCTAACACGAATAGAGGCGGAAAGACTTGTTTCGTTTACAAACTCCTCCAATCCCTTATTTATATTCGGTGCTGTTGCGGTAGGCTTTTTTCATAACGCGAAGCTTGGAATCATTTTGGCTTTAGCACATTATTTAGGGAATCTTTTCGTAGGAATTGTCATGAGGTTTTATGGAAAAGAATCATCTAGGGGAATAAAGGAAAAACAAAAAAAAGTTACAATCCGCGGAGCGCTATCGGAACTTCATCAGACAAGATTGAAGGATAACCGCCCAATAGGCAAGCTGCTTGGAGATGCTGTTAATTCATCGATTCAAACATTGCTTATGGTAGGCGGATTTATTATCATTTTCTCCGTCATTAACAAAATTCTATATCTATTACAAATTACAGCTGCCTTAGGCAAAGTGGTAGAGGTCCTATTCTCAAGCCTTGCCTTCCCGGAGATGTTAAGCATACCGTTTATATCAGGTATTTTTGAAATCACTTTAGGCAGCCAGCTGACAAGTTCTGTCCAGGATGCCACTCTTCTGCAGCAAGCGATGATTACAAGTTTCATTTTAGGCTTCAGCGGCTTAAGTGTTCAAGCCCAGGTGGCCAGCATTTTGGCGCAGACAGATATCCGTTTCCATCCATTTTTTTTCGCAAGGATTTTACAAGGGATTTTTGCCAGCATTTTCACTCTTTTATTTTGGAAGTCTGTTTACCTGCGTTTGAGCGATCAAGAACAGCCTTCAAACGTGCTCCCAGTCGGCTTTTTTGAGGAAGGATCATGGGCACATGATACATATCAAAAAATACTTGAACTTGGACCGTTAATTACCCTTTTTTCACTTTCCTTGTATGTCTGTATTTTATTCTTTCGTTTAAAAAGGACAAGAATGTAAAAAGCCGGGGACATTTAGATATCGAGTCCCCAGCTCTTTTCATTACTGCGATCCTTTAAACTTCTTTTTTAATTCTCTTTCAACTACAGGAGGAACCAGCGTTGAAATATTCCCATTATATTTGGCTGCTTCCTTCACAATACTTGAGCTTAGAAATGAATATTGATTGTTGGTCATCATAAAAAAAGTCTCAACATGGTCATTTAAATAACGGTTCATTGAAGTAATCTGCATTTCATACTCAAAATCTGAAACCGCCCGCAGGCCCCTTAAAATAGCTGTTGCATTCACACTTTGAGCATAGTCTACGAGGAGACCGGAAAATTCATCCACCAAGACGTTGGGAATCTCCTTTGTTGCCTCCTTTATCAGGTCAATTCGCTCCTCAACAGTAAACAATGGGTTTTTCGATGAATTGTTCAATACCACGACATGAACCTTATCGAAAACCTTTGCACCCCTGCGAATTATGTCTAAATGACCGTATGTAATTGGATCAAAACTCCCTGGACAAACGGCTATGCTAGCCAAATAATCTCCCCCTTATTCCCCTTGTACTCTTGAATAAATAGTTACAGCAATAATACCATATTGTTCGTGTTTTATTTGTTCCAGTCCCCCAACTGTATGAGGTAATTTTACGTCAAAACTATGCTCACAGACAACAATTCCGTTATCGTTTATTACATTTAGTTCGTCCATTTTTTCCATTAAAGAAATAAGCTGTTGTTTTTTATAAGGCGGATCCAAAAAAACATAATCAAAAACAATTCCCCTTTTTACCAATGCCTTAACTGCACGGTCGGCATCATTGCGATAAACCTCAATCCTTTTTTCAAAACTGCAAGCCTTAACATTTTCATAAATAGTTTGAATGGCTTTTGCATCTCGGTCAATAAAAATTACCTTTTCAATCCCTCTGCTAAGTGCTTCAATTCCTAAACCGCCGCTGCCTGCGAAAAGATCCAATCCTAAACCGCCATCAAAATATGGTCCTATCATATTAAAAATTGCTTCTTTTACCTTATCAGTTGTAGGTCTTGTAGATTTTCCTGGTACTGCCTTAAGGGGCCTTCCCTTACTAACGCCTGATACTACCCTCATGAATATCACCACATTTTATACAAAAATCGATTTTCTTTTACATCCTATCATAATTCATTAGTAGGAGACAATCATACCTGTCAGAGTTAAGCACTCAACTAAACATAAGAAAAATATAAAAAAATACGTATAAGCTTTTTGGTTGTGGAAATAATGATAGTAACAACATCAATTCGAGGATGTTGTTGCCAACCGCGGAGAAGACTTACGTTTCCCCATAAGTTCTTCCTCCGGTTTCTCCTCTCCCTTTGCCTTCTATCCTTTTTGGGATATAGAAGGACCCTGTAGTTATTCTACGGGGTTTTTTTTTGTCCAAAAATAAAAAGGTGAGACATTTTCTCACCTTTAAATTCCCATTTTATAATCATATTCCTTTGCTTTATCCGGTGTTGAATTCTCATACTCCATTTTCAAGAAAGGTTTGTATGATGGTTCTACCTTTTTAACAAAAGAAAAAGAATTCAACTTATCCATTACCTCTTGAATATCTTCTTGATTACAATATAGCACAACGTATTTAAGCTTCTTTGAAACATAATGGACATTGCCAAAACGTCTAAGCATTTTGGCGTGTTTTAAAGAATAAAGCCAGACGACAAGTCCTTGTCTTTGTACAAACATCCCCGTTTCCCCTTCAACAAACCTCATATTACATAAAGTCTAGCATAATAAAACGATCTATTTCAATTTAAACTTGTACAGACAGAAAAAAATTCGGACAATTTAACGATTTTCTTGTATTATCCGCAGCCACAGCTTCCTCCGCTGCCGCAGCCGTGACCAGAATCAAAAAACGGATTGCCAGTTGGGACTTTAATGTGTGATGATACAGCCCCCCCGATCGCTTTACTGATTTGATCAAGCAAGCTTTGAAGGTCATTTTCCGCCAATTTAAAGGCTGCAACATGCGGATCCAAATCCATTTCCCTTTTATATTCACGAATTTGGATCATAACCCTTTTGTAATCAGGATGATATTTTCCAAACCGTTGCACTTCTTCATATAGGTCTTTCAGGCGTACAAAACGCTGAATCTTTTTTTGCGTTTCCGGATTTTTTTGCATTTTATATAAACAGACTTGATATTGTTCTGCAACGTCTGATTCTAAAACCATTTTAGCCAAGTCTTCAGCGTATTCCAATAATTGCACTCTTTCTAATGTAGCAAGCATGTAAAGCTCACCTCCAACAATCATTTTAGCATGAAATATTGGAGAAAGCGAGTGACCGTTTATTTAGGTATATCCACTATAAACTCTTTATCAAGACCATATGGAACATTATTTAACTTAACTACTTCCAGCTTTATTTTATGATTACCAGGTGTCAGTCCTTTAATGATAAAGGCTGCTGAATCAACCTCTGATTTTCTTTTTCCATTAATCCACACAACGATTTTTCCAACTTTTTGCTTTGAATAATCGGACTGACGAAATGTAATTCCCGTTACAATACACTCAACAAAAACATGATTTCCCTTTGTTTTGTATTGTACAAATAGCGCGGGGAACGGATGCCCTTGTGTATTAGAATAATTGGTATTATGTTCTACCACTGAATTTTTTAAAGCTGCTTCGGCATTTGGCGTTTGATCTAAACAACCAGCGAGGATTCCGATTACTAGGATAAAACAGATCGTTTTCTGCAATTTAATCACTCCTTATGGTTGTATTGTTCGCCTCTCATATAAATTTTAGTCTTATTGAAAAACAATAAAAAAGGGCACATTATAATCAATGTGTCCACGCTAATTTTGTTCTTTCATGGTTTGAAACATCGAGTACATCATTGAAGCCATTTGCACCCCATTAGTGAATTTCTCAACTTGGTGGGGAATTGTTTTTTTAAAATAATGCAATGATGCAATTTCAAGTGCCTGGAGGTCATATGGATTTCTTGATAATTTCCGGTACCATAGAGGCTGTTCACGTACAAATCGCTTTAAATCCTTTTGCTGGTCCAAATAATCTAATACTTCTCTACGCACTTTTAACCCTCACTCTCATACCTAATCTTGCCTAAAGGAAAAAGGATTCTTTGGTCCTGCCGGAGGGTTTGTTGGAGTGCCTCCGCCGCCATTTCCCTGAAATTGTGCTAATATCCCTTGAATAGCCCCAACAGCCTGACTAAGGTTATTAAGATGGGACTGCACTTGATTTGCATCCATTTTCTTTACCATTCCCATAATATTTGACATAAAGTCCCCTTTTGATTCAGTAATACCTTTTTGATCTTCTGGCTGACTTTCATTTCCAAGCGTCTCCCACCGCTTATCATCTTCTCCTAATAAATACCAATCTTCATATAGTTCCTGCCATGTCGAATGGCCTTTCCTTACCTCTTGAATAAGTTTCGGATTATTCTTTACAAATTCCTTAAATTTTTGGACGGATGGGTGTAATTTTTTTTGCGTCATTTTATTCACCTCTGCCGTAATCATACCTAGGATACAATATGAAAAAAATTAAGAAAGGTGAAAATCCAATGGTTATATTTATTTTTTATTCTTAATGAGATGTAATAAGAAAGCTTCTTAATATCCATAACAAGTACTGTAAACAATTAAAGACCTCCAAAAAATGTATTGGAGGTCTATTCTTTATTGCTCTGATTTTTGAATAAAATTTTGCGTATAGTATTCTTGAAACACACCTACACCCAAGTGAGTATAATCCTTATTTAGTAAGGATTCCCTATGACTTTTACTATTAAGCCACCCTTCAACCACGGCTGGTCCATCTGTATATTTAGCTGCAATATTCTCACCGGCAGCTTGATAAACTACTTTAGCCTTATTAAGACGATCCGTAAGGCTTCCAAACTTCTTCGATGTATGAGAGAAGTCATTATTTTCTGCCATGTCTTTACTATGCATATAAGCAGTATCCGCTGTTCCTTGATCCCAGACCAATGGGTTTAATTGATATCTGATTCTTAGTACATTGGTAATATCAAATATTTCCCTTTCTGCTCCATCTTCAATTAACTGCCATTGTTCTGTACTTGGCACAGTTTCTTCTATTAATTGGCCGCTATATACCAGCTCATAGGGACGCTGTTTAATTAATGTTTCAGCATCTAAAAACCGTACACTCGATAGTACCCCTTTAAATTTATCAATGTATAACTGGGCATATATATTCCCAAGCTGAACAATTGGACTAAGATTTAAATCGGTATCATTCAATTCAAATCGATATGAATTTCCATTTAAGTCAATATTAATATTGGTATCAATATATTGAGTGTTAAAAATTTCTTCGACCGGCTGACCAATTTCAAACGGTGCAACATCCAACTTTTCGCCAAGAGCAAATAACGTTACAACACGGTTCTTTTCGACTCCCACCTGTAAATACCGTTTATTGTCTTGATTATAAACATACCATTTGTAGCCATATAATGTTTCATCAATCCGTTGTGGTGGTCCTAATTCTTTTTTTACGTGCGCTGTATTTTTACCAATTAATAATGCTAATCCTTCTTTTGGACGCTCAGCCACGGGAGCTTTACTCCGTTTGAAATCCGGCTCTTCCAATAATGGCTGATTCATTTCTAGCTTATGGTTTTCTTTTATTAAAACGTTATCTTGTGGATCATTATTAATTGAAATGTAAAAACCCACGGTTAAAAAAACTGCTGAAAGAATTAATATTCTAAATAATGTCCGCAGAGGCTATCATCCTCTCTAACCTCTCTAATGATTGTTTAGGTAAGATAATTATATCATTACTCATTATGATAGAAATAGTCATTCTTATAAAAAACAAAACAGGTACGTGGATTGTACCTGTTTTTTTAATTCCTTTAATGTTGAGGTGGAGCGGTTTGCTCCGAAATTTCCGTAAGTGCTTCTTTCGCTTGGTCGTCTGTTAATTTTCGAATCGCAAAATCACCTAGTGATACTATTCCAATTAATTTCTCATTCTCTACAACAGGCAGCCTGCGAATTTGGTGTTCCGCCATTAAGCGTGCCGCATCTCTGGATGTTGCCTCAGGTGAAATGGTAATCAGTTCTTCACTCATCACTTTCTCAACCTTTGAGGATGGAGGGTTCTTTTCTGCAACACCTCTTATTACAATGTCACGGTCTGTAATCATACCGACTAGTCTTTCGTTATCCACTATGGGAATCGCACCTACATTTAATTCTTTCATCTTAACAGCCACTTCGTATACGTTGTCTAAAAGGGTGCAGCACTCCACATCTTCTGTCATGATTTCACGGATCTTTTCCATTTGTATCACCCCACATTTTTTGAATTCGGACGATATTATCTTTTCCTAACAAGAATGAATTATTCGTTAAATGAATTCGTTGCAAGTTAGGGCATTTTCATCTATTATTAAATTGAATTAATATTGCTATATAACCAAATAATGAATATTATGGTATTGGCATTTGTTTATAGGAGGGATTCAAATGAATTTTGAAAATACTGGTATTGAAAAATTCAAAGCGGATATAAACCGACTAGATGAAATCATGGAAGAACACGGTTTAGTTCGTGCCGGTCAATGGGACTACGAGCGGGTTACATACGATCGAAAATTTGAATTAAGAGAAGGAACCTTCTATCTTCGCCTTCAAGGTTACGCCCTTGATGGGGACGTAGATACCTTCACAGCTACAATTCAACTTATGACACCTGCCTTGGGCAAGCACTATTATCCACATGGTGTTGAATATGGTGCGGATGAAAAATTCCCAGCAAGCCTTGTAACTCAATGCAAAAAAATTATTGAAGAAGTCAAAGCAGAAGTAGAAAAAATTGCTATTTAATAAGCATATATAAAAGACGCATAGTGTCCTATGCGTCTTTTATTACAGCTTTCATTATAAGCCTAGTATCGCTTTAATCATTGAAGTCGTCTCTCCGCCTTTATAAAAGACGTATAACAATAAATAAACAGCAATACCAGTTATTGAAGTAAAAAACCAAACAATACTTGTAATGGGACCTAGTTTACGATGAAACGCCAGCCTATTCTTATAACCGGAATATAAGGATAAAATCCCCAACACTGCTCCAATTGTCGCCAATGTAATATGGAAAATTAAAAACATCGTATAAAAGATTTTTATTTCATCTGGTCCGCCAAATGAAGTATTTCCGATAAAAATAGTTCTCGTTGAATAAATAATAAAGAAGATAAGTGCAAAAACTGCGGCTAAGAACATTGTTTTTTTATGTGCTTCAACCTTTTTCTGCTTTATCTGCCACCAGCCTATTGCTACGGTAATACCGCTTAAAACAATAAATGACGTACTGATTGTCGGTAAAATCGGCAAAGAATTCATTTTAAGTCCTCTCTTTTTTCATAATCTCTAAAATCATTTTAATGTAGTTCCCAATCTATTTCAAATCATACCAATTTTTTTCGCAAAAAAACTCCCATAGGAACTGGGAGTTATTTTGCGGGTGTTGGATTTAAAATTTGATTGACTTCCTTCTCGGAATCTTCTTGATCTTTTCGATACCATTCAAAAAACACTTGCGCCAATATTACCGCATAGATGATTTCCTGGATGATTTTCATCACAACACCGCCAAGCCGTTGGTCATCTACAACATGCATGGATGTAAACAGTTCCGGTCCGCTCAAATTTAAATTTGAGAAAGCGGCAGGTCCTACACATAAGCTCATGACTTTGCCCCATACTGCCGGGTCAGAGTAAGTAGCATATAGCGGTGTATCAGCAAAAATGATCATAGCACAGGCTGGGGTTAATAACATGCTATTGGCAAATAAAAAAGCGACCTTTTTGATTCCGCTTAATGGCTGGTACTCCGGAAGCGGGCTAATTAATGACCACCACATGCAAACGGCGGCTGCAAATAAAAGAATGGAGTAACTGCCGTGATAAAAACGATTTTGCATTATAGAATCAAAGACAATTGGAATATGGTAAAAGGAAAATAAACCGTTAAACAATAGAACGGACACTACAGGCTTAGTCAACAACTTAAAAACCGCATTGATCAATCTAATTTTCAAAATGGCTCTCCATAGCCATGGCGGAACTGCTTTGATAAACATGGGGGGAATCAGCAATACTAAAAGAACCATTGTTATTCCATGAATATAAAACATTAAATGACCCAATAAATCAAGCGGCGAGCCTTTAATGGCGTACAAAATGATAATGGATGCCAGGAACAAAATGGCTTGTTTTGCTGTCAATGGCTCACTACCGTGGAATTTTGATCGGTACTTAATAGTAATGAGAAAAAATAAAGCAGTAAGAATAAGTAAAACAGCTAAAAAATACGGGCTCCAAAGGGCTTTAAAACCAAATACATTTAACGGCACCTTGATTTCACCTCAATTAATGATAAAGAATTCATTCTTTATTATACCCTTTAAAATAAGAAGACACAAAAAAGAAAATTACCTAAAAAAGAAAATCGGCTAAAAGCCGATTCTTCTCTTTTGTTTAATTAATATCCTTTCAGCGGCATTTTATACAGCTAAGTACTACCACCAGATAATTGTCATAAAGGCTAATACAATTACTAGACCCAAGAATAAGCCTGTAAACAAAAACATGCTTGGCGCTTCATGCCCTTTATGGCTCATATGCATGAAGTAAAAGAGTTGAAATACAACCTGAACTGCTGCTAAAAGAAGAATAAATGGAACAATAAACGAAGCTGTAAATCCTTTTAGAGCTACAACCGCAAATGCTATAAATGTTAAGAAAATCATAAGAGTGAAGGATATGACTTGATGGCGCATTTCCTCCACATTTTTCTTGCGGCGATATTCAAGGTCAACTCTTGGGTTACTTGAGCTTAATGGCTGATTTGTCATTTTTATCCCACCATCCCCATTAAATATACTACCGTAAAGATGAATACCCAAACAACGTCGATAAAGTGCCAATAAAGACTGGCTACATAAAATTTAGGTGCATTGTAAAGGTTTAGTCCACGTTTGTAGTTGCGGATCATTAAAGCTAAAATCCATCCTAATCCAAAGCATACGTGTGCACCGTGGAATCCAACCAACGTGTAGAACGCAGAAGCAAAGGCACTGCTAGTAAAAGTATGTCCGTACTCATGAACATAATGATTAAACTCGTAAATTTCAAGACCTAAGAAACCAAAACCTAATAAAACAGTGATACCAAGCCAAATCATCATTTTTTTAAACGCAAAGTTTTTCATATGGTACATGGCATATACACTTGTTAACGAACTTGTTAACAAAAGCATTGTTGCTACAAGTGTCAGCGGAACTGAAAAGATATCCTTTGCCAAATGATGAGTAGAATCAGGAACCTTATCTTTTAATGAAAGATAGGTGGCGAAGAGAGAAGCAAAAAGAACTGTCTCTCCCCCTAAGAATAACCAAAAACCTAAAAATTTATTTTTTGCTTCAAGGGTGGATTTCTCAGGCGAAGCAGGCCATGTTTCATACGTTAACTTTTCTTCAGCTTGCATTATGCCTCAGCCCCCTTCTCATCTTGTAATTCTTCTTTATGAATGTGAAAACCATGATCATCTTTTAGTGAACGTACTAACATGGATCCGAATGTCACGGCCAAACCTAAGATTAAAACAGGAATTGCCCAAGGTTTATCATTAACATGATACATTGCACCAAATGCTGCAATAAATAAACCTAAAGAAATCATAAATGGAATGAATGAAGCGTTTGGCATATGAATATCCCCTAGCGGTTCAGCAGGTGTCATGCCTTTTTTGCCTTCCATTTTCTCTAACCATAAAGCATCTAAACCTCTAACAAGCGGAAGCTGTTTAAAGTTATAGAATGGCGGTGGTGACGGAATAGCCCACTCGAGTGTTCTTCCGTCTTCCCATGGATCATTACCAACTTTAACATTTTTCACTTGAGTAACTACGATATTTAATAACAAAAGAATTACACCAGCAGACATGAAAGCTGCCCCAACAGAACTTACCATGTTTGCCGCATCAAATCCTTGTCCCGGAAGGAACGTAAATACGCGGCGAGGCATGCCCCATAGACCTAAGAAGTGTTGAATAAAGAATGTTAAATGGAAACCAATAAAGAATAACCAGAAGGTAATTTTCCCTAATGTTTCGTTTAACATTGTACCAAACATTTTTGGCCACCAATAATGTGTTCCCGCAAGAAGTGCTAGAACAACACCACCGACGATAACGTAGTGGAAGTGAGCTACTACGAAATACGTATCATGATATTGATAGTCTGCGGCCGCAGTTGCAACCATGACCCCTGTTACACCACCACATACGAACGATGGAATAAATCCAAATGCATAATACATTGGAGTGGTAAACTTAACGCTTCCTCCCCACATCGTGAACAGCCAGTTAAAGATTTTAATACCGGTTGGAACCCCGATTGCCATTGTAGCTACAGCGAAAATAGCGTTCGCTACAGGGCCTAAACCAGTTGTAAACATATGGTGGGCCCATACCATGAATCCTAAGAAACCGATTAAAACAGTCGCAAATACCATGGATGAGTAACCAAAAAGACGTTTTCTAGAGAAAGTTGAGAAAATTTCCGAGAAAATACCGAACGCAGGAAGTATTAAAATGTATACTTCAGGGTGTCCGAATACCCAGAAAAGATGTTCCCAAATAATCGTGTTACCGCCCATTGCCACTTCAAAGAAGTTAGCCCCAAACAAACGGTCAAACATCATTAATGTTAAGCCAACTGTTAATGGAGGGAACGCAAATAAAATCATTGCTGATGCAACAAATGTTGACCAAGTAAACAGCGGCATCCGCATATAAGTCATACCAGGTGCACGCATATTAATAATCGTTACAAGGAAATTAATACCGCCCATTAACGTACCAAAACCGGAAATCTGTAAACCTAATACATAGAAGTCAACACCATGACCTTTTGAGTGAATGGCAAGTGATGCATAAGAAGTCCATCCAGCATCAGGCGCTCCTCCTAAAAACCATGAAAGGTTTAAGAAAATACCACCAAAAAAGAATAACCAAAAGCCTAACGCATTAACAAATGGGAATGCAACATCACGTGCTCCAATTTGTAACGGCATAACTGCATTCATAAACGCGAATAAAAGCGGCATAGCAGCTAAGAAAATCATTGTGGTTCCGTGCATTGTAATGATTTCGTTAAATGCGCCTGCACTAACAAAATCATTATTTGGAACTGCAAGCTGGATACGGATAAATACAGCTTCAAGTCCACCTATTAAGAAAAACAATCCACCTGCTATGAGATATAGGATGGCGATCTTTTTATGGTCTACTGTTGTTAAATAGTCCCAAACAGTTGCGCCGAATCCCTTTTTTTGAGCATAGGTACTCACAATTTAACCTCCCTTTCTTTCCAAATCCCCTTAGTCCTGAACCTTTAAGCCCATTAAATATTCAGCCAATGCATCGAGTTGTTCATCCGTCATATCCGGATATTTACCTGTCATCTCGTTACCTGGTTTATACGTTTCAGGATTTTTAATCCAATTTTTCAATTCTTCTTTATTGTGTTCTAGAATACCTGCAACACGGGCTCTTTCACCAAAATTGGTTAAGTTTGGTGCAACACGGGCTGCTTCTGGTTTAACATCAGGAGTCACAGCATGACATCCAATACAGCTCTTATTGAAAATTTCTTGTCCCTGTGCGGCTACATCTGTTTGTGCTTTTTCTGGTTCTTTTACAGCTTTCATATTAGAAACCCAAGCATCAAATTGATCACGGCTGATCGCTTTTACTTTGAAATCCATTAAGGCATGGGATGGTCCGCAAAGCTCGGCACATTTTCCATAGAACAGATTTCCAGCTTCATTTGCCTTTTTGTCGTCAAACACTAACCAGAATTTATTGATGTTATCAGTGTTTGTATCCAACTTACCGCCGACTGCCGGAATCCAGAAAGAGTGTTTAACATCTAATGATTTTAAGTCAAAATAAACTTTCTCATCCGTAGGTACAACAAGGTCCTGACTGGTAACAATTTTTTGTTTTTCATACTCAAAATCCCACCAGTACAAATGAGAGCGTACTTTAATAACTAACGCATCTGAATCCTTCTTATCCATTTCTTTTACATCAGCAAGTTTAAAAGTTGCCGAAACTGTTGGAACAGCTAAAATTAACAGTAAAAGAATCGGAATAACAGTCCAAATAATTTCTAATGTATGACTTCCTTCAACCTGTTTGGGAATTCGGTCATCTTTTCTCCGGAAACGGAAAAAAACAATGATAAAAATAACCATTACTATAATAATTACTCCAACCATGATATAAGTACTTAACTTCATTAAATCATATTGGATATCTGCAACTTCACCGGCTGGCCTTAAAGCCGAAACGAACGGTTTCCCGCTGCAACCGGAAAGTGCAAGCGCCAACATCGCAAATAACGAAACTAGACGCCAATTCGCAAGCCTTTTCATAGCTTCATCAAACCCCTCTTTCGCTTAAAAATTCTTTTTAATGTTTGATCAAAGAAGTATGTAGTCTCTTCCTATATAATAACCAAGCGGTCAACCTACAGGAGAGAGCAGTCAGCAAAACTAAATCAATGTAACAAGAACCATCGCTACAAAAATAATAGTTAAATATTGCAATGAGTAAACAAACATTAGTTTTGCCCACTTTATGTCATCTTTGATCCTATATCCATAAATCCCTAAAGCAAGCCAGCCCACATTTAAAAGCATAGCTAGAATTAGAAATGGGATTCCTAATTTAATAAGAAGAAACGGAATTGGCAGTAATACCGCCACCCAAAATACGATATGAATTTTGGTAGTTTTAAAGCCCTTTACAACTGGGAGCATCGGAATGCCTGCTGCTCTGTATTCATTTACACGTCTCATGGCAAGCGCATAAAAATGCGGAGGCTGCCAGGCAAACATTAAAATGAACAAGGCCCACGCCATCATATCAAGATTCGCATCTACTGCAGCCCAGCCTATCAAAGGAGGTACAGCACCAGAAATACTTCCAATAATCGTATTAGATACTAATTGCCGTTTTGACCACAATGTATAAAGGAAAACATAACTAAAAACTCCAAGCAGCCCTATTACTGTTGCAGTTACAGTCGTTAAAAATAAAAACAACGTTCCAAGTGCAATTAGGAATATACCTAATCCTAATACTTTTGCAGGAAGAACTTTACCAGTTACTGTTGGTCTAGTTTTAGTTCTTTCCATTAGATGATCAATATCTCGATCAACATAATTATTTATAACACAGGAGCCTGCAATGATAAGTGAGGAGCCTGCTACGGTATAAAATATAATATCCAGATTATCTAAAAAGCTTTGGCCGGTAAAATGTAATGCAAGCCACAGCCCCGTAAAAGTAGTAATCAGGTTTGAATTTACAATCCCAATTTTAATCAGGGCCATAAAATCTTTCCAAGCAGATGTTTGATAAGAATCCAGTGGCAAACTTGCTGCACCATTTTGGGTGGCAGCCTTTGAGTTAGACATCCATTTCTCCTCCTAAATTTCTTAATACCAATATTCTCAAACAAATAGCAATCAATACTAAAATTTATGATTTAATTTCGAAAGTTACGTATGTATACTTGAGCAGCAAAATAATTCAGTGATTGTCACAACACTTTCTCTGTATATTAAATCACACTTTTAGTTATTTTTGTGAATTTTTTTTGAATAATTTTTGTCTAATTTGTGAACGAGTTTATTTTCTCCTGATTGCTACTGTTTTTTCCACATTTTTAAAAAGATTATGTGGAAATTTAAAATATTGATGGATTATAAGGATTTTAATGGACTTATTATGTAGAATTTTAAAAAGTAATTATTCTAATTAAGTATACCTACTTATAGTTCTAACAAACTCTTATCAAAGTTTCAACTATTTTCACTATAATAATAGGGGGAAATAAAAATTATTTATTTAACCGCTGATTTAAAAAAATAATTGATTGAATTCCTGTTCTTTTCGCGCGGAATTAGTTATGATGGATAGGGGTTTTCCCATGTGTGCTTTGCAATCATTATACTGTCAGCAATAACCAAATACAAATTTTTGAACTTAAAATTAAGAAGGTGAATGTTTTTGCGTCGATCTTTGAAGTGGTTGGCGGTTGCCACTACAATTGTTATGATATTTATTTTATTAGGCGGGGCATTAGTAACAAAAACTGATTCCGGAATGGGCTGCGGCAAATCTTGGCCATTATGTCATGGACAATTTCTTCCCACAGATATTAGTCCGGAGTTAGTTATCGAGCTTGCCCACCGTCTAGTCTCTGGCGTGGGCGGATTTATGGTATTAATTCTATCCATATGGTCGTGGAAAGCAATAGGGCATATTAGAGAAACAAAATTCTTATCCTTTCTCTCGATTTTCTTCTTGGTTTTACAAGGCTTGATTGGGGCTGCCGCAGTTGTCTGGGGCCAATCTGATTTTGTTCTTGCCTTGCATTTTGGAATTTCGCTTATCTCATTTGCGGCAGTATTCTTATTGACACTGCTTATTTTTGAAATCGATAAAAAGTTTGATGCTGAAAAACTCTACATTGACAAAAGAATGGGTTTTCATATTGTAGCCATTAGTATTTATAGTTATATTGTCATTTATACGGGGGCTCTTGTACGCCATACTAAATCCAGTCTTATTTGCCGCGATTGGCCCTTGTGCTTAAATGATAGTCCCTCTCTCCCAGGAAATTTATATGAATGGGTGCAGATGGGACACAGGGCAGCCGCAGGTATCCTTTTTCTATGGATTGTATATGTTACTATTCTCGCAATTCGTCATTATAAGGAGGAAAAAGTGCTCTACTGGGGTTGGATTATTTCTCTTGTGCTAGTATCACTGCAGGTTATTGCAGGCGCCTCTATTATCTTCAGCAGGCTGAATCTTTATATCGCCCTTATGCATGCCTTGTTTATTACTTGCTTATTTGGTGTTTTAAGTTATTTTATTCTTTTATATACAAGGTCTAAACGATATCATTAAAAAAAGCTGCCGGTTAATCGGCAGCTTTTTTTTTCTATGCTTTTACTAGTTCAATCATTAAGTCTCCCGTTTGAATTGCATCGCCGCTGGTAACATAAATATCTTTCACCACACCAGAAAACGGAGCTTGAACGGTTGTTTCCATTTTCATTGCTTCAGTAATCATTAGGTGATCACCACGTTCAACCTTTTCACCTTTTTCAACGATTACTTTAATAACTGTGCCAGGCATTGAAGCGGAAATATGGGTTTCATTTTTTGGATCGCCTTTTAATCTGGAGACTACGGTTGCTTTAATGCTTTCATCTTTAATCACAACCTCACGCGGCTGTCCATTTAATTCAAAGTAAATAACTCTTGTACCATCAGCCTGAGGCTGTCCAATTGAGACTAGTTTTACAATCAAAGTTTTCCCTGTTTCAATTTCTATTTCAATTTCTTCTCCTAATCTCATACCATACAGGAAGGTAGGGGTATCAAGAACGGATACATTTCCGAACTGTTCAACCGTTTTAATATATTCTAAAAAGACTTTTGGATATAGTGCATATGAAATAACTTCAAAGTCTGTTACCTGCCTGTTTAATTCCTTATATAACTCTTCTTTTAACAGTTCAAATTCTACTGGTTCCAATAATTCCCCAGGTCGAACCTCGAGCGCCTTTTTACCCTTTAGAATCACCTTTTGAAGCTCTTCCGGGAATCCTCCATGCGGCTGACCAAGGTATCCTTCAAATAATTCAACAACAGAATCCGGAAAATCTAGAGAAGGGCCTTTTTCTAACACTTCTTGCTCAGTTAGATTATTTTGAACCATGAAAAGTGCCATATCTCCGACGACCTTTGATGAAGGTGTTACTTTAACAATATCACCAAACATTTGGTTTACACGAGAATACATCTCTTTGACATCGTCCCATTGATCCCCTAAGCCTACCGCTTTTGCCTGCTGCTGAAGATTGCTATATTGACCTCCTGGCATTTCATGCTGATATACTTCAGAATGAGGCGCCACCATTCCGCTCTCAAAATCTTGATAATATTTTCTAACATCTTCCCAATAATGCGAAAGCTTTTCAAGAGCGTCGATATGAACTGCGGGCTTTCTTTCACTGCCTTGAAGCGCATAATACAATGAATTAGCACTTGGCTGGGACGTTAATCCAGCCATCGTACTTAAGGCAGTATCTACGATATCAACCCCGCCGTCAATAGCACGTGCATAAGTAAAGATACCATTGCCGCTCGTATCATGTGTATGAAGGTGAATCGGAATATCAACAGTGGCTTTTAATTCGGAAATTAGTCTGTAAGCAGCTTCCGGTTTCAATAATCCCGCCATATCTTTAATTGCCAAAATATGTGCTCCTTGATTTTCGAGCTCTTTTGCCAGATTTTTATAATATTCCAGGTTATACTTTGTTCTTGTTGGATCCAAAATATCGCCTGTGTAACAAATAGCAGCCTCTGCAATCTTGCCGCTCTGCCTTACGGCATCAATTGCAGTTTCCATTCCTTTTACCCAATTTAAACTATCAAAGATTCTAAAAACATCAATTCCAGCGCTAGCGGATTGTTTAACAAATTCCCTTATAACATTATCTGGATAGTTTTTATAACCAACTGCATTTGCACCGCGGAAGAGCATTTGAAATAACACATTAGGAATTTTTTCCCTTAGCGTTAATAATCTCTCCCATGGATCTTCTTTTAAAAATCTGTAGGCAACATCGAAGGTTGCTCCGCCCCACATTTCAAAAGAAAATAAATCCGGCAAAAGTTTTGAAGTCGGTTCTGCAATATGTGAAATATCAGTTGTTCTCATCCTCGTTGCTAACAATGATTGGTGAGCATCACGGAATGTAGTATCCGTTAATAAAACCTGTTTTTGATTTTTCACCCATTCAACAAGTCCATCTGCACCTTGAGTATCCAAAATTTGTTTCGTTCCTGTTTTCGCCGGATAATCATATGGCAGTACTGGAATTCTTGGATTCACAAAAACCGGACGCTTTTTCTTTTCAATCCCCGGGAAACCATTAATTGTCACATTCCCAATATAATTAAGCATTTTTGTTCCCCGGTCTTTGCTGACAGGGAAAATAAATAATTCCGGAGTTGTATCAATAAAAGAAGTATCATATTCACCATTTAAGAATTTTTCGTGCTTTACGACATTTTCTAAGAATGGAATATTTGTTTTAATGCCCCTTATTCTAAACTCTTGCAGGTTTCGAACCATTTTTGCTGCAGCCTGCTCAAATGTTACTGCCCATGTGGAGAGTTTCACAAGCAATGAATCATAATATGGGGTAATCACGGCTCCCTGGAAACCGTTTCCTGCATCAAGCCGGACACCGAAACCGCCCCCAGAACGGTAGGCCATGATTTTTCCAGTATCAGGCATAAATTGATTTAAAGGGTCCTCTGTTGTAACCCTGGACTGGATGGCATACCCAAATAACGGAATTTTATCTTGGGCAGGGATACCGATGATTGGACCATACAGCTCATGTCCCTCCGCTACAAAAATTTGTGTTTGGACGATATCAATCCCAGTTACCATTTCCGTAATAGTGTGTTCTACTTGTACACGCGGATTTACTTCAATAAAATAAAAATCGTTTCCGGCAACAAGAAATTCCACAGTTCCTGCATTTATATAGCCGACATTTTTCATTAATTTCACAGCTGCATCGCAAATTTGTTTCCGTAAGTCATCTGAAAGAGAACTAGGTGCGATTTCAACAACCTTTTGATGACGTCGCTGCACTGAACAATCCCGTTCATAAAGATGTACAATGTTGCCATGTTTGTCACCAATGATTTGAACTTCAATATGCTTGGGCTTTTCAATTAATTTTTCAACATAGACTTCATCATTGCCAAATGCTGCTTTTGCTTCCGATTTTGCCCGGGTAAATGCCTCTTGTACTTCTTCCCGGTTTCTAACAATTCTCATACCTCTTCCGCCGCCGCCAAGAGCCGCTTTAATCATTATTGGGTACCCATATGCATTGGTAAATTCCTCTACTTCGCTTAAGTTCTGTACAGGTCCGCCGCTGCCAGGTATGACTGGTATGCCAGCGAGTTCTGCCTGATGTCGTGCCTTCACTTTATCGCCGAACATATCTAAATGTTCACTTGTCGGCCCAATGAAAATAATACCTTCCTCTTCACACCGCTTAGCGAAATGAATATTTTCAGATAAGAACCCATAACCCGGGTGTATGGCATCGGCACCGCTTCTTTTAGCAATGGCAATAATGCCGTCAATATCTAAATAGGCATCAATCGGTTTTTTTCCTTCTCCTACTAAATAAGCTTCATCCGCCTTATAACGGTGGTAAGAACCGGAATCTTCTTTTGAATATATTGCAACAGTACGAATATTCAGTTCAGTACATGCGCGAAAAACCCTTATTGCTATTTCTCCTCTGTTTGCAACTAAAACTTTATTTATTTGTCTTGTCACCCAAAAGCACCTCTTTTATATGTAGTTAAAACCGCAGGACCTTTAAGTGGTCCTGACGATTTGCTTAAATATAATAAACCTTTCCATCTCTATGCTGCACACCATTTTTATCTTGTCCCTGTTTGTTCTTGTATTTCTTTTCAAATTTCACAAACATGGATACATTGACAAGTATCCCCGCTGCAGCAGCAAGCATTAACAGTGAAGACCCTCCGTAGCTGACGAAAGGAAGGGTAACGCCGGTCAGGGGAATAAGTCCTGAAACTCCCGCAAGATTAATAAAAGATTGTATCCCAATCATGCTTGAAATACCGATTGCCAGGAGACTTCCGAATGGGTCCTGGCATTGAAGCCCGATATAAATTCCTCTTAAGACAATATACGAGAGCAAAAGAATCACAAACCCTACGCCCCAAATCCCCAATTCTTCAGCAATGACAGCCATAATAAAATCTGTATGTGATTCCGGCAAATACCCTAGTTTTTGAATACTTTTCCCGAGCCCAAGTCCATTTATCCCGCCTGATCCAATAGCAATATAAGAATTGGCTAATTGGAAACCAGCACCTTGGACATATTCCTCAGCAAATGGGTTTTCCAATACCGCGAATCGGCTGGCACGCTTTTCCGAAAAAATATGCCCCTTCATTGCAAAG
The DNA here is from genome assembly GCF_014656545.1 of Neobacillus kokaensis. Taxonomy (GTDB): domain Bacteria; phylum Bacillota; class Bacilli; order Bacillales; family Cytobacillaceae; genus Neobacillus; species Neobacillus kokaensis. Next base: position 32,408 of record NZ_BNDS01000038.1, read on the forward strand.
ACAAGCGGGATAAGAACAATAAGCATCATAATAAGTAACTTCGTGATGTTTTTGAAATTCATTCCCGAGCAAAGCACAATTGTCCCAGCAATTAGGGCAATAATACTCGCGGTTCCATAGTCAGGCTGCAGTATGATTAAGAAGCAGACGATAAATAAATAGGCAAGCGGCGGTAGAACACCTTTGTTAAATTGATTGATATAGGCTTGCTTTTTGGCATAAACCGCTGATAAATAAATAATCACACCTAGTTTAACAAATTCCGACGGCTGAATCCTAAAAGAGCCAATCCCATACCAGCTTTGTGCACCACCGGCTACAACACCAAATACAAACAAGCCCAAAAGAGTTGCAATCGATCCGACTACAATTAAGACTAATACGTTAGTGAACTTCATGATCTTATATGGAATGATGGCTGTCAAAATAAAAATTATAAAAAATCCCATCAGCCATAGCTTTTGTTTTTGATAGAAAAAATCACTGTTCACTTGGTATCTCTCTGAAACTGCCCATGCCATGCTGGCGCTGTAAACCATCACTAAACCAAATGCACACAATAAAAAAATGGCGATGATCAAAGAATAATCATATGATTTTAATATTTTTTTCCCCATTAACGACGTCCTCATTTTCAAATTGATTGATATCATTCTATTATAATAGAAAATGAACACTATGGCTTGAAGAAAGGACAATTTGTTACAACATTTTAATATAGAAGATTCAGAAAAGTCAATTCAAAATAATAATAAAAAACTCAAACAATCTTGAAAAATTGTTTGAGTTTTCCCATTACTTTCTCAGGGATGCATCGTGAAGCGCAGATAATTCTTTTTCTAATGTATCAATAATCGCTTTACCATCCTTACTTTCAATTAATCCCAATCGAACAGCAAAGTCTATTTCTCTAGACAGACCAAACATTTGTGTATCCAATACCTCTTCATAAAGAGGGCATTGAGGCATCGTGAGATTGTCCATTTGCACTTTAATAAGCTTTAAAATTTTAGCAGCGTCAGCCTGTAATAAGGCATATGCTTTCTCATGGTGATTCACGATCATTTCAGACGCCAACATTGATCCCCCCATTTCAGAGCGATTTTATTCAACTTATCTATAAATTTTACCGTTTACAAGCGAAAATTGCAAGGACTATGAAGTCTGTTACAAGAAAACTGTTTAGAATTATGAATTTGTTTCGAGAAACGCTATACTTATATTGGTTAATCATTAGGGGGTATACATGGATGGAAAATATTATTATTATTTCTGGGAAGGTAAGATACTCAATTACACTGGATCCGAGTACGTGGATTTTTGATGATCGCCGGCTTGATTTAACGACTTATTTCACAAGAGAAGAAGAAACTGATAATACTATAGAAGAATATACAAAAGCGGTTTCTAAACATTGGGACCGCGAAATTATGGAAGGTGCTGTCTTTCCACCAACATTAAAAACAGAGAAAAAATTTGAAAAAGAAAAAGTTTTAACCGGAACGTTTGGTATGCTTTTTAAGCCCTTCCTACAAAACTCCGAACCTGAAGCAGATGCTGCCTTTCTTATCATTAAAACGAAGGACGGGGAATTAGAACTGCCTTTAAAAGAAGCAGATGGGCTTATATTGAAGTTTTCCGATAACGGCAAACCACTTACAGCCGATGGACCAGTCCATGTTTATTTCGGGGACGGTTCTAACGTGAAGCACCCAATAAAAAATGTAACCGAATTTATCGTAAAATAGATATTATGGAAAGTCTCGGCGTTACTGTATATCTTGAATGAAGCAACGGGTGCCTTTGGCACCCGTTTTCTTGATCATACTAATTTCTTACAACAAGTCAGCTGCCAACCTAGCCAAACCTGACCTCTCCCCTTTTAAAAGCTTTACATGACCTGAAACAGTTTGGTTCTTAAATCTTTCAACAACATAGGTTAATCCATTATTGTAGGCATCAAGATACGGATGATCAATTTGTTCGGGGTCGCCCATCAGGACAATCTTACTGCCCTCACCGACACGGGTTAAAATCGTTTTCACTTCATGTTTTGTAAGATTTTGGGCCTCATCAATGATAATAAATTGTTTTGGAAGGCTTCTGCCGCGAATATACGTCAATGCCTCCACTTCAATAGAACCCATCCCTGCTAAAATTGCATCTAATTCCCCTGGCTTTTTTGTATTAAATAGATATTCCAAATTATCGTAAATTGGCTGCATCCACGGTCTTAATTTTTCTTGCTTTTCTCCTGGTAAAAAGCCTAAATCTTTTCCCACCGGGACAATCGGCCTTGCAACTAATAATTTTTTAAACTCCCGAAAATCTTCAGTTTGCATTAATCCTGCTGCAAGAGCAAGCAATGTTTTTCCTGTACCAGCCTTCCCGATTAAGGTAACGAGCGGTATGTCCTTGCGTAATAATAATTCGATTGCCATAGTTTGCTGCACATTTCTTGGATGAATGCCCCATACATGTTCTTGATTTAATGCAAGTTTCTTTACCTTTTTACCGGTATGGTCTACCATACCAATTGCCGAAGCCGAACTGCCAAGTGCATCTTTGATAATAAGGAATTGATGTGGATAGTAGGAATATTTAACAATTTCTGTTAACAGTAGTTCCCCTTTATCATAAAATTGTTTGACTTTTTCAATTGGAACGTACACTTCAGAAAAACCAGTATAAATGTGGTCAATTTCTACTACACGATCGTTTAAAAAATCCTCTGCAGTCATTCCCAGCGCATCTGCCTTTACTCGCACAAGCGCATCCTTACTTACAAGGATAACAGGCTTACCGCCCTCTTTTGTTTGTTCTTCTAAGAATAAATTCTTTGCAACAGCAAGAATTCGATTATCATTCGTTTTTTCAACAAAAATATCTTGGAGCTCATGAAATGAGCGGTGATTAAGCTCGATTCTTATCGTTCCACCGTTCTCCAGAGGGATTTTTTCATGAAGCTTACCTGTAGCTCTAAGACCGTCTATTAACCTTGATACATGCCTTGCATTCCTCCCTATTTCATCCATATACCTTTTCTTTGAGTCCACTTCCTCAAGGACTACAGCTGGAATCACAACTTCATTATCTTCAAAGGAAAATATGGAATTCGGGTCTTGTAATAATACATTTGTATCTAAGACGTATATTTTACTCAAAGCAACGCCTCCTGGTTCACATGGTGTAAGACCAATTAATAGATTTTGCCAACCCCTTAAATGGATGGGACATTGGTAAAATATATGTTTATTGGAATAAAGATAGAAGGAAATCCGCACAATAAATGTGAGTGAATAATAGTTGTTTACTTCGAGAAGAGACAAGAAGGCAAATGGAGGCTGATATTAAATGAAAAAAATTTTAGCTGCGATGGTTATATGTTTTTTCTTAGCCGGATGCAATAACGATAATCAAAATGCCGAAACTAAAAAACAATCATTAGTTAACGTCAAAAACAGCTACATCGAAAACGTGGACAGGAAGTCTGGCCAAGAAATTTCAAAACGATTAGTGGACCTTGCAACAAGTATCCCTAACGTAAATGATGCAACAGCGGTAGTATTAGGAAGATATGCGATTGTGGGAATTGATGTAAATGCCAAACTCGACCGTTCACAGGTTGGAACCATTAAATATTCTGTTGCGGAAAGCTTAAAGAAAGACCCTTATGGCGCTAATGCAGTAGTAGTAGCTGACCCGGATACAACCCAAAGATTAAGAGAAATACAGTCCGATATTAAAAACAATAGACCGATTCAGGGGATCATGGAGGAGCTTGCAGACGTTGCCGGACGTTTAATGCCAGAAATACCAGGTGACTTAATCACACCCAATCCAAAAAGAGCAACTGATAAGCCGGACAACAATCTCGATACAAATGAAGAGGACAAATTAAAAAAGGAACAAGAAAAACAATCTAATTATCATAAATAATAGTTAACGAAAAAAGTATCCCAATGTACACGCTCAAAAAATAAGGTGAAGTTCGTTACACGACATGTATGGGAGGAGCACAATGAAAAGGTAAGGTAAAATCGTTTATCAAAATCGGGTAAAATGCTTTATAAATTCAGAAAAAAAATGAGCGAAGTTTCGCAAACTCGGGAAGAGCTGCATGGGCTTCGCTATTGCCGGTTACGGGGATTGATGAATGCAAGTGAACAGGCTCTGCTTACCGTAGCTTGCCAAAATATAAAAAAGATTGCAACACACTTGGCAAGTTTAGAAAAAGTGTGTAGCATTACTTTAGGTTGATTGCCTTCCTGTTGGTTGGAGCGGAGGACACTTGACTCCTTGCGGGATCGAGAGGTCACGGGAGACCCCGCAGGCGCCCAAGCGCTGAGGAGGCTCCCGGACCTCCCCGCGGAAAGCAAGAGCCCGGAGCGGAAATCAACAGGCCTGTTAGCAGGGACAATCTTTTAATAAATATCGATATTATGTTCAAAAAAAATTGCCGAGAAAAATACCCTTTCTCGACAATCTGAGCTTAGTTTGCACTAAGCTTTTTTCATTGCATCCATGACTTGTTTATCCAGCCGTTCTGCTGCTCTTTTATCGTATGTTTTATCATATTGTACTTCAGAAACAATTTTAGATCCATAAAACATAACATCTCGTACTTCTTTAATTGATACTTCAATTAAAGCAAGCTTTAACGGAACGTCCTGGAGTCTCTCCTCTTTCATTACAGCATCCCCTGCAATTGAGTATGTAGATTCATTTGCGATCAAATTAATGACCACTTTGTTGTTCTTCGCAATATTTTCAAGAATTCGTGAACGATTATCAACAGCAAAATAAATGGTGCTATCATCCTTTGCTAACACCCATGAAATGGCGCTTACATTCGGACCGCCTGTTTCATAATCAATGGTTGCTAATGTCACAAATCTTTCTTTTTGTAATTCATCATATAAAGGCTGAATCAGCCTCGGTTCTACTTGGTTTGCCATTTTCCCTAACTCCTTTATTCTTTCCTCATTTGATAACATACAGTTATTCTCATATTACTACTATGGCGATTTTTCAGCAACTTAAACACATGTTATTACCAAGTATGCTAATACCATGGTATATTATAAATAATCTTTTAAGTAAATAATTTAAAGAGGTGCCCTAATGAGAGTAAAGTGTGTAATTTGTGATAAAATCGATACGCTTGACGATGAATCGATAATTGCCAAGCGGCTTCGAAATCGTCCAATTCATACATATATGTGTTCAGATTGTCATGATCGCATTCGTGATAAAACAAATGCCCGTATAGAAACCGGAAATTTCAGGCTATATCGCTCAAGGCCAGATAAGGATGAATGGTGAATAAAAAAGCCTCATGTCTTTCTTTATTGAAAGAACATGAGGCTTTTTTATTATTCTTCTTCCGGGTAGTTTACATATTTATCCGGCTCCAGATTAATTTGATTAAGCATAATCTCAATTAACTCACGTGGAAAACGTGTTTTTTTGCTTTCATTTTCATGGTAATAGGTAACATAATACAAAACATCATCAACAGTAATATCGATATTACTAATTTTGTACTCGGAAAGCATTTCTTCAAAATGATTTTTCGTTTCCACAGCAGCCGTATCTTCCGGACGTGCATCACAAACAACCTTAATTGTCAGCCAATTATATAAAACATCCTGTACCGAACCCATTTCCTCTAACCCCCGTTATTTTGCCTCGGCTTTCTGTTTTTTTGATTGGTTTAAACGTACTTTGTAAATGATTAAAATCAAAGCCGCTACAACTAAACCTTCAGCCACCGGAAGAAAGACCCCAAAAAAAGTAAAGATTGTACACCCCAGGATTAAAAACGTATAAATGATTATGTTTTTTCCTAGCGGCAGTTTCTTTGCAAATCCCAGTTTAAAAACGATAATAGATAGAATCACAATGGTAAGGTAAAGAAGCCACATGCCAACCTTTGGCTGTTCATTCACTTTATATAATGCAGCAAAGAAGGAAAGCCTGTCACCGACATCCATGTTTTATAACCTCCACTAGCTCATTTCAGCATATTTTTTCTTTTTTGCCATCTTTTCACGTTCGTTTTTATCCAAAATTTTCTTCCTTAAACGGATGGATTTTGGTGTGACCTCACAATATTCATCTTCATTTAAATACTCTAAAGATTCTTCAAGCGTTAAGATCCGAGGCTTTTTAATCACAGATGTTTGGTCTTTTGTTGCAGAACGAACGTTAGTCGCTTGTTTCACTTTTGTAATGTTAACAGCTAAATCATTTTCCCGAGTATTTTCACCTACAATCATACCTTCATAGATTTCTGTTCCAGGTTCAACAAAAATTGTTCCACGGTCTTCTACCTGCATTATACCATAAGTAGAGGCTTTTCCAGATTCCATTGAAACAAGAACCCCATTCCGTCTTCCGCCAACTTGGCCAGATAGCATTGGCTGATAACTGTCAAAAGTATGATTAATAATTCCGTATCCGCGTGTAAGTGTTAAAAACTCAGTTGTATAACCAATTAATCCCCTTGCAGGAACATTAAAGATTAACCGAACCTGGCCATTACCGTTATTTATCATATCCAATAGTTCACCTTTACGAGCACCAATGGATTCCATTACAGAACCAGTATGGTCTTCAGGAACATCTATTTGAACTCTTTCAACTGGTTCACAGCGCACCCCGTCAATTTCCTTAACGATAACTTCAGGTTTTGATACCTGCAGTTCATACCCTTCGCGGCGCATATTTTCAATTAAAATGGATAGATGCAATTCTCCGCGCCCGGAAACAATCCAAGCATCTGGCGATTCCGTATTTTCAACCCGCAGGCTGACATCTGTGTGTAATTGTGCAAGCAGTCTCTCTTCTACTTTCCTTGCTGTTAAATACTTTCCTTCTCGTCCGGCAAATGGGCTGTTATTAACTGCAAAAGTCATTTGAAGCGTCGGTTCATCAATTCTTAATACCGGCAGGGCTTCCTGATGTTCAACTGGACAGACTGTCTCACCAACGTTAATATCTTCCATTCCAGAGACAGCTACTAAATCCCCGGCTTTTGCCTCCTCAATTTCTAAGCGTTTTAAACCAAAGAAACCGAGAATTTTCGTAACCCGAAATGGTTTGACTGAACCATCCAATTTCATTAAGGCAACCTGCTGTCCCACTTTCATCGTCCCGCGGAACACTCTGCCGATCCCAATTCGGCCGACATATTCATTATAATCCAATAGCGCTACTTGAAATTGGAGCGGTTCTTCACTGTTATCAACAGGTGCAGGGATATGTTCAATAATTGCCTCATATAGCGACTGCATGTTATCATCCTGTTTTTCTGGATCAAGACTAGCCGTTCCATTTATTCCTGAAGCATAGATAACCGGAAATTCTATTTGTTCTTCATTCGCACCCAGTTCGATAAATAAATCAATAACCTCATCGACAACCTCAGCAGGACGGGCAAAATCTCGGTCAATTTTATTTACAACTACAATTGGTGCTATATTTTGTTCTAAAGCTTTCTTCAGAACAAAACGAGTTTGCGGCATGCAGCCTTCATAGGCATCCACCACCAGCAGAACGCCATCGACCATTCGCATAATCCGCTCTACCTCTCCGCCAAAGTCAGCATGTCCAGGAGTATCTAAGATATTAATTCGTGTATCTTTATATTGAATTGCGGTATTTTTAGCTAAGATTGTAATTCCACGTTCTCTTTCTATATCATTTGAATCCATTGCGCGTTCTTCAACATGTTCATTTGAACGAAAAATTCCTGATTGTTTTAACAATTGGTCAACCAATGTTGTTTTACCATGGTCAACGTGTGCAATAATGGCAATATTTCTAATATCTTCTCTTTTTTTCAAAGTGTCCCACTCCTATTTATAAAAAACTCTTCAGTTGTATATAGTTTCATGCGCAACTAAAACATTATACCATAATAAGAGTGGAAAACTAAAAACTTTTTCGGTAAAATAATAATAAATTGAGGTATAAGGAGAAAAAAATGATGCAAATAAAATGGTCGTTACTACTTTATGCAATATTGGCTGCTGTAAGCATTATGGGGATTGGTGTGGCCATTGCGGAAAAAAGCTTAATCGGAATAGCCGGCTGTATCATTGTGCTGATTGCTATTATGGGGATGGGATTTAAAACAAAAAAGAAATTGCGAGAACGAGGAGAATTATAAAAAGAAGCCTATTGGGCTTCTCAGATTGTCGAGAAAGGGTATTTTTCTCGGCAATTTTTTTATTTTATCTGAACATAATACCATTATTTATTAAAAGATTGTCCATGCTAACAGGCCTGTTGATTTCCGCTCCAGGCACTTGCTTTCCGCGGGGAGGTCCGGGAGCCTCTCGATCCCGCAGGAGTCAAGTGCTCTCCGCTCCAATCAACAGGAA
>NZ_BNDS01000039.1 GCF_014656545.1 Neobacillus kokaensis
GAAGAGTCCTATGGGACAAAACGTAGTAAAGTGAAAATGAAAGTGTCCATAGAGAAGCCTAGGGAACAAAACACTGGAAATAAAGAACTTACACGTAATAAATCCACCGACGCTCCCCAACCACTTTAAAATACTTCCCAAGAATCCTACTAATCCTCTTTCTGCAACCCACACCTCCACACCAATCATAAACAAGATTAGTCGTAACCTTTAACTTTGGAAATAGCATTTTTAGTTCCCAAACACTGCGTAACACTGCTGATTCAACGGTTTCCACATGTCTGCAACCCCCGCATACACAATGCTGTCCATGAACGGAGATTTCAAATGAATTGCAAATAGCACATGTAAAACCTTTTCGCATTCCCGCATATGTATATGGCGGCAGCTGCGCATACGGATCTTCCTCTACATGCAGGGAAATTAATTTGTCGCAGAGATTTTCATGTTTCCGGTCTAATTTTGAAGAATTCATATTTAAATTGCTTATATAACGTTTAACTTGTGTCGGTAAAACAACCGGCGAGTCGAGAGGGGCTTGGTATAAGGTGAATTCAGGATTAACATGGACAACATAGGGTTCAACTTTTATATTATACCCTAGGTGATGGAGCAGCTGCCGTAGCTGGGATGAGCTTCGTTCCAATTGAACAAGTGGGTCTTTGCGTTCAGCACCATTCCGTGAATAGAACTTACCATTTTTATAAAAATAGTCGCCTTCAAAGTTTTTTACTTCGTTCATGTACAATGTTTCCTGCTTACCAATCATTGAATCAATTTGAAACGTGGTGTTGTTAAATTCAAATCGCAGACCATTTAATATGTAGCAATCGCACGAAAGCTTCTCTGTCAAAGCGTTAAACATCAACTCGCCCTCATAACCTTTTTTTAGTTTTGAATAATAATATACGTAGTCGTGAGGCATGTCCATACGGGTGTTTAGGATTTCCAGAAGAATTAACTTTGAAGGTTTAATAAGAGGTCTTTTAATCATACGTTTCACCCTTTCTGAATTTGGCAAATCTTCAAGTCTATTTTATATAAAATAAACCAACGAAAATAATGGACATTTTGTTAAATGTTATATGATTGGATTAAAGAAATGGAAATACATTAAACTGGTAATAGAAATAATTAATCTGGAGGGGGAAATCATATGAAACCGCGGATTACAGTACTGACTTTGGGTGTAGATAATTTGGAAAAGTCGCTGCAGTTTTATCGCGATGGTATTGGACTGCCTACTGAAGGTATAGTGGGAGAGGAATTTGAACATGGAGCTGTTGCTTTTTTTGATTTGCAAGCTGGGTTAAAACTTGCAATTTGGAAACGTAAAGACATCGCTCATGATGCACAGGTTAAGCAGACCCTATCAAGTCCCACCGAATTTACGATTGGTCATAATGTAGAAAGCAAAGAAGAGGTGGATAAGGTAATGGAACAGGCAAAGCAGGCGGGTGCCGTGATTACAGCACCAGCCCATGAAACTTTTTGGGGTGGATATTCCGGCTATTTCCAAGACCCCGATGGGCATTTGTGGGAAGTAGTTTGGAATCCGCACTGGGATTTTAATGCCTAGAATGATTTAAGTAGTGAAAGCTGGTTAAGAGATAATGCCTTCGATTTAATAATGAATAAAAATGATAAGGGTCGTACCTACTTTGTTGCGAAGGGACTAATATAATCTATGTCTAAAGCTATTAATATGCTTTCTATACTTTGGTTGCTTAAAACAGGAAAACGAATGACTGCGAAGCAGCTGGCGGAAGAATTGGAAATCAATGTCCGCACGGTATACCGTTATATTGATGCTTTGTGTGCCAGTGGAATCCCAATCATTTCCGATACTGGTCATAATGGAGGATACAGTTTACTCCATGAGTTTATAAAGGCGCCGTTATTTTTTGATGTAGATGAGCAAAAAGCGTTAATTCATGCTGCAAGTTTTGCATCAGAAGCAGGATATCCCTTTAGTGAGGTATTGAATCGGGCTGTCACAAAGCTGAAAAAGTATACAAACCCCGAACAATTAGAATATATTAATCGACATGTAATGGGATTTGATGTCATTCAGCCTCCGATTAATTCTGATTTAGAATCGCTTTTACAAGAAATAGAAGAATCTGTGGCAGAAGGTTTTACGCTCTTGATGAAGTACCAAAAAGGAAATGAAAGCTCCCCCCAATTACGGAGTATTGACCCTTATGGGCTTGTATATTGGAAAGGGAATTGGTATGTCATCGCTTATTGCCATCTACGCGGTGAATTACGCAGCTTTCGTGTAAACCGTATTGTTAGCATTTCTAGAACAGGTACTGAATTTCAACGTCCAGCAGACTTTTCAGCACGTGCATTTTTTCTAAACGGTCTTTTGCCTGATCTGGAACAGTCTGATCAATTGATTTCCATTCATATAGAAGGACATGCGCACGCTCTTGATGATTTGTGTCAACATTGGTTATTTGGGCATGCACTTACCTGCCGTTCGAAAAACCATGCTCATTTTAAAATAGATGAGCAATCGATTAATACTTATGTACCTTATTACCTTCTTCCATATGGAAAAGCAATCAATATCCTAGAGCCTTTATTTTTAAAAGAAAGAATGGTAACTGTCACTTCTGAATTAGTTAAACATTATCAAAAACCTTAAACTTCACTGACCGTATATGTCAGTGAAGTTTGTTTATGATGATAAGGAAAAATTAATATCCAGGAGGAATTAGAGGATGAGAGACCTTACTTATGTATTTTATATTGGCGGGACTCCTGAAGAAGTATGGGAGGCATTAATCTCACCAGAAGGAACAAAGAAAATATATTATGGCAGTGTAATTCGTTCTACCTTTCAAGCGGGTGAACCATTGGAATATGTTGGGCCAGGGGTGGATGGGGATGAGACTGTTCATGTTTATGGGGAGGTATTAGAGTATGTACCAAATCAAGTACTCCGTTTTACCCATCTTGTTGGAAAGTCGTATATGAAAGATAACGAACAGGAGTATGAATCTAGAATTTCTTACCTATTAGAGCCAGCTGGCGGGTGTACGAAGTTAACTCTTATTCACGACCAATGGCAGGAAGGGGATCCTTATTACGAAAACAGTGATGCTGCTTGGTGGATGATCCTAAGTAATACAAAAACAATTGTGGAAACAGGGAAAACATTAGATTTAGATTAATTTGTCTAGGCATCTTTTAATAACCTGAAAATAGTAAAAGGATTTTTCAACAATCGTATAGAAAGAGAAGAAGGTATGCACTTATCCTGAGGTTACGAGGAGGATGGAAATAATGAACGACAGTATCCGTTTGTATGATTACCATGTTTGGGCAAATAAGCGGGTTTTCAACCATTTAAAGGAATTGCCCAAAGAAATATATCAGGAGCAAGTAAAGAGTGTGTTTTCAAGTTTGGAACAGGTTATAATCCACCTTTTTAAAACAGATGTAGTTTGGTTATGTGCTATGTCAGATAAAAGCTATGAGGAAATTCAGCAGCTGGTTGGAGAATATTCTAGTAGGATGGAAAATAAGAGTCTTGAAGAAATGGAAACAGAGTACATGGAATTCTCGAGCCAATATTTCGATTTTCTGAGCAGCCAAGAGGATTTAAATGCCAATAAGACGCTGAAACATCCGATGTATGGCCAACTGGAAACAAGCCTTTCAGAATTAGTAAAGCATGTGGTGAATCACGGCACCTACCATCGGGGAAATATTACGGCGATGCTGCGGCAGCTAGGCTATCCAGGACCATCGACAGATTATATCTTTTATTTATATGAAAAACAGGATAGCCAATAATTTTTGATTAGCGAACGGACTTTAGAAATAAGAAGTCCGTTTTTTTGTATATAGATTTGAAATTTTATACTGTTCAGATAATTATTGACAACGCAGCAAATAGGATGTTATTATTTTCCTCTGTGACTTAAAAAGGCAGAGGAGGGATTCGAGAATGATCCACCTAGAGGGAATAAGTAAATCCTATAAAATTGCCAAACGCCAGACAGGCTTAAGGCAGGCCGCGAAGGCACTTTTCTATCGGGAATATACAACCATTGCCGCCCTAAAGGACATTTCATTTTCTATTAATCAAGGAGAAATTGTCGGCTATATCGGGCCGAATGGGGCGGGAAAGTCAACTACCATTAAAATCATGAGCGGCATCTTGGTGCCTGATACCGGGAAGTGCACAATCATGGGCTGTACACCATGGAAAGAACGCACCAGTTATGTAAAAAATATTGGTGTTGTCTTTGGCCAGCGGTCGCAGCTTTGGTGGGATGTGCCGGTGATGGACTCCTTTGAACTGCTAAAAGACATCTACAAAGTTCCACAGCAAGAATATCAAACTACAATAAAACTCCTCATTGAAACACTAGAACTTCAAGAAATCGTGAATTCACCTGTAAGACAATTAAGTTTAGGGCAGCGGATGCGCTGTGAAATTGCGGCTTCGCTCATCCATAGTCCGCAGATTTTATTTTTAGATGAACCGACCATAGGATTGGACGCTGTTTCAAAAATTGCCGTCCGCAAATTTATTAAAACGATTAATAAGGAAAAAGGGGTCACGGTCATTCTGACGACCCATGATATGAACGATATTGAGGCTCTTGCCGAGCGGGTGATTTTAATTGGGAAAGGCAACGTTTTATACGATGGGCATTTAGAAGAATTACGGAAAAGGTTTGGTACCCGTAAAACAATCACTGCAGATTACAGCCAAAATACAAGTCCAATTAAAATGCCTGCCGGTGCCGAGATCCTTTCGTACACGCAGGAACGCCTTTCCATAAGTATTGATACAAACCACACGAAAACATCCGACGCAATTACTCAATTATCACAACAAGTCGAGCTAACTGATGTCACAATTGAAACCCAGCCGATTGAAGATATAATTGTTAAGTTATACAAGGAGTACCAAATATGAAGGTGTATCTATCCGTTCTGAAACTGCGGCTCAGCATGGGGATGCAGTATAGGACAGCGGCGCTTGCTGGGGTGGCAACGCAATTTTTCTGGGGATTTATCATGATTATGGTGTTTGAAGCTTTTTATGAACATGCCAGCAGTACACCGCCGATTTCTTTAAAGGAATTAATCCAGTACATATGGCTGCAGCAAGCATTTCTAGTTTTTGTGATGATGTGGTTTCGGGATAATGAACTATTTGATCTTATTACAAGCGGGAATATCTCCTATGAGCTTTGCAGGCCAAACGGGCTGTACGGCTTTTGGTATGCTAAGCTCCTTGCTCAGCGGTTATCAAGTGCAATCCTACGTTGTTTCCCAATTTTAATTATTGCCTATTTTTTGCCTGATCCTTACAATCTCGAACTTCCGCACAGCAACACCGCATTTCTATTGTTTGTAAGTGCCTTATTATTAGGCTTACTGCTATTAGTCTCGATCTCTATGTTCTTATATATTTCGGTTTTTGTTACATTGTCACCAATGGGTTCACTTCTTGTTTTTGGCGTATTAAGTGAATTTTTTGCTGGACTCATTATCCCGGTGCCGCTGATGCCTGATTGGCTGCAGCAAATCGCTAATGTCCTGCCGTTTCGCTGGACGGCGGATTTCCCATTTCGCGTTTATTCAGGGCATATTCCAGAACACGAAGCGGCCATCGGCATACTTGTTCAGTTGTCCTATTTGATTGTCCTTATATGGCTGGGGAGAAAGGCGCTTAATGGTGTATTAAAAAAAGTAGTAGTCCAAGGAGGGTAGCTGGAATTGAGCGTATATTTTAAATATCTGTTAATTCATTTTAAGTCTCAAATGCAATACCGCACCTCGTTTTGGCTGTTGTCGTTGGGGCAGTTTTTTATCCCTTTTTCTGTTTTCGCCGGTCTTTACTTTTTGTTCGAACGGTTTGGCCAGATTAAGGGCTGGGGATTCTTTGAAGTGGCGCTTTGCTTTGCGGTGATCCATATGGCGTTTAGCATAAGCGAATGCTTTGCCCGCGGGTTTGATTCCTTTTCGGACCTAATCATAAAAGGGGATTTTGACCGCGTGTTGGTGCGGCCGCGCAGTACCTTTGTTCAGGTTCTTGGATCAAAGTTTGAGTTTACGAGAGCTGGCAGACTGCTTCAAAGTGTGATGGTTTTAATCTGGGCATTAAGCAGCCTTCCCATCGAGTGGACCATAACCAAAATAGCTACACTTGTACTAATGATGACGAGCGGGGTGTTTATTTTTACCGGAATTTATATGCTCGCAGCAACAATGTGCTTTTGGACGGTTCAAGGGCTTGAAGTAGCGAATATTTTTACCGATGGCGGCCGGGAGATGGCACAATATCCCTTAAATATTTATCATAAATGGGTTGCCAGATTCTTTACCTATGTCATTCCATTCGGGACAGTCAATTACCTGCCGTTGCAATATATTCTTGGAAAAACTCAAGGTAGTGACTTAATGTATATGGTGACGCCTGCTCTCGGCAGCCTGTTCATCCTTCCTTGCTTTTTCGTCTGGCAATTTGGTGTCAGGCACTATCGGTCGACGGGTTCGTAAAACAGGAAGAATTAATCAAACGTTTGTATAGTATACTACATTGAAAATAGTGATCTAAACAAACGTTTGTATAGTATATTTTATTTAATGCTGGCTCTTAAAAACTTATTGTTTTTAGAGGGTAGCTAAATGAGGCGAAGGAAACAAACGTTTGAATAGTATATCACATTGAAATAGACTATTTCATTCAACGTTTGTATAGTATAGCAGAATGAAAATCAGTCCAATCCAAAACTAGTAAAAATAATTTCCAGCCTCTTTTTTGCAGTCTACGATGATGGTATAATTTCAAGTATTGTGTTTTACTAGAAAAGGCAGTTAAAAATCAAATGAGGAGAACTAGTCTATGTCCATTTCGCAATTAAATATAGATGTTTTTCGTTCTATTAATGATGTTGGAAAAACATATCATTCGTTAGAACCTATAGCTGTCTTCATGGCTGAATATATGTTGTATGTGTTAATTTTGGGAATGCTTGTTTATTGGTTTACACGCACCGACAGAAACCGAATGATGATGATTCAGGGTGTCTTCGCCGTCGTGCTTGCTGAAATTTTTGGAAAAATTGCAGGAAAACTCTACTCGCATTACCAGCCGTTTGCCGAGCTGCCGAATGTGAATAAGCTAGTGGAACATGAAATAGATAATGCCTTTCCGAGCGACCACTCCATTATATTTTTTACGATCTGTATCACCATTTGGCTTGTACGGAAAAGAGAAGGCTGGATTTGGCTGGCTGCAGCGTTCGCAGTAGGAATTTCCCGTATCATGGTTGGGGTTCACTATCCTGGTGATGTCTTCACAGGTGCTCTGTTAGGATTAATCTCAGCCCTAATTATGCACTGGCTCGTACCAAGGCTTGCATTCATAAAAAAACTGCTCGTACAATATGAAAAAATTGAACAAAAGGTTCTTCCGTTAAAACCAAAATCCGAAGGCAAATATAAAAACTTTTAATTATTAGTGATAGGTGTCAGGTGCCATGTGAATTTTTACATGGTTCCTGACACCTATTTTTTTGAAACATTTTTCCAATTAGCCCTTCCGTTTATGACATCAAAGTGATATCATAATGATATAAAGTGGAAAATATTACAAAGGGGAGCGTTGGGATATGAAAGAGAAAGAAATGTTTAAGGTAAATGGATTTTTAGGGGTGTTATTGTTTTTATTGCTTGGAGCGGCAACGGTTATAAGCATGAGGCAATTTACCTTAGATGAAAACTATCTGTTTTTAGTGATAGGTGTTTTATGCGGATTGGTGCTATTCCTACTCCTTTCTGGATTCACGATTATCCAGCCGAATCAGGCTAAGGTATTTACTTTATTTGGACGATATCTCGGTGTGATTAAGCATGAAGGTTTCTACCTAACGATTCCATTAACGGTAAGAAAAACAGTATCCCTAAGGGTAATAAACTTCAACAGTGATAAATTAAAAGTAAATGATTTAGAAGGTAATCCAATCGAAATTGCTGCGGTTGTTGTATATAAAGTGGTTGATTCAGCTAAAGCTGTTTTTGATGTTGAAAATTATAAAGGGTTTGTGCATACTCAAAGTGAGACAGGAGTACGCCATATTGCCAGTCAATACCCTTATGATAATGTGAATAATGACTTTGAAATCTCATTACGTCAGCATTCCGACGAGGTTGGAGATGAATTGACAAAGGACCTGCAAAAACGCTTGGAGCTAGCTGGAGTCGAAATAATTGAAGCTCGAATCATGCATTTGGCATATTCAAGTGAAATTGCATCGGCCATGCTGCAAAGACAGCAGGCAAAAGCCGTGTTAGCTGCAAGAAAAGTAATTGTTGACGGGGCTGTAACGATGGTCAAATCGGCAATTGATCAACTGAAGGAAGAAGGAATTGTCGATCTTGACGAAGAAAAGAAAGCGCAAATGGTAAATAACTTAATGGTGGCGATCGTTTCTGATAAGGGGAGTCAGCCTGTAATTAATACAGGAACGATTTACTAAGGTTGTGATAAAGTGGCTGAAAAGAAGCGATTTTTACTGCGTGTTGATCAAAAAGTATACGATTCACTGGAAAAATGGGCAGAGGATGAATTCCGCAGTGTAAACGCACAAATTGAGTTAATCATTAAAAAGGCACTAAAGGAAGCTGGCAGATTAAAAAAACCGGATGAGTAGGTGTCAGGCGCCATGTGAATATTCACATGGTGCCTGACACCTTCATTTTTTTCCGGACTTTTGTAACGATCCAAAGTAATATTGGAATTCCTACCATGTTGATGGGCAGGGCGTATTGGGTCCAGTAGGTTTTCATGTAGCCGAAGGTGTAGGATGTATCTGGAAAGAATTGGGCCAGGGCAAAGAAGAAGATGCCGGCAATCCAGATCATTTTGCGCCAGTCCTTCATTTTGAATAGTTGTGCGGTGCCATAGCAGCTAAGGAAGAAATAGAGTGATAACTTTATAAACACACTAAGGATCCAGACCAATACAGCAAGTATCTCTAAATTTTGAATGAAATCCATGACCGATAAATAGCTAATCACATCAAATATCGGGTGCCGCAGTTTAGCGGGGATATCGGGACCAAAAACTAGCAGCACACATAATGCAACTATGGTGGCTGAAAAAGCAGCTAATGTAATTCCTGATACTGCGCTTTTAACCACCTTCTTTGGGTCATCAGTAAAGGAGGCTAGCATTAGGATGATGACAGACTCACCTAAAAAGGCGAGCGGAGTTAATGTCCCTTTCCAAATAGAATAAATTCCGGTATCAATATAAACAGGAAGCAAATTGATCGTTTCAACATCCTTCAAGGAGAAAATCACTAGTAAGACGATGGAAAGGATAATGATAGGACCGAAAACCTCACTGCATCGACCAATTCCCTCTATACCGCCAATATATGTTACATAAATCATTAATAAAAGCATGGTGACATACAAAGTCCATGGCGGTGTCAAGGGGAGAAGGGTGGTAATCGTAAAGTCTGCGAATTCCCGTAAAATATTGCCTATCACTGAATACCATTGAATAAGATAAACAAGCACAACGATGGTTCCAATCCACTTGCCAAAAACACTTCTGCTGAATTGGACTAATGTTTGTTTCGGATGCAGCAGGGCAGTTTTCGAAGCAATATACACTATGAGAACACCTAATAAGCTGGCAATCAAATAAGAAATCCATACATCTTGTTTGGCATCTTCCATGACCGGGCTAACGGTAAGGAGAATCATATTCCCTGTTTCAAACGTAAACATCAGCCAAAATATTTGCAGCCCTGAAAGTTTCATTTATGCTCTCACTTTCCCTTTTTTTAAAATTGCCACGCCTCCCATTTGGAACCCCTCCAATATTCACTTCTTAATCTCGCTGTCTTTAAAGAGCACAGATGGTCCTTCCATTCCAATTCGCTTAATCTTGATTTGCGCTGTGACGGAAATTTTTGTTTTTGGAAATGTTTGATCCCAGTTATCCTTTAATGTTTTCCATCTTATAGGGTGTTTTCGGTGAATGGCCTCACCGAATCCAAAAATATCTTGACCGTATTCCTTTTGTACTTTTTCAATGGTCCGCTGTACTTGTTTTTCCGCCACTTTTTCAAACTTCTTATTGAGGAGCTTAAGGTTTTCTGAATACTCAAAGTCCAAGCCTGAATTACTCTCCTGAAGAGCCCCTGCTCCCTTTAAAATAACTTTAAAACTAACCTGATCATTTTTTTGACTAAAAATTGGTTCAATTTTGCAGTCAATCTTTGTTAAATTGATACTGGAACCGCCTTTACTCTGGGGAGTACTGATTGTCATTTTTTTGAGAAGTCCCATAACCCAAAGCAAGTCTCTATTTTCTTCATTATTTAAATAACCAAGCATTTTAAGATTACGATTAAAAACGGTGACTCCTGCTAATTGGACAACCTTAGGGTTTGGTGAATCCACTTTCCCCCCTTTTTCTCCTTCGATTGAACTGCTCATTTCCATAACGGGGACAGATGGTCGAATTCCATCAAGGTTGGCAGCTATTAGAAAATTTAAATAGGCTGTATCTCCCCTGCCGCCGCTTTGCCTATGTTCTTTTAATGAGGTGACAGCAGGGGATTTCTCCATCGGATTGGGTACAGTAAGGAGATCTTTGGCTTTTCCGCCCTTTACAACAAACAAGTCGGATCTAAGGCTTACATCAGATGCCCGCTGATTTACATCAAAGTATTCTTTAAGGCCACGTTTCGCAAATTCCTCTCCTAAAAACACAACTCGGCGCTGGCCAAAAAATGCCTCTCTGGGGAGTTTTGTCTGCATGTTTTGCAATGCATCACTTACGTTTTTGCCTCTCGACGATATGGTGAAGAAACCCTGCTGGCTGGCGCCCCCGCTGCCGCCTTGTGTCTGTACGTTCGCCGGAATGACAATTTGCCCGCTAATTTCAATTTCCCCAGTTTCCGCCACATCCCAGCCGGTTGCCAGCCAAATGGCTCGATCGTTTAATTCCTTACGATCCCAGCAGCCGGATAAAAAAAGTAAATTGAGGCATAAGCAAAAACGGATTGCCGAGTATTTTTTCACGATTTACGACCTCCTTTTTGGGGGCCAGGCACTTGTCCGGGAGGAATCCTCTGCTTATTCCTGCCAAAGGTAAAAAGGGGACCAAACCGGTTTGTCCATCTTGGCGAACGCATCAATACGTCTTTTATGTCCGTCGGAATTTGCGGTGCGATTGGGGTAAAATAAGGCACCCCGAAGGAGCGAAGATTGACCAGATGAATAATCAATGCAATAAAACCGATCACGATTCCGTATAAACCAAAGATTCCAGCTAATAACAACATTGGAAATCTCACCATCCTTAGAGCAGTTCCAAGATTGTACCTTGGGATCGCAAATGAGGCGATTCCGGTGGTAGCAACGACAATGACCATCGGAGCGGAAACAATCCCGGCTTGTACCGCAGCCTGTCCAATTACGAGCGCACCAACAATGCTGACAGCGGAACCGACTGCTTTTGGCAGGCGGATCCCGGCTTCCCTGAGCCCCTCAAACACGACCTCCATAATCAGCGCTTCTATGATTGCTGGAAAAGGAACACCCTCCCGTGCGGCAGCAACACTAATAAGAAGTGTAGTTGGTATAAGTTTCGGGTGATAAGTGGTCAAAGCCACATAAATAGATGGCAGATACATAGCAGTATTAAACATAATAAAACGAATAAAACGAATAAAAGATGTATACATGAACCGTTCGTAGTAATCCTCGACCGCTTGGAAACCATTCCAAAAGGTCATTGGAATAATGAGGACAAACGGCGTGTTATCTACGAGAATAGCAACCCGGCCTTCGAGCAAATTGGCCGTGACAATATCAGGTCTTTCCGTATTTTGAATTTGCGGGAATGGGGTGAAGGGTACATCCTCGATAAACTCTTCGATAAATTCTGATTCAAGCACCCCGTCGATTTCAATTCGTTTTAATCTTTCCCGGACCTCTTGTATCAGTGTGTTAGGGGCTATTCCTTCAATATAGGCAATAATAATATCCGTTTGTGAAAGCTCACCTACTGTTAATGACTCGAGTTTCAGCCGAGTGCTGCGAATCCTTTTTCTTATAAGAGAAGTATTTGTCCTCAAGGATTCGGTAAATGAATCTCGCGGGCCGCGAATCGCAACCTCGGTTCCCGGCTCCTCGACATTTCGTTGTTCCGCACCGCCCATTTCAAGGATTAATGCTTGTGCTTCTCCATCGATTAAAACAGCAAGACCGCCCTTTAAGATACTGTTTACAACTTTCTCCATTTCTGGAGCTTTTTTAACCGGGGTAGCGGCAAAGAGCTCCTGTTCAATCATCTGTCCGAGTGTACCAACCTTGTTTAATCCGTCTGGCAGTCCTTGAAATATCAGCGGTTTTAATACTGTGATATCAAGTGTCTTCGTATCTGTTAATCCTTCTATATAGAATAAAAGAATTTTAAGCTCACCATTGACATAGATGGGTCTAGACGTAAAATCCGAGCAGTTTATAAAGAGGTCCTTCAAAATTTGTTCATTTGTTTTTAAGTCAGGAGTTAACTGCTTTCGCTGAACATCAGGTGGCAGTGCAGTAGTGGTTTTCATTTTCTGACTTAATTTGCGTTTCCGGGTCTTAAACATAACGAGGCCACTCCTCTTATATACTATTGGTTATCATTCCAATTTGTGGGGAGTGTATGCATCTTAGCAGACCGCTTTTTCCAAAAAGTTTACATGAAAATTAGGCTATGCTATAGTGGAATTATAGGATTGACCACAGAACTAAAATAGTCAATAAGGAGATAGGTTGTATGGCCCCTGATCGCAGAAAGATGATTGTAGAAGCAGCAACAAAATCCTTTTCATTATTTGGTTATAAAGCTACGACAATGGACCAAGTGGCGAAGCTTGCCAATGTTGGAAAGGGAACCATTTATACTTTTTTTAAAAATAAAGAAGAGCTGTTTGAGGAAATTATCTCATCCATGGTACAGGAAATGATTGCAGAAGCAGATGCCGCGATACAACCTGGTCTGCCAATCACCGAAAATGTCCATCATGCTCTATATCGATTGTTAGAATTTCGATCCCGGCATCAGTTGATGATTAAGCTGGTTCAGGAAGAAACGGAGATGGGGACATTAGCGGTCTCTGAGATGCTGCAGCATGTGGAGAATGAAATTATCTCCTATTTAAGGGGTAAACTTGAAACAGCCATTGAGAAAGGTTCAATCCCGTCGATGAATACAGAACTAACCAGCTTTCTCTTATTAAAAATGTATATCGCCTTGGTGTCAGATTGGGAGAGAAATCATGAACCACTAAGCTCGGAGGAAATTGCCGAAATCATGAAAGTGTTCCTGTTAAAAGGGCTGCCGGAATAGGTTCTATGGGACAAAAAAGCGGTTGTCAAGCCGTGAACGGTCTTATAGGGAAGGTCTATGGGACAAAAAACGGTTGGCCAAGCCGTGAACGTTCTTATAGGGAAGGTCTATGGGACAAAAAACGGTTGGCCAAGCCGTGAACTGTCTCATAGAAAGGTTCTATGGGACAAAAAAGCGGTTGCCGAGCCGATAACTGTCTCATAGAAAGGTTCTATGGGACAAAAAAGCGGTTGCCAAGCCGATGACTGTCTCATAGAAAGGTTCTATGGGACAAAAAAGCGGTTGCCAAGCCGATAACTGTCTCATAGAAAGGGTCTATGGGACAAAAAGTGGATACCAAAGCTATGAACTGTCCAATAGAGAGGTTCTATGGGACAAAAAAGCGGTTGTCAAGCCGTGAACTGTCTCATAGAAAGGTTCTATGGGACAAAAAAGCGGTTGCCAAGCCGTGAACGGTCTCATAGAAAGGGTCTATGGGACAAAAAAGCGGTTGCCAAGCCATGAACTGTCTCATAGAGAGGTTCTATGGGACAAAGCAGCGGTTGTCAAGCCAGTAGCTGTCTCATAGAAAGTCGCTAAAGGACAATTCAAGTGGCCAAACCTCTTGCATTGTCCCATAGGCGACAAAATTTACCGCTTATTCTGCAGGTTTTGCTGAGCCATTTTGACAAGCTCCCGTACCATGCTGCCGCCAAGTCTGCCTCCAACTTTTCCAGCCTGCTCAGAAGTAAGCTGTCCGTTGTAGCCTTTTTTCAGCGGTACACCCATTTCTTCGGCGGCTTCAAACTTGGCATCCTCTGGGCTTTGCGACTGAACAACCTTTGCCTTCAAGTCATCTAATGCCTTTCGTGCCTCTGGAACAAGTATTTTATTTCTTCTCGCCATAGTAATCCCTCCTTTAACAATAGGATGACCAGACAGGAAAAAAATCATCAGCAAGACTGGATAAATCGATTGACATTCAGTATAATAACTGATAATCGAGTTTTTTATAGAAAATCAATGATAAAGAGAGTAGTTATCTAGAATGTTCTAGCGAGTCGGGGTTGGTGGGAGCCCGATACGGATGAGATAATGAAACGCACTTTTGAGATGCAGACCCGAATTTAGTAGGGTTCAGCCGGAGAATACTCCGTTACCAAAATAAGCTGGTTCATATTGAACAATTAGAGTGGTACCGCGGGAAATATAACTCTCGTCTCTTCATCAGAGGCGGGAGTTTTTTGTTTTTTATAAAATAGGAGGTCTAACCATATCATGAATTTTAAGAAAGAGCTTGCAGAAATTTTAGCAGGACTGCTGGACGGCGAAAAAACAGCGGCAGAACTTGAACTGCTGATTGAAAAACCGAAAAACGCATCACACGGAGATTTAGCGTTCCCATGCTTTACACTAGCAAAGATTAAACGTAAGGCACCTAATGTGATCGCACAAGAATTAAGTGAGAAAATCCAATCACCCACAATTGAAAAAGTAGAGGTCGTAGGCGCTTACTTAAATATCTTTTTAAGCAAAAAGCTTGTATCCGAACAAGTTGTCGGCCAAATTATGCAGCAAAAGGGAGCGTTCGGTCAGCAGGAATTTGGCCAAGGCGGCAATGTGACCATTGATATGTCGTCGCCGAATATTGCAAAGCCGTTTTCAATGGGACATTTGCGCTCAACTGTTATCGGAAATGCCATCGCGCTGATTGTGGAGAAATGTGGTTATAAACCAATCAAAATCAATCATCTTGGCGACTGGGGTACCCAGTTTGGGAAACTAATCACCGCTTATAAGCTTTGGGGTGATGAGAACAAAGTAAAAGCAAATCCAATCAAGGAGTTATTAACCCTTTACGTACGTTTCCATGAAGAGGCGGAATCCAATCCATCTCTTGAGGATGAAGGGCGTGCATGGTTTAAAAGATTAGAGGATGGCGACCAGGAAGCCTTATCATTGTGGCAGTGGTTCCGTGATGAATCGTTAAAAGAGTTTGCAAGAATTTACGATTTAATGAACGTCGAGTTTGATTCGTTTAACGGCGAAGCATTTTATAATGATAAAATGGACCGGGTTGTCAAGCTGCTCGAGGAAAAAGGGCTGCTGGTAGAGTCTGACAGCGCTATGGTTGTTGAGTTAACGGAAGAAGAATTGCCTCCATGCTTGATCAAAAAGTCCGATGGAGCAACACTTTACGCAACACGTGATTTAGCTGCCGCTCTTTACCGTAAAGAAAACTATGATTTTGTAAAATCGTTATATGTGGTTGGTCATGAGCAAAGCCTGCACTTTAAGCAGTTAATTGCCGTGCTGAAGAAGATGGGCTATGACTGGGCTGAGAAAATGGTTCATATTCCATTCGGCATGATGCTGAAGGACGGCAAGAAGATGTCAACACGTAAAGGTAAAGTTGTTCTGCTTGAAGAAGTATTAAATGAATCCATTGAAATGGCTCGCCATAATATTGAAGAGAAGAATCCGACCCTTGCTAACAAGGATGAAGTGGCGAAACAAGTTGGTGTCGGTGCGGTTATTTTCCATGACTTGAAAAACAACCGGATGAACGATATTGAGTTTTCATTAGAAGAAATGCTGCGCTTTGAAGGGGAAACCGGTCCGTACGTACAATATACCTTTGCAAGAGCATGTTCAATTTTACGAAAAGCGAATTGGCAGGCAGATGCAGCACAGCAGACATTCAATACTTCATGGGAGAAAGAATGGAAGGTTGTCAGTTTCCTATTGGAATTCCCAAATGCAATCAAGCGCGCCTGTGAGAATTTCGACCCTTCATTGGTAGCAAAGTATATTGTTGACCTTGCGCAAGTCTTTAATAAATACTATGCAGAAGTACGGATTCTTGAAGAAAGTGAAGAGCAGCAAGCACGCTTAGCACTGGTTTACAGCGTAACCGAAGTCCTTAAAGAAGGTTTGAGACTGCTAGGCATTCAAGCACCTCAAGAAATGTAAGCTAATTAATTTAAAAATTGACGGTTAATGGTATAGAATATAGCTGTACGAAATATAAGGGAGGCTAAATAAATGAGTGAACTGCTATTTAAAAGCTATGAAACGGCAAGAAGCTTTTTTTTAAAAACGGTGGAGGCAATGGATGAGAGCATTTTGCATGTCCAGCCTGAAGGCTTTAACAATTCCATTCATTGGCATGTTGGTCACGTGTTAACGGTGGCAGAACAATTTATGTTTGGTTTCCCTAAAAAATCAACCAATCTTCCAGCTAATTATCTAGAGCTTTTTGGCAATGGTTCAAATCCTGCTGATTGGAAGGGTGAAGTTCCGTCCGTTACAGAATTGACCTCCCAGTTAAAGGAACAAATCAAAAGAATTAAAGAAATTCCGGCTGAAAGCTTTAGCCAAAAGCTTTCGCAGCCGTTTTTAGGGCAGGAAACCTTTGGCGAGTTAGCTAGTTTTGCTGTCTTCCATGAGGCGCTTCATTTAGGAAAAATTCAAGAAATGAAACGTGTCATCGAAACTGCTAGTTCGAAGTAAGCTGCCATTATGAAATTCGTTTCTACGTTGTTGTAGAAACGTTTTTTCATTTATTTTTAAAGAAAGGAATTTTAACGTCTTTATGGAAAAACCACTAAGTAAAGAAAAGATTTGGACAAAAGATTTTGTACTAATAGTTTGTGCCAACTTTTTCATTTTTCTTGGATTTCAGATGACGCTGCCGACGATTCCGCTTTTTGTTGAGGATTTAGGCGGGAATGACCAGCTAATCGGGTTTGTTGTCGGAATCTTTACCTTCTCCGCCCTATTTCTGCGCCCGTTTGCCGGGAATTGGCTTGAAACAAAGGGAAGAGGCTTTGTCTATTTAACCGGCTTAACCATTTTTGTTCTGTCAGTTGGATCCTTTGGCTTTTTAACGGGCATTGCCTTGTTATTTTTTATGCGGGTAATTCAAGGGGCAGGCTGGGGGCTTTCGACGACAGCATCAGGAACGATCGCCACAGATTTAATCCCAGCATCAAGGCGCGGCGAAGGGATGGGCTATTATGGTCTTTCAGGGAATGTCGCCATGGCCTTTGGTCCATCGTTAGGTTTAATTTTAACCGGTACACTATCCTTTAAAGTTTTTTTCCTTATCTGTGCAGGATCAGGGTTAACTGCTTTACTGCTATCATCAAGAATTACCTATCGAAAAGTAGAACCAAAATCTATAAAGACGGGTGCAAGGCGTGATATTTATGAAAAAAGCGCCTTAAAGCCAGCTATACTGATGTTTTTCATCACGGTGACGTTCGGCGGGATTGCCTCTTTTCTGCCGTTATATAGCGCACAAAAGGATATTGCCGGCATTCAGTGGTACTTTTTGCTATATGCCATTTCAGTCATGCTAACGAGAACCTTTGCCGGCCAGCTCTATGACCGTAAAGGACACAGGGCCGTGTATATACCCGGAACGCTTTTAATTTTAATTGCTATGGTCTTGCTTGCATGGCTCCCCAATAGTGCGATTTTGTTTACAGCGGCAGTCTTGTATGGCTTTGGCTTCGGAACCGTGCAGCCTGCTCTGCAGGCGTGGTCTATTGAAAAAACGCCGATTAATCGCCGTGGGATGGCGAATGCCACTTTCTTTTCGTTTTTTGATTTAGGGGTCGGTATTGGGGCTATGGTCTTCGGGCAAATCAGCCACTTGTTTGGTTATAGTTCCATTTATAAGACCGCTGCGGTATCCGTATTCCTTTCGATGCTGCTTTATATGTTCTTCCTATATAAGGAAAAAGCGACAAGACCAGAGCGGGGTTAACAATATTTATGATGAGCACAGCTCATGAAGGACATTTCGAGCGGGGAAACCAAAGGTAATGTCCTTCATCGAGGTTATGAAGGACATTTCGAGCAGGGAAACCAAAGGTAATGTCCTTCATTGAGGTTATGAAGGACATTTGAGCAGGGAAACCAAAGGTAATGTCCTTCATCGAGGTTATGAAGGACAATTTGAGCAGGGAAACCAAAGGTAATGTCCTTCATCGAGGTTATGAAGGACAATTTGAGCAGGGAAGTCAAAGATAATGTCCTTCATCGGGGTTATGAAGGACATTTTGAGCAGGGAAATGACAGGTAATGTCCTTCATCAAGGTTAAGCAAAGACTAGATAGAAAATGGAAACAGAAACGATTACCATTTCAAAATTCTTATGATAAATTCAATCGGTAGTGGATGGAAATGTGAACATTGTTCCTGTTGTTGGGATTTACCAGAATAGTAAAGAATATTCCATACCATTTTTAGAAAATAAAAGGACGTGCCGTGAAGGCGGTTATGTGCTAAAATAGCATTAAATTTCAATATAAAAAGTTTTCTAGGGTTCCGTGGCTTTGTAAAAGTCAGTCAGGTCCGAGAGAAAACGCACACTGTGAGAATTTTGTGTGTACACGGAAGGATAAAAGCCTGGGAGATACTGATAAACAGTAATCTCTTGGGCTTTTTATTTTGACCTACTTTTTAAGGAGTGATCAGTATGAATTTACAATGGACGAAGGTGTTTTTTGCAGCCTTTTTTGAGGTGTTTTGGGTAATTGGATTAAAACACGCGTATGATTTTTGGACATGGGCAGGAACGGTGATAGCTATAATGATTAGCTTCTATGTATTAATTTCAGCAGGAAGAAAGCTGCCGGTGGGAACGGTATACGCCGTATTTGTTGGCTTAGGAACGGCTGGTACGGTTCTTTCTGACATAATCTTTTTTGGAGAACCATTTGAAATAAAAAAAATGGTATTGATTCTTGTTTTGTTAATTGGGGTAATTGGGCTTAAGCTGGTTACGGATGACAAGGCTGTGGAAGGAGCGGATGCTTAATGGCATGGGTGTCACTGGTTTTAGCGGGCTTGTGTGAAATGTTTGGAGTCACAATGATTAATAAAGTAAATAAAGACAAAAGCTTGCTTTCTATTATTTTATTATGTGTTGGGTTTGGCTGCAGCTTTCTTTTCTTGGCAATTGCTATGGAATCATTGCCAATGGGAACAGCCTATGCGATTTGGACAGGTATTGGTGCTTCTGGCGGAGCATTACTAGGGATGTTTTTATATGGTGAATCAAAAGACTGGAAAAGGCTTTTGTTTATTTTTATGGTTTTAGGTGCGGCGATTGGATTAAAGCTTGTTTCGTAGGACTAAAGGGTGAAACGAGCTGTGAAATCGGGAAAGCAGGGCTTCTTGAAGACAAAATGGACTACCAAAATCGAATAAACTGTCTTTATATTAATAAACCCTCAAGAAAATATCTTGAGGGTGATTTTTTACCTAATTAGTGGTTTTTCTCGTTTTTTGAATTAAAAAGTAAATGACGCCAATAACTAAAGCCGCAATGATAATGGGCATGATATATGGCTGTGCGTATTCTTTAATGTGGGACCAGTTGCTCCCTAATACTTCTCCTAAATATAGAAAAAGGATTGTCCATGGGATAATCGCCGCTACCGTATAAAGAGTAAATTTAGAAGCGGACATTTTAGCAATCCCAGCTGGAATCGAGATGGCATGGCGAACTACAGGGATGAATCTGGCAGTAAAAATAACGCCAGCTCCGTATTTTCGAAACCACTCCTCGGAAACGTCAATATGTTTCTTTTTAATAAAAACATATTTTCCGTATTTCTCTAAAAATGGCCTTCCGCCATAATATCCTGCCCAATACAAAAATAATTGTGCTAGTGTACCGCCGATCGTGCCGGCAATAATCGCACCAAAATAATTAATGTGTCCTTGAGAAATCATGTATCCACCATAGCCTAAAACGATTTCACTAGGGATAATTTCAATCATTAATCCCAAAGCAATGCCAAAGTATCCTAAATGTGATAAGAAATCTAAAATAGAAAAAATAAATTCTGACATAGCGCACCCTTCACTTATGTAATAATCAGTTGTAAACTTAATCACTGTCCAGCTTCAGCGCATAAGGTAACCCGTCAAGAAGGCCAAAAGACGATTTCTTGCCGGTTCTCTTGTGCTGGCCGCTCCTGACCGAGTTGCTTCCGCTTTTTTAAGTTTATACCAGTTTGTCTCATAATAAAATATATATGGTCTCCTGATAGAAACATTCCTTCAAATACGTTCGAAATAACACAGTAAAGGCAGCGGATATGAACCGCCGCCCCGCGCATTTAAGCACCTAACGATTTCTCTGTTGAAAACATATAGTTTCGATGGTGATAGTGAATGCTGTAGACAAGTCCCATTGCGAACATATTCCCCATTAATGAACTGCCGCCATAACTGATAAATGGCAGCGGAATCCCGGTGATCGGCAGCACTTGGATCGTCATTCCAACATTTTGAAACACATGAAAGGTAATCATACTGATAATCCCGGTGCAGACATACGTATTGAACGCATCATTTGTTTCGAATGCTGTTTTAATCAAATGATAAATTAGCAGAAAGAAAAGACTAATCACAATGCTTCCGCCAATAAATCCATACTCCTCGCCAATTACGCTGAAAATAAAATCGGTATGGGCTTCCGGAACATATACCTCACCGCCTCGAAATCCCTTGCCGGAAATGAGTCCTGATCCAATGGCGCTCAGCGACTTAACTAAGTGGTAGCTTGAACCGCTTGAATATGTATAAGGATCCAGCCAGGAATAGATTCTGTTGAACTGGTACGTTTGTACTTTTAAGTATTTTTCCAGCAGCTCTGGTTTTGCCAAAACAAGATAAATTATGGAACCGCCTAATGTGGCTCCTGCTCCGTAAATGGGCAAAATAATTTTCCACGAAATCCCGGAAACAAGAATGATACCTGTTAAGATGGATAAGATCACGAGAGCTGTGCCAAGGTCCGGCTGAAGCATAATTAAACCGACTGGAACGGCAGTAGTTATGCCTAGCTTCATCAGCAAACCAAAATCGGTTTTCAGCGATTTTACTATATACTTTTCGTGGTGTGAAGTAATCACACGGCTAAGAGCCAGAATCAGAAATATTTTTACAAACTCCGAAGGCTGAATCTGACCAAGTCCTGGTATGACAAACCAGCTTTTCGCTCCATTTCGGTAGGGGGCGATGCTGACGGGAGCAACGTAAACGGCAATCAATAGAAGCAGTCCGATTCCGTATAATATCCACGCAAGTCGTTTGTATTGAAAACTGTCAAAGAAGATCGTAATGGAGATAATGATGGCACCAACTACATACCAAATTGCCTGCATGATCATAAAATTCCTGCCGCCATATTGACCAGTTGATTGTGCACTATAAATGGCAATGCAGCTGATCAGGAAAAAGAGAAATAAAAGCAGTGTTAGGGTCCAGTCAAATCGATCTGCCTTTTTTGTGTATTTTTCCATAGGCATCACCTAATAATTTTATATTTTCACCCAATTTAGGGAACCTCATCCTATTTAAGCCTAACATAGTAAACAGCATTTTAGGTAATATATAGCATTCCCTATATACATAACGATTTTTCATCGGAAAAGGTTTCAATTTTTCCAAAAAGAGCAGGGCTTTAAATTATAGCCCTGCTACATTAGATACTGAATAAACATCGTCGCTATGCCAAAATAAGTGAGTAATGAGAAAATATCGTTTAAGGTAGTGATTAGCGGTCCTGATGCTACGGCCGGGTCGATATTTAAACGATACAAAAGAAGCGGAATGACGGTTCCCGCAAGTGTTCCGATAATTAATGTAAAGAATAAAGAACAGCCAACAACGATTCCTAAAACAAAATTGCCCTGCCAAATATAGGCGATGATAGAGATCAACACTGCACAGGTGATCCCAATAGAGATTCCCACGCCAAGTTCACGCATCACCAAACGAACGATCACTTTTTTATTAATATCATGGGAAATTAACCCGCGGACGACAACGGCAAGTGACTGTGTTCCAGTGTTTCCAGTCATGCCCGCAATCATCGGCATAAAAAAGGCAAGAGCGACCACCTTCTGCAGTGTTTCTTCAAAACTGCTCATAATTCCACCTGAAATAAGACCGATAAACAATAACAGGACTAGCCAAGGGAGGCGTCTTGTCGCGGCAACAAGAGTTTTCGTTTCAAAATCAATGGATTTACCAGACGCCGATAGCTTTTCAATATCTTCATTTGCTTCTTTAATGACAACATCGATAACGTCATCGACCGTTATAATTCCGACCAGGATATGGGCTTCATCGACGACGGGAACGGCAATAAAGTCATAGCGTTCAACAGTTTTGGCGACGACTTCCTGGTCGGTTGTCACCGTCACATAAATGACCCGTTCATACATGATCTGGTCAATTTTCTCTCCAGGGTCTGCTAATAGCAAGTCCCGGTAGGAAACAACACCAACCAGCCTGCGGCCGCCATCAATCACATACAAATAGTTAAGAGACTCAGCGAATTCAGCGAATGATTTCAGCTTATCTACTGCTTCCCTAACCGTATAGTAGTTACGAATCCAGACGAAGCGGTTGGTCATAATTCTTCCCGCAGTTTCCGGAGGATATTTCATAATATCCTGAACGGCGTTAGACTCCATTTTATTCATTTCTGAAAGGAGCGATTCTTTCTTTTTGGGGGATAATTCATCCAAAAGCGATGCTAAATCATCATTATCCATTAAATTCAATACATTACTGGACTTTTCAACCCCGAGCATATTTAACAGTTCCAGCTGTTCATCTTTATCGAGTTCCTCCATCAAGTCAGCCAGAACATCTGATTTTAAAAACAAGAGAAAGCGTGCTTGATGCTTTACGGGTAGATTTTGATAAATCTTTGCAATATCATATGGATGAAGTTCATCCATTACGGTTTCAAATTCAGCTTTTTTATTTTCTTTTAAAGTTTTAATAATATATAAATTTATCTCATCCTGCGTCATGTCTTTAATCATAGAAATCACCTCTTCCCAATATGCCGTACAAATCAAAAAAATAAATTATACAAAGAAACAAATAATAGTTAAAAATAGTATGTGTAAATCTAAAAAATTTCCGTCCGTTACTAAATTACAACGATGTTAATGATAGCTTATTTTTTGTAAAAAAAATGAAATAAGCTATTTGACCTATTTTTTGATAAAATGAGTAAGTATGAACTAAGCACGTGGAAGTTTTTTGGAAACTTCCTTTAAAATATTATTTTTGACCTTGAGAATTGTTAGGCACATTTCTCAATGAACGGAGGAGTATTGCCTTGAAGAAGCATCATCAGGACATACGGGATCTTATTTATATTCACTTAAACCAACAAGACCAGTATGTCATATCCCATGGTATCGAATTTGATGAGTTTGTTTCAACCTTTTCTGGTTCCTTAAATAATCTGCTGCTGTTAGCGCACGGCTATGATGATGCCGATTTTAACATGCACACTTTACTTGAATATTGCCCGGTAGAAAGAATTCACAAGCTGGCGGCAGAGGATGTTTACGGCTACGGAAACTTCTGTTGGATTGATTTTTTAGAAGAAGACGTGTTAAATGAACTGACAGGACAGGAGATGGCGGAACTATTATATCTCGGGCATCATAAACAACACTTGAAACTGCCTTTTTATAATAAACTAGGTAACCGATTTGTTTATTTAGCCCATGAGGACGGTTGGTTTAATAAAATCTATTATCGAAGCTTTAAAGATTTTTTTCAGTTGTTTAGTGTAGTCGTCTCTCATAAGCTTGGAGAGCTGAAACCGGAAAAGACTTTACTTGGAATTCGAAAAAAACGCACATACCCTCCGGTAAATAAAGAGATTCTGTTATCCTTAACCCCATTCATCAAAGAGGGAATATGCATTTCAATTAGAGATGCTGACCACCAGCGCACCCGTATTGAAATTCCAATCTGGGTGATTGGCGATTTTGCTAATATGGATGACATGTATGAGGAATATTTGCAGGCTTCACACGAACAATACCATGCAAAACTTATTTTTGATAAAAAGACAAAAGAGTGGAAACTGAACGTTATGTAATAGTGTACAAACCAGTCCTTATCTTTTGGGGCTGGTTTTTACTTGCGTTATAAATTTAAGATAGATTGTTTTGAAGCAAGCTGGTTCATTCATAAAATAAATACAGGTAAAGATGGTTCGTTTTTCCCAATGAAAATCAGGTCATGAGAATACTTTCTGATGCGATAAAGTGATAAAATAAAACGTGATTTAGAAAATGGAGGGTAACCATGAAAACAAAATTAGGCTTGTTGTACGGAGGAAAATCCGCCGAGCATAAAGTATCGTTACAGACGGCATTAGCTGTTATTAAAGCATTAGATCTAGAAAAATTTGAAATTCATCCGATTTACATAAATACAGAAGGCCAATGGATTAAAGGTCCCGAGCTTGAAGGACCAGTTGAAAACGTGAAGGCGTTGGAATTCTCATTAGAGGATGCTTTTACGCCAGCATCATTAGCACCAGCAGTATTCCAGACATCTGATCAGGAACAAGCGTCACTTGATGTGGTATTTCCACTGCTCCATGGACCAAATGGTGAGGACGGAACAGTCCAAGGATTATTAGAGCTGTTAAACCTGCCATACGTTGGTAACGGTGTTTTAGCTTCTGCGGCAGGAATGGATAAAGTGCTGATGAAAAATATTTTTGCTCAAGCAGGACTCGCTCAAGTAAACTATGTGGCTTTTGTAAAACGCGAATGGGAAAAGGCGAGAGATGCTGCTTATACGAAGGTGGAAGCGGAGCTTGGCTATCCTTGCTTTGTTAAACCGGCTAATCTTGGTTCAAGTGTCGGCATCAGTAAATGCCGCAACCGTGAGGAGTTAGAAGCAGCGTTCGAGGAAGCATTCCAATTTGACCGCAAAGTGATTATCGAAGAGGGTGTAATTGCCCGCGAAATTGAGGTTGGCGTTCTTGGAAACGATGAACCGGAATGTTCTGTAGCGGGTGAAATTGTTCCGAAAAAGGATTTCTATGATTATACAGCAAAATATGAGGATGGAAATACAGCCTTGATTATTCCCGCTGACATTACCGAAGAACAATATCAAGAATTAAAGGAAATGGCGATTCGTGCCTTTAAAGCATTGGATTGTTCCGGACTTGTCCGTGCTGATTTCTTTTTAACAAAAGACGGCAAGGTGTTAATTAATGAAGTGAATACAATGCCAGGCTTCACACCATTTAGCATGTTCCCGTTATTGTGGAAACATACCGGTGTAGAGTATCCACAATTAATTGAGCGCCTTGTTGATCTTGCGAAAGAACGTCATGACGAAAAGCAGCAAATTAAATATACTTTCTAATATCCTTGACACGGCTATAGGCCGTGTCCATTTCTGTAAAAAAGATAAGGGAGGGTTAATAAAATGATTAAACGGTCTTTAAAGCAGATTGCTGATATGGTCTCAGCCAAAAACGATATAACACCATTTTCTGATACACCGATTTCCGGCGTTACGATTGATTCCAGAAAAATTGAATCTGGGAATATATTTATTCCATTTAAAGGCGAGCATGTTGACGGTCATAAATATGTTGAAGCAGCAATCGCCAGCGGAGCTGCGGCGGCATTTTGGCAAGAGGATGTCCCAAATCCACCGAAAAACCTGCCAATTATTATTGTGGAAGACTGTCTTGCTGCACTGCAGGAATTAGCACGTAAATATCGACAAGAATTGAATGTGAAAGTTGTTGGGATTACCGGTAGTAACGGAAAAACAACGACAAAAGATATGACCGCGAGCTTGTTGTCATTAAAATATAAAGTGCAGAAAACAGAAGGAAACTTCAACAATCATATAGGTCTGCCATTAACGGTGTTAAGTTTAAGTGAGGATACGGAAATTGCTGTTTTGGAAATGGGAATGAGCGGCCGTGGAGAAATCGAATTTTTAACAAAACTTGCCTGTCCTGATGCGGTTGTCATTACCAATATTGGAGAATCACACTTGCTTGACTTAGGGTCAAGGGAGGCGATTGCTGAAGCCAAGCTTGAGATTTTACAAGGGCTTAAACCAGGAGGTCTTGCTGTCCTGCATGGTGATGAACCGCTGTTAATGGAACGGATTAATCAATATAAAGGCAATATTGAACTGCAAACCTTTGGCAGAAGTGACTCCAATAATCTGTATCCAATTGAAATTACTCAGCTGGAGCAGGGGAATCGCTTTATTGTTAATGCTTCCAGCCAAGCGTTTGAATTGCCAGTTTTAGGAACGCATAATATATTAAATTCACTTGCCGCAATGTTAATTGCCCGCTACTTTTCTATTCCTTTTGAAACAATGAGTGATGGGCTGCAGGCGGTTAAGCTGACAAATATGCGAATGGAGCTTGTGGAAGGGCGGCACGGTGAAAAAATTATAAATGATGCCTACAATGCAAGTCCAACTTCGATGATGGCGGCAATTGAACTAGTATCAAATCTTCAAGGTTATGAGCGAAAGATTCTTGTTCTCGGCGATATGCTGGAGCTTGGACCTGAGGAAGAACAGTATCATCGAAAAATTGGAACAGCCTTAAATCCAAAGCAAATTGATTTGCTGTTCACTTATGGCGAATTAGGAACCCACATCGTAAACGGGGCAATGAAAGTATTAGGTGAAAACCGGGTATTTGCCTATTTAGAAAAGGAAGAACTGATCAAGCAATTAGAACGTCATGTAAACGATGATACTCTTGTTTTGGTAAAAGCTTCCCGTGGTATGAAATTAGAGGAAGTTGTCAAAGCATTACAGAAGGAGAACTAGATTACTTTATAAGATGCAGGGATAGTTGAAAAACTGTAGATATAATGCCCAAAACTGCAGAAAGTTTAAAAATATTGCAGGCATCCACTGCAAAATTGCGGAAAAAACATCTTAGTATGCAAAGTAAAAAATATCCATCGGACAAGCGTGGCAGCCTCGTCCAATATTGCAATATATTGCTGAAAATGATATTATAATCTTCAATGTGTCTAGAGATTGATAAAAAAAGGGCATACTCCTTTGGAGGAATGTCTTTTTTTTGGTAAAATAAAGATGTTACGTAAACGCAAATGGATGCGTATCCTGAGTATAGATTCAGCACTAGATATATAAAATATTTTCAAATAGATGAAGGAGAATGAAAACATTGACGAAGTTTGAAGATTTAGGTATAGGCCAGGCGACGTTAAAAGCTGTCCTCCGCATGGGCTTTGAGGAAGCAACCCCAATTCAGGCTGAAACGATTCCGATCAGTCTTGCGAATAATGATGTAATCGGCCAAGCACAGACAGGTACTGGGAAAACGGCTGCCTTTGGAATTCCTTTAGTGGAAAAAGTAGATAAAGAAGTAGAAGCCATCCAAGGGATTATTATTGCTCCCACAAGAGAACTGGCGATTCAAGTATCAGAAGAGCTTTACAAAATTGGTGCCGGAAAAAGAGTGCGTGTACTGCCAATTTATGGTGGACAGGATATTGGCCGCCAAATTCGTTCATTAAAGAAAGCCCCACATATTATTGTCGGTACCCCAGGACGCCTGCTTGATCATATTAATAGAAAGACGATGCGTCTTGATCAAGTTCATACGGTCATTCTTGATGAAGCAGATGAAATGCTAAACATGGGATTTATTGAGGATATTGAAGCTATTCTTGCAGAAATCCCAGAAGCGCGTCAAACGCTCTTGTTCTCAGCAACAATGCCTGGTCCAATCCAGCGAATTGCCGAGAAATTCATGAAGGATCCTAAAATTGTCCGGGTAAAGGCAAAGGA
Organism: Neobacillus kokaensis; assembly: GCF_014656545.1. Taxonomy (GTDB): domain Bacteria; phylum Bacillota; class Bacilli; order Bacillales; family Cytobacillaceae; genus Neobacillus; species Neobacillus kokaensis. The sequence continues at coordinate 28,046 of NZ_BNDS01000039.1, forward strand.
AATGACTGTTCCTTCCATTGAACAATACTACCTAGAAGTACAGGAAAAAAATAAATTTGATGTGTTAACCCGTCTCCTTGATATTCAATCACCTGAACTGGCGATCGTGTTTGGACGGACAAAGCGTCGTGTCGATGAATTGTCTGAAGCATTGAATTTAAGGGGTTATACTGCTGAAGGAATTCACGGCGATTTAAGCCAGGCAAAACGTCTTTCTGTCCTTCGCAAATTTAAAGAAGGCTCCATCGATGTTCTTGTCGCAACAGATGTGGCTGCACGCGGACTTGATATTTCCGGTGTTACACACGTATATAATTTCGATATTCCACAAGACCCTGAAAGTTATGTACACCGTATCGGCCGTACTGGACGTGCCGGAAAAACCGGTGTGGCCATGACATTTGTAACCCCAAGGGAAAAATCTTATCTTTCTATTGTGGAGAAAACGACAAAACGTAAGATGGAACGGATGCAGGCCCCAACCCTTGATGAAGCATTAGAAGGTCAGCAACGGGCTGTCGTTGATAAGATTTTACAAGCGATTGATAACAACAATCTTCAATATTACAAAGCGGCTGCTGAGGAATTGCTAGAAGCAAATGACGCCTCAACTGTTGTTGCTGCAGTTTTGAAAATGTTAACGAAAGAACCTGATCAAACACCTGTTAAATTAACGGAGGAATCACCTCTTCCACAAAAGAGAGAGAAAAAGTCATTTGACCGGGACCGTCGCAGACGTGATGATTCTCGCGGATTTAATGGTGACCGTCGTAAAAAGTCATCATTTAAACCACGAAGCGGAGAAAAAAGAAGCGGCGGCAAGCCTTCAAAGCCAAGAAGCTATAATCATTAATTGTTAAAAGAGCATGGACAAATTGTTCATGCTCTTTTTCTTTCATAAGCCCCCATTTTTCATGCTTTTAAAGGATCATTCTTTATAGACTGGCGCTAGTACCAGTTTCATCTGTATACTTGAAAATATGGAATGTTTTGGTGAGGGGGAGCCTGATGGTTTTAAGACCGCAAAAACGAATTTCTAATAAGGCATTGACAGTGTGGCGGATCTCGGGAGTAATTACATCGGTGATTGGCTGGTCGATTACGGCAACGGCTTTATTTTTATTACATATTTTCGATGCGCCATTTTGGATATCGATTATCCTGGTTGTACTCGGCATTCTGTTTCCATGCTTGCATATTTTTGTCACTCCGACGCTTAGATGGAGGAGCTGGAGATATGACGTGCGGGAGGAAGAGATTGAGCTTGAAGAGGGGATTTTTGTTAAAACAAGAACCTTGGTCCCAATGATCCGCGTTCAGCATGTTGATACCAATCAAGGTCCTATCTTAAGAAGGTACAAGCTTGCCTCTGTTGTGGTTCATACAGCAGCCACTGCACATGAAATCCCTGCCTTAGAAGAGACGGAGGCAGAGGAATTACGTTTCTTTATTTCCAAATTAGCAAGGACGGCGGAAGAAGATGTCTAATCCAAAGCGGCTTCACCCAATAGCGAGTGTTGTGACCACCGGAAGAAGAATCAGAAACCTGATCATTCCGATGCTTGCGATTAATTTTTCCGGGGGGCGTGAAGGCATAGTCTCGCTGCTCGTAACATTGGCTATCTCTCTCGTTGCCATTATTATCACATTGCTGACGGGTATTTTATCATGGCTCCGATATACATACAGGTTTGAGGAGGATGAACTCAGAATTGAATACGGTATTTTCATCCGCCAAAAAAGATATATTCCGTTTGAACGGATTCAAAGCATCAATCTAACAGAAGGCTTATTACAGCGAATGTTTGGACTGGTAAAGGTTCAAATAGAAACAGCAGGCGGCGGAGATGAGGCAGAAGCCGTACTGTCGGCAATTACGAAAGAAGAAGCAAGGTTAATTCAGGAATATGTTGCGCAAGCCAAAAGCGGCGGAGACAATGAGATAAAGGACGTACAGGAAGGGCAAGAGGTTTTTACTATTTCCACACCCGAATTACTGGTTCTATCTTTAACTTCAGGGGGAGTTGGAGTGGTGATTTCTGCTTTGTTTGCTTTATTTTCGCAGCTCGATGACTTTATTCCGTATAAAAGGATTTTCGGAGACATGGAAGAATGGGCGGTCCAAAATATCGTTACGGTCGCAGTCGTTGTGTTTATTGTCTTTTTCCTGGCCTGGGTCATTTCTCTAATTATCACCATGCTGAAGTATGCTAATTTTACAGTAATGAAAACAGAAAAGGACTTCATCATTTCACAAGGCTTGCTTGAGAAAAAACAAATGACCATTCCGTTAAAACGGATACAGGCAATTCGCATCAATGAGAACTTTGTTCGGCAATTGCTTGGCTGCGGTACGGTATATGTGGAGAGTGCCGGCGGTTCTAGTGAAAATGAGGAAGCAGCAAATGTTATGATTTTACCAATTGTAAAGGTAAAACAAATCGGGACCATACTAGCCTCTCACCTTCCCGATTATATAATTACTTCTTCCTTTAAAACGCTGCCAACACGGGCAAGAAGAAGATATATACTGCGAAGTTGGTGTATAACTGTTCCGATTGTGATTGCAGCTATCTTCTTTTTTAAATTTTGGGGATTGCTCTCGTTGATTTTACTCGGTTTAGGTACAGGCAGTGCTCTTCTAAAATATAGGGATGCAGGGTGGGACCTTGAGCAGCAGCAGTTAACTCTAAGGTACAGGACAATAACAAGGACGACGATTTTCATGAAGAAAAAGCGGATACAAAGCTTAGAAATGCAGGAGAGTTATTTTCAGAAGAAGCGTCAGCTTGGCACTATCGCTGCCTCAGTAAAATCAGGTGCCGGGGGTGCTGGAGGTACAATTGTCGATATGGAAATTGACGATGTTCATCTTGTGTATGAATGGTTTTCAAGAGAAAAACAAATGGAGATCTCCGGCTGAGTGCCAGAGTCTCCCTTATTTTTTTAAAACATATCCAAGAAAAAATCCGCCTAAAAGACCGAATAGATGAGCTGTAATATTTATATTTGGCTGGATAAAGGTCATAATGAGACTGACGACACAGAGAGTAATAATTATTTGAGAGTTTTCCTTTGAAAGCCTATTTTTTTGAAAAATAATCATCGCAATATAATAGCCGAACAAGCCAAAGATAGCGCCGCTTGACCCAACATGTGTATAGGTAAGCGGCTCAAGAATGAAGGTGGCAACATTGGCGATGATTCCGGAAGCGAGATAAATGAATAGAAATCTGCCGCCGCCAAGCAGCCGTTCTAGGGCCGGACCAAATAAAACAATTGAAAAGCTATTAAAAAGCATATGGGAAAAGCCGCTATGCATGAATATAGGAGTAATAAGCCGCCAAAATTCTCCTTCCATAATATAAAGATTTACACCGGAAAAATGTTCAAAGAACCAGTAGTTTGGGAAAATGGGTAAAATGGTTAATAAATATAAGGAAATATGGATCGCCACGATGGCCGAAACGATTGGGTAATAGCGAATAAATTCACGAAAGCTTTCAGTTCTGGTAAATATAGAAAAACCCCCTCTCACTATCATCATAAACGGAATTGTAGTCTTTTACACTATTATGCTCGCAAAAATTAATATAGAAGGATGTTGTATATGATTAAAGGGATTGGAATTGATATCATTGAACTTTCAAGAATAGAGGAGCTCATTAATAGACAGCAGAAGTTTATTGACAGGGTGCTTACAGAGAACGAAAAGCAGCGTTTTGCAGAATTATCGGCAGCGAGGAGGACTGAATTTTTAGCTGGAAGATTTGCCGCTAAGGAAGCCTATGCGAAAGCGGTTGGAACCGGTATTGGGAAAGAGCTGTCTTTTTTGGATATTGAAATACATACAGATGAGTATGGTAAGCCGTTTATTGCCAAACCGCAAGTTCATGCTCATGTATCTATCTCTCACAGTCGTGACTATTGCGTGGCCCAAGTCATTATCGAGGAGAAGTAGAAATTTTTTAAAAAAGGCTCGTCAACTCTATAAGCATATTCCCCATGGTTGTCTCATATATTCGTATGGAATAGGAGAGACAAGGTCAGCTATGGTTAGTTTGAAGCCTGATCCCTGCCTTTCTCTTCTCAAAACCAACGAATGAGACAAGAAGGGGTTGAAGGAATGAGAAAAAAGTTAATGCTGCTCATGACAGGGCTGATGGCCATCTTAATTCTTGCTGCCTGTGGCTCTAAGTCACAAGAAGATGTGGTCAAGGAGTTAGAAGGTAAGGATTTAACGAGCTATAAAGTGGATGCAAAAATGACACTGAAAATGGGCGAAGATTCTCAGGTGTACAACGTGGAAATCTGGCATAAGGATCCTTCCTTTTATCGTGTAAATTTAAAAAATGCTGAAAAAGACCAAAGTCAAATGATTTTACGAAATAATCAAGGGGTATTTGTTTTAACGCCTGCGTTGAACAAAAGCTTTAAATTCCAAAGCGATTGGCCGCAAAACAGCAGCCAGGCTTATCTTTATGAATCATTGATTAAAGACATTGTTGCTGACAAGGAAGCAAAGTTCTCCGAGACAAAAGACCATTATGTATTTGAAACAAAAACTCGTTATCAAAATAATAGTATGCTGCCGTTCCAAGAAATTAAGCTGAAGAAGAAAGATTTGGCTCCGGTTAGTGTAAAAGTTATGGACCCTGACCGTAACGCTTTGGTGACGGTTGAGTTTGAAAAGGTAAAATTCAAGGCCAGCTTTGATAAAGATGATTTCGAAATGAAGAAGAATATGACCCGTGCCCAGCTTGACTTACCAGCAATGTCAGGGGGCGGAGATGAGGCCTTTACCATTAAATACCCGGCACTAGAGCTAAAAGGGACGAAGCTCGTTGATGAAAAAGAAATTGCCCTTGAAAATGGAAAACGTGTTGTCCTTACTTATGATGGCAAGAAGTCCTATACACTAGTTCAGGAAAAAGTGAAAGCCAAGGAAGCTTCTACGACCTATGTCGAAGGCAACCTTGTTGACCTAGGCTTTACCATCGGCGCAGTATCCAGCCACTCTATCACATGGTCACATGATGGTGTCGATTATATTATCGCCTCTAAAAACTTAACAAAAGGTGAAATGATAGAAGTAGCGAAATCCGTTCAGGCTGAAGCGGTGAAATAGTGATTCGAGCAGGCTCCTTTGAGGAGTCTGTTTTTTTGTGTCGTTTATTTTAAGGATACCGTTATTTGTATGGTAAAATGGAAGACGTTAAATTTTTAAAAAATGCAGGAAGTGAAACCATGGAAGCGCAAGGAACTTTCTATAGAGACACATGGGTCGAAGTGAATTTAGATAGTATTTCAGAAAATCTTGCCGCAGTGAAAAAGCATCTTCCAAATGAAGTAAATGTGATTGCTGTGGTGAAAGCAAACGCTTATGGCCACGGTGATGTTCAGGTGGCTGCGGCAGCGCTTGAAGCCGGCGCGGTTTACTTGGCTGTTGCTTTTCTTGATGAAGCGATGGCCTTAAGAAATAAAGGAATTACGGCCCCAATTTTGGTATTAGGTGCCTCCCGTCCTGAAGATGCTCAGACTGCAGCAAGGCTAGGCATTACCTTGACTGTTTTTCAAAGGGAATGGCTTCAGCAGGCACAGGCACACTTGGCTATGGAAGACCGTCTTTTCCTCCATATCAAGGTCGATTCTGGTATGGGCCGAATCGGGGTACGGAGCAATGTGGAATTGACTGCAATCGAGCGGATCCTTTTGCAGGATGAACGGTTCGTATTCGAGGGTGTATTTACCCATTTTGCGACTGCTGATGAACTGGATACAACTTATTTTCAGCAGCAATTGACCTTTTTTGAAAACATGATTGCTACATTGTCAGACCGTCCTAAATATATTCATACAAGTAATAGTGCGGCGGCAATCCGTTTTAAAGAAGCCAATTTTAATACAGTTCGTCTTGGCATTGCGATGTATGGGTTAACCCCTTCACTTGAAATGGAAAAGGAAATCCCATTCCGGCTGCAAGAAGCTTTTTCACTTATGACCAGGATTGTCAATGTGAAAAAACTTAACAAGGGTGACAAGGTAAGTTATGGGGCGACGTATGAAAGTAAAGGTGAGGAGTGGATTGGCACACTTCCGATTGGTTATGCCGATGGATGGATTCGCAAACTCTCAGGGCAAGAGGTGTTGGTGTCTGGGATTCGGGTGCCGATTGTCGGCAGAGTCTGTATGGATCAATGTATGGTTCGGCTTCCTGAATATTATCCTGTTGGAACTGAAGTCACGTTAATTGGCGGCCAAGTGAATCAATTTATTTCCGTTAATGAAATTGCGGCGAAACTGGAAACGATCAATTATGAAATCCCTTGTATCATTGCCAGCCGCGTTCCTCGTGTTTATAAAAAGAATGGAAAAATTGTCGATATAAAAAATTATCTACTTGACAATTGATGGGTTCTAATCAAAAATAATTTAACATAATTATGATATCGTGTCTAAATGCGTGCATAAAAGCATGTCTGATTGGCTTATAATACAGTAGGAATTATATTTAGTCTATGCACGAGGGAAGAATAGTGTTATTATAAATTATGGTATAGATAAATGATAACATGCCTGAGGCGGCTCTTTTTCAGAGTGGTTCTTATGGTGTGGGCAGTTTTATGTGTTATAGATATAATTCTGTTTTTTAAAATGGTGTGTAGTGATGGTGGAGGTGTATGTTGGTGTCTGAATCCAGCGCAACTACGGAAATTTTGGTAAAATTACCGCAACATCTTTTAACGGAGCTTGATGGATTCGTTAAACAAGAAAATGTAAACCGCAGTGAATTTATCTACCAAGCAACAAAAATGTATTTACGCGAACGAAAACAGAGACAGATTCGCGAATCCATGAGACGTGGATACATGGAAATGGCTAAAATCAATCTACGAATCGCATCAGAAGCATTTCAAGCAGAATATGAGGCAGAGCACACTGTTGAACGTCTTGTAAGCGGAGGTTAAACCTTTGATTGTCAAGCGTGGTGACGTATATTTCGCGGACCTATCCCCAGTTGTTGGTTCTGAGCAAGGCGGCGTCCGTCCTGTACTTGTCATCCAAAACGACATCGGGAATCGGTTTAGTCCCACAGTTATTATTGCAGCGATTACAGCTCAAATTCAAAAAGCGAAGCTGCCAACACATGTTGAAATTGATGCAAAGCGCTACGGATTTGAACGAGATTCGGTCATCCTGTTAGAGCAAATTCGTACCATCGATAAACAGCGGTTAACCGATAAAATCACCCATCTCGATGACGAAATGATGGAGAAAGTGGATGAAGCCTTGCAAGTGAGTCTAGGTCTCATCGAATTCTAGTAATAAAACACGCTCTTTTACGTAGAAAGAGCGTTTTTTCGTACATATTATCTGCCCTCATCTGCGAAGCAAGCTAAAATAGCTTGCTTTTTATTTTGTCCTGAAGATATTTTTAATAGGGGCTGTACTGGGAAGTGTGCAGGTAAACGGGAGCTATGCGCAAGAAAGCGGCTGGCATGTACAAGTAACTCCCTTAATAATGAAACACACCCGCTATTTTGATACAATAATATGGGAAAAGGAATGGAGGATAAACGAGTGACTGAAACACTAGTTAAAGATGATCAGCATATAGGCAGAATTGCTGCCGAACAAGGAATATCCCCAAAACAAGTTAAAAGCGTCATATCATTGACGAATGAAGGCAATACGGTTCCGTTTATTGCCAGATACCGAAAGGAAATGACAGGCGCCCTTGATGAAGTTCAAATCCGTAATATTTTAGAGCGCTGGCAATACATTCAAAACCTTGAACAACGAAAAGATGAAGTCCTGCGTATCATTGCCGAACAAGGCAAACTAACAGAGGAACTCCAGCAAGCCATCGTCAAAGCTGAGAAACTTCAAGAGGTGGAAGACTTATACCGCCCCTATAAACAAAAAAGACGTACAAAGGCAACCGTTGCAAAAGAAAAGGGCCTAGAACCGTTAGCAGAGTGGCTGCTGATATTTTCAAACGAAAATCCTGAGGAAAAGGCAAAAGAATTTTTGTCAGAGGAAAAAGAAGTACTTACTGTGGATGATGCGATTGCAGGTGCGAAGGATATCATTGCTGAAATGGTTTCGGATGATGCAGACGGCCGCAAATGGATTCGCCATGAAACCTATAAATCAGGTGGAGTCGTCTCAGTTGTGAAGGATGCCGATCAGGACGAAAAAAATGTCTACGAAATGTACTATGAATATGAAGAACCTGTAAGTAAGATTGTTCCGCACCGGATCCTAGCGTTGAATCGCGGTGAAAAGGAAGGCATCCTAAGGGTGTCGATTAAAATGAATGCTGACTTAATCCTTTCTTATCTTGCTAAAAAGTGGGTTAAAAAGGAACATGTCCCTGCAGGGCAAATCGTTATTGAGGCGATTGAAGACGGCTACAAACGTTTGATTCAGCCTTCTATTGAACGAGAGATTCGCAACGAGTTAACTGAAAAGGCAGAAGAGCAGGCGATACATATTTTCTCAGAAAATCTGAAGAATTTACTGCTGCAGCCACCGTTAAAAGGCAAGATGGTTCTAGGCGTAGACCCTGCTTATCGGACAGGCTGTAAACTTGCAGTCGTCGATGAAACCGGAAAAGTTCTTAAGATAGATGTCATCTATCCGCACCCTCCGGTAGCAAAAACAAAGGAAGCGCGAGATAAGTTTATTAAAATCCTCCGAGATTATAAGGTGGAAATGTGCGCAATCGGCAATGGTACGGCCTCCAGAGAAACAGAACAGTTCGTGGCTGACATTCTAAAAGAGATGGACCAAGAGATTTTCTACTTAATTGTTAATGAAGCTGGTGCCAGTGTATACTCTGCTTCGGATTTGGCGAGAGAGGAGTTCCCGAATTTTCAAGTTGAAGAGAGAAGTGCGGTTTCAATTGCCCGCCGCCTGCAGGACCCGCTTGCTGAATTAGTAAAAATTGACCCTAAATCAGTGGGGGTAGGCCAATACCAGCATGATGTGTCCCAAAAACGTCTGTCAGAATCATTGCATTTCGTTGTGGAAACGGCAGTTAACCAAGTTGGAGTTAATGTGAACACCGCTTCTGCTTCACTGTTGCAATATGTTGCTGGTTTGACGAAAACAGCAGCAAATAATGTTGTTAAAATGCGGGAAGAGGAAGGGAAGTTTACAAGCAGGGCTCAATTGAAGAAAGTCCCTCGCTTAGGAGCCAAAACATATGAGCAGGCAATTGGCTTCCTGCGAGTATTAGATGGGAAACAGCCGCTTGACCGTACAGGGATTCATCCGGAAAACTATGATGAGGTGAAGAAGCTATTAACGAACCTTGGCTTTAACGCCAATCATTTGGGGACGGAAGAGCTTAAAAAGGCATTAAGCGGGCTTGATTTAAAAGTGGTCTCTGAAGAATTAGGAATTGGTACGTTGACATTGAAGGATATTGTAGATGCTTTAATGAGACCAGAGAGAGACCCGCGTGATGATTTGCCTCGTCCATTGTTGAAAAAAGATGTTTTAAAGCTAGAGGATTTAAAATCAGGCATGGAATTGCAGGGAACAGTCCGGAATGTAGTCGACTTTGGTGCATTTGTGGATATCGGTGTGAAGCAGGATGGGCTTGTTCATATATCAAAACTAAGCAACCACTTTGTGAAACATCCAATGGATATCGTATCCGTAGGCGATGTTGTCACAGTCTGGGTGGATTCCGTCGATATGAAAAAGGGTCGTGTAGCATTAACCATGCTGCAGCCGTCTTAAATAGAAAACACTGCTTGTTGAGAACTGTCTAGCATCAGCGCCTAGGGGCTCGCAGGTCTACAGCCAATCCATCAAGAAGACTAAAAGACAGTCTTCTCGCCGGTTTGTCTTATGCTTGTCGCCCCTGCCCAAGGCGCTTCCGCTTTCTTAAGAGCAGTGTTTTTTTCTGTAGAAAAACCAGCACTGGTTTAAAAGCTTGATCTGGTAGCGATTCTTCTCATAGAAAGCTCGTTTCATTTGGTTTTGAAACCAAGTTGGCATAATGAAACCTCCTGTAGAGTGGCTTTTCATTAAGTGTATATACAATATATGCTATAATAGGTTGTCATGTTCTTAAAGAAGTGAGGGGAGACTAAATTGAACGATATAGAACTTCAATTATTGGTGGAAAAGATATCAGTTGAAATCTTTGGGCAGCCATTTAAGCATAAAGCCTCCTTTAATTCAAAGTTAAGAACCACTGGCGGCAGATATCTTCTAGGAACACATAATATAGAAATCAATAAGAAGTACTTAGAACAGCTTGGTAAAGAGGAATTAATCGGGATTATTAAGCATGAGCTATGTCACTATCACTTGCATCTTGAAGGGAAAGGACACCAGCATCGTGACATGGATTTTAAACTATTATTAAAAAAGGTGGGTGCACCTCGCTTTTGCAGCCAGCTGCCGGAAGAAGCAAAAACAAAGCGGTCTGCAAAAAAGATTCTGTTCTACCAATGCGGCGATTGTCATCTCACCTATCAAAGAAAAAGAAGAATAGATACAAGCAGATATGTCTGTGGAAAGTGCCGGGGGAAATTAATAAAAATAAAGGAAGTTGTTTTAAAATAAGAGATTGTAGTTCCATTTATTTCTTCAAAAAATAATATTGACTTTGGCTTGCTACGTCATTATAATTTAAAGAGTCGATAAGGCGATAGCCTGATTGATAATAAAATTTTGTTATTCCGCAGTAGCTCAGTGGTAGAGACGAGCAATGCATCATGAATAGGCTGCGAGTTGTACACGCCGAGTGGCTTCTTGACTAAGCTTGCTGAGGCGGGGACACAAATTACGCTTAGAGTATGATGAAAATTTATTATTCCGCAGTAGCTCAGTGGTAGAGCTATCGGCTGTTAACCGATCGGTCGTAGGTTCGAATCCTACCTGCGGAGCCATTTGGGGAAGTACTCAAGAGGCTGAAGAGGCGCCCCTGCTAAGGGTGTAGGTCGCGTAAGCGGCGCGAGGGTTCAAATCCCTCCTTCTCCGCCAGATGAATAAAATATTTGGCCCCTTGGTCAAGCGGTTAAGACACCGCCCTTTCACGGCGGTAACACGGGTTCGAATCCCGTAGGGGTCATCAGAAATGGGAGATGAGCATTAAATCCATTTCCTGTTTCTTATCTTGCATTACTTTTTGCTTTTGTGGCAAAGATATATAATGTGATTTTTGGGCTCGTTGGGCTATAGCCAAGCGGTAAGGCAACGGACTTTGACTCCGTCATTCGTAGGTTCGAATCCTGCTAGCCCAGCCATTTAATATTTGCGGGTGTGGCGGAATTGGC
>NZ_BNDS01000040.1 GCF_014656545.1 Neobacillus kokaensis
AATTGAAACTTCATTAAACCCCTTAAAAGATAATTGTTTAATTGATTGATATGTTTCCTCGAATAATTCTCTAATTGCACATTCCCTCGGTGTTTCTCCATCATCTATAATTCCACCAGCTAACTCCCAGTTTTGTCTCCACTTATTAAAAATTAAAAGATATTTCTCTTGATATTTAGCAACCACTAATGAATGAGTTAAGGGTGCATCAGTCACATACTTGTTTATTTCCTCTTCTGAAGTCTGAAGAAAATCCAAAAATACATTGCCTTTTTTGCTGACTAAAATCGACATAATTAATCCTCCAATTTACGAGTTTAGAGTATATATATTTCGGCAATATGGTTAGAAATTCCTTGTTGAACTAAGCTGCCTGTTAGCGAGGGAGGGAAAATTATGAATTGTTACAATAATTTAACATAAGCATTGTATTTTGTTATGTATACTAAGGGTAAGGTCAATTTTTAATCTATACTATAGGAGAGATTTTAATGGATTTTGAAAAAACTAAGCCATCATTACCTCACTTAGATAAAAGCCTAAAAAATAATCATGAAACTAACTATGATGAAATGCATTTAACTATAAAGGAAATAATAGCAAAAAATAAAGAAACAATAGAAAAAAATCGTAAACTTTTACGGAAATAATAAAACCTTCACCCTCTGAATGGTGAAGATTTTATTATATATATTATTTTCACATTTCTTTAATTAAAAGTTTAAATTAAAGGTTCAGAAGCACGTATTCTACTTGATGAACAGCTCAGAATCAACGAAATTCCTTCTTGGGACATTAAGGGATACGAGCACGAAGGGTCAAACCATTTAAGTGTGGCTTCTGCTGTTTCTACTGGTATAGCTGATGTAGGAGTAGGAATTGAAAAAGCTGCAAAAATCGTTGGAATTGATTTTGTCCCATTAATAACAGAACGTAATTTTCATGGTAGTGCAATAAAAAAGGGATCGCCGCAACCATCCCATTCTTTAACTCTTGCACCCTTTAGCGTAAGAAGAAAAAAATAAACACTCCACTCGACGTAATGTCTGCCTAATTAACGACCTTCACTCCGACAACATTGTCGAACGCCACTTTCTCGAATTTGCCAGGCTCTACTTCAATCCGCAGTTCATTTGTAATAGGATCGACGTAATGAACACGACCAGTTATATCCGAAGTAAATCCGTCATCCCATATCTTCAGCGATACAGCATGACCGTATTCCATTGAGTAAATTATGCGAAGGTCAAACTCTTCTGCCTCATTTTCATCAATTATCGGTTTACTTATCCGCTCAGTACCCCGCCAAAAGTTACGTTGTTTTTTTGCCAATTCAGGCAATTGAAATGCAGCCTGCCATTTAACCATCCCACGATCACGTATTGCCATATAATAGCCTCCTTTGTTTATATTATATACGAACTAACGTTCTATATGCGAATAAAAATTAAAGACCACTTTTACAGTAGTCCTTGGCTTCTTATTCGATTAAAGCACCTTATAGTTGAAGAAGGACGATAACCCATTTTATGGCTATCGTCCTTTTTTATTCTCTACTGAACAGTAGAGTCGGATTGTGCAACATTAACTAATTGTCTTTTTTTGACAACTTTTGTCGAAACTATTTTTCTTTTAGAAATTTTTACTATAATATTTTTCGTGCACTTGTATATAAATAATTTTTACCAGGAGATTTTACCTATCATGACCAAATTATTGTGTGAACTAATACTGTCAAAAAAAATAGATTTAATGAAAAAGAAAATGGTTAGGCTTGCTAAAAGTACAGGTATTAATAGCCAAGAAACTTTGACCTGTAGCCAAGAGTTAGATAACTTAATAAATTTACATATGATATATTTTTCTAAGGGAAACAAATTAAGCAATGCATCTTGATGTATAAGAATTTAGTCAGGAGTTTCCTGACCAAATGGACAAGTTCTAGTGGCTTTTTAATTGCTCCGAAGGGACGAACTCTTAGAACGAAAATACTTGAAGAGCAAAAAGGACCAGCAGAACCGTCCACTTGGAACTTTTGGTATCTTCTTTAACTAAAGCACCCTATAGTTTAAGTACATTTTTCCACAATCTTGTTCATAGTAAACAATCTCTTTTAATGTTTAAACGCAAACCTTCCTCAATAATTCTCTAACTCATTATTTAAGTCCCTTAATAAAACATCTATCTCAACCATTACCGAATCTTCATTTGTTGGAAAAATGGATGGTTTAACTCTATCTTCCTTCATTCCAACAAGCCATTTGTCAATAAACTCATATAAATCAATCGGTACAGCTTTAAATTTATTCCATTCATGAACGGCACAGTATTCTGCAAATTCTTTTTTAGGAAAGATAGGAATCAACGTATTTCCATCATCATCCTGTGCTGTTGCCCAACCATCGTCATATAACCCCCAGACTTCTTCATAATCAGCGGCTTTTTTAATAAAATACTCATATCTTAAATTGGGTGGTTGGTTTATGACCGATTCAACTTCTTTTATATTCATTTTATTTTCGTCCAGTTACCCCATTTAATAAAGCATTTAAATTTTCTACAAAATTGTTTAAAATACCTTCTTGCAGTAACATGCCCCATTAGTAAAACAACCAAAAAGGACTGCCGAATGACTGCCGACTTCTTAAACAATCGCTACCCATTATCTTAGGTACAATATTTCACGATCTACCTCACTACACTAATACATAAAAAAGTCGATGCCTTTTTAAGCAACACATCAATCTAGCATACTATCTAATTCTTGCTATTCCATAATACGGAGTAAAAAGTTTTCCTTCAGGTTCTTTTGGTAAACTCCCGATATATTGCAAAGAATTAATATGGTGTTCTAAACAAAAATTAACACCCTCAAGTGATTTACTATTTGCACACTTGATTTGTTGTACCAAAGTTATTTTCTTTTAGATACCATTTCGAAGTGGTAGGAAGAGAAAATAGATATTATCGATATCCCATCTTTGTATAGTTAGGTGACCCTAACGTAATATACCAAGGGGAACCTGTTGTAGAAAACTTTGAAGAAGACGTAGAAAATGCTTACAATAATGTTAACGGTTAAAATATTGAACTAGCAGTTATAACAGATAATAGCCAGAAAAAAGTTGTAGAGGGCATAATAGATGGGCCTTTTTGGGATGTTAGGCGAGGTTTCCCATAGGAGTTATTGCTACATTAATTGCTGGTTCTATTAGCGGTGGTACTGCTGCTTTTGCCGTAGCATTACCAACTTTAGGTCTTGCCGGAGCGGTCTCAAGGTATGCTTTACTAATGCAAAGGGCTTCTAAGAACGCATATTATTATTATTATTATTGGCAAGTATAAGAGGAGAAGAAAAATGAACATACTTCAGCTTCTAAATCTAGTAAATAGCGTTTTGCTCCTATGTGCTGGAACCTATATTCTTAAAACAGATAAGATTGCTAACAAATATAAAAAGACAATAGGTTTTTTATTTACATCTTTTGGAATAGTACTTATATTATTTAACATTGCTATGTCAATTTGGTAGAAATAAACTTGAATTATTGTGCCAATAAGTAATTACTGTTACTATTGGCGCTTTTTTATTTTCCGGAATATAATGTTAACTTTCGGAATAACACAAATTTACTTACGTTATTAATATATTATTCCCCCCTTTTTATAAACAATTTTATTGGAAAATATTGACAAACTATTAGCTGGTTTAGTACAACAAGGACTACCACTCTCTCCATTGTTCGGTGATGTCTTCATTTGTTTTAAGACCAGCTAATTCCGCCACTGATAAAATATATTCAGCAAGCTCTTCCCTTTCCATAGTTTCAATGAAAAAATCATATTTCTCATTTAACCTGTTGAATGTTAGTATAACTTCTTTAACAAGGGACGAGAGTTTCTTTTGTGTGGGGGTATCCCCAAGACAGTTGATTTTTTGTATGTACGCATTGAGTGCTTTCTCCGAAGCATTTATATTCTCACTTGTAAAGGTATCGTCTCCGTCATTCATTCGGTCTCGCCAAAAAACGGTCGGCAAGGGGATTTGATCAATTTTGGCATCCTTAAGGTCCTTTCGTTTGTGTGAAAAGTGCCTTTTCTCTGTAAAATAGACTTCGGGAATTCTTTGGCAATAGCTTAAATCGCCATCCTCTACATTGGTTCTGTCGAAATTAAATAGTTTCAATTTAGCAAGACTTTTTGTAAAGGAAATAGACTCCATACTACCGCAGGATACGATGGCTAACGATTCTAAATTGCTCAATGTTCCAATTGGGGAAAAATCTCTGATACTTTTGCAGTTCTCCAATTCCAGTTCAGTCAAGTTCTTAAGTTCTGAAATTGGCATTATATCATTTAATTTATTGGAGCCGTAAACCTCTAGGAACTGCAATTTGCTTAGCCTCTCAACCCCTTCTAATGTTTCAAGGTTCGCTTGCCTGATACGGAGCTCTTCGATATTTTCTGCCTTACTTAGTTCAGAAATATTTTTTGATGGAGGATTATATCCCCAAATCATTACATGCTTTAATTTTGATAAGCTTGAGAATCCTTTGGTTTTGCCAGGCAAAACGCCATATAATTCTTCTAAAGAACCCAAAACACTCAAATCCAGCTTGGCATTTTTACCAACATCCAATGATAAGACCTTTAGGTTTGTCAGTTTTTTTAAACCATCAAAGTTTTTAATTGTTTCACTATGTATATCCAAATTCACAACAGACCCACCACATCTCTCTAAAAAGTCTATATCTGTGAATTTCTGGCTGTGCCCAATGGAAATATTTTTAAATTTTTGCTTGTTTATTAATTCCACACTTTCTTCAATGTATTCAGAAGAGATTCTAAGCGTATCCTCTGTATCATCTGGATACCTCACAATTGTGATGTTGCCAATTTTATAGCTTTTCATAACTCCTCCTATTTTGATGTTCTTATCAAAAACCAAATCTCTCTTCAACTAACCTGTCACTTTAGTTCAACAAGAAAAAATGACCACCAGCAGCGATTATTGCCGGAAATTGATCTTTTACTTATGCACCCGTTCGCTGAACTGCATTTTGTTTTCTTTTACAAAATTAAACCCTTTTTCCCAACCAAGTATTGATTCTTCAAACTCAAAATCAACAATCTCTCCTCCGGTAATTTCTCTTCCCTTGTAATTATTTGATATTAAATCACTAATTGCTGTTAATGAGGAAGAACGCCAAGCATCTAAATAAATGTCTAGAAATTTTCTAAATTGATTATCCATAATATCCCCCTAAATCTTCTTTTATCTTAATTCTATATTACAAAGTAGTATTCCTTTATGAACTATACTGCCCTTTAGTTGAATAAACAAAAAGGCTGCCATTAGCAGCCGGATCTTCAAGTAAGGAATTCCGTTAATTTGATAAGAAAAAGCCACCAAAAATGGCAGCTGAATCGTTAACTCCTAGTAGCTGGGATTATTAAATATTACAATCAATCTAGTCCCTTTTGCTTTCATTTGCTTAAAAATTCAAACCATCTCTAACAGCCACAGCAACCATGATGGGATGGATAGCCGCCGTATCCCATATCGTAACCAGGATAACCTCCGTAACTCATACCCATTCCAGGGTATCCACCCATACTCATTCCAGGATAACCTCCGTAACTCATACCATAACTAGGGTATCCACCCATACTCATTCCAGGATAACCTCCATAACTCATACCATAACCAGGGTATCCACTCATTCCCATACCTGGGTATCCACTCATGGCCATTCCTGGATATCCATCCATGCCCATTCCAAAGGTTCTTTCCATTTTTATCTCCTCCTCAAATTGTTTCCAAAATAGTGTATGTGTCCATTTTTAAAGAGGAATAGATATTTGCCTATTTTTAAACTATATCTTCATTGTTAGTTTGATATAGAAGCCTGTTCTAAAAAGTAAAGCAACCTTTGGTTGAACAAGAACAGGACTGTTTATCGGCCAAACTGTTCCTGTCAAGGAAGAAGTATGGACTGGATGGAAGTTTTACCTATCCTTTTAGCAAAATAAAAAACATCAATCAAGGGATTGATTAGTACTTATAAATTGTTTATTAACCGTTTACAATTTCCCCACCATTCACGTGAAGTATTTGCCCAGATATGTAAGATGCATCATCGGAGGCCAAGAATACATAAGCAGGTGCCACCTCAAACGGTTGACCGGCTCGCATCATGGGAACATTATCTCCATACGTTGCAACCTGTTCTGGAGGTAAAGAAGATGGAATTAATGGAGTCCAAATTGGTCCTGGGGCCACGCCATTGACCCTAATCCCTTGCGATGCCAGTGATAGTGACAGCGAACGTGTAAATGAAACAATGGCTCCTTTTGATGCCGAGTAGTCAATTGCATTTTGCGCTCCCTGATAGGCACTTATGGATGTTGTATTAATGATGGAGCTCCCTGAAGCCATGTATGGTAGTGCAGCTTTCGTCAAAATAAATTGCGAAAACACATTTGTATGAAAAGTACTTGCTCGTTGGTTTGAATCTACCTCTAGTAGACTGTTCCTTACATACAATACACCGGCATTATTCACGAGAATGTCAATACGGCCAAAATGGTGAATCGTTCGCATTACAGCTTGTTCGCAGGTCTGCTCATACCCAATATCGCCTGGAATGGTAATGCAACGACGACCGTACTTTTTGATATAGAACATCGTCTCATTTGCATCGCTGTGTTCATTTAGGTATGAGATTGCAATGTCTGCGCCCTCTTTGGCGAAGGCCACAGCGACAGCTCTCCCAATACCACTATCCCCACCAGTTATAAGTGCTACCTTATTCATAAGTTTACCTGCTGGTTTGTAATTGGGGTTATCAAATATAGGTCTGGGTGTCATGATTGATTCAATGCCGGGTTTACTTTGTTGCTGAGGTGGGAAACCCATCACGTACACTCCTCTCGGTAGGGCTTTTCTTTAATGGAGACACCCTTCTCTGGTATATACATATAATTATTAATATTACATTTTAGGAGATTCCATACCTATTTCTGCCTATTCCTCTTTTGATGGACCATAAAGACAAAGAGCAGGTAAACCTGCTTGAAGCATAAGAATAATCATGAATTTGTTTAGTGAATCCATTTCTCCACACATAACCTATATATATTAATATTATTCTTAAGTATAATTATCATTGATTGAAGCCATCTTAACTATCTATTTATTAACTAACCTGCCCGTTAGTTAGACAAACTTCTAGATTAAAATTGAAGCCACTTATGTTCTGGGTCGTGTGTTTGTAAAGCATAGCTAAGCCATTTTTTCTTCCCATTATTGAGATAACCTTTTATGGCGATAAAGTCTTGATGGTCTTTTTCTCTAGTGATTTTCTCCTTATATAAAAGCACACTTTCTGGATTGTTTCATGAGTAAACTATTTATTTATAATAATCGATAATTTATAGTTGGCGTGCTCGTTTAATTCTTCCAAAAATTGATTCATTAATTCATTTGATGGGAATTTACATTCAAGAATGTAACAACCATCTCCACTGATTTTATAGTTATTTATTATATATTCCACTTGTGTTTTTACGAAAGAAAGATATGGCTGATGATAAGTGTTTTGTGTAATGATAGTTATAAAAGCATGTATATGAAATCCTAATTTTTCTTGGTTAATATTTATTGTATAACCCTCAATAATCCCACTATCCTCTAGTTTCGCCACTCTTGCAGAAGCAGCTGGCGCGGTCAAATGAACCTTCTCACCCAATTCTTTCATCGTTATTCGACTATTCATCGATAATTCTTCTAGGATAAGTAGATCCGTTTTATCTAACATTTAATTAACTCCTTTCATAAATAAAGTAAAACCGTTAAAACACTTTATTTAAGCTATGTATCGTCTTAAGCCCATAGTTTAGACTATACATTGTTCAAAATAAATTTCAAAGATAAAGGAGTTATTATATATGAATATACACCAAATTCGTAATGCAACAATCGTTGTGGAATACGCAGGGAAAAGGTTTTTAATTGACCCGATGTTAGCCGAAAAAGGAACTTATCCTCCTTTCCCAAACGCACCAAGACAAGATCAAAACAATCCTTTAATCGACTTACCAACATCCATTGACAATATAATTAATGGTATCGATGCAGTGATCGTTACTCATCTTCATTATGATCATTGGGATGACGCTGCTGTAAAGGCATTGCCAAAAGACATCAAACTATTTGCCCAAAATGAAGAAGATGCAGCAGAAATTCGAAATGCTGGTTTCCAAAATGTAGAGGTTTTACATGAGGATTCGGTATTTGAAGGGATTCAATTAATTAAAACAAAAGGAGAGCATGGAAGAGGCGAAATCTTACAACTTGCTGGTCTAGTGTGTGGCGTTGTCTTCAAGCACCCAACAGAGCAAACATTATATGTTGCTGGAGATACTGTTTGGTATGATGCCGTTCAAAAAGTAATAGACACGCATAAGCCAGAAATTATTGTTGTAAATGCTGGAGATAATCAATTCTTTGAGGGCGGTTCTCTTATTATGGGGAAAGATGATGTCCATGAAGTGGTTAAGGCTGCTCCTAACGCAAAAATTATTGCTGTCCACATGGAAGCTGTTAATCATTGGGGATTGTCTAGGGAAGAATTAAAAAGCTTTATTGATGAAAAAGCCATCACATCTAATGTATTAGTACCAAATGATGGCGAATCATATTCATTTTAAGACTGAAAACAGACAGGTATAACTAATATCTGTCTGTTTTTAATTTGTATTACACTGAATAAATCGATTATTAATCCACTAATCCGTCATAACAAGTAAACTCTCTAAGTTCGATATAGCAAGGCCATTCCAGCGCTTCTGGTCGGCTTGTGCAAGTGTCTGTTAATATGTGGAAATTTATCTTTCCCACTTTAGAAAGTACACAAATTTATTACGAACTTATTAATTGATCCTTACCTGTCCGTTTTAAAAATTTATAAAATGTCTCCCGCTTTTTACCCAGTTCTGAATATACGGCAATGATCTTGTCTACTGAATCGTATAATTCTTCTGGAGTTTGATTCTCCATCAGTAAGATGCCAACCTCAGCGTCTTTCCCTTTTGCTTTTCCTCCAACATATAAATTGTAAAGTTCTCCAATCTTCATAATACCAATGTCACTTAACATGGGTTCACCGCAACCAACAGGGCAACCTGTGTAAGCAACCTTTAGGGTAAATGGTACAGGTTTTCCTGCGATACGGTGATTTAATACTTTTGCCACCGGCATTCCTTCTTCTATTTCCCCTTTGCAAAAATTACAGGTTTTCAAGCTCTTTACAAAGTTACCAACCGGATAACAGGTTAGACCGACACTTTGGAATTCTTCTATGATTTCTTCCTTTTTATCTTCCGGGATTTCTATATATAATTGTTGGAATGTTGTTAATTCAAGTTCTTCTTCTTCAGTCATATATTTTGCAAGCATCATAAGCTGTTTTGAATTAAGGTTAGCCCCAAACCCAATTCCTCCATTTACGGCAATCTTAATTTTTTTTATACTATTACCCATTCTAGTTTC
Source organism: Neobacillus kokaensis (assembly GCF_014656545.1). GTDB lineage: Bacteria > Bacillota > Bacilli > Bacillales > Cytobacillaceae > Neobacillus > Neobacillus kokaensis. The sequence continues at coordinate 9,554 of NZ_BNDS01000040.1, forward strand.
TCCCATTTTTGGTTCCATTTACTATACATACTTTCCTTTCATAGTTTACAATACCCCCCTAAAGTATGCCAAGATTAAAAATCACCCTTCTTTAAATTGCCTAATTGTATAACTTTAATTTCTCCCTCATTTTCTTTTGTATTTTAAAAAATGAGCGCTTCTCCTTGTTGCAGGATAGCGCGCGATCATCATAAATATTTCCCTTCAAATGAACAATACTAAAACTAAATGTCATAAGTAAAACGGTGTAAAAAATGAGAAAAAAGAATAAAATTTTTAATAAGAACTCAACTCCTTTTTTATTGTTAGCGGTTATTCATTTAGGTATGATTTTGATTATGTTAAAACGTATAAAACAAAAGGATATGTGGATTTTATTATTATCCAATATAGGTTTTGCTTATATATTTGAATATCCGACTCTCAACCTCTTTCATGGGTATAGTTACAAACCGTCAATTATGAAAAAGCGTGCATTTGATTCCATTTTAGGAGCAATCTTCTCTCAAGCGGTTTATGTACCAATTGCATCAACTTTTCTAACTTTATTTAATAAAAACTGGAAGTGGAAAATCAGTACCAGCCTTTTTTATTATTGTATTGAGAAATTATTTCTACGACTAAACATTTATAAAGTATATTGGTGGAAGCCTATATACACTTTCGTTTTATTACATGTATATTTTTATATAAGTGATGGATTTTATAAGGCACTCTCCACCCAAAAAAGATGGGCAATGGTAATTGCTCATTACATGGCTATTGAAGTAGTTTGGGTTACGTTAATGTATATTTCTGCCGTAAAACGTTTCATTCGATTTGGGCATGGATTATTCTTTTCGTGGACTGAACATTTTAAAATAGTTCCTTTATACAGTTTGATACTCTCGTTTATCGCTACCATAACTTCTTCCAAGCCTAGGTTATTTTATAGGATATTACTGCCAGTAAGCCATTTGATTGTGGATATAACTTTAATAAAAATAGGTATATTAAAAGTGAAAATTAAACCATTTCTATTTACTAGTTCTCGATACTTGCTAATGACATTTATTTCAAGATTTTTTTATAAAACCATTTACAAAAAATAAAGTAACCATTTTCTTCAGGTGGTGCACAGCCACGTGGATACCTCCTAGCCTGCCCCATTCACGTAAGTATGAAATGAATTTAGTGACAGATAATAATATAAATTAATACTGGAGGTGGAGTATGGGTAAAAATTCATCTATTATAAATCAAGTCGAAGAGCCCTTTACAGCAGCGGACAGAGAAGAACTTTCGAAAACTTTACCACCCTAATAAACCCTAAAGGTGAATTTAAAGATCCTCCAAAGAAAGTAGGAAGTTACTAATGTGAATAAAGGGATGTTTGAAAAACTATTATGGTCAATTGCTTTACCTGGTTTTGGACAATTATTAAATCAAAAATATGTAAAAGGCATTTTGCTCATTTCCCTTGAATTTCTAGTTAATATCCAATCCAATTTTAACAAGGCCATCATCTCTAGCTTTCTTGGTAATATTGATACTTCTATTGAGCAAATCGATTTCCAGTGGCTAATGTTCTATCCATGTTTGTATTTTTTTTCAATGTGGGATGCAGTGAAGGATGCGAACGGAAAAAATGAAGCTACTCCGTTTTTATTTCTCCCATTCGTTTTTGCGGCATATTTTGTTACACTTGGTTTGATTTATTCAACCAAGGTAAAGCTATTTGGAATTTTATTAGGACCGATTTTTTTACCAATGCTTTTTGTTATTCCAGGAATATTAATTGGATTAATTATAAAAAAATTTATAACCAGGTTCATAAAATAAGAACGCCATTTTCGATTTATGATGGAAAGAACGGCGTTCTATTTTATGGAATAGACAAGAACAATCTTTATATATCTAATTGTTACAACGCCTCTTTTAATTTCTTGACAATATCCTCTTTTGCTTTCAATTGTCCATATCCAAGTGAATTATAATATTTGATATGTTTTTCAGTAGCTTCTATCGCTAATTGAAAGGACCTTTCCCCGAAATCCTTTTTAATATTTTCTAAAAAATATTCCGTACCTAAATTGCTCATCGTTCTATGATATTCCCTTCCCTCGATCATTGCTAGAAAACAAGTAATATAATCTTGTGCTGAGCCAGGATTCATGCCGGTCTTTTTTGAAATTGCCAATTTGCCTTCCTGACGAGTCAGATTTCCGGAATACACCTTTTTTGCATACTCGTAGGCAATTTTGACCATTTCACTTGTGATTTTTGTATTGGAATTACGATGAACATTTCCTGCTGAGGAACTTTGTACTTCACCAAAGTTAATACCTTGGTTGGAGTTAAAACCTTGAACTGATGACCTGCTAACATCCCTTGAAGCATTTGAAAAACTGTCTCTAACATATTGAATCATCAGTTGTTTCAGTACATGAACAGAGTTATCTTTATTTAACTTAGCAGCTAGGACGAACTTTTCTGCAAGCTCACGTTCTACGCTAAATTTTATTTGTACCTTATTTTCACTTTCCATTGGAAACCCCCATTAAAGTTAGTAGCATTTGATTTTCCGACACAAAGGATGAACCAAAACTATTATACTATAAATAACCCAAATATTGTCACGAACCAAACTTATGAAAAATAAATTGAAATAGGGCACCGCCGTGAACTTCGGTGGTGCCCAGTGTATTTAATTATTAAGATAACTGCAGCATGGATTCTATATCCTCTTTTGCGGAACCAATTAATTTCAAATTAAATGCTTCTTGTAAAACGGTTAATACACCATCAGAGATAAATTCAGGTGCTTTTGGTCCAATCCGGATATCCTGAATCCCTAAGCTGAACAACCCTAAGAGGATGGCTACTGCTTTTTGTTCGAACCAGGAGAGAACGATACTGACTGGTAATTCATTGACTTCACATTCAAATGCGTCTGCAAGTGCCTTAGCAATTTTTACTGTAGAGACAGAGTTATTACATTGACCTAAATCAATATAGCGAGGAATGTTGGTTCCAGGTACCATTCCATACTCTACGTCGTTAAACCTGAATTTACCACATGATGTTGTTAAAATAACCGTGTCTTGTGGCAAGGAAGTGGCCAGTTCACGATAATACTCGCCTCCCTTGCCTGGTGCATCACAACCGGCAATCACAAAGAACCGTCTGATTTTTCCGGTTTTCACAGCATCTATTACTTCTGGGGCTAGCCCTAATACCGTTTCATGGTGGAAGCCTGTCAATAAGGTTTCATCTGAATCTATTAAAGCCTCTGGTAATTCAAGGGCCTTTTGAATCAAAGGTGAAAAGTCATCATTCGTGATTTTTTGAACATTCTCAAGTCCAGTTACTTCGTACGTAAACATACGGTCGGCATAAGAACCTTTAATGGGCATAACACAGTTTGTGGTCGCTAAAATCGCTCCAGGAAACCTCTCGAATAAGCGGCGCTGGTCATACCATGCTTTTCCGATATTCCCCTTCAAATGAGAATACTTCTTTAATGCAGGATATCCATGTGCTGGAAGCATTTCCGAATGGGTGTAAATGTTGATTCCCATTCCCTCCGTCTGCTGTAATAATTTCTCTAGTGCAAATAGGTTGTGTCCGGTGACAACAATACATTTGCCTTCTATTTTATTTTGGCTGACAGTGATTGGTTCTGGGATCCCTAACAAATTCGTATGAGCCTCATCCAGCATTTCCATGACACGTAAGGCTGATTGACCTATCTTCATCGCCATTTCAATATGTTCTTGAACATTAAAGTTTGAATTTGTTAACGTCATATAAAGAGCTTCGTGTGTAACCTGATCGACGAAGGAGTCGGTATAACCTAATTGATTGGCGTGTGTCCGGTAGGCGGCAATCCCCTTTAACGCAAAGATAATGGTATCTTGAAGACTAGCGACCGTCTCATCCTTGCCGCACACCCCAATTACTTGACAACCGCCAGTTGGCGTCTGTTCACACTGATGACAGAACATAACTTTTCCCTCTTTCCTTTATTTCTTATGTCCTGTCTAGGATAACGAACCACTGCCTGGATTTTAAGTGACATAAATCACACTCCTCTCGTTTGTAAAAAATTCTTCAAAAAGTTTCAACAAATTATTCACATTATCATACTGACAATACGAATTAAAATACTTTTTCTACTTATAAAGGGGTAGTACCAGCGAAGCTGTCACTACCCGAAATAAGGCAGTTAATTTTTTATAAGGTATGCTTTAATAATCTAACCTTTATCCTATAATCGCGCCCGATTGCTGAAGATCATTATTTAAATCTTATTCAAGATAAGCACTCCGTTTTCTTTAACAAAAAAAGATGTAAATTCACTTACTTTTTTTCCCGATAGGCAGAGCAATGTTCATTAGAAATACGATAATTTTCCTTACCGGTTAAAGCTGCTACCTCTACTAATTTATGCCCAAGATTATCCCATACTGCAACTGTATTCAAAGACACCCATTCAAGGTTTCCGCGAGCAAGCCGGAATGAGTTATACCAATTTTCCGTTGTCACCAATATTTCTTTATAAGTAATCTGCTTATTTTTTCTGTTTTGAATCACTAAAACGAAATCTAACATTTCATCTTCCAGTGGTACTTGGATAATCCGTGCTACAAACAATTTATTTGGATTCATTTTTGTTTTATATATTTTTTCTGATTCTATTTTTAGTTCTGGGCTACCTCTCATATCTCTCCCTCCATCTTTATATTTTATCCAGTAGCTTATACAAATTCCAAGGCAGAATGATAATCTCTTGTTCAACAATATGGCCCGATTGTCGAATAGAATAACTCTTTCCATTTCTATATCTAGGCAATAATTCCTCTTATATAACCGAAAAGGAGGAAAATATGTTGTTTTTATTAAAAGCCGGGAAATAGGATTGAACGAATCTCCACATTCTTTTGCATATGCTTTTTGTAATTCAAGTAAGGGACCCGTTTGTTTAATAAGAGCTTAACCCACAAGATTTTCAATTACTTTCAAAAACTCTATTTTAGAGATAAGTTTTTTAAAATACGATAAAATCAAAAAAGACCATCGTCGCCGATGATCTTTATATTCGCTTTACTCCAATATATCTAGAATGCCAATACGGGTTGCTTGTGTTAGTGATAATGACCCCTTTTGAGGAGGATGCCATAACCATTTTCCCGTATCCAATATAGATGGCAACATGTGTTGGGGCACTTGCTTTATTCGGTGCATAGAACAGTAAGTCGCCTATCTGCAAATTAGACGGTCGATATCCGTTTCCATAGTACATTTGGGCAGCGGTACGATTTAATGTTATTCCCGCTTTTCCGTAGGAATACTTCACCAGACCTGAACAGTCAAATCCGCTCGGCGAAATACCGCCCCATCTATATGGAACCCCGAGATTTGCTTTTGCTACTGAGATTGCTTTTGTATGATAATATGCCGCTTCCGCTTTATCACCCTTGGCGGCAAACAAAGAGGCACAAGAAGCTAAAATGGTAAAGGCTACGATGAATTTCTTAAGCATGTTTGTTTCCTCCTAGCGTGATTTGATACTTACACTATACTAGAAAGATATAACAGACTCATCACAGCAATATAATAATTTTATTACAAAGTTATACTAATATAATTTCAAAACACAAGATAATTATTTTTTAGCATGAGCGTCGTTTTCTTTCTTCTATTAACCTGCTCCCTTAATCAAAAACAAACGCCATGGTGACGATCTGATGATTGTTGTGTTAAAGCCCCGTTAGTTTAAGTACAATTTTTCACAAACAATAAAGTTTACCTTGTGACAGCAAGTAATAATTAAGAAATTCTTATTAGTAGGCGATACCTACACGTGATTTTATATAATTGTTACTTTCAATCTGCTTATATGTAAATTCTGCTGTATCCGATACGTTTATTTTAACTCCACCCACCGGCAAAAAATCACATTGCACACGATATTCACCTAAACTTTCTCCATCAGGTAAATACGTAGGACATACAATAGTCCATTCGAGTGTTGATTGTTTAAGAATATCGTAAACTTTATGATGTTCTTCTGCTGCACGGGTTGATTTACGCTTTGATTCACTTGATTGATAACGCAGTAAATTTGGGGTGGTTCTACTTTGTAGGATACCTGCAGTTCCTATAGTAATAATTCGTTGTATACCTTCGTTTTCCATTGCTTCTATAATGTGCGGCATACTTTCAGACAAAGTTGTTGCCCCATCAGTATTTATCGCACTAATAACTACATCAAACCCGTGCATTGCACGTACGATATCCTCTTTATTTAAAACATTACCTCGAATAATAGTTAAATTGTCATTATTTATTTGAATCTTCTCTGGAGTACGAACTAATGCTGTAACATGATGTCCGCCATGAAGAGCATAATTAACTATTTGACCTCCAACTCGTCCAGTTGCACCTAAAATTAAAATATTCAAAAGAATTATCCTCCTTTTTACGAATACAAATATTACACTACACTATAAATGCTATTATTTCTTCTTATTTAACTTAGGCAGGATTACTTTAAGTATATAAATTCAAACTACTTAAATGTTGAATAGCGTACTAATTTTCTTTAAAGAAGTCGCTCAACAAACTGACCCTTTTGTTGAATACAAGTTAACAGCATTCTTTTTTTATAAAACCATTCACAAAAAATAAAGTAACCATTTTCTTGATGGTTACTTTTTATCTTCAATTATTAAGATTGGTTATATTAATATCATTGCATATGAAGCGACATTAAATCGTGATGAGTTCATCTAACTTTTGATTGTAAAAAAGAGTGTCGTGACTATTTAAGCCGGTTAATCTTACCGTCTGGAGTGATTGGTCCTGCATTCTAAAAGTTCCATTTCCATAAATTTCTTCAAGTATCTTTTTCTATTTAAACAAATATTTTATTATGAAATTTATACAAATTGATACCAGAATGGTTAAGACAAAAACCCAAGTGACAATGAGAACAGATAAATAAGGGACAAATGTCACTTCTTGAAAGTAGTAATAAATAAAAAAAGTATGGGTCAACCAAATATTATTGGAGTGTTTACCAAGCCTCATAAATAAATTTTCCAAAACAGTAACATTTTGAATAATTTTTATAAACGCAATAACCACAATGGGCGCTAAGAAAAAATCAGCATAGTTGTAATCCCCATCTAATAGCGGCCCCCTTGTTTCTATAATAAATGGAAAAACCTTTTCTCTAAAGTAAACACATAACACAAGCAGATTGATAAAAAAAAATTTATGGTTTAAATAAATGTTGGAAAAAAATTCATCCAGTATTTTGAACACTTCATATTTTGCAAAATAAATACCGGTAATAAATACAATCAGCCAGGTAGTATCAACACCGAGATGGTGAAAGAAAATTTGGATGAGTTCGTGATTAGGGAAATAATCCGCTGTATGTTGAAAAAAGGCAGAAAGAAAAAAGACAACAAACGTCAGATAGCTAACCAAAATAGGGTTTTTCTTAATCAATTTCATTAATAACGGGAAAATTAATAAAAGTTCAACATATAAAGAGACAAACCACCACTCGCCATTATAGGTGTAAACAAGGGCAAAGAAATTATAAAGAAACTCCTTGAGATTCCAGACATAGCGTGGATCTTCGTTGAAAAAGATGAGACCAATTGGCACAAATAGAAGAAAGATAACCCAAAAAAACTTTATAAAATTGAAGGCTCTTTTCGTAGCATTCCGAAAGGTGAAATTTCCCTTTGATTCATAAGATTTATAAAGGCCAAATCCACTTAAAAAAAGGAAAATGGCGACGCAAAGCTTGCCGAATTGACCAATTAATTCGCTTAACGGCTGATGATCAATAAATAATAAGGGAAGATAATCAACATTTTCGATACGTTCCGGAAAGGCAAATGAATGATGGTAAACCATTAAAAGGATGGCTAACCCTTTCGCGATGGATGTCATATTTTTCGAGAAAACAAATGGTTTATCACTCAAAATATCACCCCAATTAAAAATAACTACCTATTTCTATCTATAGGATGTATTTTCTGGGAAGAAGTATTCCTTTTATAATTTTAGAGCGGGTCAGTCCGATGGTACATCAAAGGTTCAACTCACAGTAGGATTGTCCCTAAATTAAGACGGGAACGGTTCTCATGTTTACTAATCTAAACACAAGAACCGCCCCCATGTTGTCTAAATACTCATTAATCCCCCGTCAGGTTTTGGTATCTCTTGATCACAGATCTGATTCATCTTACAAAAATATTCAAAAAATTCTTGTGCTAGCTCACGGTCTTTTGGGTCACTTTTCAAAGAAACAATATCAAGCAAAATTTGAGCCATCCATACATTATCAAAATAACGGTATTTTCCGGAATTCCACGTCATTTTATGGGGCGATTTTTCATTTGTGTAATATTTCCAGAAAAGCATCTGATCCGATTCCTGCTCCGTCAGTTGGATTCTGTATTCTGAATGAGCGGGAATATACCCATCTTCACAAAGCTTTCCGATAAAGTTTTCATTCACCATATAAACTCCTAAGATCCGTCTGTCTTTTTCAGGCTTACCGGAATCTATTGCTGTTAAAAGACAAGCGCTATTTTGGTGAAGGCGGATGGGTTTGTTTGGCTTCCCTTTGTTATTACCACTTTTTATTACGCCTGAAAAAACCTTCCACCCTGAACAAGAAATATCCTGTTCTTCAGGGTCACACCAAAAAGCCATTTGTGATTGAGGATGAAGTTTATGATTTTTCATAAGTTTTTCATGTTCTGAACGAAGCTGCTGTATTTTATGTTGTCGCTTTTTTTCCTCTTCCTTCCTCCATTCTTCCTCTTTTCGTCCCATTACCACTTTATGTATAATCTTTTCCATTGAATCAGCTGCACTTTGATTATGTAATTTTAAGTGTTTTTCAAATACATCGGGGAACACAAACTTTTTATTTTCCGAAGCGAAATGTATTTCAATAATAGAATCATTATGTTTAACTATACTACCCGTGCCAAAACGATTGTGTGTTACTTTCTCATTGATTAAATTCATTTTTCTAGTCCTCCTTGTAAAATAAAATCTCAGTTACTAAATTGAATATTTTATTTGTCTTTCTTCCGTTTAAATAATAAAAAACGTATCCATAATTCTATCTGCAAAAAATACAGCAGAAATTGAAATACGTTGGAAAATAATTGTAAGACTATTATAACATTTTTCCAAAAAAGGTGCAATTTTTTATTGACAACATGTTTTATTATGATGTAAAATTAATATTTTATTCCAAAGAACATAACAATAATTCCTATGTTTCCTGGCTTTTACCCTATATATGGAGTTAATAAATACATGTATCTTGAATTTAAATTGGAATTGCAGCAAGAAAAAACTAATAACAAAAAATTAGTGATTGCTGTTATCCTGTGTTATACTTAGTCTACCATTTGTACTTTTACCGATTTTGTTTTATATTTGTTGTTGCAAAAGCCCTATTCATGATTGAATAGGGCTTTTTAGCTTTATTGAGACCGCCATCTCCTACTTTATGTCTCGTTCGGCACCTAGACTTGAGTTGAAGTGTTACGGACCCTGTAAAGGAAATACATAAAAAAAAACAGCCCCTGCATTAAGGGACTGTCATCAGCTATTATTAAGCTTTGCGAACGTTTGTAGCTTGTGGGCCACGTTGTCCTTGTTCAATTTCAAAAGTTACACTTTGACCTTCGTCTAAAGATTTGAAACCTTCGCCTTGGATTGCTGAGAAATGTACGAATACGTCTTCCCCTGCTTCACGTTCAATAAATCCAAAACCTTTTTCTGCATTAAACCACTTAACTTTACCTTGTTCCATAATTTGTATCCTCCTCGTGTGGAATCCCACACAATCTGTTACTATCCTTGCTCAAAACTTTAGACGAAAAACAAAATCTATTCTCAATCCGAAATAGAACAAAAATAATTCTATTTAAGAATAACAGATTTATCATAGAAAAGCAAATAACATAACCTGCGTTCCTAGGAAATACGGGTGGTGTTCTCATGTTTCCTTGGAAAGTACGCTTTTTGCAGAAAAATGTTCAAGTTTATAGCTTTATATCACCTTTAAATTTCAATATGATGAATAATATTTCCATTTGTCCTGATGAACTTTATTAAATCCCCATAAGAAATCCAGATTGTTACGGTATTGTCATTGGGGTGAAAACCGAGCTGCTCTTTTCCTTCCAAGCTGCTGTCCAACACGACTTCAACTGCCGCTTCGGGATCATTAGTTACTCCAAGGGGTGTCACCGCTCCTTTTTGCAAGTGCAGATATTTTTGCAGTCTTTCGTCCGAAGCAAAGCTTAACCGCGTGCAACCCAGCTGTGCTTGAATGCTCTTTATATCTGCCTGTTTATCCTTATTCAGAACAACAAGGAAGTGTCGCTTCCCTTTCGCATCTCGTAAAAAAAGGTTTTTACACACTTCCCCCTGTTCAGTAATCTTTAATTGTTCCATATCTTCTATTGTATAAACAGGCGGATGATCCATTAGCTTATACGCTATTCCTAAATTATCCAATTGATCAAAAACTAGTTGCTTTTGTGACATGCTAAACTCTCCCTCTTTTTAAGTGTTAATTAAAATTATTTTTAAATGGCTATGTAAAAAGTTAATTAATTGCATTAAATTTTTGCAAACCTTATTTATTAGCGTTGCCCACCATTCTTTTTGAACTAATGCTACCCATTGGCGAAACTTAATTTTTTCTTTTGGAAACGATTTGTATTGGGTTTCCGTCTGGGTCTTGTACCCACCCAGACCTTAAATCATTTAAAAAATTATGAGGATGAGATAACATACTAGCACCATTATCAATTAAATACTGAATGGCTGAATCAGTATTTTCTGTCCATACTACAATTTCGCAACCCCTGTTTTGACCAGGATTTAACCCGTGAATTTCTTTTGTAGATTCTTTAGAGGCTATACCTAACTTAAAACCATCCAAAATTAGTTCATAATGTACGGGCTTACCATCAATTTCCGCTACAAAGGTTTGTGTAAAGCCCAGTTTCTGATAAAATGCTTTTGATTTCTCTAAATGATCAACATATAGATTAATTTGCGGAGATTTAAAATTCATAAACTTCCCCTTCCGTCATTTTTTTGTTTTAAAAATGAAACTCCTAATAAGTTTACTAATAAGATTCAACAAAACAAGTATTAATCCTCCTTGTCTTTTACCCTCATTAGGTACATTACCTTGTTAAACTTAGCTGCAAATTCGTTCAATAAAAAAGCTGCCAATATGGCAGCTTGTTTTTCAACTCTTGCAGGCTTTAGTTTAAAAAGTTGAGTTCCCTTGATTTTCCTATTTTACCCTTTCAATGTGATCAAGGTGGCCGAGGACATGTTGCATTTGATATTCCATCAATGGTGCAGGTTTGTAACAAGCTCCTCCTCGGTCAATCCTTCGAGAGTTTCTCTAAACACTGTGTACCTGTACCCTACTAGAATCCGTCATGGACACAGCATTTTACAATCACTTATTTGGATAAAGAATCTCATCAATAATCCCGTATTCTTTTGCCTCCGTCGCGCTCATGAAGAAATCCCGATCGGTGTCTTTAGCTATTTTTTCAACTGGCTGACCAGTCCGTTCCGAGATGATTTGATTGACATGTTCTTTAAGTTTTAGAATGCGGCGAGCCGAGATTTCAATCTCAGTTGCCTGCCCCCTTGCCCCGCCTAAAGGCTGATGAATCATAATTTCACTGTTCGGCAGAGCGTACCGTTTCCCCTTTGTTCCCGCCAACAGCAGCATCGCCCCGAAAGACGCCGCCATTCCGGTGCAAATGGTTCTTACATCCGGCTTAATGTATTGCATCGTATCAAAAATTGCAAATCCCGCCGAAGTGGAGCCGCCCGGGCTGTTGATATAAAGGGAGATTTCTTTATCCGGCGCATCGGCCGCTAAAAAAAGCAGTTGGGCAACGACGCTGTTTGCCACATGATCATTAATTTCCTCGCCAATGATGATAATTCTGTCCTTCAACAGCCTTGAATAAATATCATAGGAACGCTCGCCACGATTCGATTGTTCAATCACGTATGGAATGGTGCTCATGTTAAAAACTCCTCCTTGAAAGCAAATTTGGCTATGCCGCCATCAAGAGAGTGCTTGAAGGAGAGTGAGTTCTTACTTGACGATTTGAAGCAAGCTGAGGAATTTCCGCGATACTTCTTATCGAAGGGATCATTTTTATCAGGACGGCTGGGTCTTGTTTTTTAAGCGATTCATAGAACAGCTCCGAAAGCTGCTCCCGCTCCTCCTCTTCCCAAAACGATTTGATGGAAAAAGACTGTTCCTCATCATTTGTTTTTTCCAGGCGTTTTTTCGCACGATGTAGGTTTGACTTCACCGCCATTTCCGTCGTTCCCAGGATTTCAGCAATTTCCTTCACCTGGTATTGGAACGCCTCTTTCAGCAAAAAAATCACTGCCTGCTTTGGCGTGAATTGCTTCAACAGGAAATCCACAGAATCCGGAATTTCATCAAGCGGATTTTTAAAAAATAAAGACCTTTCCTCAGAATCAGCCCCGATGTTTTCGTGTTTTCTTTTCCGAAGCAAATCGACCCAATGATGATAGGCAATTTTATTCAATAAAGCAGCGGAAATCTGCTTAGGATGAGTGGTATATTTTAATGCCTTTAGAAATGTTTCCTGCGCAATATCATCCCCATCCCACTTATTTTGGGCGAGGAAGTGACAATAGCGCTGCAGCTTCGGATAATGCTCGCTCCAAAAAGTATCATCATCCGAATGTGACCGAGACACATTTAGTTTGTGAGACATGGTTTTCACTCCTTTTGCACTCTCTCTACCCTTTTAACGTTTCAAGAGGGGTGAAAAGATACGGGGCAGAAAAAATTTATTAATGATTATTGTATTATATTTCCTGATTACTGCCACTAAAATGTACCACCGTTGACATAGCTCTTACCACTAACTGACGAAAAATGAAAAGTTTATTCTGCTTCGTTGGAGCCGCTTTTAAAAACGAGTTTAGTTTAATTTTCTTTCCTTGACTTGAATATAAAACTATATAAAAAAGAGGTATGGTTACAAAATAATTATTTACATTGAAAGTAATTAATAAAAACCTGCATACTTTTACCTTCATAATAATTGGAGATATTGAACAAAAGTCCCCGATCGTTTAAGTATATTTCTTCACAATCAATCTTTACTTTGTTTTCTTAGTACATTACGCCGAAATCAATTTTAGCAAACACATACTTTTGTTGTTTTAGTTAATAATATAAATGAGGTGACAATTATGGATAAAAATGAATTAAAGCTTACATCTTCCGAAATAGGAACACTTTGGGCCGAGTATGTGAATGGTACAATGACAGATGTAGTAAATAGATATATGGTTTCTATTATTGAGGATGAGGCCATTAAAGCCCTTTTTGAAGAAGCACTTAAAATGTTCGAAAAACAAAAGCAGCAAATCGTCACTTTTATAGAGAATGATGGGTTTCCCGTTCCCATTGGGTTTAATGAATCTGACCTTTTTGATGGGACCCCGAGATTGTTCACGGATATATTTTGCCTAAATTATTTGCATATCATGACCTTGCATGGTTTGCAGGGACACACCTCAGCATTAAGTGTTTCCGTTAGAAAAGATTTAAGGGATTTTTACGATTCATGCGACAACGATGCGAAAAAGATGTATCATCAGACAATTGAGTTATTACTTGAAAAGGGGAATTTTCAAAGAGACCCATTATTTTATCCATCTAAAAACCCTGAATTTGTTTCAAGCAAAGATTTCAAGGATGGAATTTGGGGAAAAAGTAGAACATTAGCAGCGACAGAAATCATTGGTATTTCTTTCAACCTTAAAAAAAGCATTATGGCTAAATGTCTTTCTATCGCATTCAGTCAAGTTACTCAATCAAAAGAAGTTAGAAAGTTTTTAACTGATTCCGAAAAAACGGCTGATGGGCAAATAAAAACATTTGCAAAAATAATGCAGGCCGATAACTTACCAGTTCCGAAATCTTGGGAAACAGAAGTGACAACTTCAAAGGAGGCCCCTTTTTCGGATAAGCTAATGTTGTATCATATGGGATTCTTGTTTCAAGCTGCCCAAAACTATAATGGGGCAGGGTTAGCAGCAGCCATGCGAACAGACCTTGTTGCTACGTATGAGAGTACAATTCTACAAAATCTTATGGTTACAAAAAATTGGTTTGATTTGATGGTACAAAATAAATGGTTGGAACAACAGCCGCTTGCTCCTAATAGAACTGAAATCGCAAAAGAAAAATAATGTTCTTCCTAGAGGAGGAACATTTTTTTATTTCAAGAAAAACCCTTGTTTTACATCCCTGCCCCATTAGTTCAACTTTAAATGCTCTCCAGGCATCTGTACAGAGAACGTTCGTAGAGGTTAGTTTTGAGCCTATAGCTTTAACTAACGTGATTTAAAGATGCGACCTTGAATATGTGGATTTTTGACGGTCTCTAGCAATAAGAACAAATACTTGCTCTTTACTATTTCCTCGATATTTCGAGGAACCACCACGCTTACGAGATTTACGACCTTCTATATTTCGTTTTCCCTTTTCTGAGTATAGTAAATAGGTCTCGTCCATTTCTACGATACCTGAAAATTGTTCAAATTACGCAGCCGAAAAAAAGTTGGAGTATTATCTTTTCAAATCCGATGGCAAAAACAGAGTAAAAAGTTATACCATATTCAAAATGTAAACAACTATCACAGCAGATTAAAGGCTGGATTGACCACTTCAAAGGTCCGGCAACTAAATACCTGGACAATTACTTGAGTTGGTTTTTATTCTTGGATATTATTAAACACCGCAATGATGATACAACAGTTAGTAAAATGATTGTGGAAAGTTGTTTATTTTCTACAAAGACAACATATGAAGGGCTAAGATAGCTATGTTTCATCAATTAAATAATGAGGAGAAATAGAATGCGGGAGAAAAAATTAGTGGGATTAAACGAAAATCTAAAAATATGATTATTCGAATTGGTTTATAGGTGAATTAAAATGAATCAAAGGGACATTGATTTTCAAGTGTCCCTTTTCTTATAAAAAATCTGCATTAACATTTAACAGAGGCTTTTATTAAAATTTCTTCAATCTTTTTTGTGTCGATTGGATGAAAAAGATGCGATGAATTGTTGAGTAATATGCACTCTGCTTTTTCTTTTTTTGAAACACTTTTTAAAAATTCTTCTAATAACTCAAAATGGACATGTAAATCTTTAATACCATGAATAAAAGTGGTTGGAACTTTTATTTCTTTAACTTCTTCCTTTACATTTATATTTGGTATATTTTTAATAAATTCATCTGAGTAGATTAATTTAAATCCTTTGTAAAAAGTATTTACTAAATCTTTAAATGTGTAATCTTTTGAAAAAAACATATCTAATGTAATTTTGAAAAGACCAGGGTGTTTAATTTTTTCATCAGAATAAATCATGGTATTATACTTCATCTGATATTTTCTAAGTACTCCCCATTGTTTATAACTATCAGTATAGGGCGGTTCTCCAACTTCTTCTAATTCCTTTAAGGCTTTTTTATCATTTCTTTTTATTGCTTCTTTCTTTATCTGTTCATAAGAAAGTTTATCATTTTCTGTCCAATTGATAATTTGAGACAAACCAGTATAGGAATAGAATTTATGTGGATGTCGATTCACTAGATATATACCAATTAAAGTTCCAAATGAATGAGCCGCTAAATGCACTTTTTCCACTTTAAATTCACTTTTTAAATAATCTACCATTTCGTTTGCGTCTTGTAAAAATTGTTCAAAACTCATCGTATTTTGAGGAATATCTTCGTGATATGATTTACCTGTACCTCTTTGGTCCCAAAAAACAACGGTATAATGTTTCACAAGTTCCTTAATATTTGAAATGATGGTGTAATCTTTCCCTCTAGAAGATACACCTGGTAAGGGCATAGAGGGACCTCCGTGAATAAATAACATAACAGGATTTGAACTATCATAAGATTGAATTAAAATAGTTTGTTTAATTTTACCAATAACAATATCTTTAACGATATCTATACCTTCTTTTGGAATTATAAAATCTCTTTTACTGAACATAGGCGGCCTCCTTTTACTTAATTATATTATTTAATTTCGCAAAAAGGAGTATATTACCTTTATATTTGCTGTGATAAAGCATGATAATGCGGAATTATCAATGATAAAAAATCACCATAGTCCTTTAACAGAGCCTAAATAAAAAAAGCACACTAAGCACTCAATCATCATCATAGAAAACACCTTGTATTAGTCCTTCCCTGTCCAATAATCGGACCTGTTCATCAATAATAAATCGTTATGAGATAAGGATTTATTACCGTTATAAATTTCTTTTAATGCCATATATCTTAATTTATTTTTTTTCAACCATTAATCCTCCTTCATATCGATTTGATTCAAATGCTTACAATTTGGACATTTACAAGATGATTTCGATTATTCAATAGGAGTCATCTTCTTTAAATTCCATTGAAATTGTTATAGTAGGCCATATAACTCCTTATTTCTCTTTTAAGTTCCTCGAAGGAATTGCATGGTTTTATATATGCTTCACCCTTATAATGGCCTAAAAAAGAGACTTGTGGAGCGTTATCCCAATAGCTTTCTTTTCTTAACTTAGATTGTCCTAGACTAGCGTTTGAAAAGTAGGACTAGTATAGTGTACTCCCTGATATGGGTGAATAAAGGATCCTACATACATATTAGAGTGAACAAGGTAAGTTAATATTCATAATTCATTCCATTTTTCCTCTTCTTTTAAATATTTCTCCTGATGACATTCCTGCAAAGACAAGAATAAGAAGAGGAACAGAACACAAACTAAGCTAAAAAGGAGAGTGTATATCATGGATGAAAAGGATTTAAAACAGAACGCTAGTAATACTTTACGCACGAATAAACAGAAAACTTCAGACATAATAGCAAGTGTCGATGAGTTGAAAAAAGAGCATGAACCAGAGTATATCTTTTTATATTGGGATGAATTGTGATAAATATCTTAAGAAGAGTAAATGAAATGGATATTGCATAGAATAAGACCAAAATAAAGCAATTCTCTATATTGAGAATTGCTTTCAATCTAGTAGGATATTCAAGTAATGCGCCTGTTCGTAATATAAGGTTAGCCAGATTTTTCTGGTTGACCGATAAGTCATCATTGGTTCGCAAGCTCACCGTGATTACATTATCTCAGTTGATTTGCTCCAGTCGCTATGGTTTTAAACAGGCGCTCTGCGCTTTTCTTACTATTTTGGTCTAGTTATGTCCCAGCTGCTGATTTTTTTTGGTTAACAATTATGCGAGAAAGTCGAGAACCCGCTTCATCACAAGTTTCGTCGCGTCAGCATCGTAAGACGGTAAACTGCTGTCGGTGAAGAGATGTTCCTTGCCTTCGTACAGAAAAAGTTCAGCGTGATTGGCCGACGCCACAAGCTCACGGGCCGCGTTGATGTCACCGTCTTCAACGAAAAAAGGATCTTCACTCATGGCGTGAATTTGCACAGGCAAGTCGGCCGGCCACTGAGATTCGAACGCCGAGGTCGGGAGGCAGGCATGAAAAAACAGTGCGCCTCTGGCACCTTCACGAGTTTGAGCGAGCTGCTGTGCTGCCGGGACACCGAGTGAAAAACCAGCATAAACGACATCGCGTGAAAGCTCGCTGGCTGCCCGAACGCCGCGCGCCGTCACTTCTTCAAATCCGATTTCCTTCACAAAAACCAAGCCTTCCTCCAGCGTGGAAAATAAGCGGCCTTCAAATAAATCTGGGACGTGCACAGTATGACCCGCATCTCTCAGTTGATCGGCGATTGCGTCAATCCCCTTCGTTCGGCCTAAAACATGGTGTAACAACAAAACTTCTGCCATTGGTTTTTCCTCCAATTTGATGAATTTCCTATTTCTAAGTTTCGACAAGAAAGCCTGTTTGACCTTCCAGAACTTTACGATTTAGAAATATCTACCTTTATAAGACCCACTCCTTACTTATTCAATGATCCTGCACCTATAGTTGATAAACCTTACCGTATCTTGCTTTAAGCGGAAGCCTTAGACAAGAATTTTATTTTTAATGTAACAAAGCAACGCCTCTAAGTGTTACTTGTTAAATTTTCCCTCGCTAGTTCAATAAATACATTCCATATACAGAAATGACAATAATACAATTAATGAGGTGTATTAATAGGAATGAAAAAGACGCTAACCGCTTTTATACTATCGATTGTTCTTATTGTTTCCTTTCAAACAACAACTGTATTATCAACTAAACCAACTCAAGACTGTGAAGAACTTAGATTACAGGACATGCTTATAAACATGCTTGCTCCATATATTAGCGAAGATTTGCATAACTATTATTATCCGAAGATTTTAAAGGACTTTTCACCTTCAGTAGATCCATGGAAAATTGAAGTGATAGAAACACTTTCGTGGCTTTATATTGGAAATAACATTTGATATTGAGCCTACCGATGGTGGACACCACGTTCCAGTAGGGAAGGACCGAATGACTTATAGAATTTCTTATGGACCTGAGGTGAAAATGATAAATCATACCCACTTAACCACATATAAATATCCTCAAGAATAATTACATATTTATAACTGGCTTATTGAACTATCCTGCAACGATTAGCACAATAAGAATATGATATCGCCACAGTTAGCAAGCGCCCTGGGTTTCCCCCCAATGGGGCGTTTTTTTGTAATATATATATATATATATATATAATTGAAGAAACTCGTCTGATTTAAAGGTATAAACGATAGGAGTAGCGAATACAAAAGTATGAGTAGAAATTAGAACTCAAATTGGAGTTTAAGGTTGGGATTTTTATGGAAGTACCAAGATTTATTTCACGGGAAGAAGAAGCCAAACTACCATCTTTCCAAAGTCATGAGGAAGCCTATCAATGGTTTGAAGCAAAATATGGAATTGACTTTGTATTAACGACGGTTGAGCCGGTGGAAGAACAAAATTGTTATTTCTATATCTTGATAGTAGATCGTTATATTTATGAGTTCGGTCAAAAGGAACTAGAAGAAAAAGGTGTCTTGACCAATGCATTTAAATTTATGAGAAGTCACCAAGACATTCAGATACTTGAAGATGGCAGTGTCCTTATCGTATATTAAACCATTGTGTTGCTGGAACGCTCTCAGAACAAATTAGAAATCATTTCATGGATAAATAAATATTTCATAATTGAGCTAATCTACGGATGAGCTTTTTTATTTTAAGGAGGAATTTTGATGACACTTGAAGAATTTAAAAAGGACTTACATAAATCAATTGGCGAGTTTTCTGTATTTACGTTTTAATGGCCATGTTAAACTAAAGCACCCGATCATGAAAGAAGAACATTTTAACATCGTCTCAGGGTTTAAGATACAAATTTGTCATTTCCGATATGCTTTTTTAGTGGATAAGCACATTTTCCCAAATTAATACCTATACTATCTTCGACGATGCAAAATTTAGAAATTTCCTTCTTAAACTAACCTGCAACATTAGCACAACAAGAAAAATGCTGCCGTGACGACAGCCCTGTTCTTTAACTCTTGTCCCCGTAAGTGTAAGTACATTCCTTCACAATCTCTATAAATACAAACATCATGTCCATTATTTTAGGCTTGAATTAGTCTAAAAATTGGAAGAGGTTGGTATTTATTACAATGGTGTTAGCTTCAGCTATAGGGCTAAAACTTGTTTCATAATAAAGAAGTTGAAGGATAATATTAAGCTAATTTTCATTTGGAATTAGGTTTATTTTATTTCACTTACCTGACCCATTAGTTCAACAAGAAAAAAGACTGCCGCAGCAATCAACTTTGAAATCAAGCTACCCATTAGTGCAACAAGGAATTTCCTTTTTAATCTACAAATCTTGAGATAATCGCACCATATCCCTACACTGTATATCATTTTCAAAAATTGCTTCTGAATAGTGCCTAATGAAGAAATCTATATCAACACCAGTAATTCTAAAACCACATTTTTGGTAAAGGGCTATTTGCCCTATACTTGAATTTCCAGTACCGACTTCAATCGTTCTGTATCCTTTTGACTTAGCTACTTCAATTGCATTCAATACTAGTTGTTTCCCCAAGCCTTTGCCGTGGTGGGTTTCTATTACCGCAATATTTACCAACTCCACCGTTTCAGGCCTTGTCGGAAGTAGCACATACACCCCAATGATTTGACCATCACTCTCAGCTACATAGCACTCTCCCCTTTGCATATATTCCTCAACGAGCTGTCTAGAAGGGTCAGCTAATAACAACAAATCCATTGGAGGCTCTTCATTAATATTTAGTTTACGAATAACCATATTACTTTCCCCTACATAACTGTATTTTCTTTCATTTTATCATTTCCTTGTTGAACAAACCTTGCCCTTTCAATAAGAAAAGCTGCCACAGTTACCTTCCCGTTCTTGGTTAGGTCAAGCTTGGCAGCCTTTGCTCTTCAGTTTATCTTCTTATTGTCTTTACTATTTACTGTAATTTCATAAGGCTCGTTATCTACTATTGGCGATATTTCCTCGGATTGTAGAAATTCAACAATCAGAGATTCGAGTTTAGTTCCATGTGCTTTAGCTGTTGGATCAGAACTTAAGACAGAGGTAGTTATAATAAAGCTCAACGGTTTATCCTTATAGCCTACCCCTGTAACTTTAAACTCTTTTTTTGCCATAAGCCCATCAGCAATCGTGTATCCGTGCAGAGCTAACATTCGCATGAATCACGGTGGCATGGTGTTTATGAAGATTAAGTGATTTAAATACCACTATTCATCTTCATTAAAACGATTAGATTCGTTTAGATTAAATCAAAACCATGATCCAATAATAGGATATCGAAAAGGACGCTCATTAAATGCTCTAACAATTCCAACAATCGGAGCTATTATAGCAATAAGTCCAAAAATAATGAGGAATGGAATCCCGATTAATATCCAAGAAAAAAAAGCAGACACTGAGATTAAAATACCAATCACAATATGAAATACCAAAGCCTGTAGGGATAAGCTTTTAATTTCTCGATCTGAAATAATAAAATATGTGATAATGGGAACCAGTATAGGTGCAAACCAAGTACTAGCATGAATCAATATTTTGAATCCCTTATTTTCCATTTAAAATTTACTCCTCTTTGTATCGTAATATTTAATTAAACCTTTATTCATTAATAATTATAAAGTTTTGGTTAGAATATTACATCAGGCTTTGAACTAAATCGTTATACGACTTTGGTCGTAGTTCAAATCAAAATTCCAGTATGCGAACTATTTTTTTACATTTTCCAGCTACTGAGATTACTCCACTATATGGCCCGATTGTGGAACAAGTTAAGAATTTCTTCTTCAACTAAACTGTTCCGTTAGTGGAACAAGAAAAAGAGCCGCCGCCGCAGCCCCTTGTTGAACTCTTGCACCCTTTAGTTTAAGTGCGTTTATTCACAAACTTATCCTTTTTACAGTTCATTTATTACAGGAATGCTGTCTTGTTTGTAAAAAAACGACAGCTCTTATTTGCAATCGCCCTCGTTAGCTCTATTTTGACTAACTACTTCACCAAATGTTCCCTATTAAGCGAATTTTCATTCTTGGTATAAACATTGAGATGTTCCAAACCACTTCAAATATAAACTCAATTAAGGTATCTTTAAAAAAGCCGTCTCTATTTTTTTTTATTTTTCATCTTCTAACTCCCAATTAATCAATCGTTGTTTAACTATTCTGGCTCGGAATAACAAATTCAATCCTTTAAATAAATTCTACTTTTATTTTCTTTTTCCTTCTTCAGCTAATCTGGCCTTTAGTTCAACAACAATGGATATGTTCAATCAAAATTTATGTCACCTTGTTGTTTCGCTTTTTTCTTTATAATTTGAGCTATTTTATCTGAATTCCACCATTCTTCAGCTTTAGGTAAAAGAGATACAACCTCATAGGCTAATTTTGTAAAAATGTCAGGTGGAACGGGTTCTTCGTCATATCTAAAAGAGTCTTGGTCTTCCGTTGGTTCAAGTCGTATACAAGGAACGTGGTGAGTTGTGTTTACTTTATTTGGTGGAAAATAAGGTCCACCCTTAATTGTAAAACCATTGGCTGGTGACGCACCTATTTCAACAATGAACCCACCACCATACTTGTCAAAGAAGAAGGAAATAAGGTCAATTCGGGTTTCTAAAATCCTTCGAAAATGAGGAAAAGAACCTTTAAATCCCTTCTCTCTTAATAATGGAATAAGAATTGATTTCAGTGCTTTAATCATTTCATCACGCCCAGAAGCCATACAAAAACCCCTTTTTATGATTACTTACATTTATCAAATCCTATTATATCCCAATATACCTTCTTCAACTAAACTGCCCAGTTACTTCAATAAGAAAAGCCGCCTATTCATTGGCATCATTAATCTTCAACATAAGCACCGTTGGCCGAATAACTCATAGACATAGTTCAGCCTTCCAACTACTTGACTTTGATTTTACTAGGATTAGGTTTTCTTTTTCCCATTTGAGCGTGCCTAAAAACCTTGCATACACAATTTCGTTTCCAACCTCTTCTACCAATAATTCGTCAATAATCCTTAGACCTTTTTCATTATAAACCTCGCACCTTAAATGAAAGCCTTCTGAACGATGAATTCCCTTTAAGATAGCCATTTTTTTACGACTTGGACTTTTTCTAGGTGTTTTATCAACAATAAAAACTGCTTCAAAGTTTTGTTTCACAATTTGATTAAGGGCTTCTTCAACATAAGACTCAATAATCGAAGTTGGTAATTTTGAATATTTCTTAATTGCAGGTACAATGTAACGTCTAACTAACTCAGAAAACTCTTGAAATTTATCTTCTGTTGAACCTAATTTCAAAAAAGACATATAGTCATAGGGAACTAATATTTTAATATCCCCAATTGCAATATCCTCGTCAAAGGAAACTGTCTTAATGGAATTTGCCAAACAGAATACACTAATACTTTTAAAATCAGATAACCCCACACCTAATTCAGTAATTTTAGATGAAAATATCAACTCAAAAATTCTCATTTCGTGTAATCGTTTATAGTGTTTTTTGGGACGGTTTTTTCCCCAATCCATAAAATGAATATTTAGCATAAAAGAATCCTTTCTCCTGTTTCCCTTATGATCTTTTAACCTAAATTTAACACGTTTCCTTCTTAAACTAAACTGACCGTTCGTTCAATAAGAAATTCAACAAAAAAGCAGGTTAATCCTTCCTGGATTAACTTACTCTTTAACTTCATAAGGCTTTATAAGAAAAATGCTAACAATATAGAAATTATCAACGATTGAGCAAATGTAATGATTAAGTCATTTTTCCAGTATGCTTTAGAATGGTGCACGATTGCTATTGCTGAACAACAAAAAACCCTGCATGAGCAAGGTTTTCATATTCCCTTTTTTGTTCTGTCAAAGTATTAGTCTTCTTGCATTATTTCATCAAAAGCTGAAGAAACTCTGTCGAATTCCTCGTCGTTTTCAATGGCTGTGAAGTCTCCATCTTGGTTGACCTTTAAAAAGAAAATATCAATGTCTTCCTCGATTTCTTCTTGAAGATCCTCTACAAAGCCGACTGCAACGTATTCTGTCCCTTCCATATGTACCACTGCCAGCACTTCAATTTCCTCACCCTGGTCATTTGTAAAGATTTCGCCTACTTCAATGTTTTTCATGAGATAGCCCCTCTCCTTTTTGAAAAATTGTCTTGCACTAATGATCGTTTAGAAGGATTCATAATCATTTTATTTCCAAAGAAGACTAGATTCATGCAGGAAATCCAGATTTAAACATTAAACATACTATTATTAATATATAACCAAATTATCTGAGGTTTCAAACTACCACTAACCTGCCTCTTAGTTCAATAAAAAAGAGCTATTCTCCTTCTTGAAGAATAGCACCCGTTAGTTTAAGTACGATATTTCACAATCTTGCTTTCTTGGATAAAAACTATTACTAAAAGTTTTATTTTGTGTAAATATTCTAATTATGTAATAAAGCTTACTCAAAGAGTAAGCTTAACCTCTATAAACACTATCACATGTTCCAGGTTTTGGTTCATAAAAACAATGTTCTTTAAATTGACCAGTATGAGGTTGACCATACCATGTTGGTGGGCATGGAGCATGTGGATTAAAATACCAAAGAGCATATCTCGCAGGATGAACTCTCCAACCATTTATATTTTGTTGTGCTAATCTTCTTTCAGAAGTTCTTGATCTTTGATAAAAAACATTCCCTTTTTGCACTGCTTCAAAAGAATAATTTCCTCCTTGTATTTGAAATATTACATCATGAATATTGTTTACATCTTTGAAATCTAAGCATTCTGCAACAACACGATTTATTATTACATTTCCAACATATAACATTCCTT
This sequence comes from Neobacillus kokaensis, assembly GCF_014656545.1. Classification (GTDB taxonomy): domain Bacteria; phylum Bacillota; class Bacilli; order Bacillales; family Cytobacillaceae; genus Neobacillus; species Neobacillus kokaensis. The sequence continues at coordinate 34,042 of NZ_BNDS01000040.1, forward strand.
GCTTTCCTTCGCCTTCTGCTTCTGCTCTCATCATTCTTGCCATTTCATCTACTTCATGACTTCTAGCCCTTACTCTTGCCATTTCA
>NZ_BNDS01000041.1 GCF_014656545.1 Neobacillus kokaensis
TTGCCAAGTGTGTTGCAATCTTTTTAATATTTTGGCAAGCCGCGGTAAGGAGAGCTTGTTCACTTGCATTATTCAATCCCCGTAACCGGCAGTAGCGAAGCCCATGCAGCTCTTTAGAGTCTGCGAAGCTTCGCTCGATTTTTTTCCTTTCTGAATTTATAAAGCATTTTACCCGATTTTGATAAACGATTTAACCTTATCTTTTCCTTGTGCTCCTCCCATACATGTCGTGTAACGACCTTTACCTTATTTTTTGAGCGTGTACATTGAGATATTTCACGGGACATAAATCCACAATCAGGGTCTGTTGTGCTTACTTGAATTTCCTTCGTCTCTTTCACTTCCTCCTTTTCATTTAGTGGTTTTTTTCCATTTTTAATTCTGTCCTCTTCTATTGCCTTGTTTAAATCATCAAAATATTCCCGAGTATCCACTTCCATTTTCTTGTTTTGTAAACTTGTGTTTATTTGCATTTGCCTTTAAGTGTGTTGAATCCGTAAATATAACACGTCCGCCAACCATCTAATGATTCATTGCTAAAAGCACTATCTCATCAAAAATCTCCTGAAAAATATTGGTATCCTTAAAACGATGTTGATGATTCCAGCTAATCGTGGAGTGATGTGGAACTGGATCCTTGAATTTTAACCCTAAAACCAGCGATAGGCGACGTTTACCACTTATATTAATTTTATATTAGTTGAACGGAAGCATTTTATTAAATAACAAACTGTTGATTGGAGCGGAAGGCGGCGTAGACTCCTGCGGGAGTACGGGGCTGGGGAGACCCCGCAGGCGCTAAGCGCCGAGGAGACTCCCCGGCACGCCCGCGGAAAGCGAAGCCGCCTGGAGCGGAAATCAACAGACTTATTGAAAAGCCTATATATTAATAATATTATATCATATCAACGCGGTGAATTGTTAAAGGAATTACACAAAAATAAAAGGCTATCGAAGTTTTTCGACAGCCTAAGAAGCCTATTCGGCTTCTTTTTACCAATTTCCGTTATTTAAATAATCCTTTAAGATGACCTGGTGCAAACCAGGTTTAGCAGCTAATAACGAATCTTTTGAAAGAAAATCAAGCTTCTTTCCCCGTAAATTCGTTACGACCCCTCCAAGTTCTTCGATGAGGAGCGCCCCAGCAGCATAATCCCAAGGAGATAGACGCATAGATATATAGGCGTCAACTCTCCCGGTTGCAACATAGACCAACTCAAGTGCAGCAGAACCATAAGACCTTGTTCCCCTTGCATCCCTAGCCAATGGAATTAATAATTGATGATTGATACGATGGTTCTCCATGACCCATATTGCATTTAAGGCAATAATCGATTCGTTCACGGTCCGTTCTGGTAATAAAGGTAAAGGATGATTATTTAAATAGGCACCCGTACCACGAAGGGTATGGTACATTTCATCATGAACAATGTCGTAAATAATTCCTATTTTTCCAATTCCGTTCTCATAAATTCCCAGCGAAATTGCAAAATTTCTCTGCTGATGGACAAAATTCATCGTGCCATCAATTGGATCAATCAGCCATACAATTCCTTCAAGCTGCTCCAGCTGATCGCCATACCCTTCTTCTCCGATTATCTTATGGCCCGGATAAACCTCCCTGATTTTATTGATGAAAAATTGCTCAATTTCTTGGTCAATATCTGTCACCAAATCATTAGGATTGGACTTCGTCCGAATCGTTAAAGTTTGCTGAAAAGACGAACGAATTCTTTCTCCAGCCTCTTTTACCCATAGCTTTGCATCGTTATAAATTTTTTCCCAATTCATAATTTTCCTCCAATGAATGTTAACTCTCTCCATTATAAGTAGTTTGAAACACGTCGGGCGGAATATGTACTTATAGCTTAATCAAATTTACGACCTGCGGCAACTTTTTACCCCTAAAAAAAGCAATAAACACAACACTGAAAAGTCCAATAATAAACGAACTCCCCCTCATGAACTGGAGTTCGTTTAAAACACCAATATTTGCCTTCGGTTCATTCTCTTTTGCTGCTCCTTAGCTATATAATACTTTTTAAAATTATTAAAAAGCCTTTAATCGTAATAATTCTTGGCGGATCTTTTCAAGCTTTTGTTTACAAAGTTTGATTTTCTTTTCATCCTTTTCTTCAATTGCCTCAAATAATGTTGCTAATTCATAATCCATTTCTAATCGTAAAACGGCTGTCCTTTCCTTTTCGCCTACTTTTTTTAAAGAAGTGTTCATCAATTGTTTCACATTTCTACTCCCCTTTCAAAGGAATTACTAAATTTTCAGGTTATTCTTTTACTGTATATTATGAGCAATTTGGAAATGTTGGAACAAATATGTGCGATAACCTAGATAGGCAACAAATTACGCCAAACTTTTTGGATTATGCTAAAATAAATGACAAATTGATGTTCTGGAGGTTCAAGAATGAAATTTAACGGCTTTACTAATGAAGATTTTGATGTATTTCTAATAGATGGCCTTGAGCCAAGAATGGATGCCTTAAAGGAACGAATTCGCCCCAAATTAGAGACACTAGGCAGCTATTTTGAACCAACCTTATCTGCCATAACAGGGGAGGAAATGTTTGTCCACGTCGCCAAACACGCAAGACGAACCATTAATCCTCCTAAAGATACGTGGGTAGCCTTTGCTAATAACAAAAGAGGCTATAAAATGATGCCTCACTTCCAAATTGGCTTATGGCACACACATTTGTTCATTTGGTTCGCAGTCATATATGAAGCTCCGCAAAAGAGCGAGATTGGGGAGAAATTCAGCAAAAAGGCTGCTAAAATATACAAAGAAATACCAGAGGATTTTGTTTGGTCGGTTGATCACACAAAACCCGAAACCATTAAGCATCAACAAATTTCAAAAGATGAATTAAAAAATATTTTTGAACGGCTTCAATCAGTAAAAAAAGCAGAGCTATTATGTGGATATACGATAGACAGAGACCAGGCTATTATGCTCGGTTCTGAGGGCTTACTGGAGAAAATTAACGATGTCTTTCAAAAGGTCATACCATTATATAAAGCTTCCATGGGATTAAAATAAAAACAGAGCTTCCGGAATTGTTCCGGAAGCTCTGTCTTTCTTACCGCATAGTGATTTTTACACCTGTAACGGCTTCTTTTGCTTTTTTGATGGTCCGGTAGGAAGAATAGCCGCTTATTTCTTCAAATTCTCCGCAAATCGTCTTTTCTTCGGATTTACTAGGGACAATTTCTTTAAAACGGCGATATGCATTCAGCAGTTCATCACGTTCAATACCTGACTCATAAGCCTTCTCTATCGCCTCAAAAAATTTAACTACATCAATAATTTCGTCTGTTGACCAGTTGTAATCAATTGGATATTGATATTCCATAACTTCACCTTCTAGCTAAAACTAATAATAAGTTTATCTTATCATTATTTTCCCCACTTTGTCCGAATTTGTTCCGTATCTTGCAACATTCATTTTGTAACTATATGTAAATTCCACTGAAAAGATTAATTTTCTCTTCGTTTGAGAAACTAAACAAAAAAGAAATAGGAAAACTCCTATGCAATAGATACGAATAATGCTATAATTCACTTGTTTTTTGTTTTGTTAATTAAGATGACTTTTCAAATAAAGAGGTGTGGATTTAAATTGTCGCAAAACCAAACACCGTTATTTAGCGGATTATTACAACATGCAAAAAGAAACCCGATTCAATTTCATATTCCCGGACATAAAAAAGGGGCAGGAATAGATCCGGAATTTCGTCAATTTATCGGTGATAATGCCCTTTCAATTGACTTAATCAATATTGGACCCCTAGATGACCTGCACCATCCTAAAGGAATGATTAAAGAAGCACAAGAATTGGCGGCAAAGGCCTTTGGTGCAGATCATACATTCTTTTCTGTTCAAGGTACAAGCGGAGCCATCATGACCATGGTAATGGCAGTTTGCGGACCAGGTGAAAAAATAATTGTCCCAAGAAACGTTCATAAATCCATTATGTCAGCCATTGTTTTTTCAGGTGCCATTCCAGTTTTTATTCATCCAGAAATAGATAAGGAATTAGGAATTTCCCATGGAATCACCACAGATTCAGTGGAAAAGGCACTCGAGCAGCATCCTGATGCTAAGGCTGTATTGGTTATAAATCCAACTTATTTTGGGGTTTCAGCCGATTTAAAAAAGATTGTTGAAATTGCCCATTCCTATCATATACCGGTACTTGTTGATGAGGCTCATGGTGTTCATATCCATTTTCATGATGAATTACCTCTTTCGGCGATGCAGGCCGGCGCTGATATGGCGGCAACGAGTGTTCACAAGCTCGGCGGTTCAATGACTCAAAGCTCCGTTCTAAATGTTAAAGAAGGACTCGTATCAGTCAAACATGTTCAATCTATCCTTAGCATGCTGACAACCACTTCTACTTCCTATTTGCTGCTTGCTTCCTTGGATACAGCACGTAAGCAATTAGCTGTTAAAGGCCGAGACTTAATAGATAAAACCATTCGTTTAGCAGGAAGCATCCGCAAGCAAATAAATGAAATTGATCATCTTTATTGTGCCGGTGAAGAAATCTTGGGATCAAAAGCAGCTTATGATTATGATCCAATGAAACTCATCATATCGGTTAAAGATTTAGGTCTGACAGGTTTTGAGGTTGAAAAATGGCTTAGGGAAAAACATAATATTGAAGTGGAATTATCTGATCTTTATAACATTCTCTGTATAGTGACGTTTGGCGACACAGAATATGAAGCTAATATGCTTGTGAATGCTCTGAAGGATCTAGCATGTGAATTTGAACATCGTGCAGAGAAAATTGAACCAGTAGAGGTCTTGCTTCCGGAGATACCTGTACTAGCATTAACTCCTAGAGATGCTTTTTATTCTGAGACTGAGGTTGTTCCATTTGAGGAATCTGAAGGCCGAATTATCGCTGAATTTGTGATGGTTTATCCGCCAGGAATCCCAATTATTATACCGGGGGAAATCATGACTAAGGAAAATCTCCATTATATAAAGAAAAACCTTGAAGCAGGTCTGCCTGTTCAAGGACCTGAAGATGATGATTTAAAAACAATTCGCGTCATTAAAGAGTATAAAGCTATTTTATAACAAAATATAAAAAATAACAGGATTCTTTCGTTGAGAATCCTGTTTTTTATTTATATACTATTAAGTTTTACGCTTCTTTTTCTGTATGATGGTCGCAGCAGCAATTACATTTTGAATAAAGAACTGTTACCTTTTCATCCTCAAAATGATCAATGGTTGAGTTACATGTTTGACATACAATTGTACCCATTGTTACTATCCCCTTTTCATTATGGAAATAAACTCACTTATGAAAGCGTTTAAAACATCCTTAAGAATATAATAATATATCACATTTGATTTTTCAAGCCTAAATTGTATGTCACATTAGTAGAAACGGGCAAAAAAAAAGGCTTAATAGCCTTTTTTTAATCATAATCATATTGTGTGACAAATGGCACTCCCGGCAGTGATGTTTTAAAAAACTCAGCTAAATCAGCAGCTTGCTGTTTATCAGGAATACGGAATAAAGTTTGAAGGTTATCAATATCTTCAATATCCATAGGATCGAGGAGGGTTGAACGACCAGTTTGCATACAGACAACCAGAGGCTTTCCGAAGAACATATTGGTGTAAACAATACCGAAGTCATAGCGGGTATGTTCCGTGGTGAATCCAATAAACCTTACTTTTACTTTTTCATGCTCATCATAGAGCTTATCAAATAATTCCATTTGGCTCCTCCATTTCTTTAAATATTTAGAATTTTATTATAATTCAACCCGTCCCTAATTACAAGAAAATAAACAAATTATTTTTATATAAGTTGTAGCCCCATTTATTCAATGCTAGAATAAAAGAGGATGTATATTATCGGCTAATAGGGGGGAAATGATGATGGCGGAAAACGCATTTATCAAACTTGTGCCTTCATCTGCAAAACAAACAATTTCAATTGAAGAGGTAAAAGACTTATTCCATTACTATAAAAATATTACATCAAAAACTGGCGACCAATTAGATTGGCAATTTGAAAACGCTGCCCTGCCATATGAAATCAAAGAAACAGAAGAGGGCAAAGGAAAATGGTTCTATTTACAATCTGGACATGAACGCTATAACGTTATTTTAATTGGTGTCGATAAAGAAACTGTTCGTAATGAGGATGAGGAAGAGAAGGAACAAGTTTACATTCAAGTAACACTTCCTGAACAATCTACCTTTGGTGATAAAGGAAAAGCCAATGAATTTTGTAAATTTCTTGCAAAAAAACTTCAAGGAGAGCTTCACCTATTTAACGGAAGAATCATGTATTATTACCCGAGAAAGTAATCTTAATGCTCCTAAATGGAGCTTTTTTTAATTTATAAATAAAGCCATTGTATAATGAATAGAAGTGTATACAAGCAAGCTCAAGGCAGTAATAAAAAACGTTTTCCGTACCGATTTGGTTACTTTGTTTCCAATAATAAATGCTAAATAAAAAAAGACAAAAAACATGATAACTTTATAAATCAACTGATCATGCTTTGAAAGCCATTCAATCAAAGTATAACCACTCCATATAATAAACTGCAACAGCATAACAACATAGACCTTCAATATTATCACCACTTTATAAGGACATTATTTTAATATATATGAATGTCCTTTACCGAATTTTCCAATTTATTGTTTAAGGGAAAAATAAAAATAAAGTCCTTTCCGCAAGTTCACGAAAAGGACTTTATTTCCTTATTTAACAATATGAATTGGCGTTCCAAGAGCGACTTCAGCTGCTTCCATTGTGATTTCGCCTAAAGTTGGATGAGCATGAATGGTCATAGCTAAATCTTCTGCAGTCATGCCGGCTTCAATAGCAAGACCAAGCTCGGCAATCATATCAGAGGCATTCGCACCGGCAATTTGTGCACCGATGACAAGGCCATCTTCCTTACGGGTAATTAGTTTCAAGAACCCATCTGTGCTGTCTAAAGATAAAGCACGGCCATTTGCAGCAAACGGGAATTTCGCTGCTGTAATTTCAATTCCTTCATCCTTCGCCTGCTGCTCTGTATAGCCTACTGATGCAAGCTCAGGATCAGAGAATACAACAGCTGGAATTCCTAAATAGTCAATTTCTGATGGATGCCCAGAAATTGCTTCAGCGGCAATTTTTGCTTCATATGATGCTTTATGTGCCAGCTGAGGACCTGCGACGACATCACCGATTGCATAAATATTGCTGACATTGGTGCGGCATTGTTTATCGATCTCAATGATTCCGCGCTCACTCATTTTAACACCGGCTTGTTCAAGTCCCATTTCATCTGTATTTGGACGACGACCAACCATTACAAATACATAATCAGCTTCAACTTTCTTTTCTTCACCTTTAGCTTCATATGTTACTACAACACCGTTTTCAGTTTCTTCAACGCCTTTAGCCATCGCCTTAGTAACTATTTCGGCACCTTTTTTCTTTAAGCTGCGCTTAACAAGGGCTGCCATTTGTTTATCAAACACACCCATACCTAAAATTTCATCCGCGCCTTCCAGAATAGTAACTTGGCTGCCAAAGTTTGCATAGGCTCCTCCTAGCTCAACACCAATAACACCGCCGCCAATAACAACGATTTTTTGCGGGATTTCTTGTAAGTTAAGTGCACCAGTAGAGTCTAGTACGCGTTTGGAATATTTAAACGCAGGCAGTTCAATTGGACGTGAACCTGTTGCAATAATCGCATTTTTAAATGTATAGGTTTGAGCTGAATTCTCACCCATTACCCGTAATGAATTACTATCAACAAAGAACGCTTCGCCCCGGACAATATTAACTTTATTGCCCTTTAACAGACCTTCTACACCGCCGGTTAGCTTCTTCACCACACCAGCTTTAAATTGTTGAACTTTGGAAAAATCAACTGTTACATTTTCTGCTTTTATGCCGAATTGATCAGAGTGCATTGCAGTTTCATAACGATGGCCAGCTGCAATGATTGCTTTTGAAGGAATACATCCAACATTCAAGCAGACACCGCCCATATATTCCTTCTCAACAATGGTAACTTTTTGTCCGAGCTGTGCAGCGCGTATTGCAGCCACATATCCCCCAGGTCCGGCACCGATGACAATAGTATCTGTTTCTATTGGGAAATCTCCAACTACCATTTTATTACGCCTCCATTAACAATAGTTCTGGGTCGTTTAGTAATCGTTTAATATGATTCATGGCATTTTGAGCAGTCGCACCATCAATCATTCGATGGTCGAAGCTTAAACTGATCGCCAATACAGGAGCAGCAACAATTTCTCCGTCTCTGACAATTGGTTTCTCAGCAATACGGCCAATACCTAGAATGGCTACCTCTGGATGGTTAATGACAGGAGTAAACCATTGACCGCCTGCCGAACCAATATTACTGATTGTGCAAGATCCGCCCTTCATTTCATCAGGAGCCAGCTTACCGCTGCGGGCTTTATCTGCTAATTCATTGATTTCCTGTGAAATCGTAAATACAGATTTACGGTCAGCATCTTTAACAACAGGTACTAATAGACCTTTTTCAGTATCAGCAGCAATACCGATATTATAGTAATGCTTGTGAACAATCTCACCTGCTGCATCATCAATAGATGTATTCAACACTGGGAATTCACGTAATGCACTTGTTAAAGCTTTTACCACATATGGAAGGAATGTTAGCTTAATGCCTTTTCCAGCAGCTACTTCTTTGAATTTCTTACGATGTGCGACAAGTTTCGTAACATCTACTTCATCCATTAAGGTAACATGCGGTGCAGTATGCTTTGAATTAACCATTGCCTTAGCAATTGCTTTGCGAATTCCGCTTAATTTTTCACGAGTTTCAGGATACTGCCCTTGTGGGATACCAGGAGCTGCAGCCTTTTCAGTTGTATTTACTACTTCATCCTTCACTTCAGCTGCAGGGGCTGTTTGAGCAGCTTGTGCGCCTCCATTTAAGTATGCATCAATATCATCTTTCATAATCCGGCCATTATTACCTGTTCCAGCCACCAATTGAATATTTACACCTTTTTCACGTGCATACTTCCTCACAGAAGGCATTGCAATTATGCGGCGGTTTGGATCCACTTCGGCTTGCTTAGCAGGTGCTGCGGCTGCCGGTTGTGATACTGTTTCTTCTTTTGCTTCAGGGGCTGGAGCAGCTTCCGGTGCAGCTTCCTGTTTCGACTCTTCTTCACCATGGTCCCCTTTAAATTGCAAATCCTCATAACCAGGTGCATCAAAGGTAACAAGAACCTGTCCAACAGTTGCTACAGTTCCTTCGCCTATTAGAACATCAATTACTGTTCCTTCTACTGGAGAAGGGATTTCCACAACTGCTTTATCATTTTGGATTTCACAAAGCACATCATCTTCTTTTACTTTATCACCTGGTTTAATAAACCATTTGACAATTTCGCCTTCATGAATACCTTCACCAATGTCAGGCATTTTAAATTGAAATGACATTAGGTTTTTCCTCCTATTTTTCCGAGTTATTTGCTTTATACTAAAGCCTAATAGGGAAACAGACCACTCTGTCTATTTCCCCTTTCATTAAAATGTTAAAACCTTTTTAGCCGTTTCGATTACATCCTTATAGTTCGGCAGCCAAACAGTTTCTGCTTGTGAGAAAGGATAAACGGTATCGGGTGCCGCTACACGCAAGACTGGTGCTTCTAGACTTAGAATGGCGCGATCATTGATTTCAGCCACAACATTTGCGGCAACACCAGCCATCTTCTGCGCTTCCTGTACGACAATAGCACGGCCTGTTTTTTCTACAGATGCAATAATTGTTTCAATATCCAGCGGGCTGATTGTACGTAAATCAATAACTTCTACAGAATAGCCTTCTTTTGCTAATTCATCCGCAGCTTTTAATGATTCATGAACCATAGCACCATAAGTGATAATTGATAAATCAGTGCCTTCTCGTTTTACATCAGCTTTTCCAAGCGGAATTGTATATTCTTCTTCCGGCACTTCCTGACGAAACGCACGGTACAACTTTAAATGCTCAAGAAAAATAACCGGATCGTTGTCACGAATAGATGATAGTAACAATCCTTTTGCATCGTATGGTGTTGATGGTACAACAACTTTTAAACCAGGAGTTTGGGCCATTAAGCCTTCTAAGCTGTCTGAGTGAAGTTCAGGAGTATGAACACCGCCGCCAAATGGAGAACGAACAGTAATTGGCATATGGTAGCGTCCGCCTGAACGATAGCGCATACGGGACATTTGTCCGGCAATAGAATCCATAACTTCAAAAACGAAACCAAAGAATTGAATTTCAGGAATCGGACGGAACCCTTGAAGTGCTAGTCCGATTGATAATCCACCGATTCCAGATTCCGCTAACGGTGTATCAAATACACGATCTTCGCCAAATTCCTTTTGAAGTCCTTCCGTCGCACGGAATACCCCGCCGTTCACACCCACGTCTTCTCCGAAGATTAATGTTTTTGAATCATTTTGCAATTCCGTACGGAGCGCATCGGTAATTGCTTGGATCATTGTCATTTGAGCCATGACTTACTTCGACTCCTTTGCTTGAAAAATTTCATACTGTTCTTTTAAGTAGTTCGGCTTTTCTTCAAACATAATGGACATTAAATCAGTAACCTTTTGTTTAGGAGCAGCATCCGCTTTTTTGATTGCTTCTTTAATGTCTTCTTTCGCCTGTTCAATTACTTCATTTTCTTTTTCTTCACTCCAAAGCCCTTTCTTTTCTAAGAACTTACGGAACCGAACAATTGGGTCTTTCTTTTCCCATTCATTATCAAGGTCAGCAGTACGATAACGGGTTGGGTCATCACCGGCCATCGTATGCGGTCCATAACGATATGTCAATGTTTCAATTAATGTAGGACCTTCCCCATTAATAGCGCGTTCACGTGCCTCGCGGGTAGCTGCGTACACCGCTAATGGGTCCATACCATCAACCTGAATTCCTGGAATTCCTACAGCAACTGCTTTTTGTGCAATTGTTTTTGCTAATGATTGCTTTTCAACTGGAGTCGAAATCGCAAATCGGTTGTTTTGCACAATGAAAATGGCTGGAGCCTTGAAAGCACCCGCAAAGTTAATTCCCTCATAGAAATCTCCCTGGGAAGCACCGCCGTCACCTGTATAAGTAATGGCAACGGATTTCGCACCATTCTTTTTCATTCCAAGAGCAACCCCAGCTGCCTGAATATATTGAGCACCAATAATAATTTGTGGCGACAATACGTTAACTCCTTCAGGAATTTGGTTTCCTTGGTAGTGACCGCGAGAGAATAAAAAGGCTTGGTATAAAGGCAGACCATGCCAGATTAATTGTGGAACATCTCGATATCCCGGTAAAATAAAGTCTTCTTTTTCAAGTGCAAATTGACTTGCGAGCTGGGATGCTTCTTGACCAGCAGTTGGAGCGTAGAAGCCTAATCGCCCTTGTCTATTTAATGAAATTGATCTTTGATCAAGAATACGTGTATAAACCATTCGACGCATAAGCTCTTGAAGCTGTTCATCCGAAAGGTCGGGCATTGCAGCCTCATTTACAATTTCTCCATCCTCATTCAGAATTTGCAATGTTTGAAATTGTTCTTCAACTACTCCGAGCGTCTTTTTTGCATCTAACGAGGCGTTTTGCGTTTTTGAAGCCATCTTGTCACATCGTCCTTTCTATTTAAATTTAATTTAAATAATCCACCTTTGTTAGAATGCCCCAAAATATGAATAAAAGCATTCAGATTATTTCTGGAGAATCCTGGACCTTTTTAGTGAAATTTGGATTCATCTTATTTGTTAGCTTATCACAGATAAGTTAAGTTAAAACCCGAAAATCACTATCTTAAAGGAAATTATACTGTATCAATTTTACATAAATAAATATTAATACAATTGTTAAACATATTTTGAGTTTACATCATTCACTTCACTCCGTCAAATACTTAGTGTTATAATTTTTCACCATAAATAACTTATTAATTATATAGCTTTTTAAATCATCTGTATTAATAAATACACCAAAACTGTTATATAAAATTTCATGTTTTTCGCTGTTGTTATAATATAGAAAAGAATCGGCTTATATGAGCCGATTCCTAAATGTCATTATTCTTTTGCTTTGAGTCCTGCTTGTTTATAAAATGATAACTTTTTGTCATTATATTGTTCTGTAAGTTGATTGAATTTTTGATTAGCTGCGGAAATACGTTTGTAGATTTCATTTAACCTATTTACTTGTTCCTCAAGGTCCGGGAGGGGAAGGTTTTTGTCTTTAAACATTTCATATAATTTTTTATCATTTTCTAATGCATTACTATATTCACTATATAGTTCGTCATGAATCCGATATCTTTTCATCATGATATCTGACAATTCACCTGTGATTTTCCGTAGTTCGGGGTCCTCTAATTTCACCTTAAGGTTATCTATTTTTTGAAACTCTTTTTCGGATTCTTTCATACTATTTGTTTCTTTTTCCATCAATTCTTTTCTTTTGTCAACAGAATAAATGGCATGATTGGATAACTTTACAATCTCATCGTATTGCTTCATTCCCATATGAATAATTTGATCATAAATCTCTTTTTCCTTTTTTTCCAATTCGACAAGCGGCTCCTGCTGCTCTGCAAATACTTTTTCCTTAGTAACTGTCTGTTCTAATACTTGATAGATATCCTCAACAGCTGTATTTTTCTCGGTACAGCCTGATAAAATGACAATAATCGCAATTAACGCTAAAATAAATTCATTTTTTCGTTTGTAGGCCATTTTACACTCCTCCTTGCCCATCTTTACTATAACGATACATTGTCCGTTTTACAAACAAATTGGTCAAGAACCATACTTTTGTTAACATTTTGCAAATTCTTTGGTAGACTATTTGCATATTAATTTATTTGAATCACAGGAGTGAACGACATGATAACAATGGATGATATCATTCGAGATGGCCATCCTACGCTACGAAAAACGGCTGAAGAGGTTATAATGCCGCCGTCTGAAGAAGATAAACAAATATTAAACAGTCTTTTGGATTATGTCATTAATAGTCAAAATAATGAGGTCGCTGAAAAATATGGATTACGCCCTGGTATTGGGCTGGCTGCACCACAAATCAATGTATCAAAACGGATGATTGCTGTACATGTCACCGGAGATCGAGATGAGCTTTATAGCTACGCCTTATTTAATCCAAGAATTATTAGCCATTCAGTTGAAAAAGCGTATTTAAAATCCGGGGAAGGATGTCTTTCGGTAGATGAATCCTTTCCGGGATATGTTCCACGATATGCGCGGGTAACTGTAAAAGGGTTCAACGCTGATGGTGAAGAGGTAAAGATTCGCTTAAAAGGATTGCCTGCTATTTGCTTTCAGCATGAAATTGATCATTTAAATGGAATTATGTTCTATGATCATATTGATAAAGTAAATCCATTTAAACCACTTGATGGGGCAATAGAGATTGAAAGGTAAAAACCCGGCTTTAAAAACCGGGTTTTTTTATATTAATTCTAATTCCTTCAAACCATTCCATATGCCGTCTTCTGATACATCTGTTGTTATAAAATCAGCGATTTCTTTTGCTTGAGAGACACCATTCCCCATTGCTACACCGAATCCGACAGCTTTTAACATTTCTAAATCATTTAACCCATCACCAAAGGCATAGACATCTTTTAAAGCAAATCCTAGCCTCTCAATCAGCTTCTTTATCCCTTCTGCTTTTGAACCGCCCCTTGGTAAAACGTCTACACTGAATGGGTGCCAGCGGATGTAGTGAAACTTGTCATACCCGTAGAAATACTCCCTTTCCTCATTTTCCTTACAAAAAAGGAGTGCTTGATAAATTTTCTTATTGTGAAAAAAAGCGGAATCTTCCTCTGGATGAGGGAAACCCAGAGTTGCCAGACTTTTTTCAATATAAGGATGGTGCCTAACACTGCTTTTCATTGTCTTTTCATCCATAAAAATAAGTGGATGGTTTTTGAGATCTGCTTCTCTTGAAAATCTCTCCAATTCTAATGGTGATATTGGATTTTCATATATTACTTCATTTTCAAAAACAACATATTGACCATTAAAACTAACAAATGAGTCAATATCCAGCTCCTCCCTCAGGCCTTCAAACATAAACGGCGCCCTTCCAGTAGCAATAGCTGTAAAAATACCGTTTTCTTTTAATTTGCGAATTGCTTTCTTGGTACTATCGGGAAGATTTTTTTGATGATCAAGCAATGTACCATCTATATCGAAAAAAACAATTTTTTTCATAAAAGGTCTCTCCTCCTTAAGGCACATATTTAATTGTTTATTATGGTTCATCCCTTTAAAAAAGCTAAACCATAAACTTCAGAAAGTCAATTTTCCTTATTTTGAATTCCATTATTATCCACGAGATAATCCGCGTTTTCATCATATAATAATAGTAAAAACAAGAACAATGTACGGAAAAATTCAGAGCTGTTATTTATTAAAGTAAAAAAGTTTCAATATTTTGTCATAGTCGGCTTTACATTGGACAAGGAACGTTTAAAATAAAAGTAAGGAGTTGATCCACTATGTTAAAGAAGCTAAGGAAAAAGCTTTTAAAACAGTGGAATGATTTACTGCGAAAAAAATCAATAGCATAAGAAAAGTGTAAACGCCTTAGTTTGCCCCGATAAGCATAATACGTGCGGAACGATAGGTTTGTTTTTTTACCTTTTGGACGGATTGTCTAACCTCAGAGGGCTAGGCGCTGGCTGGACTAAAACTTTTTCGAGCCCTTCAAAGTTGCGAAGGGCTCCTTCGTTATTGTAAAGTGATAAACAGTGATTCTATTTTTACATAGTTTTTCACATTAGAGCTAATAATTCCAAGAAAATAAATGAAAAAGATGAAAATCTTTTATATAATAGAAAAAGTTATGATTTTATAAGGAGCGAGATTGCTGTGATTTTTAAAGTATATTTTCAAGAATCTAAAAGTGAAGTACCGGTTAGAGAGAAGACAAAAACAATTTTTGTTAAAGCAGAATCAGTTAGAGAAGTTTATTCAAAGGTTGCGGATCGCGGCTATAATATTGAATTAATTCAAGAAGTAAAAGGAGCTTATTTAGAATATGAACAACAAAATGAAGACTTTAAAGTATTGGAGATTTGATATTTTATGAAATTTGTAAAAAATGATCAAGCTGCTGTTTTTGCCCTTGGTGGATTAGGCGAAATCGGCAAGAACACGTACGGAGTACAATTTCAGGATGAAATTATTTTAATTGACGCTGGAATAAAGTTTCCAGAAGATGAACTTTTAGGTATTGATTATGTAATACCTGATTATACTTATTTAGTTAAAAATGAGGAAAAAATCAAAGGACTGTTTGTTACCCATGGCCACGAAGATCATATTGGCGGTATCCCCTATTTGCTGCGGGAAGTTAATATCCCCATCTATGGGGGTAAGCTTGCACTTGGATTAATTAAGAATAAATTAGAAGAGCATGGTTTGCTGCGGAATGCCAAATTGATCGAAATTAAAGAAGATGACGTGATAAAGTTCCGTAAGACATCTGTTACCTTTTTCCGGACAACTCACAGTATTCCAGATTCATATGGAATCGTCGTTAAAACTCCCCCTGGACAAATTGTGCATACAGGTGACTTCAAATTCGATTTTACTCCTGTAGGAGAACCTGCAAACTTAACAAAAATGGCTGAGATCGGGAGAGATGGTGTCCTTTGTTTACTTTCTGACAGTACCAATAGTGAAATACCGGAATTTACAATGTCTGAACGAAGAGTCGGAGAAAGTATTCAGGATATTTTCCGTAAAGTAAATGGACGAATCATTTTTGCTACCTTTGCATCTAATATTCACCGTTTGCAGCAGGTTACCGAAGCAGCGGTCGCAAACGGACGAAAAATTGCTGTATTTGGCCGGAGTATGGAGGCTGCCATTAATATTGGTTTAGATTTAGGCTATATTAGAGCGCCGAAGGATACGTTTATAGAAGCGGGACAAATTAATCGCCTTCCTGTAGAAAAAGTAACGATTCTGTGTACTGGCAGCCAAGGTGAGCCGATGGCAGCATTATCTAGAATTGCAAATGGGACCCACCGGCAGATTCAGATTATACCTGGCGATACGGTCGTATTTTCTTCATCACCAATTCCAGGGAATACGATAAGTGTCAGCAGAACCATCAACATGTTATATCGAGCTGGTGCGGATGTAATCCATGGAAAATTAAGCAACATCCATACTTCTGGGCATGGTGGGCAGGAAGAACAAAAGCTGATGCTTCGCTTAATAAAGCCAAAATTCTTCATGCCGATTCATGGTGAGTATCGAATGCAGAAAATGCATGCAAAATCCGCTGTTGACTGTGGTGTCGAAGAAGAAAATTGCTTTATTATGGATAATGGGGAAGTTTTAGCACTGTCCGATTCTTCAGCCCAAATCGCTGGAAAAATCCCATCAGGCTCTGTTTATATTGATGGCAGCGGTGTTGGAGATATTGGGAACATTGTCTTAAGAGATAGAAGAATTCTTTCTGAAGAAGGTCTGGTTATCGTCGTTGTAAGCATTAATATGAAGGAATTCAAGATTGCTTCCGGTCCGGATCTTATTTCTCGCGGATTCGTCTATATGCGAGAATCTGGGGATTTAATTAACGATGCTCAAAATTTAATCACGAAGCACTTAAATAAGATTATGGAACGTAAAACAAGCCAATGGTCGGAAATTAAAAATGAAATTACTGACACACTAGCACCATTCCTTTATGAAAAAACAAAACGCAGACCAATGATTTTGCCAATCATTATGGAAGTTTAATACTAAAAGAGAAGCATTCGCTTCTTTCGGATTGTCGAGAAAGGGTATTTTTCTCGGCAATTTTTTTATTTTATTAGAATCTAAAGAATCTAAACACCGATTTTTTATAAAATTTTATTGATTGTCTCTGCTAAAGGGCCAGTTGATTTCCGCTCCCGGTGCTTCGCTTTCCGCGGGGCCTCCTCAACGCTTGAGCGCCTGCGGGGTCTACCCTGCCCCTTACTCTCGCAGAAGTCTTCACACCTTCGGCTCCAATCAACAGACTTGTTGAGAAGCCGATATATTAATAATATTATAATAAATTAACGCGGTGAATTGTTAAAGAAAGGGTTTAAAATAGAAGGCTATCGAAAGTTTTTCGACAGCCTGAGAGAAGTATCGCTTCTCTTTTTTTTATTATTCCTTTATTCCATTACCTTCTTTTCAAATCTGTCAATATCGTTATCTGTTCCGATCACAATGAGAACATCATTTGTATGAATCAGTTCTGTTGCCAGCGGGGATACAATAATATCCTCTTCACGTTTAATGGCAACAATGTTTAATCCATATTTCTTACGAATATCCATATCCATAATCGTATGTCCGCCAAGCTTTCTATTAGCAACAATTTCAACAATACTATGTTCATCTGAAAGTTCAAGATAATCGACGACATTGCTTGACGTCATATTATGGGCAATTCTCTTACCCATATCCCTTTCCGGATGTACTACATGGTCAGCCCCAATTTTTCTTAATACTTTTTCATGATAATCATTTTGGGCCTTTGCGGTAACACAAGCCACCCCTAATTCTTTTAATATTAAGGTGGTTAGAATACTCGATTGAATATCGTCACCAATAGCGACAATGACATGGTCGAAATTGCGGATTCCAAGGCTCTTCAGAACCGCTTCATCGGTTGTATCACCAACTACTGCATGAGAGGCAATCATTGAAAATTCATTAACCCGCTCTTCATTAACGTCTATAGCTAGTACTTCCATTCCTTCATCCGTTAAGGTACGACAAATGCTTCCACCGAATCTGCCTAAACCTATAACAGCAAAACTTTTTTTCACAAAAACTCCCCCAACAATTTCAATTATCTCTTATTGTATCATTTTAATATCATTTTTCGCTATATACATAAGTTTTCTAACGCTGGTTATTACTGTTCTTATTTCTCTTATATGAATAATAAATAATCCCGCCAATCAAGAGTAGAATGACCAGAATAGGCAGATTCCCAAAAATAAAGACAACTAAGCTTGAAATACCAGTTAATAATAAATTGGTACTTTTCATAAATTGCTTTTTTGTTTTTTCCCAAGTATTTAATTGATCATCTCCAATATCCGGAACAATAACCTGATTTTCATAAAGAGTAAGTGTAACAGTCGAGTAGGAAGTTTGGTTCTCTAAATATTTTATTTTCCCTTCAATCGTTTCAATTTCTTCTTGAACAACTGCTAAGTCATTTGAAATCTTTAATAAGTCTTCTGTTTTCGTTGCATTCTTCATAAAAGATAGTAATCGTTCTTCAACTACTCTTTTTGATTTTAACCGGGACTGTAAATCTACATATTCCTCTGTAACATCCTGGCCGGTTATATTTCTTTGGAGAACCTCTGCGGCTTTACCTTCTGCATCATCAAGAAAATCTTGAAAATGCTTTTGCGGTATTCTAATGGTAATCATCCCGCTTAATTGCTCTTTCCCCTCTCTTGTTATATTAGATTCAGCGATATAACCGCCATATTTTGCTGCCATTTCTTCGATGTTTCGGACAGTTTGTTCGAATTTCTTTACCCTTAAACGCAAATCTGCATGATAAATAACCATTTTCGTCTGCTGAGGGATTTTAGAAGCTTCTGTTTTATTTTCCACCACAGCCCGATCCTCATTTTTAGACACTAAACCAGTACTATCTCCGGCCATACTTTTGGCAGAGTCCATCGAGTCTTGACTTTCTTTACTATTACTTGAACTGCACCCGGCCATAGCAATTAGCAATGTGAGGAACATAAAAAATAGAATTTTTTTGAGTTTATTCAACCTTATAACACCCCTTTATCCTATTAAAATCATCGGTTACTATTACCGACGAGGAAAAGGAATATTGGTTACAATATCTTGCCAGTTAAACATAAAAAAACCGCCCGTTTAATAAAACGAACAGTTTTTTATATGCTCAGTTATTCTGCTTTCTCCATTTCATCCAATACACGGTTAACACGTTTTTCAAGCATCTTCATACCGCTTCCACCTGCTTGGAAATGACGAAGCTTTCCGTCTTTGTCAAATACATAGTAGGCAGGTACATATTGATTCTCAAGAGCTTCCGTTAATTTATGCTCACTGTCGACAAAGATTGGCTGAGTAATCCCATGCTCAGCAGCAACCTGCTTGATTTCTTCTAGATTTAAATCATTCTCTGAACGTGGCATATGAACTGCAATTACATTTAATTTATCTTGATACTGGTCACGGAATTGATTAATCTGCGGCATTGCTTCCTTACATAAATGACAGCTAATTGACCAGAAATGAATAAGAGTTGGCTTTTCTCCGACTAGTTCTTCTCTCGTTACTTGCCCATTCAGCCATTCAGTTGCACCGTTTAATTCTGGCATTGGTTCGCGCAGCTTCATTTTAATACCCCCTAATTTTAAAAATAGACCTAACACAATACGGTTAGGTCTATCTGTTTTTAAATTAATTAATTAAACGTTAAGAGTAGCTTGTCCAGGCTTCCAGTTAGCTGGGCAAAGGCCGCCAGTTTGCAATGCTTGTAGTACACGTAATGTTTCATCAACATCACGGCCAATATTGTTGTGGTTAACAACAGAATACATTAATTCGCCTTCTGGGCTGATGATGAATAAACCGCGAAGTGCAATACCTTCTTCTTCAATTAACACACCATAATCACGCGCAACCACATGGTTAGTGTCAGCAGCAAGAGGATAGTTCAAATCCCCAAGACCGTTTTCTTTACGGTCCGTTTTAATCCATGCAAGGTGAGTATGGATTGTATCAGTAGAAGCACCAATTACTACTGCATCTAAATCATCAAATTCTTCATAACGATCAGACAATGCTGTAATTTCAGTTGGGCATACAAATGTGAAATCCATTGGATAGAAGAACAATACTGTCCATTTGTCATTTTTCATGTTTTCTTCAAGGCTAACTTTACCAAATTCTTTATTTGGTAATACTGCGTCCATTTCGAAACGTGGAGCTTGTTTACCTACCATACGTTCTGGCATTTTAAAATCCCTCCAAAGTATATTGATAAAATGAGTTTTTATAGCAATTCTCATTTGCTATCTTGTTTACATGTTTCATTATAGGCTAATTCTTATTTTGAGTCAATGTTAAATTATAATTAATTTAAATAAATATTAATTATAATATGCTTCCTCATTTCCCCTTAATCAGTTTGCCCTGTCTATGGAAGAATAAACGACGATATGTAACATATTTTCCCTATATTCTCCATCATTTTAGCATAATTACCCATAACAATAAAATAAAATGACTTTTATCCCTGTTATCAATTACCCTTAAATGTTATATAATTTGTCATAATTCTAACCGCAGCTGCAATAGCATCCTCATTTGGGTTTAGCTTTGCATGATGGAGACCATATGGAGTGTCAACGCCAAGCCAAAACATAAATCCTGGAATTTCCTTCAACAGGTAACCAAAATCTTCGCCAGTCATTGCTTCCTTACATTCGATTAGCTGAACCTCTAGATCGTCCTTAAGAAAATCCATAAATTCCTTTGTTAATTCCTCATGATTATAAACTTGATAATACATAGACCCATAGTCAATTTTCGCCACGCACTCAAAGCCAGTCTCTATACCGCTCACAATCGCTTCAATACGGTGTTTTACTTTTTTCATTGATTCTGGTGTTAATGTCCGGATCGTCCCTTCGAGTCTTGCATTTTCAGCAATAATATTTTGAACGGTTCCCCCAGTAATTTTTCCAATCGTTATCACTGCTGAGTCAAGTGGATTGACATTTCGGGAAACAATTGTTTGTAATTGGTTAACAAGAGCACATGCAGCAATCACCATGTCATTGGTTTGGTGCGGCAGGGCGGCATGCCCGCCTTTACCTTTTAAATCAATAAATAACTCGGAAGTATTAGCAAATAATAACCCCTCTTTAATTGCTACAGTTCCAACCGGATATTCCGGAGCAATATGCAGGGCAAAAATCATATCAGGCATCCACTCCTGCATTTCTTTTGATTGCAGCATTGGCTCTGCACCGCCAGGCCCTTCCTCTGCGGGCTGGAAGATAAATAAAAGATTATCAGCGATCGGATTTTGGACAAAATGTGTGAGCAAACCTAGTGCAATACTCATATGAAAATCATGTCCACAGGCATGCATTTTCGCTTCATGCGTAGAGGAAAACGGCAAACCCGTTTCTTCAGTTATTGGCAAACCGTCAATATCCGTCCTATAACCAATTGTTTTTCCTGGCTTCACCCCATGAACCTTTACGAATAATCCAGTCTTCCATTTTTTTATTGAAAGCCGTTCTTGAGGTAATGATTGAATATAGTTTAATAAATATGCCTGTGTTTTAAATTCCTGGAATCCAAGTTCAGGAATTTGATGCAGGTCACGACGTATTTTAATTAAGCTATTCATTTTTCTTCTCCTTCAAAAAGAAGCGTGGAATAGCTCCACGCTTATAGTTATTGATTATTATATTTGTCTTAATTCTTGCATGATTTCTGTCTTAGATTTTGTTTTCTCATCGATATCTTTAATTTTTCTTGCAGGGGTTCCTGCGACTACTGTTAATGGAGCAACATCTTGAGTGACAACGGCACCAGCTGCTACAACTGCTCCTTTACCTACTGTTACACCTTCAAGGACCACTGCATTAGCACCAATCACAACATCATCTTCTATGATAACCGGTTTTGCAGATGGCGGTTCAATTACACCAGCTAACACTGTTCCAGCACCAATATGGCAGTTCTTCCCAACAGTAGCTCGACCGCCAAGTACAACTCCCATATCAATCATTGTTTTTTCACCAATGACAGCGCCAATATTAATTACTGCGCCCATCATAATAACAGCATTATCACCAATTTCCACCTGATCGCGAATCGTAACACCCGGCTCAATTCGAGCATTAATATGCTTTGTATCTAATAAAGGAATAGCTGAATTTCGACGGTCGCTTTCGATAACATAGTCTTCAATTTTTTCTTTATTCGCTTCTAGAGCGGTTTCAATTTCTGACCATTCTCCAAAAACAACTCCAGTAGAGCCAGTGATGAAGGACTTAGCATTGCTCCCAAAGTCAATACCTTCCATATCACCTTTTAGATATACTTTAACCGGTGTTGATTTTTTACTATTTTGGATAAAAGAGATAATTTCATGTGCATCCATCATTTATTTGTCCTCCTATAACTTACTAAAAAATACTTTAACAAACTAAGGCAGTGAACACAAGAAAAATCCTCCTAAAGGTCAGAGGATTCAGAAATATGTTCTTTTACAATGTCCACGAACGCTTGGACCTGTTTTAACTGGAAGGCAGATTCATAGCCCAATAACCAAGTATCCCTCGCTACGGGAATGTTATTCTCGTCAACAAGAGGAATTTTAAAAATGCTTTGACCACCCTTGGGTAACGTAATGGCGGGTAATATAGCATATCCAATACCATTAAAAGCCATTTGTTTGCATGTTTCAATTTGATCTACAACAACCGTCCTCTTTGGCGAAGTTTTAAAATTCATCATCCACCAATCCTGGATCTCCTGATAATAATTTGAATCACTTTTAAATTGAATAAAGGGGCGGTCAGTATTTAACACTTGTTCAGGCTTTGTTATGTCCCTGTCTACTAAATAAAGCGGGTCTTTAAAGAGATGGACCTTTACTCCCTTCCAATCAGGAGTCCCTCGAATAATTCCAATATGTACTTGGTCATCATATAGACATCTTAATATTTCACTGCTCCACCCTGTGATCAGTGATATTTTTACTTGAGGGTACTTATCAACAAATTTTTTTAAAACCTCCGGGAGCCAATTTTGTCCGACAATAGAGGCAACTGCAATTCTTAAGGTTCCCGAAACGCCTGATTGAAGTGAATAAAGATTCTCACGGACCTTCTCTTCCTTTTTAAGAACATCATTAACAAATTCAATCACCAGTTCACCGGCAGGGGTCAAAGACAGTCCTTTTTGCGAACGAATAAACAACTTCGTCCCCCATTCCTTTTCAATCGTTTGCAGTCTCTGGGATAAAGCCGGCTGTGATACAAATAAACGTTCAGATGCTTTTCGCATATTCATTTCTTGAGCTAACACAGCAAGTAATTGAAATTCAGATAATGAGGACACTTAAAACATCTCCTTTCAAAAAAACCTTCACTGCCTATATAGGGCGTTTATTTTTTCTCGGTATAAATAAGATGAACAACATGCTAATAATAGCAAACACAAAAACAACATAGTAAACAGAATGCAAAGAATTTGTCAATCCATCCTGTAATATCGTTCTAACAGAGCTTGGCAAATGGGCACGTTCGTCTGCCTTTAACAGCTTATTAGCATCATCAACTGTAAGAGTTGAATCTTTCTGTTGGAAAAAATTTACCATTCGATTATTAAGGATTCCACCTAAGAGAGCAGCGCCAATTGTATTTCCAAGATTTCGCATAAACATGTTCGCTGCCGTGGCTATTCCGCGTTGTTCCCAGCTTACAGTACTCTGGATGGATACAATAAATGCCGTTGAGGTTAATCCCATTCCGATTCCTACTAAAAAGGAACCAACAGCAGCCCAAACAGGACCTGAAGAAGCTGTCATCATTACAAAAAAGATACTTCCAACTATTAGAAATACGCCCCCGATCACGGAGGTTTTTCTATAACCAAGAGTCAAGAGCATCTTTCCTGAAAGAGTTGAGGCAATCGGCCAGCCGATCGACATCGCCGTTAAGGTAAATCCAGCCACAATGGGCGTCTGCTCCATTACACCTTGCACAAATGTCGGTAAGAAGCTAGAAATACCAATTAACATGATTCCTGTTGTCAATGAAACGATATTGGCAATAAAAATGGGCCTTTCTTTCCAAATTGAAAATGGCATCATCGGTTCTTTAACCCGTCCTTCCTGAAAGACAAAAGCAATCATTGTAACTATAGCTAAAGCCGATAAACTCACAGCCTGCCAGGACCCCCATGTCCATCTGCTCCCGCCCTCAACCAGCAGAAGCATAATCGATGATATGGTGATGGTTAATAAAACGGCGCCGGAGTAATCAATCTCATGTTTTTTGTGCTTGACATTTTCATGTAAAAACAACCATAAACCAACTAAAGAAAGAATTCCCAGGGGAACATTAATCCAGAATACATATTTCCAGTTAACATACTGTACCAGCAGGCCGCCAATA
The DNA here is from genome assembly GCF_014656545.1 of Neobacillus kokaensis. GTDB lineage: Bacteria > Bacillota > Bacilli > Bacillales > Cytobacillaceae > Neobacillus > Neobacillus kokaensis. The sequence continues at coordinate 24,294 of NZ_BNDS01000041.1, forward strand.
GCAGGACCGGTAATGGCCGAAATCCCCCAAACACTTGAAAGATAGCCTTGAATTTTTGCCCTTTCCTCTGGAGTGTAGATATCACCGACAATAGTGGTGGCGATAGGGGCTACAGCCCCCGCACCAAATCCTTGAATTAGACGGAAAATAATTAACATTTGCATCGATGTGGCAAAACCGCAAAGAATTGAGCCAATTAAAAATATGATAATACCAAAAGTGAGAATCGGTTTGCGCCCAAACAAATCAGAAAGCTTACCATAAATTAATACAGTAACTGAATTCATTAATAAATAGGCAGAAAACACCCAGCTATATAAAGTGAAGCCACCTAAATCTGCAACAATGGCCGGCATCGCCGTTGAGACAATTGTCGCTTCAATTGCCCCCATAAACATTGCCAGCATAACCGAAGCCAATACGAGCGGCTTTTTTGTTTGCTTCCTAGATTGTGCTGACTGCTTAACTTCCTCCCCCATATAAACACCTCTAACTTCAGAAAAAATTACAGCTCCCTATTAAGGGAGCCTGAACAAATTTCGTTTCATTTGGATTTCTTCACGATTCTATTTAATTGGTTTAATACCGTACTCCTTGGTAAAATTCCGGCAAAAAAACCATCATCTGTCTCCACACAGAGAAACGGATGATTTACTAGCAAATCAAGGCAAATTTGAAATGATGCAGAAATTTTTATCCGAGGAATAGACACTTTCATTACCTCTTCCACCCTTTTTTTCTCCAGCTGCTCAAATTCAATCCTTTCAAGCCCAAGTATGGAATCCATAATGATGGGTGTACTGATAAGCCCATGAAGTTTGTAATGCGGATCTAATACCGGAATTGCGGTATAACCGCTTTTCGTTAACACTAAGAGAGCATGTTCAAGGCTGTTGCCAACTTGTACATGCGCAACCCGCTCTGAGGGGATCAATAAATCTTTAATTGTTAATTCTAAAAACTCTCCGCTGGGAAGACTGATCATAGCCGATAACTCCTCAACATTTGTATTTCTTCAATCCTATTTTATCATAGTTAGCGGATGACTGTGAAAAGATTAAACCCTTAAAACTCGAAAAAAAAGGAACCAAATGGCTCCTATTGAATTAAATCAAAGATTTCAATTGTAATCATATCGATATTATCAAATTGATAACGCTTCGGCTTTTCCTTTTCATTATATACTTCTAATTCAAATGTTTCCGTTTTAGGGTGATAGGTCACCTGACATTTTCTCTCCCCATTCACCTCAAAATACCGTTGAGCAGGTTCACCATTAATTGATTGTTCTTGTAGGTTTTTTAACCTTGTTAATATACCTTGAAGCTGTGACATAGCTTTTCGTCTCCTTTCGAACACAAACAAACTTTCTATCGTTATGTTTTGCAATAGACATGTTTCTATCCTAATGAATTATTTTACAAGTATTTTTGTGCCTTTTTACTTGCCAATATTAAAAGCATAAAATAATGCTTCTAATTTGTCCAAACAAAAATTCAAGAAAACAGGAATTTTTTTTATTTCGAAAATAAAAAAGGTCTCTTTAGAATTCTGAGACCTTTTAATAAAAAGTGATGGCAATGAAAAAAATGATAAATAATAGTAACGCAAAGAATATTCCATAAGCAAGAAAGACTGGATTTTTGGCATAGACATTTTTTTGAACGTGATCAGCAATCTGGGAATCAAATTCACCATCTATTGCTTTTTGCCGCCTTCCAACAACCAATGTATAAAAGAGCGAAAACGCAAGAATTGCCACAATCAGAATTGCAATGGTCATTTCAAAAAGATTCATGAGCTTTTTTCTCCTTCATAATGTTTATGCTTAAAATTCCACTCGATGAATCATTCTATACAGGTGTATTCTTACAGTAATTGATCATGTTCAAATAAATAATGATATGAAATGTCTATAAATAAATATTCGTTACCATTCATTGGAAACGAAAAGGTGCGAATTGTTTCGCCTGTTTCAATATCACTATATAAATCGGACAATATTCCTTTCCGTTCATTTCGCATTTTTATTATATTTTCCAAAAAATAAGGTCTCCAGCTCCAGTTTTTATCCTTATATTCCTTTTGTAAAAACCAGCCTTCCTTACCTTTAAAAAAGTTTGCTGACTTTTGAAAACCGTCTTCATCACATATATACATTCGAAAAGTAACTTGATCCATTTCCTTTACGATGGCTTGAAAAAGCCCTTCATAGCCTAATTTTTTATACTTTAAAACCAAATCATGTATTTTCGCTTGAAAAAACTCAGCAGTCAAATACACAGCCTCTAATTTTTTCTTTTCATAAGAGATAAAGTCATGAAACTTTTCCTTTAATCGATGAATTAAAAAATCCCGAGGTATAAAATCGGCTCCAGGGGGATGTAAATAAAAGCCTTGATAATACCGGCCGCCATTTTTCCAGGCGAACTGCAGCTGATAGCTCATTTCAATATTTTCAAACAGGAGGGTTGACCCGATTTTCCTTGCTAAAAGTGAAATAGTAAACAATACATCATTAAAATTCATTCCAGTTGCCGTCGATTTCAGAGCCTCTAAATTTATTTTTAGGATATCCGGTTCAAGCTGGGCAATTCTTTCGAAATGACTTGCTTTTTCTATACTAGACAGCGATATCTTAATTCCATACGTTCTATAATATTGTAAAAGGTGGTCAAATTGGTCTAAATCCCCTTCATAGTTTCGATCAGAAATTTCCAATACAACACGGTTTAAGCTTAAACCTTTTTTTTCAAATTCTAGTAGTTCTTGTAAGAACGGCTCGCCATTTCCATACATTAGCAGATCCGCATTACGATTTAAATAAATACTTACATCCTCGTCGAGCTTCAGTGCTTTTTCAAGGGCCTTTTTCACTAAGATCAAATCCACTTCAAATTTATATTCATCAGGAATTTGATCGTCTTGAAAAAATGGCCCTAAGCTTATGATTGTACCTTCTGATTGATATCTTCCTAATACTTCATAGGCAATGACTAATTGTTCATCGGCACTAAATATCGGCTGGAAATAAGGAAAAACATTTTCTAAATCAGAGAGAATTTCCAAAGCATCCATCCAAGTACCTCCAAAAAAATTGATATTCATCATTATACCATACGCAATTCAAATGACCTTCGTTCTTTGCCAAAAGGATACCATTATAGCGCCGAAGAAACAATCAAACAATAAGGTCAGTTCTCTTTTAAAGGAGGATCAGTGAATGAAAAGACTCAGCATATTAGCCTTAATTCTGCCGATGTTAGGCTGCAGTCAGATAAATGACGATAAAAAGACCTCCACAATGCAAATAAGGAATTCGACTCAATCAAATTTTGAATTAACAAAGGAAACTGAAGTAAACAGCAAACAAAAAAAGACCTCAAATACAGAACTTAACGCACAAATAATAAAAACGGCCAATAAATACAAAAGCAGCAAAACGGAAAACGGACAAAAAAGGAAAGATTCAGCTTTGCTTGATGTCGTTTTAATTAAACAAAACCCTGAGTTAAAATATGGCTGTGAAGTAACCAGTTTGACAATGATGCTAAAGTATGCAGGGGTAAAGACGAATAAGATAGAGCTTTATCAAATGATAAAAAAGGATCCTGATCCGCTTATTAAATCAGCAAAAGGCGATATATTGCGTTGGGGAAATCCCGCAGATGGCTTTGTTGGTGATATGACAGGAAAACGGCCAGGATATGCTGTTTATGACAAACCGATGATTGATTTAATTAACAAGAAGCTCCCTGGCAGAGCGGTTAATTTAACTAACCAGCCGTTTGATCGTGTGTTAGCTCATGTTTCGGCGGGCTATCCAGTTGTTATCTGGACTACTGGGGATTATCGTCTTCCAGACCGCCCAGAAGGCTGGTATCACGGGAAGCATTACATTAAAACACCGCTTGATTTACACGTTGTATTACTCGTAGGCTATGATGCCAATTATGTATATTTAAATGATCCGTTATCAGGACGCAAGCAAGTAAGAGTTGGAAAAAAGCGTTTTATTTCTTCTTGGGAAGCACTAAAAAGACGTGCGGTAAGTTACAAATAAATCTCAATTAAAAAAAGCAGCTTGGAAATTTAAGCTGCTTTTTTGCGATTTAAAGCATATAAATCTATAAGGAACTTTTCACTTGCAATATTTTGCATTTTTAAAGACAATACATATGGACTGTAAATTGAAAGTTAATAAAGTATAGGTTGGTAGAAATATGCCCAAAAAAACGACGAGGAGAACCTTTTTGAAACGCACAATTGGTTCATTGTTTACCTTGCTTGGCTTAAGTTCAGGTGGATATTATTACGCAAATAAAATTGAGCCCTCTATGCTGAGCATTGAGCAAATGGATATTATACACCCACTAATCCCCAAAAGCTTTGATGGTATAAGAATTGTTCAATTCAGTGATACTCACCTTGGATTTCAATATAACATTAAACAAATTAAAAAACTTGCCCATCGAATTAACCAGCTAAAACCTGATATAATCCTTTTTACAGGAGATTTATTGGACGAACCTAATAAGTATACAGAAATAAATCGGCTATTACCGATTTTAGACAGCCTTCACGCTCCTCTAGGGAAATTCTGCATTTTTGGCAATCATGACCACGGTGGTTATGGTTCGGACCTTTACCGAAATATTATGGAAGCTGCAAATTTTACTGTGCTGTTAAATCAATCGTCAACCATTAAGCTCCAAGATGGAAGCAGAATTTATTTACTAGGAATTGACGATGCCATGCTAGGGACTCCTGACATATCGATAGCGATGAAAAATGTGCCGAAACACCATTTTACTATTCTGTTATCACATGCACCTGACCTTGCTGAAGATGCATTACGCTACCCCATTCATTTGCAGTTAAGCGGTCACAGCCATGGCGGCCAGGTGAAGATCCCTTTCATCGGAGCACTAATCAAGCCTCCTTTTGCCCAAAAATATTTAGAAGGTCTTTATTCCCTTGGGGATAATAACCAATTAACCCTTTATGTAAATAGAGGGATCGGTACAACAAGACTCCCATTTCGCTTCTTATCAAAACCAGAACTTACGGTATTTACATTTCGGACTTAGAAGGCATAAAAAATTATGCTTTCTTTTTTATTTTTTTAAAATTATTTTGCTAACACTTTTCTATTTTAACAAAAAAAAGGTATAATATAGTTGGTTGAAATAATAGAAAGGAGTAAATATTTTGAATCCCGATCAGAATCGTCCTCAAACAAATGAAAATCAAACCATCGAAAACCTCTCACAAGCTGTCTTTATCGTTAATCGTCATGCTAAAACAGCGATTAATCCCAAATTTTTATACAAATTAAAACAGGAATCATTAAAGAGATTGATCGAAGAAGGAAAAGCAAAAAAGATTGGTCTACACTTTTCTGAAAATCCGCGGAACAGCCAGCAGCAGTCGGATTGCTTAGTTGAATGCGGAAGATATTTATTTCATATTCCTCCTACAAAGACAGACTTTATTAATCTTCCGCATTTAGGAAAGCTTGATAGCCAGGTAAGAAATCCCAAGGCAGTCATGTCTCTTAATACTGCTAAAGCAATTTTACAATCGTATACAGGAGTCATGGAACATACTGATGCACCCAGATCTCCGAAAAATCATCAGCGTAACTATCAAAAACCGGTGTTTAAAAAATTGGGTGAAAGATATTAAATTTAATCCTATGACTTAAAGCCAGGAAGATGCTCCTGGCTTTAAAAATGGAAGGATGGACAAATTGGAACATTTAATTAACCAGCATGTAAAAGACATTGAAATTTCGGGAATTAGAAAATTTTCAAACATGGTCTCCCAAATGGATGATCTCATTTCTTTGACCATTGGGCAGCCCGATTTTCCAACTCCGGAGCATATAAAAAATGCCGGTATCAAGGCAATAGAAGATGATTTTACTACTTATACCCATAATGCGGGTACAATTGAATTAAGGAAAGCTGCATGTCATTTTGCAGCCGAAAAATATGGAGTGCACTATAAACCCGAATCAGAAGTGATTGTTACAACTGGAGCAAGCGAAGCAATTGATATTGCCTTTAGAACCATTTTAACAAAAGGGTCAGAAGTCATTTTACCCGGACCAATATACCCTGGCTATGAACCAATCATTCGCATGATGGGTGCAATTCCGGTGCATGTCGATACACGACAAAATCAATTTCGCTTTACTTTAAAGATGATTAAACCGTATATTACCGATAAAACGCGGTGTATTGTCCTCCCTTATCCATCAAATCCAACCGGAGTAAGCTTAACAGAGGATGAATTAAAAGAAATTGCTGCCTATTTGAAAGAGATGGACATCTTTATTTTGGCAGATGAAATTTATAGTGAACTTACCTTTGGCCGCCAACACCAATCAATTGGATGCTTTCTTAAGGAAAAATCAATAATTATTAACGGATTGTCTAAATCCCATTCAATGACCGGCTGGAGGATTGGCTTTTTATTTGCCCCAGAGGGCATCGCCAAGCACATTCTTAAGGTTCACCAATATAACGTGTCATGTGCCAATTCGATTGCTCAAAAAGCGGCTTATGAAGCCCTGACAGCTGGGTTCAATGATGCAATAACCATGAGAAAAGAGTATGAAGCAAGAAGAGATTACGTATTTGAAGCCTTAAATGACATGAACCTTGAAACCGTCAAACCAGAAGGTGCTTTCTACTTCTTTGTAAAAATTCCTGCCACAATACCTTTAAACAGCTTTGATTTTGCCCTTGACCTTGTAAAGGAGACAAAGGTTGCCGTGGTTCCCGGCAGCGCCTTTTCAAAGTATGGTGAAGGCTACTTCCGTTTATCATTTGCCTGTTCACGCGAAACGTTAGAACTCGGTTTAGGACGAATTAAGCAGTACCTTCAAAAATGGAGATAAATATAATAGAAGACCCTCAGATTTTTTATCTGAGGGTCTTGCGGCATATTACGTATTATTGCCCAGTATACTCTCCGTTATTTTTTGCTGCTTTTACTTTTTTCGCTTTATCCTTATGGATTTTGTTTGTATCAGCTGCTCCCATTTCATGGGCAAATTCTTCGTTTAGAACAGCTGAATCAAAGCCCTTTTTATTTTTTTGTTTCGCATCATTTTTCTTTGTTCTTTTGGCCATCAAATATTCCTCCCTAACAACAAGCTATTACTAGTATCAGGTTTGCAGAAAGAAATTATGCCTTCCAATAACGGCCAAAAGAGCTAACTAATTGTTCCAGAATTTATATAATGCTTGGGTTCCGCTGTTCTCTTCGCCTTTTTCTGCCAATTGATCATATAAAGATTTAGCTAAAGAAAGTCCAGGTACTTCCATTCCCATCTGTTCCGCCTCATCTAAAGCAATTTTCATATCTTTTATAAAATGCTTTATGTAAAAACCTGGTTCAAAATTCCCCTGTAACATTCTTGGAGCAAGATTGCTTAATGACCAGCTGCCTGCTGCACCGGTTGAGATACTTTTAAGGACTGTTTCCGGATTTAATCCGGCCTTTTGGGCGTAAATAATGGCTTCACAAACACCGATCATATTGGAGGCAATCGCGATTTGATTACTCATTTTCGTATGCTGTCCAGCCCCTGCTTTTCCTTGGTAAACGATATTTGTTCCTAAGTGCTTTAAGATCGGGAGGATTGCTTCGAATGCCTCAGGATCGCCCCCAGCCATAATCGAAAGTTTTGCTTCCCGTGCACCAACATCGCCGCCAGAAACTGGTGCATCGATGGAGGAAATGCCCCGTTTCTTTGCTTCATGATAAATTTTAACGGCTATCGATGGAGCAGATGTTGTCATGTCTATAAAATAGCTCCCCGCTTTCCCATGTGGAATTAAACCCTCTGCACCTAAATATACTTCTTCAACATCCGCCGGATAACCAACCATTGTAAAAATAACCGAAGCTTTTTCCGCCACTTCTCTGGGTGTACCAGTCCAAGCTGCCCCTTTGTCCAATAAGTCTTGTGCTTTCTCTCGTGTTCTAGAATAGACAACCAATGGATAACCTGCTGCTAATAAATGTGACGCCATGCTTTTCCCCATCACACCTGTTCCAATGAAACCAATCGTAATGTCAGAAGATAACATTTTTTATTCCCCTCTCATCTTATTTTTTCTTTATAGTTCTGATGAAAAATTGGTTAAATAGGCACGTCCAAATACTTCCTTATTATTAAACACTTCTATGGAAACCGCTTTATTTTGTTCAATCATGTTTTGAAGTTCCTGAATATGCAAATCCGCTTTTAATGGGATTGGGTCCATGTAAATATATTTTTCACTTTTTCCTTTTACGTCTAAATATTCTCCATTAAGCACTTGTTCCTCGCCATAAATAATCTCTCTTTTTCCTATTGCAGCCGCTAATTTCTCATCGTGAATCATTACTTTTACCTTATATAATTGATGGTCTTCAATGATCTCGTTATTGATGCGAAAGCGGAATTGAATCTCATTATTTTTTGTCAAGAGTGCGTCAGCATAGCGGTTTACAATCGATTCATTGGATAATAAAACATTGCAGCCGCTTAACAGACTGGTACTAATTATTCCTATCAGCAGAGCAAAAACCACAAAATCTTTTTTATACATTCTAAACACTCCTTTTATATTTTTACCTTAGCCAAAAAAAATTGGTAATAAACGTAAATGGAGGCCACTTGTGGTAATTTCTTCTTGTCTAGCTCCAGCGCCTAGCCCCTCGAGGTCACAAGCCAATCCGTCCAAAAGGTTAAAAAGCAACCTTTAGGCCGTCTCATCTTGTGCTTGTCGGAGCTAACGAGGCACTTGCGCTTTTCGTTGTTAAATGGCTTTGACCATACCGCCATCCACTAATAATGCACTGCCTGTCATATATGAATTTGCATCAGAAAGCAGAAATACTGCAACATTCGCAAATTCCTCCGGGGTGCCATAACGCTCTAATGGAATAAGGGCTTTCATTTGTGTTTCAATTGTTTTTAGATCAAGCCCCTGCTTGTCCGCAGTTACTTGATCTAAATGTTTAACTCGGTCGGTCGCAATCCTCCCCGGCGCAATCGTATTAATAAGAATATTATACGGGGCAAGTTCAGTAGCCAATGTTTTCGATAAGCCAATGATTCCTGTACGGAAGGTATTTGATAGAATTAAACCTGGAATTGGTTCTTTAATGGACGAAGAAGCAATATTAAGAATCTTTCCTCCTTGCTGTTTTAAATATGGCAATGCTTCCCGAATCGTTCGTACATAAGAAAGCAAGTTTAATTCAAAAGAGGCCTGCCACTGTTCATCTGACAATTCTTCAAACGAACCAGCAGGAGGGCCGCCAGCATTATTCACGAGCATATCAATTCTGCCAAATGTTTCAATGGCAAACGACACCAGCCCTTTTATATCAGCTGGATTCTTAATATCAGCCTTCCGATAGACCGCTTTACCATTTCCGATTACCTCAAGCTGTCTGCATTTCTCTTTTAATTTTTCCTCCCCCCTGCCGGAGATGACAACATTTGTTCCTTCTTTAACAAGCCGCTCGGCAATCGCATAACCCAGTCCTTGACTGGAAGCTAAAATTAATGCTGTTTTTCCGCGTAAATTAAAATCCATATTCTCACTCCTCGTATATTAGTAGTAA
>NZ_BNDS01000042.1 GCF_014656545.1 Neobacillus kokaensis
AGCTAGTTTTGGCCCAGCCTCTTTCTATTTATAGCCACCCGCGCTCATATTGTTTAGGTGCTTCGATTTCGACACCAAGCTCCTTAGCAGCTGTCCGCGGCCAGTACGGATCGCGCAGCAATTCGCGTGCTAAAAAGATTAAATCGGCACGATCATTTTGTAAAATTTCTTCCGCTTGAATTGGTGAAGTGATTAAGCCAACTGCCCCTGTATCAATCCCTGCTTCATGCTTTATGGTTTCAGAATAAGACACTTGATATCCTGGGTACACATTAATGTGTGCCGGCACCACGGCGCCAGAGCTGACATCGATTAAATCAACCCCCTGCTCCTTCATCCACTTGGCAAACGTTATGTAATCTTCCGGTGTTAATCCGTCTTCGTGGTAATCATTCGCAGAAACCCGGACAAAAAGAGGTCCTTCCCATACCATTTTGATGGCATTGATCACTTCGCGAAGGATACGGTAGCGGTTTTCCGCTGTTCCGCCGTATTCATCTGTTCTTTTATTTGAAAGCGGGGAAAGGAATTCGTTTAGCAAATACCCATGGGCACCGTGAAGTTCAATTACATCGAATCCGGCCTTTTTCGCACGCTCCGCTCCTTTTTTAAATGCCTCAACGGTTTCTTCAATTTCTGCCTTGGTCATTTCCTTTGGAGTTTTTGATTTTTCATTAAATGCAATGGCTGATGGGGCGATAATTTCTCCTTCTAAAACAGCTTTTCTGCCGGCATGGGCCAGCTGGATACCTATTTTTGCCCCATGTTCTTTTACAAGCCCGACAAGTTCGTGGAACCCTTCAACATGTGCGTCACTCCAAATACCTAAATCCTGCGGTGAAATCCGTCCTTGCGGCGTAACAGCGGTTGCTTCGACGATAATTAGGCCCACTTGTCCAACAGCCCTAGACGTGTAGTGTGCACGGTGCCAGTTTTCCACACGACCGTCTTCGTTGTGGCTTGAGTACATGCACATTGGTGACATGACAATTCGGTTTTTCAATGTGACACCCTTAATACTATAAGGAGAAAATAATTTTACAGTCATTCATAAAAACCTCCTTCAAAATTTACCACTTTTAGTATAGCAAAGACATGCGGAATCATGTGCAATCTATGCTTTATCTTTTTCTCTAAGTTCACTTAAACGGTAGGTGGTTCCCCGCCAAACAATCCCGCCGCGCTTAAACGTCAGGCAGCTTGCACGGATAATCGAATAAATAAACAACAAAGCAGTAATCGGCAGTACGAGAAACATAGCAGGGGAGAAGACGGTCATTCGTTTAATGATGAGATAGTAATGAATCCCGCTTAAGGCGATATTTCCTAAGCTCAACAGGGCAATGGTCTTATTGCCTGAAAAAACAGCAATAAACGGCAGGACATTTGTTACAAACACACCGACAATTGCAAAAAACACCATGCTGATGCGGTAATTTAAGCCGGCAAACGTATTCTTCTCTAAGCCTGTAAATGCCTCTTTTAAACTTCCATACCACTCTACTTCAATTAACGGCAATGCCGTGACGATTCGCTGTCGGAAACCAGCTCTCTTCAGTTTCATCCCAAGCTGTAAATCATCATCGGGCCGCATTTTTATTTTTTCATGGGTACCAAATGCCGTGTAGGCGGATTTCCTTACAAGATTGAAAGCCCCAATCCCTGTTCCAATTTTCGACTTTGGGTTATTGGCCATCCATGGACGCTTATAATAGGAAAAGCCAAATAGGAAGAAGGCAATAAATGTTTTCAGCCAAAACCTTTTAGCATGTAAGTTAGGGGCTGCTGTTAAATGATCCAGCCTTTGCCTCTCAAAGTAATGGAGTGCCTTTGCAAAGCTTTTAGGCTGGTACTCAACGTCCGCATCCGTAAATAACAGCCACTTTCCTGAAGCCTTTAGAGCACCCGTATATAAGGCATGATTTTTTCCGAGCCATCCTTTCGGTAAGTTTTCTATATGGATGACGGATATTCGTGCGTCTAGTTCAGCCAATTCGTTCATTATAGTTCCCGTTTGATCTGTGGAACGGTCGTCTACAAGAATCCATTCTACATTTTGATATGTTTGCTTCAACTGGCTAAGAACGCTTGCCTTTATTTGCTTTTCTTCGTTTCGCGCCGCCACAATGACGGATAATAACGGACCGGGTTCCAACTCTTCTTCTCTTTCTAATGGCTCTAGATTTTGCAGACCAAGCAGGGCATCTACTAGAAAAACGAGCCAAACGACAATGCCAATAGCGAAGAGCACAGTAAGTATGATTTCCATCTTTCCAAATCCTTTTTCGAAGTGTTAACTTCAGTATATGAAAGATGTAAAGAAAGTACCAAAAAGACGCTCTGATTAATATACTTTAAGCTCGGAACATAAGGCATCGCCCATTTTTTTAGACTGAGTGGCGGCAGCTTTGATACAGGAAATAAAAGCTTGCTGAACTCCGTTGGCTTCCAAGATGCGCACCCCTGCTTCGGTAGTTCCGCCTGGACTTGTTACTTCCCGGCGAAGCTGTTCTGGCGGCTTGGCTGAGCTTTTGACCATTTCCGCTGCCCCGATTAGTGTTTGCACAATTAGCTGTTTTGCGATTTGTTTTTCCAGGCCGATTTCTACCGCACTATTTTCCATTGCCTCAATCAAATAATAAATATAGGCTGGGCCGCTACCGGACAGTCCGGTTACGGCATCAAGCTGACTCTCCTCAACGAAGGCGGCCAGGCCGACCGTTTCGAACAGCTGTCGCGCTATTTCCAGCTGGCTTTCCGAGACACGTTCGTTTACTGCAATGGCTGTCGCTGATTTTCCCACTGCCGCAGATGTATTTGGCATGGCCCTTGCAACCGCCAGCTGCCGGCCGGCCAGCATTTCTATCGTATTCATGGAAACCCCGGCAAGCACGGAAACCATTAGCATTTCATCTGTTAAATATTCGCGGATTTTATCAATTGCCGCCGCAGCATCTTTTGGTTTCATTGCCAGCATAACAATATCAGTATCTACAAAAAGTTCCTTTAAATTATAGGACCCGTTGATCCCGTAATGCTCTGCTAAATAATCCAGCCTTTCCTTATTAGAGTGGTTTGTTACCCAGACGTTTTTTCGATTTATTAACCCATTTTCTAAAATACCGGAAATAAACGCTTCAGCCATGGAGCCGCCGCCGATAATTGTCATTTTTTTCATGAAAAGATCCCCCTTTTATTTTTTGAAAAAACAAAAAGACCCTTCATCCGTAAAGGACGAAAGGTCTTATCTTCCGCGGTACCACCTTCATTTACCCCAGAGAAAAAGATTCTCTCGGGGTTCACTCGATTCCGTTAACGCCGGAATACGTTAGGTTTGCCTAAATGCTCATAAGGTAGGTTCAATGATCAAGAGGGCGGTGAAGCCTTTCAGCCTGCCGAGCTTCACTCTCTTTCGCCGTTTCTCATTTACTGGCCTTACTCATTGCATTAAAACGAATCAAAGTTTTAATAGTGATTATGCAAGAAAAACAGGCTATTTGTCAAGAGGTAAGTTTACGGAATTTTTTGTTTTTTGAAAAATGATTTTTCGAAATTAATGACATTTATAGATAAAATCGCTACACTTTATAATATATGTCTAGGAACTTAGGAACTTGCACTATATAACGATAACATTAGGGAGACTTTAATTGAATGAATGGTAAAATGGTATTGCGATAATATTTCTGCCGACTCCATTTCCGGTCGGAGATGTAAATTTTATTTGTAAGTAAAAAAACTAACACTTGTGGATAAAGGTCTAAAAACGGAACGGGTATGGAATTCTCTTAATGAGGTGGCAAAATGGTCAGGGAACAATTAAAAAATAAAAATATTGTGATTACCGGTGCTTCAGGGGGGATTGGTGCGGAAATCGCTAAGCTTTGTGCAGCGAGCGGGGCGAATCTTGTCTTGCTTGCCCGCAGCCTTGATAAACTAAAGCTGCTAGAGGCCGAACTGGAAGCGCAGTATCATGTGAGAGTAGAAGTTTTTCAGCTTGATGTCTCTGATACGAATCAAATCCAAGAGGTTTTTCAGCACATATTTGCGATGATTGGGGATATTGACATTCTTGTAAATAATGCCGGCTTTGGGATTTTTCGCGAAGCTCACGAGGCATCGATTGATGAAATAAAAGGGATGTTTGGCGTGAATGTTGTCGGGTTAATGGCCTGTACCAGCATGGTTTTGCCAAAAATGCGGGAGAGAGGCTTTGGACAGATTATCAATATTGCCTCGCAGGCTGGAAAAATCGCTACCCCGAAATCGAGTGTGTATTCTGCTACGAAGCATGCTGTGCTTGGCTATTCCAACGCCCTGAGGATGGAGCTTTCCGACTATAATATTCAAGTGACAACGGTCAACCCCGGGCCGATTGCAACAAACTTTTTTACTATTGCGGATGAACAGGGGACGTATGTGAAAAACGTCCAGAGATTTATGCTCAAGCCCGAATTTGTTGCAAGCAAGGTCGTTGGCACTATGCTGACGCGGACACGCGAAATTAATTTGCCGCGTTGGATGAATATGGGCAGCGTGGTTTTTGTTCTTTTTCCACGCTTGTTTGAGAGAATAGGGAAACGGGTGCTTAGTAAAAAATAGCGATTCTTATGCTGTTAAGCAAGTTTCATTTCCTAAAGCCCGCTTCTATGGTCTATGGGAGCGGGCTTTTTACTCTATTAAAAACTCATATACAGCATCATTCACTGCTTCATATAAATCCTCGTCTGGATCTGCTTTAGCAGCCTGAAGAACCTTATTCGTTAATTCCTCTAAATCTTTTTCGGTAATCGGCGTTGAATCCTCCTCATAATATTGTTTAAAACAATTCTTAATCATCTTCATCACAAACTTTTTTTCCACGGAATACACCTCACCAACATTATATCGCTTTTTAGCTTGTTGGAAAGATGAAAAAAGGGACTTAACCAAGGTGGTCAGGTCCTTTTCAAAATCAGAGGCAAGCTTCATATTCTCTCATAATATTATCTATGATGGTTTGAACTGGCAGAATTTCTTTGATTTCATGTACTCTGGCACCTGTAAAAACAAGACCATTTTCACAATCGCCATTCATTGAAGTGATCAATGAATCAAGTGTACAAAAACGATAGGAACAATCTTTTAAACAATCAATGCATTTCTTAATTTTTACCTTTTTTTCATCTGAAATAAGGTCAGTGAAATGATTCTTAATCGCACGGCCTTGGAGACCAACCGTTGTTTTTACTAAAATCGTATCTTCCTGCCGTGCCTCTACATATTTTTCTTTAAATGATATCGGTGCATCACACTCTTCGCTTGCAACAAATCTTGTTCCCATCTGCACTCCAGAGGCCCCCATCCTCAGTGCTCGGGCGAGATCTTCTCCGGTCAAGATACCTCCCGCAGCAATGACTGGAATTTTAACCGCCTCAACCACCTCGGGCAGTATGTCAAACAAAGGCCGTTCGGTACCGAGATGTCCGCCGGCTTCAAAGCCCTCTACAACTACTGCGCTGGCTCCAAGGCGTTCAGACATCTTTGCAAGTCTCGCTGAAGATACAATCGAGATGACAGGAATCCCGGCTTCCCTTCCCCAAGCATACATATCTCTTGAAATGCCAGCACCAGATATGATGAAATCAACTTTTTCTTCAATGGCTGATTTCATTTTTTCAGCAAAGTCATTCATAGCAAAGAGAACATTGACTCCAATATAGCCTGAATTCGTTATCCTTTGCTTCGCCTTCCTTATATGCATTCTCATTTCCTCAACTGTTATTCCTGTTCCTGAGATGATTCCAATTCCTCCTGCGTTCGCAACGGCAGATGCTAGGCCGCTTAAAGAAATGCCGACCCCCATCCCTCCTTGTATGATCGGAACCTTTGGCAGCATGTGTCCTATTTTTAATTGTGGGAAATTCAAGAAAAAACCCCATTTCGTTTTTATTTTTGAAGCAGAATCTTAAATACCCATTCATTGTAGCAGGATGATTTTAATAACACAGTGAGTAAATTAACATCTGCTCTTAAAAGTTGATAATATTTTTTCGGAAGTAATGCTTTCTTATAAACATACAAAAAATTTCCATTGAATACGAACGAATATTCGTATAAGATATAGAATATAATAAGGAACGAATGTTCGATAATGATGTGTGGAGGAAAAGCTTATGATCGATTACAGCACGTTGCCGCATCATAAAATTTTATGTATCGACATGAAAAGCTTCTATGCCAGCTGCTCCGCTGTCATGCTGGGATTGGATCCTTTGGATTGCTATATCGCGATTGTCGGTGACAAAGAACGGCAGGGGAGTGTCGTACTTGCGGCCTCCCCGAAGCTAAAAAAAGAATTCGGCATCAAAACAGGCTCGCGGCTGTTTGAGGTCCCTAAGGATGACCCAAGGGTTCAAATTGTAGAGCCTAAGATGGCCACTTATTTGCGGATTTCTACCGAAATTACCCGTGTCTTTAACCGCTACGTTCCGAAAGAAGCTATTCATGTTTACAGTGTCGATGAAAGCTTTATTAAAGTAGATGAGGTCTTACATTTATGGGGGGATGCCCGTACGATTGCAGAGAAAATAAAAAATGACATTGAACGGGAATTCCAGCTCCCATGTACGATTGGGATTGGTCCTAATATGCTGCTGGCAAAGCTTTGTCTTGATCTTGAAGCGAAAAAGACATGGATTGCCGAGTGGACGTATGAAGACGTCCAAACAAAGCTGTGGAAAGTATCACCGCTAAGGGAAATGTGGGGCATCGGCCGTCGGGTAGAAAAAACATTAAATGGTATGGGGATTTTCACGGTTGGTCAGCTGGCCCGCCATGATTTAGACATACTGGAAAAGAAATTCGGCATTATGGGCAATCAGCTTTACCATCATGCCTGGGGAGTTGATCTTTCCGATTTAGGTGCACCGATTATTGAAGGACAGATTAGCTTTGGAAAAAGTCAAATCCTCTTAAGGGACTACAAAGACGAAGAAGAAATCAAGCATGTCATTCTAGAAATGTGCGAGGAGGTCGCACGGCGGGCGAGAACCCGCCGCAAAGCCGGCAGGACAGTCAGCCTTGGAGTCGGTTACAGCCAGGACGAATTTGGCGGCGGTTTTCATCGCGCAAGAACAATCAAGCAGCCGACAAATGTTACGATGGAGCTTTACCGTGTCTGCCTTGAATTGTTTTATGAGCATTATAACGGCAAGACGGTCAGGCAGATTTCAATTTCACTTGGCAATATTGTTGACGATTGTGAACTGCAGCTGGATCTTTTTGATCTGGGGGCTTACAAAAGGCGGGAGCTTGGCTATGTGGTCGATTCTGTCCGCCGACGCTTTGGACCAGGTTCCTTATTAAGAGCCGTTTCTTATACGTCAGGAGGAACAGCCAAGCACCGTGCTACGCTTGTTGGCGGGCATAAAATGTAAAAGAAAAGTGGAAGCGCCTAGGCGCATGGAGCTAGACAAGTAAAGAAAGAAGGCGAGGCATATGATTCGTGACCGCGGAAGAATCAAATGGACGTCGATGATGCTTCCTGAGCATGTGAAACTGCTCAGAGATTGGGTAAAAGAAGACCAGTATGAACTGCAAAAGGAAATGGATGAACAGCAGTTCGAGCTGATGAATGACATCTTAGCCGAGGCTATCGAATTTAATCAGGATGTAACGATAACTCATTACCGAAACCGTAATTACGAAATTGTGATTGGAAAAATCCACTATTGGGATGAACTGGAACATAAGCTTCATGTTGTAGATCATTTTAATGAATTGCACCGAATCACGATTGATACAATCGCTGACATTAGATTAACGGATATATAAAAGAGCGGCCTCATCGAAAGGCCGCTCTCCTAATAATTAATCTTCTTGTGGCACTCGAACCTGAGATTCAAAATTCCCTTTATGGGAGCCATCGCAAAATGGCTTATTCTTGCTCAAGCCGCAGCGGCAAAGAGAGAAGGAAGGCTTTGTAGTATAAACCTTGCCCTCGCCGTCTAGCAATTCTACATCACCAGTGATTCTTAATGACCCATTATCATTTACCTTAATTTGTACCTTTGACATATTAGCCAGCACCCCTTGTAAAATGTTCGTATATACCTGAGATTAACTGGAATCACAGGAAAATGCAAACAATAGACCGTGAGCAAAAAAGATTCTGCCTAAAGTTGCATATGATATTATCATCATATGTCGAATGAGGGGGAACTTAAACATGGAAATTTTGATTACAGAAGCAGCAGCAGCAAAAATTAATGAAAAAACAGCAGGCCGATCTGGGTATCTGAAGCTAAAATACGATACAGATGGCTGCGGCTGAGCAGTAAGCGGAGTTGCCGCCTTGTGGTTCACAGGCGAATTAGATGAAGACGATATAGAAGTTAAGACAAATGATAGAACTGTATATGTTGAAAAATCAAAGCTTGTTTTCTTTGATGAGGAGATGAAAATTGATTTTTCCGGAAGCACTAACAGTTTCCAGCTTAAAAGCCCGCAGCAAATAATTAATGGACGAATGAACTTCGTTATGAAAGTAAAAGCAGACTGAACCTTAAGGGGTCAGTCTGTTTTTACTTGACATAGCCGGCTCAACATATTTTTGCAAAAACTCATCAACAACCCGTTCATAATCGGCGCGATTTTCGTTAAAGGATTGGGCATGCTTTCCTTTTTCGGCAATATAAAGCATCTTTGGTCCCTTTTTATGTTCGAACAATTCTTTTGTCATTGAGGGCAAAATAAAATCATCTTTGCGGCTATGTATAAACAGGACCGGGTGTTTGATATTTTCAATTACCGAAATCGGCGAAACATGGCGGATTGAATATTTATCGCGGAGGCGCAAGAATATATCCCCAATTGGAAGCAATAAACCAGGCATGATTTTGAAATCCTTTTTGATGACATAGGCAAGCTGCTGCTTAAAATCAGAAAAAGGGCAATCAGCAATATAAAAATCAGCCCCATCTTCTAGGAGCCCAGCATATAAAAGCATCGTCGCAGCCCCCATTGATTCCCCATGAATCCCTAATAAAGTATCTTCCCCTTTTTCTTTTTTCAGCCAATCGACCACTGCCTTTAAATCGAATTTTTCATAGTGGCCAAAGCTTGTTGTTTTGCCGCCGGATTCCCCGTGGCGGCGATGGTCATATATCAATGTATTAAAACCGTGCTTAAGGAAAAGGTTCGCATATTTGATCGAATTGACTTTCGTTTCCGTCACGCCGTGCGCAATAATCACATAGCGGTTCGTTTGATACGGTTCGGCAAGTACCGCTTTAATCGTATAGCCAAACGGGGAGGGAATGTCGATATGCCGTCTTGGCAGTGTTTTTAATTGATCGGGATTCACTCTGCCCGCTTCTTTTTCCCGCTTTAAGATGAAAGCCTCATCCTTCTTTTTCATATACATGAGACGGTTGGTAAAATATAAAGCGAGTGCCAGCCAGAAAAAAAATATAATGAACAGGGTACGAAATGCCTTTTTCAAAAAATGGCACCTCCAAGAGGGATATTTACATAAATTAGCAAAGTTAATTTTACCATAAGAAAAGCCGCATATACCAATTAGCGGCTCAATCGAAAAGCGGAAGCGCCTGGGTCAGGGGCGAAAAACACAAGACGAGCCGGCAAGAAGGTTGTTTTTTAGCCTTCTTGCCGGATTGTGATCTCGAGCCCCTAGCGCTTCTTCTAAAGCTTTCAAGTCGTACGAGGATAATGCTGTCGAAGATTTGCTTGTAAAGCTAGATATTAAAGGTTTTTATTGTTCTGAATTCTGGCGTTTTGTTGGATGTATGGCCTTTTCAATCTCTTCAGCAGCAATCATCCTTTTCCCGCCGCCTGCTGATTCCGCATAGTTTTTTCCTGCAGAACTATTTCCTTTTTCCCGCTTCTGGCTCATAAGTGAATCTCCCTTCGAGATAGTTTCATCTAATAAGATGCTTTTAGGAAAGGGAGATTATTCATAGCTTTAGTTGTTTTGCGCATGAAGGCGGTAATAGCTGCTTTCAATTTTTCTAGAAACATACGGGCGGACCAGTTCAATTGCAACGAGCAGCTTTGATAAATCAATCCCAGTCACGATTCCCATCCTTTCAAGCATATAGACAACATCCTCTGTTGCTGTATTACCGCTGGCGCCAGGAGCAAACGGACAGCCGCCAAGACCGCCGGCTGAGGTATCAAAGCGGTCAATCCCAGCTTGAAGGCAGGCGAAAATATTGGCCAGTCCAAGCTTTCGAGTATCGTGAAAATGAGCTGTAAGAAGGGTCTTCGGAAACGCTTCTTTTAATTTAACAAAAAGCGAATAAGCCTCGTTTGGTGCAGCCATCCCAATCGTATCAGCAACACTTAATTCATCAACACCGGTTTCTACAAAATTACGGCAAAGCTGAATGGTATCATTTTCGTTGATTTTTCCCTCGTAAGGACAGTAAAATGCCGTTGAAATACAGGCCCGGACAAAGTACCCTTTTTCTTTCAGTTCCTGGATGATGGGTTTCAATTCTGCCATGCTTTCTGACGTCGATTTGTTAATATTTTTTTTATTAAAACTGTCACTGACCCCCACAAACACGGCGACTGCTTTGCAGCTGGTGGAATAAATCCTGTCAATTCCTTTACGGTTCGGGGCAAGGACAATGTTTCTGGTTTGATCATCTAGGCAGTCAAGGACAATTTCAGCCGCATCTCCCATTTGCGGCACCCATTTTGGCGACACAAATGATGTCAGTTCCATTTCCATGATTCCGGCATTTCGAAGTTCTTGGATAAATTGTTTTTTTATTTCAGTTGGCACAAATTGTTTTTCATTTTGCAGGCCGTCCCGCGGTCCCACTTCGATAATTGTTATTTTTTTTGGCAATGTCATCATACTTTCTTTCCCCCCTGACCAGTCATAATTTTATTGTAGTAGTGGTAATTTCGGAAAATAGCGAATAAACAGAATTTTAACAAATTTAATGTTAAAATGGAAGAAATGATGATGGGGGAGAGAGTTATGTATGCTCTTGGACACCCGATTGGGATAAGCGAACGCGAATACTAGTTACATTAATCCATGAAATGAACCGAAAAAATGCCAGATACGGCTTAGACACGCTGTGTATTGGCGGCAAGCAAGGGGGCGCAGCGGTAGTAGAGTTAGTTTAAAAGGCATGGAAGGCAGGCTGATATATAAGCAGCTTGCCTTTTTAGATGAAATTCGCTGCATCTGGTTGTATAATATGAACAAAATCTTCTTTAAAGGAGAATTATTTAATGAAGAAAAAGCAGCAAAAACCAACAAAGAAAAAAGATGATTCAGCATTAACGCTTAAGGATATAATCAATCCGGATCTAATGAAACAACTTAAGGACCAGCAAGAGCAGTTAAAAGCTGAAGAAGAGAAAAGAAAAGAGCAGGAAGAGCAGAGAAAGCGTGAGGAAAGAAGATTGAAAGAAAAGAATAAATCCTTTGAAGAGCTTTTGAACGAAAGCGGTATGAATTGGAAGGATTTTAAATAAGAGAGCCGCCATGGCTCTCTTTATTTAACGATGCTCCTGATAAACACTCGCATTCGTCAAGTTTTTTATTAAAGCCACTTCTTTTTCGGTTAAAGGCTTGCTTCTGACCGCCGCAGCATTACTTCGGACCTGTTCAGCACTGCTGGCACCAGCAATCACGGAAGCAACGTTGGAGTCGGCTAAATTATATTGTAAGGCAACCTCAGTAAACGGTCTTGCAGCAGCTGCTTTTTCTTTTAACAATGGTAAAAGTTTGCTTAATTCCTCGAAACTGTAATCTAAATACCCCTTTTCAGAAGCTTTTTCCAACAGCTTCTCACTCAACAGCCCCTTTGCAAGCGGTCCGCGAGTCACAACGCTGATCCCATGTTCAGCCAAAAGTGGAAGTGCCTCTTCTTCAGGCCGGCGGTCTAACATGCTATACTGCATCATCACGGAAACGATGTTTGATTTTTTTACATATTCCCGGATGACATTTGGGCGAATCGAAGAGATACCGTAATAGCGAATGAAACCTTCTGTCTTTAATTCTTCAAACGCTTCAATTATGTCATCAATCGGATCATCTAGCGTCCCTCCATGCAATTGATATAAATCAATATAATCGATGTCAAGCCGCTTTAAGCTGTTTTTCACTGCTTCCTTTATATAGGCCTTAGAGGGATCCCATGACCAGCCGCTTTTGTCAGCATTCCAGCGGTTCCCGACCTTCGTTGCAATGACTACCTGCTCTCGCGACTCCTTTAACGCCTTCCCGACTAAATTTTCATTTTCACCAAAATCATATAAATCGGCAGTATCAAAATAATTAATTCCTTCTTCAAGTGCCGCTTCAATAATTTCGCGGGCTTCTTTTTCTTCCGTCCCGATTGACATGCACCCGAGCCCTAACTCTGACACATATAAATCAGAATTCCCAAGTCTTCTTTTTTTCAAAGTAATCCCCCCTCATTTACTACAATTTTAGTAAAGAATAGGGCAAACTACAAACAGCAAACCTCATTTTTGGGCAGACTTTTGCACCCATTCAGCAACGGTGGCATGTTCACGATGATATTCTTTTAGCTTTTGCAGCACTTCCCAGGCCTTGCCGACAAGGATGATGCCTTTATCATGGACGTACACCTTCATCCATACCCCTCCCATTAAAGTATGGTAAAATGTATGACGTGAAGAACGGAATAGAACAGGAGTTGACAGGAATGAACAGTCTTGAAGAAAAAACGCTCCATAGCGAAGAAATATTTTCGGGAAAAATCATCACCCTTGAAATACAGGATGTTGAACTGCCAAATGGCAAGCGGGCAAAACGGGAAATTGTAAAACATCCAGGAGCAGTAGCAATTTTGGCGGTAACAGACGAGAATAAAATCGTAATGGTCGAACAATACCGCAAAGCGTTGGAAAAAACGATTGTCGAAATACCTGCAGGCAAGCTGGAAAAAGGGGAAGAGCCAGTAAACTGTGCCCGTCGGGAATTAGAGGAAGAGACAGGCTATGTCTGTGAATCCCTGGAACTGCTCACCTCCTTTTATACATCACCGGGATTTGCTGATGAAATCGTCCATGTTTTTTTAGCAAAGGGTTTAACTAAGAAAGAAAACCCTGCTGCTTTGGATGAAGACGAGTTTGTTAATTTAGAGGAACTGACGCTGGCAGAAGCACAGCAATATGTAAAAGAACAAAAGGTTTATGACGCGAAAACAATTTACGCGGTCCAATACTTACAATTACAAGAGGCGTTGACAGCTAAATGAATCGCTATTATGTAGATTTACATATTCATATTGGCCGGACGTGGACGGGCAAGCCAGTTAAAATTACCGGGGCAAAGTCACTGACGTTCACAAATATTATTGAACACGCAAGAAATATCAAAGGGTTAAATATGGTTGGAATCATCGATAGCCATTCGCCAGAAGTGATTCTTGAAATGGAGAGCCTGATTGAAAGCGGCGATGTGTATGAGCACCCTGACGGCGGCCTAATCTTTGGAGACCTAACTGTCATTCCTGGTTCCGAATTAGAAATTTATGATGAAGGGTGCAATGGTCCAATTCACGTGCTTTGCTTTTTGCCAAATCTTTTAGCTATGAAGGAATTTTCAAATTGGCTTTCCGGTCATTTGAAAAATATTCAGCTGAGCTCCCAGCGTGTCTATATTCCAGGCCTTGTGTTACAGAAGAAGGTGAAAGAAATGGGAGGCATGTTTATCCCCGCCCATGTATTCACTCCATTTAAAAGTTTATATGGGAAGGGTGTGAATCGTTCCTTAACAGAGGTATTCGACCCTGAACTCATCGATGGAATTGAACTTGGCTTAAGTTCTGATACAGAGATGGCTGACCAAATTGGAGAAATTCATCGTTACACGTTTGTGACTAATTCCGATGCCCACTCGCTCGCGAAGATTGCTAGAGAATACCAGGTTGTAGCGATGGAGGAACCGACTTTTACTGAACTGCAAAAAGCATTAAAAGGGGAAGATGGACGAAAGGTCCTTGCGAACTATGGTCTCGACCCATTACTTGGTAAATATCACAAAACTGTTTGCGCCAATTGCCTGCATCCGGCATACGAAGGCGACCAAGTATGTGAACAATGTGGTCATAAAAAAATTATTAAAGGGGTAGCAGACCGTATTCTTGAGTTAAAAACGGCAAAAGAAAGTCCACTTGGAAGACCGTCATATGTTCATCAAGTACCGCTTGAATTTATTCCCGGCCTGGGGCCAAGGCTCTTGGAGAAATTGGTCAATCACTTTGGCAGTGAAATGGCCATCCTCCATGAGGTTCCATACAATGCTTTGAAAGAGGTAGTACCGGAAAAGATTGCCGGCTTTATTTTGAAAGCAAGAGAAGGGAAAGTGCTTCTTGCAGCAGGCGGCGGTGGGAAATATGGAAAAATTGCCGATCAGTAAACAAAAAACTCGAAAGCATAGGCTTTCGGGTTTTTTGTTTTACTCTATTATTTTTAATCATAGATTTACTAGACTAGCATAGACTGTAGTAACTGAGTGAAAAACAGGAGGAAGCAGATATGAAAAAACGATTGTACCAGTCCAATGTAGCCGCTTATTTCCGTGAACATTCCTCGATTTTTTTATTTATTGTCGTCTTATTCTTAATGGGAGTCATTTTTGGGGCGATCGTTGTAAATAGTATGAGCTTTACCCAGAAGGAGGACCTATTTTACTATTTATCACAATTTTTTGGACAAGTATCGGATGGGAAGGTTGCTGAAAAAAACGATCTCTTTATGCAGAGCTTTTTTCATAACAGTAAATTCATTGCGCTGTTCTGGATTCTAGGAATCTCAATTATTGGACTTCCAGTCATTCTCATTCTCTTATTTATTAAGGGGATGGTTGTCGGCTTTACGGTCGGCTTCCTTGTCAGCCAAATGGGATGGAAGGGATTTATGCTTGCGTTTGTTTCTATCCTGCCGCAAAATTTGATTATCATTCCGGTGTTTATTATTATGGCATCATTATCAGTAATAATTTCGTTGAAAATGATTAAAAAGCAATTTATGAAAAAATTTGCTCAGCCAATCATGCCGTTATTTAAGGGATATATTTTTGCCCTGTTCGCAGCCGTCATCTTTATTTCAGCGGCATCAGGGGTAGAAGCCTATTTATCACCATGGTTAATGAAAACTGTTATAAGTTCTGCTGGATTAAAGTGATTATTAAGTGATATTGATTACCGGAACTTATTTATAATAATTTTATTTTGAATCTCCCCCATCATCTGTTATAATGAAAACTAACAGTGGCGAGGGAGGGACAAAGGCATGGAAACTAGACTTGAGAGAATCAAAAAGCAGTTGCACTCAGCAAGCTATAAACTCACACCTCAGCGAGAGGCAACCGTTAGAGTATTACTAGAAAATGAAGAGGATCATTTAAGTGCAGAAGATGTGTACCTCCTCGTGAAAGAAAAATCGCCTGAAATTGGTTTAGCAACTGTTTATCGAACATTAGAATTATTAACAGAATTAAAAATTGTTGATAAAATAAATTTTGGTGACGGCGTTTCCCGCTATGATCTAAGGCAGGAAGGTGCAGCACATTTTCATCATCATCTTGTTTGTATTGAATGCGGTGCCGTTGATGAAATTCAGGAAGATTTACTAGAGGATGTTGAAGCGATTGTCGAACGTAGATGGAAATTTAAAATTAAAGATCATCGCCTTACATTCCACGGCATCTGTCATCGCTGTCAAGATAAAGTAAAAGAAGCTATAGCAGATGAATAACCAAAGGTCCTTTTTCAAGCAAAGGACTTTTTTTATTTCCCTTGCAAAATCTTATTGAACTAGGTATAAAACTTGTCCATTATGGCATACATTTTACTAGGATATAAATATCTTAGGCTGCACAATTGACAGACAGTTACCAATCATAAGAGTATGGGGGAAGAAAAATGGTTTCGTTTATAAAGGCAGTTCTGCAAACCTTAAAGGTCTTTATTATATTCACCGGGTGCACGGTGCTCTTTTATTATGGTATCATGTGGATATCGGAAGAATATCAAAACTATCATCGCTATGATGAACCGGAAGGATCCGCGATTAGCGTTTCAAACCCTGTCAAAGCAGGAGGATCTGCCTGGTTTGACAGGTTAAAATTGTTTTATTTAAATGGGGAGTAAGGCGATGGAAGAACAAATACAACGGTTTTTGCAGTTTTTAATAGTAGAAAAAGGACTAGCACAAAATACAATTTTGTCCTATGAACGAGATTTAAAAAGCTATATTCATTATTTAAAAGAGGAAGAATCGATTAAGGACTTAAATAGCGTTCAACGAATTCATATCGTTCATTTTCTTAGCTCTTTAAAAGATCATGGAAAATCATTGAAAACAATAGCAAGGCACATAGCTTCGGTAAGAGCATTTCATCAATTTTTATTAAGAGAAAAAATAACTGAGCAGGATCCAACCGTTCATCTTGAAACGCCAAGGTTAGAAAGGGCGCTGCCAAAGGTATTGAGCTTGCAGGAAGTAGAGACTCTGTTGGATGCTCCGAAACTGCATGATCATTTTGGGCTAAGAGATAAAGCGATGCTGGAGCTCCTTTATGCAACAGGAATCAGGGTAAGTGAATTAATCGGTATGGATGTTGAAAATATTAATTTATCGATGGGCTTTATTCGTTGTGTTGGCAAGGGAAGCAAGGAGAGAATCATCCCGATTGGAACAACAGCAATGGAGGCTGTTAAACTATATTTAGATCGTGGGAGACCACAGTTTATTTCAAAAAAACAAGCAGACCATGCCCTCTTTTTAAATCATCAAGGCAAAAGATTAACAAGACAAGGATTTTGGAAAATATTAAAGAAATTAGCACGAGTTGCTGGAATAGACAAGGAACTGACACCACATACACTAAGACATTCTTTTGCAGCTCATTTAATTGAAAATGGGGCTGATTTACGGGCCGTTCAGGAAATGCTTGGTCATGCCGATATCTCAACAACACAAATATATACGAATGTGACAAAAGCTAAATTAACGGATGTATATCGTAAATTTCATCCACGAGCTTGATAGAATGATAGGAATAAAATAGATTGAATTTCAAAAAGTTGCCACAATATATGGCAGCTTTTTCTTGAAATTTCACACCTATTTAGTAAAATAATGATGTCAGACTTCTGACGATGGGCACGATTTTTTAAGGCTAATCCTCTCTATAAAGGGAAATATATCATTGTGAGCATTTCTCCGTTTGAAAACGTTATCAGGGATTCGGAAGGACCTGGTTCTTAATTAATCCAATGCATGCATTTGTGGAAAAAAGGAGGAAAAATGGATGACCTTACATACATACAAACGTATTTTTATTATTGTTATGGACTCAGTTGGAATAGGTGAAGCACCAGATGCAGATAAATTTGGTGATAAAGGTGCGGATACGCTTGGCCACATTGCGGAAAAGATGAATGGGCTGCATATGCCAAACATGGGTAAGCTCGGCTTAAGTAATATCCGCGAATTAAAAGGAATTGAAAAGGCAGAGCAGCCGTTAGCTTTTTATACAAAAATGATGGAAGCATCGAATGGCAAGGATACAATGACCGGACACTGGGAAATCATGGGGTTAAATATTAAAACTCCTTTTCAAGTTTTTCCGGAAGGATTTCCTGAAGAACTTATTTCTGAGTTAGAAAAACGTACCAGCAGGAAAGTTATTGGCAATAAACCAGCAAGCGGGACAGCAATTATTGACGAACTAGGTGAAGAGCATATGCAAACAGGGGCAATGATTGTTTACACGTCTGCTGACTCGGTGCTGCAAATCGCTGCACACGAAGAAATTATTCCGCTAGATGAGCTCTATAACATTTGTAAAATTGCCCGTGAGTTAACTCTTCATGAAAAATATATGGTTGGGCGAGTGATTGCCCGTCCGTTTGTTGGGAAGCCAGGTAACTTTACACGCACACCAAACCGCCATGATTATGCATTAAAACCCTTTGACCGGACGGTTATGAGTGAGTTGAAAGATGCTGGATTAGACGTGATTGCGATCGGGAAGATTTCTGACATTTATGACGGAGAGGGCGTAACGACAGCACTGCGAACAGTCTCGAATATGGACGGCATGGATAAGCTGGCTGAAACCTTAGATATGGACTTTACCGGAATCAGCTTTTTAAATCTAGTTGATTTTGATGCATTATACGGGCATCGCCGCGACCCTCTAGGATATGGGAGGGCGCTTGAAGAGTACGATGCGCGCCTGCCGGAAGTGTTTGCCAAAATGAATGAGGAAGACCTTTTGATCATTACAGCAGACCATGGCAATGACCCAATTGCACCTGGAACAGACCATACCCGTGAATATGTGCCATTACTTGTGTATTCCAAACGAATGACAGAGGGAAAGGAGCTGCCGCTAAGGCATACATTTGCTGATATTGGTGCAACTGTAGCGGAAAACTTTCAGGTGAAAATGCCACAGTATGGTAAAAGCTTTTTAAATGAGATTAAGTAGTTTTTTAAGAGTAATCTGTGTTTAGGGATTTCTTCAGTAGAATAAAGAGAAAAAATACTATATAACGTCCGTAAAGTGAGTGAAGAAACGATGCGAATGGTCGACTTAATTGAAAAAAAGCGTGATGGTCAGGAACTTTCATCAGAAGAAATTAATTTTATTATAAGCGGTTATACAAACGGTTCTATTCCGGATTATCAGATGAGTGCGCTGACGATGGCAATTGTTTTCCGCGATATGTCCGAGAGAGAACGTGCCGATCTAACAATGGCTATGGTAGAATCAGGAGACCAAATCGATTTATCACCAATTGAAGGCATCAAGGTGGATAAGCATTCGACCGGCGGTGTGGGAGATACGACAACGCTTGTTCTCGGACCGCTTGTAGCAGCAGCGGGTGTACCTGTCGCTAAAATGTCCGGACGTGGTTTAGGACACACCGGCGGAACAATTGATAAATTAGAATCGGTTACAGGCTTCCATGTAGAAATTGATAATGAAGAATTTATAAATCTTGTCAATAAAAATAAAATTGCTGTAATCGGTCAAAGCGGCAACCTGACACCTGCAGACAAAAAGCTCTATGCCCTGCGCGATGTGACTGCAACGGTTGAGAGTATCCCGCTGATTGCCAGTTCCATTATGAGCAAAAAGATTGCTGCGGGGGCTGATGCAATTGTCCTGGATGTAAAAACAGGTGCTGGCGCGTTTATGAAAACTCTTGATGATTCCCGGGAATTGGCGCATGCAATGGTACGGATTGGTAATAATGTTGGCCGAAGAACAATGGCGGTGATTTCGGATATGAGCCAGCCGCTAGGTTTTGCAATAGGAAATGCCCTTGAAGTCCAGGAAGCCATTGATACATTAAAAGGAAATGGTCCCAAAGACTTAACAGAATTGTGCCTGACACTTGGAAGCTATATGGTGTACCTGGCAGAAAAGGCAGGTTCTTTAGCAGAAGCACGGACAATACTGGAGAAGGCTATCAAAGATAGATCAGCACTTGAAAAGCTAAAGGTATTTTTAAGTTCTCAAGGCGGTGACGCATCAATTGTTGACTATCCTGAGAAACTGCCGAAGGCGAAATTTACCTTTGAACTCGAAGCAAAAGAAAATGGCTTTGTAGCCGAAATTACCGCAGATGAGGTAGGTACTGCAGCGATGCTGTTAGGGGCAGGAAGGGCAACAAAGGAATCTGTCATTGACTTAGCTGTGGGACTGGTATTACGGAAGAAAATCGGTGACGAGGTAAAAAAAGGTGAATCACTAGTTACCATTCATAGCAACTTTGAAAATATAGATGAAGTAAAACAAAAGCTATACGAAAATATCAAGATTACACCAGAGAAAGTAAAAGCACCAACTCTTATCCACGAACAAGTATCATGAAAGGTGTCAGGGGCTATGTGAAATTATCACATAGTCCCTGACACTATTTTTTTATTTTGTTTAGAGGAAATTATTGTATAAAGTAATTTATTTTGGAAAAAATGGTGGCTATAAAGATTGGAGGGTTATGTGAATGAAACGTGTGGTTTCTATTACAGCTATATTAGTTTTGTTTATGGGTTTAGCAATTCCTTCTGCCTTTGCTGCCGAAGAGAAGAAGAGTACCGAAATTGTCACCGATGTTAGGTCGGCTATTTTATTGGAAAGAGATACAGGAAAAATCCTCTTTGAGAAAAATAGTAATGAAAAATTGCCGCCAGCGAGTATGACAAAAATAATGACGATGCTGCTCATTATGGAAGCGATTGATAAAGGAAAGCTTTCTTGGGATGAAAAAATTCGTACAAGTGAGTTTGCTGCATCAATGGGTGGTTCACAAATTTTCCTTGAAGCAGGGGAAGAAATGACAACAAAAGATATGTTGAAAGGAATTGCTATTGCTTCGGGAAATGACGCTTCAGTAGCTATGGCTGAAAGAATTGCTGGTTCAGAGGAAGCATTTGTTGACATGATGAATGAAAAGGCAAAAGAACTGGGATTAAAGCATACCTTCTTTAAAAACACAACAGGTTTACCAGAAAGTGGACACTATAGTTCAGCCTACGATATGGCTATTATGGCGAAAGAACTACTAAAATATGAAGACATAACTAAATTTACTGGGGTGTATGAAGGATATTTACGAGAAAATACCGATAAAAAATTCTGGCTGGTCAATACAAATAAATTAGTTCGGTTTTATCCAGGAGTAGACGGGTTAAAAACAGGCTTTACGGCGGAAGCGAAATACTGCCTAACAGCAACCGCTGAAAAGGATGGCATGCGTGTCATTGCAGTGGTGTTTGGGGCTCCAACATCAAAGGACCGGAATGCTCAAATAACAAAGATGCTTGACTATGCTTATAGTCAATTTCAAACACATCCAATGTATAAGAGAAACCATGTTATCAGTCAGGCAAAGGTAAGTAAAGGGCAAGAAAAGATTGTTGAGGCGATGACAAGTGAATCGCTGTCGCTATTGACCAAAAAAGGTGAAAAAACAAAAGACGTCAAACAAAAGGTTATTATTCAAAAAAACCTAAAAGCTCCTATTCATAAAGGAGACAAGGTAGGTACTATTAAACTAATCAGGGATGGAAAAGTAGTACTGGAAAGTCCGTTGGTTGCCAAAAACGATGTAAAGGAAGCCAGCTGGTGGACGCTTTATAAGCGTGCATTTGGAATGTTTACAAAAGCAGGAAAGTAGAACCATGTCGAAAGCGGAAGCTTATCCACTTCTTTTAGCGAAAAACGACTAGTTTTGTATTTAAGGAAGGAAATTTAAACATAGAAAGCGAATTGACTCACTATACCAAGAAAAGCGGAGGTGCCTTGATCAGCCCCGACAAGCATAAGACGATCCGGCGCGAAGGCTGCTTTTTAGCCTTCTCAACGGATTGGCTTATGGATCAAGGGGCTAGGCACTGAAGCTGGACAATAAGAAAAGCGGAGGTGCCTTAGCGGCTTGCGCTGGACTAGATGAAGGAGGACTATGGATAGTGAGTCTAACGATTGAAATTGAAACAAAGCACGATGTTTTATGTATCCGATTAAGCGGTGAATTAGACCATCATACTGCAGATGAACTTCGTGAAAAAGTGACAGCTGTCATTGAAAGAGAAGAGATTCGTCATATTGTCTTAAATCTGGAACAGCTTTCCTTTATGGATAGCTCCGGTTTAGGCGTTATTTTAGGAAGATACAAACAAATCAAACAGGTACACGGTGAAATGGTTGTTTGTGCCATCTCCCCTGCCATTAAGCGTCTATTCGATATGTCTGGCCTCTTTAAAATTATTAAGATGGAACCGACAGAGGAATTTGCCTTACAGAGATTGGGGGTGGCCTAAAATGAGAAATGAAATGAGCCTGCAGTTCAGTGCCTTAAGTCAAAATGAATCATTTGCCAGGGTCACTGTTGCTGCCTTCATAGCACAATTAGATCCAACAATGGATGAGCTCACAGAGATTAAAACAGTTGTTTCAGAAGCTGTAACGAATGCGATTATTCATGGTTATGAAAACGACCCAAATGGAATTGTTTATATCACTGTTGTTATTGAGGAAAATATCATTGATATGACGATTAAGGATGTTGGCGTAGGAATTGTTGATGTGGAAGAAGCTCGTCAGCCATTATATACAACAAAGCCGGATTTAGAACGCTCCGGTATGGGTTTTACCATCATGGAAAATTTCATGGATGAGGTTGAGGTTCTCACGCAGCCAGGTAGAGGAACCGAGGTTAGACTACGAAAGCATTTACAATCCCGCAAAATGCTTTGCAATTAAGGAGACTTGCCGATGGATGTGGAGGTCAAGAACGACAAAAATCAGACGTATTTAAAGGATCATGAAGTCAAGGAGCTAATTAAAAAGAGTCAGGATGGGGATCAGGAGGCTCGCGATACCATTGTGGAAAGAAACATGCGGCTTGTTTGGTCAGTCGTACAGCGGTTTCTGAACAGGGGGTATGATCCTGATGATCTATTTCAAATTGGGTGTATAGGATTATTAAAGTCAGTTGATAAGTTTGACCTATCCTACGATGTGAAGTTTTCCACCTATGCTGTTCCCATGATCATTGGTGAAATTCAACGATTTATTCGCGATGATGGAACTGTTAAGGTCAGTCGTTCACTGAAAGAAATGGGGAACAAAATTCGTAAAGCGAAGGATGAGTTATCCAAAACGCTTGGAAGAGTTCCTACCGTTAATGAAATTTCTGAGCACCTTGAGCTCTCGCCGGAGGATGTGATTTTAGCTCAAGAAGCGAGCAGGACGCCGTCATCTATTCATGAAACGGTTTACGAAAATGATGGGGATCCGATTACATTACTCGATCAAATCGATGATGGAAATGAGGGCAAATGGTTCGACAAAATAGCCCTTAAGGAAGCCATCCGCGAGTTGGATGAAAGGGAGAGACTAATTGTCTATTTAAGATATTATAAGGATCAGACTCAATCTGAGGTTGCCCAAAGATTAGGGATTTCCCAGGTTCAAGTATCGAGGCTCGAAAAGAAAATTTTACAGCAAATGAAAGACCGTATGGATCTCTAATTCCATATGGTCTTTTTTTATTTGCGACTGACACAAATTTTTTTATAAAAAACCATTTTTTACACACACTATCGTTATCAGAATTTTGCTGTTTGGGAAGTGAAGATTTTGGAGAAAACAGTCTACATCCGCATGCGCAACCGTGTTCAAACCCGTCCGAGAGATCCGATATATTTAAAGGATGCTGCCCAAATTATTGCTGATGATAGTGTACTTTCAAAGCTTCAAAAAATCATCATTCATCAACTATCTGAAAAGGATGGAAATATTGTTGTAATTGATGTGATGAAGGTGATCGAGTTAATATCAAAACAATTTGACGACATTGAAGTTCAAACAATAGGGCCTGCGCAAACGATTATTGAAGTGGTTTCCAAGAGTAAAGGAGTTTCTATTCCTTTTTTTCTTTTAATATGGTTTCTATTATTTTTTGGATCCGCCTTGACACTTATGAACTTTCATGATGATGTCAGCATGAGAAGTGTACAAGAAAAAATCTACACGATTATAACCGGCAAAAAGGAGACGAAACCACTGCTTTTTCAAATTCCCTATTCCATTGGTCTAGGTCTTGGGATGATCCTGTTTTTTAATCATGTATTTAAAAAGCGGATTAACGATGAACCGAGCCCGTTAGAAGTTGAAATGTTTAATTACCAAATGGATTTGGATAATTACGTCATCCTAAATGAAAACAAAGAAAGTATGAAACGAGTTCATGACGATTAAAATCATCATAATTATTTTTTTGGGGTTAGCCAGTGGATTATCAGTTGGATCTGGATTTGTCGCCTTTTTAACTGTGCTTGGAATTATTCCAAGACTGACACAGCTTACAAAAACAATGAAAATGATTCAATCTTATGAATGGGCAGTTGTCATCGGGGCTCTCGCGGGAGTATGGGCTAGCTTAAGGGATCCAAGCTTAAATATGTCCGCCTATTTTTTAATTCCCTTTGGTCTTACAGGCGGGGTATTTATTGGGATGCTGGCCGCCGGCCTTACTGAAGCATTGAATGTTTTTCCAATCCTTGCCAAGAGAATTCGTCTGGATGGTGAGATTGTGATTCTTATTATGGCCATAGTATTTGGGAAGATTTTTGGTTCTATTTTTCAATGGATATACTTTGTTCATCGTTAGACTTTTCCAGCTTCAGCACCTTGCCCCTAGCGGACTTCAGCGAATCCGTCAAGAAGGCTAAAAGACCTCTCACCAGCTTGCCATATGCTATGCCTGAGGCCGAATAAGGCGCATACGCTTTTCGGATTTTCAATACGAAAGGACCATATAAGTATGAACACAAAACGACGCGTCATTTTAGTAACAGATGGTGATGAATATACAAAAAGAACGCTCGAGCATATTGCAAAAGAAATCGGTGCTAGATGCATTTCAAAATCGCAGGGTAACCCGTCTAGATTAACAGGTCCAGAATTAATCGAATTAATTAAACAGGCACCCTGTGATCCTGTTTTAGTGATGTTTGATGATAGCGGTATCGTGGGTGAAGGCAGTGGAGAAAGTGCGCTAAAATATGTGGCTGTACACCAGGATATCGAAGTGTTGGGTGCAGTTGCCGTCGCAGCGAAATCTAGGCATGAGGAATGGGCAAGAGTCGATGTAAGCATCGACCGGGAGGGGGAGTTAACTCCCTATGGTGTAGATAAATTTGGTATACCCGAGCTGGAAATTGGAAGAATAAATGGAGATACCGTTTATTGCCTTGATGAACTAAATATCCCCATAATTGTGGGGATTGGTGATATCGGAAAAATGGCAAGACGAGACTCTTATAAGCTGGGGTCCCCCATCACGAAAAAAGCCATAGAACTAATACTTGAAAGGAGTGGTTTTTTTGACACAGAAGGTGGAAAAATGGCCAATCCCGATATCAGTAAATGAAATCGAACATTACATGAAACAGCGGGTAGGTCTTGGTGTAAGCTTTGACCTCGGGATACGAAAATTAAAGATCCTGAAAAAAGATGTCCACATTTATTATGTAAACGGCTTAACCGATACCATGTATATCATTCAATTAATTAAAGAACTGGTCGGCATCAATTATCATGAAAAGACTACAGCTGACCTATTCAAGCTGATTGATAACAGACTAGTCAACCAGTCAGTAGAATATACACAGGAACTGGACAAGTTAGTTACCCAGGTGCTATCCGGTTTAATTGGTGTAGTAGTAGAGGGTGAGGATACAGCTTTTATAATTGATGTACGAAGCTATCCTGGCCGGTCGCCAATGGAGCCTGATACGGAAAAAGTTGTCCGAGGGGCCCGGGACGGTTTTGTTGAAAATATCGTGATGAATACTGCCTTAACAAGAAGAAGGATTCGTGACGAACGTCTTCGTTTTGAAATGCATCAAGTTGGGAAACGCTCAAAAACAGATGTAGCTCTTTGTTATTTACAGGATGTTGCAGATCCGGATTTAATTAATATACTTCGTAAAGAGCTTAAAGCGATTGATATTGATGGAATTCCTATGGCAGATAAAACACTTGAGGAATTTATTGTTAAACAAGGATTTAATCCATATCCAATTGTCCGATATACGGAAAGAGCGGATGTGGCCGCAGCCCATGTATTAGAGGGGCACGTTGTCATATTTTGCGATACCTCACCCAGTGTTATTATTACACCAACTACCTTTTTTCATCATGTACAGCATGCTGAGGAATTTAGGGAATCACCAGCGATGGGAACTTTTGTCCGGTGGACGCGGTTTTTAGGTGTTTTTACTTCAATATTTTTACTGCCATTATGGCTTTTACTTGTTTTGGAACCATCCCTGCTTCCTGCAAAACTGGCATTTATCGGACCTAATGATCAAACAAATATTCCTATTATTCTCCAATTGTTTATGGCGGACTTTGGGATTGAGTTTTTACGGATAGCTGCCATTCATACACCAACACCGCTATCAACCGCGATGGGCTTAATTGCTGCAGTATTAATCGGACAAATTGCAATTGATGTAGGCCTTTTCGTTCCAGAAGTTATTCTCTATGTTGCTGTTGCTGGTATTGGGACCTTTACTACACCTAGTTATGAATTAAGTGTGGCGAATAAAATTGCCAGAATGATTCTAATGTTGTTAACAGCCTTTTTCCATCTTCCAGGATTTATGATTGGTGCAACTGTATGGTTAATTTTCCTAGCACATATGCGTGCTTTGAATACACCCTATTTATGGCCGTTTTTACCTTTTGAACCAAAAGGATTTTTACAGATTGTCTTCCGCCGGGCTATTCCTGGTTCTGTGCTAAGACCAAGTATTGTGCACCCAAGGAATCGGTATAGACAACCGCCTGGAAATTAAATTTTTTGAAAGAAAAAATTGCAGATTAGCTAGAGTTATGCTACATTAATTTTAATTAAATAAAGGATGAATTATAAAAATAGGCAGTATCTTTTGCGGATTCTGTCTATTTGTTTATATCTTTTAGGATTGTCTACATAAACTGTAGTGAGTCGTTACGGAGAGAGGGAAGGGAATGTATTTTTACGGGACAACAGGAGTAAATAAAAACGGACATTTGGAAGTAGGGGGAGTCGACTGTCTGGAATTAGCAAAAGATTTCGGCACTCCTCTTTATGTTTATGATGTAGCATTAATCAGAGAAAGAGCACGTGGATTTAAGCATGCTTTTGATGAACAAAATGTAAAGGCTCAAGTTGCCTATGCAAGTAAGGCATTTTCGACAGTGGCAATGGTACAGCTTGCTGAGGAAGAAGGACTATCACTTGATGTGGTTTCTGGCGGTGAATTGTATACAGCCTTAGCCGCTGGCTTCCCTGCTGAAAGGATTCATTTTCATGGCAATAATAAAAGCAGAGAAGAATTAGAAATGGCATTGGAACATCAAATTGGCTGTATTGTGATTGATAATTTTTATGAAATAGACTTGTTGAAATCAATTTGTATAGAAAAATCAACAAAGGTAAATGTTTTATTAAGGGTTACACCTGGTATTGAAGCCCATACTCATGATTATATTTTAACCGGGCAGGAGGATTCGAAGTTTGGCTTTGACCTGCAAAATGGCCAAGTCGAAAAAGCCCTGGAAGAGACTTTGCCGTTTGACTATTTTCATGTTTTAGGACTTCATTGTCATATTGGGTCACAGATTTTTGAAACAATGGGCTTTTTGCTTGCTGCCCGAAAAATAGTTGAAAAAATGGCAGAATGGCAGGAAAAGCTGTCTTTTGAATCAGAGGTATTAAATTTAGGCGGAGGTTTTGGAATCCGCTATACACAAGAGGACGAGCCGCTTCTGCCATCACAATATGTAAGTGAAATTATCAAAGAGGTAAAGCACCTTATTGAATATTATTCGCTAAAGATGCCGGAAATTTGGATTGAGCCAGGGCGCTCTTTGGTCGGGGATGCAGGAATCACTCTTTACAAAATTGGATCGTCCAAGGATGTTCCTAATGTACGAAAATATTTAGCGGTTGATGGCGGTATGAGTGATAATATTAGACCAGCCCTATATCAGGCAAAATATGAAGCGGTTCTAGCAAATAAACCATTAGCAAGGGCAAATGAAACGGTTTCAATTGCCGGGAAATGCTGCGAATCTGGGGATATGCTAATATGGGATTTACCTTTGCCGGAGACTGGTGAGGATGACCTCCTCGCTGTTTTCTGTACCGGTGCATATGGATATTCAATGGCCAATAATTATAACCGGATTCCAAGACCTGCAGTTGTGTTTGTAGAAAATGGGAATGCAACTCTCGTTGTGAAAAGAGAAACATATGAGGATCTAATTAAACACGATTTGCCATTAAAATAAAAAAAGCTGCCGTCTAAAACGGCAGCTCAGGCTGTCGAAAAACTTCGATAGCCTTTTATTTTTGTATTATTCCTTTAACAATTCACCGCGTTGATTTATTATAACATTATTAATATATAGGCTTTT
>NZ_BNDS01000043.1 GCF_014656545.1 Neobacillus kokaensis
AAGCGTGTTGCA
This sequence comes from Neobacillus kokaensis, assembly GCF_014656545.1. Lineage (GTDB taxonomy): Bacteria > Bacillota > Bacilli > Bacillales > Cytobacillaceae > Neobacillus > Neobacillus kokaensis. The sequence goes on from NZ_BNDS01000043.1 coordinate 13, forward strand.
TTGCCCAAAAAAGAGGAACCTCGATAAAAAAGGTCAAAGCAAGTGTGCTGCATTGCCCAAAAAAGAGGAAACTCGATAAAAAAGGTCAAAGGAAGCGTGCTGCATTGCCCGAATAAAATAAAAATCCACTAAAATGGTCAATTCAAACAAAGTCCGACGCCCTCCAAAAAAATTTTGAACAAACAAATGTCGGATTGTGTAGGATTTTATAGGTTGCCCTTATATTAATCTAAAAAGCTAGCCTTTAGGGGTTGGGAATATTGATAGAGGGGTGACTTGTAGATGAAATCCAAAATGAAAGCGGTTAAAATTTCATTGGCAGTTCAAATTCTGGCAGGCTTAATTCTAGGGATTATTGTCGGTGCGGTATTTTATGGGAATCCAGCGGTGGAAACTTACTTGCAGCCGTTAGGTACCATTTTTCTTAATATGATTAAAATGATTGTGGTCCCTATTATTATCTCCACGTTGATAATTGGTGTTGCCGGAACAGGTGACATTAAGCAATTAGGGAAGCTTGGCGGGAAAACGATCATTTATTTTGAAATCGTAACTACGATTGCAATTGTTGTCGGCTTAATGGCGGCGAATATTTTTAAACCTGGTGAAGGGGTAGACATGTCTCTACTCACCAAAGGGAATATTGACCAGTATGTAGAAACGACAGAACAAGTACAGCATAATGGCATGATGGATATTATTGTCGGGATTGTTCCAAAAAATGTAATCGAAGCGATGGCTGCTGGCAACATGCTATCGATCATCTTTTTCTCCGTTCTCTTCGGTTTAGGAGTAGCAGCGATTGGTGAAAAAGGTAAGCCGGTTCTTGCATTTTTTGAAGGCGTGGCAAGCGCGATGTTCTGGGTGACGAACCTGATCATGAAGTTTGCTCCGTTCGGTGTTTTCGGCTTAATGGGTGTCGCAGTTTCAAAATTTGGTGTGGCATCGTTAATTCCGCTTGGGAAATTAATGATTCTTGTGTATGCGACGATGTTATTTTTTATCGTCATTGTTCTTGGCGGCATTGCGAAATGGGCGGGCGTCAACATTTTTCACCTTGTTAAGGTGTTAAAGGATGAGCTGATTTTAGCCTATTCGACCTCCAGCTCCGAAACTGTATTGCCGAAGATCATTGAAAAAATGCAAAAGTTCGGCTGTCCGAGAGACATTGTTTCTTTTGTGGTTCCAACTGGGTATTCCTTCAACCTCGATGGCTCGACTTTGTACCAGGCACTTGCAGCGATTTTCATTGCACAGCTGTATGGCATTGATTTAAGTATTTCACAACAAATCACGCTGGTATTAGTATTAATGGTGACATCGAAGGGAATTGCTGGTGTACCGGGAGTATCCTTTGTTGTTCTGTTGGCAACGCTGGGAACAGTAGGTATCCCACTTGAAGGACTAGCCTTTATCGCTGGAATCGACCGCCTGCTTGACATGGCCCGTACTGTCGTTAACGTGATCGGCAACGCACTTGCGACGATTGTCATGTCCAAATGGGAAGGCCGCTTCGACACACTCAAAAAGACCAAATACCTCGCATCTATGCAGAAATCAGCATGATGGATCGGGACGGTCCTTGCGTTTCATTTAGAAACCCAAGGACCGTCCTTTTGTTTTATAATAAAGACACAGGCTGTTTCCTACATTTTCTAAATAGGGGGATGAAAAATGGACGATAATAGGGTGAGGCATTTGGAGATGATTCAAGGTGTGGTTAATCGGATGGGGCAGAACGCGTTTTTGTTGAAGGGGTGGACGGTTACGCTTGTTGCCGGCCTGTTTGTTTTTGCGAACACGCAGGATATCGATTATAAGTATGTGGCAATCGCATTACTGCCTGCGATTTTCTTTTGGCTGCTGGATGGGTATTTTTTATGGCAGGAGAGGCTGTTCAGAAAGCTTTATGATGCCGTCAGGAAACAAAATAACGAGACAGCTGCTGATTTTTCAATGGATGTGCGTCCCTTTTATGCGGATGTCCATTCGTGGTTACGTACTTGTTTTTCCATCACTTTGAGCCTGTTTTATCTTCCGACAATTGGAGTGATTGTCATAACATTGGTGTTGGTCTGGACAAAATAGTACTTTTGGCTTGTTTTCAGTCAAAGACAAGCTGTTATTCCAAAAAAAGGTTATAATAATAGTAAAGACTATGCGAAAAAATTTCTTGGAGGAATCATGACTCAGCTCAAACCAAAATTATTTATTGGATCTGCCAGAGAATCCGTTGAGTATGTTGATGCGATTCACGCTGGACTTACCGAAGTGGCTGAAGTTACTCCATGGACAGCTGGTGCGTTTCGCCCCTTAGAATATAATATGGAAACTCTCGAACGCCAATTAGATGAAAATGATTTTGCTGTATTTGTATTTTCACCGGATGATGTTGTAACTATTCGCGGTGCTATCACCTTTACAACAAGAGATAACACGTTGTTTGAAATGGGCCTATTCTGGGGAAGGTTAAGAAGAGGACGTGTTTTTTATATTATTCCGAATGCCATCCCCGAAAGCTCTGACGCATCAGGGTTTCATTTGCCTTCTGATTTAGACGGACTCAGTGTGCTACGGTATGAAATTCGGGGTGATCACAATTATGATGCGGCTGTGAATGTGGCGTGCCGGGCGATTAAAAGAAAAATCAATGAGTTAAGCTTTTATCAGGATCCAGCGAAGCTTTTAGCAGAAGCACAGGAAAATATGGAGAAGGATTATGCGTTAATTCGCATACTCCGGACGCTGTCGAAACGGCTTTTGGTTGATCCTTCTAAAAAGTTTGAATATCTGCAGGAAGCTGTGAGAAACGCGTATGCTGCTCCTGATGCATATTATGTAGAAGCGATTGGTGTTTGGAAGGCGGAGGGCAAGGATGGCCTGAGACAAATTGCCGGCAATGATGGTCAAGGAGAATTTTACCCCTTTAATATCAATGACAGCAGGGCAGATAATGAACGAATTATCGTCATCGACTGCTTTCTTCAAAGCACAGAGCTCGTTTTTCAAAAAAATAGTACGGCCTTTGATAATACGTATGTTTTATGTTATCCTATAGGGAACCAGTTAGTTCTAACGGTTGCAATCACAGGGAAAGGAACTTTGTGTCAAGAAGAGTTTGACTTTATCTTTCTCGATAATTACAACCTTTTAAGCACTATCAATACTATTTTTGGAGGTGCGCCGTCATGAGTAGAACTGTGGTCTTAAAATTAAACAAAAATTCGTATAAACTGGGTGAAGCGGTTGCTGGAATTAGAGCCGTCATCCCGACTAAATCCGGAAAAGAAGAATCCGGAAAAGTCATCTACAAACGAAAAGCAGACTATCACGAAGACCCATATAAGAAACGGGCTTAAATAGGAAGAGGCGGATTTTCCCCTCTTCTTTTGTTTTGGGAAAAAACATGGGTGCCCTTGCTTAAAGCATCATAAGGGAGGATAACAAATACCTTTCCCCTTCTTAAAAAGAGAATCCTTGCGTTTAATATTTACTTCCATTGGAAAAATATTTGTAAGGCGGTGATGGGGTTTGATAGCAATTGTTCTCTCGATAGTTTGGATTATAGCTGCCATCAAATATGGAGATCGTGAATGGAGAAAATATTATCCGTCCATGTTATTTGCTGCACTAGGGAATGCTTTATATGAAATACTCTGTTATAAATATCAAATGTGGCAAATGGAACCAAACGGGTTAGGGTATGCGATCATACCAATGCTGTTACTAATTTTAGTAGGAATGCCCTTGTCCACATGGGTGTTTTTGTCTAAATATCCCTTTAATAAGAGCTTTTATCATAAGGTTATTTATTTGTTCATTTTCATTGTACTATTCATTGTGCTTGAGTTTCTATCTGTGAAAATGGGGGCCATTACTTATCACCACGGCTGGCATCTCGGATGGTCGTTTCTTTTTGTGATCGTCATGTTCTTGGTCATACGGCTTCATTATACGAAACCGCTGCTCGCACTAATCATTTCATTACCGTTTACCATTATTCTATGCACGATTTTTGAAGTAACCTTGGATAAAATGAAGTAGAAAAAACGGGGACGGTTCTCTTGTTTCGTTAAGATGAAACAGGAAGAACTGTCCCCATGTTTCATAAAAAACGTTGGAATTTTGGTAACCTATATTACAATATAAGTAGAAGGGTTCTGAAGGGGGAGGAAAGTTGTGAGAGTTGCTACGGCTCAGTTACAAACTAGTACAGATAAGAAGGCGAATTTAGAAAAAGCGTTAAAATATATTACTAAAGCGAAAAGTTTAGGGGCGGACTTTGTTATTTTTCCTGAGTTTTATATGGTCTTAGCTACCCCGGGTTCTGGTGTGCTGCCGGCAGAAGCAGCGGAACCGTTGGATGGTCCGTTTGTTAGTGCGCTAACAAAAGCAGCGCAAGAGAATGATATTTACGTTGTTTGCGGTGTTTATGAATCCAAACCGGATGAGCTGAAGCGTGCCTATAATACCACGGTTTTCATTGACCGCTCCGGAAAAATTGTGCAGGCATATCGCAAGACGCATCTATACGACGCCTTTAAATTTAAGGAGTCCGATACAATTATTCCGGGGGATAATGAGTACCAAGTAGTGGAAACAGAGTTCGGAAAAATTGGCTTGCTGGTTTGTTACGAACTTCGCTTTCCGGAGATAGCACGGCAGTTAGTGCTTCAAGAAGCAGACGTCTTGTTTGTACCAGCGGGCTGGGTGTCTGGACCGATGAAAGAGGACCATTGGCAAACCCTTTTACGGGCTAGGGCCATCGAAAATACAGTATTTGTGTGTGGAGCCAACCTCGTCGGCAATATTTTCACAGGCCGCAGCATTACCGTTGACCCAATGGGCATTATCCTATCAAGCGGCAGCGAAGAAGAAGCCTTGATACTATCAGACATTGATCTAGATCGTACCGAGCGCGTGCGGGAAAAACTTCCAAGCGTCGCAAACCGCAGACCGGAATGCTATATTCCTAGATAACTTAGAAAGAATGAATAAAAAGGCTGCAAAGAACATGCTTCTTTGCAGCCTTTTTTATTTTTTAGAGGGTTTTCATTGGGATTTTTATTTTCATCCATACAGGGAAATACTTCCTATTGGTAATTTGAATTGAACATATTAAACATTCTTATGATTCTAGGAGGGAAAAACCCCATTTTTAATTATATAGTCCTATATAGTATTCAGAATATTTCGCATAAGATAATGATATTTGGTACGGACAACGTAAAGCTTATGAAGCTTTTTACAACATCATTTAGTAAGGGGGTGGTAACTTTCCAGCAAATATAGATGAAATGTTTATTTAGAACATCATCTGTGTATATGCATAAATCAAGGGGTGTATGGAAAGAAACTTAAATCAGAAAAGGGGTTTTTTCTTGAAAGGTAACTTTTTTTGCAAAAGAAACATGTTTATTCTCTCAATTGTGTTTATCCTTGCATTAGTAGGCTTTTCATCAGGTACGCTTCCAAAACATCTTGATCCGCTGGCACCTGACACGATTTACTTCAACGGAAAAGTTATCACCATGGATAAAAAGGCTGCTATTGCCGAAGCCGTTGCAGTAAAGGACGGCAAGATCCTTGCAGTAGGTTCAAATAAAGAGATTAGTAAGTTAAAAGGAAGCAAAACAAAAATCGTTGATTTGAAAAATAAAGTGTTGTTGCCGGGGTTCTATGATGCCCACAGCCATTTCCCGAGCTCGGGAATGGATGGGACTGTTCAAGTGAATTTAAATAGTCCGCCTGTGGGACCGATTAAAAATATTGATGATCTTATCCTTGCCCTGAAGGATCGAGCTATGGAAACCCATGAAGGCGAATGGGTTCTCGGGCGGGGGTATGACCAGACACTCCTAGCAGACAAGCGTCACCCGACGCGTGATGATTTGGACAAGGTATCAACGGAACTACCAGTCTACATCGCACATACTTCCGGGCATCTAGGAGTAGCCAATAGTGCTGCCCTTAAAATAGCGGGAATCACGAAAGATACTCCTAACCCGCCAGGTGGTGTCATTGTTAAAGATCCTAAGACAGGAGAACCGACAGGAGTATTAGAGGAATCTGCTAAGAATCTTGTAAGCCAGCATATTCCTGTTGTGACAGAAGAGGAAAATCTGACAGCGTTTAAAAAGGCTGTTCAGGATTATATCTCAAAAGGTGTAACGACCTCGATTGTTGCAGGTGTATATAAACAGGGTTTTATCGATTTACAAAGATATCAGAAGCAAGGCTTGCTTCCTTTTGGGTTACAGCCATGGGCGCTGGCTGGGGTGGTGTTATTTCGCCTGGTGAACCAGGCGGCTTTGTCACAGGTTTCGGCAGTGATATGTTAAAGCTTGGTCCTGTGAAGCTGTCTCACGATGGCTCCATTCAAGGTTACACTGGGTACTTGAGTAAACCGTACCATGTTCCGCCAGGGGATGACCCAACTTACCGGGGATATCCGGCGACAAGTCGTGAGGAATTAACAAAGCGGGTCGTAGAATTGCATAAGGCAGGATACCAAATTGCGATTCACGGTAACGGAGACGCCGCGATTGATGATATTCTATATGCTTACCGTAAAGCTCAGGAATTGTATCCGCGTAAAGATGCCCGTCATCGGATTGAGCATTCTCAGATGGCTAGATTAGATCAATTAGATGAAATGAAGAAACTAGGTGTTACCCCATCCTATTTTGTTTCACATACATTCTTCTGGGGGGATCAACACCGTGATCAATTCATGGGACCTGAACGGGCAGCTATGATGAGCCCGCTTAAATCATCCATTGATCGTGGGATAAAGTTCAGCATTCACCTTGATACACACATCACGCCAATGGATCCAATGCAGGCTGTATGGTCTGCTGTGAACCGAATTTCAAGAAGCGGCCAAGTCATTGGTCCAGATCAAAGAATCACACCGTTGCAGGCTCTTCGCGCAGTAACAAGTGATGCTGCATGGCAAAACTTTGAGGAAAATGAAAAAGGCTCCATAGAACAAGGGAAATTTGCCGACTTCGTTGTCCTCGAAGATGACCCGCTAACGATTGATCCTTTAAAAATTAAGGACATCAAAGTACTTAAGACAATTGTAAACGATAAGGTCATTTACGAAAAATAATGAAGCATGGGGCGGTTCTTCTACGGGATTCTTTCTGAATAAGAACAGGACAGAATGTTTTGCACTACTAGCACCGTCAATAAAACGTACTTCAAGGGGCAGGCTGATTTAGCCTGTCCCTTTGAAAATCCTAGCTATTCAAATATATAGCTAATCACATCTAAGGCTTGCTCAACTGTTTCCACGGTAGCATTCGCTTTATTGGATAGTTCTTTTAATGGATGAATTAACGATTCCGGTCTGATAATGATAGTAGGTTTGTTCAGTGCAATCGCCGTGCTGGCATCCATCGCTGTGTTCCACTGTTTATATTTTTCTCCAAATAAAGCAATGACAATGTCAGATTTCTGCATTAATACCTGTGTTCGAAAATTATTGATATCGGACGCGGCATCATCCTTATATACATTCCCCGGCTGCTTGCCTAAAATTTCTTCGCCGATTTGATCGGACCGGTCATGATTGGTCTGCGGTCCCACAAACACCAATGGAAGATTCTTCTCCTTTGCCTTCCTAGCTACTTCCCCCCGCCAATCATCATGAATTTGCCCAGCCAAATAAACAGTTAATTCCATTATGATACCTCCAATGTTAAAATATTCTAGCTCTATCATATACCATTATTTAGGTGTCATGGAGTTTTCTGCTCATGCGGGTTCCTGACACCACCGAATTCACTAGTGGCGGGTAAAATGGAAAAACTGACGGGTAAAATATCAAAAACAACGGGTAAATTCGAATTTTTGACGGGTAAACCATTTGAGTATACAGATGAGGGTATTGAAGGAGCCGAATGAATCTTCCTAACTAAACACCGGATAAGTTTTTCCAAAAATGCAGGAGCATGCATGATGCATGCCGAATTAAAAAAGATACAGTAGTGGAGGTTTAAGCTCAAAATCCCGGGCTCCTCATTCGTAAAAAAACATGTTTGGAGTGAAAAGTTTGATCCATCTAAAGAAAAATGGCTGTGAAGTGATTCCAATTATGGTACCAGTCGCTTCGTCATTGAAAACGATAAATTTTTTCTTATATAAAACAATCGATTCACTAATTCTCATTGATGCTGGTTACGACAACGATGAATGCTGGAATGCCCTGCAGGCAGCATTGAAAGAGCATGATCTGGGCACAAACGACATAACCCATATCCTGCTAACCCATCATCATATTGATCATGTCGGCTTGGTGAACCGAATACTGACCGACCGCTCGGTTCCTGTTTATGCCCATCCATTGTCAATCCCCCGTTTACAGAGGGACAATGACTTTTTAGAGATGCGGGTGAAGTTTTTTTCGAAACTTTATCAGGAAATGGGCTGCGGGGAGCAGGGGGAAAAACAAGTCGCCTATTTGAAGCGAGCACTGCAGAAAAATAGCTCGAAGAAGATTACCTATGATATTTATAAAATTGAAGGCAAGCAGCTGTTTGATTTTGACATCATTTATGTACCTGGTCATGCGCCCGATCAGATCGCTTTTTATCAAAAAGACTGTCAGTGGCTGTTTGGCGGTGATTTATTGCTAGAACATATTTCTAGCAATGCCTTAGTGGAACCGGATGCAGACGGTCAACGGATGCTGACACTATTTGAACATTATCAATCTTTAAATAGGGTCCACGATATAAACAAAGAGGCAGTTGTCTTTCCAGGTCACGGTCAGCTGATTGAAAACCACAAGGCCTTAATCCGCAAAAGGGTGGACGGAATCGAACGGAAAGCAGATAAATTTATGGCACTCATCGAATCCGGCATCACAACAGCAGCTGAAGTTGCAAAATCGTATTACAAAGAAACCTACATCAAGCAATTTTCCCTTGTCATGTCTGAGGTTATTGGCCATATGGATTATTTAGAAATGCAAGGGAGGGTTAGGAAAGAGATGATTGCCGGGGTGTGGCATTATAGCCCTGAATTGTAATGAAGATTGTTGGTTGTATGTTTTTACAGCTTAAGCACATAGTCTTTCTAAATAAGAGCATTCATTTGGGTGTATGGCATATTAAAGTAAATTTAGCAAAAGAAAGATCAATTTTGCAGCTGCATCAAACAAGCAAGAAATGCTCAGAGGCTGCAAGCCATCAGGCATTTCTTGCTCATACACCTATTTTGGGGCTTTACTAGAACCCTTTACTAGGCTTTGGGGAATCCCCAAGTGGCGAACGGACAATTAACTCTTCATCTTGAGTTTTACAGGTTTCATTGCCGAAACGTTATCACCTGAGATAAGACCGAAAGCTCCGCAATCCGGGACAGAGCAGGCGGTTAAGCGCATGGCCCCGTGCACGCCGCCAGTCGCTTCACCTGCAGCAAACAGCCCTTCAAAAGTTTCTCCGGTGGCACTGTTGATCATTTGTGCTTCTTTCGTGATCCGCACTCCGCCTGGCGTGTAGGTGCACTTTGGTGTTAAACGCATCGCATAAAAAGGTGCTTTCCTTAAGGCAGCTCCATTCATTTGGGAAAAATCTTTGCCAAACTCTTGATCGACACCGCTGTCTAGTGCTGCGTTATACTCATCGACCGCTTTTTGAAGAACCCTTGGATCATAACCGAAATATTTTGCAACCTCCTTTAGTGTTTGGAACTTGTACATTGTGCCTTCATAGCCATTTTTCGCTTCCATGCTCAGCTGAAATCGCTGTTTATCATGGAAGTTATCGGCTCCAGTTTGGTCGTAAATGAGCAGGGGAGCTTTTCCGTCAAATTTTTTCTTCTCTTTTAAAATGGTCATTCCAATCGTATTCCGGTTGCCAAATTCGTTTACAAACCGCTTCCCGTCAGGATTGATCAGCATTCCCCACATTAGATCCTCCGTTGGGATTGGGTAAGCTAAGCGGAATAACGATAAATTAACCGCTTGAGCTCCGTGAGACATCAGCATTTGCATTGTGCCTGATCGGGCCCCGGGATTGGCATCGCTATTGGTTTCTTCCAATATATCCGCTTCAGCCCCCAGCAGTTTTTTATCACGGCAGTATCCACCGCTCGCAAATACAATGCCTTTCTTGGCACCAATATATTTCACTGTTCCGGTTTTATTTTTTTTATCGTCATTCTGCGGATCGTCGAAGTCAAAATAGTAGTTTTCCCGAACCTTTAAGCCGACAGCGCGGCCATTTTCGAAGACGATATCGTCTACCTTGCAGCGTTTGCGCATCGTCAGGCGGTCCGCTAAATTTTCTCTTGCATACGCGTGCAGCGGCCTAATGACAAAGGCTCCACCGCCGGCCCAAACCGCCCGGGCAACAGAATGACCGCCTAACTGTTTGAATTCCTTAAAAACGACACCTCGGTCTTTGAGAAAATGATAAAAACGGGTGGTCATCCTTGCGACTGTCAGTGACAGCTCGGGATCACCGTAATCCTCTGAAACCTTTCTCATATCCTCAGCCATTAGCTCTGGGGTGTCTTTAATCCCGCGGGCTTTTTGCTCATCACTGCCGACGCAGGAAAAATTTAACCCGCTGATCAAAGAGGTTCCTCCCAAAATATTCATTTTATCGACAACCAGTACTTTGTTTCCGTGCTCCGCTGCGGTAATTGCTGAGGTAGTTCCGGCAAGTCCGCTTCCCACAACGATAATATCAAATACTTCATCAAACTCGGTATCGGTGTTTTCCTCAGCATCGACAAACGGTGCTATACTTGAAACTGAAAGGGCAGCTGCAGTAGCTGTGATTGCTCCAGTTTTTATAAAGGTCCGACGATCCATCGCTGATCCTCCTCTTAGGTTTTGGCTTTCTATCATTTGCTAAGTAAGTTGTAATGAAACACCAGATAACAACAAACACCTATTTTTCGTCTAGATATTTTTCCATATCGATTAGCTCCTTGCGCAATTCACCGTTATGGCCGACATCAATATGGCACGATGCGCACTCAATCGCTTGCTTTGAACCTTTTTTGCTTAAGTAATACGTATGCATTTTCTTGGCTTTTTCATTGTCTGTCGTTAATTTCCCGTTATCAATGTCCTGATGGCAGGAAATACAGCCGCTGGAATAAACAAAATCCTCGCGATTTTTCCGGTTTTTATAATAGTTTTCTTCGGAAAATTTACCTGCGAAATGCATGGCCACTTCCTTTGTGCCGCTGACAACTTTGGTTGCTAAATAGTCGACTTTGGAATCCTGCGGAAGATGGCAATTGGCACAATCGGCTTTAAATCCAACCCGGTTTGCGCCCCCGTGAATATCGCGCTCATAGGTTTTAACAAAGGTATTCATTTCATGACAGCTGCCGCAAAAGCTTGACTTGCCTGTTGCATGAATCACGTCAGTTGAAAATAAAGCAATCAGGATGGTGACAAACGCCGTTGCCAGCATAAGCGAGATAAACACGGCTTTTCCTTTCAAATACCCGCGTATCTTAAACTTTTTCATTTTGTTTCCCACCTTTCACTATGGAGTAGCTTTCATCCAAACTTTTGTGTCATGGCAGTTCGCACAGTAGTTGACCGATGGTTTGTGCTCCCGATGACAGCTGGCACAGTCCAATTCGTCCTTATGGTGGAACCCATCATGTGGATTGACTTCATTTTTATCTAAAAACGAGGTTCTTTCTGCCACTTTTTTGTAGTCCCCATGACAGGTTAAGCACTGCTTATTTTCCAAAGGGAGTACTTCCTTTGGATCTTTAAAATCTCCATGGCAGGTCACACAGTCAAAACCTAGTTTCTTATGTTGATCGTTTTTGGAGGGATAATCATTCTTGAGCTCAGATAGCTTGGAGGCAGAAAGGGTAGTTGCCGGCAAGACGACATCTGTCTTTTTACTTTGTTCTTTTGCATTCATGCCTTGATATAAAAAGGCAATACTTGCAATCATTATAATCCCGAGTACGATAAATAATTTTTTCAAGTTTGTTCGCCTCCTGCCTAGTTCAACTTAACTGCTTCCATTGCTGCAGCCTGTTCTCCTGCAATCATGCCGAATGTGCCGCAATCAAGTGTGCACATTCCTTCTAGTATTTGAGCACCGTGAACGCCTCCGACTGCTTCGCCGGCTGCAAATAATCCCGTAAATGGTTTACCGTCCGCCATTTTTAATACCCGTGCCTTCCGGTCGATTCGGAGTCCGCCCGTTGTGTAATTGAGTTCAGGTTCTATCTTCAGGACATAAAAGGGAGCTTTTTTTATTGCGGCTCCGTTCAAGTCTCCAGTCATTTTTAAAAACAATTCATCATTTTGGGCTTCAATTGTTTGATGATAGTCGGAAATCGTTTTTTTCAAGGCAGCAAACGGAATGCTATACGCATTGCTAAGCTGTTCAATGGAAGCGAATTTTTGCAGCTTTCCGGTCTTTAATGCGGCATCTCGTCTTTGTTTATCGGAGATCAGCTCAAAGCCGGTCTTGTCAAAAATACAAATTGGCGCTTTTCCGCCATTTTTATTTTTCGATTTAAACGCTATTCGCCCAAACTTATTGGGATTTCCTTCATCTACTATTCGGGCACCTGTTGCATCGACGATTAATCCATAATACATGTCACGTTCATACAATGGATAATCAAAATGATACAAGGAGGTATTTACTGGATGGGCCCCTTTTAAAATCATGGATCTGAGTAGTCCGGACGTTGAACCCGGATGAGCGGTGCTTGACATTTTCGATAGTCCGCCAAAATAGTTTGCTTCTCCGGCAATAAAGGTTTGATCATAGGCAAATCCGCCGTTTGCTAAAATGATGCCTTTTCTTGCCCCGTAAATTTTGATAATTCCTGAAGTGTTAACCCGGTCATCCTCATGGGTGTTGCTGCTTACGTATTGCTCTCTGACTTTAACTCCGACCACCCGTCCGGTTGCATCGGTCAGAACTTCATCAACTTTGACCTGCTTTCTAATATCACATTTCCCGCTTAAATAGGTGTGCATTTTTTCTAACACCTTTTTACCGCCGCCAGCGAGCCATAGAGTCCTTGGGACAGAATGACCTCTTAGTTCTTTAAGCTGTTGGAAAGTAACACCGAGTTTGTCCAACAGCTTGTAGAAGCGAATGCTATTTTGGGCCATTTCCGTTATAAGTTCAGGTGCACCGTAATTTTCTCCCACTTTCTGCAGGTCCTTGATCAGGATTTTAGGGGAGTCCTTGATCCCACTTCGTTTCTGTTCTGGACTGCCAGGGCAGGAAAAATGAAAATCATATTTTTGAGAGCTGCCGCCGAGATGGTTCATTTTCTCAGCCAGGAGAACCTTATTACCTTTTTCCACGGCGGTAATGGCTGCTGTTGATCCGGCCAAACCGCTTCCGACGACGATCACATCAAACACTTCATCAAATTTGAAGCTGCTTTGTGATCCTTTGACCTTTCTCGTTTCTTTTCCCAATGCATTTGGAGGCAGAAGTCCTCCTGCAGCTATGACAGCTAAGGCCATTGCACCCTGTTTTAATAATTCCAGGCGAGTTGTTTTTTCTTTCATAGTATTTGTCACCTCATTTGTGATTCCTTTCACAAAAAAATACTTCTTGTTCTGATCATAATAAAAACTACCTTACATCCTCATAACAGTTGTTGATAAAGACCTTACAAAAACATTACAGTCAAAAAGGTGACACAAAGTGTGTGGGATAAATCCTATTTAGTTGATTAGTAACATGATAATGTGCGATGAAAATACATAGATTTTTGGAAAGACATAGAAGCTGCTGGTAAAGCAGCTGCATGCTGAAGGTGATTTTTTAAGGAGGAACAAAAAAGCCGGCTTTACGGAGGAAAGTGTCCGTAATCCGGCTTCATCAATACTTATTCAATCATATAGCCAACACCTGGATAGGTGAAAATGTATTCGATCTTATTCTCGCTGTTTGCTTTTCTTAATTTTTGCCTCAGTCTGGCAATTGCAACCCGTAAGTAGTCTATATCATTGCGGTATTCAGAACCCCATATGTGGCTTAGCAGCTCTTCGTGGGTGATCACTTTCCCGCGATTATTGGCCAGATAGGAGAACAGCTTGTATTCCGTATTGGATACATCTGCTCTTTTGCCATCTACATAAATTCGTAGTTTGGCATAATCAATTTCTAGATTTTTTATTTTACAAGTGGTGGCAATTTCATCCGGCCTCAGCTGATTTCCCGTTCGTCTAAGGACGGCACGTATTCGGGCATACAATTCTTCTAACGTGAAAGGCTTCGTCATATAGTCATCCGAGCCTAAATCAAGCGCCGTTACTTTATCCCTTGCATCATGGCAGGCAGACAACATAATAACGGGAACATTTGAAAAACTGCGCAAGGCTTCCAATACCTCAAAACCATCTATCTCCGGCATTAAAATATCAAGCAGGATTAAATCCGGCATGATGCGGTCGTAGTTTTCGAGCATTTCATGCCCATTTGTGAACGTTTCGACTACATAGTCTTGGGTTCGTAAATTGGCGGAAACCAGTCGGATAATTTTTGGCTCGTCATCCACTATGACAATTTTTTGTTTCATTAAGAATCACCTGCTCTGCTTTTGGTATGACAATCGTAAACGTACTTCCTTTATTGATTTCACTTTCAACCTTTATATCCCATCCATGTGCATCGAGAATTCCTTTGCAAATCGCCAGGCCAAGACCTGTGCCTCCGGATTTTCGAGTTCGGGAAACATCTACATGGTAAAATTTTTCGAATATCTTTTTCTGATGTTCCGCCGCTATGCCAATTCCATTATCCTTAAAATCTATCCATATATTGTTCCGATCTTCGTGAATCCTTACGAGAATCGTTGGATTCATGCGACAGTAGCGAATGGCATTCGTGATTATATTTCTGATGACTTGATCTATCCGTTTAATATCAAAGAATAGAACCTGATCAGAGGCCGCCGTCTTTGTATATATGATTTTAGTACGATCATATGGCGGTTTCTTAAGCCCTTGAATAACGCCTTCGATAAAAGAACCGATTCTTGTCTGTTCTTTTATGAGTATAAGTGCATTGGAATCGATTTTGACAATATCAAGCCAATCACTCGTGAGCTGTTCGAGTCTTTTGACGTCGTCGGTCATGCCAAGCAGAATTTCCTCGATAAACGCTTCCTCCCACTCTACATCCTTACGTCTCAATGTTTCAATACTGCTGCTTAAGGTGGTGATCGGTGTTTTAAATTCATGGGAAGTAAACGAGATCAGCTGGTTTTTTAATAGATCCATTTCTTTTTCTTTTGTAATATCTTGTAAGACGAGCCCGAAGCCATAGTTTTCCTTCTCATGATGGATGGGAAATTTCGTGAGTGAGACATGCTTTTGCCTGCCGTTTTTCGTTTGGATTGAAAAATTTATGTGACCCTTTTGTCGAGCAAGAGCGGATAAAATTTGCTCGCTTTGCTGTTCGTCTGAAAAAGCGATCAGCGGCCATATTTCGGCTAACCTTTTATTGATAAGCTCTGTACGGCTAAGTTCAAGCGTTTTGATAAATAAATCGTTCACATAAGTAATTTCCATTTGCTTGGATACTAAGATAAAGCCATCATTCATATTTTCTGTGGCCGTTTTCAGGACCGCGTTTCGGTTGCGAAGATGGGATAGCAGCATGTCGTTGTATAGCACCATTCCTAATGACCCTGCGAAAACGTGAAGATATTCCTGATTAGGCACGTCGAGATTTCGCCCATCCTCAAACGTAATGAACAATATTCCGAGCCTTTTTTCCGTTACAGATACGGGAACGGAATAGCTGGCTAGAGGGAGCGGCACATACCTGCTGATATCGTTTTCTGCGATATAAGTAACGGTGGCCTGAAGGAGCTTCGACAGTTCCTTAAGCGTCACCGAAAGAAATTTTTCCAATTCTAGAATGGGCAGTGGCTGGTACATAAGCTTGTTAATGAGTTCGAGCTGTCGGTTTTTCAATACTAACCCTTTTGTCCGTTCCTCAATCTTCCTTTCCAAATCTTGATTCAGGAGGATCAGTTCTTCGCGATTTTGAAACACTTTTCTACCCATTTCATAGAATCGATGCAAAAGCAGGTTAAATTCCCGGGCACCGTTTAAAATTTGAATACGATCAAAGTTTGTTAACGAAAATGATTTTTCCTCGATGGCTGCTGAATAGTCAATTAATACGTTAATGGGCTCCAGCATCTTTCGTGACAACAGCCAAGAAAGGTATTGTGTAAATAGTAATGTCACGATCAAAACAATTCCAAGGAGAACGAAGGCACTCCGGATGCTTGCTGTTTTTGTAGCGGCAGGAATAGCCACATAGACCGTCCAGTCTAATGACGGGATGACTTCATAATGTAAATATTCGTAGCGATGATAAACTGATGAATAATATTCCCCGTCACTCTGGTTAAGTCCTGTTAAATGAAGCCGCTCCTTAAAGTTTTTTACATCATAATTTTTACTGATGAACGGCTGGACCGGGTGATAAATGATTTTATTCTCCTGGTCTTCGACTACAGGGTAGGCGCCAGTTCCGTAATCATAATCGGTAATCATAGTTGTTAAGGCTGTCAGATCAAGTGTTCCAAGGACATACCCTTGAAATTGATTTTTATAAAGTATGGGTGCTGCTATCATGATTAGTGGTTTTTTCGAATGCCGTCCTAACAGGATTGGCGTAACCATTGTTTGTTCTGTTGCTTTGATTTCCTTAAAATGGTCTCGATTGCTGATATCTTCTCCTATTATAAATTCACCAGCTTGACTGTTTTGAGGGTAGGCAGCGGTAATTTGTCCCTTACTGTTTCCAACGTATAATTCGATAAACCCAGGGAGCTTGGTTTTTCCTCCCTTAAGGAGCATGGTCATAAACTCACGATTGCTATTTTGCGATTGTGAGAGATTAAAGCTTATGGATTCAATATAGTTCCTATGAAAATTCACATAGGTTTCAACCGATTCTGCCAGGCGCTGTGTGGCATACTTCTGGTTTTTGGCAGTCTGATTGATGAAATCGGTGATTTCAATACTATGAAATATCCCCAATATTCCCAGGGGAACGATGGATATAATAATAAAAAGTAATGATAGCTGTTTTTTAATTGTCATGTTCTTCATGGCTTGGTTCCTTTTCGCTTTTTTCGCCGTTTTAAAGCTTCCTCTTATCATTAGTGTAAATGAAAAACAGCAGGTTAAATTACTCGTACCTTGAACAGATTTTGAATTTTTTAAAGCGGGTTGTTTAAAAGATTCATAAAATAGATACTAGCTAGTTTAGAAAATGGTGCTTTCCCATTGTATAATCTTTTTATAGAAGTTATGGGTGGTTTGATTACAGTATATGGGAAGTGAAGGAGGGAGGAGAGGATGAGGTTTCAGCCGCATTTGAAGAAAAATATTAATTTTTTATTAGCAATGACAGGATTACTGGCTGCTTATTTCATCGGTGTTTCCTTCTGGAACAATTCAGACGGGGGCGTGACGACTTATGAGGAGTATTTACAAGCGATTAAGGAACCTTATGAACTCCTTTATAAGAATCTACAAGCACTCCCGGAGAACCCAACAGCGGAAGAAGTCTATCAAATTTATGATCAATTTGAAGAAGACCTTCATCACATTAAGATCGCTTACAATGCCGATAGAACAGTGGAAGAAAACTACAATGAGCTGCTCGCCTTGCCCAATACTTTTAGACAAGACTACAAACACTCGGCCTACAAATACTCCACCCTCATCGGCCAAAAAAGTCACGTAAAAATGATCCTTGATTATATAAGAAAGTGAAGCAGGAGAATCGATTCACTAAAAAAGGAAGTTTAATCTTGGACTGAAAAAGAGAATACGGTAACACTTGGACAATTTCGGTACATGAGCTGCCAGGGAAAAAGAACAATAAAACACCGCTTGATTCCTAAGATTCAAGCGGTGTTTTGGGTTAAAGCATTATTATGATCTAATGGTGTTAGGAAGAAATCAGACTAATAATCTCTTCGCGTTTTTTGACGAAGTCAGGTTCGGTGCGATGCATGCGGCTTTTGCCCTCTTCAATTCTGTAAGGCAGGTCGCTGTACAATTCTTTGACGATGCGGCCAGGGCGTGATGACAGGACGATGATGTGGGAGCCTAGGAGCAGGGCCTCTTCCACGTCATGGGTAATGAAGAAAATCGTTTTATGCGTTTCCTTCCATATTTTTCGAATGTTATCCTGCATTTGTTCTTTGGTCATGGCGTCTAATGCACCAAATGGTTCATCCATCAGAACAATGCGCGGATCATTCGCCAAAACACGGGCGATGGATGCGCGCTGCTTCATCCCGCCGGAAAGCTCATATGATTTTGCTTTTTTAAATTGGGAGAGGCCGACCATTTCTAAATAATGATCGACAATTTCCTGCCGTTCTTTAGGCGGCACTTTTCTCATTTTTAACCCAAATCCGACATTCTCTTCAATATTCAACCACGGATACAGCATTTGCTGCTGGAACACAACCCCCCGGTGCCGGTCGGGTTTGGGCGAAATCGGCTTGTTGTCTAGCAGCACCTCACCGGATGTCGCTTGGTGGAAGCCTGCCAAAATGCGCAATAACGTTGTTTTCCCGCATCCGGAAGGGCCTAATACACAAACGAAGCTGCCTTCTTTGATTTGTAGATTAATATTTTGCAGCGCCGTCACAACCTGCTTATCCGTTTGATACGTTAAGCCGACATTATTGATGGAAATGACCGTCGATTCAGGCGCGGTTTCACTAAAAGCATGACTCGTATTAATGGGGCTCACCTCCTAATCCTGTTGCAGAAATTGCGGCGCAAGGGCATCTTCATAGGCTTTCAGATCTGGTACGGTTTGAATCGCCTTTTGTGTTTTTAAAAATTCTGCCGTATCTTTTAACGCTTTAGCGAAGGCTCCTTTTTTATCAGGAGTTCCAAGATACTCATCAGAGGCCTGTTCCTTGGCATCAAGCCAGATTAATTGATCCATGAAGAAGGCCGCATCTTCTTTTGATACATTTAACTCATTTTTCATCGCGTCAGCCGCTTCGTCTTTTGAGGAACGATATAATCCTACGGCTTCATCTAATATTTTAATATATTGCTTTAACACATCTGGATGTTTCCCAATAAAGTCGCTTGTTGCAATCCCGACATCAGCGGTTACAATACCGTCTTTGGCAAGGTCACGGCTCGTTAAAACAATGTTGCCGTCTTTCGCCATTTCACCTAATGTTGGATACCAGACATAACCGCCGTCAATTTGTCCTTGTTTCCACGCGGCTAACATGTCAGCTGGCTTCATATCTAGGATGGTGACTTTGTTTTGGTCAATGCCTTTTAATTTCATCGCAGATAGTAAGCTGTAATGCGTTGTTGAACCGAAGGAGACGGCGATTTTTTTACCGACAATATCTTCAAGAGATTTAATGCCGCTGTCTTTTTTGACAACTAATGCCTCATTATCGCCGATGACATCGTGAAGCCAAACGACTTTGTACGGTAACTTTTGTGCTACACCGGACGCAACGGAGCTAGAGCCAATCAGGCCGACATCAATCTCGCCTGCCGCCATGGCGGTGTTTACATCAACAGCTGCTTCAAACTGATGCAGTTTTACCGTCACCCCTTCGAATTTTTCCTCAAACATTTTAGTAGCTTTTGCCAGCAGCTCGGCATTTGGAATGACTTGATAGCCGATCCGGAACTCAATTTTACCATCAGCTGGTTTTGAGTTTGTTTTACTGCCGCAGGCGGTAATCATCAATAATGTAAAAACCGCCATCACACTCATAAGCCATTTCCATTTTCTGTTTCTCATCCATTTACCCCCATTTTTTTTAGCTAAACAGAATTTATATCAAAAGTTCTGACGCCTAAATTCAACTACGTCTCTGCCTACGTCCTTGACGGACTCGCCAAATGACAAGTTTTCATCTAATTTTTGCCCTTCCATGGTATGACTTTGTCTTCAATGATACGAAGGATTCGGTCCAGTAAAATGCCTGTTACGCCCATTAAAATAATCCCGACGTACATAATATCGCTTCGTAAATATTTGCTGGCATCGAGCACTAACCAGCCGATTCCTGAGACAGCGGCAACCATTTCAGAGGCAACTAGTGTTGTATAGGCAAATCCAATCGCTGTTCGCATCCCGGTGAATATTTCCGGTAAACAGGATGGGAAAATAACATAACGGAACGTTTGCCATTTATTTGCACCTAAAGAAGCAGCAGAATGGATCCGATCCTCCAGGACACCTTTTACACCAGATACGGCCGCAATATACATCGGAGCAAACGCAGCAAGATATAATAAGGCAACCTTTGAAAGGTCTCCAATTCCAAACCATAATATTAAGAGTGTGTAGTATGACAATGGTGGTAAGGGACGATAAAATTCCAAGATGGGGTCTAATGCAGCTCGTACTTTTGATGAATAACCACTAATTAATCCTAATGGAACGGCTGTAATTAATGCGAAGAAGAAGGCGATTGATAATCTGTATAGACTGTCTAAAAGATGAAATAATAAACTATTTCCTTTATAACCGTTAACAAGTAAATCGGTAAAGGCAGCCCACGTTTTTGCTGGTGAAGGAATAAAGACTTCTGAGAAGATATTGAGTTTGGTTATGATGAACCATAGTAAAAATATGGCCACGACCGAACTCCACATAATGCCTGTTTCCTGTGGAATCTTCCACTTTCTCTTTCTCGGTGTGACAGCTTGTACCTGTTCTCGAGGCGCAAGGTTGTCATACAGCGGAAGGGCATCCTGCTCCACTTTTTTATTCGTGTTTCCATTCATAAATGCACACCACTCTCCCTTAATATACATTGCTACTTATCTTACTGGTTGGAATTCCCCAAAGCTAGTAAGGAAGTATTGGATATAAATCGTATTATATTAGGTACAAAGAAGGTCGTCAATATATTTCGAAAATTATGATTATTTATAATATCCATATGCCCTATAAGTAAATTTGATGAATGGTTTGTGGATGAAACATGTGGAGGGTGGTTTTTCCTGATTATTCCTGAAGAGGTTGGGTGAGAGGAGTCACTTGTAAAAAAGAAGGCTTGATTTCCCGTGGATGATAACAGGGACAATCAAGCCTTCACACTTCATTATTTAAACAAATTAATAGTAGTAATAATGATCGGCATGCCGAATACGTCGATTAAGAAAGCTCCTACGATTGGTACGACGAGGTACGCTTTTCGTGATGGGCCGAACCGTGCTGTTACAGCGGCCATGTTGGCCATTGCGTTTGGTGTCGCGCCAAGTCCGTGTCCGGTAAAGCCTGCTACCATGACAGCGGCATCATAGTCTTTACCAAGCAGTCGGAATAGAACGAATGTACCGAATAGGACGATAAAAACAACTTGTACAAATACGATGACAAGCATTGGCAGTGCGAGGTCAGCGACTTCCCATAGCTTGATGCTCATTAGGGCCATAGAAAGGAAAATTCCCAGCGTTACATCGCCAATTAGGTTGATGCTCTTCATGTCGATTGCTTTAGGATTGAACTTGTCCACAATGTTACGAAGGATGACCGCGACAAACATCGCACCGACATAGCTTGGCAGTACAAAGCCGGTAGCTGTTGAGAACAGCTCTCCTAAATACGTTCCTAATGCCATACAGAATGTAATCATGAGTACTTGAAGGAAAAACGTATCTGTTTTAATGGATTCAACTTTTTCTTCTAGACCATCCGCGACTTCTTCTGTTTCCGTAGGTTTAAGATCGTACTTTGCAACTAAATATTTAACGATCGGTCCGCCAACCAAACCGCCTGCAACAAGGCCAAAGGTCGCAGCAGCAATTCCGATGGATAATGCAGAGTTGATGCCCATGTCTTCAAGGGTTTGTCCAAAGGCACCGGCAGCGCCATGGCCGCCTTCCATTGACACGGCACCGGCCATCATACCAATCAGCGGGTGAATGCCGAATAGTGATGCAAGCGAAACGCCAATTACGTTTTGCATCAGTGCTAAGAAGCCGCAGGCAATCCAGTAAATCACAAGCAGTTTTCCGCCTAGTTTGACGAGCTTAAAGCTGGCACCTAACCCGATTGTGGTGAAAAAGGTAAGCATGAATAAGCTTTGGAGAGATGTATCTAAGGTAATTTGCAGCAGGCCAGTCGCCTTTAGGACTGTTGCAATAATCGCAAACAACAGTCCACCGACTACTGGAGCAGGAATGCAGAACTTTTGCAGAAATCCAAATCTTTTTACAAAAAATGTTCCTAAAACTAATAATGCAACAGCTAAAAAAATCGTATTAACTTGATTCAATGCTAGCGTCATCTTGGTGTCCTCCTAAAAATGTCATAATGGCCTCGTTAGTTAAATAGGCTCCTAATTTTACGGTTCTACCGTTTTCATCTAAAGCTGGGTTGACTTCACAAATATCAAAGGAAAGGGTTTTGGGATGGGATACCACTGCACGGATTAGAGTTCGTACAACCATTGGCGTTAGACCAAACGGTGACGGTGCGCTGACTCCCGGTGCAAAGGCTGCGTTTAACACATCGGTACAAAGTGTAAGCATGACATAATCATGTTTTTCGATAAATTCGTTCAATTCGTCAAGGATCTTGTCCATTCGACTGTCGGTCATATCTTCTTCGTAAATATATGTGGCGCCGAGCTCATCTGCGGTATCAAACAGCTCCTGAGTATTGCCAAAACGCTGGATGCCGAGTACAAAATAATCGCTGTTTTCGTCATGTTCTAGTATCTGCTTAAACATCGTTCCTGATGAAGGCTGAATATCATAGGAACGTAAATCGAAATGCGCATCAATGTTAATAATTCCAAGCGTTGCCTCTTTGCCAATATGCTTCCGGACGCCTAAATAATGCCCGTACAGTGTCTCATGTCCGCCGCCTAATATAATCGGGGTAACGGATTTTGAAAAAATGCCAGCAACCGCTGTACCCAATGCCTCCTGAGCTTTTTCAAGTTCATCATTTTGACACATAATATTCCCTGTGTCGATCAACCGGCTGCCTTCTTGCAGTTTCCAAGGCAGGCTTGCAAGCGCTTGCCGAATAGCGTTTGGCGCTTTTGCGGCACCTAAACGGCCTTGATTGCGTCTTACACCTTCCTCACATTCAAATCCAATAAGGGCACAAGCTTTCCCAGGGGAAGGCTCTAATTTTTCAGAGTCAATCAATTCAACGATTTGATGGTAGCGAAAACTGCTTCTTCTCTCTGTATGGTCCGTTCTACCGGTCCATAGATCTGGTGAAATGTTTTGTCTCACGCTCTCTCATCCTTTCTGAATCTTTTAAATGATTCGTACTTTAATTTTATACTGATATACTTATAATATCTAATATATAATTTGAATGAATTTATAGTTCCAAACTATAAACAGATGGGGTGATTTTTGTTGGATATTAAAACTTTACGCTATTTTGTGACCGTTGCGGACCAGTTGAGTTACTCCAAAGCCGCGCAATTACTGCATATTTCACAGCCTTCGTTAAGCAATGCAATTAAAAATTTAGAGCTTGAAGTCGGTTCGCCGCTGCTGGAAAGAAATACAAGAAATGTCGAATTAACCGATGCTGGAAAAATTTTATACAAAAAAGCAGTGGCGCTTCTTTCGCAAATGAACATTCTGAAAAAGGAGATGGATGAGGTCAAACTTTCGGGAAGCGGTGTTCTTCATATTGGAATGATTGAGTCGATCAAACATTGGCTGCCAAAAGTACTCCGTGAGTACCATGAACGTTTTCCTTCTATTAATATTAAGCTGATGGAGGTCTTAAGCGGCAAGGACGTGAAGGATTCCCTGAGGAATTATTCTTCCCACTTAATTATCACAAACCAGTATGTTTTTGAAGAAGATATCGAATCCTACCCGTTATATCATGAACGATTAGTATTGGTTTTGCCGAAGGATCACCCCTTGTCCGAAAAGGATTCGATTGCGGTCAAAGAACTGGAAAACGAACCATTTATCATTTGTACGGAAGGCTTTCAGACAAGGGAGGATATTTTAGAAGCATTTCGACTCGAGCAGGCGACGCCCAAACTAAAATACGAAATCGAGCGTTTTGAAACTGCCCTATCATTAGTAAGAGAAAACCTTGGAATTACCATCATCCCTGAAAACTATTTATTTGGACCAAAAGATGAGTCTGTTATTTGGAAAACGCTAGATTCCCCCGCATTGGAGCGGACAGTATACGTTACCTACTTAAAAAGCCGCTATCTTGCACCTGCCATCCAAACATTCATAGAAGATGTCCGGCGGTATTTTGGTTAGGAATGGGAGGCGTGGGCGATTCTTGTGGATCATTTTCGCGGGTGAGAGGAAAGTGGTACTAAACCAGCTGCTGTCGGGGCAGGTTCAGGTGATAATCTCGTACTATTCTCTCTTTGGAGAAGCTGCAAGTCAAAAATTAAGTGCTCATTTTTTTCCGATACCTCAGGACTAATAGAAATTTTCATAGAATAATTTACCAAAAGGAGGAATTCCTCCTTTCCTGTCGAATTAGTAATAAAAGGAAGGAGGTGCCAATTATGGATATTACAAAATTTATGATGGTTAAATCCTCTATCGAAATGCCAAAGGAACAAGTCATCCACGATTTAGCTTTACTAATGGTAAAATCTAAAATGGAAACTGGTTCGATCAAATCTCATAGCGATATTTTGGCAACTTATGCTTCTGAAGTTCATTTTATGAAAACAATTGTTGAAGATTACATTGATTAATTATAATTAATAAAAATCCCGACTGTTAATCAGCCGGGATTTTTTATTTTTTTTTACAGCCTTTTTATGTAATTTAAGAGACCCTGTTGGGACAGTGTTCCCCCTTAAATTGCATAGAAATATCTAACATAAACGATATGGATTAAAGACATTCTATTAGAGATAACATTTACTTGCTTAGGAAATATTCCTTTGTCAACAAAGAGACATTAATAGGCAAAGAGTATAGGGGCGTGGGTGCGTGTCGAATACAGATATGTCAAAATACGAGAAAAAAATTATCATCCGCAACATCCGTGTGGAGGATATTGATAACATTATTGCTTTAGGTAAAATTTGCTTTCCAAATATGGAGCCTTGGAAGCGGGAGCAATTGCTAAGCCATATTCGTATTTTTCCTGAGGGTCAATTCTGTGTAGAATATGAGGACAAGATTGTCGGATCCTGTTCCAGTCTGATTGTCAACTTTGACGAATATAACGATCAGCATACGTGGGACAGTATCACAGACAATGGGTATATCACCAATCACGACCCCGATGGCTTTAATTTATATGGGATTGAGGTCATGGTGGATCCAGCATACCGCCGGATGAAGCTAGGGCACCGTCTTTATGAGGCACGTAAAGATTTGGCGGTCCGCTTAAATCTTGAAAGTATTATTATTGGCGGGCGCATTCCGAATTATCACAAGTATAAGGACCAAATGACAGCCCGGGAGTATGTGAGAGCCGTAGAACTGCACAGCATTTATGATCCTGTTTTGTCCTTCCAGCTGCTGCAGGGCTTTACCATCAAACGGCTCAACACACAATACCTTCCGGATGATAAGGCATCTGCCTCGATGGCGACGTTGATGGAATGGAATAATGTTGACTATCGCCCCAAGAACAAGCGCATTTATCGGACTGCCTTTCCCGTTAGAATATGCGTTGTCCAGTATATGATGAAAAAAATAGATTCGTTTCAGGACTTCACCCGACAGGTCGAGTACTATGTGGGTGTCGCTGCTGATTTCGAAACAGATTTCGCCGTGTTCCCGGAGATTTTCACCACCCAATTGATGTCATACCTTGAAGAAAAACGGCCGGATCGGGCCGTTCGCCGGCTTGCTACGTATACGGATCAATATATTGAATTGTTTACCGAGCTCGCTGTGCGCTATAACATTAACATTGTCGGCGGATCCCATTTTGTTGAGGAGAATGGGAATGTGTACAATGTTGCTTTTCTTTTCCGCCGCGACGGCACGATTGAGAAGCAGTATAAAATTCATGTCACACACAATGAACGGAAATGGTGGGGGATTGCAGAGGGAAGCGAGCTTCAGGTGTTCGACACCGATTGCGGAAAAATCGCGATTCAAGTCTCCTATGATATTGAGTTTCCCGAGCTTGCCAGGCTTGCGGTCGAGCTGGGAGCAAACATTATCTTTGTCCCGTTTTGTACGGAGGATCGCCAGGGTTACCTGCGGGTTCGATATTGTGCCCAAGCCAGGTCTATCGAGAACAATGTATATACCTGCATTGCCGGCACTGTAGGCAATTTAACACATGTCGAGAACATGGATGTCCAATACGCCCAGTCGGCAATCTTTTCACCCTCAGATTTCGAATTTGCCAGAGACGGGATCGTTGGCGAGTGCGACGCCAACGTTGACACCGTTGTCGTAGGCGAAGTAGACCTTGAAAAACTAAGACGTGCCAGGAAAAAGCGGTGAGATACGGGAGACGGTTTGAAATTGCTGAAAAAGTTACGGCGAGTGCACATTGGAGCGTCCAATGAACGCGAGAGCCAGGGAAGTCGCCGCAGAAGTGCACATTGAATCGTCTAATGAACGTGTAAGCAAGGAAAAGCACGGATGAAGTGCACATTGG
>NZ_BNDS01000044.1 GCF_014656545.1 Neobacillus kokaensis
AGAAAGTTTTTCAGTGGCCTCGCTTAGGCGCCTGTGGGGTCTCCCCTCGTACTCCCGCAGGACATTGAATTACATCCTCGAATTCGTTCACGCATGAAGGAATACGCCAGCATTTTCGAGGAGTCTTCGCGCCTTCCGCTCTCCAAACAACAGAGTTAAAAAATCAACAATGACCTTTAACACAGCCTTATTTTGAAAAATTTTCCATAGTGTTAGCCAGCAATTCATATTTTTGATAAATATTTTTATATTTTCTGCTGTTTTTCTTATTCGGAACAATAGCGTCACCCATCGGGATATTTTCCTTAATCTCCTCAAAAGAAGCTGCTTTGTTCGTTGCCACTAATGCTGTCCATGCTGCTCCCCATGCCGCACTATGATGACTTTCGGGGATATAAATTTCAGCCTCAAAAACATCTGCCATCATCTGCAGCCACAATGGTGATCTTGCTAAACCACCATTTACATAAAGTTTCTTTGGTTCTCCTGATAATGCCTCTAAAGCCTTCCCAATTTGATAAAGATTAAAAGTAATGCCTTCAAGGACCGCGCGAATAAAATGTTCTTTTTTATGTGTGATTGATACTCCATAAAAATTTCCCTTTGCCCGTTGATTCCAAATCGGTGCCCGTTCTCCATTGAGATAAGGAAGAAAAATCAGCCCCTCTGCACCCGGGGTTACTTTTTCAGCATGACTAAGGAATTCTTCAAAGCTTTCGTTGCCGCCTAAGAGATCTTTTAACCATTGCAGGGCAATTCCGCCATTGTTTGTTGGACCGCCAATAATAGTCGTAGCTTCTGTAAAAGAGTAACAAAAGGTTTCTTGATTCGCACCTATTTTAACTCCATCTGTAAATTGTCGAATAGCTCCGCTCGTCCCTACAGAAACAGCCACTTCACCTGGAAGAATTGCTCCAATTCCTAAATTCGCCAATTGTCCGTCAGCAGCACCCATTACAAAAGGTGTTTCAGGATTGATCCCCATCTCTGCCGCTACTCGACCGCTAATTCCGGTTAGTACTTTGGTTGGTGGGACGATCGCGGAAAGCTGTCCTTCCGAGATTCCGACATATCTAACTACGTCAGATTCCCAAGTATGTGTTTCTGGATTAAACAGCCCTGTTGCTGAAGCCATTGAATAATCAATTACTCTTTCATTAAACCAGTGGTATAGTAAAAATTCCTTTATCGACATAAAATATGCAGCTTGTATGTATGGTTCATAATTTGTCTCTTTCATCCATAGGAGCTTCATAAATGGTGTCATAGGGTGAATAGGAGTCCCTGTTTTTACATAAATATTTTTCCCGTTTGTAGCCGAAACCTTTTCCGCTTGAGCAAAACTACGGCCATCTGTCCAAATCAATGCGTTCGACAGCGGCTTTCCTTTCTGGTCTACACAAATAAGAGAATGCATAGCTGCTGAAAATCCTACGGATATTAATTCATTTTTTTCAATGCCTGCTTTTTCAACTGCTTCTCTTATGGCCGCAACACTTGACCGTTCGATCTCAACCGGATCTTGCTCTGCCCAGCCTTGCTGGGGATAATAGAAGCTATTCATTTTTTCAACTTCTGCTGCTAATTTTCCATTCAAATGAAATATACATGCTTTTACGCTGGTTGTACCGATATCCAGCCCTAATACAAATTCTTGTGACATGTCCCTCTTCCTTTAGTTAATATTAGTGATTTAGCCATTATTCGTTTAAATTAGAACAAAAGGCCTTGGAACCTTCCAAAGCCTTTTGTTCTGGTCTTACTCCATTTTTAAATCTTTTTTAGCTTAGAACCATGTTCATACTTCCGCTTTGATATCCCATTAAATCCAAGGTAATATATTTATATCCATAATCTTGAAGTTCTTTAACTATCAAATGATGTTGATCAAGAATTTTCATCATATCTTTTGGTTCTACTTCAATTCTCACAATATCCTGATGAGTTCTAACACGTACCTGACGGATTTGCAGAGATTTCAAATATCTTTCTGCTTTTTCCACCTTTGTCAGCTTTTCTTTTGTAATATACTCCACCATATGCTATCCGAGAGGACAAGCAGGCAATCGATGTTTTATCCCATGTTGGTAAATGAAGCTCACGTGAGAGCTCACGTATTTCTTCTTTAAACAAATTCGCTTCTTGAAGCGATCCGCGTATGCCCTTCTCTTTAGCAGCCTGCATCCCAGGATGAAATTCATTCATATCATCAGAAATGACACCATAAATCACATTTTAAAGCCCTTTTCCTCCATAACCGGAATTAGGTGGTCGAATAAACTGCTTTTGCAAAAGTAGCACCGGTTTTTATTATTCTCCGCATATCCTGGAATTTCCCGCAAGTTTTTTCGCCTCTTCTAGTTCGCTCGTAGGATATGTTTCAGAGTCTGCCGTAACAGCCAGCACGTGATCCGTCCCTAACGTATCGACTGCCGCCTTTAATAAGAACGTACTGTCAACTCCCCCGGAAAATGCGACTACGACCGAATCCAGCTCTTGGAGAATGGAGGTCAATTTTTCGAGTTCATCTATTAACACTGTCCCCATCTCCCATCGATATCTTTATAATAAGCTTATTTTAGTTAATCATATTTAACAAAAACTCACTTTATGTGTATCCAGTTAGATGGTCAAGCTGGGCAAATCCGCCGTGCTTAACGTCGAAAAATTGTAGTATCATAAAAAAAGAGACAAAACCTTATGTATAGTAAGTTTTGTCTCTTGCGATAAATTATTCCATCCAGTTGGTATGGAAGACCCCTTCTTTGTCAACCCTTTGGTACGTATGGGCACCAAAATAGTCACGCTGGGCCTGTAATAGATTTGCAGGTAAAGTTTCCGTACGGTAGCTATCATAGTAAGCAATTGCACTTGCGAATGACGGTACAGGAATCCCTCGCTCAATCGCCACAGAAATAACTTGACGGAGTGCTGATTGATAGCTCTCAGCAATTTCTTTAAAGTATGGATCTAATAAAAGATTTGCAAGTTTCGGATCACGGTCATATGCATCTTTAATCTTTTGTAAGAATTGAGCACGAATAATACAGCCGCCGCGGAAAATCATCGCGATATCTCCGTAGCGAAGATTCCATTCATATTCTTCAGATGCAGCCCGCATTTGCGCGAAACCTTGCGCATAGGAACAAATCTTGCTCATATATAGTGCTTTACGAACCGCTTCAATTAACTCTTCTTTGTTCCCTTCAAATGGTTTCACATTTGGTCCTTTTAGTACTCTGCTAGCTTTAACACGCTCTTCCTTCATTGCAGAGATAAACCTGGCAAAAACTGATTCTGTGATAATCGGCAGCGGCACACCTAAATCCAAAGCATTTTGACTTGTCCATTTGCCAGTTCCCTTTTGGCCGGCAGTATCAAGAATCAGGTCAACTATTGGTTTCCCGGTTTCTTGATCCACTTTTGTGAAAATATCTGCAGTAATCTCAATTAAATAACTGTCCAATTCACCTTTGTTCCATTCAGCGAAAACTTGATGAAGTTCTTCCGTACCTAAACCTAGGACATTTTTCAAGATAAAATATGCCTCACAAATTAATTGCATGTCACCATATTCAATCCCATTATGCACCATCTTTACGTAGTGACCAGCCCCATTTGGGCCAATATATGTACAACATGGGTCCCCTTCTACTTTCGCAGAAATGGCCTCTAAAATAGGTTTTACTAACTCATAAGCCCCTTTTTTACCACCTGGCATGATGGACGGTCCTTTTAATGCCCCTTCTTCACCACCGGAAACACCAGTACCAATGAAATGAAATCCTGCTGATTCAAGTTCCTTATTTCTTCTAATTGTATCCTGGAAGAAAGTATTTCCGCCATCTATAAGGATATCGCCCTCTTCAAGATAAGGTGTTAACGATTCAATCGTTGCATCTGTGGCTGTTCCTGCCTTTACCATTAATAAAATTTTGCGCGGTTTTTCTAAGGCATTTACAAACCCCTCGACAGTGCGGGCACCGACAAAGTTTTTCCCTTCTGCTTCATTCTTTAAAAACGCTTCTGTTTTATCGTATGTGCGATTAAAAACAGCAACTGAAAAACCACGGCTCTCAATATTTAATGCCAGGTTTTTCCCCATAACGGCTAATCCGACAACACCAATTTGTTGTTTAGTCATTCTATATCCTATCCTTCCTATGTATTACTTGTGCAGCTATTACCGTTTAACATTACCATATAGTTGAAATAAAACCATCTAAAGCCACTACTTTCTTAATTTTATAATTTTAATTCTTTTGCTTCAATACAGTCAAGCGGGAGGTTACAATAATAATCCGACATTAGCAGATTCTTCATTTGTTTTTCCATTCCATTGATATGGTTAAGAAACCAACAAAATTATTGGGATTATTCCAAGGAAAAAGACAGATACCAAATGGTAACTGTCTCTTAATTACCGGACGGTTTCTGCCGTTTCTTTTGTATCATAAACTTATAACGGTCTGCCCGAAACACTGATTTTACAAATTCCACAGGTGTACCATCCTCTAAGTAAGTTATGTTTTGAATCAGCATCACAGGTGCTCCTTCACTGATTTGTAAATATTCAGCCTCTTCCTTACTGACAATTGAAGCTTCGATAATTTGCGAGGAACTGTCAATAGTTAATTTTAATTGATCTTCCATATAGGCATATAAGGATTGATTCACAATTTCTACTGTCAGGTCCTTAATCAGTTCGGTTGAAATAAAATTCGTTTCCAATGCCATTGGAATACCATCCGCCAAACGAATTCGTGTAATTTCATAAATCGGAGCAGATTCAGCAATTTTCAGTTGTTTGGCAGCTCCAATTGGTGCAGGAATAATGTCAAAGTGAATTAATTGGCTTCCAGGCTCAAGTCCCCTTGCCTTCATATCTTCTGTAAAGCTTGTCAATCCTTGTAGAGGCTGTTCAATTTTCCGCTCTGAGACAAACGTACCTTTTCCTTGGATACGATATAAATACCCTTCATTCACCAACTGTGTAAATGCCTGTCTAACCGTCATCCGGCTAATTTTATATTCCTCCGCATATTCCCTTTCGGGCGGCAGTGCATCACCAGGCTTGAGGTCACCCTGTTCAATTAATTCTTTAATATACTCTTCAAGCTGATAATACAACGGAATGGGTGAATTTTTGTTAATCATTCTCCAATTAGCACTTCCTCTTTTAGTCTGATAATGCTGCTTGGTCTGCAATGATCGTAACAGAAGGGTGATTGTTTAAAATGGAAGCTGGAAAACTTTCAGTTACTTCCCCATTCAACAGCTTTTTCATTGCATCTCGTTTACTTTCTCCTGAAACGAGCAGTAGAATTTCTTTGCTTTTCATAATCGAGGAAATCCCCATCGTAATGGCCTGTGTTGGTACTTCCTCCATACTGTTAAAGAATCTGGCATTTGCCTCGATAGTAGAAGGTGCTAAATTGACAACATGGGTTTTTGATTCAAAGGAGGTTCCTGGTTCATTGAATCCGATATGTCCGTTGCTGCCGATACCTAGGATTTGCAAGTCTACACCACCGTGCTTTGCCAATAAATCTTCATATTCCCGGCATTCGGTTTCAAAATTCTCACCATCCCCACGGGGAATAAATGTATTATTCTTTTTTATATCAATATGATTGAATAAGTTGTCGTCCATGAAAAAGCGGTAGCTGTTTTTGTTATCTCCCGTAAGACCAATATACTCATCTAGGTTAAAAGTAAGCACATCCCGGTATGTGGTATTATTCTTCTGATGGTCATTAATTAGATTTTGATATGTTCCAACAGGTGTCCCGCCAGTTGCAAGTCCAAGCCTTAAACTTGGAGTCTGACGGACCTTTTCTATGATATATGCCGCTGCCTTTTGACTCATTTCAGCATAATCTTTTACCGTAATTATATTCATCTCTTATCTTCCCCTTTATGATAGGCTAGTGCACCTCGGCAAAATGTCATATAAACATCCAATTGCTCATCTAAGATGACAACATCTGCATCCTTTCCAACTGCTAGACTTCCTTTTCGATCAAACATGTTTAATTGTTTGGCAGGGTTTACTGAAGCCATTTCAATTACCTCATGAATGGTACAGCCGGTGTAGGACAAGACGTTTTTAACAGCTTGTCCTAGTTTTAAGATGCTGCCGGCAAGTGTTCCATCTTCTAATACGGCTTTCCCGTTCTGAACTGTTACCTCTTGACCTCCAAGGTCGTACGTGCCATTTTTCAAACATTTTGCCCGCATTGAATCTGTAATTAACAATAATCCTTTACTTTTCTTTTGTTGATAAGCGAGATTGATCATTTCGGGGTGAACGTGTACTCCGTCGACAATCATTTCTGCTTTTAATTCATCCCGTAAAAATGCTGCACCAACTACACCAGGTTCACGGTGATGCAGTCCTCTCATTTGATTAAAAAGGTGTGTTACATGATTTGCCCCAGCTTCAATAGCATCATTTACCTGCTCATAGGTCGCATCTGTATGCCCGATAGAAGGAATAACACTATTGTCCTTTAGGAAGCGGACCATTTCTATCCCCCCGGGGCGTTCTGGTGCTAATGTTACAAGCTTGATTGTCCCTTTTGCTATTTCCTGCCACTTCTTAAACAAATTTAGGTCCGGATCGATTATATGCTGGATAGGCTGTGCTCCCGCTTTCCTTGCATTAACAAAGGGTCCTTCCAAATGAATACCTAGGATTTCAGCCTTTCCTTGCAAGGGTCCGTTTTCAATGTATTCCCCTGCATTTTTAATTGCTTTTTCAATTTGCTCTGCCTCTTGTGTTATCGTTGTCGCCAGGAAACTTGTTGTGCCCTCTTTTGGCAGGGCAGCCACCATTGTGTCAAGCGCTTCCTTTGTTGCATCCATTGTATCGGCACCATTCACACCATGAATATGGACATCGATAAAACCAGGTACTACATGATAATGGGAAGGGACTTCTATCTCTTCAAAACCATCGGTATTTTCAAGCTGTTCAACGCTTCCAATTTCTATAATTTTTTGCTCTGATATTTTCAAATACCCGTTTTCAATTAGTTGTTTCTCTGTATAAACACGAATCCCCTTTAGTAAAATAGGAGTAGATTTTGTATCCATCTTTAAGACTTCCTTTCATTTGTCCTCTTTATAGTATCACCCTAATGTATAGTTGTCTATACCAATATTATTTTCCTTGGCTTGGCGACATACGTCATTTTTTATAAAATTCTGTATTATTTTGTTGTAAGATTTGGAAAAAAGTCGTAAGATTTTACTATCATCTCTTATGGACGGTGAAGTGAATGGATATTACAAAACACTTTTTTCTAAACCTTTCCATTATCATTATTCTGTTGTTTTTCTGTTTTATTTTTATTGAAAAAAATAAAAAATTATCTTATTCAAAATCCGCAATAATTATATTTTTCATCGTCTTATTATGGAGTTGTATTCAATTCTCCTATCATCCGGTTCCTTATGCCAGGTATGATTTAAGAATCATTCCTTTAGTAATCGGCAGCCTTTATTCAGGAATTGGCCCCATTCTAGTTGCTGCCACAATCCTAATAAGAAGCTTCTATGGGTTTGATTTAGGCTTCTTTCTGACAATCCTCCTTTATATTCCGTTTGCGATTGTCTCTTGGAAAATATATCCTTGGTTTTGGAAACAATCCCCGATGCGCCGTATCGGAATAGCCGTGTTCATTAGTATGGTACTCGGGGTTTTAACTTTCATTGGAATGCGAGTTACTGAAAATGAATCCTATTGGCTGGATGTGTTAGCCGCCTATTTATTTATCCCAGAATTAGGGATTGTCATTATATCCTATTCAATAGAGTTTTTAAGAAATAATGTTAAAATGAGGCAGCAGCTTATTAAAGCGGAAAAATTAAAAGCGGTGGAACAAATGGGGGCTGCGATTTCCCATGAGATTCGCAATCCGCTTACTGCAGCCAGCGGGTTTGTGCAGTTATTACAGGATGATTACCTGCCGAGACAAAAGCGAAAAGAATATTTGGCGATTGTAAAAGAAGAGCTCCTTTCAGCTGAAAGGGTTATTCAGGATTATTTAACATTTGCTAAGCCATCCTTAGAGTCATTAGAAGAAATTAATGTAAAAAGTGAATTGAGACAAACGATCAACCTGCTTCAACCATTAGCTAATCAAAATTCTGTAGAAATACATACTGACTTTTCAATCATTGGATTTATTAAAGGAGATGTGCAAAAGTTCCGCCAATGCTTTGTCAATATCCTTAAAAACGCTATAGAAGCCATGCCAAACGGCGGCCGCTTATCAGTATCAACGGAGTTTAGTCAAACGGAAGTAACGATTACCGTGAAGGATACGGGTGAAGGTATGACGAGTGAACAAATCACCAAGCTAGGGGAACCATTTTATTCAACTAAAGGAAAAAATGGGACCGGATTAGGTTTAATGGTCGTTTATAGTATTGTAAGGGCAATGAATGGAACAATCCGCGTTCAAAGTGAAGTAGGTGCTGGAACTACTGTCAAAATTAAATTTCCGACAATTAATTCTTTAATACAGGAAAAACAGATCCGACAGCACTAACTGTCCGATCTGTTTTTTACTGGTGCTTATTCTGCTATCTTCAGAATAAACCTGGTTATTCAAAGAATTTCAGGCTTTCTATTTTCCAATAAACATTTGTGACCAATGTTTACCTGCATTTTCAAACCCAACGCCAATATGGGTATATTTTGTACTTAAGATATTAGCACGGTGGCCTTCACTATTCATCCAAGCGGTTACCACTTCCTGAGGTGTCCGCTGACCTTGGGCAATATTTTCACCTGCCGACTTATATGTTACACCAAAATCCCTCATCATATCGAATGGTGAGCCATAAGTTGGACTTGTATGGGAAAAATAATGGTTCTGCTGCATATCAAGCGCTTTTTTCTGAGCTACTCCGCTTAACTGTGTATCTGCTTTTAAGTCGGAAAGTCCTTTTTTCCTGCGCTCCGCATTTGTTAAGTTAATCACCTGCTGGGCATATTGACTAATCGTGCCAGTAGCAGCTTGTTTGTTTTGAGGTGCTGCGGGCTGCTTAGGTGCTGGTTGAGTTTGTTTTGGTGCTGGCTGCGCCTGCTTTGGCACCGCCTGCTCTGGTCCCTGTTTCGGCTGGTTCTCCTCTGGAGCCGGTTGTGCAGGTTGTGGTGCAGCATGCTGAACCGGCGGCTTTATTGCCGGAGCCTGCTGACCTAGATACGGCTGCAATTGCTGGAAAAAGTCCGAATTAAACCAGCTTTTTTCCCCGAGTGGCACATATTGATATTTGGCGTCCTCAATTAAGATTGCCTGTGTGTGTGGATATTGATCACTGTTTAATGTTGTTTGATAGGCAGAAATCATATCCCGGTCGCTTCTTTTTCTATTATTAATATCAAACAAATTTAAATCGTTATCGTTGTTTCGATAATCCTCCGTTAATGGTCCGTTATGACGGGTCCAGTCGTTTCGGACATTACGGACGTCATTCCAGTCATTGTCACGATTCGTAACATTTAACCCACCTCGGTCATTCCTTTGATCATTCATATTATTTAAACCGGTTTTGTCATTGGTATTACATGCAGTTAATCCAACTGCTAGCATAGCTGTCAAAGCTATTCCTGCTGATTTCTTAATCACCCTTAAATACCCCCCTGAGCAAAAAGTTTATTTCTTCTTGCCTTCCTATTTTTTTATTTTTTCAGGAAAAATATTAATGGTAATTAACGCAAAAAAAACAGGTGTCGGCCACCTGTTTTTCATAATTTTAGCTTAAGCATACATTTTTTCTTCTTCTTTTTGGAAAAAGCTTTTCATGGCATGGAATACATCAGCTTTTTGTTTGAGGATATAATATCTGAAACGTTCATCTTTGATGTTTTTATATGCAGACATTAAGGTTGAATGGCGATTGTACTGATTTACTTCACCATAGCCGAACATGTTAGAGATTTTCATAAGCTCCTCTACCAATTTTACACAGCGGGCATTGTCCGAAGTAAGATTATCACCATCTGAAAAATGGAATGGATAAATGTTGAATTTCCGTGGATTATATTTCGTATCGATAATTTCTAAAGCCTTTCGGTAAGCAGATGAACAAATTGTTCCGCCGCTTTCTCCTTTCGAGAAGAAATCCTCTTCGGATACGACCTTCGCTTCAGTATGATGGGCAATAAATTCAATTTCTACCGTTTCATACTTTGTTCGTAAAAAGCGCGTCATCCAGAAGAAGAAACTTCGGGCCATATATTTTTCCCAAATTCCCATACTTCCGCTCGTGTCCATCATTGCGATGACAACAGCTTTTGAATCAGGTTTGACTACTTCATTCCAGGTTTTAAATTTTAAATCGTCTTTGTAAATCGGATGGAATGCAGGCTTACCGCTCATCGCATTTCTCTTGAATGCAGCCATCATCGTGCGTTTTTTATCAATATTTCCCATTAACCCGGTTTTTCTAATATCATTGAATTCAATGTTCTCAATAAGATGTTCCTGCTCTTCTTTCTTCTTTAAATTTGGCAGCTCTAATTGCTTAAATAGGGCTTCTTCAAGTTCCATCATAGAAACTTCAGCTTCAAAATAATCTTCACCCGCCTGATCTCCGGCTCCCTGGCCTTTACCAGGACCTTTTTGAGCATTCGACCCATCGCGTGCCACTACATCACCAACTTGGCTGTCACCTTCCCCTTGGCCAACGTGCTTGTTTTTGTCATAATTATATCGAATTTTGTACTCGTCTAATGAACGAATTGGAATTTTCACCACATCTCGACCATTAGACATAATGATGCTTTCCTCAGTAATTAAATCGGGAAGATTATTGCGAATTGCCTCCTGGACTTTTTCCTGATGGCGCTGCTGGTCATCGTGGCCTTTACGATGGAGGGACCAATCTTCTTTTGAGATCACAAACTGATGGTTATCGACAGTCATTTAAACCCCTCCTTATAAATTTTTAACAAACATGCACACATTTTTTACAAAGGAATACAATAACGCGAGTGTAAAATATCATATAAAAGATAGATTACTTTATCCTATGCAGGAAGCGAGAATAATTTACAAATAATTAAGACAATTGGTTCGTTTGCCTATAAAAATGGACATGCCGTAGTAAAATGAGTTTAACAGCCAAAAATGGCATTGGCACTAACAGGCTCCTCAGATAGAAAAAAACAGACTGGCAGATGTTTTTCCGCCAGTCCTTCATTTTTTACCACACGCCGCTTATCGGTTTAGTAAGCTTCCTACATAACGAAGTAATTCATTTGCTGATGTGGAGTTGTAGCCGTGTTCATCAATTAAGCGAGCTACAACTTCATTGATTTTCTTCAGTTGCTGCTCATCCGGTGTTTTTGTCGAAGTGGTGATTTTAACAACATCTTTCAAATCAGCAAACAGTTTCTTTTGAATCGCTTCGCGAAGGCGGTCGTGGGAATTATAATCAAATCGCTTGCCTTTACGAGCAAAGGCAGAAATTCTAATTAATATTTCTTCCCTAAAAGCCTTCTTCGCATTTTCCGAGATACCAATTTGCTCTTCAATAGAACGCATAAGCTTCTCATCTGGATTAATTTCTTCTCCGGTTAGTTGATCACGCATTTTTGCTTTATTACAATATGCTTCCACATTATCCAAATAATTGTCCATTAAGGTCTTGGCTGACTCTTCATATGAGTAAACAAATGCCTTTTGAACCTCTTTCTTAGCTATATTATCATATTCTTTTCTTGCTAAAGAAATATAGTTCATATACCGTTCACGCAGCTCTTGTGTAATCGATGGATGCTGATCAAGTCCATCCTTTAACGACCTTAAGACATCAAGTGCATTAATCGACGGTACCTCTTTTCGGATAATCGTGGAAGAAATTCGGTTAATCACATAACGTGGATCGATACCGCTCATTCCCTCATCTGGATACTCCTTCTTCAATTCATCGACATCGGCCCTGTTGAATCCTTCAACACTTTCACCATCATATAGACGCATTTTTTTCAGGAGATCAATGTCTCCCTTCTTTGGTTCCTTTAGCCGTGTCAGGATCGTAAACATAGCTGCCACTTTTAATGTGTGCGGGGCAATATGAACATCTGCCACATCGCTTTCACGAATCATTTTTTCATAAATTCTTTCTTCCTGGGACACCTTTAAATTGTACGGAATAGGCATAACAATAATCCTAGAATGAAGTGCTTCATTTTTCTTATTGGAGATAAATGAGCGGTATTCTGTTTCATTCGTGTGGGCAACAATTAGTTCATCGGCGCTTATAAGCGCAAATCTTCCGGCTTTAAAATTTCCTTCCTGAGTAAGTGACAGCAAGTGCCAAAGGAATTTTTCATCACATTTTAACATTTCCTGGAATTCCATCATCCCGCGGTTTGCCTTATTAAGTTCTCCGTCAAAGCGGTAAGCGCGCGGGTCTGATTCTGAGCCATACTCAGCAATGGTTGAAAAGTCAATACTTCCAGTTAAATCAGCAATATCTTGTGATTTAGGATCAGATGGGCTAAATGTTCCTATACCAACTCGTTTGTCTTCGGAGAAAAAGATTCTTTCAACTAATACGTCTTCAATTCTGCCACCGTACTCTTGTTCTAGCCTCATCATGTTGAGCGGTGAAAGATTTCCTTCAATCCGGATACCATATTCATCGTAGAAATCCTGCCTTAAGTGATGGGGGATTAAATGGAGCGGGTCCTCATGCATTGGACAGCCCTTAATCGCGAAAACGGAACCGCGGTCTGAGTGTGAGTATTTTTCCAACCCTCTCTTTAACATGGTCACAAGCGTTGATTTTCCGCCGCTGACAGGTCCCATCAAAAGCAAGATTCGTTTTCTAACATCCAGTCTTTTGGCTGCCGGATGAAAGTATTCTTCCACCAGCCGCTCAAGCGCTTCTTCTAAACCAAATAATTGATGGCTAAAGAAATTGTACCTTTTCGTCCCTTTTTCTTCTTCGATTCCGGCATCCTTAATCATATTATAAACTCGAGAATGTGCTGACTGTGCTACCCATGGCTTTTCCTTTAACAACTCTAAATAATCCGCAAATGTTCCTTCCCAGCGAAGTTTTTCCTCTTCTTCACGAAACATCTCGATTTTTTTTAAAATATCCATGTTTACCCTCCCCCTGCTCTTAATCAGAGACGATTAATATACTCTATGCGCCTTATCATTTGAACATGCGTGACCAAGACGTTTTCGTCTATTACTTTTTTGTTTTACTTTCGAATCTGCCCTTTTCATTTTTTAAAGATAGGCTATAATAAAACTATATGTAAAAAATGAAAATTAATGACGAAGGGGGATTTACATAACAATGAGCTTATTCCTAATCCTTTGCGTAATGGCCGCATTCTTAGCAGCAATATTTACTTCAGGGTTCAATGACAAACCAGGAACAAAATAAATAGAAAAAAGGGCTGCTTAACAGATAAGCGGCCCTTTTATCTTAGGTTCAATTTATTTTTTTGCACAAATTCTTTCATATACATTCTGGATTGTTTTGTTAGCATATTTGCCATTTGTTCTGTCCAGCGGTCCTGACGCTTCCCATTTGTCCGCTCATGATAATAGCTTGAAATGGCATCATCATATTGCTGAAGCTGTTCAAGGTAAATATCTTGGCTTTGCTCGTATTCATCTTCATGGTAGATATGTTCAAAAGGTAATCTTGGTTTCTTCCCAGATACTTTTGACGGAAACCCGACAGCAAGCCCGAATAACGGTATAACTCTTTCCGGTGTTTTTAAAATGGTTTTGACTTCTTCTAAATGGTTGCGTAAACCACCGATGTAACATATGCCCAGGCCCATGGATTCGGCTGCGATAGCCGCGTTTTGTGCTGCTAATGAGGCATCAATCAAGGCTACCATAAATTTTTCCGTACTTTCAAGCGACGGGATTACATCCTTCTCTTCCTGCTTGCCTATGAGGGTATGGCGGTAAAGATCGGCACAAAACACAAAAAAGTGGCCGTTTTTGGCAACGTACTCTTGATTCCCTGCGAGCTCGGCAAGCTTTTGCTTCTTCACGATGTCCTTAACTCCAATAATGGAATAAGCTTGAATAAAACTCGAGGTAGAAGCTGCCTGCGCACAGGATACGATCGTTTTAATCTGTTCATCTGTTAATGGCTTGTCCTCAAAACGGCGGATTGAGCGATGATTGAGAATTGTTTCGATTACTTCGTTCATTTTGTGCATTCCTTTCCTAAGAAAAAAGGCCTATCGTTCAGGCCCTTTTCCGATTGTGTTTGGATAGTTTTGCTGTCTTAGCGCCTCATACACTAGAATTGCTGCAGTATTAGACAAGTTAAGTGAACGGACATTTTCATTCATCGGAATTCGCAATGACCTGTCCTTGTTTTGTTCGATTACTTCTTTTGGCAGTCCTAATGTTTCGCCGCCGAAAATAAAATAATAATCTTTATCCATATCTCTATAATCAATCGAACTATGCCAATTTTCACCGCACTTTGTTAAAAAGAAAAACTCGCCGCCGGCATTTTTTTCAAAAAACTCATCCAACGAATTATAATAAACTATAGTAACGAACTCCCAATAGTCTAAACCAGCCCGTTTCAACATTTTGTTATCGGTGGAAAAACCTAATGGCCTTATTAAATGTAAAGTGGTATCCGTAGCTGCACAAGTGCGGGCAATGTTTCCCGTATTTGAAGGAATTTCTGGCTGATATAATACAATATGCACTGACATGTTTATCACCTCGATGAAAACTTATATTGCATCCTATATAAACTCTACAAGCAATTATACCATTATCATGCTGCTCTTCAAGACTTTAGGTTTTCAGCTGTCCACAATCGTAAAGAACTTATATTTAATATTTGGTGTATAGGCAGATGAATCTTCATAGGCCCAATATCTCATTCGGCTATTATAAGTATTGGCATTAACTAACGGCATACCATATGCATCCTTGCCGGTAACAATGGTATTATGATTAAACCGGCCATCGCCTTCAAAATCATAGCAAATCACATCTCCAAGCATAAGCTGCTCCGGACTGCTTACTTCCTTTGCCCTTAAGCCCCTGTTGGAAATACCTAAATAGTTTTTCAGCGAATGAGCAACCGCCCAGCTATAGCTCCAGTTCGTATGCTGGTACCACCAGCCCGTTCCCCGGTTTGGGTGCCCTCTCATTGGAGCCTCACCAGCCCGTAGGCATTGCGAAATATAATTCGTACAATTATTCTCAAATTTTTTATAAGCAGGATTATACGTGTTCCACCATCGTTCGGCGTATTGCACCGCTTTCAGGCGGTCATATTGATAGCTGATGCGTACTTCATGATCCGTATCGATTTTCATAGTGAATGATTCGTTATCCATAATAGGCGGTTTTACTTCCTCATCCATGATTAATGCCCCTTTATAAAACTTCGCGACTCTTTCTTCTGTTTCTTCTTCCATATAAAGATGGCTACGTTGTTTAATCAAATATTGATAATGTGTTAGATACTGTACCTTTTGAAATTCATCTTCATTTGTACTTGTAATTATTTTTCCAGCCGCTTTTGCCTTTACAATCTCGGCGGACCTTTGTATCAGCGACTCTAACTTTCTTTCAGCCTTTGAAAAAAAGTCCCCTGAATTCCGTTGATTACCAACAAATTGCTGAACTCTAAAATCAAATAGCTCTTGAAGCTCCTTCTCCATTTTAGAAAAATCAA
Organism: Neobacillus kokaensis; assembly: GCF_014656545.1. Taxonomy (GTDB): domain Bacteria; phylum Bacillota; class Bacilli; order Bacillales; family Cytobacillaceae; genus Neobacillus; species Neobacillus kokaensis. Next base: position 15,709 of record NZ_BNDS01000044.1, read on the forward strand.
CTCCTTTCTCTTCATACATATGAAAGAAAGAGAAATTTAACATAAAAAAAGAGCGAGACTAAATGTCTGCTCTTTCTATGGAAATCAATAGTAACCCTTTCTCAATCTCCTGAAGTACTTCCGAATCAGATTCAGATTGCTTTGCCCTCTTTAAGGCTTCTAGTGCCTGATCTCCGCCAATTTTCCCAAGCGCCCAGGCAGCGGTGCCTTTGGCAACCGAGCTTGCGTCCTTCTCTAATACCCCGATTAAATCAGGGACGGCAGTTTTATCTTTAAAATGGGCAAGGGCAATCATCGCGTTTCTCTGAATAGGCTTCTTTCCTCTCCATGCCCCCGAAACATGACCAAATTTCACTTTGAACTCACGATTGCTTAAGCTTAATAATGGCTTTAACAGCGGTTTTGCCACTTCCGGATCCGGCTCCATTTCTCCATGAAAATGAAAATCTTTCCCCTTATTATACGGGCATGCTGTTTGGCAGGAATCGCAGCCGTAGACACGGTTTCCAATCTTATCTCTAAACTCATTAGGAATTAACCCTTTTGTCTGGGTTAAAAAAGAAATACAACGCTGTGCATTAATTTGCCCCCCTTGCACCAACGCTCCTGTTGGACACGCATCAAGGCACTTAGTACAAGATCCGCATTGGTCTTCTACTGAATTATCCGGTTCAAATGGGAGGCTTGTAATCATTTCGCCAATATAAACATAGGAACCGAATTCCGGAGTAATAACCGAACAGTTCTTCCCGCTCCAGCCAATTCCCGCTCTTACCGCCACAGCTCGGTCAGAAAGCTCGCCAGTATCCACCATGGATTTTAAGTGTGCATCAGGAACTTTTGTTAAAATATACTCTTCAAGCTTCTGAAGTCTGTCCTTAATAATACGGTGATAGTCCAATCCCCACGAAGCTCTGGAGAAAATCCCTCTTCTTTCCCCCTTCTTACTTTCCACCCGGATTTTCATTTTTGCCGGATAAGCAAGTGCGATAGAGATTATCGATTGAGGTTCTTTCAGCAGCAAGGCTGGATTAGTCCGTTTCTCGATATCGGGTTCTTCGAATCCGGATTGGTATCCCAGCTCTTGCTGGCGAATTAACCGGTTTTTCAATTCTGTAAATGGTTCCGCAGTTGTGAAGCCAATTTTATCAATACCGATGGTTTTACTGTAGGCGATTATTTCTTCTTTTAGCTTCTGAATGTCCATGATTTGCGGCCTCCTTTCTTAGGAATGGAAAATTGCAGATATATTTAAAAAATCGCAGATAACCCTCGAAATGTTCCCAGATATATTTTTTTCTAGTATAAACATACTTGTTATTAGCTGTACATCATTTTATGATAAACTATTTTTAACTAATTTTGGAGGTGGGATTGTTGGAAATTCAACTTTCGGCGGAATTAACGCAGCTGATTCCCGATTTTAAGCTTGGAATCATTGAATATAGAAATATTACCGTTGGGGATTCACCGCAAATGCTAAAAGGTCGTCTCCAGCTTTTTCAAGAATCCATTTATTTTGAACTGGAGGATAAAAGTGTGACCGAGATCCCCGGCATACGAGAATGGCGCACCATTTTAAAAAAGACTGGCAAAGACCCAAACCGTTACCGGCACTCCGCGGAGGCATTATATCGACGGGTGCAAAAACAAAATTACCTTACTTCTGTGCAAAGTGCGACTGATTTAAATAATTTTTTCTCACTGCAATATCAGGTGCCGATGGGTATCTATGATTCCAATTTGATTGAAGGACCGGTGGACATTCGTATTGGCGGTGAACATGAGGAATACATAGGTCTAAATGGCCGGTCAAACACGCTGCATCGGCTGATTATATCCTCCGATCAGAAAGGGCCCTTTGGCAGTCCGTTTGTGGATTCAGAAAGGACCTCTGTCACTTATAATACAAATAATGCTCTTCAGCTTATTTATTTGCGGCCCTCAACTAATTACGAAGACGCTAAAAAATTGACTGAGTCTTTAATGAATATGTTTACGCAAATAAGCGGCGGTGAAGCTAACTGTAAAATACTAGGATGCCGATAGGGCATCTTTTTTTACATTAAAAAACGCAATGCATCGTTCATTTTGAAACGATACACTGCGTTGTTAATATGTATGGAGCGGGTGATGGGAATCGAACCCACAACAACAGCTTGGAAGGCTGTGGTTTTACCACTAAACTACACCCGCGAATAAACCTGTGACAATTCATTGAACGAATCGACTTTTCTAATATACCTACTTTTTTCAACACCGTCAAGTGCTTTTCGACATTTTTTGTCGAAAAGTTTATTTGTAGTAATAATTAGCTACCTTCCCTCTCATTCCTTGGTACTATTTTAAAAAAGGATTTGCTGTAAATTCATCAGGACTATATTCACTCATATATTAATCCTACACCACTGATTAAGGGGGAATTGGTTATGTATCAACAAACCTTAATATTGGATTTAGACGATACTTTGATTCACTGCAATAAATACTTTAAACAATCAAGAAATGAATTTGTAAGACGAATGAAAGAGTGGTTTAGAAGTATTTCGGTAAAAGAGATTAAGCAAAAGCAATTAGAAATAGACTTAAAAAGTATCGAAAAACATGGCCTTCATTCCTCACGATACCCCGACTCACTTGTAGCAACCTACCTTTACTTTTGTAAGGAACTTAAAAAAGGGCTCAAGGTAAGCGAAATGGAACAAGTCCGAAAAATCGGTGAACAAGTATTTGAGATTGAAGTGGAACCATTTCCTGATATGTATGAGGTGCTAGATAAACTTAAAGAAGATGGGCACCAGATGTATTTATTTACAGGGGGCGATTACCAAAATCAATCTCGAAAAATTAACCAATTAAAATTGGAGCCATACTTTAAAAAAGGGGTCTTTATTTTTGAACATAAAAATAAAAAAGCATTGAAAAAGGTCCTAAGAAATATCGGTTCCGACATAACATCCACATAGGATGATTGGAAATTCGCTTAAAACCGATATTAAACCGGCATTAGACTTAGGAATTAACGCAGTGCACATTCCTTCCGAGATTGAATGGAGCTATAACATCGTCGATATTGATATGGAACCTTGCAGCACCTTTGCTGAACTCACTTCCCTTCAACATTTACCTGATTATTTAAGAGAACATCATTTTTATAAAGCGATCTAATTTTTGAATAAAAAACGGCTAATCCATGTTGATTAGCCGTCATTAATTTCCTCATAAAATAATTATATTAATTGGATAGTTAAGGTGTAATTTTACCTCTATAAAAAGACAGCGGTTGTGCTCCAAGTATATATGGCCTTTCCTTTAGAGACAATTCTAAAAACAGTGTCCCCTAATTTTTAAACATTTCATTTTCTAAAATGATGACACTTTCCTGAAATTCGGATTTTCCTATTTCTTTTGTATTTTGAACTAAACGAAAGACATTATCACAGCATTGCTTAGCGCCCTTAACCAAAAATGGAATACCGATCATATCTATTTTTAACCCTCTTGAAAAAAATCCGCCAATTGACATGGCAAGAGGAACGGTTGGTGATGTATTGGAAAAAATAATCTTTTCCTGAAACTGAAATTTATCTTGAAGTAAAAGAATCATTTCTTTTAATGCTGGAACAACAAGTTTGTTTCGTTTTCGCCCAATCGTATAAACAGGGTTATTGTCTTCGTCGACTCCATGGAAAATCAGTTTTCCAAAATCCTTATGATCCAATTGATTAAAATAAGGCATATCCAATATTTGCTCGGTTGTTAATTTCACTTCTGATTGTGGCAATTTTTTCAAATGATATGCTGCTGCCATGGATGTGGTATGTGTCCCGCCATAGTCGTTATAAATATAAATCATCGGAATCATCCTTTACGGTTTCAATAACCATTTATTAGCCTTGTTTAACCAGATCGTCTCGATCAGGAGCCATAGGCGGCTGTTCAAGCCATCCGTTTTTAATCATGATATTAGCTCCATCCTCAGCGTACTCCGCGATTTCAGCAGAAAGCCTGACATAATGCAGACCTAAGTCCCGCCCAGGGCTCATTGCCATGCTAGTACCGTAATAACCAATACTTAGCGCAATAAGTGATGTTGTAAAAAACATCATCAGTTTATCTGAAAAGGTATAGACAGTTGAATCGGCTACTTTCCTTATTAAATATTTCAGCTAAAGTTTTCACATTTCCTTGGGCAAGCTCTAAACCATGTTTGATTAAGGGTTTAATCTCTTCATCTTCCACTTTAGATAAAAAGTATTTTAACTTACATGAGATTGCACTATCATTCATATAAGAGGCCCAAAGGGATGTAATCTCGCCGCTGTAAGCCTTACCTGCTTTCCAGTCTCCATATGCTAACCTCCATGTATTTAAACTTTCTTTTTAGCTAAAATATCCCCTATTTTTGAAAAGAATATGTAAATAACGTTTAACCCAAAAAACACCTCACTGTTTTTATCACAGTAAGGTGGTTAGCGCACTCAGCTCTCAAATGGTCATTTGGAACAGAAAGTTCTCTAAAATTCGACTAAAAAAGGCTGAAGATTGTCATTTAAGCAATACTCAATTCTTTGCCTAAAGTTTTTCCATGTGACCATTTCTAATGCCTTTTGAATTGAGAAAAAACCAACCTCTAAACTCTCACTGCTAGTGGTTAACTCTCCTCCAACCGGTTTACCTAAGAATAATGTATTACAAATTGTTTCATTTACATTTTGAAATATTCCGCAGAATTTAATAATCTCAATATCTATGCCGGATTCCTCTTTTGTTTCTCTAATGGCAGCGGCTTTCAATGATTCCCCTTCTTCCACCTGCCCACCAGGCATTTCCCATCCCCGGCGAGGTCCCTTAATTAATAATATTTCATTTTTATTGTTTAAAACAATCGCAGCTGCTGAAACAATATGTTTAGGTGGTTGCATTTTCAAATCCTCCCTAATTTATTTAAAAACTTTCCTTTTTCCTGCTTGAACTAATGACAACGATAAAATTGCGGAAATAAAGATTAGGATGGAACCAAAAATATAGACTGCTCGAACCAGTAACAATTGATAGCAGGATTCCCTGTGATGCATATACCTTCGGCAGGTGTTGTGATTCAATATTTAATTGAAAGGCAGTTTGTTGAGCAACATCCCTAATCTGATATGCCGGCGGAAGCAATCAAGGCAGAAGCGGTTTTTTGATAATTAAATGTGGTGATTACCATTATGTAAATAACTTCAGCAAGTGCTAAACTGGTTTTGCCAACCAAGAAACTATAAAATGGAACCTTATTCATAACATCTCCTGTTATTTTAAAGGAAATCTTTAAGAAATTTTTCCTCTGATATTACTTTTACTCCATTTCTTTTAAGCAGAGCAGAAGTAACCCCATTTCCCACAATTTTCTTCCCCTTAAATTCGCCATTATAAATCAAAGAGCTTCCGCAAGAAGGGCTATTCTCTTTGAGAACGACTCCTGATGCATTTATTTCTTTCGCTTTTTTTAATGCTGCGTAAGCTCCTTTAATGTATAATTCAGTTACAACTTTCCCTGATTTCTCTATTACTTCCGCCTTTCCATCTAGTACATCCCCGCCGTCTCCACCTACGATTTCAGCGTGTTCTCTTGGAGTTAAGAATCCTCCTAGTAATTCAGGACAAATTGTAACAGCTTTATTTTCATCTACTAATTTATGTATCTCTTTGTTTAAACTATGCGTGCTATTGTACCTTACCTCTAACCCAGCTAAGCAAGAACTCACTAAGATCATAAAAATTTTCCTTTCTTTAAAGGGTATAAGTAATAACATCCAGGCAATTCAATCGTCCCGGAACATTTCTATTTCCCGCAAATGATAAAAGGTACTTGTTGTTTCAAGGTTGTTGAATGCTCCATCTGATGAAGCAATACCTATTTCAATATGAGTGCCTTTTCCTCCTGGTAATATTACTACAACAAAGAAACGCCTTCTATATCTATGTTCGCCCTATTTCTTTTAAATCATTAAGAGTAAAAGTTTGTTCCTCTTTCACTTTCACATTCTTTGTCCAATCATATGTATGAAAATAACCCCAGCTTTTTAAATGATTGGTTACTTATTAAACGCTTCTATATTTCTAAAACTAGATTGCCACATATATTGTTTTATCTCTTTCATACTCCCTCCTCAGGTTGGAAAATACTCCATTGGTTCTGTACAATGAACATAGCTATTTTTTTTATAGAAATTGATGCCATCATCACTTGGCCATACAATAACAAATTCATATTTGTTTTCTTTTATCCACTCGTTTACGGTTGAAAGTAGTTTACTCCCCATTCCTTTATTTCTATATTCTTTTTCCGTATATACATTGGTCATATAGGCGAAAGGGTAAGTTATTCTTCCGGGGCGTGGGACCTTTTGAATTAATTCTATATAAATATGGGAAACTATTTTTCCATCAGCCTCTGCTACCCAAATCACCCACTGGTTGCTTTTAAGCGCATTTTCTAAAAAGGTCTGACATTCCTTCATAAATGGCTTGAATTGATCTTGCACAACTTTTTTCTCTACATCATGTTCAATTGTAAAGTCCCATCTCATTTTTACCAATTGGTCTATATCTTTTGCTTCCGCAAGTCTTATCTTCATATCAAGACCTCCTAAACCTTTAATATGTGAAATTGGGCTTGCTTCGAAAAAAAATAACTGATTGTCTAAATTATCTTCAACATTTCAATGGTTTCCTATATAATTCTCCCCCGCAAGTTTACATACGATTATTCCTATACACACCACGAAAAAACGTCCCCAATCCCCTAATATCCAACAAATAATCATAACCGGGAGTTGATCCAAATCTATTAAACATGCGAACTGCAACAATATCATGCTTAGGGATAACCAACAATGCTACATTTGTATAGCCCAAAATTTGATATGCACGCTTTGGTACAGGATCGCCAATTTCCGTTCTCTTTGCAAGTAACTCCTTAACAAACTATAAAAAGCCATTCTGGGGTAATTCAGTATTCAATAGCTTTGGACTTTGTAAGGTTGTTGCTAGTTTTAAAATTTCCTTTGAGGCCATTTGCTTACCGTCGATAAAACCTTGCTTTAAATGAATGTACCCCTTAAGCGAGCTCCCGAGTAGATATTTACATATGCTTCTTATCTCCGTCGGTCCCTTTACTCGTAGACCAAAACTTATCATTTTGTTCTTTGATAACTTGTACCAATTTCTCATTAGGTTCGTCAAACCAGCCGGTTTCCCTAAACCCTAAAGGTTTAAAAACTTCTTCATTTAGGATTTGTGCTATCGTTTTCCTGTTGAGTTTTTGTGTTAATTATTCAATATTTATATCCCGATATCCCCAACTTTGTCCTGGAGCAAACTCCCTGATTAATTTCCCGTCTATTGTGTTTAAACCATGGGTATGTGTTAAAAGATGTCTAATTGTTATATTTTTTAGAAATTCTTCATTTGTAAAAGATAAATACTTTGTAATAGGATCATCGATTGAATCAATAAAACCGTTAAATACTGCATATGCTGTGGCAAAGCCAATATAACTTTTCCGAACTGATGCTATATGAAACTGTGGATCTACTTGAATGGGTCTTGCATTAGGATCCTTTGAATGCTTTCCCCAATATTCCTCGGAACAACTTTGTCGTTATGTATAATCATTACACTTGCTCCAGAACAATCAAGAGCCTGTGCCGTATATTTTACATGCGTTACTTCGGAACCAAATTGATCATTTAATTTTCTATCTAATAACATCATACTCTTCCTTCACTTAACTATTTGAATTTATATTTCATCTAATGATTGGTATATATTAGTTCGATAATGAATATACGAAATCCTTTAGATATAAAAACAAGGAATGCCGAAGCATCCCTTGTTTATTCTCTGGTAGATTTATTATTTTCAACAAATATACAGAATTGAATAGGTCTAAATATCGTATTAATGTCTTGGCCCCCAAAGTATGATCGAAACTCCAATTAAACAAATGACTGCTCCAATCCAATCATAAGTATCAGGTGTTTTACGGTCTACTCCCCAGCCCCATAACACTGACAGAATAACAAATACTCCTCCATAGGCTGCATAGACTCTTCCGAAAGAAGGGAATTTCTGCAGCGTTGGAACTATTCCATACAGAACCAAAATAATACCACCGATTATTCCATACCAGTATGGCCTTCCTTCACGCAGCCATAACCAAATTAAATAGCCTCCGCCGATTTCAGCAATTCCCGCTAGAATGAATAAAACGATTGCGTAAATCATATTTCCCCATTCCTACCACCTTTTATTGTTTGTTGCTGTAAGAATTTGATAAACTTCATTTGTGCCCGTTTACTTTTAATAATCCTTTTCACACGAAATTTACTCTGCAAATACTTTCTAACCCCTCGATTCACGAAAAATAACTTATGATATTTTTCATCATCATATATTACTTTAAACCATGGATAGTTGTTAAGCTCCTTAATATGCTGATCAATTCTTCTAGTATCTAAAGAATGATCTTGACCAAAACTATCAAAGATATATGAAAGGATTTCAAACAGTAATGACATTGAAGTTCCCCTTCCGAAATAATGAGCAGAAAGTGTGAGGTTCAATTGAAAATTTACAGGACTTCTATGTATCGGATATTGTTTTTTATGGTTTCTGGATTCATTCTCTTATTATTATGCTTTTGGGATTATAAAAACATCCTATCACACTTACTTACCTTTATTATAGGATTACTTTTTTCATTTGGTTTATTAGGCTATTCTTTTTACCTATTGAAAAAGAGAAAAGAAGGTAAGGGAATTTATTGGGATGATAAAGGGATTGTGTTTGACCCAAATGAGAACAAGGTTTACTGGTATGAAATTGAAGATATCAAGTTTTATAAAGGTAGAGGCGGGAAATCTACCGTCATTTATACTCACTATACAAACCATGAAAAAATTAGATTACGACATAAAAAATGGCTGCCGACAACCGCTCATTCCATTGATTGGTTTTGGATCGAGAAGCCCAGGGATATGCATACTAATTTGATGAAAACATGGAAGGAAAGAAAGTACGAAAAGCCGAAGCATTAGCTTAAATGATATTTGCTAAAACGCCTCAGCTAAATGGTTTTCTATATTATCTTCGCAATAAATACAATTAAATATGAAGCAGGAATAATCAGCAACAGCAAATGCAAAAGTTCCTAACGTTTTGGCCGAACATTCCAATTACCACTGTGCGAAAATCTTCTTCCGTACATTTTCCTTCTACCACATCATCGGTCATAATAGATAACTGCGGACCAATGAATATGGACATAAGAATTTTCGCAATGCCATTGATAATGGAAGATAAAGTAATACAAGTTGCCCGTAAATCCGGCGCAATGCTACCCGCATAAATTGGCGCTAAAGCCCCAACAGTTAATAATGCAACAGCATCAAGATTAAAAATGATGATTTTAACAGGTAGTTTCCTAAATTTAAATCCGGTTATATTTTCTTATACTGGGATGGCCACACAGTCCTTAATGTGATGAACTCCAGCTTTAGAGTAACTATGTATCTGTATTTTAGGAATAGATTGATCACTCGAAAAGTGTAATACCCTTTATAAAATATCCTTTGAAAAGTCGGGATTAAAAAAGCCCCGGCAATGGTAGCGGCACCCGATACTAAAATAATGACATTAAAAATATGTAATAGGTTATTGCTACCTGAATGATGTTCTACATATTTTGTTAATAATGGAAATTGAAATGTTACCGCCATTCTGGAGATTAGCGTTAATATATTAAACACTGCAAATGGAACAGCTATTTTTCCTGTTCTCACACCAACCATTCGGACAGAATATGCTAACGTTCCAATCAACGAAATGATAAAGTTTAATAGTAATACGATGATGATTTAAGTACTCATAGCCATTTTTGAATTTACTCATAACATAATATTGTCCAGATGTAGAACCCTAATAAATTCGCCTACTTTCAACTTTCTCGAAGCATCATTTAGATGCTTCTTTTTTTGTAAATACGCCGGAATTGAATCGTATTACGTATTACTTTACTGAATAATATGTTCTACTATCTCCTGTTTTTCAACGCTTGTCCATTTCAAAAATAATTATATTTACATATGATGTACTACCTTATTAAAAAGCCCAGTGGTAATATGTC
>NZ_BNDS01000045.1 GCF_014656545.1 Neobacillus kokaensis
TCCAATCAACAGTGTGTTATTCAATAAAGACCTTCCGTTCAACAAATAAATAATTTAAATAAGTGTGAAATCAATGTTTAAGCCAAAAGAGTTTAGCTAAAGTGAATATGATTTTCTGTCTATTGATGAATTAGTTCCAGACGACCACCTTCACCGCTTGATTGACAAATATATAGCTTTTTCATTTCTTTTAGAAAAAGTTCGTCCTTATTATAGTAATGATAACGGAAGCCTTACCGATCCTCTTATTCTTTTTAAAATGATGTTTATTGGCTACATTTACGGCATTCGTTCTAAACGTCAGTTAGAAAGGGAAATAAGAACAAACGTGGACTACCGCTGGTTTTTAGATTTAAAATTCAAGGAACTGCTTTATAAATTTAGAAAGGAAAAAATTGAGCGAAGCTTTGTAGACTTGGGAAGAGCTGCATGGGTTTCGCTATTGCCGGTTACTGGGATTGAAGAAAGCGAGTGAACAGGATCTCCTTACTGCAACCTGCCAAAATATAAAAAAGATTTCAACACATTTAGCTAAGTTGGAAAAGGTGTGTTGCAATTCTTTAGGTTGATTTGCTCCCTGTTGATTGGAGCGGAGGGCACTCGACTCCTGCGGGAACGAGAGGTCACTGGAGACCCCACAAGCGCAAAGCGCCGAGGAGGCTCCAGGACCTCCCCGCGGAAAGCGAGTGTTCGGAGCGGAAATCAACAGGCCCCGTTAGCATGGTCAATCTTATTATAAAATCCGTATTTTAGGTCTGACAAAATGAAAAATTGCCGAGAAAAATACCCTTTCTCGACAATTTGAAAGTCCGCAAATACTGCGGACTTTTTCAATATATTGCATTAGGAATTTTCCTTGGTTTGTAATGTATTCCTTCTGAGGAATATAAATTAATTATCAGAAGATGTCCAAGCGTTCTGGCCCGGATTAAGACAGGCTGCTGATATTTATTTTTAAAGACGAAATCAGGACCGTACCAGCTGACAGTTGCATCTCTCCCCGGAGGAATATAGTGGACATCGCGGCTATGAGAAAACCGTTGTACAATTGCAAGACCAGCATTATCCACGGCATTGAAGAGGGTTGAGGATACTTGGCAAATACCGCCGCCAATATCTTCCGAAAATTCCCCCCTTACGATAACGGGTGCCTTCAAATATCCCTTTGCAATAGTTCGTTTACCAACTACTTTATTGAATGAAAAAGTCTCTCCTGGAAAAACAACATAATTATTTATTGCTTCTGCTGCAAGCTTAATATTAAATGAGCGATTTTTATTTTGTGGATTAAATGAAGTAATATAGCGTCCAATCTGCTTATTTCGTATATCACTTAATAATTCACTGTCTACTTTTGGATATATAGTCATCAATGGTATTTCAATGCTTGTGGTATTTTGGTTGAAAAAATTAGAATAAATTCGTTCCTTTAAGGCCTGTCTGTCAATTTTGTATCCAGTTTCTTCGGGCAAAATATTTCCATTCGTATCAATCCGGGCGTTTTTAGCTGCACTGGAAATTTTTTTATCCAATTGATCTAAGAATTGTTGATATTTTTGTTCGTCAAATATCGGCAGGTCCGTATAAGGATGAAAAAAATCTAATTGATTAATGGTTGTTACTGGCATGCTATCTTTTGTAATGGTTATTTCTTCAGGAGTATCGACTGGCTGTACGGCCAGCCAAGCTGCCAATATCCACGATAAATTCATAGCCCCAAACCTCCTCGTTTTAATATGGGTTTTCATATGTCCTTTCATGTAAATGTAGAAAAGATATTATCTAGAAAAGTTTTGGAAAAAATATAAAAAGGTTCTTTACAAAGTTTAAAAATTTTATTATCATTATTGATAATGATAATAAAAAATAGGAGCTAGAAAGATGAATGAATCAATTATCGATGTAATTTTGCACCCTGTCAGAATGAGAATTATTCAGAATCTAATCAATCAACAATTAACGCCACAGCAATTAAAAGAAATTTTGCCGGATATTCCACAGGCATCTTTATATCGAAACATAAAAAAATTAGTCGAATCAGAAGTTATTTATATTGTAGATGAAATACCTAATCGAGGGACGGTAGAAAAAGTGTACTCGATACAAGATCCAAATAAATCGTTAATTGGATCCGAAGAATTGAAGCAGATGTCAAAGGATGAGCATTTAAGTCTTTTTATGAAATACATGGCTAATTTAATGGGGGAATATGAACGGTATTTAAACCAAGATAATTTTGATTTGGCAGCAGATGGAGTCACCTTCCGCCAAACGTCGTTATTCTTGTCGGAGGAAGAATTAACAGATTTTATTAAAGAATTAAGAGAAGTATACGCTAAATATACTCAGTACAAGCCGGAAAATGGAAGAAGAAGAAGAACCGTAGGAACCATTATGATTCCAGAACCAAATAAAGTATAAATAGGGAAAAGATAAAAATGGCCCTGGCTTGAAAGGGCATGCATTTCAAATAAATATGAATATTTAATAAATAAATGTATAATAAACTAAATATTCAAATTTTGGAAGGATGATAGTCTAAATGCATGAAACCCAGGTTACCGTTCGTTTTGGTGAAACCGATGCTCTCGGTCATATCAATAATACAAGTTATTTTATTTATCTAGAAGAAGCGCGTATCCGTTTTTTAGAAACTCTAGGGTATGGAGCAGATGCAAAGAATTGGAATTTTATTTTAGCATCAGCGAAATGTGATTTTGTTAATCAAGGGTATTTCAATCAACGATTAGTGGTTAAAACCTATGTATCAAAAATAGGAACAAAAAGCTTCCAGCTTGATCATGACATTATCTTAGAGGGAACAAATGAACTGATTGCTCATGGCAGTGTTGCAATGGTTTATTTCAATTTTGAAACACAAAAAAGCGAACCTCTTCCAGAATTAATGAGGGAAGAGTTAAGCGAGCATTTTGTACTTTCTAAATAAAATGTTTTATAGCTGTTAAACAGTGGTCTTGAATTTGGTTCAAGGCCTTTTTGGATTATATATTTCAAAACTATGAACAATCTATTAATAAGTTTTTAAGAAAGGGTTTGAATCTTTGCTATCGAAAAAAAAAAGTTTACACTAGTATTGTGAAGATTCTTGCTGGGAGTTGAACTAATTTGAAAATATTAGTGATTGAAGATAATAAAAGTGTTTGCTCGATGATTGAGATGTTCTTTGCTAAAGAAGGCATTGAGGGTGTATTTATTAACGATGGGCTTGAAGGCTATCAACGATTTAAAAATGATACATGGGATGCGCTGATTGTTGACTGGATGCTTCCTGGAATGGACGGAGTAACAATCTGCAGGAAAATAAGGGAAGAAAGATTAACAGTGCCAATTATTATGTTAACTGCAAAAGACAGCGAATCTGATCAAGTGCTAGGCCTTGAAATGGGGGCCGATGATTATGTCACGAAACCATTCAGTCCGCTGACACTTATGGCGAGAATTAAGGCGGTCACGCGCCGTTACCAAACACAAGCGCCAAGAGAAACGGCTGGTATTCTGAAAACGGAGCACTTTCAGGTGAATAAAACCACTAGAGAGGTAATCGTAGACGGGACACCAATTAGCAACTTAACGCCAAAAGAGTTTGATTTACTATATTATTTAGCAGAACATCCTCGCCAGGTGTTTTCAAGGGAGCAGCTGCTAGAAAGTGTGTGGGGCTATCAATTCTATGGAGATGAACGCACGGTCGATGTCCATATTAAGCGGCTCCGGAAAAAAGTAGAAACATCATCACAGACGTTTTTCCATACTGTCTGGGGAGTAGGGTATAAGTTCGATGACACAACGAAAGCCGATGAAATTTAAGTATTTTTATCAACAGTTTTCCACCCATATTAGTATTATTATTGTGGCGTTTCTGCTGTTAAGTCTGCTCTTTGCCCATTATCTGGAAAATCTTGTCTATGAAAATAAATCGGACGAGCTTATTTCATACGGTAGAGCCATTCTGTCTGATATTAAGGAATCGCCTCTTGCTTCTGACCAGATTATTGACCAATACAGTAATGTTTTAGCTGCCAGAAAAATGAGCTTTAGTATGTTTGATCGTGATGGAAACCTATATTTAGTGAATAACCATGGACCAGCGATAAAAAATCTGCCGCGGTCTAAATGGGAAAAGGTGACAAAGGGTCAGACCATTGTCGTACAAAGTGATTATAAAAGCTTTGACCAGGATGGGGTAACATTTGTTGTTTTACCTTATTTAGATCATGGTAAATTTTACGGAGGAATTCTCTTAACCTCACCGATTAGCGGTTCTGTAAAAATGATTCAGCAAATTAATGAGATTTTACTATATACCATTTTAATTGCTTTTGGTGTATCGTTTTTACAAAGCTGGTATTTATCACGAATTCACGTATTACGCATTCAGCGTCTTCGTGATGCTGCCTCCCAGGTCTCGAAAGGTAATTATAATGTACATGTTCATTCCTCTAATTATGATGAAATTGGGGAATTAGCCAATGATTTTAACCACATGGTAGATAAAATTAATGCTTCGATGCTGGAAATTGAGAGCCTGGAAAACCGCCGAAGGCAATTTATGGCTGATGTTTCCCATGAAATGCGGACACCGCTTACGACCATCAGCGGTGTGATCGAAGGGTTAAAAAATAATATGATCCCTGAAGAGGATAAGGAAAGAGGGATTAATCTTGTCAGTCAGGAGGCAAAGAGATTAATCAGGCTTGTAAACGAAAACCTTGATTACGAAAAAATCCGCTCCAATCAGATTCGTTTATTTAAAGAGGAAATCCAGCTCACGGAAGTACTGGAAATTATCCAGGAACAATTAAGTCTGCAGGCTGATGAAAAGAATGATCAGATTATTGTGGAAGCTTCTTCTGACTTATATGTATTCGCTGACTATGATCGTCTCGTTCAAATTTTAATCAATATTACTAAAAACAGCATTCAATTTACGTCTGACGGTATCATTTGGCTGCGGGGAAAATCAGAAAAAAATCATATTATCATTGAGATTGAAGATACAGGTATTGGAATAGACTCAGGTGAAGTTGAAAATATTTGGCGTCGCTTTTATAAAGCCGACCTGTCAAGAACTAGTAATCCATATGGTGAATTTGGTTTAGGGTTATCAATTGTAAAACAATTAGTTCAGCTTCACAATGGTGAAATCAATGTTTTTAGCGAAAAAGGAAAAGGGACAAAATTTGTGTTACGGTTTCCTTGTCAATTGGATTCAAACTAAGCTGCGGGCTAGAAATCACAGCTGTTTTTTTTACATAATTATTCTTATATTATTCCAAATCCATTTAAAAATTGTTCATAGTTTATTAACATTTGTTGGATAAAGTGAAGACAAGAAATAAATTAATGGATCTGAGCAATATAGGAGTTGATGAAACATGGAAAAAGAACAGTTTGAACAAGAAAATTCAATTGATTTATCAATACCGGCAAATCCTTCAGGTCATTTAAATGAAGTTGAAGATGAACAAATTAGCTCAAGTGATACTTTAAAAGAAGAAGCTGAAAGTAAGCAGAATCCTGTAACGGATTTAAAAATTGATGAAAAAAGCACTAATCATGCTGACCTAAAGAGCCCTATGAAAAAGAGTGTGAAAGGCTTTGCCTCTACCCTTGCGGCAGGAGTCATTGGTTCTGTGTTAACATTGACCATTCTCCCGCATACGGATTATTTTAAAAACTTCCAGCCACAGGCAGAAGACAGGCCTGTCCAAATGGAGAATAATAGTGCACAGGTAAAACCTGTCTCTGCCAACACTTCAAATTCCATTGCTGATACAGTTGAGAAAGTGTCAAAAGCCATTGTGGGTATTGAGAATTATCAGCAGCAGCAAAGTGTTGATTTTTTTGGGAATTCTGGACCATCTCAAAATGTAGAGCAGGGCTCAGGCTCTGGAGTGATTTTTGAGAAACAAAATGGTCATGCTTATATTGTGACGAATAATCACGTGGTTGAAGGCGCCTCTAAACTGGAAGTGTCGTTATACGATGGAACAAAGGCACATGCTACAGTGGTTGGGACGGATGCCTTAACCGACTTAGCCGTTCTTAAAATTGAGGGGAAAAATGTCTCTTCCACTGCTTCATTCGGTGATTCAACCACACTCCGCCCTGGTGATCAAGTGTATGCAATTGGGAACCCGTTAGGTTTAGATCTGTCTAGGACGGTAACACAGGGAATTGTCAGTGCAACAAACCGAAGCATTTCTGTCCCTACATCTGCTGGAAATTGGGAAACAACGGTTATTCAAACAGACGCTGCGATTAATCCAGGTAATAGCGGAGGGGCTTTAATAAATCCACAAGGGCAGGTTGTTGGGATTAATAGCATGAAAATAGCAGAAAGCGGTGTTGAAGGTCTGGGCTTCGCGATACCAAGCAATGATGTGATTCCAATTGTCAACCAATTAATTAAAAACGGAAAGATTGAACGCCCTTATATTGGTATTGGATTAGCAGATCTTGATGAGGTTCCGCAGGTTTACTGGGGAGATCTTCCTAAGAATGTCACAAAAGGTGTCATCGTCATGAATATAGACCCTAACTCTGCAGCAGCACGCGGCGGATTTCAGCCAAAAGATGTAATTGTGTCTATGAATGGTGAAAAAATCGCCAATTCTTCAGAATTACGCAAGTATTTATATTCCAAGGTAAAAAGCGGTGATAAAATCAAATTTGAAGTATATCGTGATGGAAAGCTGAAAAACTTGACCGTTAAATTAACGAATCAACAGACTTCAGATTGATGATTAGCGTCGGGAAGGAACCAACAGTGTTTGGTTCCTTTTTCTGTAGTACCATTCTTGTCTAAATTCCTTTCGAATGAAGTTTACTGCCCAATCATATATGTATATAAAGGAAATTGGACAAGGGATGGTCAGGATGGTAAAAAAAATAGCGGTAATTGGCTTTGGGAGTACGATGATTGGAATAGGCATTAATGGGTTTATCCTTCCTTTCCATTTAATTAATGGGGGATTTTTCGGCATAAGTCTTTTGTTTAATTACATTTGGGGGTTGAAGGCAGGAGTTACGTTTATTTTCTTAAATATACCTGTTTATTTATATGCCCTAAAATATAATCCATCTTATTTTTATAACGGCTTATTTGGAGCGATAATATGCGGCTTAATGCTGGAAATATGGGTGCCGTTAAATGGCGTGATACACATGCCAATCATGAGCAGCATCATCCTAGGTGCCACCATTATTGGGATTGGTGTCGGGGTTATGCTTCGCAGTCATATCAGCCCTGGAGGCATGGACCTGCTCGCGCTGATGCTTGCCAAATGGTCCCGAATCAATGTTGGTGTCATCATCTTTGCGACGGATGCGGTCATTATTATAGTCGGCTTGCTATTCCTTCAAGATGCCAAACTATTGTATTCGCTCGTGATTGTTTCCATTGTCGGCTTGCTGGCAAGTATTATTACTTCGTTTCGAGGAATACGCATCTATTAGTATGAATGAAATTTATCTTTTTCTGTAATTCCTGCTAATATGTTGGTAGCAGGATATTTTTGAAGGAGTATAAGAGATGAGAGAAGTGGATGATCGTATAAAAGAACATTTAAATATTTTGTTTGTCGGCTTTAATCCTAGTATTCGGTCAAGCGAAACTGGTCATCATTTTGCTAACCCGAGTAATCGATTCTGGAAAATTTTATACGAGGCAGGCTTAACCCCTAGAAAGCTAGAACCATTAGAGGATGATTGTTTATTAGAATGGGATATGGGAATCACGAACATTGTTCCAAGACCAACAAAGGCTGCAGATGAAATTACAAAAGATGAGTATAAACAAGGCAGGGAAATATTGAAACAAAAAATTGCTAGGCTAAGTCCGAAAATTGTTTGTTATGTCGGTAAAGGGGTGTATTTACAATTCAGCGGACAGAAGGCGGCACCGTGGGGGAAACAGGAGGAGGCGGTTGTTCCAGGGACCATAGATTTTGTAGCTCCTTCTTCAAGCGGTTTAGTAAGAATGAAGCTTGAAGAAATGGTCACAATCTATAAAGGTCTTACTGACTTACTCAATCTGTACAAATGAGTAGACTTAGCTAAGCTCTAATGGGGACTTTCCCATTAGAGCTAATTTATTAGGAAAGTATCTATTATTACCAAAAAAATAATTGTTTAATTTAGGTGAAAGAGTAATGTTACTTCCAATTTTATGTTTAATTCCCATGATTATGGAGAATTATATTGAGGGTGTTTAAATTTCACAACAAAATTTTAAAGGAGGCTTGGTGATGTTACTAGTACCACGTGAGATTGACAAGCTAATGATTGTAGTTGCAGCAGATCTTGCAAGAAGAAGAAAAGAAAGAGGATTAAAGCTAAATTATCCTGAAGCAGTAGCACTTCTCACTTATGAGGTATTAGAGGGTGCAAGAGATGGAAAAACCGTAGCGGAATTGATGGAATACGGTGCGACCATCTTAACACGTGAGGATGTAATGGAAGGAATTGCCGATATCATTGACGATATTCAAGTAGAAGCAACTTTCCCAGATGGAACAAAACTAGTAACTGTACATGATCCAATTCGTTAATTAACAGCAGGAGGGATAACTAATGGAATGGGAACCAGGTCAATTATTTTTAAAAGAAGAACCAATTATATGTAATGAAGGAAGAAGCGTATCCAAAGTTAAGGTAACGAATACGGGTGACCGACCGGTTCAAATAGGGTCACATTATCATTTTTATGAAGTGAATGAATCCTTACAGTTTTCCAGGGAAGAAGGCTATGGTAAAAGGTTAAACATTCCTGCCGGTGCTGCAGTCCGTTTTGAACCGGGCGATGAGAAAGAGGTTGAATTGGTTCCATATGCAGGTGAACAAAAAGTATATGGCTTTAACAACAAAACGGACGGCTCAATCGAAGGAGGGCAAGGCAAATGAGTTTTGAAATGCCAAGAAAGCAGTATGCCCAAATGTTTGGGCCAACTACAGGCGATTCCATTCGGCTGGCGGACACAGACTTGCTTATTCAAATTGAAAAAGACTATACCACCTATGGTGAGGAAGTCGTATTTGGCGGCGGTAAAGTCATTCGTGATGGAATGGGGCAGCATCCGCTTGTGACACGCGGTGAAGGCATTCCGGATGTAGTGATTACGAATGCCGTGATTTTAGATTACACAGGAATCTATAAGGCGGATCTTGCCATTCGAGACGGGAAAATTGCCGGTATTGGAAAAGCAGGTAACCCATTAGTAATGGATGGAGTCGATATCATCATAGGCGCGTCGACTGAAATCATTGCTGGTGAAGGCATGATTGTAACTGCGGGGGGAATCGATACACATGTGCATTTTATTAATCCGGCACAAGTGGAAGTTGCTCTAACGGCTGGACTAACTACGTTGATTGGCGGCGGTACCGGACCTTCAGCGGGCTCGAGAGCAACAACAGTAACTCCAGGAGAATGGAATATCCACCGAATGCTTGAAGCAGTGGAAGGACTGCCAATAAATGTTGGCTTAACGGGCAAAGGGCAGGCAGCAACAGGAGAACCGCTTGCAGAGCAAGTGAGAGCTGGTGTGATAGGATTAAAAGTCCATGAAGACTGGGGGGCAACACCTTCAGCGCTTGACCATGCGTTAAGGGTTGCGGATGAATATGATGTCCAGGTGGCACTTCATGCTGATACCTTAAATGAATCAGGTTTTGTTGAAAATACGATGGCTGCTATTAAAGATAGAGTTATTCACATGTACCATACAGAAGGAGCGGGAGGCGGTCATGCGCCTGATCTAATTAAGTCGGCAAGCTTTATGAATGTACTTCCGTCTTCAACCAATCCTACATTGCCTTATACAGTTAATACTGTTGATGAACATTTAGATATGCTTATGGTTTGTCACCATCTAAATCCATCCGTCCCTGAGGATATCGCTTTTGCTGATTCAAGGATTAGGAAGGAAACGATTGCGGCTGAGGATGTCCTGCAGGATATGGGGATCTTTAGTATGACAAGTTCAGACGCTCAGGCGATGGGCCGAGTAGGAGAGGTAGTTTTACGGACATGGCAGGTAGCCGATAAAATGAAACATGAACGAGGTTCCCTTAAAGGGGATGGTAAACTTTCCGATAACAATCGTGCAAAGCGTTACATTGCAAAATATACGATTAATCCTGCGATTACTCACGGAATTTCTGAATATGTTGGTTCCATTGAGGTTGGAAAAATTGCTGACCTTGTGATTTGGTCTCCAGCGTTTTTTGGTGTGAAACCAGAATTAGTCTTAAAAAGCGGTTTAATTGTCCACGGAATGATGGGAGATGCAAATGCCTCTATTCCAACACCACAGCCGGTGATAAGCCGCCCGATGTATGCAGCTTTTGGGAAAGCCTTGCCAAAGAGTTCCATTACGTTCATTTCGCAAGCGGCGTATGAAGGAAAAGTGCATGAAAAACTTGGACTGGAAAAAGTAATTCTGCCAGTACACGGAATAAGAAAATTAACGAAAAAAGATATGAAACTGAATTCGGAAACGCCTGAGTTAACTGTTGATCCACAAACATATGAGGTCAGGGTTAACGGGGAACTAATTACAAGTTCGCCGGCTGAAAAATTGCCGATGGCCCAGCGTTATTTTCTATTTTGAGGTGAAAGATGTGCTGATTGAAAGAATAGAAACGAATATTGAAAATATGGAAAAAGAAGAGATTATAAGACGTCATATTGAAAAGGTTTACCTTGATAGTGATCATCTTGTAAAACGGATTCAGCGGGTAACAACGGACCACGGCCGGGAAATTGGCATCCGTTTAAAGGATCCTCGTGACCTTGTTGCTGGCGATGTACTTTATATGGATGAGAAGAATATGATTGTGATTGATGTAATTGCAGATGATTTAATCGTTATCAATCCACGCAGTATTAAAGAAATGGGAACAATCGCTCATCAGCTGGGAAATAGGCATCTTCCAGCTCAGTTCGAGGATGATGTAATGATGGTTCAATATGATTATCTTGTCGAAGAGCTGTTAAAAGAGCTGGAAATTCCATATAAACGTGAAAATAGAAAAGTTAAACAGGCGTTTCGCCATATTGGTCATAGTCATGAATGATAAAATCCTAGCATTATTTCAGCTGTGTGATTCAAATTTTCCAACTGGTGCCTTTAGCCATTCATATGGTCTCGAAAGTTATATACAGGAGAACACGGTACATAATCTTGAAAGCTTCTCCCAATGGCTTCAGGTATATATACATGAGCAGCTTATTTATGCAGATGGTCTGGCAGCTCGTCTTACCTATCAAGCATTGGATGAGGAAGATTTTGAAAAGGTATGGAAAATTGACCGTTTGTTAACAGTCCAAAATTTGCCTCGTGAAACCCGAGAGGGCAGCATGAGGATGGGCGAACGGATGCTAGAGCTTGTCCAAACTTTATATGAGATACCGGCTCTTTCTAGTTACAGAAAGAGGATTAGTGCCAAGCAATCTTTCGGCCACCCAGCCATCGTTTTTACGATTGTTGCCCATTATCTTGGTGTTTCAAAATCCACAGCTGTTTTATTTTACTTGTATTCGGTGGTTTCTAGTATTGTTCAAAATGCGGTCCGTGGCATTCCGTTGGGTCAAACGGCAGGACAGAAAGTAATCCGTGATGTCCAGTCTGTTCTCATTGAAGCATCACATGTGATCGAGCAATTGAATGAAGAAGATTTTGGTATTGTTTCACCGGGGATTGAATTATCCCAAATGAGACATGAACGTGTAAATATTCGAATTTTTATGTCGTGAAAGAAGAAGGGAAGTGTTCACTATGGAACCAATTAAAATTGGAGTTGGCGGACCTGTGGGAGCAGGAAAAACTATGCTCGTGGAAAAATTAACACGGCGCTTAAATGACGAATTAAGTATGGCAGTCGTTACAAACGATATCTATACAAAAGAAGATGCAAAATTTTTAATGCAAAATGGGGTTCTGCCCGCCGATCGTATTATCGGTGTGGAAACCGGAGGGTGCCCGCATACTGCCATTCGTGAAGATGCTTCGATGAATTTTGCTGCTATTAATGAATTAAAAGAGAAACATCCAGATGTAGAATTGATTTTTGTAGAAAGCGGCGGTGATAATCTAGCTGCTACATTCAGCCCTGAACTGGTTGATTTCTCCATCTATATTATTGATGTTGCCCAAGGTGAAAAAATCCCGCGAAAAGGCGGACAGGGAATGATTAAATCGGATTTATTTATTATTAATAAAACCGATTTAGCCCCGCATGTCGGCGCCAGCCTTGAAGTTATGGAATCAGATACGAAAATATTTCGCGGGGATAGGCCGTTTGCCTTCACAAATTTAAAAGAAGAAGCAGGGCTTGATCATGTAATCGACTGGCTGAAGCAGAATGCATTACTAAAAGGGCTGGCTTAATATGGGTGATTGGACAGGTGTTCTGCACTTAAATGCGGAAGACAGAAAAGGGAAAACAGTTGCGAAGAATGTATATTTTCAGGGTGCATTTAAAGTAATGCGCCCTGTTTACCATGACGATTCCGGCAGGGCATGTTATTATTTATTAAACCCTGGAGGCGGCTATTTGGATGGCGACCGCTATCAAATGAAAATCAACCTAGCTGAAAATGCCAAGCTGACCTTAACTACTCAGGGAGCAACAAAGGTTTATAAAACTCCAAAACAATATGCTTACCAGGAATCGGAGATTATTTTACAAGCTGGAAGTTACCTGGAGTATTTCCCAGATCCGCTTATTGCTTATCAAAATGCTCATTTCAAGCAAAAAAACGTAATTCGAATGGATTCCACGGCCACTTTGCTTTATTCAGATATCATTACTCCTGGCTGGTCACCTGAAGGAGAGCATTTTAGTTATAAAACGGTTCAGTTATTAAATGAAATCTACGTGGATGGGGAACTGGTTGTTTACGATCATTTGAAATTAAAACCGTCTGTGCAAAAAATTGGGGGACTTGGGTTCATGGAAGGGTTTACTCATTTGGGTTCGATGTTCATAGTTGATCGGCAAATGAATAGTTCTTTCCTTGATCATTTATATTCACTGCTTGATCAAAATACATCTGATTATAAAGTTGGACTTTCCCTGCTTCCAGTACCAGGATTCACGGCTCGAGTTTTCGGTAATTCAACACAGGTCATTGAACAAATTTTTTCAGAAATTCACCGTAATATTTGTCAAGAATGGTTTCAAACCAAACAATATTCACTTAGAAAATATTAGTCATTGTGACAGGGCAATTCCAACAAATCATCGCATACTCGATAATAGAATTGGAAAAACTCCCTTTAAACAGGTAAGGAGGGTGAAATGATGTTTGAAGATTTTGAAGTAGGTCAACTTTGGGAAGGTCATGTCCATGAACGTCCGCAATTTTCTTTAAGTGTACAGGGTAATCAATATAAAGGGATAGTTCATGATGATAAAATTCATTGGTTCCATCCCCATCCCAAACAAACACTTGAAGAAGAACATGTTAGTGCTATTGAATCTAAAGTTTTTGATATGATGAGCGATCAACTTGAACAATAACAAAAGCATCCCGGCTTGACTGGGATGCTTTTGTTTTGACTATTAGATTGAGGGGAGAACTTTCCTGGCCCCAAGAAAAATCCAGGTACAAAGAACAAACGGCATGGTAAGTGCGGGGAGTCCATAGGGCAAAAGCCAAGTGACAACACTAGCAGTAATGGGTACGGTTAAACAAGCGGCAATAATTCCGGTTATTAGCACATGCTTAGAATCTCCCTTGAAAACAATCGATACAGCAAGTATGGTTAAAATGGCATTGTATCCATAAAGCCCCATAAAAATCAATGAATGTTCGCCGCCAAGGACGTATGAGGTTAACAAAGCTGCAAGATTACCTATGATGGCATAAAGACCTAGTCTCCACCCAGCCCAAAATACGGCAATTAAAAGCAAAAACCCAGAAAATGTATTGTCGAGAAAGAAAATTTGTCCAATCCCATTGAAGGCTCCGTCCAGCCAATGGGTTTCTCCTTTAATATTCAGCGTCCAACTGGATAAAGATTGTGGTGTAAGGTCAGGGCTGATTTTAAAAGTAACCAGTCTGTATGTAGTAAGCAGCAAGAACCAGGTTAGGACAATAAAGGGAAATGTCAAAATTGGAATTCCAGTTTGGCGCATAAAATGGACCATCGAGGCTGTAAGTAAAGCTGCAATCGCAGACCCGACCAAGGCAATGAACCATCGATCGTCGCCGCTTAAAAATAATGAAAGGGCCATTCCTGTCAATACTGAGTTATATCCATATAAACCTTGATTGACGCTCCCCCCGTCAGCACCGCCTAATTTACCGATGAGTGTTCCAATTATGCTTGAAAAAAGAGTTACTACTCCTAAAGAAAAAGATGCAATGGTAATGGCTGCTAAAATAATAAAGCCAGAGACAGCATTCTCAATTAAAATAACTTGAGAGATTCCTTTTAAGGATGTTACAAACAGCCAACTCAATTTATTTTTTAAAATTGATAACAACCCCTTTGCAAACCTAAAATTGAGTTTTAAAGTAAGAATTTATGCTGATTTTAGTGTTTCCGTTTGTTGTTTTTTTATGAAGATTTTTACCATGAATCCCTTTTATGATTGCTTGTCTGAATTACCTTTTAATCTTTTTTACTTTATATGAAAAAGAAGGCTTATTTTATTAGGTTTAACATAGTAATTTATATGAGAAAGAAATTTGAGGAGGAGTGCTTATGGAGGTAACGTTATTTTCAATTTTAGCACTTGGGTTCATTTTAGGAATTAAGCATGCAATTGAACCCGATCATGTTATCGCGGTAACCACGATTGCCAGCCACAGTAAAAAGTTATGGAATGCATCACTTGCCGGGGTGTTTTGGGGGATTGGTCATACAGCGACATTGTTTATCATTGGGCTCATTTTAATTGTAATAAAAAATGATATCTCGGATAAATGGTCCATGTCATTGGAGTTTTTAGTTGGGATTATGCTTGTTTATTTAGGAATTGTTAGTATCCGCTCCTTTAGAAAGGGCAGACAGCAAAATGAAGATCATACACATACTGGTCGTTCATACATAAGAGGGTCCTATATGAAATCCATAGTAATAGGATTAATTCATGGACTTGCAGGTAGTGCGGCTATGGTTTTACTTACGATGAGTACCGTCCATTCTGTTTGGCAAGGGGCATTATATATTTTAATCTTCGGTTTTGGAACCATTACAGGGATGCTGCTTTTTACAACAATTATCGGTCTGCCGTTTGTATTAAGCTCTAAAAGAAAAAAAATAAATCAATCACTTACATTAGCTGCCGGAATCGTTAGTACAATATTTGGGCTATACTATATGTATAATCTCGGTGTAACTGAAGGGCTATTTTCTCTTTGGATCTAAAAACCAAAGGTTGATAAGAATGAGTGACGACAGAGAGGAACATGCCTCTATGTCGTCATGTTTTTTAAATTTTATCCTGTTTCAAATTTCTTATGATAATGTGAAAGTGTGAGGAGGGGAAAAATATAGCGGTATCCATGGTAGTGAATATAAAATGCACCACCCATTCCTTGCCCTTTTGGGTATTCCATTGTCCAGTCCTCATTTTTAAGGGAATTTAGTAAATATGTGATGCCCCGCTCGATTTCAGCTGCAGGATAATCTGAAACCATTATTAAGGCATCTAACGCCCATGCAGTATGAACGACGCTACTTGCGCCAAGCGGGATATATTTGTCTTGAATATCGCTATGGCAAGATTCCCCCCAGCCTCCGTCCTCATTTTGAATACTCTTTAACCAATTTATCGATTTTTTAATGGAAGAATCGTTGTTAGGTGTTCCCACAGCCTTAAGTCCGGTAATCGCCCCCCAGGTGCCGTAAATATAGCAAATGCCCCATCGTCCATACCAAGAACCATCCTTTTTTTGATCCTTCTTTAGCCATTTTATTGCCTTTTTAATAGCTGTATGATTTTCGGGGAGATTTGTGTAATTTCCGAAAAACTCAAGCGTTCTTCCTGTAAGATCGGCACATGATGGGTCCATCAGTAAAAATTTTGCTTTTTCAAGTGGCAGATATTCTAATACACTAGAATCTGTATTCCTTTCAAACGCCGGCCAGCCACCACCATCATTTTGCATCGATAAAGTCCAATTGACTCCACGTTCCCAAGCCGCGTTTTCAGGTGGGACAATTCTGGAAAAGGATCTTAGGACCGCTGTTGTATCGTCAACATCCGGAAGTATTGTGTTAATATTTGAGAAGCCCCAGCCCCCTGGCAGGGTATGCGGGGTATGAATCACCCAATCTCCAAATTTATGATGCTGCCGATTAAGGAGATAAAGATTGGCTTTTTCTACCATTGGATCATCAGGTCTAACCCCTGCAGATTGCAAAGCAAAACCAATTAGAGATGTATTCCACACATCCGCAGTGGTGTATTGCATATGCGGCAGCACCATCGATTTCACACTGCATGGATTTAATTCCGGCAACGGCCTTTGTAATAACGGGATCCGTTTTCTTATAACCCAATGAGAGTAAGGCAAAAATCATTAAAAAGGTGCAGCTGTAATAGCTTAAAAAGGTACCATCAGGTTCAATCCGGTCGAGCATGTATTTTCTTGCACGGTCAATTGCCAGTCGGTGAAGTTCAACAGGCAGACCGATAAGGCTTTTAATACCTTCTTCAATAAAGGATAAAAAAGAACGCCATTCACTGGATTGAATCCATGAATCCTCTTGATCACGATTCAAATGTAATTCCGAGAGGTCTGGTGATTTGGATGTTTTAAGAGAAAACCTCTTTGCGGCAAGTATCATAATTGGTGTAATGTTTGCTCTGCCAAATACAGAGAATGAATAGAAATTAACAGGGAAACTGGACGGAAGAAGAATGATTTCAATTGGCATCGGGGAAAATGAAGGCCATTTGTATTGGCCGGTAATGGCAAGCATGATTTTCGTGAAGGTGCTGACTTCCCCTAAGCCGCCATGTTCTAAAATAAACTTTTTAGCCTTCCGTAATTTTGGCTCAGAGTTAGAGTAATAACCGGAATATATTAACGCATAGTAGGCTTCAAGTGTGGCTGACAAATTTCCCTCTCCCTCGTCATAAAATAATTTCCAGGCACCGTTTTTCTCCTGCTTGCCGAGTATTCGCCGGCAAAGACCTTGTATTAATTCTTCATCATTAATCTCTAATGTTCGTAATAAAATGATCATATAAGCATCTGTTGAAATGCCTGTATCAAATGGAAAATCCCAAGAGCCGTCGGGAGCCTGTTCTTTTCTCAATGTTTCAATGATCCAATCCATACTTTTTCTGGTACCACCCATGAGCGTTCATCCTTCCTTTCACCAAAATATCCCTAGGATATACATATTCCTTTTGTGCAAGGCCCATTCATAAGGGAGGTTGTTTGTCATTTTTTTACAAGAAACCGTGAAAAAGCACCGCTTGACAGTATACGTATTGAATTAAAAAAGAAGATGAATAACTCTTTTACTGATTCCTATGATCTAACACTAAAAGACCGGAAGCTGCTGGAGAAAATCAGGAGAGAAACAGAGGGACACAATGTAAACAATGTGTTACGAACTAAGGCCTATTTGGATTTCTATTTACGTTTTCCGGAGATAAAATGGGCCTTGTTAGGGCATATGGTTTCGCGTAATGGCGGTTGGAATATGACCGACTTGAAGGGGAATTTATTGCAAAGCTGCTTTCGAAAAAAGAGGGGAGTACATTTTTTAACTTTTTTTTCAAGATGTTTATCCGCAATTTTTGCTATATGAAGAGAGTTTAAAACAAAATAAAAGCTATTTTATCTATTAACCTATTTAAATATTTCTTCTTTCATGGAAACAATTTGGAGTCATTTTTAGAGGAATCGGGACACCTATATATTGTGTATCGCGCTGGAAATCAATGAACAAAGTTACTTAGAAAAACGGGTAATGAAGCATCCTTTTTATCAAAAGGAAGTATTAAATAAATGTGAGTTTATCCTACAGGACCTATTTTCGTTTAATAATATCCTCTTCCCATATGACGATGGAAAATTGGCTGGCCAGACACTTCATTAGTTTGAATCATTACATGAACGGATTTTGCTTGGAAAAAGGTTATATTCTGTCCTCTTCCATAATAAAGATTTCCTAAGACAAGTAGTTGATTGGGCGAAAAGTCATCCACATACGGGTTCGAGAAAGGATTACTGGCTGTATATATTCAATAACGTTAAGGAGGGGCTCCCCGGGTTTACCTATCCGATGCGGTTGAAGTCTTGTCGGCTGCGAAGGGGGGCGAGAAGGTTTTATAGTCCTAGTTTAGAGAATGCATGGAAAAATGTCATTCAGCCGGAAGCGGAAAAGCGAGATTGGTTTGAGGACTTTAAAGTTGCGGATTATTTAGTGGAGGACACCGAAATAACGGATGGGGAGATAAAGAATGAATACTGTAAAACACTTGAACGACTCGAAATTGCAGCCTTGGCAAAAAAGACGATTAACTTTTTGGAATAAGAAGCACTTGGCCGGCGCCGTTCTTGCGGCATTGCTGGGAACTTATTTAGACATTATTCTTGTTGGGATAGGTTTGTATGAATTCCCGCTGCGGCCGTTTCCAAAAATTTTTTCAGTCAATATCCTTTTTACGTTAATGGTTTTACCGATCTGTGTCATGATCCTTTTACACTATACTTCACAGGTGAATAAATGGGGTAGAAAAGGGATTATTCTATTTGTCAGCCTATTAGTGCCTATTCTTGAAAAGTTAGCAGAGGAACTCGGTTTCTTTATCCATTCGGACAATTGGCATCATATCTATTCATTTATTGGTTATTTGCTGTTTCTTATTATAATTGATACTTTTCATCTGTGGTTAGAAAAAGGGACAGGTTAAAAAAAAAAAGCCGGACATTAGTCACGGCTTTGTCATTTGGATTGTGAAGAGGGAGGTTCTGCCCGTCCGTACAGTGGTTAAGTGTCCCGCAACAAGCGAAATGTTCGAACAGAACCTTCCCTCGATTCTATTTTACCACAGGTTAAGCGGAAATATGACGGATTAGGAGGTCATTACTTTATTTTCTTTTTCGAAAAGTGTATGATAAGAATGATTTTTACATAAGGAGTGGTTTAAATGGCTAAAAAAGGATACATATTAATGGAAAATGGAGAAAAGATTGAATTTGATTTATTTTCAAATGAAGCACCTGGAACGGTAGAGAATTTTGAAAAATTAGCGAATGAAGGCTTCTACAACGGTGTCATTTTCCACCGTGTCATTCCAGGCTTCGTAAGCCAGGGCGGGGATCCAACAGGAACTGGTATGGGCGGTCCAGGTTACACAATCAAATGTGAAACACAAGGAAATCCACATAAGCATATACCAGGTTCCCTTTCAATGGCACATGCCGGCAGAGACACAGGAGGCAGCCAATTCTTTATCGTTCATGAATCACAGCCGCATCTAAACGGTGTCCATACCGTATTTGGACAAGTAACATCTGGCTTAGAGACAGCGAGAAACATGAGAAATGGCGATAAAATGGTGGAAGTAAAGGTTTTTGATGCGGAATAAATGGTGCAAGAGGGCTGATTTTTATTAGCTCTCTTTTTTTGTTAAATCATGCATTTTACTTTAAACCTTTTTCTTTAACTGGTACAATGTCCTCTATTAAACTATTGAATAAGAAGAGGATAATAAATGAAATTAGTATCTTGGAATGTAAACGGTCTTAGAGCTTGTGTCAAAAAAGGCTTTTTAGATTATTTTCATAAGGTAGATGCCGATATTTTCTGCGTTCAGGAAACGAAATTGCAGGAAGGGCAAATTAATCTAGAATTAGACGGGTATCACCAATATTGGAACTATGCCATTAAGAAAGGTTATTCGGGAACTGCGGTATTCACTAAGGTGGAACCATTATCGGTCCGATATGGATTAGGGGTAGACGAATCGGAAGAAGAAGGCCGAATTCTCACACTAGAGTTTGAAGATTTTGTCCTTGTCAACGTCTATACGCCAAACTCTCAGCGGGATTTGGCTAGATTAGGCTATCGCCTAGAGTGGGAAGATCGAATTCGTGAATACCTTCAAGACCTGGCTTTGTCTAAACCCGTTGTCCTTTGCGGCGATCTAAATGTCGCCCACCGTGAATTAGACTTAAGAAATGCTAAATCAAATGTAGGTAACTCCGGCTTTACGGTTGAGGAACGCGGAAAAATGACCGCACTGTTAGAAGCCGGTTTTGTTGACAGCTTCCGTCTTTTTTATCCTGACCAAGAGGGTGCTTACACATGGTGGTCTTACATGAATAAGGTGCGTGAACGGAATATTGGCTGGCGAATTGACTACTTTATTGTATCGCATTCCTTCTGTAACCGACTAAAAAATGCTGAAATTCATTCAGAGGTGTTAGGAAGTGACCATTGTCCGGTAGTTCTTGAAATTAACTAACCATATTAATTAAACCCTTTACAAATAGAACTTATTTGTAAAGGGTTTTTTTGATTATATTTCATTTAAAGCGGTTCCAATTTCATCAAATTCCGGCATTCTCTCACTCTCTGTTGTAAAATCCTCCTGCTTCTGATCCAGTTGATTCACAAATCCCTTTTCTTCGCCTTTTTTTAATTGATTCATCTCCACTGTATTACCACTCCTTTTCAAAATTAAGAAGCAAGGGGAC
Organism: Neobacillus kokaensis; assembly: GCF_014656545.1. GTDB lineage: Bacteria > Bacillota > Bacilli > Bacillales > Cytobacillaceae > Neobacillus > Neobacillus kokaensis. The sequence continues at coordinate 20,702 of NZ_BNDS01000045.1, forward strand.
GGGTCATGTGCTTCATATCAATATTTTTTCCTTTTAAAGCCAAACTAAACCATTTTTATTAAGATATCCTTTGTATGAGCTGTGTGTGTTTGATAATAATCGCAAAATTAGAATTTACTAATAAAGCAAATGCTAATTTATTTGGTGGAGTATAGTGATAAAAATTTTAAATATTATTTAAAATAGGGATGAGAAAATAATTGTTGACGAACAGCCAAATGGAGAGTATGATAATGAATGTCTTCATTACGAGAGATACCTTATCGTAAATGTTTAAGTGGAAAATTGTTTTAGTAATGTTGACGCTGATGAAAAATTATGTTACTATATTTTTTGTCACTAATTAATAGATTGGTAGCTTGTTCTTTGAAAACTAAACAAACAAAAACGTCAACAAACAATAATAATTTAGTTTCTTATGAAACTAAGCCAACGTAAACTTATGAGCTAATCAACTTTCTTGGAGAGTTTGATCCTGGCTCAGGACGAACGCTGGCGGCGTGCCTAATACATGCAAG
>NZ_BNDS01000046.1 GCF_014656545.1 Neobacillus kokaensis
GTTTAGTTTTCAAAGAACAATTTTATTGGAATCATTTCCCTTATCCAACATTTTTTCTCAATCGCCCAAAAGCGACTTCTTTAATTTATCATATCCTGCTTCTTAGTGTCAACAACTTTTTTTATTTGTTTTTTGTTGTTTGACGCTCTCTTGAAGAGGACGAGTTTTAATATATCATGTTCAACAAATGATTGCAATATAGTTTTAAAAAAAGTTTTTAAAGAAATATAAAAAGCCAAGAGATTATCTTGACTTTCATCCTAGCTCTCAATTTGAACTTTTTGAACGTTGTTTATGTGTTGGAGACTTTCCATAATTTCAATCTGATTAATTGTATTAGGCACTTTAACTTTAAAGGTATATTTCACGACTGATTCATCCCAATCACTATATTCCATATTAAATTTTTGTATCTCAAGTTTCTTATCAAGAAACAGCTGATTGATTTGATTAAGATTTTCTTTTTCCTCGTTAATTACAATGGAGATTAAATAACTTTCCTGGGGGATATCTCTTTTTTTGAATAATGCCTCTAACTTCGTTTCTAATTTATCTAGGAATAACAATGTTGTTATTATAATAACCGTTACCAATACAGCTTCGAAATACATTCCGACTCCAACCACCAGCCCCAGCCCGGCAACAGTCCAGATGCTGGCAGCTGTTGTTAGTCCTTTAACAGTGACACCGCCATGCACTAAGATAGTACCCGCTCCAAGAAAACCAATACCGGAGACAACATAACTTGGAATTCTGCTGGGATCATACCGTGTTGCTTGCGGATGAGAATTTATAAAATCTTCAAATCCAAATAATGACAGAAGCATTAATAAACAGGAACCCACCCCCACTAATATATGTGTTCTGAGTCCAGCGGGATGGTTTTTTAACTCTCTTTCAAATCCAATAAATCCACTTAATAAAACAATCAATGATAACCTAACGATGATAATAAACATTTCATTGCTAAGTATACTCTGCATACCATTCTTCCCCCTATGTTTCAAACGGATATGTAATTCGGCATTTCCCTTTTTTATATAAGTCTATTCTAATTTTTGTTTAACTATTTAGGAATTTGCATAGCTTCTTAAATACCACATATTACTCAATTATATTCTTTTAAAATTTACCTCTTGCAAGAAAGATAAAATGCAGATATAATAATTTTTGTATTAAGCAAACGGGGCCTTAGCTCAGCTGGGAGAGCGCCTGCTTTGCACGCAGGAGGTCAGCGGTTCGATCCCGCTAGGCTCCATACTTTTTAAATCAGGAAAGCCTGTCATTTTATTGTGACAGGCTTTTTTGTTAATCCGAGAAGAAGGAACTCCTCGGGGAATCTATTTCAATATTGGACAGTGCCAGTTGGCTGTTGATTATCATGCAATACAAAAGTTTGATTAATAATGCTTGAAAAGGGCATGAAAGCGTGGAGGAGCTTTTTCATTATTTATTTCTTCCAGATTTGTTCTTTGTACTAGTTCGGTTATTTTTAATCGAGTTTCCTTCGTTTTTTCTTCTTTTGTTTCCCTCAGAACTTTGCCATGAACGTTCGTTTCTTTGTTGTGTGCCTTTTCTGTTGCCAGCAGCTTTCGCTTTAGGCTTATCGCTCCTTGTCCTATTACCTTGTTCCTCTTTCCTTCCTTCTCGGCCGTCTCCTTTTTCTCTTGGTCCAACAGAACTTCCTCGGTGTCCTTTCCCTCCAACACGTTTCTCCATGTGTCGAGCAGGACGGTCTTTTTTTATTTCAGTCTGCCCCTCTTTTTCCATTTGAGCATTTCCTATATTTTGCTTTTGAATCCGAATATTGAGTCCTTTTTCAATTAGTTCCAATGTAGGCTTGTCTGCTGAGGAGTATAATGTAATCGCTAATCCCTTCATCCCAGCCCTGCCAGTTCTGCCGATTCTGTGAATATAGCTTTCTGCATCCTGAGGAATATCATAATTAAATACATGTGTGACACCTTCTACATCCAGCCCTCTTGCGGCAACATCCGTGGCAATTAACAATTGAATGTCTGCATCCCTGAAACGCTTCATTACCTGCTCGCGTTTTGCTTGTGATAGATCCCCATGTAGCTCATCACAAGCAAATTTGTGCCCTTTTAGCGCATCATATAGTTTACTAACTCTTCGTTTTGTCCGGCAAAAAATAACGGCCAAATATGGTCGATGGGTTTCAATTAAGTTAATCAGCGTTGCTTGTTTGGCACGGTCAATCGTATGAATCGCAAGCTGCTTGACATTCGCCGCTGGACCTTGTGTTTTTTCAATTTGAACATAATCTGGTGTATTCATATGCTTTTTGGCTAAAGCTCTCACTTCCGGAGGAATTGTTGCTGAGAACAGCATTGTCTGCCGATCCTTAGCAGTTTCTTTTATAATATCCTCCACTTCTCCGAGAAATCCGATGTGAAGCATTTGATCGGCTTCATCTAAAACCAAAAAAGAAGCTTTTGACAACTGAACAGTTTCTCTTCTAATATGATCAAGAATTCGACCTGGAGTCCCTACTACAATTTGTGGGTTTGTTTTCAATTTTTTTAACTGTTTCTCTACGTCTTGACCTCCGTACATAGCTAGCACCTTTATATCCTCTAAGTTCTCTGCAAGTTTATCTATTTCATCTGTAATTTGCAGCGCTAATTCCCTTGTTGGTGTAACGATTAGGGCTTGAACATGTTCAGCACTACGGTCTATCTTTTCAAGAATTGGGAGGATAAAAGCAAAGGTCTTCCCTGTACCGGTTTGTGCCTGTGCAATAATGTCCTGGCCTTTCACGATAATCGGAATTGCTTGCTCCTGAATGGGTGATGGGTTGACAATCCCATTGCTTTGTAATGTATCAACTATTTTCTTTGAAATTCCTAATGACAAAAAATCTTTCAAAAATACCCCTGCTTTCTATATGTCCTTCTGTTTATAATGATTGTTTATCTGGATATTTACAAATATTTTTTTTATTAATTGCCTTTTTTATTGGAACAAGATATAATTCATTCAATACCAAGTTTATCAATCGGAATAGTTAAATTTAAATTCTAACGGAGGGATCAAGTTGAATAGACAAAGCTTTCTTATTCTTCACGGTTTAGGGGGAAGCGGGCAAGATCATTGGCAAACTTGGCTTGCTGAAAAACTAACTACTCAAGGGTTTAATGTATATTACCCTACCTTCTCAAATTTTGATTTCCCTAATAAAAAAATATGGCTTAAGGAGTTAGACGAGGTATTGGGAAGGGTTCCTAAGGATCATCAGTTAACAGTTATTACCCATAGTTTAGGCTGCTTACTATGGCTTCATTATACGGCACACCTAAACAAAACACTTGCCAGCCGGGCTATTCTTGTAGCACCCCCGTCACCAAGGGTTGTTCTCTCAGAAGCGAAATCATTTTTTCCTGTACCATTAGAGCGTAAATCTTTATCCTTGGCAGCCAAAGAAACTTTATTTATCCATTCTTCTAATGACCCCTATTGTAGTCTGGAGGATGCCAATTTTTATAAGAATATCGGTTTACCTACTATTACTTTTCCAAATATGGGTCATATCAATACTGCTTCTGGTCATGGCGAGTGGGGATGGATTTTAGAGCAATGCCTTATATCGGAAAAAAGTGCAGTTGGTGTTTAAGTCTATTTGATTGATAAGTAAAGCTGTTGAGGCAGCTTACTTCTTTCCTCCTTCGCTAAAGCAGAATTATTCCATTTAAAAATGCCTGACACCATAAAGTAAGTGTCAGGCACCTGAAATTAGCCTTATACCATTTCCCGCAGCTTCTTCGCCGCGGCCGCCATCACCTTTAGCTTCTTAACGGCAATTTCATCGCTGTTCATCGGGCGCTGGGCAAAAGTGCCAAAGCCGCAGTCCGGATTTAAAAAGATTTTATCATCGGATATAAATTTCCTTACTTCCTGAACCCGTTCCACAATGTTATCTACTGTTTCAACAGCTTCTGTCCTTGGGTTTACAATTCCAAAGCCGATCTCTTTACCCCCGAAATCATGTATCGCATCAATTTCTCCGGCACGAGGAGTTGCAAATTCGAGAATCAGCTGATCTACATGAACTTTAGAGAGATAAGGAATTAACGGATAGTATGGGCCGCGCAGCAGGACTTCTTCTTGTGTGCTCCAGTTCCCACGGCAAACATGGACGCCAATTCGTGTGCCTTTGCCAAGCATCCCTTCTGTCACCTGATTTATCAAATCCAGCGCAAAGGCAATTTCCTCCTCGGCATCGGCCTTTGCCGTCAAAGCCCCGCACATAAAGGTTCGATTTGCGTTTTTCTGTGTGAACACAAGCTCGGTCAACACTGGCTCATCGAATTGTACAAATTCAACACCCGCGCCAATCAAGTCTTCTAATTCTTCACGCAGCACCTGGACAATATCCACCGCCAAGTCTTCTTTGGTCGGATAAGCATCCATTGATAAGCCTTCCACCCACATTGCCCTGGTTAACAAATAAGGACCAGGCAACGCCACTTTAATGGCTTTATCTGTATATTTCTTCATAAAAAAATAGTCATTCAAAGCGAGCGGCTTTTTACGGCTAATCTTTCCTGCAGCAGCCGGGTTCGACATCGAAAAAGCAGGTACATCTAAGGTACCAAGAATTTCTTCGAAGCTTGCTTTATCTTCTACGAACTCTAGCAGCTCCGAAACCGACAGCATCTGAACATTGTTCAAATGCTCAGCAACAAAGGAAATGAAATTGTCACGGCGCTGCTCACCGTCTGAAACAATATCAATTCCTGCCTCCTCCTGCAACTTTAAAATCTTTATTATCGCTTGATCGGCAATTACCTGAAATTCTTCTTCTGTTATTCTCCCGATACGTTTGTCGCGCATCGCCTTTTTCACTTCATTTGACCTTGGCCAGCTGCCAATCACCGTGGTGGGAAACATCGGTATCGTCATGATTGTTATAACCCCCAGTTAAAATACAATTGCAAGCTTTATCTCAATTGGTACAGCTTGTTTCAGAGTTTGATAGATAGGAGAACGGTCCAATGCAGCAAGCCATAATTCCCCCAATACATCTTCAGATTCAGGTGATGACACATAAAAAGTCCCGAAAATCTGATTCATCTGTGGGCTTCCTTCCTGCTCCAACTCCAAATGGTACAATACGTTTTCCAAACCACCCTTTAGTGAAAATTCAAGATGATCAATTTCAATGTTCTTCCTGGAGGCCTGTGCTTTAAAGCCGACTGTCAAACATGAAGCAAGCGCGCCCAATAGATAATCGATTGCACTCGGTGCATTTACCTTAGGGCTAAAATCTGCCGGCTGCCCAACGATGAAACTATGATTCCTTGAAAGAACCTTCACAGAAAGATCCTTTCCACTCTGAACACGCACACTCCACTGGTAGCCCTTTGCCGCTTCCAAATCCTGCTGCAATTCTTCCTGCGCTGCACCTTTTGCAATAAAATAACGAGTTGTGTTATCAGCAGGCTCTGAACCAAGAAATTCATGGTTCACCATCCGACACCAAGCAGGCAGATCCTCGGCAACTGTTCGCTCCCTGCTCCGTACTTCTAAAATTTGCCCGCTCTCTAGTGGATCCATTGCTTTTTTAATAATTAGTAAAAGCCCTGAGCCGCAATCTAAATCGCCGCCATCACAAACCGCATGTGGAGTAACCATAGCGATCACCTTAATACGTGATTGAAGCCGCACCTTGGCTAAGAAATTCAACTAATTTGGCGCCGCCGACAATAACTGCCCCTTCTACTAGTTTTTCCTCGTCCAGACCGCGCTTTTTAAAGCAAGGGCTGCATACCCAGAGTGTACCGCCTGCTTCTACGAATTGATCCATTAACTGTTTTAACGGGGCAAAGCCTTCCTCATGGATATCGTTGGCATACCCTTTTGAAGCAAGATACGCACCTTCCACATTTAAAAATACAACCGTTTCCTGGCCTGATGCCACCGCCGCGTTGGCAACTACAAAACCAACTGTTGCTTTATCAGGATCGTTTTTTGCATTTGTTAAACTTACCAAAAATTTTCCAGCCATGATTTATTCCCCCAATAATTTTTTTATGTAAAAGGTAGTGTTTAACCTTTTTCAATATAATAATGACTTGTTTTGCCAAAATCCTGCCGTTCAAGGAGAGAATGCTTTTGCATCCGGCACCATGCTGGGATGTCTTCCCTGGCACCTGGGTCATAGGAGATAACCTTTATGATTTGTCCGCTTTCCATTTTTTTCATGGTTAGGAACAAATTCATGATTAGTTCGCCGCACCCTGTTTGGCCTGCATCATAGAGTAAATTCACTTGATATTCTTGCGCCATCGGTTCCCTTCCTTTTTTAAAAATTGCAAGTCAATTTCATTATAAAAAAGTGGTACACTAGAAGAAATTCAATTTATCTATTCTATCAATTACTATTAATCGATTATATGAATATAAAAGGGGAAAATTCCGATGGATTTACACCAGCTGTATGTTTTTACAAAAGTCGTTGAACATAAGAGCTTTTCCAAAGCGGCTGAGGATGTTTTTTTAAGTCAATCAACCGTAAGCTCCCATATTCAAGCCTTGGAAAAAATGCTTGATGTTAAACTTTTCGATCGGGTTGGGCGAGAAACGATTGTTACACCTTATGGAGAACGATTATATCAATGGGCATTAAAGCTGTTATTGTTAAAAGATCAAGCTTTGCTTGATTTAAAGCAGGGGATGAATGACTTTCGGGGAGTAATTCATATTGCCGCAAGTTCCGTTCCGGGTCAGTTTTTGCTGCCAAAGATGATAAAGAAATTCAGGGAGCAGTACCCTAATGCCATTTTTCACATCAATCAATCTTCGTCTAAAATTGCATTGGAAAATATTATGAATGGGAGCGCAGACATAGGCATCGTCGGAAATAAATATGAAAGTGACAAACTTCAATATATTCCTTTATTAAAGGAAAAACTTGTGCTCATTACATCTACTCAAATGGATTTATTGGGTCCTGTCAAGCTTGATGAAATCCTGCAGTACCCCTTCATTATGAGAAACCCTGATTCTGGGACAAACGCAATGTTAGAAGGGTATCTGAAGAAAAATAATATTTCAAAAGACGAATTGAATATTATCGCTTTTACCGATTCTGGACAAAGCCTGATGCAGTTTGTGATGCAAAATATCGGAATTTCTATTATCTCAGAAATGGCCGCACAAGAGTATGCACAGCACCACCTGCTGAAAATCCATGAAATAAACGGTTTTGATGATGAACGTTTTTTTTACCTTGTTTATAATATCAATAAAACGCAGTCTATTTTATCAAAATTGTTTATTGAACAGGCGGGAAGTTTAATATAAAAGGGCTTAAATTTTCAGCCCTTTTAAGGTTTCAACACCACTTTAATACAATCCTCTGTCTTCGTATCAAACACTTCATACCCAAGCTTTGCCTGATCAAGCGGCAGGACATGGGTAATAATGTCGCTGGGGTCAAATTTCCTTTCATTCACCATGTTATACAATGTGGGCATATATGGAATAACTGGTGCCTGGCCCATTTTTAGATCAATATTGCGTTGAAAAATATCACCGAGAGGGAAGGCGTTATACCGTCCTCCATACACACCTGTTATTTGAATCGTTCCGCCTTTCCTTACACATTGGCTTGCAATCACAATCGCACTCATCGCCCCGCCATGAAGTTTCATACCGGAGGCGAGAAATTCTAACGGGGTCATTTTCCCATCCATACCGACGGCATCAATGACAACGTCAGCACCGCCCTGAGTGATTTCCAGGAGATAGTCGCCGACATTTTCATGGTCCTCAAAATTTACAATTTCTACTTTATTCGTCCGCTTGGCATGCTCTAATCGGTAACCGACATAATCTACCGCAATTACCCGCTTTGCCCCTTTTAACCAGGCAAATTTTTGAGCCATTAAGCCAATCGGGCCGCAGCCAAGGATGATAACGGTGTCCCCGTTTTTCACCCCGGCGTGATCGACGCTCCAATAAGAAGTGGGCATCACATCCGCAAGCAGCATCAATTTCTCATCTTCAACCTCACAATTTTCCGGAAGCTTAAACGGAGTAAAGTTACCAAATGGCACCCGCATATATTCAGCCTGACCTCCAGCATAGCCGCCAGTTGTTTCGGAATAACCAAAAAAACCAGCCCCCTGACCATGCGGATTGCCGTTATCACATTGACTCGTCAAATCATGAGTGCAATACCAGCAATGGCCGCAGCTAACGTTAAATGGAATAATCACTCGGTCGCCTTTTTTTAATTTTGTAACCTCAGGTCCCACTTCCTCGACAATTCCCAATGGCTCATGACCAATTACATAGTCAGTTGGCAAATTAGGAATCATTGCATGAATCAAATGTAAATCCGAACCGCAAATTCCGGAGGTGGTAATTTTCACAATAATATCGTCTGCATTTTTGATTGTTGGGTCCTTTACCTCTCGAACCTCAACATTCTTAATACCTTGGTATGTAACAGCCTTCATCAAAGATCCTCCTTTATTGGTTCGGTGTTGCAAACATGCCTTGACGGTCAGTATCATTTGGAAATAGATTTAACTCTGAAATTTGTATGGCTGTTTCTGCAGCCTTTAAGTCAACCGTGACTTGTTCTCTTATATTGTGAGGGTTCAGCCATCCTTTTTTAATCATCAAATCGGATATTTCAGTATGAAGATCAATGGCCGCTTTCATTTGACGATGCAAAATCCTTCTAAGTTTCGGGTGTGCAGTCTCGGTTATTGCAAAACCATAATTGCGTATCCCAGTTTTGACCCCAAGCAAAAAATCCATTGCTATGGCAGAATCCGCTAGATTAGGCATTCCCTCGGCATTTCGCGGGTCTAAAAAGTCTTCCATTTAGGTTCACTCCATTACGTTATTGTAGTAGTTGGCTATCCTTATAAAAACCGACTAATTCGTTGATATCTTGTTTCGATTGCTGGACGTCTTTTTCCATTAGAGCTTTAAGCTCGTTATCAAAACAGATTCCCTGCATCAGTTTTGATTTCAGTAAACAAACCGTTTTAAAATTTATCAGCTCATGCGTCTCCATTGTTTCATGCAGCGCTAGGTTATCCATGCATTCACCTCCAAATATATTCCAGCCTTATTTTCCCCCTTAGCTATTTTCATTTATGCAAGCTTAGAAAATGAATAATCACGCAAGACATTTGAGATGATAAAAGTGAAAAAGTACTTATCACGGAGGAAGACATGATGGCAAAGCATTTGGCTCTTCATGAAACATTGGATTTACATGAATTATTAGCCTTTAAAAACCTTTGTTTAACGAAAACGACGACGATGAGCAAATTAGCTCAGGATGAAGAACTGCGGACGATGCTTGAAGCGGATACTGCTGCAGGGATGCAGCATATTCAGCAAATCCAGCAGTTTTTAACGAATCGGGGGGATGGCGTGTGAACCAACTAATTCAGAACCTTGTCGGAATGGGCGGCTTGACTGATCAGGTGATAGCCACAGATTTTCTTATATCCGCAAAGGCTGCTGTGAGGAATTATGCTGTGGCAATTACCGAAACGGCCACACCTGAGTTAAAAACTGCTTTACAACAGCAATTAAATGATGCGATAGCAACGCATGAGAAAATTACTATTTATATGATGGCCAAAGGTTATTATCACCCCCATGATTTAAGTGAGCAGCTGCAGCTTGATCTAACCACATCCAAAACTGCCATCAACCTAGCCCAAAAACTGCAGTAGAAAGAAGGAATAAAAATGTCTGATAAATGTTTTTACTGTGCAAACGATCTTGAAGAAAGGCAAATGCATTATGTCTCATTTGTTGCCTCTAACCAGGAGAGAGATGAAACACTTTGCACCGAATGTTATCAAGAGTGGCTCCATGGTATAAAAGAATAATATGCGAATGAAAAGGACCAGCTGTTAAAATCAGGTATGGTCCTTTTCTTTAATCTGTAATAAAATATTTCTACTTGAAAAAAATAGTATGAAATAAAGCTGTTTGGAGTGTGTATTATTGTCGATTAAGAAAAAGATTCCCCTCATATTTTGTCTTTTAGTTTTTTTCATCTTGTTAACCAATAATGCCTTTCATTATATACGTTCAAAAAACCAGCTGCTGAATTACAATGAAACAATAATCAAGATGATTGTGAAGGAAGTTTCGTACCAGGTAAAAAATACAAAAAATAGCAGCTTGTATGTAGAAGATATTCTCGGCAGAGACTTACGAACAGCATCATTAGCGATAAAACACAACCTTCCAGCTCGTTACCAGGATATTACAAATGATCAACTCAAAAGGTTAGCAAAAGAAACCGGAGTTTCCCATATAACTTTATTAGCCAAGACAAGAGACGACATTCTCGGTGTCAGGTCCTCAGACCCGTATGAAATCGGAATGGGAACCAAAGGCTGGGGCTACTGGTATGATGCCTATAATCAGCTTTTTGCCCTGCAGCCGGTATCTGTAGAAAAAGGACTCACACTCCCAAACTATTGGACGGGGCCGATTGAAGTCGCATCATCCAATCCGAATCATATTGATAAATGGGGATATTATTATGACGGATCAACTAATTATATTATTAATCCTTATTTTCGAGATAAAATTACAGATTACGAAAAGCGATTCGGTCCATGGAAAATAATCAAAGATTTTACAAGAGAAGAAGGGATATTAGAGCTAACCGTTTTTAATCCAAACAATTTTGGAAAGAAAGAAGAAGTTGTTCGTTTAAACGGTAATAAATATGTTCGAATCTCGGCTCAGCCAATATGGTATGGCAAGTATCAATATCAAAATATCGCAACAGACGCTGCAATGATCAAGAAAGCCGTTAAAACGAAACAAAACCAATCTTATAGAGGAGATCTTAATGGCAAAATGATTATGAAAACATTCGTTCCTGTGTTTTCAAAAAACGATCAGCCTTTTGTCATTGGACTCGTGTATAATTATGGAATAATTCAGGAAGAACTGCGACATGAACTTGTTGTCCATATTCTTCTCTCTATTGCCATTATGATAATTGTTTTAATTATTAGCTTTATTTTTTCAAGATCAATCACTCAGCCGATTGGATATATCGTAGAACAGGTAAATGAAATTGCCCAAGGGAACTTCGGAAAAACCTTGAAGTTAAAACGAAAAGATGAATTAGGTTTGCTTACCGAAAACGTGAATGCGATGTCAAACCACTTACTCAGCTATGTAGAGGATTTAAATCAAAGTAAGAAACTGATTGAATACCAAGCCTATCATGATCCATTAACAGGATTGTTAAACCGCCGCTATTTTCAAGAAAAATTGAAACAAATTATCAATCACGCAAATAATACTGGAGAAACGGTGTCTGTTTTATTTATAGATTTGGATCGTTTTAAACAAGTGAACGATTCATTCGGGCATAACAAAGGGGATGAAATCTTAAAAATTGTCGCCGGCAGGATTAAAGATTGTTTTCCTGATGATGATCACGCCATTATTACAAGGCAGGGCGGCGACGAATTTATAATTTTAATCAAGAATTGGACACTAACTGAAACAAAGTCTGCAGCCGAAAGAATGGTAAATAATTTAAAACGTCCTTATTCCATTAATGATAATGAAATTTATCTCAGTGCCAGCTGTGGAATCAGTATTTACCCGGAGCATACAAACAATATTGACACGCTCATTATTTATTCTGATTTAGCGATGTATTCCGCTAAAAAAGAAGGCGGAAATAGAGTTACTGTATATTACGATAAGTTAAACCCATCAAATATTGAAAGGCCGCGTTTAGAAGCTCACTTAAGAAATGCGATTGAAAATGAAACAATTGAAGTTTGTTATCAGCCAAAAGTCAATGTCGAATTGGGAACTATTTTCGGAGCAGAGGCTCTTGTCAGATGGACAGATGAAGAATTTGGGGTTGTTACACCTGAGGTATTCATCCCAATCGCAGAAGATACGGGGCTTATTCAGCAGTTATGGGATCTTGTAATGAGGAGGTCTTGCAAGCAAGTTAGTAAATGGAATACGAACCTTACTCAACCATTATCTATTTCCGTTAATTTCTCCGCACGGCAATTTCAAGAGCCAAGCACCATGCTTCAAAGGGTTAAGGATATCCTTGCTGAAAGCAACCTTGCACCAGAGCATTTAGAAATTGAGATTACAGAAAGTATTCTTTTAACAAATTCTAGTGAAATCGTCCATACACTCAAATCTCTACAGGATTTAGGGGTTGCTGTTTCGATTGACGATTTCGGAACAGGTTATTCTTCCTTAAGCTATTTAAAGGATTTACCGATTAACACCTTAAAAATTGATCAATCTTTTATTCAGAATATAGATCAAGATTTTGGAAATTCACAGATTCCTGAAGCAATCATCAATCTTGCTCGCAGTCTTCATCTTGATGTTATAGCTGAAGGTGTCGAGGAAGAATACCAAAAGGAGTTTTTACGGTCTAAGAATTGCGTACAAATGCAAGGTTACTTATTTAGCAAACCACTCAGCAAAGATGATTTTGAGCAATTCTTAAAAAATTTCCATTAAATTAAGAAAAACTGCCCGTTGTCATTGGTTAATGAAACGGGCAGTTTTTGAAAGAAAGTATTTAACTTACAAAAGAATCATGCCGTTTCTGTTATCCGTTTACCTTTTGGAATTGTTTCATGAATTCGCTGAATGCTTTGCAGGCTTCATATGGGACTGCATTGTAGGTAGAAGCCCGGCACCCGCCAACAGACCGATGACCTTTCACACCGACAAAGCCTTCTTGACCCGCTTCAGCCAAGAATTTCTTCTCTAATTCCTCATCCTTCACCCGGAACGTAACATTCATCAGTGACCGGCTGTCCTTTTCTGCATGTCCAACATAAAAGCCATTGCTTTCGTCAATTGCATCATAAAGCAATTTTGCTTTTTCTTCATTACGCTTGGTAATTTCTGCGATGCCGCCAATACCTTTCACCCAGTTTAGAACTTCACCAAGCATGTAAATGCCAAAGGTTGGAGGAGTGTTGTACAAGGAATTGTTATCTGCATGTGTGCTGTATTTCAACATTGTTGGGATATTTTTATTCGCTTTTTCAATGAAGTCCTTGCGAATAATCACCACTGTCACACCTGATGGTCCGAGATTTTTCTGTGCTCCTGCATAGATTAACGAAAATTTACTGACATCCACTGGTTTTGACAGGATATCACTTGACATATCACCAATTAACGGCACATCAACGCCAGGGAACTCCTTCCATGCAGTACCGAAAATAGTATTGTTTGAAGTTAAATGCAGATATGCATCATCGGCATTATACTGCAATTCATTAAGCTGCGGGATTCGGCTGTAGTTACCGTCTTTCGTGCTGGCTGCATGATAGGGATTACCGAATAACTTAGCCTCTTTAAAGGCTTTTTCTGACCAGGAACCGGTCATTACATATCCAGCCTTTTGCTCTTGTTTTAAGAAGTTCATTGGAATCATGGAGAATTGAAGGCTTGCTCCTCCTTGGACAAACAGAATTTCATAATCATCCGGAATAGACAATAATTCTTTTAGAGAATCCTTCGCCTGATTATGCACTTCTTCATAATCAGCGCTGCGGTGGCTCAGTTCCATCACAGACATACCCGTGCCGCGAAAATCAATAAACTCTTGCTGAGCCTTTTCTAAAACCTCCAGCGGTAAGGCGGATGGGCCGGCATTAAAGTTGTAAGCACGTTTTACTTGTAAATTCATTTTATTTCACTCCCGTTTTAACGTTTTACACCATCAAATTATAACACTAAAAAGAAAAAATATATTTCAAAAATAAAAAATTACTCCACAACTCAAAACGATTAGTAAAGGGCAGCAATATCGCTGCCCTTAGGTTCATACAAGCTTCTTCCTTTGATTACTATATTCCTCATATTCTTCTACAAGACTGCCATCATAATCGATTTGAAGAAGCTTTATCGTCATTTCTGGATAACTCTGCTGCAAGTTTTGAGAAAGTTTTCTTCCTTTGCCTTTCTCCGTAAAGCAAATAACGGTTGGACCGGCTCCGCTTAATGCTGTTCCAAAGGCTCCATTTTTCTTAGCCGTTTGTTCTACGTCCTGATAAAATGGAATAAGCGGTCGGCGATATGGCTGATGAAAACGGTCCTTCTCCATCATTTTACCTGCCAATCCCCAATTCTCGCTTAACAAAGCTGCGACCAAAAGGTTAGCTGTAGAAGATGCTTGGATTGCTTCACTGCGTGAGAATGCAGCAGGCAGGACATCTCGAGAATCCTTCGTTAATAACGTCTCCTTTGGTATCGCAACTACAGCCTCAAAAGGTAAATTTGTAAATGATAACATATCTACTTCATTTTGTTGATAGCAGCCCACCACAAGTCCTCCATAAATAGAAGCTCCAACATTATCCGGATGACCCTCAAGCTCGGTTGCTAATAGGAGCTTATCTTCTTTGGTTAATCCTAGACCGCAGCCCAAGTCGGCAAGTTCGATCCCGGCAACGATAGCAGAAGCACTAGACCCCAGCCCGCGGGCTAATGGAATTTCACTTTCAAGCTTTACTTTAAATGGAGTTAATACTTTTCCATATTTCTTCGCAACACCTTCAGCAACTTGAGCAATAAAATGCTGATTACCATTTGGAAGATTCGTAAGCTCCTGATTAGAGGAATAAAACTCCCATCGTTCACTCTTCTCAACCTCAAGGGTTAAATACAAATTGAGTGCCAGCCCCATGGAATCAAACCCTGGTCCAAGATTAGCCGTACTTGCTGGAACCTTAATCAAATAGCTATTATTTTTAGACATTTGTTACAACCCCTCGAATATGTGCTGCTACCGCATTTTCGTCGTTTGGCAATTGAGTCGGCGTAACAAGACTGCTATTAATGGCGGTATCAGGATCCTTTAATCCATTCCCTGTAAGGACAGCGACAATTTTTGTCCCTTTTGCGATTTTTCCATTTTGAATACTCTTATACACACCAGCAATGGACGCGCAAGAGGCAGGTTCCGCAAAAACGCCATCGGTTATGGCTAGTTTTTTGTAGGCAGAAACAATTTCTTCATCAGTGACCTCGTCAAACTGCCCATCTGATTCCTGAACGGCATTTACAGCCAAATTCCAGCTCGCTGGGTTTCCAATTCTGATTGCCGTAGCAATGGTTTCCGGATTTTCAAACACACGATTGTGAACAAGTGCAGCAGCTCCAGCCGCTTCAAAACCAAACATTCTTGGCAGCCCTGTTTCCTTCTTGGCGTTGTATTCTTTGAATCCTTTCCAATAAGCGCTGATATTTCCAGCGTTTCCGACTGGAATCGCTAAGATATCTGGTGCAAACCCCAACTGGTCGCAAACCTCAAAGGCAGCTGTTTTTTGACCTTCAAGTCTATATGGGTTTACTGAATTCACAAGTGTAATGGGTTCTACTTCACTAATGTTTCGAACCATCTGTAAAGCCTGGTCAAAATTTCCCTCAATGGAGATAATCTCAGCACCATACATCATCGCTTGAGCGAGCTTTCCCATCGCGATTTTCCCTTCAGGAATGACGACAATACATTTTATTCCTGCACGTGCGGCATATGCCGCCGCTGCTGCTGAAGTATTTCCAGTTGAAGCACAGATAACCGTTTTACTCCCATCCTCGACAGCCTTGGCAACAGCCATAACCATTCCTCTGTCTTTAAAGGAACCGGTAGGATTAGCCCCTTCAACTTTTACATAAAGCTCTACTCCCCATTCCTCGGACAGTCTTTCAAGCTTAATTAACGGTGTATTTCCCTCATTAAGAGTAAGTTTAGGAGTAATCTCATTGATTGGTAAATATTCTTTATATGATTCTAATAATCCTGGCCATCTTATCATTATTTCCTCACAACCCTGTATGTGCTTTTTACTTCCTTCACAGCTTGCAAATCATGTAATTCCTGTAAAATCTGATCATAATTTGTTAATGACGCCTGGTGCGTCACTAATACAATTTCAGATGTTTCATTTTTCTTAATTGGCAGCTGAAGAATTTCTTCAAAGCTTACCCCATGTTTGGCAAAAATCGTGGTGATTTCAGCAAAAACTCCGACTTCATCCTGAACATGAATTCGTAAGAAATACTTGGAATACTTCTCGCTGTCTTCTTTTAGCTGTTTCGGATATTGCGGTGTTACTGCACTCTTCCCATTAACATCAATGCGTAAATTTTTGATCACAGCCACTAGGTCGGAAACGACAGCTGATGCTGTTGGCAGGCTTCCTGCACCTGGCCCGTAAAACATAGTTTCCCCTACTGCCTCACCATATACATACACGGCATTATATTCATTTTGGACAGAAGCCAGCGGATGATTGTTGGATAAGAAGGTCGGTGCAACACTAACCTCGACCTTTTCTCCTTCGCGGTGGGCATAGCCAATCAGTTTCATTGTATAACCCAGCTTCTTACCATAGCGGATGTCCTCTTCAGTAACGTTGGAAATACCTTTTACCTGTACATCATCCAAATCGATATGCATCGAAAACCCTAGAGTTGCAAGGATTGTCATTTTACGGGCTGCATCTAAGCCTTCGACATCTGATGTTGGATCTGCTTCCGCAAATCCAAGGTCCTGCGCTTCCTTTAGAACCTCATCATACGATCTTCCTTCATTGCTCATTTTTGTTAAAATATAATTAGTTGTGCCATTAACGATTCCCATCATTTGCGTGATTCGATCTGAAGCCAGTCCATCGACTAAGCCCCTTAGAATAGGGATTCCACCGCCGACACTTGCTTCATAGAACAAATCACAGCCATATTCTGAAGCAACTGTTAACAACTCCGAACCATGAAGGGCCATTAAATCTTTATTGGCCGTCACCACATGTTTTCCTTGGCGAAGCGCCGTAATCAAATAATCTTTTGTTGCATCGATTCCGCCCATTACCTCAATTATGACATCAATATCCTGATCTAATAGAATCTCATCAGCACTTGAAGTTAGAATTTTCGGGTCTATTTCAACTGGTCTCTTTTTATGTACATTTTGTACAAGAATTTTTTTGATTTCCACTGGACATCCTACTTGATGCATCAATTTATCTTGATGATTTTTAATAATTTGAACGACGCCCGTCCCTACAGTACCTAAGCCTAATAATCCAATCGAGATTGATTTCATCATTTCCCCTCCTCAGTCAGTGTCCTTCCACTGCGTACAAATGTATTTCTGTTGTAGACATTATATGATTCTCTGAATCTTTTTACAATAGTTTGTTTTATATTTATATAATGTGTAATCGCTTACCACTGCATTATCCTTGAATTTGCCACCATATCAGAAATTTTTTTCTCGAAAAAGTACGAATTTTTTTCTATTTTGTCCCTTTACATTACTATAAATGGGGAGTAGAATAATCCCTATATTCAACAATTTTGAAATTTCATTAAATTCAATCATAAATAATTGTGATGATGAAGACGGCATTAAGAAATGGCTTCAGAGAGCCGGTGGACGCTGTGAACCGGTGCCTATCTTAATAGGAAAAGCAAAAGCGTAGATATGCGCAAATAGCTTTACCTGGCCCAGCCCTTCTGAACTGGCTGCTGAACGGCGACTACTAGGCAAGCCCGGATAAAACCGTTACCTGATCGAGGCCGTGCGTTAATTTTTCGGCAAAAGAGGGTGGCACCACGTTAATTTACGTCCCTCATAACAAGACCAATATGTCTGTTATGAGGGACGTTTTATTTTTTCCATTAAAGTCTTATAAGTAATAAGAAGCATTATAAGTTACAAGAAGGAAGAACTTAGGATAAAACACAAGGAGGCAGGGATTGAAAATGTATAAAGTACTTGTCACAGACGGAATTAGTCAGACTGGTTTAAAAAGTTTGTTAGATCACCCGCATTTTATCGTGGACAGGCAGCCAACACTGCCTACAGAAGAATTAATAAATATCATTGGGTCCTATGATGCCCTCATTGTCCGAAGCCAAACAAAGGTAACCGACGAACTGCTGCAAGCAGCAGACAGACTGCGCGTCATTGCCAGAGCAGGTGTTGGGGTTGATAACATTGACGTGAATGCAGCCACCAAAAAGGGCGTGATTGTCATTAATGCCCCGGGTGCCAATACGATTGCTGCTACTGAGCATACATTAGCTATGATGCTGGCACTTGCTCGAAAGATTCCACAGGCGCATCAAAAAACAGCTGGCGGCGAGTGGGACCGTAATTCCTTTAAAGGGGTAGAATTATACAAGAAAACACTTGGTGTTGTCGGCATGGGAAAAATCGGTACAGAAGTAGCAAAACGAGCTAAGAGCTTTGGCATGAATATTTTGGGCTTTGATCCTTATTTAACAGAAGATCGTGCGAAAAAGCTGGGGATTACAAAAGCAAGCCTGGATGTAATTGCTGCTGAGTCTGATTTTATTACTGTTCATACGCCTTTGACCAATGATACGAGAGGGATTATTAATGACGAATATTTAGCTAAGACTAAAAAAGGCGTCCGTATTGTGAACTGTGCCCGCGGCGGTATAATCGACGAAAAAGCTCTTGTCCGAGCGATTCAGTCTGGCCATGTAGCAGGAGCTGCACTGGACGTTTTTGAAAAGGAACCAGTTGCTGATCCAGAATTACTACAAAACCCAAATATCATTGTGACCCCCCATCTCGGAGCATCAACAGTGGAAGCGCAGGAAAAAGTGGCTCAAGAAGTCAGCGCAGAAATCATTGACATATTTGAAACGCAATCAATCCAACATGCGGTTAATATGCCGCAAATGTCCGGTGAAACCCAGGCAAAGCTTCAGCCATATTTACTGCTCGGCGACCAAATCGGACAGCTTGTGATTCAATTGTTGAAAAAGAAAGCACCAGAAAAAATCAATATCAACTACTATGGAGATTTAATCGACGAAGATACTGAATTGCTGACACGGACGCTGCTTCGCGGAATTCTATCCTATCATTTAAGTGATTCTGTGAATCTCATTAATGTTCTTCATTTATTGAAGGAGCAGGAAGTCTCCTATAATGTGCAAAAAAACGCAACCAATAAAGGGTTTGCCAATTACATGGAACTTTCTGTATCTCAAGGTGCTGAAGCAGCCCGCATCGGTGCAACCGTCCTAAATGGCTACGGGGCACGAATTGTAAAGATCAACGAGTATCGAATTGATGTCAAACCAGAGAAATATCTCTTATATATAAAACACAAAGACGTACCAGGCATGATTGGAAAGGTTGGTTCCTTACTAGGTGACTATCAAATTAACATTGGTACCATGCAGGTTGGCCGTGCAGAAGTAGGCGGTGAGGCTATCATGGTGTTAACACTTGATAAGGGGCTGAAGGCTGAGGTACTTCGTGAACTGACACTCATTGAAGGCTTAGAGGAAGCGCAATTGCTGGAATTAACAAATGTAGATTCTCTTGAACATGGACATGTGGAATCTCAGAAGGTAGAAAGTATTTAGGATTTATTATAAAGAGGGACTGCACTGTGGTGCAGATCCCTCTTTGTTTTGTTAGGGACAGGTTTTTAACTGGTCTTGTCCTTATGAGTCCTTTTATGGGACAGTTTGTTAAAAATTATATACGTTTTGTGACATGGGACCTTTCTATGGGACAGTTCCATAATAAATTTAACGTGGTTGGTCCCATAGGATCTTTCTATGGGACAGTTCCATAATAAATTTAACGTATTTTGTCCCATAGGATC
>NZ_BNDS01000047.1:0-162 GCF_014656545.1 Neobacillus kokaensis
TTTAGCTCAATTGGTAGAGCACGACCGAATACGCTTCATGGAAATTACTTCAGCGTACCGACTGAACTGCTGCTTGAATAAGCTTTCTGAAGTCGGGACGACGGTAACAAAACAAGCGTGTACAATTTAAATATTATTTCAATCAATATGCCGGTTTAGCTC
>NZ_BNDS01000047.1:292-17885 GCF_014656545.1 Neobacillus kokaensis
TTGGGCTATAGCCAAGCGGTAAGGCAACGGACTTTGACTCCGTCATTCGTAGGTTCGAATCCTGCTAGCCCAGCCAAATGAAGTGAGCCATTAGCTCAGTCGGTAGAGCATCTGACTTTTAATCAGAGGGTCGAAGGTTCGAGTCCTTCATGGCTCATATAATGAGAAACACAGAAAACATTGATTTTCTGTGTTTTTTATTTTTTATTGATGCTAATCCACAAGAACAGACCCTATCCGGTCGTCTTAAAGACAGAAGAATAGGAACCCACCAAAACTGTTTTCAATAAAGCCTCTTGGGCACAAAACTGAATAAGAATCCACCAAAAAAGTCTTCAATAAACCCTATTATAAGTAATAACCCCTAGATACTTTCGAATTTCCACAAAAAGTTAATGTCGAATTTAGTATAATTTTTTATAATAAAAGAAATATGCTACAAAAATTAATCGAGTCGTGAGTAGAAATTGGTTATAATATAAAGTAACTAACTAGTTCCGTAATCAATACAAAATACGGATATCGGCAAAAGGGGAATTAAGAATGGCTTTAAATCAAGAACAAGTGAGTACTAGGGAAGATTATAAAAAAGCAAAGTCCCAATCTGTTCAGAATAATGGTCAAAAGAAAAAACCGGAAGCTGCAGACGTGCCAGCAAAACGAATCAGGATTCGTTTGATTCCGATTTGGCTGCGGCTCCTCTTATTGGTTATCTTTATGGTTATTGGGGTGGTCGCGGGGGCGGTCGTCGGTTATGGCGTGCTGGGCGGCGGAAAAGTGGCAGACGTATTTAAAGAATCAACATGGACTCATATTATTGATTTAGTGGATAAAGAGAAATAATAAGGGAAGGGCAGAAGGAATGCCCTTCCCTTTTATATACCTTTAATAGTAAAATGTTATTATCATGTGCTATTAGCAGGAGGTACTAAAAATGCTTGATATCGAACAAATTAAAGAAATTATCCCACACCGTTATCCATTTTTATTAGTGGATCGCATCTTAGAGGTAGAAGAAGGAAAACGCGCGGTTGGCATTAAAAATGTTTCTGCCAATGAAGAGTTTTTTAACGGTCATTTCCCAGAGTATCCTGTTATGCCTGGGGTCCTAATTGTTGAGGCGCTTGCTCAGGTTGGGGCAGTCGCTGTATTAAAAAAAGAGGAAAACCGTGGCCGCTTAGCTTTTTTTGCAGGTATTGATAATTGCCGTTTTAAAAGGCAGGTAAAACCTGGTGACCAGCTGCGCCTTGAGGTTGAAATGTTTCGCCTGCGCGGACCAATCGGTAAAGGAAAAGCTGTTGCAACAGTGGATGGGGAAGTGGCATGTGAAGCAGAAATCACTTTCGCACTTGGGGAGAAAAAAGAATAATTAGTTATAAATAGCCGGGAGCATTAATCCCGGCTATTTTATTTTAGTGAAGTTTCTACGAAGGTTTCCCCTTAAAGTGTGTGTTGCTAACAACATTTCAGCCATAGAATAGTTCGACAAATTTCTTGGGAAATATTCTTAGAAAAAGGCAATTTCCTAGAGAAGCCTCTGTAAACATGCGCTTTTACCAATGCAATAAGCTTTGTCGAAAAAGGGCTTGAATATTAAGCGATCCTATTAATTCCTATATGTCTTGTCCCGTTTGTGTAATTTGTGCATAAACCCGTATCCAAGCTAATACAATGATTACAAACCTTTACAAAGAGAGTGTTTGAGGTGAGGAGTCGTTTGAAGTTAGCGTGAATTCAGCCGGGGACATGATTATTCATCGTATGAAACAGAAAGTGTAACTTTCTGCCGCATGGTGCCTGACACCCAATTTGGGAAGACTGTACATCCCAAGTGGACAAATGTCTTTTTGTGGTGCCTGACACCAAGTAATGTTTCCACCATGCGGATGCAGTATTTCGACATAGTGATAAGCGGGTCTCATTTCACACTCCACATCCAATTTAGGGAGGGCGAGAGTGTGCACGATTACATCAAAGAGAGGACTATCAAGATTGGAAAGTATATCGTGGAGACGAGGAAAACGGTTCGCGTGATTGCGAAGGAGTTTGGCGTATCCAAAAGTACAGTCCATAAGGATTTAACTGAGAGACTTCCTGAAATTAATCCTGAGCTTGCAAATGAAGTGAAAGAAATTTTAGATTATCATAAATCGATTCGTCACTTAAGGGGTGGGGAAGCAACAAAAATGAAATATCAGAAAGAAGAAAAGGAGGGAGAGGCGGTTAAATAAGCAGCCATAATGAGGGAAATGAAAAGCCGACCTTCAACCAATCCATTGTATTCTTGAAATCCTCTGATTCCGACAGCATTCATCAAAACTTTACATCTTTTAATGAAAACGTTATGGAATTTGAAATGAATATGGTAGAATAGACAATTAGGAAAAGTATGTGGAATCTTTCGAGGAGGAAAGAAAGAGAATGTTTGCAAGGGATATTGGGATTGATCTAGGAACGGCTAACGTGCTGATCCACGTTAAAGGCCGTGGAATTGTATTAAATGAGCCTTCTGTTGTTGCAATAGACAAAAATACCAATCGCGTACTGGCGGTTGGAGAAGAAGCCCGCCGCATGGTTGGACGTACACCTGGGAACATTGTGGCTATTCGCCCATTAAAGGATGGTGTTATTGCCGACTTTGATGTTACTGAAGCAATGTTAAAACATTTCATAAATAAGTTGAATGTAAAAGGCTTTTTATCAAAACCTCGCATTTTAATTTGCTGCCCAACGAACATTACAAGCGTTGAGCAAAAAGCCATTAAAGAAGCTGCTGAAAAGAGCGGCGGTAAAAAGATATATTTAGAAGAAGAACCAAAGGTGGCTGCGATTGGTGCCGGCATGGACATCTTCCAGCCAAGCGGAAACATGGTAGTAGACATAGGAGGAGGAACGACAGATGTTGCAGTTCTTTCAATGGGCGATATCGTTACTTCTTCCTCCATTAAAATGGCCGGCGATAAGTTTGATGCAGAAATCTTAAATTATATCAAGCGCGAGTACAAGCTATTGATCGGTGAACGTACTTCAGAAAATATTAAAATTAACATCGGCACGGTCTTCCCTGGATCACGTTCAGAGGAGATGGAAATCCGTGGTCGTGATATGGTCAGCGGGCTGCCGCGTACGATCACAGTTCGTTCTGAAGAGATAGAGCAGGCTTTGCGTGAATCAGTTGCTGTCATTGTACAGGCAGCCAAAAGTGTTCTTGAGCGTACGCCTCCAGAATTATCAGCCGATATTATTGACCGCGGCGTTATTTTAACAGGCGGCGGAGCATTGCTGCACGGGATTGATATGCTGCTCGCTGAAGAGCTGAAAGTTCCAGTGCTTGTTGCTGATAATCCAATGGATTGTGTAGCGATTGGAACAGGTATCATGTTAGATAATATCGATAAGATTCCAAATCGGAAATTAGGTTAAATGAATGTATTAGCCCAGTGAAAATGCATGGACAAGCATTTTCACTGGGCTTTTTATTTTCATCTAAGACCGTATATATATACAACTTTTTGCCGAGTTGAGTCATCTCTATGAAAGCGGTTAAAATATAGGTATATGATTTGCAGGAGGAAAGAATGATGACTAGAAAGCTTTCAATCATAGGGATGCCGATGGATTTAGGACAAATGCGCCGCGGGGTTGATATGGGCCCAAGTGCCATTCGCTATGCGGGAATTAATGAACGTTTAAAACCTTTATTTGACGAAATTCATGATTTAGGGGACATACCAATTGGCAGACCTGAGGTAGCCATAGACGAGGAATCTAATTTACGTAATTTGGACCTAGTCGCCGAAAAAAACACCTTGCTTTGTGAAAAGGTGGATGAAGCCATTCAAGCTGGGGCTTTCCCCCTTGTTCTAGGCGGGGACCATAGCATTGCAATTGGGACTTTAGCGGGAGTGGCAAAACATTATAAAAATTTAGGCGTTATTTGGTATGATGCCCATGGTGATTTAAATACAGCAGAAACAAGCCCTTCGGGAAATATCCATGGAATGCCGCTGGCTGTCAGCATCGGGCTTGGCCATAAGTTATTAACTGATATTGGCGGCTATTCACTGAAAGTTAAACCAGAGCATGTGGTGATTATCGGGGCGAGGTCACTAGATGAAGGGGAAAGAATTTTAATCAAAGAAAAAGGGATTAAGGTTTACACAATGCATGAAATTGACCGTTTGGGTATGGCTAAGGTGATGGAAGAAACGATTGCCTATCTTAAAGACAAAACGGATGGCGTCCATTTATCTCTTGATTTAGACGGCTTAGATCCAAGCGAGTGTCCGGGTGTTGGAACACCGGTCATGGGCGGCATCAGCTACCGTGAAAGCCATTTGGCAATGGAAATGTTAGAAGAGGCAAAATTAATTACCTCTGCAGAGTTTGTAGAAGTAAACCCAATTTTAGATGAAAAAAATAAAACAGCTTCTGTTGCTGTCGGACTTATGGGCTCATTATTTGGAGAAAAACTTTTATAATATAAAAAACAGCTGCTTTTACAAATAGAGCAGCTGTTTTTTATGAAAAGGCTGTGGTTAAAGGTCATTGTTGATTTTTTAACTTTGTTGATTGGAGCGGAAGGCGCGAAGACTCCTCGAAAATGCTGTCGCATTTCCTTCGTGCGTGGGCGAATTCGAGGATGTAATTCAATGTCCTGGGGGAGTACAGGGCAGGGGAGCTTCCCAGGCGCTTAAGCGCCTAGGAGGCTCCCCGTCACGCCTGCGGAAAGCGAAGCGCCTGTAGCGTAAATCAACAGCCAAGTTTAACACAGCCTATGAAAAAGCCAAGACTTTTATCCCGGCAAAAAAATAAAACAAGTTTTTAGCAGTAATTAGTAAGTTTTTGTTAAAATTAAAGGTATTGAGTACTAATTTCGTTAAAAACGAAACCTTTTTGCTAACGATTCGTATTATCGGATAGCAGCATTGGAGCTGAGGTAACTGAATGGAAGCAATTGTAAAAAAGAGAATAAAGCAAGTCATCAAAGGCGATCAGGATGCGTTTGGAGAAATTGTTGAAATCTACAAAAACAGTGTCTATCAGCTTTGTTATCGAATGCTTGGAAACCGGCAGGAAGCAGAGGACATTGCACAGGAAGCATTCCTGCGCGCTTATGTGAACATAAAATCATTTAATCAAGATTTAAAATTTTCCACATGGCTTTTCCGAATCGCTACGAATTTATGCATTGATAGGCTGCGAAAGAAGAAACCGGATTATTATTTAGATGCAGAAGTGGCAGGTACAGAGGGGCTGACAATGTATTCACAGATTCCGTCTGAAACACCTCTTCCCGAAACAGAACTGGAAAGCTTGGAACTGCAGGAAACAGTACAAAAGGAAATCTTGAAACTTCCCGAAAAGTATCGTTCGGCGATAGTACTAAAATATATTGAGGATTTATCCTTAAATGAAATTAGTGAAATACTTGATCTTCCGCTTGGAACGGTGAAGACGAGAATTCACCGCGGCCGGGAAGCGTTAAGACAACAATTAAGGTATGTGTAAGAGGTGAAACTGTTATGTGTCCAGAACAAATCATCGAACTAATGCATCAATATTTGGACGAAGAAATCGATTCAAAAGAGGAACAGGTATTAAGAGAACACCTCCAGAGCTGTAAAGAATGCGAAGAAATTTTTAACGAGTTAAAAAAGACAGTTGCTTTTGTAAAAAGTATTTCCAATATGCAGGCGCCGCCCGATTTTACAGCGAATGTTTTGGCGCGTTTGCCGAAGGAAAAGAAACAGGTTCTGGCAGCTCGCCTGTTAAGAAACCATCCATTCCTTTCCGCGGCATCCCTATTTGTTGTTCTAATGATGGGCAGTCTTTTCTCTACTTGGAATCAAGACCAAGAATTTTCCGTTTCTAAGCAACAAAACTTAGTGGTGAAAAATAATACGGTCACTGTGCCAAAAGGGGAAGTCGTCAAGGGCGATGTGATTGTCCGAAATGGCAAATTGAAAATAGAGGGCGAAGTACAAGGAAATGTAACGGTCATCCATGGGGAAAAATACCTGGCATCCGCCGGACATGTAACCGGACAGATTGACGAGGTTAACGAAGTATTTGACTGGATTTGGTATCAAATGAAAAGATCTGCGAAAGAAGTCGCAGGATTTTTTGACCAGAAGGAAGCAAAATAAAAAACAAATCACTCCTTATGGGTGATTTGTTTTTTTAAACTGCAACATAATAATAAGTACAAGCAGTATTATGGTATAATAAATGAGTTGTATTCAGCAGGTATTTTAAAGCAAAAATACGGAGGAAAAACCATGCCGTTTGCGGATTGGACATTTTGGAAGTATATATCGAGTATTGTTGATATTCTCCTTGTGTGGTATGTCATCTATAAATTAATCAATATAATAAGAGGAACAAAGGCTGTTCAATTATTAAAAGGAATCCTGGTGATTTTAATTGTCAGGGTTGTCAGCGACTTTTTCGGCTTAACGACCTTAAGCTGGATGATGCAGCAGGTCATCACATACGGTTTTCTTGCCATTATTATTATTTTCCAGCCCGAGCTTAGAAGAGCTCTAGAACAGTTGGGACGAGGAAAGTTTTTTTCGAGAAGCACGAGCCCGGATGAAGATGGACAAGAGAAAACGGTGGAAGCCATACTTAAAGCAACAGATTATATGGCCAAACGCCGGATTGGTGCACTTATTTCCATAGAACGAGAAACGGGAATGAGCGATTACATAGAAACTGGCATCTCGTTAAATTCTCAGATTTCATCTGAACTATTAATTAATATTTTTATACCAAATACGCCGCTTCATGATGGGGCTGTGATTATACAAAGGAATAATGTAGCTGCCGCGGCTTGCTATCTTCCTTTATCGGAAAGTCCGTTTATTTCAAAGGAGTTAGGAACAAGACACCGTGCTGCACTTGGGATCAGCGAAGTAACCGACAGCATAACCGTTGTAGTGTCTGAGGAGACCGGAGCCATTTCACTTACGAAAAATGGAGAGCTCCATCGTGATTTAGAAGCAGAAGAGCTAAAAGGAATTCTTAACAGTGAACTATTAATGCATATCAAAACAAAACAAGCTTCTTCAGCTCGTTGGAACTGGAGGGGGAAGCAAAATGGATAAATTGATGGATAATCGCTGGTTTATTAAGGGGCTGGCATTAGTGCTTGCTGTACTGTTATATTCGTCCATTCCCCACCCAGGCAAGAAATTAACAGATGTTTATGTACCGGGAGGCGAAAAGACAGAGGAAATTGCTGAATTCCCTGTTAAAGCCTATTATGATACCGAAAACTTAGTCATTTCTGGTATACCGGATACAGTGGACATTACCTTAAAGGGACCCATTACACACATACAGACAGCCAAAGCGCTGCGCAACTTTGAAGTCTATGTCGATTTACGGGATGCCCAAATCGGCCGACAAAAGGTAAAATTTAAGGTAAGAGATTTATCCGACAAAATCAAAGCAACGATTAAACCTGAATTTGTTTATGTAACTGTCCAAGAAAAAGTGACAAAGGAATTTAAGGTGGAAGCAGAGTTTAACCGGAATCAAATTGCAGACGGATATGCAGCCGGAGAACCAGTTGTCGAACCGAATAAGGTAAAAATAACAGGGGCTAAAAGTCTTATTGACCGGATTTCTTATGTAAAGGCGGCAATTGAAGAAGGTCAAAAGCTAAAGGAAACCATATCAAGATCAGCTGACATACAGGTGCTGGATAATAATTTAAATAAATTAGATGTGACCGTAGAGCCGGCAGCCGTGAAAGTGACGATACCGGTTAAGGAAAATAACAAAAAGGTCCCGATTAGTGTTGTTCAAAAAGGTACGCCGCAGGCTGGCGTAACGATTAAAAAAATTGAACTTGAAACAAGAGAAGCTGTTATTTCGGCTAATGACGATGTCTTAAAAAATATAGATAGTGTACGTGTGGAAGTGGATGTAAGTAAAATTACGGATAACACGACACTGGATTTACCTGTTATTATTTCAAATGGAGTCATAAAAGTTTCACCGCAAATGGTAAAAGTCAAAGTAACTGTCAGCAAAGAAGAGGAAAAAACAGTTACGAAGGTTCCTATTACAATAAGGGGATTGGCTGAAAATTTTGAGGCAGAGATGGATGACCCAAATAATCAAATGATTAATATACTTGTTAATGGTCCAAGCTCAGCTCTAAGGGCAATAGGTCCTAAAGATTTCGATGTATTCGTGGATCTTTCAGATCTAGATGAGGGAAGCCATGAAGTCAATATTCATGTAGAAGGTCCTTCCGATCTTGATTGGAGGCCAGATCAATCATCAGCAAAAATTACAATAAAAAATAATGCATAAAATCGAGCAATAAATATTGAAGGAGCGGTTTTTAATGGGAAAATATTTTGGTACAGACGGTGTAAGGGGAATAGCGAATAGCGAATTAACACCTGAACTTGCCTTTAAACTAGGTCGATTTGGGGGCTATGTATTAACAAAAGATAAAGCACGTCCTAAAGTCCTGATTGGACGTGATACCCGTATTTCCGGCCATATGCTGGAAGGGGCTTTGGTAGCAGGTCTGCTTTCTATTGGTGCAGAAGTTATGCGCCTCGGCGTCATTTCAACTCCGGGTGTTTCGTATTTGACTAAGGCGTTAGGAGCACAGGCAGGGGTCATGATTTCAGCCTCTCATAATCCAGTCGCCGATAATGGCATTAAGTTTTTTGGGCCGGACGGCTTTAAACTATCTGATGACCAAGAGCTTGAAATTGAGGAATTGATGGATTTACCAGAAGATCAATTACCTCGCCCTGTAGGTGAAGATCTTGGGCTTGTCATGGACTATTTTGAAGGCGGGCAAAAGTACCTTCAATACTTAAAAAATACAGTTGATGAGGATTTCTCTGGTATTCACATTGCATTAGATTGTGCCCATGGAGCTACATCATCGCTGGCAACACACTTGTTTGCTGATTTAGATGCAGACCTTTCAACAATGGGGACTGCTCCCAATGGATTAAATATAAACGCGGGTGTGGGCTCTACACATCCAGAAACACTTGCCGCACTAGTGAAGGAAAAAGGGGCAGATGTAGGTCTTGCTTTTGACGGTGACGGGGACCGCCTGATTGCTATTGATGAACATGGGGATATTGTCGATGGTGACCAGATTCTTTACATATGCGGTAAATATATGAAAGAACTGGGGCGTTTAAAACATAATACGATAGTTTCAACGGTGATGAGTAATCTTGGGTTCTATAAGGCGCTGGAATCTCATGACCTGCAAAGTGTGGCAACAGCGGTTGGCGACCGCTATGTCGTCGAGGAAATGAAGAAAAATGGCTTTAATTTAGGCGGCGAACAATCTGGCCACATTATTTTCATAGACTATAACACCACCGGTGACGGCTTATTAACAGGCCTGCAGTTAGTAAATATTATGAAGGCAACGAAAAAGCCGCTATCTGAGCTTGCTGGGGAAATGAAAAAATACCCGCAAAAGCTGGTTAATGTTCGAGTAACAGATAAATATCATGTAACAGACAATGCCCGGGTTAAAGCGGTCATTGAACAAGTGGAAGCAGAAATGGCTGGAAATGGGAGAATTCTTGTCCGTCCTTCCGGAACAGAACCGCTAGTCCGTGTAATGGCAGAGGCTGCTACTGAAGAGCTTTGTGCATCATATGTCGATCGAATTGTTTCAGTGGTAGAAGAAGAGATGGGTATTAAGGAATAGCGATAATTGGATATGCATAAGGGAACCTTTACTTCCCTTATGCATATTTTATTATGAATGGAAAATACTATATAATTTGTAATTTTTGTTGACTAAGCTCCACTTTATCAGGTAATATTAGTTTGCTTTGCCACTTTTACAGTCTAATTTTTGAAAGGAGGGCAGCAGAGGGAAAACCTTTTAAAAGCGCCTGGACTAACCTAAGAGAGATGGTTAGTTGACGAGGAGGAGGCATATCGAATTATTCGGCGGATACCTCCCGGTTGAACGCACAACCGAAGATTTCTTCCTTAAAACACATGGGCAACCTTGTGCACAAAGGGGAGAAAATGCGGCATATTACAACCAATGTTTTAAAAAGGGTATATTCAGATACCCAAGACAAAAAAACAGAGATAAGGGGGCAAGGTGAGCCCTCGGGAAGTTTCTTGCCCCCTTCATCAGGGAGGAAAAGAAATATGTGCGGAATTGTTGGATATATCGGAAATAATGACTCAAAGGAACTATTACTTCGTGGTTTAGAAAAACTTGAATATAGAGGCTATGATTCAGCGGGTATTGCTTTAAAAAATGAAGATGGAGTTCATGTTTTTAAAGAGAAAGGCCGAATTGCTGATTTAAGACGTGCTGTTGATGGACATATTTTTGCGAATATTGGGATTGGCCACACACGCTGGGCGACACACGGGGTTCCAAGCAAGGTGAATTCCCATCCCCATCAAAGCGCATCAGACCGGTTTACGCTTGTTCATAACGGTGTCATTGAAAACTATGACCTATTAAAGCGTGAATATTTTGCAGATGGAGCATTTAAAAGTGAAACAGATACGGAAGTCATTGTCCAGCTGATAGAGAAGTTTGTCGGCGAAGGACTACAGGTGTTAGAAGCATTTCGTAAAACATTAACACTATTACATGGGTCTTATGCATTGGCCTTATTGGATGCTGAGGATAATGAAACCATTTATGTAGCAAAAAATAAAAGTCCGCTCTTAGTTGGATTGGGGCAAGGTTTTAATGTTGTTGCCAGTGACGCAATGGCAATGCTGCAAGTTACGGACCAATTCGTGGAAATAATGGACAAAGAAATTGTGATCGTGACAAAGGATTTCGTCAACATTCAAAATCTTAACGGTGAAACCATTGAACGTGCACCGTATACCGCAGAACTGGATGCCAGCGACATTGAAAAAGGCACTTATCCGCATTACATGCTAAAGGAAATTGATGAGCAGCCAGCTGTTATTCGTAAAATTATTCAAACGTATCAAAATGAGCAAGGCGAGCTAACGATTGACGTTGACATCATTAATGCGGTGAATAAAGCAGACCGGATTTATATAATTGCAGCAGGTACTTCCTATCATGCTGGTCTTGTAGGAAAGCAATTAATTGAAAAGATGGCGAAGGTGCCAGTTGAAGTTCATATTTCCAGTGAATTTGGCTATAACATGCCATTATTATCGGAAAAGCCGTTATTTATCTTTATTTCACAAAGCGGGGAAACAGCGGACAGCCGTGCGGTCCTTGTAGAAGTGAAAAAAATGGGCTATCCTGCATTAACAATTACCAATGTTCCTGGATCAACCCTTTCTCGTGAAGCAGACTATACGCTCTTGCTTCATGCCGGCCCGGAAATTGCTGTTGCTTCAACAAAGGCATATACTGCCCAAATTGCAGTGCTTTCGATTTTTGCTGAAGTAATTGCAAAGAGTAAAGGTTTAGAAATTGATTTTGATCTTATTCATGAGCTTGGCTTGGTGGCTAATTCGATGGATGTTCTTTGTGACTCAAAAGAAATTATTGAGATCATGGCAAAGGAATTCTTATCCGTTACCCGCAATTGCTTCTTTATCGGGCGCGGCATTGATTTCTATGTCGGCCTTGAGGGAGCCCTTAAGCTGAAAGAAATTTCTTATATTCAAGCGGAAGGCTTTGCTGGCGGAGAATTAAAACATGGAACCATTGCCTTAATTGAAGAAGGCACTCCTGTTATTGCGCTTGCCACACAAGAAAATGTAAACTTAAGCATTCGCGGCAATGTGAAAGAAGTTGTTGCCCGCGGTGCCAACCCTTGCATCATTTCTATGAAGGGACTCAATATGGACGAAGACAGCTTCGTCATACCAGAAGTACACGAATTACTAACACCACTTATCTCTGTAGTACCATTACAACTTTTAGCCTACTACGCATCACTGCACCGCGGCTGCGACGTCGACAAACCACGCAACCTCGCCAAGTCAGTGACTGTAGAGTAGAACGCGGGTACGGTTCTTGTGTTTCGTTTATCAACAATAATGTTTGTAACTAATACATTATTGTTAGTAACTTTTTATTGCAGATGTGCCGCAAAAAAAATTAACGGTTCTTAAATAA
Source organism: Neobacillus kokaensis (assembly GCF_014656545.1). GTDB lineage: Bacteria > Bacillota > Bacilli > Bacillales > Cytobacillaceae > Neobacillus > Neobacillus kokaensis. The sequence goes on from NZ_BNDS01000047.1 coordinate 12,384, forward strand.
AAATAAAGATCTTTAAATAAAATTAATGTTCCCAATCCGAAGGTTTCATTCCGATATTTGTCCGGAAGGCCTTCGGCTTTTTTATGTAAAATTTGATGAAGTTTATAGAAAACTTAAATTGATTTACTATTCGAAAAATATCATTGACACCCTGCTATAAAGCCATTACAATAAAACTAGTAATTTAGTCATTAGAATCTATTAGCTGAAAAATAAGAAAGAGTGTTAATATGGCATTGCGTAAAGATCGTTGTATGGGTCGACTAGCCATTCTGCTTTTGTTTTCTGATGATTCAACTGAACATCTGGCAAAACTTGAGCAGTCGAATTGGAAGGGCTGCACAGGAAAAGTTGGTTCGATGGACTCTCAAAAGATAGTTGCTGCAATTGAAACAGCAGCTAAGAAAAACGGTATTATCCAGCCGAATGTTTATCGTGAATCTCATGCATTATATCATGCCATTATTGAAGCACTACACGGTGTAACAAGAGGTCAGGTGCAATTAGGATCTGTACTTAGAACTGTTGGCTTATCTTTTGCTGTTTTACGGGGGAATCCCTATGATAATGAGCAAGAGGGAGATTGGATTGCCGTCTCTCTATATGGAACGATTGGTGCACCGGTTAAGGGATCTGAGCATGAAACAATAGGTTTAGGAATTAATCACATATAATTTGCCCATAGTTTTTAGTTAATAGGGGGCTATATCGTGAAATCACTTTTTAGTGATTTCATTGATATAGTCCCCTTTTCTATTGTGACTTTACTAAACTAAAGGATTTGAAGGGAGATAAAAAGATGGTTACATTAAATGGTCAAACACTTACTTTTGAGGACGTACGAAAAGTCCTTTTTGATGGGGAAAAGGTTGTTTATTCTGAAGAAAGCATGAAAAAAGTGCGAGAAAGTAGAAAAGCAGTTGAAAAAATCGTTGCAGAAGAACGAATCGTTTATGGCATAACGACTGGATTTGGGAAATTTAGTGATGTTTTTATTGACAAAGATGATGTTGAAGCCCTACAGCTGAATTTAATTCGTTCCCATGCTTGTGGAATTGGAGAACCTTTTCCTGAAGTTGTATCACGTGCAATGATCCTGCTTCGAGCAAACGCATTATTGAAAGGTTTTTCGGGTGTACGACCTGTTGTTATTGAAAGATCATTCGAACTATTAAATGCTGGGATTCATCCTGTTATTCCACAACAAGGATCATTAGGTGCAAGTGGAGATTTAGCTCCGCTTTCACATTTAGCTCTTGTTTTAATCGGAGAGGGAGAAGTTTTTTATAAAGGGGAGAAAATGCCAGCAATTCATGCATTAACGAAAGAAGGTATTTTTCCAATCATATTAACTGCAAAAGAAGGATTGGCGCTTATTAACGGAACACAAGCAATGACCGCAATGGGGGTTGTAGCGTATTTGGAAGCGGAAAAATTAGCGTATCAAACCGAATTGATTGCATCGGTAACTATTGAAGGGTTACGTGGTATTATTGATGCATTTGACGAAGATATTCAGCTGGCTCGCGGCTACAAAGAGCAAGTAGAAGTTGCTGAACGAATTCGTGCACATCTTTCCGACAGCCTATTAACAACAAAGCAAGGAGAAATCCGTGTTCAAGATGCATACTCAATCCGCTGTATTCCACAGGTACACGGAGCAACATGGCAGACGTTAAATTATGTAAAAGAGAAATTGGAAATTGAAATGAATGCAGCTACGGATAATCCGTTAATTTTCGACAATGGTGAAAAAGTATTATCCGGTGGCAACTTCCATGGACAGCCAATTGCCCTTGCAATGGATTTTTTAGCGATTGCTGTAGCGGAGCTAGCAAATATTTCTGAGCGTCGAATAGAGCGTTTAGTGAATCCACAATTAAACGATTTGCCCCCATTTTTAAGTCCAGAACCAGGTTTACAGTCAGGGGCAATGATAATGCAGTATGTCGCAGCATCTCTTGTATCTGAGAATAAAACACTAGCACACCCTGCAAGTGTTGATTCTATTCCTTCATCAGCAAATCAAGAGGATCATGTGAGCATGGGGACGATTGGATCAAGACATGCATATCAAGTGATTACAAATACACGTCGCGTCTTAGCAATAGAAGCCATTTGCGGAATACAGGCAGCTGAAATTCGCGGTAAAGAAAAAATGGCTTCTGCAACTAGCTGGTTTTTAGAAAATGGAAGAAAAGTAGTACCGTTTATTAGTGCAGATAGAGTGTTTTCAAAGGATATCGAAGCAATGAATGACTGGTTAAAGGCTGGAGCTTTTCAGTTTGATAAATGTCAAATTACGCATAAATAAAATAATAGATTAATAGGGAAAGACAATTTTTAGAAAACAATGTAAAGTGTAGGGGTAGGATGGGTAGGAGGATATTTAGGTCCATTAAATATTTGAGCATGACGAAGCGTAAACTCGTTGGCTTATAAAATTGCCGCACTCCTCCTAGAAACCCCCTCACTAGAACGTCAGTAAGAGTTAGAAAAATGATTGGAAACAAAACTAATTTTGCGGGAAAATGATAACTAATCATGAGATCAATGCCATTATGTGTTGATGAGAAATACGCCAGTAGTGGTCTCTTTATATATAATTCCAAAACTACTAAACGCTTAAAAAAAGAAAGGATGATTGGATGTTTAATGCTGTAGTGGTTTCAGTAATTGTCATGGTCGTATTGAGTTTACTTCGTGTTAATGTCATGTTGACAATTTTAGTTGCAGCTGGTGTTGCGGGTTTGATGGAAGGGTTGTCACTGGTTGATGCGACGAATATGCTCATCTCCGGGATGGGGGGACAAGCGAATACAGCACTAAGTTATGTTTTGCTTGGAATTTTTGCGGTTATGATTGGCTATTCAGGAATTACCGGATTTCTTGTAAAAAAGCTTGTAAGCGTTTTAAAGGGGAAACGTTCAATTTTATTATTGACGATTGCTGGAGTGGCTTGTTTTTCTCAAAATGTCGTTCCAGTACACATAGCGTTTATCCCAATCTTAATTCCACCTTTACTCCATTTGTTTGATAAAATGAAGGTCGACCGCAGAGGTGTCGCTGCGGCACTGACATTCGGATTGAAGGCTCCGTATATTATGATCCCAGCTGGGTTTGGATTGATTTTCCACGGGATAATTGCCGATGAAATGAAAGCAAGCGGGATGGCAATCTCTATTTCATCCGTCACTTACTCAATGTTGATACCAGGGCTTGGTATGATTGTCGGGTTGTTGGTTGCCGTATTTATTTCTTATCGAAAGAATCGTGAACTGCCTTTTAGTGAACAAGGGGTTATAAATGAGATAGCTGCAACGGACGAGATGGAGTTGTCATTTACATCACGCCACTTGTTCACGATCATAGCAGTGATTAGTGCGCTTGTTGTGCAGCTTATAAGTGATTCACTAGTTTTAGGAGCGCTTACAGGTATTGTTCTCATGTTCTTATTTACGGTAGTTCCATTTAAAGAAGGGGAAAAGGTTGTAAATGAAGGGATTACTATGATGGGGATGATTGCATTTGTAATGTTGATTGCCTCTGGATATGCAACGATTTTGAAAGAGACAGGCGCTGTTGAAAACCTTGTACAGTCCTCCACTGCGATGTTAGGGGATAATAAAATGTTTATTGCGGCTATGATGCTTCTAGTCGGCCTATTAATCACGATGGGAATCGGTTCCTCATTCGGTACAATCCCAATTATTGCTGCTTTGTTCGTCCCGCTTTGTGCGACCGTTGGTTTCTCTCCATTGGCGACTGCAGCATTAATTGGTACTGCTGGTGCTCTTGGAGATGCAGGTTCACCGGCATCAGACAGTACGCTTGGACCGACTGCAGGGTTGAATGCAGATGGAAAGCACCATCATATTTGGGATACATGCGTGCCGACCTTTTTGCATTATAATATTCCATTATTTATTTTCGGCCTCATCGCTGCAATGGTGCTTTAAACTTAACTAACTAAAACCGGGTATGTAAAGAATGTGGAGTATATTGTTCAAAAAGTACTTGCGTTAGGTCTAGGCATACACTCGTTTACAATAGTATTTATAGCGGATTGATCCAACATTCAAATAAATTTGGTTCAGATAACAATATAATAAACAAGGAGATTAGGTAATGAGGCTTAACTTTGTAAAAATTAGTCCTTCAAAAAATATGACAGTTTTAATAACCAACTATGTTGCTCCTGCTCATTATTCACAAATCGCTAACACGATTATGGACTATGAATATGTGAATGCAGAACAGGTAGGCTTTATAGTTTCACCGAAAAGTCAAGATTCTTTGCTTAGATTGGAAATGTCAGGAGGAGAATTTTGTGGAAATGCACTTTTAGGGGCAGCTGCATACTGTCACTACAAAGGTCTAACAGAAAAAAATAGATTCTTGTTAGAAACTTCTGGAGCAGACTCACCACTTGCATGTGCTGTTGAAGCTAAATCTTCTAATTATTTTGAAGCAAAAGCTGAAATGCCACGTCCCATTTCCATCAAAGATATTGTTATTGATCTTAATGGAAGAAGCATTTCAGGATGTTCTGTACAGCTAGATGGTATAACTCATTTCTTAACGGACTATTGGCCATGCAAGGATGATTTTAATCTTATTATTGAAGCGGTTACTAAAAAAAATGAAAATAAAGCGATTGGGATTATTCCCTATAGAAGATTAACGGAAAAGGAATATGAGATATGGCCGTTCGTTTACGTGAAAGAAACGGGATCGAGATTTTTCGAGCAAGCTTGTGGATCCGGAAGTCTGGCCTTAGGTATTCACCTGTCGAAAAATGGTAAAGGGGACAAGTTTCACATACATCAGCCGGGCGGTATAATTAATGTTGAAACAGGTGTTAAAAATTATATTTCAACAAATGTTCGTTTTACTTGTGAAGGGTTTGCCGATATTAATTTATAGCTATTTAACTTGCAGGGAAATAAGCTGGGGATAAATCTGTGCAAAAGGTCTAGGATTAGGAGAATTGCAGTTTCATATTGATCCTATTGTATTGTAATTAATAATGTTGTAAGCAAATAATATAGTAAGGCACGGCACTTAAAAGCTCTTTAGGATAATGATCTTAAAGAGCTTTTTGGTTATTGAAACTTTGTGATTCTTTACAAAATGGAGGTTCTTCAACGTTTTTTTAACTTGTAATATCAATACAAATTCGGGCTGTATCCGATTGTGATCTAGTCTTTTTCTTGTGTTCAACATCCGATAATAAAATATAGTATTGAATAAAATTCTTGCAAGCAGGAAGCAATGGTGTTATATTAATAAAGTTGCTCTTAAAAATAGTGAATAAGCAATAAAACGAAAAAAACTTCTTGACTTAACATGAGCAACGTGATATATTGTAAAAGTCGCCTTTGAAAAGGAAGCGAAAGTCAATTGTAACTAAAAAAAGTTGATTGACAGAAATACGAGGAATGTGATACAATGAATTCCTGTCACTTTTCAAGAGTGATTTTGTTCTTTGAAAACTAAACA
>NZ_BNDS01000048.1 GCF_014656545.1 Neobacillus kokaensis
AACATTTACGGGGCGGTTCATGGTTTAGCTGCTTTTTGATTAAATTCTTTGGGTCTATTGGTCCCAAAGAATTCTTTCTACACAATGCAAATTGTTTTATGTCTATTGTTACCCGATTAGAATCTTTTCTTCCGCGTAACGGATTTTGGATGCATTGTTTGAACGAATGGCGAGGGCGAACGCCATTGTTAATGGGCCCACTCTTCCTATAAACATCATGATGGTGATTAAAATACGCCCCATGGGGCTTAAATCACCTGTTAATCCTGTACTCAATCCGACGGTTCCGAAGGCAGAAACGGTTTCAAATATAAGGGCGGTCACATCTGCCCCCTTCTCGGTAATCGTAAGGGAAAAGAAGATGATGAAAATAAAAATCATACTTGATACTGCGATCGATAAAGCCCTAAATACTTGTGAGGCTGGAACTCTTCGTTTAAATACATTTATATCTTGCTTGTTTGTTAAAACCGACCATAGAGCGAGAAGCAATAATGCAAACGTTGTCACCTTAATTCCCCCGCCTGTTGAGCCGGACGATGCACCAATAAACATCAATCCTACCATAAGGACAAGGGAACTGGGTGTCAATTGTCCAATATCTATAGTATTAAAGCCAGCTGTACGGGTAACGACTCCCTGAAAATAAGCCGCCCACCATTTGTCTGTCGTCCCCAAATTTCCTAAAGTAGCAGGATTGTTAGATTCTAATACAAAAATGAGCAATGTACTTACTACATTAAGAAACAATGTGACGGTTAACACGATTTTGGTGTGAAGGGAGAATTTAACTATATTCCTCTTTTCAAAAATGTCTGCAACTACAAAAAAACCAATCCCGCCTATGATAAATAATGAAGTAATCACAATATTTACAGTCGGATCACCCACCCACTTACTCAAATTATCCGGTTCAAGCCCAAATCCCGCATTGTTAAAGGCAGAAACTGAATGAAAAATTCCATAATAAATAGCTTTTCCGATACTCATTTCCTGTGACCATCTGATAGCTAAAAAAATGGCTCCAATAGCTTCGACAAGTAAGGTAATAATAATTACTTTTTGAACAAGCTTGATAATCCCCTGCAGTGAAAATGCATTCATGGAATGTTGAAGCAGAAGTCTTTGTTTAAACCCAATCTTTTTCCCTAACAAGATGAAGGTAAGAATTCCACTCGTCATAAACCCCCAGCCGCCTAGTTGAACGAGCAGCAGCAAAATGATCTGACCAAACAAAGTAAATGTTGTTCCAGTATCGACTACCCCCAGTCCTGTAACACAAACAGCAGAAGTTGCTTCAAATAAAGCATCGATGAAGCTGAGGTGATGCCGATCCTTTGTCGCCGCGGGGATCATAAATAAACACGTCCCAATAAAGATCAATGCCATAAAACCTAAGATTAGACTATGAGCAGGGTTAAGCTGAATAGTCTTATATTGATTAAGCTTTTTTAATAGAGTCAACACGATCACCTTCAATGGCATAATTTTCTTTTTTATCTTATTCCCTCTTTATTTTTTCTTTAAGCTAACTTGTTACCTTTCTCTACAGTAACGGAATCACTTATCGAAGGCAATCCCCCATAATTCAGCATTTCAACAAAAATTCATAAGCTTCTTGTTTATTAATTTAATACCTCTTGAAAAATTTAATGAGAAATAGTAATCAACTCCCCTATCCGCTACAATAGTACATATATTAAAATTTTATGAGGTGAATCCAATGGAATGGACTATTCGTTCTTCACATACAGAGAAAGTGGATCGATTTGGAGTGACAGTTGATGAGGTTGTTCTTCCGAATGGCGATGAAAAAACTTTTTCCTATTTAGATTTTGCTAAAGGGGTTTGCGTTCTCCCGATTACTGAGGATGCAAAGGTTATTTGTTTAAAGCAATATCGCCACGCATTCAAGAGCTGGCAATGGGAGCTGCCCGCCGGCATGATTGATAAGCCAGATCATTCCCCGCTGGAAACGGCGAAAAGAGAGCTTGAGGAAGAGACAGGCTATACAGCCGAGCATTGGCTTGAACTAGGCAGCTTCTATCCGTCGCCAGGCTCAACAACAGAGGAAATCTTCTTGTTTGCGGCTGCTGGGCTAGTGCCTGCCGAACAAAAACTAGAAAACAGCGAGCAAATTAAATTACATACGCTGTCCATGGAAGAATTAAAAACATTGATTAAAATTGGCGAATTCAAACACGGGGCCGGCCTCGCTGCGGTGTTACGCTATAAATTTATGACAGATTAAGCATAAAATTTTCCGCAGCGGCCTAATTCCCAGCTTTGGGCCATCGAATCATGATGAAATTCCGTCTTCAGCTCGCTCCAAATTCTCTCTTGAAAAACAGGCTGCCAAAAAAGCAGCTCGTTTGCAGCCTCTTATTGTGGAAGCATAGGGCCCTGCATATCTTCTGCTTTTTACTAGCAGAAGATAGCAGAAGAAAGCAAGAGAACTTGGGACCCTTACTTCCTAGTAAGAAGCTCTTTAGGATAGCTGGCAAGCTTTATAGTTTCATAGCTATGTTCCTTGCCGCATTCATACAAACATAGCACCCTATTTTTAGTAATGGCCAAGTCTGAATAAGCTGCTGGACCAGAATAAACTTCCTGTTGAACTACCCAGCTGCGTCCACCGTCATAACTGCTTTTAATCTGCAAATTTTCCCGTTTTAGACTAGCTGGATTGGAGAACAAGAGTCCGCCTTCACCATCCTCAATTACACTGCCTTGACAAACCGGCTCAATCAAATCCTCATTAAGGATAATATCTGACCATGTTAATCCCCCGTCGTTACTCCAGGCAGATGCTCGTTGATTTTTTCCATGGTAGCTTCTCATATTGATATAGACGGTTCCATCAGGAAGTTCAGCCACAGCACATTCATTTGTGAATGGGCCGACAATTCCGCCGATTTCCCAACTCTCACCATGGTCATCACTATAGATAACATGTGCGGCATATGGACCTGATTGTTCAGTTTCTGAATTAAGAACTGCATGATTGCAAGCAACTAACAAGCGGCCGCTCTGAAGCTGAATTGCGTGGCACGGGCCGGCTGCATACCATGTCCAATTTGAACGTTTCACATCTTCCGAAATATCCCTTGGCACGCTCCATGTCATTCCGTCATCTTCACTTTTTGTCACAAATACCTCTCTTACACCCTTACCAGCTAGAATATCTACCTCATGAGCTTCTTCTGCATTACGGCAATAGATCAGCCAAATGATTCCCGTTTCCTTATCCTGTACTGGGCAAGGATTTCCAACTGTATTCGTGCCATCCTTTACAATCACAGAAAAAGGCTCCCAAGTCTCGCCATTATCATGGCTTCTCCTTAGAACAATATCAATCTCACCAGCATCACCCGACCCGTTCTTTCTAGCCTCACAAAAGGCCAGAACCGTGCCCTTTTCAGTCACAAGCAAAGATGGGATGCGATAAGAATGATAACCGTCCTCACCCGAAATAAAAAGCGCTTTCTGATCAACCACATTAACAACTCCTAACGATACCGGAAAATTTTAAGTTGCCTATTCTAGAATGAATCCTACCATAACCCCTAATTTCAATTTTATTTTTAAAAAATACTACCATGTACAATAACCTTCCAAACTTTCCCACCACGACCCTTTTACATAAATACTATCACTAACTGTTCGAAAATTACAAAATTTAATAACAAAACATGGGGAGGGCCCATAAAGCAGAAGGGCCCTCCCCATGTTTTACTCATCATACGCTAAAGATTTTGGCTCCTTGTTTTAAAGAGAATCATCTATTTCAATATCTGCTGAGAATATTCCTCCAAGATCAGGAGCAAGTTCTAGATACTGTTGGACAAACTGCTCTAATGTCATCGGGATACCTGTGTCTTCTAACCAATAATCGAAACTTACAGCCAGACTCCTTTTAATCAAATCGTTTTTCAGCCATTTACGTGCTAGCTGATGATTCATGCTTGCAAGGACGTTTTCCACTTCATGTATATTGGTTATGTTGAACACCTCCCTAAAGCCAAATATCTCCACCTTCCTTCATAACTTCATTTTATGCTCCAGCAAACAGTACGTTAGTTAAATTTTTTAAATTATTTATTGAAGCTACCTATTTCTTTATTATGTTCTGGGAACGAGCGGCAGTCTGTAAGCCGCCGCTATTTTCTTGCATATTTTCTAAAAATGAAAACCATACAAACGTTTATATGAATTCTTTAGAATTATTTCCAGATCAACCCTTTTACAAATCTAACAATAAATATTTTGTCAGTTTATCGTTTAAAATTCCTCAGAAAAAAGTGCATTATTCCCCAGAAAATGATTCAATTCGTGCTAAACTATATCATTCAACAAATTCTCCCTTTTTCCAACGTACATTAAAGGTTTGTTTAAATATGGGTTGGGCCTGCATGAATCTTATGTTTGATACCAAATACCTGAAAAACAGGTCGAAAACTGTCTTATCAATAGAAAAGGGAAACTTCCCCTGCTTCCTATATTTCTTTTGATGAAATCGGCAGAAACAACTTAACGCCCCGTTTGTTAAACGGCAGTATTTTTAAATCGGCCATTAGATGGCTAATGTATCCGGCAAGGCAGGTATAATAAACACCGTCAATCCCGAGTGATGCTTCTAACCTAGAAGCGATCATTCCGAAGAAAAGGACTCCCAAGATCGAATGGGTGTAACTGCGGTGGGAAACAAAAGAGGCGATTAAAATATAGATTCCTAGCAGGATCAGCCATACCTCTTGTAATGAGACCCCGCCCAAAAGAACACCGATTCCGGTAATCGATAACATATGCTTCTGCTTGATTTTCGCTGAAACAAGCATCATCACCAAGCCGATCCCCATTCCAATCCATTTCTCTGTCGCAGCGCCTTCAAAAAAACTATAAATAACCATCAAAATCCCAATTAACTGGGCCACCAGCTGAATCACCTGATGGGAAAATGTGATTTTGTCACGTAGCTTTCCATCAATGTCAAGATCAGGGACCAACGCTGAAACCCCGCCCAATCCTATTAAAATTAGAGTGGCAGATGGAGAGGTATCTAGAGTATTAGCCACGATAAACCCGGTTGCTGCTCCAATTGCTGCATGTGCTGTTCCGTTCAATAGTAATTCCACCTTTTATAAATGATTATGTACTTTCAAAAACTCACTATATTCATTCTACAACAAAACATCTGTTCTGTTTAGTTTTAGTGGTGCTGGATTTATTTTTAATATGTAAGAGTTCACCGGTCCAAGAGATTAAATCCAATGAGGCGGCTTTTTTAAAACAAATAAAAAAGAACAGATGCCGAGAAAGCAAGCTGTTCTTTACAATATAGTAGTCTTTGATAAAATCCGCATGGTTTCTAGATCATTTGAATCTATTTAGATGCATTTTTCCCTATTACATCAACAAAAATTGGATTAGAATAAAACCACATACTAGTATAGTTACGGTCATTGATGTTGTTGAAACGTGCTTCATTTTCCTCTGGTGTCGGTGTTCCATCATAGTCAAAGGATTGATCCTTTATCGGCTCACCGATACTCATATAGCCTTCCACATTGGTGCCGAGGTTTGTACCTCGCAAGCGATAATATCTGTCAGTATCAGCCTTCACTTTGTAAGATAACGTATAATAGCCATCTTTATCCGGTTTTCCCCAGTCTTTCTGAGTAAAGCGCTTGACGACTTTAGTCGTATCATTCGTTATATTACTGGCATATTGACTTTCATCAACCTTGCCTGTAACCTCACCGGAAATTAAATCAATATGATCGACCTTGACCTTGTTCGTAACAGAAGTTTCATGAGCGGTAATAGGTGCATAGTTATTATACTCTGGACTTCTAAAGCGAATGGTTATAGTCGTTTGATCACCCTTAGACACTTGCAAATCTTCGCCCATCTCAGCTTCCTGCTTCTTTCCGCTCACCTTAAAATCCAGCGCGTTAATAAGGTCGCCATTTACGGAGAAGGATTTACCAGAACGCAAACCATCAACAACATCCTTGAAAGCATCGCCTTCAACCCACGTGTAATTTCTTGAGTATTCGCTAGGCCAGTAGCCACTGGAGTATTTCCGGTTAGTGCTCACTTTGAAATGAAAGTCCGAATTGGTAAAATTCCAAAAGTGCCGGCCTTCCCCAAGCATCGCATCCCACATTCCCCCAACCTTTGCGACCATTACATCGGCACCGCCATAGATATCCGATAGCTCTGATCGGTTATAACTGGCAGCCATCTGATTTCCCGGCATGCCTTCCATACCAAAGACGATTTCTGGTGCAATATCATTCATCTTACGGAGATCTTCTATAGTAACTACGTCGCCGCCACCATTGTGCCTAGATGGATGGTTCGGTAAGACAAAGCTGTCAGGATAATTGTCCCTTAGCCATGCAATCGCTTCAAACGTTTTGTTCTTGTCTGACTTCAGCTCATTCTTCGTGGGTTTCTCACCCCATTGTTCAGCTTCATTTGATTTAAACCTATCCTTAGTTGTATCGTAACTGTACAACCATTCAAATTGACGAATTGCATCAATCGGTACCGTATCATTTTTTGAATCAAGAATAGCCACTGATGCATGATCCAATCCCATCATGTCCCACTCAAAACCAGGATAGATCAACTTTTCAGTATATTTCCCAGCAGCCTGAAGTTTTTCAATCTTTGCCTGCTGATCTTGAATGGCTTCCCAGCGTGCGGTAGGTTTGTCATGACCATCTGGATCTCGCGGCGAATTCCGTAAATGGTCGGCCAGCATAATAAAATCATGAGGCTTGCCGTAGGTTAAGTTTACAACCGTTTCAGCAGGAAATTGGTTAATATCCTCACGAAAAGCAGCGTTCAGTATATTTTCCAGCTTCATAAAAGGCTCTGTCACATCATTAGACTGTATGGTATGGACATGGTACTCGCCAGACATCCACTTCCCAGCATCCGTATTACGGTTTTTTGAATCAGCTGACACCGCCATTATACTCTGCGACAGAACGAGCACAGCAATCGAACCGCCAATTAAGGTTTTTAGTTTACCCTTCATCATGTCAATCTCCTTTTTTGAGTCTCATTTTTTATTAAATGACTCCAAAGCTATAAAAATAGTAAATCAAATACTTGTAACGTCATCCATACAACCCGTTCGCTACTTAAGGTCAAATCTCTCCTTAAAATTGAAATCCAAGTCAAATAAGTTATACTCATTTGTTAAATACTTGTAATCAACATATGTTCTTTCTTTCTTTGACATTTCGTCTAGAAATGGTGAGTAGGTGCGGAAAAATAGTTTGTTTTTCGCTTCATCAAATTCTACAAGTCTGAGCCAGCCATTTCCCCCTCGATAGTCCGCCTGGTAGTTGACAAGCATTTGAATGACATCGTTTCCTGCAGCGTTCTGTTTAACTTGATGGGCAATCCCGAAATAATGCCCATTTACTGTCATGAATACTTGATTGTTTTCATTTACAAGTTCAGTCCAGATTTTTTTACCTCTGCTCGACTCAACTGCAACCGTTTTATGATCAACCGTCTCTGGATAAATCACATCATGAGAAACGATGATGGCAGGTTTTTCTTTGTGTTGATTTAAGACGTTTTTCGACCACTCTAAGTCTTTATCGAGATTTTTCATATCAACAATTAAAAATAAGTATTCATAGCTGCCTGCCTTAACTATGGAATAAGAACCATAGCCTGAAGGAGAAGATCCTTTATAATACTCTTTATCCATAAAACGCTGCGATCCATAATAAGTTAAGAAAGGGTCTCCGTTTGCATAATCGTGATTTCCTGCCGCCATGATATAAGGGATTTCTTTTTTATCTAAATAGGATATAGCCTCAAGGGAATTTTTCCATTGTTCTTCGGTATTGCTATCGACAATATCTCCCACAAATGCGTTCATGGCTATATTGTTTTTCTTGGTATTTTTAGCAATCCAATTCATCTGGCTAGTAAAAATCTCCGGATTAAAATTTGCGTATTTTTGTGTATCCGGGACAAAAAGGAAATTATAATTATTTTTATTTATCAAAAATGAAATGTTATCATTGGTTCCTTCGACCGGCTGATCATCACGTGCATCCGGAATAAGCCATTCCTTTTCACTCAAAGCCTTATTGGCAATTCGGATTTCTTGGATGTTGCCTGCAAATAATGTATCCAATTCATTTCCCCACTCAGATGCCCCAATATTCCAGCCTTCCCCATCTACCGCAGCAATTCCTTTGACCTCAATCGATTTCCCGTAATCGCTAACTCCGTTAACCGTTAAAGTCGTCGTTTGCCCGTCATTTACTACTGCCAAATGATACCATTCATTTTTTAAAGACCGAGACCAATTCGTCACATTATAGCTAAGGTTAGATGGATGGCTTGTCCATTGAATTTCTTTATCATTAGAAACAGATAAGGTTGTCAGGATTTCTTTCTCGCCATCCATTTTATTTAGGTCCGCACCCTGTCCTTGCCTTGTTAAAATCCCCATCCAGCTATGTGAGCTGCTATTAAAATTACTTGGTAATTTAAAAATGGCCTCAATGGTAAATCCCTTCTCAAATTCCTCCGAATTAATTGGTGCATTCTGGATAGTTTTTAAATATCTGCCCACGGAAGCTTTTTTATCATTAGAGAATTGTAAGCTCTCTACATCTGCTAGATTATGATAATTATCACTAGACCATTTCATTATCCCTTCCAATTCTGGTGAAGATGAATCTCCAACTGTCACTAATTCTAAATCATTCCCATTTTTACTTACATCTTCAATGATGATATTACCGTGATCAATTGTACCGCTTTTCACATGTTCTTTTGAAAACTTCCAATCTGCTACTATACTAGTTGTATCTTTTTTTGCTGCATTACTATTGGCTTCTGCAGATGACGTATAGCTTGGTACCATCATACAAAAGGCCGATAAGCCGATTAACACATGTTTTATTCTCATAAATCTTTTCCTCCCCCATTTTAGCCACCTATTAGCTTATCATCGAATTATTAAGTTTATTACAAAAACAGGTAAATATTATGTAAACATCACCCCAGCTGTTTTGAACTCAGTTTCTGGATTCTGCTTACTAACAGTCGTCCTTCCCCTTATCATTATTATTTTTTCTTTTCCGCCACATCTCTCCTCACTACATTTAGTAGTGGAGGCGCTTTCATTTTTTAAAAAAGTTAAACTGTCAGTAGTTAACTTCCAGTTTCTCTTTTCTTTTTTGAAGGGGATGGCGATTTACCATTCAGTTTTTCTCTTTTTCTAAAAAGTTGAGCAGCTTAGCGAAGGCCGTTTCCGCCAACACAGCATCATAATTAGGAGAGAATGGGTCGCTAAATCCATGTTTTCCTTTAAATTTATGAATCTCGACATTTTTTCCATCCAAGTATGAAATCAAAGCGTCAACGTCAAAGGAATTTTCTACTTGAGGAAAAAATAAAATAACTGGACTTTGCGGCGTGATCTCTTTAAAATCCCTTATCCTCGAACCATAATAACCCACAATCCCAGTGAGACCATCCTCCTCACTGCACAACCAAGCGACCGTTGCCCCCACACTAAATCCAACAATAAAGATCTGCTGGTATTCATTTTTAACATCCGATAAAATATCTTTTATTTTCTGCGATGCATGGGTAAACCCCACGTTCTCCATAAAATGCCGATATGCAGCCTCTTCCTCAAAATAATCATAAGGCTGCGGAGATCCTAATAAGTTCGGACAGATCATATCAAAATCCCCTTGTTCTGATAACCTCTTACAAACACTTTCCATAAATTGATTCATTCCATAGATTTCATGAACTACAATTATCAGCTTTTCTTGCTTATTCTGTATTTGAATCATTTTTTCCTCCAAAAATAAAGCAATACTTTTATTGATGCACCCATAACGCCTCTAGTTTCTATTAAATTTAGAATACCATTTATAGTCAATTGTTGTTTCAACTAAACGCATTCTTCCATATGATGTAAGGACTCAGAGCTTGTTTATGTCTATTTTGGAGAGGAGTTTTGTAGATTGGGTATACGACCAATGTGTACTGAACTATTTGGCACGATCGCGAACCAAGGAACCCTTATAACCGTTGATACCACAACAGGTGCAGGAACAATTATAGGAAATTTAGGGTTTCTTTTTGCTCCATCACTTGCAATCGATCCTACTACCGGTATCATGTATGCTGGGCAAGGTGGTAATAATTCAAATCTTTACACAGTCAATCCCAACACTGGTGCAGCCACTTTGGTTGGAAACACCGGTTTAGGCCTAGCAAGTATAGGGGGAATGGATTTTAGAAGTGATGGCACGTTATTTGCTGCTGTAAATTTAGCAAATAGTTTTGGATCTGGAGCAGACCATCTAGTGATTATCGACAAGAATACCGCATCGCCAACCATTGTTGGACCCTTTGGAACCTGTACTGATGTCACGATTCCTAGTACAGGCGGCGGTTTCTGTACAATTGAAGGAATGGAGGCAATTGCATTTAACGAAACGGGAACACTTTATGGTGCTGTAAATTTTCGCACATCTGCAGGAATGCCTGGGCTATACACAATTGATACGAACAATGGCACCGCTACCTTCTTAACATCAATTGAAAACCCAGATGGAACCGTTCCAGGCGCTGGCGTGGTTAGCCTGCAATTTTGTAATGGAGTCCTTTTTGGCGGAACTGCTACAAGTTTAGTCGATGGAGGCCGCTTAATCACTATTGATCCCGCAACCGGGTTTTGGTCTTACGTAGGAACAGAAAGCGCAACAGGATTTCAAAGTTTGGGTGGTTTAGCAGCCTTTAATTAAAACACAAGGAAGGTTCCTCTGTTTCATTTAGAAACAGAAGAACCTTCCCTTTGTTTCACCCCGAATACCTGCTTAGAGAATGATAGATTTTGAGGTAATGTGATGGAGGCGAAACTGGCAAGCAGCGCTAAGATGCCCGCTGCACTGAACGAAATGATATGAGTTCCAAACACTTCGTATCCCCAGCCGCCTAGAAATGAACCGATGGCGGCTCCAACTTGATGCCCGATAAAATAAGCCAATCCATTTAAAATTCCTAGTAACCGCACGCCATATAGATCACCTAAAATCGCCGTGGACATCGCCACGGAACCGGACCATGCCAAACCTCCGATAAAAGAAACCAAAAATAGCTGCCAATTAGCCGCTGAGTAAACAAGGCCGAAAAATCCCAAGCCGCGGACAACATACACTAAAAACAATATATATTTTCGCGGAAAACGATCAGCGAGCTGGGCCAAGAACAAGGATCCAAAAATCGCAACAATCCCAATCAGCCCCACGCCAAGAGAAGCGGTCATTGGCGCAAAATGATGATCCATCAACATCGGCACCCCGTGGGATCCCAATAAATTCATCCCAAAGCCACAAGCAAATAAGCCAAAAACAATTTTCCAATAAGTTATGGTCTTTAAAGCATCCTTCCATGTGAGATCAGCCGGGGCTGCAGGTCTTTCCTTCCCAACGACTGCACCGGGCCCATCAGCCTCTTCCGGCACATCCTCGTGCATAATAAAAAGCGCGGAGGGCAGCACAATACAGATAAAGACTCCGCCAAATACTAGCAGTGTATTCTGCCAGCCAACAAGGTCAATCAGCCATGTTTCGACGGGCGTCATCACGGCCAGACCCGCCATTCCACCGGTCGTCAAATAAAAAAGCGCCTTCCCTCTTTGGCGGACAAACCATTTGCTGACAATCGGCGATAATGTAATGCTGCTTAAAAAAGCAAGCCCAATCGACAGCAGCACACCATAAGAAAGCAGAAAGGAAACCATCCCTTTGGCATAAACCGTCCAGACAATCGATAAACAAACCGTCGTCAGCCCAATCAACAACACAATTCGGGTATTAAAAGCTTTTAAAAGGATTCCTGCCAATGGCATCCCAACCCCATAAAAAATCATACCCACGGAAACGATGAGCGAAATTTCGGTTCGTGACAATTTTAAATCTTCCATAATGGGATGGATAAATGGCCCGATCCCCATTCGCATTCCCATCGAAAGCAACACGATAATGGAAGCGAATATAACGATATACCAGCCATAATAAATGCGTTTTTCCTTCATCATGCTGGAACACCAAATTCTAAACTACTGCATTCATACCGTTGCACTATTACTCAGAACCTTCCTGATGTGACATAACTATCCTTTTAAATAGATATTATAATTATTTTCGGAAGATTACAAAACCTAAAATATCGAAAGAAGATACATTATTCCCCAAGAAATGATGAAATTCGAGCAAAATGAACTGAATCTGCAGTTTTCTTTCTTTTTCAACATCAATTAAACGTTTGTTTGAATTCACGTCTATTACAGCTATGAAAACATTGTCTAATTTTTCAAATAAAAAATTGTCGTTTATATAATAATCCATTTTTACCCATATTTCTTTTAATTAAGTAAAAAGCTTACTCAAAGGGCCGTCGCTCAACAGCCAAATGAGTAAGCTTCTTGTTTGATTAATTTAATAAATCTTGAACCTTTAATTCAATCGCACGAATATGTGATTTTTCAAGTTTATTTTTTGGATGTGGATGAAACCATTGAATTTCTTTATCTTTTAAAAGTCCAGCATAATTCTTTCCTCTAATGCTTACCTTAAACTGTCGGCATTCATGAAACTGACCTTCAAACATTTTCTTTACTTCTATATTTTCAAACATAACCCTAACCTCCTCAATTAATTAAGCACGTCTTACTTTGCTTTCTTACTTCCGATGTATATAACAATACGCTTTAAAAATGAGAACTCTTTGAGAGTAAGATTAGAATTTAATGAGAAAGGGGTATGGGGGAGCTGTTTATGAAGAAGTTTTGAGGGGTGGAGGAAAAGTCTATTTAAAAGATGTTACCTATTAATTCACTTTCATTCCTTGGTAATAAGATAAACGGATTACTCTGGCATCTAGATGAATCAGAGTAATCCGTTCCGTTTACTTCATACCTTCGATAAGCTTCAGGATGTGATCACCGGACGAATGGAACTATTCCTTCCAATCAAATGATTTCATTTCCATTAAAACGGAGAGGAAGTACTCCCAGTTATTAATGGTTGAAGGTATGCTTAAGTGTTCATTTGGTGTATGGACATTGTACATATCTGGCCCGATTGAAATCGCGTCCAGTCCCGGGATTTTATCGATGAAGATACCGCACTCGATGCCGGCATGGACGGCAATAATCTCCGCATCCTTGTTGTATTTCTCCCGATGCACCTTTTCAAATACCTTACGAATCTTTGAATCAGGATTATAAGGCCACTCTGGATAATCGTTTTCCGTTTTGAATGAGCAGCCAAGCGTTTCCGCTACTAAGCTGGCACGTCTGACGATATCTTCTTTTAAACTTTTAACCGCACTTCTTGCATCGCTTTCTAAAAGCAGCTCTGTATCCGTAGTAGTGACCACACCTAAGTTGGTCGAACTCTCCACCAGTCCCTCAATGTCCATACTCATGGTTTGAATGCCGTTTGGAATCAGCAGCAGTGAAGTAATAGCTTTCTGTTTTGTTTGCTCTGAAAAAACATTCGTAACCTCTGGCTCCACTTTATGTAAGCTAATATGTACCCCAGGATCAGACGTCTTTAGCTCGTTTTGTAAAATAGTATTCCATTCCTGGATCTTAGCTTCTAATTTTTCAATAGAGTTTTCAGCTGCTAAAATAACCGCATCTGTTTCCCGTGGAATCGCATTGGTGGCTGCCCCGCCGTTTATCTGCTGCAAGAAATAGGGGACATCATCTGCTAGGCCTGCTAAGATTCTCCCCATAATTTTATTGGAATTGCCTCTTCCCTTATGAATGGACATTCCAGAGTGCCCGCCTTTTAATCCTTTGACACTAAGAGAATAGGCCATTGTGTTTTTCGGAGCCTCTTCCCAAACAATTGGCAGGATTTGCGTTGTTTTGATCCCGCCGGCGCTGCTAACTAATAACTTATGGTCTTCTTCCGAATCAATATTAATCAGGATCTTCCCCTCAAAGTTCGCTGGATCTACAGCTAAAGCTCCGCCCATCGTTGTCTCTTCCTCTGTCGTAATCACAACTTCCAGGGCGGGGTGCGGGATATCTTCAGCATCCAATAAGGCCAGAGCATAGGCAACAGCCACTCCATTATCAGCTCCTAATGTAGTATCTGTTGCATAAAGCATATCTTCTACGATTCTCAACTGAATAGGGTCCTTTTCAAAATCATGAACTGTCCCCTGATTTTTTTCACATACCATATCCATATGTCCTTGGATAACCAAGGTCGGTACATGCTCATATCCAGGGCTGGCAGGCTTTTTGATGATGACATTTAAAGCCGCATCCTGTATCACTTCCAAATGACGTTCTTTTGCAAACTGAACTAAATAATCACTTATTGCTTTTTCATTCCCGGATCCTCTTGGAATCTTTGAAATCTCTGAAAAAAAGTAAAATACCGGGTGCTGGATTAAATCTTCTACACTATTGTACATGGTAATCATTCTTTCCTTTTTAAAATTTTGGTCCGTCTAGCGGGCATTCCATCAAATGGTGTCAGCTGGCCAATCCTGCTTTTGTCTCCTCTATCGATGTTACATAATTCATCTGCTAAATCCCTTGTGTTGTATTCATAGAGAGTTTTAGGGTAAATACGGAGCTACAAATCAATAGTACCATTTTCTAGAACTTTATCAATTATTCGACAAAACTCGAGTGGTGCCATTGGTGGCATAGGAAATTAAAAATTGTACTCTAACCTTACTCGGCTGGTGTTGGAAGAGTGGCAGAATTTTTTGCAATTATATCTGGAAAACGTAACTTGATAAGATTTCTTTTTAAAAAGTGCGATACATAAATTAGTATCGCCCTTTCTTACCTTCTTTTCAAAACGTGCCAGGCACGGTTTTATTCAAAAAAATAAAACAATCATATAAATGGAAAAATGATATAATTACCTAGGTGAAAATACCTATATTCAACAAACAAAGAGGACTACAGTATGCATGGATTTAAAGGGTGTGGTGATTAGAAAATATTATTTTTATTAATAGATAAAAAAAGGGAAAGGAAGTTTTGAATGGGGAAAATTCTAAAAAGATACTTTTTTATCACAATGATCTTGTGCCTATTATTGCCAGAATTTCAAATCAGTGTACAAGCCAGCAGTAATGATCAGCACAAAAACGATGCTAGTAAGACTATAAAACTACTAAATAATCTTGAACAGAAGATAACTAAAAATAAAGGCGGGACTATTAGAGTAATAGTTGAATTGGATGAACAATTTACACCCGAAGGCCTAATGTCAAAAAGCTTAAAGACTAAACAAAAAAACAAAATAAAAGAAGCACAAGATGCTGTTATAGAAGATTTACATAACAAGGGCCCTAATGCAGCTAAAAATATCTCCAATTTTAAAACCATCCCCTATATGGCATTAGAGGTGGATACTGAAGGGCTTAAGGCATTATTAAAAAACAACAAAGTAAAAAATATTACGGAAGATGGGGTCATTTCCAAAAGTATTATAAAAGAAACGGCAAATGAAGTTGATAATGAATTGAGCCCGCAGCTTTATCAAACAAATGGTGTCATGGATACAGAAAAAGCATGGTCGGCAGGTTATACCGGGCAAGGAAAGACCGTTGCCATCCTCGATACGGGGGTAGATAAAAACCATCCCTTTTTACAAAATAAAGTCGTCTATGAGGCATGTTTCAGCTCTAAATGGCTTTGTTCAGGATACTCAGAATCGACTGGGCCAGGTTCAGCTGTTGATACAGAAGGGCACGGAACACATGTAGCAGGAATAGCCACTGGTAATGGAACATGGTTTTCAGGTATAGCCAAAAATGCCAATATTATGGCTATTAAAGTATTAGCGGATAATGGTAATGGTACTTTTTCAGATTTATTAAAGGGATTAGAGCGAGTCTATTTATTAAGAAACGAATATGATATTTCCGCCATTAATCTCAGCTTAGGTGGAGGAAGCTTTTATTATGCTTGTGATTATACATATTCTAGTATAAAAAGTATTGTAGATAACCTAAAAAGTGTAGGCATTGCTACAATTGCGGCATCAGGGAATGAATACTATAAAAGTTCAATTAGTGCACCGGCATGTATCTCCTCTGTGATAAGTGTTGGAGCTACTAATAATAGTGATAGTGTTGCTAGTTTTTCTAATAGTGCCAGTTTCCTAGATTTATTAGCACCAGGGTATCTCGTGTATTCCTCTATACCTGGAGGCGGATATACTTCCATGTCTGGTACGTCTATGGCTACACCTCAGGTAGCAGGTGGATTTACACTGGTAAAACAAAAATACCCAAACTCCACAGTAGATCAAATCGTTTCATACATGAAGGAAAATGGAGTTAATGTAACGGATACGGCAAATAACATAACAACACCCAGGTTGAATTTTACCTGGATGAGACCAACTTTACCAACACTGAGTCAAGTTCAAAAGCCGACCTGGAACGGTGATATTATTCAATGGACAGGAGTTACCAACGCTTTACAGTATGAAGTCAAATTATATAATGGAGCCACAACGGTTAGTACGCAGCGAGTTAACTCCAGTGTTCGCCAAGTTAACTATGCTTCCCAAATGGCAAACCCAGGTTTATATTCTGTAACAGTTCAAGCGATTGGTGATAAAACAAATTATGAGGACGGACTACCCTCGCTGCCATCTGATGAGAACAGAAAAGGGATCGCCTACTTTGAAAATTTTGAAAGAAATAATGGAAACTTTACTGCATCTGGTGTCAATTCATCATGGGAGTGGGGAACGCCCAATTCAGGTCCTGGTTCCGCATATTCAGGAACCAAGGTCTGGGCTACCAATTTGGACGGAAACTATTACACTAATGAAGATAGTTTTATTGTTTCTCCTAATATTAACTTAAAAAATTTCACTTCACCCATTACCTTAAGTTGGATGCAATACGCAAAGACAGAATCTTATTTTGATTTTATAACTGTAGAAGTTAGTAAAGATGGCGGTCAGTCTTGGGAGCGTGTCTATAGTAATCACGGAACGCTCAATCAGGATTGGGATAAACAGGAGATTGATATTGACAGTTCCTATGCCGTACCAAACTTTCGCGTTCGATTTGGTTTAAACTCTGACTATTCAAATACTTATTCAGGGTTCTATATCGATGATGTCATGGTTACTGGAATTTATTCAATGCCTTCTCTTGAACAGGTTCAAAAACCTTCCTGGAACGGCAATATGATTCAATGGTATGGAGTAGCCAATGCTTCTCAGTATGAACTCAAATTATACAATGGTACATCTTTAATCAAAACGCAAAGGGTTGCCGCCAGTGTTCGGCAGTTTGACTTTACTTCCCTTATGACAAATCCGG
>NZ_BNDS01000049.1:0-8458 GCF_014656545.1 Neobacillus kokaensis
TTTGTTTAGTTTTCAAAGAACGACTTTATTAATATAACATTTCAAGTTGTTTATGTCAACAACTTTTTTGAAGTTTTCTTTGCCGTCGTGGTGACGACTTTTAATATATTACATGATTTCCATCATAGGGTCAACACCTTTTTTAATTTTTTTAAAACTTTTTTAAAACCATCTCCACATATTTTAGACATAAATAAAAACTCGTCTATGATTTGACGAGTCCATGAGGACAAAATCTGAAATTTGTACTTCTTTATGTCCAAAAGGAAAACCGCAGAAGTTCTCTGCGGTACGACAGTTAGATAACCCATAGCTGAATAGCAACTAAAGCAAACAGACCTGGAATCCCAAGAAAGCCTGAGACAGCAGATGTGGCAAAATTAATCGGAACATGTATTCCGTACTGATTCCCCGCCACATTTAAAAAAAATAAAAATAATGCCCCTATTATTAATTTAATGGCGGCTTGGCCCACAAATCGGGCTGGTTTAAATGGAGCACCAAATAGCAGCATTAAAATAATTAGTCCGCCAAGAACTGAGATTACAATGATTGGTTCCAAGAGAGCGCTCCCCCTCCAAAGGTCACTTTACTTACAGGTTATGTACAAGTTATCCAAAATAGAACTATTAAAAAATGCCTAAGCAAAAAAATGCTTAGGCTGGGTATACATACTATTTTACTTAGATTTACAATCAGGGCCTCTCGAATGCACCGCTTATCTTCTTAAGTTAATCTTCCGTTGTTTTGCTTCCCTTAAAAGGAAAATATATTTGGCTTCCGCTATTTTAGTTTGACAAATGACTTCTTCTGATGGATCGAAGCTTCTTTCCAACAGCGCTTTTTCCTGCTGCCAATTTTCTTTAAACTTATTCAATTGATTAAGCAGTTTTTCATCGAACTCTTTTCGAAGCCACTCTTTACGCCGAAAAAACATATCTGTTACCCCCGGAAAATACAATAATATCTGCCGCTATAATTCCCGACGGCCCTCTAATGCTTTTGACAAGGTAACCTCATCCGCATATTCAAGATCCCCGCCAACCGGAAGACCATGGGCAATTCTTGTAATTTTAATTCCCGATGGTTTGATTAATCGCGAAATATACATAGCCGTCGCTTCACCCTCAATATTTGGGTTTGTCGCCAAAATGACTTCTTGTACAGTTTCATCCTGCAGGCGCTTTAGCAAATCCGGAATATTTATATCTTCCGGACCAATACCGTCCATTGGTGAGATTGCCCCATGTAAGACATGGTACAGGCCGTTGAAATCCTTCATTTTTTCCATCGCAATTACGTCCTTTGGATCTTGCACTACACATATTATGCTCTTATCTCGGCGCTGATCCTCACAAATATAACAAGGATCCTGATCGGTAATGTGGCCGCACACAGAGCAATATGTTAAATTACGTTTGGCATTTACAAGTGCTTTTGCAAAATCGAGCACTGTATCTTCCTTCATGCTTAAAACAAAAAACGCCAGCCGGGCTGCTGTTTTTGGTCCAATCCCCGGCAGTTTCATAAAGCTATCAATTAACTTTGAAATCGGTTCTGGATAATGCATTTCTAATTACTCCTCAAAAAAGCAAAAGTGCCTGGTAAGCTTATTTTAGTTCACTGGCACTTTTGCTTTTTATTTTTTATTGTCTAGCCCCTAACCAAGGCGCTTTTCGCTTTTCTAATTAAAACGGTAAATTTAATCCTTTTGTGAATTGTCCCATTGTATTGTTTGTCAAATCCTCCGCCTTTTTAAGGGCATCATTGACAGCTGCCAGCACAAGGTCTTGAAGCATTTCTACATCATCAGGGTCAACAGCTTCAGGTTTGATTTGCACGTCTACTACTTCTTTATGGCCCGTTATTACGACGGTTACCATTCCGCCGCCTGAGGACCCTTCAATTTTTTCTTCACCTAATTGTTCTTGGGCTTCCGCCATTTTCTTTTGCATCTTTTGCATTTGTTTCATCATATTTTGCATGTTTCCCATTCCACCGCCACGCATCATAACACTCTACCTCCATTAATTTTAATCAATAATTTCAACAAATTCAGCACCGAATAATTTCTTAGCCTCAGCAATGTGCGGTTCCTCTTCTCGAACTGACTCGCCCGTACTGCCACTTTCATCATGGTGGCCGCTATTGAGGAATTCTTCACGGATTGACAGCCATTGCTCTTCTGGTACACCTAGCAGTGAAAACTGTTTCGATGTTAATTTAAACAATGTGGCCGCTACCGCTTCAAGAAAATCATTCCGACTCATTGCCATTTGACAAATCATTTCATGCTTAAATTTTATAATAACAGCAGCAGCCGAAGCCGCAACTGGTTCTGCTTCATTTAGTAAAGCTGCATGGGACTTTAATATGCTTCCACGCATTTCACCCCAATGAGCTTTCACAAGATTCAATTCCGTTTTTGTTGCCTGTTTTAAGACTTCATTTATTTTTCCAACCGGAGGCTGGAAAGTATTACGTGAAGATCGAGGTGCCGCTTTTTGCGGCTGTGGCGCCGGATCCTGTACTGTTTGAGATATCCCTGAGGATTTTAGTTGCTGCAGCTCATTTTCCAGCTGGTCAATCCTCGATAATAATTGTTCCATTACCCCTGATTGCGGCACCGCAGAATGCTTTGATTCCAATTGACACAATTTAACTATAGATACCTCAAGGAATATCCTTGGATGATTCGTCCAGCGCATATCCTGCTGCGTTTTATTTAAAAGGTCAATCAGCTGATAGATTTCCTCAATAGGGATTTCTTCCGCCATTTGCCTAAACTCCTCATCCAGCATGACTCTTTCAAGCGATTCTTCTAGATTCGGAGCCGCCTTATAAAGCAGCATATCACGGTAAAAAAGAATCAGATCTTCAATAAAGCGTGCCGGATCCTTCCCGTGGAACAGAAGTTCATCTAATGCCTCTAATCCGCTGACAACATCTTTTTCGTTTATTGCCCTTGCCATTTTATTTAAAAAGCCCTGCGACACCGCTCCCGTTACAGTAAGGGCGTCTTCGAGCGTCACACGATCTTGGCTGTAAGAGATGGCTTGGTCAAGCAGACTTAAGGCATCACGCATACCGCCATCAGCTGCTCTTGCAATCATTTGCAGCGCTCGATCATCGCAGTCAACCCCCGACTCTTCTGTAATAAGCTTCATCCGCTCTACAATAGAACCTGCCGTAATTCTTCTAAAATCAAACCGCTGACAACGAGAAATAATCGTCAGTGGAATTTTATGCGGTTCTGTTGTTGCTAAGATAAAGATGACATGCTTTGGCGGTTCTTCTAATGTTTTTAACAGGGCATTGAAGGCGCTGATTGAGAGCATGTGCACCTCATCAATGATATACACTTTATAATTGACAGCCGTTGGGGCAAATTTAACCTTATCAAGGACATCACGCATCTCTTCGACCCTAGAATTCGATGCAGCGTCAAATTCAAGGACATCTGGAATCGTTCCGTTGGTAATACCTATGCAGGACGGACATTGATTGCATGGTTCTGAAACCGGTGCGCGCTCACAGTTAATTGCCTTTGCTAATATCTTAGCCGCACTTGTTTTTCCTGTTCCTCTTGGACCAGAAAATAGGTACGCATGTGAGATTTTTTGCTGAAGTAAGGCGTTTTGCAAGGTCTTCGTGACATGTTCTTGTCCTACCACATCAAAAAAAGTCTGAGGACGCCAAACACGATATAAAGCTTGATAAGCCACAAGACACCGCCTCCTTCAAAATTTTTTTCATCTTCTCCATTATAACGTATGTATTTCTATTTTTTCAAAGAGTACACAAAAAAACTCACCTCAATCATGAGGTGAGTTTGATTTATAGGCAAGGCAATATGTAATAACTGCCGTGCACCTTCCTTCGACTGACACCCATAAGCGTTACTTAAGCAGTTAGCTCGGCCCAGGCACCCCTGCGGCACATGGGAGCTTCCACTTAATGCTGCTTCCTTCCGGACCTGACATGGTTCATGGATTCCCATTGCGCAGGACCCAGGCGTCAACACCACTTACTTAAGGCAGACCCTACAGGATATCAGCCTCAGAGAAGGGATTCAGTCCCGCTAGAGCGGATTGCGGGTACAGGGCACCGCTACCTCCCCACCTAGCACGGCAAAGTTGATACCAATTTTTAAGTGCGTCTTATCTGACGCCTTTTTAGTATACAAATAATCCAGCAAAAAAGCAATTGTTATTAACTGTCAATTTCTGTAAGATCTGAATTTGCTTGACGCAGTTTTTTCTCTTGCCTTTTACGTTCGCGGATCTTTTTGAAAAAATTCGACAGCAGTGCGCCGCATTCTGCTTCCAGCACCCCTGTCACAACCTCGCTTTGATGGTTAAAGCGTTGATCCTCTAATAAGTTCATCAGCGTGCCGGCACACCCTCCTTTTGGGTCGCTGGCACCGTAAACAACGCGTTTGACTCTTGATAAGATAATCGCTCCGGAACACATTGGACACGGCTCGAGGGTGACATACAGGGTTGTGTCCTCGAGGCGCCATGACCCAATTTCCCGACAGGCCTTGTCAATTGCTAACAGCTCTGCATGGGCTACCGCATTTTGCTCGCTTTCCCGCAGATTATGTGCCCGGGAAATAATTTTTCCATCATAAACAATCACTGCCCCTATCGGCACCTCATTTAAATCCTGGGCTTTTTGCGCTTCTTTTATTGCTTCTTTCATAAAATATTCATCTTGTTCGTTCATTCAGATAAAACCGCCTTTAAATGGGTAAATAATAGTGGATAAAAAACAACAACCCTCCCCAAAATAGGAAAAAAGGAGAGAAAGACTTATGAAAAATACTAGAACTGCGCTTATTATTATCGACATGATCAATAATTTTGATTTCCCTCAAGGTTCTGTATTAGCTGCAAAGGCTCTAAAAATTTCTCAGCCAATAAAAAAACTAAAGGACCAATTTAGCAAAATGAAGCTGCCGGTCATTTTTATCAATGATCATTATAATTTATGGCAGGCTGACTATCAAAAAATCATCCAATATTGCAGCAACCAATATAGTAATCCAATAATGAATAAGGTGCTGCCCGGAGAAGATGACTATTTTTTAATCAAGCCGAAGCATTCCGCCTTTTACGGAACAGCTCTTAACACATTACTTCATCAATTAAATGTAAATACACTTCTGTTAACCGGCATCGCAGGGAATATTTGTGTCTTGTTTACAGCTAATGATGCTTATATGAGAGAATTTGAACTACTGATCCCTTCTGATTGTCTTGCTTCAGTCTCAGAGGACGATAATCAATACGCCTTAACTATGATGAAAAACGTATTAAAGGCAAAAATAGAACCAAGCAATCATGAAATTTACCAAGATTATATCATGAATTCTCCCTCGACCTCATAGAATGGTTGTAGCGTATGTGTGCTTTAGGAGGGATAATTATGCAAATCCACGTTGTTAAGCAAAATGAAACATTGACAACAATTGCAAGGACTTACCATACAACCGTAAACGACATTACTGAAGCGAATGATCTGCCGAATCCTAACAACCTTGTTGTGGGCCAGGCAATCGTTATTCCTATTATCGGACACTTTTATTTCGTTCAGCAAGGTGATACCCTATACTCTATTGGTCAAAAAGTTGGTGTCCCATACCAACAGCTTGCGTCGATTAACCGCATTCCTGTTAATCAGCCATTACAGGTCGGCCTCAGACTTTATATCCCTCAAGGGAAAAAGCGAAATGCTGAATTCAATGCCTATGTTGAACCGCGCGGCACCACCGTTGCACCTGCTCTAGAAAACAGCGCCCGTGAGGCAGCACCCTACTTAACCTATTTAGCCCCATTCAGCTTTCAAGCACGCCGTGACGGTACATTGAAAGAACCTTTGCTCAATCAGTTCCCCGCTATTGCCAGAGCCAATCGAAATGTCTTAATGATGGTCATTAATAACCAGGAAAATGATCAGTTCAGTGATGAGTTAGGAAGAATATTGCTTAACGATATTGCGATTCAGGATAAGTTTTTAAATAATATTGTGGCAACCGCCAAAAAATATGGTTTCCGCGATATTCATTTTGATTTTGAATTTTTACGCCCGGCTGATCGTGAAGCCTATAATCGTTTTTTAAGGAAGGCCAAACAAAGGTTCCAGAGGGAAGGCTGGCTCATGTCGACGGCTCTTGCTCCTAAAACAAGCCGTGAACAAAAAGGATTATGGTATGAAGCCCATGACTATAAGGCACACGGGGAAATCTCTGACTTTGTTGTCATTATGACCTATGAATGGGGCTACAGCGGCGGTCCGGCAATGGCCGTATCCCCGATTGATCAAGTAAGAAAGGTATTAGATTTTGCCGTTTCAGAAATGTCTTCAACTAAAATTTTAATGGGGCAAAATTTATATGGATATGATTGGACCTTGCCGTTTGTTCAAGGGACCATTGCCAAGGCGGTCAGTCCGCAGCAGGCAATTCAGCTTGCGGCCAGCCACCATGTCCCGATTCAATATGACACAAAAGCACAGGCACCATTTTTCAAATATACCGATGCTTCTGGCAAGCAGCATGAAGTTTGGTTCGAAGATGCCCGCTCGATCCAGGCAAAATTTGATTTAATTAAGGAATTAAATTTAAGAGGAATGAGCTATTGGAAACTAGGGCTGGCCTTCCCTCAAAATTGGCTGCTAATTGTTGATAACTTTAACGTCACTAAACGAGGAACGTAACTGCCGTCTTTTTTACGGCAGTTTTTTTAATAATTATAAAAAAATTCCATATCCCTTCCTTCTGCAGATTATGATAAAATATTCTTTGCACTGTAAAAATTATGTCGCTTTTTGACATCGAATGTCAGACATCTTTCGTTATAACATATAGATTAGAATATCGCAGTAAGCTGGAGAAGGAGGATATCAAATGGGGGAGATACCCTTTATTACGGTTGAAGGGCCGATTGGTGTAGGAAAAACATCTCTAGCCAAAGCCATTTCAGAACAATTTCAATTCGCGCTGCTAAAAGAGATTGTCGACGAAAATCCATTCTTAGGAAAGTTTTATGAAAATATTGAGGAATGGAGTTTCCAGACGGAAATGTTTTTTCTCTGCAATCGCTTTAAACAATTAGGGGATATCAATACCCATTTCCTGAGCAAAAAACAGCCAGTGGTAGCTGATTATCATATTTTTAAAAATTTGATTTTTGCACAAAGAACATTAAATGGCGAAGAATATAATAAATATCATAAAATATATCAAATATTAACAGAAGATATGCCAAAGCCGAACGTCATTATTTATTTAAACGCCAGCCTTGATACACTTTTAAAACGGATTAAGCTTCGGGGCCGGGAAGTGGAGAAAAATATCAGCCCGCTTTATTTAGAACAGCTTTCGCTTGACTATGAACAAACGATTGCGTTATTCGAAAAGGAACATCCAGAAATACCCGTTCTTCGTTTTAATGGCGATGAGTTAGACTTTGTAAAAAACGAACACGATCTGGAGCTTATCTTTGAAAAATTATCGTCAGCACTTCAATCAGTCGGGACAAACACGTTAAGAACAGGGGGATGTTCGTGAGCATCGTTATTGGTGGTATGATAGGTCTTGGAAAAACAAGTGTGGCCGACACGTTAAAGGTACACTTTCAACATAAAGGGATTGAAAGTAAAGTATTTTATGAAACGGTCGATGATAATCCCATCCTTCCGCTCTATTATGAACTGACGCCGGAAGAATTGGATGCTAAAAGAATCCCCTTCTTGCTGCAGCTATTTTTCTTAAATAAACGATTTAAAACTGTGAAGGATTGCATCAATTGGAGAAATCCAATTTATACGATACAGGACCGTTCCATTTACGAAGACTGGTACTTTGCCTATGTAAATAAAAACTTAGGCAGAATTTCCGAACTAGAATTCAACATTTATGAAGAGCTCGTGGGTAACATGATGGAAGAATTAGCACAGCTTCCTAAAAAGGCCCCCGATCTAATGGTATACTTAAGAGGCTCCTTTGATACGGTTCTTAACCGGATTATGGACCGCGGCCGCAGCTTTGAAATTAATCCCGAATTAAAGGAATATTATTTTGAAGTGTGGAAGGGCTACGATGAATGGGTAATGGAACGATATGATGCAAGTGAAGTGCTAGTGGTTGATATGGATACCACGGATGTCGTCAATAGTAAGTCAGATGCTGAAAGAGTCTGCCGTGATGTTGAAAACAAATTAAACGAGATTCTTCATATTTCAAAGGCACATATTGGTTAAACCAATATGTGTTTTTTAATTTTAGGCGTTGTTAGCAGAGCAAAACTTCACATTGATAGATTGTTCTGATTTACTTTAGCGCCGCTTCTCCCTTTTTCAGGGCAAAAAAAATTCGTTACAATTGCTTGTAACGAATTTTTATCTCCAGTTTTTATGCGCGATTATAAAATAAATGGCGGAGGAAGAGGGATTC
>NZ_BNDS01000049.1:8485-16231 GCF_014656545.1 Neobacillus kokaensis
GACTTGGGTATTCCTCCGTATGACAACAAAAAATAATTTATCATATAAAACACCCTAATGTCAACTAAATTGTAAAAAAAAATCGGGCGGAGCGATACCGCCCGATAAAGAGTAAATTAAACCGGCTTAATAACCTCACGGCCGCCCATATATGGACGCAGTACCGTTGGAATGATGACACTGCCGTCTTCCTGTTGATAGTTTTCCAAAATAGCAGCAACCGTGCGGCCTATCGCGAGACCAGAACCATTTAGCGTATGAACATGTTCAGGCTTTGCTTTCGGATCGCGGCGGAAACGGATATTCGCTCGTCTCGCTTGGAACGCTTCAAAATTACTGCAAGAAGAAATCTCGCGGTATGTGCCATAGCTAGGCAGCCAAACTTCGATATCATACTTCTTCGCTGCCGTAAAGCCCAGGTCAGCGGTACACATGCTTAAGACATGGTATGGCAGTTCTAACAGCTGTAATACCCGCTCCGCATTATTGGTCAGCTTTTCAAGCTCAGCATAAGACTCCTCCGGCTTAACGAACTTCACAAGCTCAACCTTATTAAATTGATGCTGGCGGATCAAGCCTCTTGTATCACGCCCGGCAGAACCTGCCTCAGAACGGAAGCATGCACTGTAAGCAGCATATTTAATCGGCAATTCCTCACCGCTGATGATTTCATCACGATGTAGATTCGTCACAGGTACTTCAGCTGTTGGAATCAAGAAGTAGTCTTCACTTTCGATTAAGAAAGCATCCTCTTCAAACTTCGGCAGCTGCCCTGTCCCCGTCATACTTGCGCGATTTACCATGTATGGCGGCAGCACTTCTGTGTAGCCATGTTCATCTACATGTAAATCAAGCATAAAGCTCATTAATGCACGTTCAAGTCGAGCACCAAGCCCTTTATAGAATACAAATCGGCTTCCGGTCACCTTACCCGCACGTTCAAAATCAAGGATGCCTAAGTGATCGGCAATCTCCCAGTGCGGTTTTGCTTCAAAATCAAACTCACGAATTTGACCCCATTTTCTAATTTCAACGTTGTCATCCTCTGATTCACCGACTGGGACGCTTTCATGTGGAATATTTGGAATGCTTAATAACAGCAGCTCCAACGATTCTTCTACTCCTCTTAACTCATCATCAAGCGTTTTAATCCGGTCACCTACTTCACGCATTTCTGTAATCAAGTGATCGGCGTCCTTCTTCTCACGCTTTAAAGCTGCAACCTGCTGAGAAACTTCATTTCGTTTTGATTTAAGCTGTTCAGACTCCACAATCAGCTCTCGTCTTTTGTGGTCCAGCTCCTCAAACCTTCCTAAATCTGTTAAATCTTCACCACGATGCTGCAGCTTTTCCTTTACTTCAGCAAAATTGGCCCTTAATACTTTTATATCGAGCATGTTTTTGACACTCCTTTTCTTCTTTATTAATGGATTTCTGCGGGTTTGAGTAATATATCTGCGAGTTTGGGTAATATATCTGCGACTTAATGCTATATATCTGCGAGGTCGTTTAAAATACGCTATAAAAACAAAAAAACTCCCGCCCCAAATACAGGGACGAGAGTTACTCGCGATACCACCCTGGTTGACAGCCAAAACTGTCCACCTCAAAAAATTAACGGTTTCTGTCCGAAGATACTTACTGGCCCCTTGATGGAGACGTTCCGTACCTTGCTCGAGGAGGGATTCACAAGCATCATTCACCGGTTCACACCAGCCACCGGCTCTCTTAAGAATAGATCTCTTGTTACTAGTTCCTCTCATCGCTTTGTTCAATATAATTTTGTATTAATTAATTTACTATAAGTATCTCTTAAATGCAACCAAATTATTCCGGTTAGACAAGCTGTTTTTGTTTTGCTTCTTTAACCATCTCAACAAAGTATCCAGTAAAGCGATGGTTCTCTGTTAGCTCCGGATGGAACGAACATCCGAGGAATTGCCCTTCACGTGCAGCAACAATGCGGCCATTGTGTTTAGATAGAATTTCAACATTCTCTCCAGCTTCAACAATGTGCGGTGCACGGATAAATACTGCAGGGAACGCTGAAGCGACATCTTTAATCGCGAGGTCGGCCTCAAAGCTGTCTACCTGACGGCCAAAGGAGTTGCGTTCAACCGTAACGTCCATCACACCGATATGCGGCTCGCTGTAGCCGACAAGATTTTTTGCTAAAAGGATCAAACCGGCACATGTCCCAAACATTGGCTTCCCTTCTGCAGCAAAGTCCTTCAACGCATCCATAAAGTCATACTTATCAATTAAACGACGCATGGCAGTGCTTTCTCCGCCAGGGAGAATCAAGCCATCTATCTCTTTCAGCTCTTCCTTATGCTTAATGGCGATCGCCTCTACTCCACATGCTTCAACTGATTGAATATGCTCACGGACAGCCCCTTGTAATGCGAGAACGCCAATCTTTATCATAAAAATACCCCTTTGTTTTGAAAAACAG
The DNA here is from genome assembly GCF_014656545.1 of Neobacillus kokaensis. Classification (GTDB taxonomy): domain Bacteria; phylum Bacillota; class Bacilli; order Bacillales; family Cytobacillaceae; genus Neobacillus; species Neobacillus kokaensis. The sequence goes on from NZ_BNDS01000049.1 coordinate 10,941, forward strand.
AACTTTTTTTCAAAAGTTCTGTTTTAGTGAATTTAAAGTTCTTCTTATTTAGCAGCAGCGCCTATGCAAGGCACTTTCGCTTTGCTATTCTACCAACCGCGGTCTTGCATGCGGTCAGCTGGTGCCAATGATGAAATTTCAATCCCTTTCATCGGTGTCCCTAAGTTCTTAGATAGTTCAGCAATTAATTTATAATCTTGGTAGTGTGTAGTTGCTTCTACAATCGCTTTTGCAAATAAAGCAGGGTTTTCTGATTTAAAAATCCCAGACCCTACGAATACACCGTCAGCGCCTAATTCCATCATTAACGCTGCATCAGCAGGAGTTGCTACACCACCGGCAGCAAAGTTAACAACTGGAAGGCGGCCAAGACGTTTAATTTCAAGAAGGATTTCATACGGTGCTCCTAAAAGCTTTGCTTCAGTCATCAATTCGTCTTCGTTCATAGCAACGACTTTACGAACTTGTGCATTTACTTTACGCATATGGCGGACCGCTTCAACAATATTACCAGTTCCAGGCTCGCCTTTTGTACGAAGCATAGAAGCGCCTTCGCCAATTCTACGAGCAGCCTCACCTAAATCACGACAGCCACAAACAAAAGGAACCGTAAACGCATTTTTATTTAAATGGAATTCTTCATCAGCAGGAGTCAATACTTCACTTTCGTCAATATAATCTACGCCCATAGCCTCAAGAACTCGTGCCTCGACAATATGACCAATTCTAGCTTTAGCCATTACTGGAATGGAAACAGCACCCATTACTTCTTCCATAATTCTTGGATCTGCCATTCTGGCAACACCGCCAGCAGCACGAATATCGGAAGGAACCCGCTCAAGAGCCATTACCGCTACTGCGCCAGCCTCCTCAGCAATCTTTGCCTGCTCAGCATTCACGACATCCATAATGACGCCGCCCTTTTGCATTTCTGCCATACCCCGTTTTACACGATCCGTACCTGTTAACATTTCTGAAAAATCCCCCTTCTATTGCTAATATTAAGAAAAATCTCCCTAGCTTGAAAACTATCATTTTAAATAGTAGAAAAATTCATTCCATAAAACCATTAAAGCAACAAAAAAGGATTCCTGTCAAGGCAGGAATCCAATCTTTTATCCATCCAAATTTTGATAGTTTTTAAAAAGCTTTAAAACCAGCCTTTTACCGTAGAAGAAATGCCTCCCCATACATCCCCAAAGAAGCTTCCAATTCCTCTCATCATTAACACAAACCAATTGGCTTTCTCAACATCTTGAGCAGCAACTACATCTACTTGAACCTTCTTTTGCCCCTCTGCTGTTAAGTATTTAATTTTATCACCATTTTTAGGCTCAATTGTTATATAGCCGATTTTTTCACCTTTATTAATAGGCGCGGTTATTTCACCGTTTTTGTTAATCTTCTTTTTATCCAAAACTAATACTGGTTTATAATTGTCTTTCTCGCCATTTTCAATCACCATATCAATGGCTGACTTTGTATAAATTTTAACTTGGTCCTCTTTCCCTTTAATAACGGGAAGAGTTTTATGTCCCTTTACTTGATAGTGTTTTGGAACGACTTCTTCTTTTGTTGTATTGCTAAAGGCATAATCCAGCATTTTTCTTGTTTCATCAAAGCGAGACTTATAATCGCCTTTACCATTGGCATTCGTAGCATTCTGAACAACGGTAATAAATCGTTTGCCATCACGGCTTGCTGTACCTGTAAAGCAATAGCCGGCAAAATCAGTTGTCCCTGTCTTCAGTCCATCCATTCCTTGGTAGCCATAAACAAGGGAAGGCAGCATCCAGTTCCAGTTCTTCATGATGATTCTATCATCTGTTCCTTCACGAAACACCTTCATAGGAGTGCTAGCAGTTTTTAAAACATCAGGATATTCGTTGATCAAATGAAATGCTAGTGTTGCTACATCATTTGCGGACATTACGTTTTCATCCTCAGGGCCCGTACCTTCTGGCTGTTCACCATGATAATCTCTATTATTTAATCCTGAAGAGTTTACAAATTTAGTATGTTTTAAGCCTAACTTTTGGGCTTTTTCGTTCATCATTTTAACAAAGTTCGACTCTGACCCGCCGATAATTTCAGCCAAAGCAATGGTTGCACCATTAGCAGAATAAATTGCCATAGCCTCATATAATTCTTGTACTTTATATTTTCCATCCTTGCGTAACGGTACATTCGATAAGTCTCTTGGCTGTGACATTTTATACACTAGGTCACTGACATTATATTCCTGGTCCCATTTCACTTTTCCACGTTTCACCGCATCAAGGAGCAGATATTCAGTCATCATTTTGGTCATACTGGCAACTCCAAGTGGACTGTCAGCATTTTTTTCATATAGCACTTTGCCTGATTCTGCATCAACTAATATTGCCCCATCTGCATTTACATTTAAAGCCGCTTGTGCATTTGCCTGTCCCGCTCCGCCAAAAAGGCTAAAAGAAAGTGTCAGGGCAAGCGCACTAGCAGCTAATTTTCGAAAAAACTGTTTTTTCACTGTTATGCCCTCCAACGTTTTAGTACACCTTGGTTATTTTAACACAACTCCAAAGTAAATCCTAGACAGAGCATCCGCCTAACTTATTTCCTTTTTAAAATGGGACTTTTTGAGCAGAACGCTTTGAAGAGGTTTTTTTGCAAAAAAAAAGAGAAGGCTGAGCTTCTCTTTTTACATAGAATAGTTTGGTGCCTCTTTTGTGATTTGAACATCGTGTGGATGGCTCTCTCTTAAGCCGGCGCCAGTCATTCTGATAAATTGTGATTTTGTTCTTAACTCTTCAAGGTCTTTGGTACCGCAATAGCCCATTCCGGAGCGTAATCCGCCAATCAACTGGAAAATGGTATCAGCTAAAGGTCCTTTGTAAGGTAAGCGCCCTTCAATACCTTCAGGGACAAATTTCTTATTATCTTCTTGGAAATAACGGTCTTTTGAACCCTTTTCCATTGCTGCAACAGAACCCATACCTCGATATACTTTAAAGCGGCGTCCTTGGAAAATTTCAGTTTCTCCAGGGCTTTCTGTAGTACCTGCTAAAAGACTGCCAAGCATTACGGCATTTCCTCCTGCAGCCAATGCTTTCACGACATCACCAGAGTATTTAATTCCACCATCAGCTATAATCGTCTTGCCGTGTTTCATAGCTTCCGTTGCGCAATCATAGACCGCTGTAATTTGCGGTACACCTACTCCAGCAACAACGCGGGTTGTACAAATTGACCCTGGGCCAATTCCAACCTTGACTACGTCAGCTCCTGCTTCGATTAAAGCTTTTGTTGCTTCAGCAGTTGCTACGTTACCAGCAATAATTGTTAATTCAGGAAATGCGTCTCTAATTTGTTTTACTGTATCAAGAACACCTTTTGAATGCCCATGGGCTGTATCTACAACTATAGCATCGACGTTGGCCTTCACAAGTGCTTCCACTCGTCTCATTGTATCCTTGGTAACCCCAACAGCTGCACCTGCTAGCAAACGGCCTTGCTGATCCTTAGCTGAGTTTGGAAACTCAATTACCTTTTCAATATCCTTAATGGTAATTAACCCCTTTAGTACTCCTTGCTCGTCAACAAGCGGCAGCTTTTCAATCTTATGCTTTTGTAAAATTTTCTCTGCTTCAGCTAATGTTGTACCAACTGAAGCCGTAATTAGATTTTCCTTTGTCATCACATCGGAGATTTTAAAGGAATAATCTTCAATAAAACGAAGATCCCTGTTGGTAATAATGCCGATTAGCTTTTGCTCCTCGACATTGTTCACAATTGGAACCCCGGAGATGCGATATTTCCCCATTAAATGCTCGGCATCAAAAACCTGCCTGTCTGGTGTTAAGAAAAATGGATCCGTAATAACACCGCTCTCAGAGCGCTTAACCTTTTCTACAAGCTCTGCTTGCTGCTCAATGGACATGTTTTTATGGATAATACCTAAACCGCCTTGACGGGCCATCGCAATCGCCATTTCTGATTCCGTTACCGTATCCATCCCAGCACTAATAATTGGGATATTAAGTTTTACATTAGGCGATAATTCAACCTGTAAATTAACATCTCTTGGAAGAACTTCTGACTTTCCAGGAACTAATAACACATCATCAAACGTTAAACCTTCTTTTGCAAACTTATTTTCCCACATTTTTACGGCCTCCAGGACAAAAAATATTATTTGTAGGTTATCAATTGGACAAAATACTGTCAAGGGACATGCACTAAGTTAGATTATTCTGAAAAAAAGGTGGTATAATTTGAACATTAATCAAAATGACTGGACCAGCTTTTCAAGGTTTTTTTCTGCTGAATATTGTCAAAGTTTCCTAAAAACATGTTACCAAAAAAACAATATTGAAAATCCTGAAGCAAAAAGTTACGACAACTCATATTCTTTTCTTTATTATTTGGAACATGGTCAAATATATTATCAACAAGCAGAAAAAGCACCACTTATTTTAAAACCAATTTTGCTTTTTTATGGCCTCGTCCATTTAATTAAGGCCTGCATATTAACGACTGATCCCGCTTATCCTGAATCAACAGCCGTTTTAGCTCATGGCGTGTCAACACGAAAGCGAAAAAAGCAAAATTATCTCTTTTTTCAAGACGAAGTCAAGCTTCAAAAAAATGGACTTTTCCCCTATATGTCTGAAAAAATGTTTCACATGAAACAACTGGAAGGCGAAAAGGTCGTAATGGAAGATTTATTGCAGCTTATCCCGGAACTAAATGAGTTATTCCTTTTACACGAAAGTAAAAAAATTTTTGAACCGTTACATTCAGTTGGGGAACAATATACTCTTTCTGACACTATATTAGATTCATACCATATGACAGAAAATCGCTTTAAAGAGTTTTTTACAGCAAAGATGAACAATAATGTGCAATTTTCCGACAAGGGGATCTCTTTTACAATATCGGAGAATTTTGGAGTTTCAAATGTTATACCGCTAAAATTTCATCTTGATGAGAAGTACTGGGCACTTCCATTACATAAAAATAAGTTTTCTGACTTTCCTGAGCTGCTCATTCATTACTTATTACTTTACAATTTAAGTATGATAGCCCGTTATGAAACAGAATGGTGGAGTGAATTAACAAAAATGATGCCTAATCGCGACTACCCTTTTATCTACTCATTTTTGCAAATCACTTTAAAAAAAGGCCCGTTTTTAATTTATCAATATTTAACAAAATCAAAAACATAGTCGCTAAGCTGGATTTAATTGTATATAGTAAAAAAGACAATCATTTCTGATTGTCTTTTTGTTTGCCCGGCAGCGTCCTACTCT
>NZ_BNDS01000050.1 GCF_014656545.1 Neobacillus kokaensis
TGGAGGCGGTCAATGAGCACGAGGAGCAGAGATTTTTCGAAAAAGGTGTACATTGAACCCTCCAATGTGCACGCGAAGCTTAGATTTTCAGAAAAAAGTGCTCATGGAAGCGGTCAATGAGCACGAGGAGCAGAGATTTTTCGAAAAAGGTGTACATTGAACCCTCCAATGTGCATATAAAGCTTAGATTTTCTGAAAAAAGTTCTTATTGACCACCTAAATAATCACTTGAAGCAAGGTTTTTCTAAAAAGAGTAAATTGATATTAACTCTGAGCCTCAGTCTATTAATCAACCACCTAGCATACTATGCCCCTGCTTTATTATCAGCGATCACTAAACATAAAGTAGCAAACGGTCCAAGAAATAAAGATAAGAAAAACCAGTTAAGTCCGCTGCGGTTTTTCCCTTGCGCTAATCCAGCGTTAATCAGAGCGAGGGTTCCCCAACCGACAAAATATTCATTATCCATTTAATTCACCTGCAATGCGCAATTTAATTACATGAAAATTTTACCATATGGATAAAAAACAGCAATAGAGATAGATGATTTTGTCAAAAATCATTTTGCATAGAAATTCTATATAATGTATGGAGGGAGTACTTGTCTAGAAAAATATTCATTAACATTACAGTGGTTGGAGTAATGTTTAAAAAGAGCTGTTACTTTTTAGTAAAGTAACAGCTCCTTTTAATTAAACAATTTTATCAAAACGGACAGACTTATTGATGTAATACATGATTGGCATACCGACAGCCATCACCGCAAATTCACCAACAGCCGTTGTTAACCATGTAAATAGGAATGGCAATCCGAAAGCGAGATGCAATTCCAAGGCAATCAGGAACATTGTAAAGGTGAAGACTACTGTATTCACAATCATTCGTGTCCAGATTCCCTTAATAAAGCGTGCACAAACAATCGTAATCCCCAATGCCAGCAGCGATTGGCCGACACCGAAAATCAGGTCATAAGCCTTCATCGGTGAAAAGAACAGGTTTGTGAGAAACACACCTAGGATTATGCCGAAAATATACTTTTTGTTAAAAACAATTAGATGATTAAACATCTCAGAAACCCGAAACTGGATTTGGTTAAAGCCAAATGGTGCAATGACTGCCGAAACTGCAATATACAATGCTGCGATAATGCCATTTATAACAATCCCTCGTACGTTTGAATGTGTACCGCGAGAAATGGTCTTACCTGCAGCAGTTTGCTGTGGAAATGTATTTGTGGTTTTTTCCATATTCAATTCTCCTTAGTTTTTTATAGTGGGATGGTTACGAACCACTGTCATACTTACAAACTAATATAATAATATAAACCATATTACCGGTCAATGACATTTTTTTGAAAAAAACTTCGATTAAATTCCCATTTAAATTTCGGATACTTTGTGTAAAATGGTTGTATGACCTTTATGGCCTAGGAGGAAATACATATGCTTACAATTAAAGAGATTGCTGAACGGGCGAATGTCTCCCGGACGACGGTTTCAAGAGTTCTAAATAATTCCGGTTATGTGAGTGAGGAGGCTAAAAAAAGGGTCTTACAGGTAATCGAGGAAACCGGTTATGTCCCAAGCGAAAATGCCAAATCATTGCGCACCAAAAAGACGAAAGTAATTGGTGTCATCCTTCCAAAAATCAGCACCGAAACTTCCAGCCGTCTTGTAAAGGGGATGGATGAAATTTTAGCGAAAGAGGGCTATCAAATTCTTTTAACGAACACAAACCTTGATCCGGAAAAGGAAATTGAATATTTAAAGCTCCTGAAAAGCCGTCATGTTGATGGCATTATTTTATCGGCCACCAATATCAACCGCCCGTTAGTCGAAGAGATCTATAATTTGAAAATTCCATTTGTAACCGTTGGACAAACTATTTCCGGCTTAGCCAATGTTATTTTTGACGATTATCAGGCCACAAAGGACATGGTGAATTTCCTTATTCAAAAAGGACATACCAAAATTGCCTTTATTGGTGTCGATGAACAAGACCGTGCTGTTGGTTATTTAAGAAAAAAAGGCTACCTGGATGCCATGAAAGAAAAAAACTTACAGATAGAAACTAGCTGGGTGCAAAAAGGTGTGTTTAATGTGGAATCCGGGTACGAAAGCATGAGAGCGATTCTACTTGATGCCGCCGAAAATAAACCAACAGCAGTATTAGCCGTAACCGACCGGTTAGCCATTGGTGCGATGCTGTATTTGAACGAAGCAGGGTTATCGGTTCCTGATGATATCGCTCTTGCAGGCATGGGGGCATCTGAACTTGCCAAATTTATCGCCCCACCGTTAACAACGATTGATTTTTCAATAGAAGAGGCAGGGCGGGAAGCAGCATTATTAATACTCCAAAAAATCAGTGGAGAAAATTACCACGAGGTAATTAAAACAATTCCCTATAGACTAGTTGAACGTTCGAGTGTATAATAAAAGTGTAATCGATTCCACATGGTAATCTCCTCGGTTACACTTTTATTTTTCAAATCTGTGGAATCGATTCCCTAAATTATAATGCATAAATTTTCAAATCGGTTTCACATTATTAATTATTGATATATTTTTTTTATTCCAATGTGAAATCGATTCCATATAAAAACAGGGGTGAGGAAAATGTCCGAAAATCGCAAAATTGCGGAAGAAGTAATCGAGGCTGTTGGGGGCAGAGGAAATATTCAATCAGTTGCCCACTGTGCAACCAGGCTGCGGATTATGGTAAATGATAAAGAGAAAATCAATCAGGAAAAGGTCGAATCCATTAATAAAGTAAAGGGAGCATTTTTTAACTCCGGCCAGTACCAGATTATATTTGGAACGGGAACGGTTAATAAAGTCTACGAAGAAGTTTCTCAATTGGGACTAGACACACTATCTGCCACTGATCAGAAAAAAGAAGCAGTAAAAAGCGGCAGCAGATTCCAAAGGGCAGTTAGAACATTCGGTGATGTGTTTGTACCAATTATACCGGTCCTTGTGGCAACAGGTTTATTCATGGGTCTTCGTGGCCTCGTCATGCAGGAACAAGTCCTCGCTTTATTCGGGATGAATCCGGAAGATATTTCGCAAAACTTTCTCCTATTTACGCAAGTTTTAACGGATACAGCGTTTATTTTCCTGCCGGCACTCGTGGCTTGGTCAACGTTTAGAGTGTTCGGCGGTACGCCAATCATCGGGTTAATACTCGGATTGATGCTCGTTTCTCCTTCATTGCCAAATGCCTGGGGTGTTGCAGGAGGGGACGTCAAACCGCTATATTTCCTAGACTTTATTCCTGTTGTTGGCTACCAGGGTTCCGTATTACCAGCGTTCATTGCGGGTATTATTGGTGCAAAGCTTGAAAGAATCATCAGAAAACGTGTACCAGACGCATTGGATTTAATTGTTACACCGTTTCTAACGCTTCTGATTATGATTACATTATCCCTATTAGTAATAGGACCGATTTTCCATATTGTCGAGCAGGATATTTTAAAAGTGGCGACAAACGTGCTATCTTGGCCATTCGGTATTAGTGGTATCTTAATTGGCGGATTGAACCAAGTAATTGTTATCACGGGTGTACACCATATTTTCAATATGTTAGAGATTCAGCTATTAGCCCAATATCACAATAACCCATACAATGCTATCGTAACTTGTGCCGTTGCAGCTCAAGGCGGTGCAGCGTTAGCCGTTGGTTTAAAGACAAAATCGAAAAAGTTGAAAGCTCTGGCATTACCTTCAGCGTTCTCAGCATTTTTAGGAATTACCGAACCAGCTATTTTTGGTGTTAACCTGCGTTACGGCAAACCATTTATTATGGCCTTAATCGGCGGTGCAGCTGGTGGGTTCCTGGCATCGATTCTTGGATTGAAAGCAACAGGGATGGCGGTAACCGTTATTCCGGGAACATTGCTTTATTTGAACGGACAAATAGTACTGTACATTTTAGTTAACGTAGTGGCGATTGCCGTTGCTTTCATTCTTACTTGGATGTTTGGTTATTCAGATAAGGTGAAGAAGGAAATTGAACAATAATTTGAAAAAGGCAAGCGAACACTTGCCTTTTTTCTTTAAAAACAGCATGGAGGGTTCTTTGATGACAGAAAGAGAAAGTCTCCTAAAAGAACAAGCATATAAAGAAGTAAAAAAATACGAGAAACTGATCCAACAAGATCCATATCGGCTTAGTTACCATCTCATGCCCCTGGTCGGACTGTTAAATGATCCGAATGGTTTAATCCAATTCAAAGGTGCTTATCATGTGTTTTATCAATGGAACCCATTTGACACTGCACATGGAGCGAAATTTTGGGGACATTATTCGTCCGTGGATATGGTTAACTGGAAGGAAGAGCCAATCGCTCTGGCTCCAAGTGAATGGTATGAAAAAAATGGCTGTTACTCAGGAAGCGCGATTGAGTCGGATGGGAAACTCTACTTGTTTTATACAGGTAATGTAAAGTCAGATGACGGAGCCCGAGAGACATACCAGTGTTTAGCTGTTTCAACCGACGGTGTTCATTTTGAGAAAAAAGGCCCTGTACTGAAGCTGCCAGATGGTTATACAGCACACTTCCGCGACCCAAAGGTTTGGAAAAAGAATGACCGCTGGTACATGATTATTGGTGCACAAACACTGGAGGAAGAAGGGGCTGCTGTTCTTTTTGTATCCGATGATTTGTATCAATGGGAGGAGCTTGGCCCAATAGCCGGTTCCAGAAAGAACGGTCTTGGGGACTTCGGCTATATGTGGGAATGCCCCGATTTGATTCAGTTACAAAGCAAAGAGGTATTATTGGTGTCACCTCAAGGCTTGGAGCCTAATGGCTATTTATACAATAATCTTTTTCAATCTGGCTATTTTGTTGGTACATTGGATTATGAAACGGCCCAGTATCAGCATGGCGATTTTGTGGAGCTTGACCGCGGCTTTGATTTTTATGCCCCGCAAACTTTTAGAGATGAATCGGGAAGAACGATTCTTTATGCATGGATGGGCATCACGGACGAGAGCGAACCATATCAGCCTACTATTGCGAACCACTGGGTTCACGCTTTAACAATCCCGCGTGAATTGGAACTTAGGGATGGGCAGATTTTTCAAAAACCAGCAGCGGAATTAAAAAATCTTCGAAAAGACGAGGTTTTCTTTGATTACGGCAAACATGATAGCTTGGATGGGGTTTGTGCAGCAGAAATGGAACTTGATTTTGCTGAACCGGTTGACGGAACATTTGAAATAAATTTCCGCGGTGAGGCCGTGCTCTCATATGATTCATCAAAACTGGAAATAAGCTTGCAGCGAAGAAATATGAAAACAGGATTAAGTGAAAAAAGAGTTTGCATGCTGGATAAGCTTTCGAAGCTTCAGATTTTTATGGATCACTCTTCGTTAGAGATTTTCGTCAATGGTGGACAAGAGATGTTTACCGCACGTTATTTTCCGCAGCCTGAAGATCAGACGATTTCCTTTAATGGAACGGCATCCTTTCGTTTGAAAAAATGGAGCCTTGGAGGTTAATATGAACGGTGTTATTTGTTTAGGTGAAGCGTTAATTGATTTTATCCCGCTTGATGAGGATAATTTAACATACCAAAAGGCTCCCGGCGGTGCACCTGCAAATGTGTCAGTTGGCATTGCAAAGCTTGGCGGCTCTTCAACTTTCGTTGGTAAAGCTGGGGATGATGTATTAGGGTATTTTTTAAAAGAGACACTGTCAGGCTACGGTGTTAATGTCGATGCGATGAAGTTAACGGATGAAGCAAGAACGGGTGTAGTATTTGTAACTTTAGAGCATTCCGGGGAACGCCATTTTAGTTTTTACATTAACCCGAGTGCAGATCGTTTTTTGAAAAAAGAAGAATTGGATCAAGAGGTTTTTACAGGGCAAAAAATACTCCATTTTGGTTCTATTTCACTAATCAGCGAACCGGCAAAGTCAGCAACGATCCACGCGGTGGAGCAAGCAAAAAAAGCAGGAATGCTAGTTTCCTATGATCCTAATCTTCGTTTAGGATTATGGAACTCAGAAGAACAGGCAAAAGAAATGATTTTAGAAACACTCTCTTTTGCTGATATTTTAAAAGTTTCTGAGGAAGAGCTTGAGTTTTTAACCGGGTGTGCAAGTTTAGAAGATGGGATTGCAAAGTTGCCTGATATCCCTCTGATCTTAGTGACATTAGGGGCGGAAGGCAGCATTTACCGCTTTAAAGGCGAGATTGGCAGGGTATCCGCCATGTCATGTAAGGTAGTAGATACAACTGGGGCGGGGGATGCGTTTGTATCTGGGATTCTTTACACGATTAACGAATCTCGGAAAACATTAGGGGAGCTTACAGTGTCCGAAATAGAGGAAATGCTTCGCTTTGCCAGCATCTCCGGCGGCTTGGCAACGACAAAAAAAGGTGCCATGACTGGGCTGCCGACATTAGAAGAGGTAAAAAAGGAATTAGGAGAAATATAGTAATTTAAAAGTCCAAATCATATGGTTTGGGCTTTTTCAATTGTGATAGAGTCTTAAAAGTTATTAAACTAGGTATAGTGGCTTTTAGGAATGTTGGAAACATTTTTTTCATTTTTTTGGGAGATTAGTTTGCAATAGATACGATTGGAAACACTTTTCTAGTATTTTCGTGTAGATTTGTTTCCAATAGGTACGATTGGAAACACTTTTTCTGTTTTTTCATAGAGTTTTGTTTGCAATAGATACGATTGGAAACCCTTTTCCTGTATTTTCGTGTAGATTTGTTTGCAATAGATACGATTGGAAACACTTTTCCTGTTTCTTCATAGAGTTTTGTTTCCAATGAATATGACAAGTTCCTAAATTGGATTTTATTTTTCTAAAAAAAGGATATAAGATGAAATTGCAGAATGTTTATAGAAAAGTAATTTTTTGGAGGCGGAGGAATGAACAGACTAAATCTAATAACACTCGGTACAAGGGATATTGTGAAGGCGTATAAGTTTTATAAGGATCTAGGGTTTGACACCTCTATTAGGGGGACGGAATCCAATCCGTTCATTATTTTCTTCAGAAATGAAGGCTCCAGAATTGCTTTGTATCCAATTGATGAACTAGCTAAAGATATTAATCACGATAATCCGCCTGCAATTTCAAACACTTTTCCTGGTATCACTCTAGCTTATAATGCAAAGTCCATGGAAGAAGTGGATGAAGTGATTAAAAAGGCTGCGGCAGCAGGAGCGACAATCCAAAAGGAACCGAAAACGACAGATTGGGGCGGCTACGGCGGCTATTTTACCGATCTCGATGGCTACTATTGGGAAGTAGCCTACGGTGAGGATTGGGAGTTTGATGAATCCAACATGTTAGTGATTAATGATCAGTAATTAAGTCAGCATTATTTACAAAAGAGAGAAATGGCTTAAAAGCGTTCTCCGAGCCATTTCTTTTATTATCCGCTTTCTCACTCAACTAGATCTACTTTGAGTTAATGAAATAAATTAGATTATCGGTCCATTCATCAAATTCGTATATAAACCCTTTTCTTATACATTCAAATGTCATTCCAACACTTTCTGCTAATTTTATCGATGGAATATTATCGGGATTTATGTGGGCCTCAATACGATGATAATTTAATTTTTTAAATCCAAGACTTATCGCCGCTTTCACAGCTTCCTGACCATATCCATTTCTCCAAAATTGATTGTGAATCGTATATCCAAATCTTGCCCATTGAAACTCATCCCTTATAAGCGTGGAGAAATCAATTGCTCCCAAATGGGTATGATCTACTTTTTGAAATACCCCAAAAACATATTCTTTATCCTCTAAAGCTAATCTTTGCTGGTTTTCTAGCAATTCTATAAACCATTCTTTATTGCAGATACTCATATCGATTTTACCTTCATCATATTTGTGTTGTGAAGGCAGTCTATTTTCATATTCAGTAAGCCAGGTAGAATAATCCTCTTTTTCAAAAGGTCTTATAACCAATCTTTCTGTTTCTATTTTGCAGTTAAACTTGTTCAACCAAACACCTCATCATTAAAAATTAAATATGCACCTCACTCATAAGCGCATGCGTGTTGTCCTCGGTATCTTTGAAAAATACCATCCATGTTTCGGTTTGTCCCATTTTGGCAACGAGATGTGGCTCTCCAAGGAACTTTACTTCTTTTTCTAGCAATTTTTCATAGCTTGCCTTTATATCCTCAACTTGAAAATAAACGATTGAACTGGCATAGTCATATTGCTCTTGCTCCGGCATGCTGAGCAGCAGACGCAAGCCACCGCACTCGAAAAATGCCATCGTTTCGGTATTAAACAACAGCTGCAGCCCAAGCTGTTCTTTATAAAAATGAAGTGCACGCTGTAAATCTTTAATGGGCACTCCAATTTGTCCAACTTTTTGTATTTGTGTCATGGAACGTTTTCCCCCCATTCTCAATTACTACCAATTTCTATGATAAATGATAGATCCAATAACTTCCACTCGTTTGTTGGACTTTTCTGAATACAAGTATTATATGTACATAGATGTTTTTAAAAAGGCTTATGTTGTTTCTTCATAATATAGCCAAGTTAAATCATTTAAGTTATTTAAAAATGTTCATTTTGCTATTTACAACAATCGGGCGATTTAACGGAATAATGCAGGTAATTTCAAAAGGGCGTCGAAATAGGAAATTTATTATTAGAGGAGTGTGATTGGTATGTCTCACGCAAAAGATGTTTTAGCAGATCAATTGTTAGCAAATGCTAATGACCCTAGCTGGTATGTTCCGTTTTCGGAATCGGTTGCCGACTTATCAGAGGAAGAAGCGTTTTGGAAACCTGATGATGAAAGCAACAGTATTGCAGAAATTGTACAACACCTTCTTTACTGGAACGAAACTTGGCAAAAGAGATACAAAAAATCTCATGTGAATGCTGTGACGCCCATAAATGACAATATTGAAAGCTTTAATAGTAAAGAAAATAAATCGTTTAATGACTTAAAAAAGTGCCTCTTAGCGGTACTGCTTCAATGGCAAGACCTTCTGACTGAGGAAAAGGTAGAAAATGATGTGAATGGTTTCCCCGTGACTGCAAAATGGTGGGCAGTTTTAGGAAATTTGTCCACACATAACGCCTACCACATTGGACAAATCGTTTACATTCGGAAACTACAAAAAAGCTGGAAAACTAATAGTAAGGGGGATTAGATAAGGCAGCTTACATTTCTTTGTTGAGCAATAGGGCGCATTTCTTGAGCAAGAAATGTGCTCTTATTTATAAATTAGGCAAGATTGCGGAAGAGCATTTTAACTGAAAATTGGGTACTTATCAATAATATTGTACTTAAGGTAATGCTTCCAGTTTAAGAAGGAATTATTTTGATTTTGTCGAATGTAACTAAATGTTTACCAAAAATGGACCGTACTCTCTTGGAAAGTAATTAAAAATTAAAATTAGAAACAACAAGGAAAAGGTGAAAAAATGAACATATCAGTTTTAGGATGCGGGCGATGGGGAACTTTTATGGCTTGGTATGCGAATAAAGTTGGACATAATGTCATGCTATGGGGACGGGAAAGTTCAAGAAATTTTTTGGGCTTAAAGGATACAAGAAAAAATGATTATCTCTCCATACCGGATACTATTGAATTAAATAGTTCATTAAAAAAAGTGATTTCTTTTGCAGACCTAATCATCATCTCAATTAGTGCACAGGAATTAAGGTCATTTGCAAAGCAATTAAATTCATTAAATGAAATACAAAACAAAACTTTTATTTTATGTATGAAAGGGCTTGAAGCCTCTAGTGGAAAAAGACTTTCTCAAGTATTTAGTGAGGAGGTCGGAAGAAGAGTGAATGTAGCAGTTTGGGTAGGTCCAGGACATGTACAGGATTTTGTGAATAACATACCAAAATTGTATGGTTATAGGTTCCGAAAATGTTGAGGTAACCAAAATGATTGTTCAAGAACTTAATAGTGATTTAATCAGGTTCTATTATGGTCAAGACCTTATTGGGAATGAAATAGGGGCCGCAACAAAAAATGTGATGGGAATTGCTGCAGGCATGTTAGATGGTTTAAGTTATAGTAGTTTAAAAGGTTCACTTATGGCAAGAGGTACAAGAGAAATTTCTCGTCTTGTAAGAGCAATGGGGGGAAATGATTTAACCATTTACGGTTTAAGTCATTTAGGTGATTATGAAGCAACGTTGTTCTCCCCACATAGTCATAATAGAAAATTTGGACAAGCATATGTCGAAGGAGACAGTTTTGGAAAACTAGCAGAGGGTGTTTCTACAGTTAAGGCTTTAAGGGAATTATCCCAACAGTATGCCGTAGAACTTCCAATCTGCAACGCTTTATATGAGATTTTATTTGAAAATAAAAATGCAAAAGAAACATTAGAAAACCTATTCATTAGACCTTTAAAATTTGAGTTTTAATAAATTTTTAAAATATCTTCAACAACTAAAGAAGGCTTATCTTGAATAGATTTAAGTAATGATTTTTAACAATCAGGCGCGTTTCATTAGGAATGTGCTTGATTTAAGTTAGGTTACATCATTATAGAAATAGCAAAGTGATATGCATATGTTAAGGGTTGGAAAAAAGGAGTATTTAATGTTACAGTTTTTCCTTATTGTCGGCATAATTGGTATTGTTATTTCTGGAATTTTTATTGGAGCATGGACAGACGGACAACAGCAAAGAGCAAATTTCTATTCAGAAACACCAGAACATAGGAATTTCAGAACTAAAATAGCAGTATATTCTGGTCTCATTGGAGTAATCTCATTAGGTATATCTGGTTTAATATACTTTTTATAACCGACAGATTTTAATGATAATAGGGTTTTACAAAATAAGACTTAGAACAGAAATAGATTATTAGTTAATTAGTGAGCAATTGTGAAAAAATGCACCTAAACGGGGCAGGTTAAAGAAATAATCTCCAGTACCTTAAAGGATATTTTAATAGTGATAAAGAATTAAAAAGAAATAATAAAAGGAAGTTGTAAAGACGAAGAAAGAAAAAATGAATGAAGCACGAGAGCTGTTCCGTGCTTCATTAAGCTGCCTTCACTTCCTGCTGTCCTGTCTGCTTCGGCAAACATGCACTGACAAACGAAGCAACCACCAATAGAATTGCAGCCATTACTAATGAACTTGTGTAGCTTCCGGCACGGTCAAAGAAGATTCCAGGAAGAAACGAGCCGATCGCTGATCCGAGCTGATGGCTCATATACAGAAAGCCGGTTACAATACCCAATGACGAACCGTGAAAATAGCCAGCCAGTAATTTTACCGTGGGCGCTACAACGGCAAAATCTACAATTCCGAAAGAAATGGAAAAGACAAATAATAGCCAAGGATTTTCTACGAAAAAGCCAAACCATCTTGTATTTGTTAAAAAGATTAATAGAAAGACTATCGTCAGTCCGCGTAAAAAATAAATCCATGCGACCATTTTTCGATTATCAAAGCGGTCTGCCATGATCCCTGCAACAATCGTTCCACCAGTATTAAAAGCAGCTAGCAAGCTGACGGCCGTGCCCGTTACAGCAACTGAAAAGCCGCAAGCTTGGGCAAACGGAATTAAATGGGTATCCATGAGACCGGTGGTGGTAAATCCACAAATAAAATATGGAATAACGAGAAACCAAAAGCCACGGTGAAATAGGTACCTCTGTTTGGAAACAGGAAGGGTTTCTTGTACTCCTTTTGAAACCTGTTTTTCTTCGGCATTAGCTGCTCCTAAAGCATTGATACCCATGTCAGCCGGTTCAGATTTTAGAAAAATCGCCAAGAGCGGGAAAATGATGAGCAATAAAAATCCGCCTAAAATTAAAACGGTATTTTTCCAACCAAAAGCGCTAATTAAGAATAAAGAACTCGAAACCATTATCATCTGTCCGGCACCAAATCCGGCTTCCACTAAACCAAGGGCCAAGCCTTGTTTTTTATGAAACCATTTTGTTACGGCAATGGAGGCGGTCACTCCGGATGCTCCGCCAAACCCGAGCGAAGATATTACCCCGTATAAAATCAGCAGCTGCCAGATATTTTGAGCGAAAAAAGTGAGGATAGTCGTGACGCCTAACAGGATGATGCTGTAAACAAAAATCTGCTTAACGCCATACTTATCAATGAGTTTTCCAATCACCGGCTGTGAAAGGGCAAAGATGATAAAGCTAACAAATGATATGGCTGAAACCGCACCCCTTGAAGCGGTGAATTCCTGCTCCCACGGCTCCATAAAAGCACCGAAACAATAACGCAGGCCTTGAGCGGCTAAAACCCCAATAAAACAAACCGCTAAAATAACCCAGCCGTAATGGATCTTTTTAAACAATGCAACGCTCCTTCTTTCCAAACGAAGTTATTCTTCTATTATAAGGAAAAGGTCGTTTTTACCGCAATAAAAATACTTTATTGCAGAAAAGGGATAAAGGGATTAATCAAAAAGGATATGAATCATGATGAAATACAAATGGTATTAGGAATGAAAGGCGTAATTCTATTGCCCGTGGTTGGCAGTAAAGTGGCGGAAACGGTAAAAGGAGCGAGTTCTATTGCCCGTATAGGTTGGAAAAGTGTTGAAACGGTAAAAAGGAAGGTGTTCTATTGCCCCGGGGAGGTATGAAAAGGGGGTGAACGGTAAAAAGGAAGGTGTTGTATTGCCTGTGTAGGTTGTGAAAACGGGCGGAACGGTAAAAAGGATCAGGGTCTTATGCCTGTAAGGGGCTGAAAAGTGAGGAGACAGTAAAAAGAATAATTTTTGCATGTGGCTAGTTCGAAAGGGGATACTTTATTTTGCCTGTGGCATCAATAGTGAGCTCTGTCCGGTCAAAATCCCGGTTTAATTTTTCCCGCGGACACACATAAAGACCGCGTTCCGGTCAAAATCCCACGTTTTTAAATGCCTAAATAAAGAATCAGAGGAGTAGACCGATAAAATCCCTCGGCTTCCTCCCACTAAGAAAACACCTTCAACCCAATCACGCCAACAATAATCACCCCAACACTAATCATCCGCCCGATATTCTTCGATTCTCCCAACAAATACATGTTGATCAGTACCGCACCGGCCGTTCCAATACCGACCCAAACGATATAAGCAATACTAAGCTGTAAAAAACGAAATGATGAATATAAAAACACAAAAGAGGCACCGAAACCGCCAATATATAGCATCCCATATCTAAAATTTCTTTGTTGACTATATAATTTCAACCCAGCGGCACCGGCGACTTCAGCGACAGCTGCCAAAAGAACTAGTAACCAGCCCATTTTAAGCAGCTCCTTTCACAGTTTGTTTTTCCTCTGAATTATTATCAGCAAGGTTCAGACCAATGACTCCAATAATGATCAGAAAAATGCACAGAATCATGCCTATATTCAAACTGCCGCCAAAAAGAAACACATCCATTAACACCGTTCCAATTGTACCGACACCGGAAAAAACAGCATAAACCGTACCGGTAGGAAGGGTCTCACATGCTTTGGGAAGGATATGAAAGTCAAGAAAAATAATGCCGACCACAATGGCCCATTCCCACCAAGTTTTAGCTGTATTAAAACCATATACCCAAATGATTTCGAATAAACAAGTCAAAAATACATAAATCCAGGCTTTATTCAAGTTACTCACCTCAAGCAAAATTGCCTAATTTAATTTATCTTTCCCAAAGTAGAACTTTCGCATTATTTTAGAATAACACATGCTATAAAAAAATGTGGTCCAATTGCTTAAGGAAGTATCTTGGCAAAACTGTGATATAAATCACGAAACCCGCACCGAAATAACATTATAATAAAAATAACTAATGGGGAAATTAAAAGAGGATGGTGAAGAAAAATGGATTATCAATTTAAAACATTATTTAGCGAAATCGGCGGACTTGAAACAATTGATAAACTTGTCGAGGCATTTTATCCGCGTGTATACGCTGACCCGGATTTAGCACCAATTTTTGAAGGGGATATAGATGAAATCAAACGTAAACAGAAATTGTTTTTACCGCAGTTTTTAGGTGGCCCAGCGCTTTACAGTCAGGAGTTCGGACCGCCTGCGATGAGACAGCGGCATCTTCCGCACGAAGTTACCCCTACACGTGCTAAGGCATGGCTTCGCTGTATGAAAGAGGCGTTCGAAGAAATCGGTCTCGACAAAAATCCTGCCGGCCCCGCTTTTTATGATCGTTTAACACAAGTTGCCGGCATCATGGTCAATACGCCGGATCTGGAAGATTAAAATAAAAATCCTCATCCTTTATGATGAACTGCACCCCAATTGTT
>NZ_BNDS01000051.1 GCF_014656545.1 Neobacillus kokaensis
TTTCCGCGTTTTCGTGTTCATTGACTCCCTCCATGTGCACCTATTTGAGTTTTTCTACGTTCTCGTGTTCATTGAACCCCTCCATGTGCACCTATTTGGAGGTTTTCCGCGTTTTCGTGTTCATTGAACCCCTCCATGTGCACCTATTTGAGTTTTTCTACGTTCTCGTGTTCATTGAACCCCTCTATATGCACCGATTTGGAGTTTTTCCGCGTTTTCGTGTTCATTAAGCCACTCCAATGTGTGTACTACGCCCGATACTTCCCTTTCAATCGACTATTTTTTCCTATAAGAAAAAACTCCCTTGCAGAAGATATAACTTAATGCCCTCTACAATAGGAGTTCTAATAAAAATTCTATCAATTAAGCTGCAACTTACTTAACTATTTCAAGTGTCCCCGAAGCCAAAGTCCCCTTATGGAGAACAGCCGCACGCTTCGGCAGGCGGGCAACTGCTTCAGCAGAACAGCTGGCAGGAACCAGTACAGCCGTTGCATCGTCCCCCGGCTTTGGCCAAACCTGTCTGCCAGACTCATCTAACGGGGTAACTCCGCCTGTTGCTAATGATAGTGCACGTGATAATGTGTATTCGTGTTTCCAGCCATAAAGCTGTGCGGCTAGATGTGCCTTCTGTAATGTATCCCCAATTCCGAATGGATCCCAGTGATCCGTAATGCTGTCATTACCAAGCATGACGTTAACCCCTTGCTGCTGAAGCATTGGGATCGGCATAACCCCTTTTCCAATTGGAACGGATGAGGCAATGGAGATCCCCAACGATGCTAAGCGGCTTGCTAGTTCAATGTCAGCTCCCGGCGTTAACGATGCTAGGGAGAATGCGTGGCTAATCGTCACTTTGCCCTGTAAACCAGCACTTTCTGTTAAATCAGCCAAATATCGTATCGCTTTTAAACCTGTTTCCCCGCCCTCATGCAGGTGGATATCAATGCCTGCTTTGTAATCGGCGGCAATTTGCACCATAGTATTCAATGATTTTTCCATATTCCCATCCACTGCGGTTGGATCTAATCCTCCGACATGGGTAACGCCAAGGGTCATTGCCTCGCGAATCAATCCTTCAACATTAGAGAGTAATAAACCATGCTGAGGAAATGCGACAATTTCATGAGAAATTTTATCTGAATAATTCTCTAAAGCCTTCTTCAATTTCTCTAGATTTTTCAGGCCAATGACCTGATCCACATTACAATGGCTCCTTACATACGTTGTACCATAACCGAGAACCAGCTCTATTAATTTTTCAGCACGCTCCTGGGCAGTTGGCAGAAGCTCAGGCAGAAGCTTCTTCTCTAGTTCAATCATATCAAAAATACCATTTTTTCTAAGATGTGCAGCCTTCCAAGGACCTCCATAATAGGTTTTATCCAAATGAATATGCATATCCCTAAACGAAGGAAGCAAAAGCATACCTTTTGCATCATAACAATCAAAATTTTTATTATAAATAGCATTTGTATCTAGTATTCGGGTAATCTTGCCATTCACAATTTGGAGGTTTCGTAATACAGATTCTGTTGCAACGACTTCCCCATTTTCATGTTTGTAGCCGCTTTCCAAACGAACATTCAAAAGCATGTAGGTGCTATTTTTTCCGGGTTTTTTCATATTAGTATCCGTCTCAGAATTCGCGCTCACTTCATCAGGAAAAAATAAGTCCATCGCGCCATTAACGCCAAGAACAGCAGAGGCACCTCCAATCATGCCAACATTGGTTATAAATTTTCTACGTGAAAAGCCCTCTTGTTCAGTAATCATCAAATGTTCCTCCTTGTTTAAGTATAATTATGTAAAAATAAACAAAACTTTCAAAATCCATATTATAGCTTTCCTGGAAATCTTTCATCGTATAAATTACCCAAATAACACTCGTAAAGTTAAACAGACTGTACAAAAAATTATGAATAAATATTGAAAATGAAATTCTATGAATTAATCATGCAAAACAAAAAATGTCCAGCATACAAAATGCTAGACATTTACTTTAATTCGGAATAGCAATCTCCAATTTCCCATCATGATTCTTAATTTCCACAACTTGATCAGCAAATAGATACGGAGTATCATAGCGGTCTTGTTTTTTAAGGTCTACATAGTTATTATTGACCGTCAAAACCGGAAAGACCACATTTGTTTTCTTGAAGAGGTTTTGGGAAACTTCTATTTCCGCCATTAAAATAATTTGTTTTTGGGAAACGGCAAAAAACAGTTTTCCGATCTCCTTTGAAATAGAAGAACCGTCTTCCTGCTTCATAATCTGGACCTGCTGCAGAATGGAAATCAGGCAGGTGATGAAGTCATTGATTTTGTCGTTTTCTAAGGCTGCCAGCTGACAATTCTCTAGCGCTTTGTTAAGTGCGCTTTTTATTTCTTTAAATGAAAAAACATCGTTAATCCGTATAGCTGCCTTTGTTTTTCCGATTTGTTCAAACTTCTTTTGTGAGGCAAAAATGGCTTCCTTAATTCGGCCTTCATACCGATCCCGCAGCATGACAAAATCAATAAGCTCCTGTATACAGCTATTTTCATCACACTGATTCCGAATTAGATGGAAAAATGCATAGACATCCTTTTCATCAAATGTACCGCCGCTAAGCTTTTCATAGTAATAATTCAATAACTTTTGCTCTTTAATATCCATTCGTCTACTCCTAGAAGAAAAATTCATATCTTCTATTGTACCTTGAATGGGTTATTACTAGATAGTAAAAGCTATTTTATTAAGTAAAAGGAGATACACACCTTCACCTAAAAAATATTGGCTGTTGTCGCATAGATTGTTGCTTTCTTAACTAGATTAATTGAAGGTTGATATAATACGTTTGAATTCTTGAAAAGTGGTTTTAAAAGACCTCAAGATAGAGGTCTTCTTACTTAAGGAATATTGAAGCTAAGACAACGCCTATTATAATCACAAGGATAAGAATACCAAAACTTTTCCAACCCATACTTCCTACTAAATCAGCAAGGTTTCCAGCTTGCCCCCTATTAAATGCATCATTCAAATTTCCAGTTGGATTTCTTTTTAATTCTTCTTGTCTTAGTCTTTCTCTTTTTCTTTTAGGAGTTTCTTTGTCTTCGTACATTACAGCACCCCCTATTTGCTATAATGTTAACATAAAATTACCAATTTTGGAAAAACGTCTCTTAACTTAATGGCTTTCTATTGGGATATTTACAAATTATATGAAATAAAAATAATTTATATTTCAAAAACAACATTCTTTACAAAAACAGCCAAAATATTAGATAGTAAAAGACTTTAAAAATAATTACAATAAACTCTAAGTGGTTATTACTTACTTGTTTCTCTCCGTATAACCGGTGCTACCTCTGTTGCCAGTCGTTCAATATTTTCCGCAACTCTTTTAAATGGCAAACCGCCTATGTCCATTTGCGCAATAAACCGTTGATGGCCAAACAACTCATATTGACGGAGTATTTTTTCAGTAATTTGCTGTGAACTGCCTACAAACAACGCTGTTTCCGGTGCTGCCAATTGGTCAAAATCTGCTCTAGACATTCGTGTCCCCATCCCGCGCTGGCGATTGACGTAACCCCAATAATTTGAATAATATGGGTAGAATTCGTCCTTAGCCTCTTGCGTTGTTTCGGAAATAAAGGCATGTCCTGTTACGCTCACTTTCAAATCTTCAGGAGCATGACCAGCTTGAGTTGCGGCCTGTCGATACATATCGACCAGCGGTTTAATCCTGTTGGGATCGCCTCCTAGAAGCGCCAACGCTAAACCGGTCCCTAATCTTCCCGCACGTGCCGCACTTTCTGGTGTGCCTCCAACCCCAACCCATAGTGGAATATTTTTTTGCACAGGGCGTGGCGCAATATCAGCATTTCTTAATTCGGACCGAAACCGGCCGATCCAGGAAACTTTTTCATTAGCATTTAGCTTCAGAAAAAGTTCAATATTTTCTTCAAATAATTCATCATAATGTTTAACGTCGAACCCAAACAATGGAAAAGATTCGATAAATGCCCCACGACCTGCAATGATCTCTGCACGCCCATTTGATACAAGATCAAGTGTTGCAAAATCTTCGAATAAACGAACCGGGTCAACGGTGTTTAACACCGTTGTAGCACTTGTTAGTTTAATTCTTTTGGTGACTTGTGATAAGGCAGACAACACGACGGGCGGCGCCGAAACGGCATAGTCAAGACGATGATGCTCCCCAACACCGAATACGTCCAACCCTGCCACATCCGCCATCTTTCCCGCTTCGATAATTTCTGCGATCCGCTGCTTGGCGCTGATGGTTTTTCCTGTATTCGGATCAGGACCTAAATCCGCTAATGTATATATTCCAATTTCCATTCCAGAATTATTATTCATCCATTCATACTCTCCTGTTTTTTTCTAGTATATTAAAAATAGACAGAGTAAATACTTCTTAAATTAACTGGATTAAAAATATTTTAATTTGGAATAAAGTTTTTATAAAGATATATTTTTAATAGAGTCGGCAAGGGATGATGATAATAGATTCTAAGTATTAAAATCGCTTTGATACGCGATGGAAGCGTGATGAAGGACATTTCCGATAGAGCCCCTGTGCTAAATGGCCTTCATAAGAACAATGAAGACCAAAACAGATGGAAAACCTGTGCTAGTTGGCCTTCATAGGCGTGATGAAGGACATTTCCGCTCGAACACCTTTGCTAAATGGTCTTCATAAGAACGATGAAGGACAAAATTATCGGTTGCATGATTTTATACCACCCATCGCTCATATAGAACACAGGTCTATTTACCCAAAGGAAGGGGAAAATCATTCTAAGCGGGTAATGGAAATTTTTAATGAAACTCCCCTATCAAAACCCCGCCAGAAACTTGCAGTATCGAAACGGTGTCGTGACTATTTTTCGATAAAGCTTCTTATTATTCATATGAAGCGGAAAACGATGATACGTATCTTTCGTATTTACTTCGAGAATCCACACCTTTCCATCTTTATCCACCATCAGATCGATTCCAAGGTCACCATAATTTCCATATTCGTCAAATACACAACAAATTTCAAACGCGATTTTCTTAAGCTCCTCTACTTTATTTCGCGCATTTTTCTTATTCATACCGAATGCTAGCTGGAAGGTCTTCATTCCAGAGCAGATAAAACCAGCCCGTGAAAAATTTGTTATGATACCGCCGCTTTTTCCAAACTTGCCAAATAGACCCGAACAGTTCCAATTTCCCTTTCCATCCTTTTGCATAATCACTCGAAAATCGATTGGCCGGTCTTGATACCTTTTCATGGTGATCGCTTGCTGGGCTAGATATTCCTTACTTTTCAACTTGCGTAACCATTGCTGAAGACTTTTGACGTCTTCTATCTGCTTTTGGGAACCAATTGGATTTTTAAAAGAGGGAGATGTAATAAGATAACCATTATGACTTTTCTCAACCTTCCGGATCCCTCTTGATAGGGTTCCGCCTGTCGGTTTTAAATAAATTGAATCATATTGCTCCAGCATGCTTTTCAGCACAGGTATGTCTGTTAGAAGCTTAGTTTCAGGAAGGTGTGAGCGAAGGCTGGGAATCGGGGAAAGTCGTTTCCAAAGCTCCCATTTGTTGAAAGAACCTGGAGAAAA
Source organism: Neobacillus kokaensis (assembly GCF_014656545.1). Classification (GTDB taxonomy): domain Bacteria; phylum Bacillota; class Bacilli; order Bacillales; family Cytobacillaceae; genus Neobacillus; species Neobacillus kokaensis. The sequence goes on from NZ_BNDS01000051.1 coordinate 5,626, forward strand.
GCTATTAAATATACGTTCTCCCATCATGGTTTTCAAATCATCGTATACGTTTTTCGGCATATCTGTCCGATTATAAGCTGCCCCGGGAAAAGGAAACGTCCCAAGTTTCCAGCATTTCGCAGCCTCTGTTGCATGTGGATCATAATAAAATCCTTTGATTTGCTTTTTTTGTGTATCGATTGTGTTCCATGCGCATAGGTAGACAAGTCCATTAATAGTGGAATAATCCGAAAAATAAGTACGGTAGCTATTCATTTTGGCTGTTGTCATTTCCTTAACATCAGAAAAAACAATTAAGGCAATAACAGGCCCTAAATGAAGGGTCATGTTATGCTTTTTTAATTCATATGGGAGGGTATCTGGAATGGTAAATAGATCGTTCCAGTGTTTTGGTATACCAATCATTTCATCTGGGAAGTCACTGCGAATCTGTATTTTTATCTCCTGACTCCAAGAACCAAATTGAAATGACATTTTGCCGGAGGAAATATTATGCTCTATTGCGGTTTTTTGAGACAACTGGATCTGACTTGTTTCAGCAATCCATTTAATATACATTTTCCACCAACTCTTCCAAGGATATATCTCAGCATATGATGCTTTGAAGAAAATGCATAGACAATTATACAAGGTTAAGCTATTGTTTTAGACAACCTTCATAATTAAACATAAGATCTCTTTCCATAAAGAATCAACTTCATCGGAATAGTTTACATAAAGATAAAAAACACGCTGCGTTCATTCAGCGTGTTTCCCGTCATTAATGTCTGGATACATTTTTAAAACTTTGCGCACATGCCTGCAGCTAGTTTAGGCAACACAATTACTAATTGGACAATCTGCTGATTCCGTACATGTGATTCTACCAAATTCATCAAGGCAGGTAACAGTTAAAGTTACAGTAATTGGACACTCTTGAATAATTACATTGGCAGTTACCAATGTTTCACCTGGTCCCACTGGTATACTTTCAGACGGTGTTGACACATCAGTAGAGGTTAACGTGCATGTACCAGAATTAGAAAGGCTGCATGTAGCCGTGCAATTCTCACAGAGCCCAGTGACATTCACAAGAAACTCCACCGTATTATTAAAGCCAACTAGTCCAATTTCCGGGCATAAGGCCACTGAAACGTCGCATAAACATCTAAGTCCCATTTCATCATTCCTTTCTGTAAATGTTAATTAATGTATTATCTTATTTTTATGAAGCAAGAAAGTACCGACCCTTGTCCACATACATTAAAATTCTTTCCTTTTGTTTTTCGTAAAACAGACAACAAGTCTTCATATCAATTCGAAATTAATTTCAGTAAATATTTAAAATTATGATGAATTTATCAGCAGCGAAGAGTGCCATTCTAAGCAACCTTATAAAAGCTTCAAACAAACATATGATATACTGTATTAGGTTTGTTTTATTAGAGGGGAGTTCTGTTGTGGAGTTACAAAAAACGTACGCATTTACAAAATCGACATATATCTTTTTGCTAATTACAGGAATTGTTCTGACAGCGTTTAATTTGCGGCCAGCGATTACATCACTGGGACCGTTAATTGGAATGATTCAGGAAGATGTTGGACTTGCCCATTGGAGTGCAGGATTATTAATGAGTTTGCCGTTAATTGTCTTTGCTATCATGTCTCCTATTGTTCCAAACATTGCAAGTCGGATCTCAAATGAGAAGACCCTATTATTAGGGTTAATCTCGATTTTAGTTGGAATCGGTATTCGTTCCTTCCCGCTGACATTTTTTCTTTATACCGGGACTCTTCTAGCTGGGGTGGGCATTGCGATTGGAAATGTTCTTTTACCTGCAATTGTTAAGGATAAGTTCCCAGAAAAATTTGGTCTAATGACAAGTGTGTACTCCACTTCCATGGGTTTGATTGCTTCCTTAGCATCAGGAGTCAGTGTTCCTTTAGCAGAGGGATTAAACCTTGGCTGGCAGGGAGCCCAAATCGTCTGGGGAATTCCAGCTGCTGTTGGTATTGTGGTGTGGTTTTTTCTTCAAAAATTCAGCCAAAAGAATCATCATGCAAGACAAAAATATCATTCCAGCACGAAATCGATCTGGCGTTCACCATTGTCATGGCAAATCGCCATATTCATGGGATTTCAATCCCTTCTATTTTATGTAACGGTTTCTTGGTTACCTGAGATTGTACATAGTCACGGAATGAGTACAGAGACAGCCGGCTGGATGCTTTCCTTCAGCCAATTAATGGGATTACCTGCTAGTTTCTTAATCCCTGTTTGGGCTGGACGTCTTCGTTCACAAATATGGCTTGCCTTCATACTTAGCATGAGTGCAATAGTCGGTTATGCAGGATTACTGATAGGCACATCCCATTCTATAATAATTATTAGTATTATTTTTATAGGAATTGCACTAGGTGGGAGCTTTCCATTAGCTCTTAGCTATATTGGACTCCGCACTAGAAACGCCAGCCAAGCAGCGGCATTATCAGGGATGGCACAGTCCACCGGTTATATTTTAGCAGCCATTGGTCCTTTATTTATTGGGTACTTATATGACTATACCCATTCCTGGGCGACACCGCTTATAAGCCTCATCATTATCTGTGTAATTGTTATGGTATTCGGGATGTTATCTGGCAGGAATAAATATGTATGATGGAGCATTTTGAAAAAACAGAGGAAGGATTACTTGTGAATTCTTCCCCTGTTTTTTTTATTAGGGTATTTCTACAATACACGCCATACTGCTTTTTATGGGGGCTGTTACATTGTTAAACAGTACATTTCGGTATAAAAATAATTCATGGACAATAAAAAAACTAATCCGAAGGTTGGATTAGTTTTGAGATATCATATGTATGGCTCCGCAGGTAGGATTCGAACCTACGACCGATCGGTTAACAGCCGATAGCTCTACCACTGAGCTACTGCG
>NZ_BNDS01000052.1 GCF_014656545.1 Neobacillus kokaensis
CATTGCCCAAAAACCGGGAAGAGCATCTATTTTGGTCAAAGGAAGGAGGCTGCATTGCCCGAAAACCGGGAAGAGCATCTATTTTGGTTAAAGGAAGGTGGCTGCATTGCCCAAAAACGGAGAAAGGTTGCTTAAATGGTCAATGAAGCCAATTATCAAGGCTATCATTAGATCCTTACTTGAGAAATACCTAGAAAAAATAGTAGTATAAGGGTAACTATTATGTGAGAGGCGGGAATTTCTATTGATAGCCCAAATTAAAAAAGAAAAACAAGGTTATACCGCCCATTTTGAGCGACACCTTCAACACTCTGTAGAAGAAGTATGGTCATGGCTTACCGAAAACGAAAAGCTTTCCCAATGGTTTAAAGAACTTCGAGCTGGTGCTCTGCAAGAAGGTGGGTATATGACCTTCAATATGCAAAATGGCACATTAGAAGAACTACCAATTTACGAATTCAAAATGTATTCGGTACTTGAATTCTCTTGGTGGGCAGACACGGTACGATTTGAGTTGTCTCCTGAAACAGACGGCTGTAAATTGACGATGATTGAAAAGCTTGTGGAAATTACCGATCATACCCCAAAAGACGTTGCCGGCTGGCACGTATGCCTTGATGTGATTGAGGCATTAATGGATGGCAGAACCATCGAAAGAATGGAAGAATGGAAAAAGTGGTATGAGAAATATCAAGAAGCGATTGGGGCAGTTACTCAAAATTAAAACGGATCCCATCCCATTAACTTTTTTCAACCAAACGTTTGTTTAAAAGAGTTGAACCGTTAATCAAACGTTCATTTAAAATATGGACCTGCTAACCAACGTTTGATTGAAATCAAAAGCTGTAATCCTTTCATTAATCAGACACCACTTATATAATAGAACTAGTCCGACCGGAAGGAGATTCTTCATGCGGTATTTATTTCTATTAATTGTCATCATTCCCGCAGCGGAAATCGCGGTATTGCTTTTATCAGGAAAAACCATTGGCGTTTGGCCGACCTTGCTGATTATTTTAGCAACGGGGGTCATTGGGGCTTATTTAGCGAAACGGGAAGGTCTGCAAACGATTCGCAGGGCGCAAGAGCAGCTGCGGCATGGACAAATTCCTGGCAGCGCAGTTTTGGACGGCCTCTGTATCTTGGTTGGCGGAATTTTGCTGTTAACACCAGGTTTCATTACTGATATCACCGGGTTTTTAATGCTTTTCCCACCGACAAGAAAGGCATTTAAACTATTAATGCTAAATTCCATTAGAAAACGTATTGAGCGTGGAAATATAAAGATTATTAAATAAACGATGCCAATTTTCTTCACAGAAAGTTGGTTTTTTTTATAAAGTAAAGGGAATTTTATCCATGTTAGAGAATATATAAATATGGGCAATATTGCCCAACTCTTGAGAGGAGGATTACATAATGTCTAAAAAGGTTTTAATCATTGCTGGGGATGCAGTTGAGGCGTTGGAGATTTATTATCCGTATTTTCGCTGTCTTGAGGAAGGGTATGATGTACAAATTGCCGCTCCTTCGAAAAAGAAGCTGCAAACAGTCGTTCATGACTTTATCGGCTGGGATACGTATACCGAAAGCAAAGGATATTTAATCGATTCTCAATTAGCTTTTGAAGAGGTTAATCCGGAAGAATATGACGGCTTAATTATTCCAGGGGGAAGAGCGCCGGAATACATTCGTTTAAACGAAAATGTCCCAAGAATCGTAGCACATTTCTTTGAAGCAAATAAACCGGTTGGTGCGATTTGTCATGCCAGTCTTGTATTAACAACGGTCCGCCAATATTTAAAGGGCCGCGAGCTGACCGCTTATATCGCTTGCAAGCCGGATGTTGAAGCATGCGGGGCAACCTATATTGAAAACACGCTGCATGTTGAAGGTAATCTTGTTTCCGGACATGCATGGCCAGATCTTCCAGGCTTTATGAAGGAGTTTATTAAACAGGTAAATAAATAGAGTCATAGGAAAACACATGGTGATTTTTAAAAAAATCGCGGTGTGTTTTTTATTTGAGAAAAAACGATATTTTATTGCACTTTTCATGGTGCCTGACACCAATCTTCCACTCCCCCTTAATAATTACATTTCCGCCGCATACATTTAGTGTAATAATATTATGAACTGCAGGGGGAGCTAAAGTGGATATTGTTGCAAGGCGGGGGGATTCGCTCGCGTATTATAGCCAAATGTTCCAAATTCATCAGCAGCTTATTATAGATTCCAATCCGGATATGCAGCCGGAGCAGCTATCAATTGGACAAACGGTGAAAATTCCGGGGTTTGAGTTTCGAAGCTATTTGCTTAAAGAAAATGACTCATTCTGGTCCATTGCTGAAAAAATGGATATTACCCTTGATGCAATATTGTCAGCCAATCCCGATTTGAACCCCAATCGGCTGCAGCCTGGCCAGATAATTAAAGTTCCGCAGCGAATTACTCGTAGAGTGGTTAATGGAAAGCAAAATTACGATTATAACGTTCTAAAAAGAGATATCCGAAGATTGCAGATGATTTATCCATTTATGAAGTCGAGTGCAATCGGAAAATCAGTTCTTGGAAACGACATACCAGAAATGGCAGTGGGAAGCGGTCCGAAAAAAGTTCATTATAACGGTTCGTTTCACGCTAATGAATGGATAACCACCGCCGTTTTAGTGACCTGTTTGAATGATTATCTTTTGGCGCTCACGAATCAGCCTCCAATCCGAGGGATAGATACTTTTCCTTTATATCAGGAAACTTTTTTATCCATTGTGCCAATGGTGAATCCTGATGGGGTTAATCTTGTTTTGAATGGCCCGCCGGGAGCTTTGGAAAATAAAGTGGTAGAAATGAATAATGGCAGTCTTGATTTTTCAGGATGGAAGGCCAATATTAGGGGAGTCGATTTGAATGATCAATTTCCTGCAAAATGGGAAGAAGAGGGGGAAGGACACCCGAAGCAGCCAGGCCCAAGGGATTATGGCGGTGAAAAGCCTTTAACAGAGCCGGAAGCTATTGCGATGGCGAATCTTACTATGAGTCGTGATTTTTCCAAGGTTCTGGCGTTTCATACTCAGGGGGAAGAGATTTATTGGGGCTTTGAAAGTCTTGAGCCGCGGCAATCAGAAATCATAGTGAATGAATTTAGCCGGGTAAGCGGCTACGAGGCGGTAAAGAATATCGAAAGTTATGCAGGTTATAAGGACTGGTTTATCCAAGAATGGCGCCGGCCAGGTTTTACAATTGAACTTGGCAGTGGAACCAACCCGCTTCCAATTGAACAGTTTGATAAAATTTACGAAGAAACCATTGGGATTTTTTTAGCAGGACTTTATATGTAATTCCAAAAAAATATTGACAAATATTTAGTTATATGCTATAATTTAATTTTAATTGACAGAATTTAAATTCCATCTTAATATAGACTCCTGGCTGCATTTAGCTAGGAGTCTTTCTGTTTAGGGGGAATTTTTTTGAATCAAAATAAGGGTAGTTTAACCGCGTTAGTCAGCTGTTTTGCCAGAGGTTATCATGCGTCGAAAAGCCAAAACCCTATATTTCAAGATGATGTAGCAAACTCTCTTTTGCATGAGGAAGAAAAACAATTGATTGGGTCAAATTGGGCCAATGCGATTGATTTTTTTGACAAGGAAAAAGGTGAAACATTAAAGAGTATTGATGAAAAATTAGAGTGGGTCATGAATACCCAGACGATTCCACAGCTGGTCAGCCGGTCAAGGTATGCCGAAGATGGCCTGATGTCAGCGATTAAACGGGGTTTCCGGCAGTATGTCATATTAGGTGCGGGATTTGATACGTTTGTTTGGCGTCATGGAAACCTGCCGGATGATTTTACTATTTATGAGGTCGATCACCCAGCAACCCAGGAATTTAAACTAAATCGTCTTGAGGAAATGGGAATGATTATCCCTGAAAATGTGAAATTCGTTCCGGTAGATTTTAAAGCGGATTCCCTATTTGATAAATTAAAGCAAGCGGGCTATGACCCGCAAACGTATAGCTATTTTAGCCTGCTTGGTGTTGTGATGTATTTGGAGAAGCAAGATTTCTTTAAGCTTTTATCCAGTGTGTCTAATTTGGCGATAAATGGAAGTTCCTTTGTATTTGACTACTTGGATGAAGCAGCTTTTGACGAGACCATTGCGGCTAAGAAAATGACCAAGATGAGGCAAATAACAGCCAGCACAGGTGAGCCGATCGTGACCGGCTTCGATCCATTTGATCTGGACAGAGAACTCCAGGATTGCAACATGCTGTTGTATGAAAATCTTTCCCCGGCTAATCTTGAAGAAATGTATTTTTCCGGCAGAACCGATGGGTTACATGCTTTTGATCATTTTCATTTTGCGCACTTGGTAGTTCAAAAATAATATTCCGTACGAAACATCGTTCTGGGTTTTTGAACGATGTTTTTCTATCTTCAATCAAACGTTCGTTTGAAATTAATACCAGTTATTATCAATAAGTGGTAGAATAGGATGGGTTTCAAACTATTTCATTTTTCCTGGAGATCAGTATGGAAATTTCATTGATTAGGCATGGCAAATCCACGCATGTTGATAACGAGCGTATAACTTGCATAGAATTTCAAGGCTGGGTTGAAAAGTATGACAGCAGCGGGGTAATTGAAGAAAAAGTTTACCCATCCCTAGCACTTGAAAAAATAGCAACGGCAAATCTTATTATCACTAGTGATCTGAAAAGGTCAATAGAATCTGCCAGTTTGTTAAACCCGCATATTAAAACCATTGAGGACAAATTATACAGGGAAGTCGAATTACCGGTGCTGCCCAAAATAGCAGGGGTCAAATTAAGTCCAGCCAGCTGGGCTGTTATGTTAAGATGTCTTTGGTTTTGCGGCTATTCGAGGCAATACGAATCGCTTGTCCGGGCCAAACAAAGGGCAAAACTAGCAGCTGAACAATTGGTAAAATATACAGAAGAGTATGATTCGGTTGTTTTAGTTGGCCATGGATTTTTTAATAGATTTATAGCGGAAGAACTAAAGGAAAAGGGCTGGCAAGGCAAGCGAAAATCAAGTACGAAACACTGGCATTGCACAACATATTCACTAACAATTTAATAGGTGAAAATATTACAAAAAGAGGTACAAGGTATGTTTGGAAACATGTTATGGACGATTTATTTAGGGATATTAGGAACTGTTGCAATCGGCTACTTATTGAAAGGGAAATACAAAACGTTTCTAGCAAAAATTGATTTTGTCGTTTCGATTATTACATGGGTTGGTTTGTTTGGTTATGTAACCAATACACAAATTCTAACCCCGCTTGTTTGGAAATTTGTATTTTTTGGAGGAATACTGTGGGATGTTATTTTCGGTATGTTTTTCAATCATCATTATGATGATGAAACAATTGAGGAAATTCCTTCAAATGCAAGATACATTATTATAGGGGTGTCCTTAGTAGTTCTTGTCGGACCGCTTTATTATGGTCTATATAATTATGCTTTCTAAAGGGTATTACACCTCGGAATCTCATCGTATTTTTCAGATGAGTATTCAACCGGGAATATCATTAGAAAAAGGAAAAATTCATGTTTCATAGGACTTTTGCGAAAATCAAACGCTGGCAGCGTCGTCGATCTGGTTTTGGAAATAGAAAATAATAAGGCAGCCGTTCGGCTGCCTTTTATCTTTATTTACTATTTATACCGTAATGTAAAAAATTATTGAAAAATAGATAACAAACCCGTATAACCTATCAATTTTAATATGACAGTATCATACATTGTTCGGTTTTTCCTTAATGAGTTTGTGTGATTTGTTTATTAATAGGCGTAACTTGGGTTCTGCTTTTTCTGTTTATCAAAATCAAAATCGAAGGCAGCAGCATTCCTCTCACTAGGAAGGTATCGATCAATACACCTATAGCCATCGTAACTCCGAATAAAAATAGCTCTTGCAGCGGCTGCGTCATTAATACCGCAAAGGTTGCCGCTAAAATAATTCCTGCTGATGAAATCACGCCGCCTGTTAAAGCAACGCCGTTTCCAACAGCCTCTTTCCAAGAAACCTTTGCCGCCTCTTCTTTAATCCGAGACACCAGCATAATATTGTAATCGACCCCAAGGGCAACCATAAATACAAAGGTGTACACCGGCAAGCGGTAGCTGATGGCATCATACCCTAAAATATTGTGGAAAATAACCCAGCCGAATCCGATGGTTGCAGCATATGACAATAAGATCGTTGCCATCATTAAGATTGGCATGAGTATAGAGCGTGTTTGGATTCCTAGCATAATTGTTATGAGCACCGTTACTAGAGAAAATAAGATGATCATATCACGCTGATTCATCGCCTGAATATCTAACTGTTCCGCTGTCTGGCCGGAAAAATGTATTTGTGTGTCAGATGAAAATCCGCTTTGCTTAAGCAGTGAATTCCCTTGATCACGAAGTTTCTGTACTGCTTCCAATGCATTTTTGTCGTACGGATTATCTTTTAACACGACTTGAAATTTTACTGCCTGTTTTGTTTCACTTATAAATCCGTTTGGCAACATTTCCGGATTTTTTAGCATGGCATCCGTGATCGGCTGGCTGATGGAATCCACTCCATTGATTGCCTTTATTTTTCCCTCAAGCGTTTGGACATTCGTTAAAAATTCCTCATTTAAGGAAAGCTCTTTGTCGCTTTTTAAAATTACCGTTACAGGTGCTAATTCCCCGGCTGGATAATGTCCTTCCAACAATTCGAAGCCTTTACGGGAAGAAAGGTCATCCGGGAACGACTTCATGATGTTAAAAGAATATTGAACCGAAAGCGTATTGAAAGCACCCGCCAGCAAAGTGACCAGTAAAATAGCAGTTATAACCGCCGGATGTTTACGAACCTGCTTGCTGACTTTATTCCAAAAACCAGATTTCGTTTTTGTTTCAGTACCTGCTTTTGGAATAAACGGCCAAAAGGCTTTTCGTCCAACCAAGGCAAAAATGCTAGGTATTAAGGTAAGTCCTGCTGCAAGTATAAATACCATGGCAACTGAAAATACAGGGGCAAAATGGTTATATGGCATAAATACTGTCGTAAACAGGGTTAGTACAGCCAAAAGGACAGTGCCACCGCTAAATAATATCGGTTCTGACACATGGTGGATCGCCTCTCCCATGGCATCAAATTTACTATCATATTTTTTCAATTCTTCGCGGTAGCGCGAGAAGATGAACAAGCTGTAATCCGTTAATACTGCAAAAAGTAAAACTAACATAATCGAAATGGCGGAGCTGTCGAGAACAAACCAATCATTTTTCCCGCCTAAGCCTAAGACCCGGTCCACTACCTGATACACAATCGCTGCAATGATGAGCGGAATAATTGCTAGCAATGGCGAACGGTAAATGAACAATAGTAAGGCAAAGATTAACACAATTGTTGCCAGCATCAACACAAAGTCAGCATTTTGGAAAATCGTGATCGTATCGGAAGTGATTCCCGCAGGTCCCGTAATCTCAGTTTGAAGAAATCCTAACCGCATCTCTTTTAGTTTTTGATTTAAGGTTTTAATGACCTGGTTTGCATCATGCGAATCTGTTCCTTCTTTTAATGAGAAATTAAATAACAGTGTTGTCCCATCTTTTGAAAACATTTGATTCTGCACCGGTTTTGGAAACTGGTGAAACGGAAGGGCACTTGCGATATTTTGCGGCTTTTGGTCAGAAGCCAGCCACTTGCTGAATTCCATTATTTTTTTCCGATCTTGGTCGTTGATTTTACTATTATTATGGAAAACTAGTAAACCTGTTAAGCCGTCTTTAGAAGGAAACTGCTCCTTTAATTGCTGGCTGGCAACTGCTGAAGGCGTATCGTTCTTCACGCTGCCTTCCTTGCTACTTACCGAGTACTGTTTAGATGAAGGTGCGAGAATGCTTAATAATATAACAGCGGCAATCCAAATTAATAGAACTGCTTTGGAACCGCGTTTACTGCTAGAGACTTTAACTAGACTTTGAATGGGTTTAAACATTTTGTTCAACTCCTTATCAACATTTGCCCTTATCTTAAGTCGTGAATATGAATGGAGTATGAACAGGAGGTTAAAAATGTAATTTGGCGGGTTTCTAAAAATTTCCCCCTGGACATACTTTGTAATAAGCATGTTTTTATGGAGTGATGTATATGGGGAAGTTAGCTGATTTTTGTTGGCAAGGCCTTACTTTACAGCATGTTTCACATAAAAGAATTGTCGTTCCTTATCTTTTGTTTACTGTGATGGCATTATTATTTGAGTTATTTTTGCTGGTGATTTTTTTCGGAACGGGTTATTGGAGTTATACGTTTGGTGTTAGGCCAGGTCTTTTGTTTTTTGTTGGCGGTGGGGTTTTGGGTTTGATGATGGTGATGACTGTAAGTGTTTTGGTAGTTGCTTTGAAGAAAGTTCCAATTTTTAAGTGTCTACGGGACAAACCACAGTGAAGAG
>NZ_BNDS01000053.1 GCF_014656545.1 Neobacillus kokaensis
TCACCTCTACGTACAGATTATGAGGAATAAGGCGTTAATTATGAAGGTCACTTTTTGCACCTAATTTTATCTCGCTTATTTAACTAACGGTGCAGATTACTTCAAGAAGGATACAGGATTGGAAACCTCGAATGTATTAGATTGAGTAACTTAATTTCATTGGGAATAAGTACAGGGAGGGATTTTCAAAGTGACAATCATTATTGGTGGAATAATTGGATTCATATACCTTATTTTGATTAATAAGCTAGTTGAAAAATCAATGGATTTCCTTGAAAAAAAGGGTGTTAAAGACCACTGTTTAAAGGTTCTTCCAGCTTTATCCTTGGTATTTTTCTCAACTTTATTGATTAGCTTTTTCCTTCCAAAGTCGATAAATAAATTTACTGGAGTGTTTTCTATATTCACTTATTTTAGTGGTATTGGGTTTATTTTTATCTTATTTCTTTTCATAATTGTAAGACCTTTAAGCCCAACATTTTATAAAAAATTATTCAAATGAACAGATGTTGCTTATTCAAGTAACGGGTGCTTTAACGCAACAAGGTTAGGTTGCTGCGGCAGCATTTTTCTTATTGAACTATAGAAGCAGTTTAGTTCAATAAGGATTTTCGGGTTTTTGCAGAAAAAACATTCTTTTGTGAAACCTTTTGTTGCATTATCCTGTATATTCATTGTATTCATAAGTTCCGAAGGGAGTTATTATATGACAGTTCTTATCGCTATTGCTGCAAGGCCCAACAATGTTGACCAAGTTCCTTATATTTTAATGGGCTCGGATTCCCTAGAAATCAACTTAGAAAGAGACTTTACTGAAATCGGTAGAAATGAAGACGCAGACAAGATTTTTAAGATTAATGATAAGCTAGTTAGTATCTCTGGTCGCTTTGACCCTAGTTTTAGAGGTAGTTTCCTTGAATTCTTAAATGAAAAAGACTGTGAACTCTCTAAGTTGCATAAGTTAGCCTATCAATATGTATATGACCATATGGTAAATGTAGAAATAAATGATGACGCTAAATGTGCTATTTATATTGGTTGTTGTAATAATTCAACTCCGGAATTAGTAGATATTAGAATAAATAAGAGTGATCTATCTAATGCAATTTGTGCATATGAGGTAGCTGAAAATGATCAATTTATAGTAAAAATAGCAGGAAGTATAAGTGTGCCTAAAGATAACGACCTCTCTGATACATTTATGAGCAGAGTAACTAAAGGATGTCCAACAGCATCTTTATCTTGTGTTAGGAAAGCGGCTGAGGAATATTTAAAGAATGCTGCGGCAAGATATCCTGAAACTTGTAATCAAAATATTAAATTTAAAAGGCTAAGGTGAAATAAAGCTATTGACTTTTTATATAAAAACTTGTGGTGTACTTTAGGAAAAAACAAGTATTATTTCTTATTAAATTCACGGGTGCTTAAGTAAAGGATTGGGTTCCGGAATGATCGCTGCGGCGGTCAATTTTTTAAAAACCTTACAGGGATTACTGAATTGCTAGTAAGTATGTATCTAAATCATTATCTAATTGAAAAAGACTTACCTTTCAAAATAGAAAATAATGCAAAAAGAATAGGGGCTAATGGTCGAGAAAATGAAGTAGATATCGCCTTTGTTGATCCTAGAAATTGGGATGAGTGCTTAAAGCAGCCTAAAATAGTTACAGGATTTTCAATTAAAAATGAAATTGGCGGAACAAGTTGGAAGGAACACGAAAAGATATCGGAATATTGTCAGTCACTCAAGAAAAAATATGGGAGTAACAATCTTGCTCAAGACTTATTTCGTCTTGAAAATATTAAAAGAGGTAGTAACAGATCGTTTACATCTTGCACTATTATCTTTGAAAAAGTTAAGCCGAATTATAAGAGTTATCTACAAACAATTAGAAGAGATTATCCTAACCATTATTACATTGTTTTATACGATAATAATATACCAATTTGGGAACAACTTTCTGAATTAAGGGCTTAAACTAAATGTTTCAGAATGTTCTTGTTAAACAAACGGGTGCGATTGCTCAAAAAGCAGTCGCATTTGCCATTAACGGGCAGTTTAGTTGAATAAATTGTTAACGCAATAAGATATTTATGTTAACATTTGAAGTAGGAAATTATTTACTTTTAGGTGGGGTGGATAATGAAAAATAAAAATCGGCTTATTCTTACACTTGTATGTAGTTTTCTTATTTTTACCGTGAGTACGTTCAGAATACTTACCAAATCACTTTCTTCAACACCTTTATTAGCGGCATACACTTTGGCAATTGGTGGGTTAGTTGGGGTTATTGCAAATGGTGTACTACTAAAGAGGTTACAATCTAATTAAACAAACGGGTGCGATAGCTGAATAAAGCTGTCGCTTCTTTAACTATTGGGCAGTCTAGTGAAAGAAGGAAAAATGGGGTGAGGAAGTTGCAATACATTTCTGGAGGATATTATATAGTTTCTCCGCTAAGTCGTCCTGATTATATGGACAAAGAAATAGTCCCAGATACAGTATATTCAGCTAGTGAGTGTATTTGTGATTTTCATCCTGACATAAATATTCTGTGGGGCAATACAAAAAGAAGGAAGCAAGAATACGCTCAAAAACTAAACATTTCTGACGAGACCTACACTGAGTTGGAAAAATGGGTTGAAAAAATGTCTGAGGAAGATAAATTTACTTATCCCCAGGTGTTTACGAGCGTGGCTCTAACTCAAGAATTCTTTGGGGAATTTCTTAGCCAAATAGAAGATGTGAAAATAATAGGAGTTGGGCTACCAGAAAACGTTGTGGAGCAATTTATACAAGATCAAGAGCTCTCGGACAACGAAGTAAGAGACGAATATGGAGTTGCTAATTTGTTGAAAAATAAATCCCCGATTGAGGTGGAAAAATCCAAGCTATTGGGGTACGAGATACTTGGATACGAATACGGAAAGTTTCACTCCTATCTATGTAATGGTTTGGAAAAAGACTATAAAGAACAATTTGGGTTCTCATTGAATGAATATGGCTTTATTTCAACATTGGAAGAAGCAAGCCGCCTCTGTGATTATAGCAATGATGAAGAAATAGGCACAGAACCTGTTTTATGGTTACCTTGGGCAATATTCGAATACAAGATGTAATGTAATTGTTTCTTCAACTAACAGGTGCGTTGATCCAAGCAGGATTAGCCGCCTTTTTTGTTGAATTCCTTATTGAACAAACGGGGCAGGTTAGCATTCCTGTAGATCGTTAATTTTCGGCTTTGAAAAAAATAGGGCTCCTCAGTAAGATATGAGTATAGACACCACTCTACTATTATCAGCCAATAATGAGCAAGCGTTGTATAAGTGGCGTTAACATGTATGCCATCCACGTACTTACTTCGGATTTCAAATCTGGCAAGGTCATTTTCATATTCCGCCAAACTTTGATTGTCAATGGAGTTAGGCGGCATTGGATAGGAGGTAAAGCCTCTTCTAAACCTTGCATTTTTTTTAGCCAATTCATGTAGGTGGTCATCTTTATAGAGGATAGTATCCAGTGCCAGGTCATCAAGAGAGAAATTCCAATCATAGGCAACATCAGCCAGGAAGACGTATCTGCTTTGCATTTCCGTGTGATGACAATGTGTGTTGGAAATTTTGACTCCTCGCTTCTTTCTGCTGGAGGCTTCCTACCATGCCCCTTTTTCCTTACATTACTTAGATGGTAGGTCATTTTATCCGTATTCAACCAGCACTCGTCAATATTTAAGTTTTTCAAAGCTTTCTTTTCATGTCTTTCTAAAAACTCAAGGCACCTCTTATAAACCAATTCGAGTTTCTCATAATAGGTTTTTACACCGATATCAAGCATTTCAATAGTTCGGTTAATCGCAACCTTGTTTACGACTGCTTTTGCCAAATCCAAAAGAATATCATTTCGCTTTTGGTGGTAAGTAGTAGAATTCTTTCTTTCAGGCATTACAGAAGTGATTTTCAAGCATTGCTTGCATTGATATCTCTGTGCTTTAGCCTTATTTATTCCTTTTTTCTTGAACCACTCTGCATCGGCAAAATTCATATGCGAATTGCCCTGCTATTATAGCTGCTTTTATATGTGTTTTTATATGTGCGGGTACTTCAAAAGAGAACGGCTTAAATTAACTTGAGCCCCTTTTATTACTAATCTACAGTGGAAATGTTTAGTTACAGCTGTTGCTGTTTTGTCCATCTTGTGGTTCAGATTTTATTTCTTCTTTTATTTCCTCAATTATAACGTTGCAGCATGAGCTTTCTTTCTTTTGAAACAACCTTTTTAATATATTCATCGTAAAATACCTCCTTAAATAATGTAGAATAAAAACCCTGATATAGTAGACATGTTAAAGACTGAGCTAACGAAGGCAAAAACAAGTTTCTTTTTGAAGATGCTGTTTAATAATGTAATTCTGGTAGACTTGCACCTGCAGAACTAATCATAAGAGCCATTACCGGACCCTACGCCATGCCTTTGGCAGGTGGTTTAGTTACTTTTAGGGTGAGTGGATTACTTCTAAAATAAAGTTTATATTTAATCAGAGGTTATGGATTTTGTGAAATTTCCTTAAACATACATTAGTAATAATAGGAATGAAAAAAATGACTACCATTAAAACATATATCAACGAGTGGCAGCAGGCCCTTCAAAATGAAATCAATCACTTAAAGAAGTTTGGCGGAAGCCGCTATGTTGTTACAAATGGAAGACTTTTATCAAATGAAGGTCCTTATAGCTATTATTTTGATACCGCGATTTCCTTAAGAATACCAGTTAGTTCCTCAATTAAATTGGAATGGGGTACGATGAAGACGAGCGGCAAGGTGCTTTCCTCAGAGGGCAGCGGAGTGATCCTTTCATTAGAGCACAGTTTTGGCGACCTCATTCCAGATGCGTTTTTGGTGCATGACCCGTGGGAGCTCTTGGAACAGCTGATCGAGCGCTTGGATGACATCAAAAAAAGCAAGCAAAAGCGGGTAAGAGTGAAGCGATTGATGGATCCTTCCATGGAAGCGAAACATCCTGTGCAAAAAATAAAGAGCAATATCCATGAATTGGTATTACGGTCAAAATATAATCCGGTCACGTACGTTTGGGGGCCGCCTGGTACGGGAAAAACCTATACGCTGGCGCGGACTGCAGCCAACAAATATTTTCAACAGAAAAAAGTATTGATTTTATCGCATAGCAATCAAGCAGTCGATGTATTGATCAATGAAGTGACACATTTTATAAAAAAGAAAAAACGCTTCCGTGAAGGGGATGTGCTTCGCTATGGAGGGAACAGCGGGGAAGAATTATTAGTCCACAGTGACATCACCACAGGTCAGCTAATTGAAAAGCAGGATCCTCTTTTAGCAAATGATCGAGACAGGCTGGTAGAAGAAAGACGTCACCTAAAACAAGACTTGGCCCGTTCTTTTAGTAAAAGAGACTCAGACCATCTGCTAGAGATTGAAACAAAAATTGCAAGAGTGCTGGAAAAGGTTCGAAAAAAAGAAGTTCAATTAGTAAAAGAAGCCTTCATCGTTGGAACAACGCTGGCAAAGGCAGCTAGCGACAGTGCCGTCTATGAGACGGAATATGATATCGTTATTCTGGATGAAGCGAGCATGGCCTATGTACCACAGGCGGCATATGCCGCTTCGCTGGGTAGACGTGTGATTATTTGCGGTGATTTCAAACAGCTGCCCCCGATTGCTTCAAGCCGTGACCTGCTCGCAGCCAAATGGCTGAAAGAAGATGTCTTTCACCGGGCAGGGGTAGTGGAATGGCTAAATGAGGGGAAACTCCATCCGCAGCTTTTTCTTTTAAAAGAACAACGGCGGATGCATCCTGAAATCTCAGCTTTTACAAATCGATATATCTACCATTCGCTGGTTGGTGATCACGAGAGTGTATCAAAAAGCAGAAATCAAATTGTCAGCCGAGCACCCTTCGCAGGCAGGGCTGCTGTCCTTTTGGATACCAGTTTCACCGGCTATCATTGTTTGAGCGACAAATTGACGAATTCAAGATTTAACCTCTGGCAGCTATTATTTTCTTTTCAATTGATTCATGAAGCTTATCTAGGAGGGGCAAAATCAATTGGCTATGTGACACCATACCGTTCCCAAGCCTCTTTAATGGAGCTGCTCCTTGAAGAGATTTATGCAAATGAGCGGTTGGAGGCGGATGTGATTGCCGCTACCGTCCACCGCTTCCAAGGGAGTGAGCGGGATGTGATGGTTTTTGATTCGGTGGATAGTGGACCGCAAGAACGGGCAGGGATGTTGTTAACCGGCAAGGATAGTGAAAGGTTGATTAATGTAGCGATTACCAGAACGAAAGGAAAGTTCCTTCACGTCAGCAACCGAAATTTTATCCAAACACATTTTTATCAAGGGAAAACATTAAGGCAGCTCGTTGATTATCAAATACGGCATAATCAAAAAGTTACAACAGAGCAAATTGGCTCCTGGATCGTGAATCAGCATCCAAAATTAAGATGGATGCATGCGTTGAAATTGGAAGCGATCTTTCGGGACATAAATGCCGCCAAAGCTTCTATTATGATTTCCTTACCCAATGGAATAAAGTTACCTAAGGAATGGAAAAAACAGTTGTTAAATAGGGCAAAACATGTAAAATTATCAGTTATATCGAATGAGGATTCGGGTCAAGCCAGTGAGAGCTGTCCGTTTCCATTTGTGATAATCGATGAGAAGGTTTTATGGCTGGGACTTCCGCACGAAGGGAATAGAGGGGTTAGGCCGCCTTATGTCGCTGCTAGACTGAGTTCTAGTAAAGTGTGTGAATACCTTGTAAGACAGTTGTAATAGGGGGGATAAGAAATATCCCCCTTGTTTTAAAGTCTTTATATTTAAGTGTTGACTTTTTTAAAAAGTGATTATAAGATATGAATCTAGCTGAAAAAATTATTGTGATTCACAAGGAAAATTTATTGTTGACTCATTTAATAGTTTCTGATAGTATATATAAATGTCGCCGGTGAAAAATACTATTTGAAAAAAGTATTTGACAAGGTGGAGTTGAGATGATATATTAATATCCTGTCTCGAACAAAATAGTTCTTTGAAAACTAAACAAACAAAAACGTCAACAAACAATAAATATCGAGTTTCTTCCATTATATATAATGAAGACTCGAGCCAACGTAAACTTTATGAGCTAATCAACTTTCTTGGAGAGTTTGATCCTGGCTCAGGACGAACGCTGGCGGCGTGCCTAATACATGCAAG
>NZ_BNDS01000054.1 GCF_014656545.1 Neobacillus kokaensis
GCCCTTACTCTTGCCATTTCATCACCTCCCAAAAATATAGTATGAAAAAAAGCCAACATCCATGTCAATGTTTATATAATAAGAAATGCTTAGTTACCTTTATGCAACTATACTGCCTGTTACTTGAATAAGAAAAGCGATCCTTCATTATTGAAGCATCGCACCCTTTAGTTTACGTATAAACCTTCACATACTCTTAAAATTAAAAGGTTTTATACTTTATCATTTGATTTTTTTAAGTCAATTATCAATTGAAAACCATATAGAACTAGTCCTCTAAAAGTAAGCAACAGTAAATACTGTAATTTATTCATTTTAACTAAGGAACCAGCAATTTTATAACGTTTTAAAAGTTTTAGTCCAATGAAGGTAAATGTAATGTGATTAATTGCATTAACAATTAAATATAATGGAAATTTACCATAAGTTGTTTTTAACATCCAAAGACTGGTAACAAGATAAGGACCAAAATTAAAAAAAGTCATACTATCCAAAAGCCCTATACCTTTATAAAACTTCCACCATTTATTTTTTTTACCGTACATATCTAAAGCTTTTGTAAAAATACAACTAAAAAGTGCTGAAGGAAGATATTTTTTGAAGGAATTTACACCTAAAAACGGAACCGTTATCCAAGGGAGAATTAGCATAATTAGAAGTAATTTTGATTTTTTCAAGATACCACCCCTGAAGTATATCATATGTATTATTTCTAATTTTAATCGGGCATTCCATATTTTGAATTTAAATGTACGTTTTCGCAATATAAAACATTTGGCTTATTTAAGTAAACTGCGTCATTAGCACAATAACAAAAAGGTTGCCGTAGCAACCCTCATTGTTCAACTCCACCCGTTAGTTGAACAAGAATGAAACTAAATCACTTTTCTGCCGCCCTTAGGGTGTCAAATTTATTTTTGTAAAGTTACTACTGAATAACGACAATCCCAACATATTGAGCATTTCCTTTATCCGTAGGAACATCGACTACAATCATATACTCGCCTTTTTCTTTTGGTAAATTGAAATATTGACCAGCATTATCAATTTCTAAATCCATTTTGTTTTCACCTTGCCAAAGCGAAATTTTTACATCTTTTGCGTCAAAATGTCCATCTTCAAGACCAAATTGAACTCGCTGCCCAGAAGTAAAGTACATTTTGTTTTGTTTTTTTGCTAATGATAAAATATCTTTCGTTTCCTTGTTGTATTTTTCATCATAAGTCCAATCTATGTTTGCTTCTGCTAATTTTTCTTCTTGGGTAATATCGTCAGGATTTGTAAGTGAAACAGTTGGTGGTGAGAAATCATATTCTTCTCCAAAACATCCCGTTAATGAAAAAACAAAAAACAAACCTAAAAGTAATTTCGAAACTAATTTCATATCCGTTAACTCCCCTCACATCCACTCTCCAACCGTTTAATTTATATAAATTATACCATATATAACCAAACTGTTGTTAAACTAACCTGCCCTTTAGTTGAAGAACAAAAAAGATGTGATCGCTACCGCAATCCCATCTTGTAATAAAGCACCCGTTAGCTTAAGTGAAAAGCATCACATTTTTAACAAATTTTATATTGGATAGAAAGTACAATATTTTTACTCCTTTATACATAACAAATGATTGCAATCATTCACCAAAAAGAAAAAGGGCACTTTCGCAGGCTCCTGACTCAATCCAAGTCAGTACAAGTCTCTTAATGCAGCTTATCAATCATAATGGATAATTTGTAGTTTGCATACTTGTTTAACTCCAATAAAAATTGGTTTAACTCTTTATTACCCGGAAACCTGCACTCCAGAAGGTAACAACCCTCTCCACTGATTCTGTAAGTATTAAGGATATATCCCTCCTTTGTTTGGATAAATGAAAGGCAAGGTTGATGGTTTGTACCCTCAATATAGATATTGAGGAAAGCATACGTATAGCAGCCTAATTTCGCTTGATTCACTTTGATGCTATACCCCTCTATCACTCCATTGTCCTCTAATTTCGCCACTCGCGCTGCGGCTGCTGGTCCTGTTAAGTGGACTCTTTCCCCTAATTCTTTCATCGTAATCCGGCTATTGTTAGAGAGCTCCTCTATAATTTTCTTGTCTGTTTCGTCCAACAAACGGCAACTCCTTTCAAAAATAAAGTAAAACAGTAAAAATACTTAATTTTATCTGTGTATTTGAATGTTGCTCATATTATACACTTAACTCCGTCAGCAAACACACATGAAAAGAAAGGGAGTTGTAAAGATGAAGATTACACAAATTCGAAATGCAACAATCGTTGTAGAGTATGCAAATAAAAAGTTTTTAATTGATCCTATGTTAGCAGAGAAAGGTACGTACCCACCTTTCCCTGATTCGATCGGACAGGATAAATTTAATCCTTTGGTAAGTTTGCCAACATCAATTGATAACATTCTGGATGGCATAGATGCAGTAATTGTTACTCATCTACACCTAGATCACTTTGATGATGTGGCAAAAAACGTATTGCCAAAAGATATCAAAATGTTTATTCAAAATGAAGCAGATGCAAAAGAAGTAAAAGCATGTGGTTTCAAAAATGTAGAAGTACTACAACAAGGCACTGTTTTTGAAGGTATCCAGTTAGTAAAAACAAAAGGTGAACATGGTAGAGGCGAAGAGTTATTAAAACTTATAGGTGAAGTTTGCGGAGTAGTATTCAAGCATCCAAGTGAGGAAGTTTTATATGTAGCTGGTGATACAGTTTGGTATGATGCTATCGAAGACGAGATTCATACACATCAACCCGAAATCATTGTAGTTAATGGTGGAGACAATCAAACATTAGAATTTGGTTCGCTCATCATGGGGAAAGAAGACATATATGAAGTCCACAAGGCGGCTCCGAGTGCTAAGATTATTGCTGTTCATATGGAAGCTGCTAACCATTGGGCATTATCACGAGAAGAATTAAAGAACTTTAGTAAAGAAAAAGGATTCTCAAGTAATATTTTAGTACCCGAAGATGGTGAGTCTTACAAAATGTAATATGAATACTAATTGTATCTAGCTAGGGATACAGTGTGGTGTACACCTGTTCAAGAAGCAATTGAAACGCACAATCCTGAAGTAGCGATTTTAAATGCTGGAGATAATAAGTTCTTCGAATTAGGATCACTTATTATGGGGAAAGAGGTTGTGTACGAAGTACACAAAGCTATACCAAATGTTAAAATCACAGCTAGCCATATTGAAGCCGTTAACCACTGGGAGATTATCCAAGAAAGATTTAAAGACATATGCGGTTGAAAAAGGGTTTTCTCCCAAATTGCTTATACCAGAAGATGGCGAATGAAACAAATTCCAAATAAAGAAATAATTGTTAAACGCGGGAAGGAGGTTTTATATTGAGCCAAGTAAATTCAAAGTTATGGACTAAAGATTTTATTATTCTTTCTTTAGTCAATTTCTTTTTGGTCCTAATATACATGCTGTTAAATGTAATAATTGCGCTTTATGCTGTAAACGAATTTAATGCATCTACTGAACAAGCCGGCGTAGTAGTCGGTATCTTTATCATTGGCGCATTAATAGGTCGACTGGTTACCGGAAAAGTTATTACCAGAGTTGAATACAAACGAATATTAATTATTGGGCTTATCTTTTTTACAATAACAATACTGCTTTATTTTATAGATTATGGTCTCCCCTTATTAATTGTTAGCCGGTTTTTAAATGGACTAGCTATAGGTATAGCAACTACAGTAATTGGTACAATAGTTGTTCTTGCCATACCGAAGTCAAGAAGAGGGGAAGGTATTAGTTACTTTGCCGTTAGTACAGCATTAGCTACAGGACTAGGACCTTTTTTAGGTCTATATATGACTCAACATACTGGATTTAATATCATTTTTCTTTTCTCCCTTTTACTTGGAGTCGCTAGTACGATAATTGGTTTCTTAGTTAACGTACCCATGTCTCCGAAAACAACAGAGGAAAAACGCGGAGGATTTAAGATTTCGAATTACATTGAACCAAAAGCTGTACCAATAGGTATTATTGTTCTTTTAATGACTTTCAGCTTTTCAAGTGTACTTTCTTATATAAACCTTTACGCTATTGAATTGGATTTGGTCAGTGCTGCTAGCTTTTTCTTCAGTATTTACACCGTCAGTGTATTGGTGTCTAGACCATTTACTGGAAAAATAGTGGATCGTAGAGGAGCAAATTATATTATGTATCCGGCTTTTTTCCTTTTTGGAGCCGGAATGCTTCTTCTTAGTACAGTGGATAAGTCGTTAACCCTATTATTAGCGGGAGGGTTAATTGGTCTGGGTTTTGGAAATATTTCCTCTGTCAGTCAGACTGTAGCCACCTTGAAAGTAACACCTGAACGTATAGGTTATGTTACTGCTACTTTCTTCATCTTTTATGATATAGGGAATGGATTAGGACCGTTTATTTTAGGGCTTATAATTCCTTTCACAGGGTATTCCACTATGTATGAAATTCTAGGAATTATGGTTTTTGCTGTATCCTTTCTTTATTATTTTTTACATGGGAAGATGGAAAGAGAAAATCGAATACTCTCTTTAAAAGAAAAGATCCATTAATGAATTCAGTTTCTCTAGGAAAAAGGAGGTCATAATATGGGTATAGAACTAAAATCATTAAACAAAAACTCAAAGGATGTTAATAAGGTAAGGGATTTGCTTTATGGAGCATTCCCTGAAGTAGAGAGGCTTCCTTTGGAACTGTTATTTGATAGAGCAAATTTAGATGGGGTAGACTTTCTTTCTATTTACGACGAAGATAACTTTATAGGGTTTACTTACTTAATAACTCGTAAAAACCTGACATATGTTCAGTATTTAGCTATAGATAGTCATTCACGCTCCAAAGGGTATGGAAGTTTAATTCTTTCACGTATAAAAGAAAAATACTACGACAATCAATTAACTCTTAATATAGAAGCTCTAGATAAAAGTGCAACAAATTATGAGCAAAGAGTAAACAGAAAAAACTTTTATTTACGTAACGGTTACGAAAGCTCATGTTTCCTTTTTAAGGATCGTTGGGGCATGTATGAAGTTATGGTAAACGGAGAAGGAGAGATTAACCAAGAAGAATTCTCTGATTTAATAAGGGGGTTTACAGGTAATTCATTATTCTTGTATTTAGAAATACAGATACAGTTGGCATGAAAACGAGATTGTTAAAAAGGCTATTAATAGCCTTTTTAACACCAATTTCGTATATAATGCTGGATTTTATACATCCTTGATAAATCAACATTGTCGGCTTATAAAGAAGCCTAGCAGCATGGAATCTCTTGTTGAACAAACCTGCCCCTTTAGTTCAATAAAAAACGGCCACCATAATGGCAGCCGGAACTTCAAGTAACGCACCTTATAATTGAAGAAGGGCGAATTCCATTTTATGGCTATCGTCCTTTTTATTCTCTACTTAACAGTAGATTCGGTTTGTGCATCAACAATCAAAATTCTTAAGAAATAATTTTATTAAATTGAGTATTCAACCAAGCAATTTGTAAAAAAATCCATAAATTAGTGTAAACCCTACTTGACAACTTCACTCAGTATTACCCAACTATATTTCTTCTTTCGAAGCATCATTTGATGCTTCCTTTTTAATTTTTAATAACTTTGAAATTGGTACTCATTTGCGGAGCACTAGAAAATCCTTGTTGTCCACCAGGTTCATTCGAATATTAGCTGCTCAAAGCCCACCATTCGCGGTTTTTATATTTTACATAAATTTCAATTAAGGATATTTTTTAAATATAATTCCATGCTTGTCCATTTCAAAAATAATAACAAATACGTAGGATATACTACCTCTTAAAAAAGGCGGTGATAAATTATGTCATACGGTTCCGGTTACGGCGGCGGAATGAGTTTTGTTCTAATCGTAGTACTATTCATCCTCTTAATTATCGTTGGTACACACTTTATGGGAGGGTACTAAGCTAGTTATCGAATTGTAACGACTCACTTAATAGTGGAAGCGTCAATTGGCGCTTCTTTTCTTCGTAATTTGTTCAATTATCTATAATCTCTCAGCTATAAATAATTTTTAAAAAATTGGACATAAATATATCTGAAGTAAGGTTATTACAATTTTAGAATTGGAGGATTCTATCCCGCCAGATAGAAGCCAAAAACCTTACTTCACAATTAAAGTCTACTACCCATCTACGACTTGCTTATTAAACATTACTGCCCAGTATGTTCAATAAGTAAGGTTCCACAAAAAACGTTAATTCTGGCTAGGATCAACGCACCCGTTTGTTTAATAACCTACTCCAAAACCTAGGTCTGAAATAATAAACGCTATGTACAATGATAAAAAAGACGCCTTCTTTTATAAGAAACGCACACAAGGCATAAAAATTAATTCACTGCCAACTTTTTCTCGAAGTCGTTCATAATAGTTAGACATTCCCAATTTGGTAACCACCTTGATAAAAATATGCTCAATAAGGATTCTATAGGGGTGTTTAATTTTTCCTTCTCTTCTTAAACTAACCTGCCCGTTAGCACAATAAGAAAAAGGGATAGCCGCAGCATCCCAATCTTTAACTCTTGCACCCGTTAGTTCTATAAGCGAGATAAAATTAGGTGCAAAAAGTGACCTTCATTATTAACGCCTTATTCCTTATAATCTGTACGTAGAGGTGA
>NZ_BNDS01000055.1 GCF_014656545.1 Neobacillus kokaensis
AAACCTCATCATATACCTCCTTAAATAGGAAACAGCAACACCTCTGAGTTAAGTTCTTTATTTAATTATAATCATTCTTAAAGTAACCTGCCCCGTTAGTCCAATTAGAAAAAGCTGCCTTAATGACAGCTGGATCTTTAACTCTTGAATTCCGTTAGTTGCATAATAAAAAGCCACCAATTAAGGCTGCCTGATTTTAAAGTAAAACAACTCATTAGTTTAATAATAACCTCAATGTAATCATTCATTATGCAGTGCATTAATAATATAAGGCAATTCACGTTGAATTCCCTGGAGATTTGAAACTACCTTGGAGGAATTCCAAGCAATAATAGATAGACTAACCGCTATTATAACAAAACTTGCAACCTTAATGTATTCAAGTCGTTCTTTTTTCATATATGATATCCCCTTATTTTTACTCTATCTAACTAATTCATTCAAGACCAATAATAACCCCTCTTTTACTAATCGGCCACTATAGTTGAAGAAGAAAAGAATTCCGTTAGGTAGATACCTTCACAATAACTTCTCCAATTCTCTTTTCAAAAAATCCCCTATCAAAAAAAGAGGGTCAAATGTTTAAAATTACGGATTACCTATATTGATAATTTCTCTAGTCTAGTTAATTAAGAGATTTAATCGATTAGCAATATAAATCAAAATTCCAACAATAGCAAGCCTATATACTATCGTCCAGTGTTTCCCTTCCATATTAGTTACCTCTTTTGAAATTTATATTTATAGCTGAATATAAATTTCTACATACTGAATATTTTTTCCTTCTTTAGCTTATTCCATCTTTTACTAACGAATTCAGTTAGTTGGATAAGAAAGAGCACCAAATATGGCAGCTTGTTCTTAAGGTAAAGCACCCGTTACTTTAAGTACAATCCTTCACAATATATTATGTTATTTATTAGTTACCTTTATATATATCCAAGGAATCCCAACAAAGATAATAATGCCTGATAGAATTGATAGGAAGGTGAATTGACTTATAACATTCGTCAAGAAAAGCACCACTAACGCCACTATGACAAATATCCTCCAATATAGAATTACGTTTTTCAAAAAACTCTACCCTTTTATTTTGCATTGAAAAGCCATTTTAATATAGATACACATAAAAAATTTTACCGACTTATAGTAGTACATTCATTTTCCTAATTGAATATTCCTTCCTTCACTAACCTGCATCTTTAGTTCAATAAGAAAAGGCTGCCGTATTGACAGTAACGGGTTCGGTTATTGGGGAGAAAACATTAAATAACAACCAAATTGGGGACACAATTCACATATGAATTGGTGTCTCCTTTTTTATTGATATATCAATATTTTGATGGATTTAACACAATAATTATCAAATCAATTCGCACACTAATTGAAGACACCGCATAAATTTATGCGTTGTTATTAAAGCCTGTGCTGAAATGGTTGCGTATTAGATATCTTAAATGTATGACCAATGGTAGATTGGCTCATATCAGAACGGACAAGGAATATCGTAGAGGATTGGAATATTAAATAACAAAATATTTAACATACGAAAACGCTTGAATTTGTATCCAAGCGTTTATCTTAACAAACGTTATGTTTAAATTAGTTTTCATTTATTAATGCTTTGTTTTTTTATCTTTGAATTTATATACAAGAAATAAAAGTATATGAATTATTATAATGGAGGGAATATAAATGGTATTGATAATTTGTAAATTTAATGCGTTATAACCTGATTGCAAACCACTATCTATATTTGAAAATTCCTCTGCTTTTAAATATTTGTAGAATAAAAAGAATCCGAAACTAATAAAAGCTAAAAAACTGATAAGTAAGAATGAGTATTTATTGAATTTCATTTTTTCACTCCCCTTCTATTTTGTCAATTTTTTACCATCTTCACAGTCTATTATAATTATTTTGCAAATAATTACAATTACCTTTTACCTTACATAAATTAATTATGGATTAACACTATAATTACGAATGCTAATAACAACTTAAATAACAGTGTGACAATCAGTCTTCGTCACACTGTTATTAACTATGCTATAGAAAGAATATCGACTGAACTTATATTGTTTTCAGCCCAATATTTAAAAACATTGGGCTTTCCTTCAAATGCTTCAAGTGCTGTTCTTGCAAGAACCTTATTTTCTTCTGATACACTCATTAAAATTTCCCCAATTCTTTGGTTTACATTTAATATAACATTACTGCTTCTTTAACTAAACTGCCCGTATGTTCAATAAGACTTCTACAAAAATAGGGCAGCAATCCTTCTTGGATCAACGCACCCTTAAGTTCAACAAAAATTTTATTCTACTCAATGCATCAATAAACTTTTTATGTTGACTCTATTACAACTTCCCCTTCTTGTGAAGGTACTTCAAATCCGTTTAAGTAAGAAATTAACGTATTTTCGGTGATCGGAAAGGCTGCATTTGCATCAAATCTTTTACTCCGTCCTATCAACCGTTGGCGAATAACTTCAGGACTAACTTTCAAATAAATAAGTTTCCATTCACCACCAGCTTCTTCAATCAGCTGTTTATATTCAACTCGTTTGGCTTTTTGCCAAAAACTAAAATCAATAACAACCTTTCGTTTATCCTGAATAAGACTTACCAATTGATTACGAAGTCTTCTTTCAGCTTCAATTTGATAATAGCTATATTTCTCAGTTGGGTAATCTATTCCATAACGTCCATTAACCTTCCAGATTTCTTCATCAATCGAAAGACGGACAAATCCTTCTTTTTCCAACTGTTGTGCATATGTAGTCTTCCCTGAACCTGCGATACCACACATCATTATAATTAGTGGATTTGATGTTTTTTGGTTTATTATCTCCCTTAATTTTCCTCTCATCAAAACACCCTTTATTTCTAAATTTCTAGTATTGAAACTTACATTGCTTACTAAAGTAACCTGCCCGTTCAATAAGACTTCTACAAAAAGGGCGGCAATCCTTCTTGGATCATCGCACCCTAAGTTTAAGTACAATTGTTCACAAAACCGAATTGCGAACAAATTTATTTTGAGTTTGTGAAAGTTAAAAGTCATATACACAAAATCAAGAGTGTCGTTTGTTGAATTTTGTCTTCATTTAATGCTTGTTTTCAATATTAGGTTTGTTTAAGAACTTTAATAAATATTAACCCGCATAAAAAATTCGAAAAATGTAAGTTATAACAAAAAAACGATTCCCAAAATACCCCAAATAGAAACCCAATGAAGTTGCTTAATCCACTTTTCAGATAATTCATCGGTCAGTTCTTGGTTTTTGTCAGTATTTTTTACTTTCCTTCTAAACCGTAAGAGTTGGACTAATCCTCCAATAAAACAAATTGTTCCTATTAACCCAAAAACTTTGACCCATTCCATAAAATTCCCCACAATCATTTCCTAAGTATGCGGTAAGTGTCGAAAATACGCAATTAGCGTTTGTTCTTCTTCAACATTACTGCCCCGTTTGTTCAATAAGGAAATCAACAAAGAAGGTGCCTAATCCTTCCTGGAACAATGCACCCTTTATAACAAGAATATTAAATTATTTATATACGACTTTTTCCAGTTTTTCAATTCTATCTCTTAGCATTTTATTATCCTTTTTTAGTTTAGCTGACTCATAAAACGCTCCAGCAGCCAATCCAAGAGCTATCCAACCCCAAAACCAATCCAATTTAAATCCCCCCGTATATATTGCGATTAAGATACAAAATCATATTAAATTAAACGAACCTGCCACTTTAGCTTAATAAGTCTATATTTCGATAATCCAGGCAATAATTCCTCTTAAAAGAGAAGATTAAATGGGAGGAATTAGGTTGTTAATATCAAAGGCTTGGGAAACATATGCCGCGGACAAACGAATTGGGCTTTTCCCCGTATACAATCAAAGCCTATGGCATTCAAGCAAAACTGCTTGTTCTCTATTTTAAGGATGCAGAAATAGCCACTCTAAACACAGAAAATCTGAAGGAATACCTTAATCATTCAGCTGCGGCCTTAAAGCCATCGAGTATGGCACACAGGATACGGTTTATGAAATCCCTGTTCCGCTGGTGCCACGAAGAAGGTCATATACCACATAACCCCGCAGCAAAGATAAAGGAACCCAAGGTCGGAAAACGCATACCGAAGTTCTTGACCGAAAGAGAGATCGAGCTTTTGCGTGAGGCGTGCGTTAGCCCAATGGAAAAAGCCTTGTTTGAATTTATGTTTTCGACAGGATGCAGGATTGGGGAAATTGTTTCACTGGAACGCAACTGCATTAATTGGTCCAACCGCTCAGCAATTGTAAGGGGGAAAGGGGACAAGGAACGTGAGGTCTATTTCAATATAAGAGCCGAAATCTGGCTTAAGCGATACATTGATCACCGCCAGGATACGGATCCTGCCATATTTGTAACGGAGCGGCTGCCACACAGGATGAGTATTGCCCAAATGAGATATGTCATAAAACGAATCTCTGCTCGTGCGGCCATCGATAAAGAAATTTATCCTCATCAACTCAGGCACAGCTACGCTACTCATTTGTTGAATAACGGGGCACCAGTTGAAGTCATACAAAGCCTTCTGGGCCACGAGAAGAGTGAGACTACCCGAATATATGCCCAGCTAAGCGGAAGGCTAAGACAAGAGTTTTATCAAAAATATTTCTAAGCAAAGAAGCGACGTTTTTGGCGTCGCTTTTGTATTCTCGCACCCGTTAGTTGAAGAAAGATTAAAACTTCACTTCCCCAGTTAAAACTCCTATAATGATAGCCGCAATAAGAATAGCTAATACAGTAAATAAAATCTCATAGCGAACGGGTTTTAGACCTTTTTTTACCTTATTGTATAGGGTTAAAACAATATAAATTATTACTACACCAATGATTATTGCTATTAAATCAATAATAGTAAATGGTTTGCTAATATAGCTGTCTAAGTAGACACCAGTTAGGAATATTACACTACATAGCATTAACTGTAAAACGAAATATTTAATAAGGTTCATTTGTATAATCACCTTTTGGCTTTCTGTATATATTTCCTAAATGCAACTTTTTCAAACTAAACTGCTTCGTTAGTGGAACAAGAAAGTTCAACAAAAAAAGCGATTCTCCTTCTTTAAGAATCGCCACCCGTTAGCTTAAGTACATTCTTTCACATTCTTGCTGGCAATTATGTTTTTTCATAACAAAAGCCGCCATTATGTCGGCAGCCCTTTATTTTATATTCCACCAAATATAGTGAACTTCATAAAATCAAAGAATAGCTAACCCTTGCGATCCAAGATAAGGAAGGTTAGTCCAAGCAGCAACCTGCAATCTAACCAGGCTTCCATCATCTTGAATAGTAAATACGGAGACTGTACCCTGATTTCCGTTTAGGGTGTAAAAATGCCGTCCATCTTTACTCACTCCAACATCCATCGGCAGTCCTGGAGCTGTACCTGGCGGTGTACTGGTAATATGCCTTATCACCGACAGTGCTCCATTGGGATCGATTCGGTAGGTGGAGATGGTGCCCGCTTAAGGTATTCGTAATGTATGCAAAACGTTCATCCCTTGTTGTTACAACCCAGCATGCGGTTTTATATCCGTTCGGTACAGAGCCACTGATCACATGAAGGATCCCGTCGTTGCTCATTGAATAGGATGACAGGGCATTTGAATCTGCTTCAGTAACTAAGAGGATTTCAGAGGATAGAAAATATGCACCCAATGGTCCTTGACCATAAGAATCATTTACGATTGGTTCTGTAACCGTACCATTTTGATTTACATGGAATACACTGAGATGGTTTGAAGTGAGTTCGGATACAAGGATTTTACTACCATCACGAGTGAAGAGAACCTGAGCGGGCTGAGCATTGAAAGTGCTGAGAGAACGGGAGGACCCAGGAATAGGAGTAAGGCTTCCGTTATCATCTATGCGAAAACCCGTGATGTTGGATGCAAAATGGTTTGCGGCATTACCTACATTGGCAACATAGACAAGATTACCAAATACATCTACGCTATTGGGCTGAGCACCTCCCGATGGCTTCACATCCACGAGTACGGGGGCACCGCTGTCAGTAATGATGAAACTGCTGATACTATGGCTGCCTGCGTTCACTGCAAGAATGAAACGTCCATCACGGGACAAAGTCAGGGATCCTTGCGACGTAAGAGGATCGACACCATCGTTTGCCGTTGCAGTGGAGACTTCCTTTGTACCAGTACCTCTACCATAAGTTGGGTAGGAACCCACAAAGGTGAGCATTCCATTCATGTCCCTGTAAAAGGCAATGATTTGATTCATTACTTCATTATTAGTCATAATGTAAACCATACTCGCATTCGCACGGAAATATTTGTTCATTATCTGCATTTTATAACTTTCCTCCTTTCATAGTTTTATATGGTGTTTTTACCTTTTCAATTCCCCAAATTAATGAAAATTGGATTAAAGGATTATCATCCACTTATCCCACTAACCTATCTTTAGTTAAATAACCACAAATGAAAAAGGACTGCCGAAACAGCAGTCCGATTGTTGTTTTAGTAAAGCACCCCGTTTGTTTAAGTACAATA
>NZ_BNDS01000056.1:0-3084 GCF_014656545.1 Neobacillus kokaensis
ATAGAAGAAGTATCATGAAGAACGAGTTCGCTTGAATCATTTGACTTGGTTAAGTCCTCGATCGATTAGTATCAGTCAGCTCCACATGTCACCATGCTTCCACCTCTGACCTATCAACCTGATCATCTTTCAGGGATCTTACTAGCTTGACGCTATGGGAAATCTCATCTTGAGGGGGGCTTCATGCTTAGATGCTTTCAGCACTTATCCCGTCCGCACATAGCTACCCAGCGATGCCTTTGGCAAGACAACTGGTACACCAGCGGTGCGTCCATCCCGGTCCTCTCGTACTAAGGACAGCTCCTCTCAAATTTCCTGCGCCCACGACGGATAGGGACCGAACTGTCTCACGACGTTCTGAACCCAGCTCGCGTACCGCTTTAATGGGCGAACAGCCCAACCCTTGGGACCGACTACAGCCCCAGGATGCGATGAGCCGACATCGAGGTGCCAAACCTCCCCGTCGATGTGGACTCTTGGGGGAGATAAGCCTGTTATCCCCAGGGTAGCTTTTATCCGTTGAGCGATGGCCCTTCCATGCGGAACCACCGGATCACTAAGCCCGACTTTCGTCCCTGCTCGACTTGTAGGTCTCGCAGTCAAGCTCCCTTGTGCCTTTACACTCTGCGAATGATTTCCAACCATTCTGAGGGAACCTTTGGGCGCCTCCGTTACATTTTAGGAGGCGACCGCCCCAGTCAAACTGCCCACCTGACACTGTCTCCCACCCCGATAAGGGGTGCGGGTTAGAATTTCAATACAGCCAGGGTAGTATCCCACCGACGCCTCCACCGAAGCTGGCGCTCCGGCTTCTCAGGCTCCTACCTATCCTGTACAAGCTGTACCAAAATTCAATATCAGGCTACAGTAAAGCTCCATGGGGTCTTTCCGTCCTGTCGCGGGTAACCTGCATCTTCACAGGTACTATAATTTCACCGAGTCTCTCGTTGAGACAGTGCCCAGATCGTTACGCCTTTCGTGCGGGTCGGAACTTACCCGACAAGGAATTTCGCTACCTTAGGACCGTTATAGTTACGGCCGCCGTTTACTGGGGCTTCGATTCAGAGCTTCGCGTGAGCTAACCCCTCCTCTTAACCTTCCAGCACCGGGCAGGCGTCAGCCCCTATACTTCGCCTTGCGGCTTCGCAGAGACCTGTGTTTTTGCTAAACAGTCGCCTGGGCCTATTCACTGCGGCTCATCGAGGCTATGCACCTCAATAAGCACCCCTTCTCCCGAAGTTACGGGGTCATTTTGCCGAGTTCCTTAACGAGAGTTCTCTCGCTCACCTTAGGATTCTCTCCTCGCCTACCTGTGTCGGTTTGCGGTACGGGCACCAATAATCTCGCTAGAGGCTTTTCTTGGCAGTGTGGAATCAGGAACTTCGGTACTATAATTCCCTCGCTGTCACAGCTCAGCCTTCACGAGAAGCGGATTTTCCTACTTCTCAGCCTAACTGCTTAGACGCGCATAACCAGCAGCGCGCTTACCCTATCCTCCTGCGTCCCCCCATCACTCAAACGATTATGTGGTGGTACAGGAATATCAACCTGTTGTCCATCGCCTACGCCTTTCGGCCTCGGCTTAGGTCCCGACTAACCCTGAGCGGACGAGCCTTCCTCAGGAAACCTTAGGCATTCGGTGGATGAGATTCTCACTCATCTTTCGCTACTCATACCGGCATTCTCACTTCTAAGCGCTCCACCAGTCCTTACGGTCCAGCTTCAACGCCCTTAGAACGCTCTCCTACCACTGACACCAACGGTGTCAATCCACAGCTTCGGTGATACGTTTAGCCCCGGTACATTTTCGGCGCAGAGTCACTCGACCAGTGAGCTATTACGCACTCTTTAAATGGTGGCTGCTTCTAAGCCAACATCCTGGTTGTCTAAGCAACTCCACATCCTTTTCCACTTAACGTATACTTTGGGACCTTAGCTGGTGGTCTGGGCTGTTTCCCTTTTGACTACGGATCTTATCACTCGCAGTCTGACTCCCACAGATAAGTCTTTGGCATTCGGAGTTTGTCTGAATTCGGTAACCCGATGAGGGCCCCTAGTCCAAACAGTGCTCTACCTCCAAGACTCTAACAATGTGAGGCTAGCCCTAAAGCTATTTCGGAGAGAACCAGCTATCTCCAAGTTCGATTGGAATTTCTCCGCTACCCACACCTCATCC
This sequence comes from Neobacillus kokaensis, assembly GCF_014656545.1. Taxonomy (GTDB): domain Bacteria; phylum Bacillota; class Bacilli; order Bacillales; family Cytobacillaceae; genus Neobacillus; species Neobacillus kokaensis. Next base: position 2,177 of record NZ_BNDS01000056.1, read on the forward strand.
CCGCACTTTTCAACGTGCGTGGGTTCGGGCCTCCATCCAGTGTTACCTGGACTTCACCCTGGACATGGGTAGATCACCTGGTTTCGGGTCTACGACTACATACTAAAGTACGCCCTATTCAGACTCGCTTTCGCTGCGGCTCCGTCTCTTCAACTTAACCTTGCATGCAATCGTAACTCGCCGGTTCATTCTACAAAAGGCACGCCATTACCCATGAACGGGCTTTGACTACTTGTAGGCACACGGTTTCAGGATCTCTTTCACTCCCCTTCCGGGGTGCTTTTCACCTTTCCCTCACGGTACTGGTTCACTATCGGTCACTAGGGAGTATTTAGCCTTGGGAGATGGTCCTCCCTGCTTCCGACCGGATTTCACGTGTCCGGCCGTACTCAGGATCCACTCAGGAGGGAACGAAGTTTCGACTACAGGGCTTTTACCTTCTATTGCGGACCTTTCCAGGTCGCTTCATCTACCCCGTTCCTTTGTAACTCCATGTTGAGTGTCCTACAACCCCGAAAGGCAAGCCTTTCGGTTTGGGCTGTTCCCGTTTCGCTCGCCGCTACTTAGGGAATCGCGTTTGCTTTCTCTTCCTCCGGGTACTTAGATGTTTCAGTTCCCCGGGTCTGCCTTCAATACCCTATGTATTCAGGTAAAGATACTGCTCCATTACGAGCAGCGGGTTCCCCCATTCGGAAATCTCCGGATCAAAGCTTACTTACAGCTCCCCGAAGCATATCGGTGTTAGTCCCGTCCTTCATCGGCTCCTAGTGCCAAGGCATCCACCGTGCGCCCTTTCTAACTTAACCTAAAAGGTTTTTACTCTAAAATTAGAGAGAAAAACTAAAATGGCGATTACTCGGTTCTTTCTTGGTTACTTCTTCTTACGATTATCTAGTTTTCAAAGAACG
>NZ_BNDS01000057.1:0-4480 GCF_014656545.1 Neobacillus kokaensis
GGCTGATGTGATTCAATGGAGTGCTGTTTCCAAAGCATCCAAATATGAACTTAAATTATACCGAGGAGCTAAGTTAGTTCATACTCAGCGAGTTGCAGCAAGTGTCCGTAAATATAACTACGCTTCCAAAATGGCAACTCCTGGAATTTATACAGTATCCGTCCAAGCCATAGGGGATACGATCAACTATCGAAATGGAGCAGTCTCGGCACGTTCTAATCAGAAGATTACTTTGAATCGTGTCTCCAAACCAACATGGAAGGCTGATGTGATTCAATGGAGCGCTGTTTCCAAAGCATCCAAATATGAACTTAAATTATACCGTGGCGCCAAATTAGTTCATACTCAGCGGGTTGCAGCAAATGTCCGTAAATATAACTATGCTTCCAAAATGAAAACTCGTGGAGTTTATACTGTAAGCGTCCAAGCTATCGGGGATAATAAGAACTATAGGAACGGACCAGTTTCAGAGCGTTCAGGTCAAAAAAGAAAATAAAAGAAAAACGTATTCCTTTTACACCACCTGATGTTGGATTTAAGGAGATTCTAATGATACAAATACACTAGTAATACTATTATCCTAGTGAATGGAAAAAACGAGGCGTGATAGTGCACCATATACTAAAAGAAGCATGGGATCTGGTCCCATGCTTCTTCTAGTATTATTCCACTCGATAACTGCCAAAATTTATTTTTACATCGTTATAATTGTTTCCGTAGACAGTTGTTAAATAAGAAAGGTTGATGGCGGTGTTGTCATCAAAGACGATTAATTTTACTTTTTTGGATGGGGTGAAACTATAATAGGTGCTTACGCCGTTAACCGTTACGACACCTGAAACATACCTTGATAGGTCATAGCCATCAGCTACTGAGTACGGAACCCCGACCATAGTAAAGAGCTGGCCCATTTCCTCTTCTGTTAATCGATAGGTCCAGTAATAATTAACGATATTTTGATATTTTTGCTGTAACGTATTCTCTACCTGGACATTTTCATAGATTGGCTCCTGAACGGTGTACGTATAAGGTTCTGATTCCGTATAGGTATATGGCTGCTGCTCCGTTTTGCTGCCTACTTGTTCATAAATATAGTATTCTTTATACTGCTTTGTTACCGTATAAGGAACCTGTTTTGTTTTTGTAACAGATTTGTACTTGGTAATAGTTTTAACCCCGGTTTTTACTTTAGCCGTTTTCGTTTGAACGTACTTGGCTTGAATATATGCGCTTTTTGTTTTGTTAATAGGTTCATAGGACATGGCATAGGACACAGATCCACGGTAAACAGATACCTTCTTCTTGATTGGCTTTTGCCTTTGCCATTTTCCTTTTACCTTTTTATATGGCGTATAGGTCACGGTCGCATAGTATTTCCCTTTACTTACCGTTAAGGTCGTGTTCCTTGGAATCGTCACACGTACCCGTTTCCCCTTCGAGTTGTAATAATAGATACCCGTACTGATTTTGGCATGTGTATAGTAACGCTCATCTTTATAATAGGTTTTATATGTAAACTTACCAACATACCAATCTTTATTTACCCTACTCAGCTTCGTAGATTTAGGCATTTTGACATAAAACTTTTTCCCATATGGATTAATGCCGCTCAATTTTCTTTTAACACTTTTACTAGTGTATGCCTGAACGCTTTGTTTTGCGGAATAGCTCGTAACTGTTTTATAAACAGGTTCTTTTACCGTGTACGGCTGCTTGACCGTATAGGTTTCCGTTCTGTATTTCGTGACGTCACGGGACTTTTCTTCAATTTTTAATTCTCCTGATTGTATGCTGCTATCATACGTATACTGGTCTGAATAACATTTTCCGAAACCAGAACGATCAAAGCAATAGTACCCATTCGAATCTTTCCCTCTAAAATCATATTGCACATAATCGTAGACAGGAACTTCCACATCTTGATAACCTGTTTTTTCAACTTCCTTATAGCCTGTCTTTTCAACATCTTGATAACCGGCTATGCGTGATTCTGTATGGTACTTCACATTCTCTGCTAACTGATCCAATGAAACTGTTGCAGCGCTGGCAGTGTTGAAAGGAAACAAGCAGCCCAATACGATTAGCGCTGAAATGGCCAAGCCCGATAATTTCTTTAGCATAAAAACTCCCCTTTTTTTGCTGTGATTCACAGTAGGTTAACTCTTTTAAAAATTCTATGAAAATAGTTAGTTCTTTGGAATCATTTTATCATAGAAATAGAAACAAAAGGACGGTTCTTATGCCTCTCTTACCTAAGTAAAAGATGCATGAGAACCGTCCCCATGTATATTATTGAATGCTTTCTAATAATTCATAGGCTTCTTCTTTTGAGGTTACCTTTAGTAATTGCGCTCGGAAGCTGTCATCCATTAGTTTGCGTGATAGCATTTGTAAGATTTTTAGATGGGCATCGCCGGCAGCTTTTTCAGGTACGGCAATCATGAAGATTAACTTCGCATCGGTACCATCTAAACTGTTCCAGTCAACACCATCGCGTTTAATACCAAATACAACCGCAGGACGGTTCACTGCATTGGATTTACCGTGTGGAATGGCAATGTTCATGCCAAGTCCTGTTGAGCTTTCCGCTTCACGCTTCAAAATAGCCTGCTTAAATTCCTGCTTAGAGCTTACGATGGCATTGGCATCCAATTTAGCAATCATTTCGTCAATGACATCATCGCGAGTAGCTCCTATTAAATTCGTTTCAATTAAATCAATGGTTGTAATATCAGTTAATTTGTTAATGTCGGTGCTCGGAGCTGCTTCTGTTTTTTGAACAGTGCTTTCACGAACAGGATCGCGGCGAACTGCCCCTGTGTTCCGGGTTACTGCACCAACACCCGCTGCAACTGGTGCTGCTTCCACATTCTTTTTCAATGATATAACCATCAGTGCCGTTACAATAACGCCAACAATCACCGCGATAAAGAACATGACCACATTGTCAACAGCGCCTAGTACAGCAACGATTGGTCCACCGTGTGCGACTCTGTCACCAACACTTGAAAGCATCGCGATGACGGCACCTACCATGGAACCGACCATAATACTTGGAATCACACGGAATGGATCCTGAGCGGCAAAGGGAATCGCCCCTTCTGTAATCCCGAACAAGCCCATCGTAAAGGATGCTTTACCAGCGTCTCTTTCCGTTTGACTGAATTTACGTTTGTTAATGAATGTTGCAAGTCCAAGACCGATTGGCGGAATACAGATGGCAACCGCAATTGGTCCCATAATTTCATAGTTTCCTTCTGCAATCATCGAAGAACCGAACAGGAACGCTACCTTATTGAATGGACCGCCCATATCAAAGGCAATCATCGCTCCCAGAATCATCGCTAACATAACCGAGCTTCCGCCCTGCATACTTGCAAGCCAGTGAGTTAGAGCTTCAAACACATTCGCAACCGGTGCACCGATGACAAAAATGAATAATAAGCCAACAATAACCGATGAAAGAATCGGGATAAAAATAATCGGCATAACAGGCTGCACCGCTTTTGGCACTTTAATTTTCTTAATTCCAAGGGCCACATAACCTGCTAAGAAACCTGCAATAATTCCGCCGATAAATCCGGCACCCGCTTCACTTCCGTAAAAACTGCCGTTAGCCGCAATATAACCGCCGATCATACCAGGCACAAGTCCAGGACGGTCAGCAATACTTACTGCAATAAATCCAGACAAAATCGGCACCATAAACATGAACGATGTTGCGCCAAGGCTTTCAATCTGTTTCCAAAAAGAACCGTCTGGAATCTTAATGCCGCCTGGCGTCTGCTCCCCGCCAAGTGTTAAGGCAATCGCAATCAATAATCCCCCGACAACAATGAACGGAACCATGTAGGAGACACCGCTCATTAAGTGCTTATAAATCGGATTTTCCTTCTTAGTATTTTTGTTACCGCCTGCAGCCGCCTCGGTTGCTGCTTCCGGCTTATAAATAGGCGCGTCGCCGTTTTGAATCTGCTTAATCAATTCTTCCGGTTTGCGGATCCCGTCCTGCACACCCGTAATGATCACTTTTTTCCCTGCAAACCGCTCTTTCGGAACCTCTTTGTCGGCAGCGATGATGATTCCATCTGCTTCGGCAATTTCCTGTTCCGTTAAGGCATTTTCAACCCCAATAGAGCCCTGTGTCTCAACCTTTATATCGACACCCAACGCTTCGCCTGCTTTTTGCAAATTTTCAGCAGCCATATACGTATGGGCAATACCAACTGGACAAGCTGTAACAGCTAATATCTTCCCCATGCTGTTTACCTCCTTTAGTAATCGCTTACTTATATAATAAAACTAGCTTGCCCAGTTAATTTTTTTAATTTTTACCGTAGGCTGCGGTAAAAATCGTTTTTTAAAATGGTTTCTATTTGTGAATCGCGGATAACTTTAGGGTTCATTGAACATGGTGACGATTTTTTTCTATTTGTTGGCTAATGCAGCACGCTTCCTTTAACCTTTTTCATTGTGTTTC
>NZ_BNDS01000057.1:4529-4670 GCF_014656545.1 Neobacillus kokaensis
TTTTCATTGTGTTTCTTCTTTGTTTGAGTCAAGCAGCACGCTTCCTTTAACCTTTTTCATTGTGTTTCCTCTTTTTTGGGCAATGCAGCACGCTTCCTTTGACCTTTTTCATTGTGTTTCTTCTTTTTTGGGCAATGGAGC
>NZ_BNDS01000058.1 GCF_014656545.1 Neobacillus kokaensis
CTACCCACTACTATCAGTTTCCCTTGGCTCGGTCGCCTATACGCCTTATTGGCTACCCACGACCTGCTTTTTTCTTTGGGTTCAATACCTTATAACTTTTATTGCCGTTCATATTTGAATTTTTAACAAGTCTTGTTTATGAATGGACTTTTAAAATAAACTTTTCCACAAGCTTATACACATTTAAGATTGCTAAATACCTTAAATCATTTATGTTTTCCACATTATCCACAATAAAGTCATTACTTATCCACATTATCAACAGTATCAACATACTTATCCACAATCTTGGTATTTTTCAAAAAATTATTATCCACAAATATAAGCTTTTTTTATTATTCAAACGTTCGTTTAACCTTCTATCTTCCACCTTCTAAGCATTAGTCGATTCAATCAAACGTTTGTTAACCTATAAATTCCGAAATTACTAAGGCTTTCGGTTCTTCAAACAAACGTCTGTTTAACTTTTAAATACCATTTAAAATTTTCAATGAAACGTTTGTTTAGTTTTTTAATTCCTCCTGGTACCTAATCGAACGTTTGCTTAATTTCAAAATTCCTTAATTCCCAAGGCTTTTAGCTATTCAATCAAACGTTTAATTAGATTTCCAGCCGACAATCCCTTTTTCAAACAAACGTTTAGTTAAAAGCAAAAAAACCTTTCCCCATTAGGAAAGGTCCTCTGAATTAAATATTTCAATATCAAGCCCCGGATTTGCGTTTAAATCCATCCCGGCTCGTATGCCTTTTTCAAACATCACACTACCGGCCGCGGCAATCATCGCTGCATTGTCCGTACAAAGCGACAAGGGCGGTATAACTAAATCTGCATTAGAACGCGAAAATGCCTCTTCTAAAGCACTCCTTAGCCCTTTATTGGCAGCTACTCCACCGGCAACCAATACCTGTTTTACCCTATATTCCCTTACAGCATCAACCGTCTTTTTCACTAATACATCAATCACGCTTGCCTGGAAACTTGCGGCCAGGTCTTCAGGAGCAATCGTTTCACCACGCTGCTCTGCATTATGAACGGTATTGATGACTGCTGATTTTAAACCGCTAAAGCTAAAATCGTAGGAGCCTTCCTCAAGCCACGCCCGTGGTAAATCAATCGTCGGGCTTCCTTCATGTGCTAAGCGGTCAATATGTGGCCCCCCTGGATAAGGCATATTTAGCACTCTTGCCACTTTGTCATAGGCCTCCCCGGCAGCGTCATCACGCGTCTCGCCGATTACTTCAAAATGTCCATGCTCCTTCATGTACACAAGCTCCGTATGACCTCCCGACACCACCAGCGCCAAAAGCGGAAATTGAAGTTCTGTTACGAGTCGATTAGCATAAATATGACCAGCAATATGATGAACCGGTACAAGCGGTTTTTGGTGGGCAAATGCCAGCGCTTTTGCCGCATTAACCCCTATTAAAAGGGCACCTACAAGACCCGGACCTTCCGTCACCGCAATCGCGTCGATTTCAGCCATAGTTACATTTGCCTTCTCTAGTGCCTCTTCCAATACAATCGTTATTTGCTCGACATGGTGCCTTGAAGCAATCTCTGGTACGACCCCGCCGAACCGCTTATGACTTTCAATTTGTGATGCTACAACATTTGCGGAAATTTCACGGCCATTTTTAATGATTGCTACGGCTGTTTCATCACAGCTTGTTTCAATTCCTAGTATCAACTGATCTCTTTTCATAAGTTCACCCACATTACTAAGGCGTCTTCCTGATTATCCGAATAATAATTTTTCCGAATGCCGCCATTTTGAAATCCCATTTTCCGATACAGCGATTGGGCAACATGATTTGTCACTCTAACCTCCAGTGTCATGCTCCTCGCGCCCATTTCACGAGATACTTGGATAAGCTTCTGCATCAAGGCATCTCCAAGCTTTTTCCCCCTATATTCAGGAAGAATTGCCACATTAGTTACATGTGCCTCATCAATAACAATCCATACACCGCTATAGCCGATGATCTTCTTATTGTGCTCAAGCACAATATAAACAGCAAATTTATTGTTACGTAATTCATTATAAAAAGCTTCCCTGCTCCAAGGTAAAGTAAAGGAAGCATGCTCAACTTCTAATACCTGATCAATGTCCTCTTCCCGCATATAGCGAAAAACATATGAATCTTCCATCTTTCTAAGTCCTATCTATTTTAAATTTTTCCCTGTTTCTCTAACCAGTTTGCTTCTGCTTCCGCTAGGCGGATATAGTTTGGTACAAATGCATGTAGATCATCTCCGGGCATATCTTTCCCTAACCATGCCAGTTCTGATGGACGGGGATTTTGCTCTGTTGCATTTGCAAAAACGCCCTTAGCCCCCATTCGTTCTTCAAACGTTGACCGGTGGAGGATGACATCATTGCCGACAAATAAAACCGGCTGGTCCATATTTGCTAATTTTGGCGCCCAATCTGCCGCCATTACCAGCTGATCTGGTTCAACGGCTGTCAGTCTGCCATTTTCAAACCGATATAGCCCTGTATAGACTTGTCCTCTTCTAGCATCAACTATTGGAGACACATAGCCTTCAAAGTATCTTGCAGCGCCTGCAGCTAAAACCTCTAAACTAGAAATACCAACAAGGGGAATTTTTAAAGACCATGCCAATGTCTTCGCAATTGTTACACCAATTCTTACTCCTGTATAGGAACCAGGACCTTTAGCTACAACTATTTTCGTTAAATCTGCCGGACTCTTTTCACAATCGTCCATAAGCGTCTGAATAGCTGGCATGATTCGAACAGAATGGTTCTTTTTTAAATTTGTAATATATTCGCCAATTACTTGATTGTCATTAATAAGCGCTACTCCTAACGGATTGTTAGAAGTATCCATCGCTAAAATCGTCATTGAAAAATCTCCTTACATAATTGCTCATATCTTGGACCAATTGGGTTGAGAATAATTTTTCGCTGTTCGCCCTCTTTATGGTATAAATAAATAGTCAACAGATCGCTTGGCAGCTGCTCTTTGATTAAATGAGCCCATTCCACTACTGTGACACCATTACCTTCAAAGTATTCATCAAACCCCAGATCCTCTAATGAATCTGCTACCCGGTATACATCCATATGGTATAAAGGGAGCCTTCCCTTATACTCTTTAATAATTGTAAAAGTGGGACTATTAACAGTTCTCTTTATATCCAATCCTTTGGCTAAACCCTTGGTAAAGGTTGTTTTCCCTGCCCCTAAGTCTCCTTCAAGAGCAATAATATCGCCTGGCTGCAAATGGTCAGCAAGTCTTTTTGCAAATTGGGAGGTCTCTTCAGGGCTCATTGTTTTTAATTCATATTGGGTCATTTAATCACCTATTTTACTTTAAAAAATCTTTATCTTCATTTTACCTTATTTTTATACAAAAAAACCTTAGGATGTTTCCTAAGGGGACTAATTTTACTATTAAGTATATCAAAATTGCCTTTTTAAACATAAAAAAAGCCGAAACATTGTTTCGTACTTACTTTTTTTATTTAAATGGCGGTCTGGACGGGACTCGAACCCGCGACCTCCTGCGTGACAGGCAGGCATTCTAACCAACTGAACTACCAGACCATATTGCGGGGGCAGGATTTGAACCTGCGACCTTCGGGTTATGAGCCCGACGAGCTACCGGACTGCTCCACCCCGCGATAATAGAAAATATTAAGTTTAGCTCATGCCCTTAGTAACAAGGACTGTCCCGACTTTGAAAGCATATTCAAGCAGCTGTTCAGTCGGTACAACTCGCAGATTATTCGATGAAGTAACGCTCGTTGCTCCACCCCGCGATAATAAAAATATAAAATTTTTCCCAAGTCCTTATTAACAAGGACTAATAAAACAGCCCGGCAGCGTCCTACTCTCACAGGGGCGCGTGCCCCAACTACCATCGGCG
>NZ_BNDS01000059.1:0-3094 GCF_014656545.1 Neobacillus kokaensis
AGTGCCAGGTATGTCCCATAGGCGGGTCCTATGGGAAAGTTTCACCAGTTTGAGTGCAAGATATGTCCCATAGGCGGGTCCTATGGGAAAGTTTCATCAGTTTGACAGCGGATTTTGTCTTCAATAAGGCTTATAGAAGGTACTTTTTGATAAAAATAATGCTGTTTTGTCTTTAATAGAAGAGTTTTACGTAAAAAGATGGAATAGGAGGTTTTCCATAAATGAATCCTTGGATTGATATTTCACAGCCGCTGGACAACCGAATTGCTGTTTGGCCGGGGGATACCCCTTTTCGCTACAAAGTCAGCTGGAGTAAAGAGGAAAGCGGTTCGGTTAATGTCGGAGAAATCACGATGAGCACCCACACCGGGACACATATCGATGCCCCGTTTCATTTTGATAATGATGGAAAGAAAGTTATCGAGCTGGATGTGAATTTATATATTGGCTTATCCCGGGTCGTCCATTTGCCTAAACCGTCATCGATTGGCATAAAGGAATTGTCCGGAGTTGAACTAGACGGTGTAACTCGCCTGTTAATTCGAACAGATGCATGGGCAGACCGAAGTGTGTTCCCAGCAGTAATTCCCGAAATTGAACCTGAGTTAGCATCCTATCTCGCAAAAAAGGGAGTCCGTCTTCTAGGTCTCGACTTACCATCCGTAGATCCCCTTGACAGCAAGGAACTTACAGCACACCATGAACTAACCCGCCATGGGATTCACATACTGGAAGGATTGGTGTTAGACCACATCGATTCGGGGGACTATGAATTAGCCGCCCTCCCGCTTTCACTGGTGGAAGCAGACGGTAGCCCGGTCCGCGCGGTGGTACGGAGAGTGTAGGACGGTTTATAAATGGATGAGACAAAAAAGGGAAAGTAACTTTTACAAATAGTTTCGAAAAAGTGGCAGAGATGCCACTTTTTATTGTAGGGTTCTTTAATGACATTATGCCGCCCCCATTTGATTCATCCCCCCATTCAGGTTAAACTTTGGTATATCTATCGCGATTTTGAGCAGGTGCATCTGATGAATAACAGACAGAAGGAATTGTTGAGAATATTGCTCGTTCATGAGGAAGGGGCATTACATAGTAAGGATTTGGCAGAGGAGCTGGGCTGTTCGGAGAAGACGGTACGGAATGATTTGGATCGGTTGGAGGAGTATCTGCTGGAAATCCCCAGTGCGAGTCTCAACCGCAGGCCAGGTTTAGGGATGTCGCTTGCCATTGACGAAGCTGACCGAAAGGATCTTTTACGTCGTCTTTTCTCCAGCGAACCGAAAACAATGGAGGAGAGGCTGTTTGAAATGGCCTTTCAGCTGTTAACAAGCGATAAGCCGATCACGTTACAATATTGGGCGGACCGTTATTATGTGGCAAAGGCTGTGATTAAAAAGGACATCGATACGATTGCCAATTGGCTGCAGCGCTATGACCTGGAAGTGGTATCAAAGCAGCGGCTTGGAAACACGATACAAGGGACAGAGCTGAAAAAGCGAAATGCTTTGGCGCATTTATCCGAGCTGATTCCCTCCATTTCAAGTGACAAAAATCTAGTGCTGGATTTATTTTTACCATATGAGATTTCGGTTGTTAGAAAGGCCCTGCAAGAAATGCAGCATAAGTTTTCGATCTCATTTACAGATGGAGCGTTTGAGAGCTTGCTTGTTCATGCGTTAATTATGGTCAAACGGACGCGGCAGAGATCGCCTGTGTTTGTTCAAGCTTCCGAAATGAAACTGGCTGCCGAACGACAGGAATACCAGTTTGCAGGCTGGTTTTTTGAACAGCTGAGTTCTGAATTTCGGCTGACTTTTCCGGAAGTAGAGCGGGTTTATTTTTCCTGGCACCTCATGAGCAGCAAGCGGACGGAAGAGGGGCTAGCCCAGGTGCTGCAAAACGATGAAGAGACAGCGGGAATGGTGAAAGCGCTGATTCGTAAGATGGAAAAATTGACCTTCTTCCCATTTAAGGCAGATTCCATTTTAACAAACGGGCTTGCCGTGCATATGCATTCTGTCATCAATCGCATTAAATTCGGATTCCCGATCACGAACCCGTTGCTTGCGAATATTAAGCGGATGTATCCGTATATGTTCAGCATGGTCATTTTAGCCCTTGAAGAAATCAGAGTTGATTTTTCCATCGACATACCGGAGGACGAGGCGGCCTACATCGTTCTTCACTTTCAAGCCTCGCTTGAACGGATGGAAGGGAAACGCGAGGCGAAGAAGAAGGCATTAATCGTTTGCCATATGGGAATTGGCATGTCCCATCTGCTCGAGGCCAAGATTGAGCAGCAATACTCAGACATTGAGATATTGGCTTGCATTGGGAAGGCTGAAGTGGCGGATTATTTGGGGCTCCATCAACCTGATTTTATTATTTCAACCATCCCGCTTGAAAAAATAACGATCAACCATATCGTCATTTCACCGCTTTTTGGACAAGAGGATAAGAAGAAATTGCGTCAATTTGTCGAAGAGTTGGACCGAAAAGGTACGAATGCTAGAGAGGGTGCTTTGTCGCCATTTTTGATGGAGGACCTAATGTTCTTTGATGTGGAAAAAGAACATCGGTATGAGATTGTCGAGATGCTGGCGAGGGCCCTTTTTGAAAAAGGCTATGTCATGAAAGAATTTATCCAAAGCGCTGTGGGGCGTGAGCGTTCATCAGCTACCGCAATTGGCGGCGGTATCGCGATTCCGCACGGCGACCCAACATTAATTCGAACGTCAGCCGTCGCTGTTGGGGTGTTGAAAAATCGACTAGAGTGGGGCAGTGAACAGGTATCTCTCGTGTTCATGCTGGCCATTTCCAAAGAAAATCAAGGCGACATACGAGGCCTGATTGGAAAAATTGCTTCCTTGAGTGAGTCTCCATTAATGGTGCTGGCACTATCAGGGGCCAAGGATTATCAGGATTTTCTCCGGTTGCTGGATAAGAATAGTGAATCTTAAAGGACCACCGTTTGCGTGGTCCTTTTTGGCGTTAAAGATTATAATTTTGCATCTTAAAGCTTTTGGCGTGCTCCATTGCCCAAAAAGGAAGAAACACTTTAAAAAAGGTCAAAGGAAGCGTGCTCCATTGC
>NZ_BNDS01000059.1:3342-3487 GCF_014656545.1 Neobacillus kokaensis
GAAACACAATGAAAAAGGTCAAAGGAAGCGTGCTCCATTGCCCAAAAAAGAAGAAACACAATAAAAAAGGTCAAAGGAAGCGTGTTGCATTGCCCAAAAAAGAGGAAACACTATGAAAAAGGTCAAAGGAAGCGTGCTGCATTGC
>NZ_BNDS01000060.1 GCF_014656545.1 Neobacillus kokaensis
CAAAGAGTGTAAAAAACACAAAGAGTGTAAAAAACACAATAAGTGTAAAAAACACAATAAGTGTAAAGAACACAATAAGTGTAAGGAACACAATAAGTGTAAAGAACACAATAAGTGTAAAGAACACAATAAATGTAAAGAACACAATAAATGTAAAGAACACAAAAAACACAAAAAAGAAAAAGTGATAAAAGTCTTTTGTCAAAAGTGTTTCTTCAACTAAATCTTTTAAAGTGATAACCTAATGCAAATTTATCAATCATGGTAAGGGCCATTAGCCCTTACTGTTTTTTGTGATATTTTCCAATTCAATTAAAACAGTTAAAATCATCTGTAATAACAATGACTCCAATGACAACAACTAATATGATAATAATAACAATCGTCAAAATACACCCATTTTCTCTTCCTTCTTTATGTCGTAATTTTCGTCGATTGCACCTTAAACGAATAAAAGAGCTAATTGGAAAAATTTATTATTGTTAAATTTTTCATAAAAAATCTTAATAGAAATAAAGCTAGCTTCGTTTGACACCTGGTACTAATAGTTGATATAATTTCGGTTGAGTCAAGGAACATTTAGTTTTTTGGGATTTTTAAAACAATTATCCTAGTATTTCTTAGAATAGAAGTTTTGACATAGGAAGGATTGTTCAGTTGTGAGCATACTCATCGAAAAAGAAAAAACTCAAACCGAAATTCTATCCATTTTATCTAAGTATCATGATGTCATTGTCTCAATGGGGAATGGAGAACCGGATTATATCCTATCAGCGATTGATGAAAATCCGGAGGCTTTTTCATCATTAAAAATTCATCAAATTTTAGAAATGAAGAATCGACAATACATACAGGGAGAATTCCCACATATCCGCTATGTTTCTTATTTTATGAGCGGATATGCAAGAAAAGCGTTTTTAAACGGAAAATGTGATCTGGTTCCAAATCATTTTCATCAAATGCCTCAATTATTAGAAAGTGAAACCGAAAAGCCAGTGATTGTTTGCCAAACCTCTCCAATGGATCAAGATGGTTATTTTTCTTTAGGGACAGAAGCCGATTATACTGCTCATTTTATTGGGAAAGCTCCATTTGTTATTCAGGTGAATGAATTTGTTCCACGTACAAATGGGGAAAACAAAATTCATCTCTCACAGGTGAAGGCATTAATCAATTACAATCAGCCATTACACGAGCTGACGGAAATACCCGTACGTAACATTGATCAAAAAATTGCTGCCTATATTGCAGAACGTATTAACCATGGTTCTACCCTACAAGTAGGAATCGGGTGCATACCAAACGCAGTAGTCGGTTTATTGGGCAATCACCGAAACCTGGGCATCCATACGGAAATGCTGACGGATGGAATTTATGATTTAGTACAGCAAGGCGTTATCACAGGCATAGAAAAAAAGACATATCGGAAAAAAATCGTAGCTACCTTCGCTTTAGGATCAAAACAATTATATGATTTCATGGATAACAACAACGGGATCGAAATGCTCAGCGTCGATAAAGTAAATGACCCGCGAATCATTGCACAAGAGGATAATATGGTGGCAATTAATGCCACAACCGAAGTTGATTTCTATGGCCAATGTGCCTCTGAAACCGTTGCCGGTAAATATTATAGTTCAACCGGTGGTCAGGCAGACTTCAGCAGAGGCGTCCGCTTCGCGAAGAACGGTAAAGGTTTTATTTGCTTATACTCAACAGCCAAAAATGATACCATTTCTAGAATCCAGCCGATTCTTGCCCCTGGCTCTGTTGTAACGACTTCAAAAAACGATGTTGATTTTGTCGTTACTGAATATGGAATTGCCCAGCTAAAAGGCAAATCCATATTTGAAAGAACAAAATCACTTATTGAAATTGCTCATCCTAAATTTAGAGATGAATTAACATTTGAGGCTAGGAGGATGGGATTTCTAATCTAGATGAAAGCTTAAAAAAGTGCAATTCTAACTATAGAATTGCACTTTTTTATTAAGGTTTCATAGCCAAAACGATAAAACTCAGCCATTTTTATACGCCTACAAATACTCGTAAAAAAAAGACTTACCCATTTATGGATAAGCTTTTCTCAAAATTTATAATGTTAAGAGTTTACGATACCGGTGGTCGGGGTCGAACCGACACTCCTCACGGAACACGATTTTGAGTCGTGCGCGTCTGCCAATTCCGCCACACCGGCAATACGATGGAGGCGGCAACCGGATTCGAACCGGTGGTAAAGGTGTTGCAGACCTGTGCCTTACCACTTGGCTATGCCGCCAAAATATACTTATGGAGCGGAAGACGGGATTCGAACCCGCGACCCCCACCTTGGCAAGGTGGTGTTCTACCACTGAACTACTTCCGCAAACTGGCTGGGCTAGCAGGATTCGAACCTACGAATGACGGAGTCAAAGTCCGTTGCCTTACCGCTTGGCTATAGCCCAATGATAAATTAAATGGGGCGGCTGATGGGAA
>NZ_BNDS01000061.1 GCF_014656545.1 Neobacillus kokaensis
CTCGTATATTAGTAGTAAGAGCTCCTTCTAGTAGAATTTCCAGTTGATCCGGATCGTCTAAAATTCACTCTAGATACCTATAGGTTTTCATTGGTTAGCCTCTCGGCTTCCCCATCTTAAATGTTTTTGTTTTACCCTTGTTTCACCCACATGATGGGGAAGTCGAGGTAAAGACTTATAAGATTAATAATAGATTTTTGTGCTGTTCATATTTCCGCAGGGGGATGTTTCCCTACTGCTTCTTTAGAATGCCCTTAATTGAATATCGGGAAATGGCGGGGAATGGAGGATGCTCCAGCGTTTTACTCCGTCATTTTTTATAGCGTTTCAGCCCTGCCCATGGGACAATAGGAACCGACAAGTTCGTCTCAGGATATAGCTTTCTCTCCTTGCGGACACTTCGGTGTACTGCTTAATAAGCCTGCTACCCATGGTTCATTGTTGAAGGTCTAACCACTGGTTGCGCCGTTGAAAAAGAAGTGAGTGTAGCGCTCGTTATGGACTTCTTTTCTCTGAGTGCTGATGACGAGGCAGACTCAATGATTCCTTTGGGCACCCAGGTCTGAACGTACTTGATTAACAGCCTTTTGGAGGTGATAGGTATGTCAAAATTGCTTGTTGGTGTAGATGTAAGCTTAAAGTCCCATCATGTCCATTTCATGAAGGAGGACGGTTTATCAGTCGCTGACTTTTCTGTTTCTAATGATCAATCTGGGGCAGATACCCTGATCAAACGTATGTTAGAAGCAGCGGAAAAAAGTCAGGTTTCAGAACTTAAAGTTGGTATGGAAGCAACGGATCAATATAGTTGGCACCTTGCTCACTACCTCAAAGATCAATTAAAAGGGTACGAACCACGGTTCCAATCCTTTATCTACACATTAAACGCGAGAAAAGTCGCTCGTTTTAAGAAAGGCTATGATTCTTTGCCAAAGAACGACCGAATAGATGCCTGGGTCATCGCTGACCACTTGCGATTTGGTCGACTACCTAATGAAATGAAAGATGCGGTTCAATATGAAGCCCTGCAACGTCTTACTCGAACGAGATTTCATTTCATGAAAGAGATTGGACGGAATAAAACCTATTTCCTAAATCAACTTTTCTTGAAATTCAGTGGATTGCGTCAAGACAATCCCTTTTCGAATACCTTCGGTACCACTAGTCTAGCTGTAATTGAAGAGCTGGAGCCTGAAACGATTGCCGAAATGAGCATAGAAGAATTGGTTGAATTCCTGCAGGATAAGGGCAAAAATCGCTTTGAAAACCCAGAGGAATTGGCCAAGTATCTTCAAAAACTAGCCCGGTCTTCTTACCGGTTGGATAAAGCAATGCAGGACCCTGTGAACCTTTCTCTATCCGTAACGTTGAGTACCATTCAACATATGGAGTCGCAGGTAAAGCGCTTGGACAAAGAGATTGCCAAACTCATGAAAGGTATTCCGCAAACGTTAACCTCTGTTAAAGGAATTGGTGATGTGTTTGCGGCTGGTTTAATCGCTGAAATTGGCGATGTAAGTCGGTTCAATAGCCATCATTCATTAGCGAAATATGCAGGTCTTGTTTGGAGTCAATACCAATCTGGCGAGTACGAATCCGATGATACAAGCCGTATGAGAACCGGAAACAAATATTTGAGATACTATCTCATTCAAGCTGCAGAATCGATCCGTAGACATGATTCTGAGTATAGATCTTTTTACAACAAGAAATACCAAGAAGTTCCTAAGCATAAACACAAACGTGCTCTCGTCTTAACCGCAAGAAAATTGGTACGGTTGGTGTATTCGCTACTACGCACCAATCAATTGTACACACCACCCGAAAGGAGAGATTAAGATCTACTCTTCCACATCCTTTCAAGTACCCAGCTTCGCACAAAATCAATGGGATTAATTGGAAAATAGTGCGGAGTTTATTTGGTATACCCTTTTTTAGGGAATTTTAGATCTCGAGTCAAAATAATTTCCAATTCGTTATTTTTTTGTGCTTGACATATTACCACTGGGCTT
>NZ_BNDS01000062.1 GCF_014656545.1 Neobacillus kokaensis
AGCGCCGAGTTATCATGAACGAAACTAGCTCCTACTCGTAAATACGTAGATTAATTTGGTTAGAATGTCTAGTGGAAAACCAAACCAAATCAGAGCTACATTACGAAAGGAGCTAGTTATTATGAAGGATACCATAAAATATGTAGGTTTAGACGTATCAAAAGAAAAAATAGCTGTCGCGATTGCAGATCAAGGACGAGATGAGCCAAGATACTGGGGCATGATTTCGAATACCCCAGAAGCAGTTAAGAAATTAATGAAAAAGCTGGGAAACAGCGAAAACTTACGAGTGTGTTACGAAGCAGGGCCTACTGGATATGCATTGTATAGGTTACTCATTACATTGAATATTCACTGTAATGTGATAGCGCCATCTTTAATTCCTCAAAAACCTGGAGAGCGTATTAAAACGGATCGTCGAGATTCCATTCGTCTGGCTAAATTATATCGGGCTGGGGAGTTAACTTCTGTTTACGTTCCTACTCCAGAGGATGAAGCTTTACGAGATCTCGTTAGGTGCCGAGAAGATGCAGTAGAAGACGAATTAAGAGCAAAACACCGATTAAGTAAATTTTTACTACGTTATGATATTCATCCGCCTTCAAAAGGGAAAAAGTGGACCGTTAGGTATTATAGATGGCTGGACACGTTAAAGTTTGAAAACTCTAAGCTACAAGTGGTTTTTCAAGAATACTATCATCAAATTAAAGAGATAAAACAACGAATCTTAAGACTAGAAGAAGAAATCAGAATACAAGCGTCGGACGGTATCCATGCCCCAACTATTCAAGCTTTACAAGCATTAAGAGGCGTAGCACTTATTACAGCTACTAGCATTGCAGCAGAAATAGGTTCTTTTAAACGTTTTTCCACCCCTAGACAGTTTATGGCATATGTGGGGTTAGTACCAAGTGAATATTCGAGTGGTGATAGTAGAAGGCAAGGAAAAATCACCAAAACAGGAAATCGGCATGTTAGACGTCTACTAGTGGAATCAGCCTGGAGTTATCGATATCAACCATCTGTAAAAGGTGAATTACAAAAGAGACAAAATGGGCTATCGCCAACTATTCAAGCAATATCCTGGAAAGCACAAAACAGACTTCATAAGAAATATTTTCGATTATTATCAAGAGGAAAAGAAAGTGGTAAGGCCATAACAGCAGTGGCAAGAGAATTAGCCGGTTTTATTTGGGCAATCACGCAAGAAATAGACGAAGTTGTACCAAAAGCTTAAGGAAGGATGTTTCTGTGATGAACAGAACATTTGAAATTAAAATAGATCGATGAGAATAGGGCTCGAAGGCAAAGAGAAAACCGGAAAGGAAAACCCACGTGCCTCCTCTGTGCTATATCTATTTAGATTAACGCACGTCCCGAGTTAGTGGATATGTCCTTTATACGGAAAGATAAAATGTGAAAACCCACGAATATCAGAGCGTTAACCGCAGTAGAGATTTTTGCCTTCGTGCCGTGTCCTTAACATCTATCCAAAAATGATGAGGGAGGTAAGATTAATCCATCTTTAGCTTAAAAGAGTGTCTCACCTCTTGGAATGGCTATCAAGGAAAGCACTTGACAGCCATTCCAAGAGGTGAGAAGTGGTCAGTAAGCTAAAGAAGGAGTTCCTCTAGCCAGTAAGGCTAACTATCTAACCAAGCAAGCGAAGAAGCGGCAAATAGCTTCTCTTCTTAGAGTTGGTCAAAAGTAGATCAAAACCTGTTTTAGAGTGGGAGCCTTGACAGTTTCGTTCATATCAGGAGGCTCCCCGGCACGCCC
>NZ_BNDS01000063.1 GCF_014656545.1 Neobacillus kokaensis
GTAAAATTTCACCGGCTTAATTTTTTTAAAAATAAAAATAAGGACCACTTCTGATAAAATAAAGTTACCACACAAAATTCAATCAGAAAGAAGGGTCCTTATGTTTAAAAATTATAACATGAATCAATTAGTTTTGCCTTTAGATTTAGCAGTTAAATTACAGGAAAATGATATTGCCTTTTCTATTCACCATTTAGTAGAGAGTATTCCCGAACAAGCTTTTTATTCCTTTGTTCATAATACAGGTTGTCCATCCTATCACCCACGCATGATGTTAAAAATCATTCTATGTGGTTATACACAGTCTGCTTTCTCTGGTCGTAAAATTGAAGACTTAACGAAAGACAGCATTCGTATGATGTGGCTAGCACAAGGTTATGAGCCAAGCTACCGCACGATTAATCGTTTCCGTGTTCATCTAGATATGAAAGAGTTAATTCGTCAGTGCTTTGTCCAGTTTCGTTGTCAGCTTGTTCAAGAAAAACTAATTGATCAGGAAGCGATTTTTATTGATGGTACAAAAATCGAAGCAAACGCGAATAAATTCACCTTTGTATGGAAGAAATCCATTGAAAAATATAATACGAATCTAGTGGAGAAGTCTAATCAGCTTTATAATGAGCTACTTGAAAAACAAATCATTCCTGAAATAACGCGAGAAACCAATGAACAACTTTCAATTGAAGAGCTATCCCAAATCACTGAAAAACTAGAGGAAGTCATTGAAGAATATACGGAAAAAATCGAGAATTCTAGTGATGTCAATGAACGCAAAATGTTGCGTGCCGAACGAAAAACACCTAAACAAATCGTGAAACAGGTTTATGATTGGATTGAACGAAAGCAGAAATATCAAAAGGACTTCGAGATATTTGGTACACGGAATAGTTATTCAAAAACAGACAACGATGCGACATTCATGCGAATGAAGGATGATTATATGCAAAACGGCTAATTAAAGCCTGGGTATAATCTTCAAATAGCGTCCGAAGGACAATATACACTTGCCTACGGCATTTTTTCTAATCCAACGGATACAAAAACACTTACACCATTTCTTGATCAAATTGAAGAACAGTACTTTTCATTACCTGAACATATCGTCGCAGATGCCGGATATGGCAGCGAACAAAATTACGATGACATTTTAACAAAGCGTAAACGAACACCGCTGATTACATATGGTCACTACTTAAATGAACAAAAGAAAAAGTTTAAAATGGACCCGTTTAAAACGAGCAATTGGTTGTACGACGAAGAAAACGATGCCTATACTTGTCCGAACGGACAACAAGTGACGTTTAAATATCATTCGAATCGAACAGACAAAACAGGTTTCCAGCGCACGTTTAAAATATATGAATGTGAAGACTGTACGGTTTGCCCACTTCGTATAAATTGTACTAAGGCGCAAGAGGGAAAAAACCGTAAGCTGATGGTCAATGAGACGTGGGAACAACAAAAAGAATATATAAGAGATAAGCTTTCAGATGAAAAAACTGGTGCTATTTATCGTCAACGTAAAATTGACGTGGAACCAATTTTTGGATTTCTGAAGGCTAATTTAGGTTTCACTCGATTTTCTGTACGAGGAAAATCGAAAGTTGAAAACGACATCGGCCTCGCATTAATGGCCGTAAATTTAAGAAAATATGCGGCAAGACCGTAAGATCTTGTCCACATAGATGATAAGAAACAATATGAAAAAAGTGAAATCGCCGGTGCGATTTCACTTTTTTCATTTATAGAAGCTAGTTTTGGCCCAGCCTC
>NZ_BNDS01000064.1 GCF_014656545.1 Neobacillus kokaensis
GAGGCCACTGAAAAACTTTCTTTTTTATGTTTATTCAATTTGTGGTTATATAAAAAGGTGACATTTCGTCTAAAGTTGGACGAAATGTCACCTTTTTCCTTCCCTGTTTTACTCCTTTTCATTTAGAAGCTTTAGAATCCGCTTAAGATTCACCGCGAATATCGCTGTTGCCCCTTGAATTTCCATGCCAAATAGACCCGAGGATTTTGCTGTTTTAAACCCGTGTCTATGTTTAAGTTCGCTATTTTTAGCTTCAATTTTATAGCGCGTTTTTGCTAGTTGTTTAAATCTTGCGGTTTCTTGAAATACTTCTTGATCTTTATGTTCTGTTGATTTAATTGTTATAGAGTACGTCTTACTTTTTGCTCCTTCTTTATAGCACCCCTCTCGGAAAGGACAACATTTACATTTCTCAATATCAAAAAAGAACTTGATTCTTGGGTTTTTGTCTTGACCTTTTCTTTCCTCATATTTTTTCTTAATCGCCATATGGCCCGCCTTACAAACAAACAGTCCAGCGTCTTTATTAAATTCAAATTCATCCTCTCTTGTCCGTGTTCCATGTGTTATATGGGGGTGCAGTTTGGAGATTAATTCGAGTTGGTGTTCTTTCACATAGCTAATATTGCTTTTTTCAGAATAGGCTGTATCCCCAATGACAGTATTTATTTCCATTCCTGTTGCTTGGATTTTTTCAATTAACTCCTGTAGATATTTCCCATCACTTTTTTCCCCCGTTGTCACCACTGCAGCTGTTATTATTCTTTCATCACTCATTGCAATATGTGTTTTATATCCGAAAAATGAAGAGTCTGCCGTTTTATGACCTACCCGTGCGTCAGGATCTGTAGAACAGTTCATTTGACTCATTTGTTCTTTGTAATCCTCAACCACTTCTTTTAGGACATTTAATCTTTCCTTAACGTTGGGAATAGAAGCTACTTTTGGGTCTGACTCAACAACAGAAATAACTTGATGACAATAATTCAATTCATCTTCAACTTCGTCAGAAGTTGATTTAGGAGGGAATTTTCCCTTCATCGATTCATTGATTTGATAAACTGCTTTTCGAAGACTTTTTGATTTCTCTTGCAAAAACTCTTTTGGTGAATTTTGGTTATAACGCGACTTTGTATGGGTGGAGTCCACAATTATTGTTTTACTTTTTATGATTTCCTTTTCCAACGCAATCTCAATTGTCTTCCCGATAAGTAAATCTAATAAGCCTATATTTTCAAGACGAAGTTTACGAAATTTTGTTAAGGAACTTGAGTCTATTACTGGGTCTTCCGGTGCCATGTCAAGGAAATATTTAAACGACATATCATATTTGGAACGATCCACGATATCTACATCTGACAAATCATAGATCGTTTTTAATAACAGATACTTGAACATCCGGATAGGTGGCACTGCATTCCGACCGTTATCAAGGCAATATTTCCCTTTTAATTCATCAAGAATGAATGAAAAATCCACTAGTTCTTTTATTTGGCGAAGCATATTATCTTTTGGGACAACAAGATCGTAAATTGCTATATATGGACTAAGAGTAAAAGATTCTTGATTAGAAATCATTCGGATACCACCCACAATTTATTATTTTTTTATTATAAAACAGAAAGCAGTTGAAAAGTGGATAAAAACCACCTTCCAACTGCTTAAATTGTGTACTTTTTCAGTGGCCTC
>NZ_BNDS01000065.1 GCF_014656545.1 Neobacillus kokaensis
AAACAAAACTATCATGAGCTTTCTCTCCCAACCCGGGCATGAAAATTAATTCCTCCTGTCCATAATGTTAGTGACACAAACAGTTTTTAAGGATGTGGCTTTTTATGGTGGCGTTAGACCCTGTAAACAAAACTGTTTGAGTGAATTTGGTGTTCAACCCTTTGTTAGCTCCTTCCTTACGGAAGGATGACTACGGACAGAAAAATGCTTATTTTCAAATTCACTCACTGTTTGTGATCTTAATAGACAGGAGTATTTCTATGGAAGTATTTATCGAACGATGTGCTGGATTAGATGTCCATGCGGAGACAATTGTAGCTTGTGTAATTTCCGGGAGTAGAGAAGACGACTTGCTTAAGGTAACAGAAACTTTCCCTACTCTTACAAAAGATCTTTATCGTTTATTAAAATGGCTTGAACATCATGAAGTCACTCATATTGCAATGGAAAGTACAGGTATTTATTGGAAACCTGTATTTAACATCTTAGAGGATTACTTTGATATTACACTTGCTAATGCACAACGAATTAAAAATGTCCCTGGTCGAAAAACTGATGTTTCAGATGCAGAGTGGATTGCCAAATTATTAAGACATGGGTTAATTGAAAAAAGTTTTGTCCCACCCGTTGATATTCGAGAACTTCGTGATCTAACACGACTTCGCAAGAAGTGGATAGGTCATTTAACAGCTGAGAAAAACCGAATTCAAAAGGTATTAGAGTGTTCAAATGTTAAGCTCAGTTCAGTCATTTCCGATGTTTTTGGCGTATCAGGGAGGAAACTTCTCAAAAAGTTAATCGAGCAAGGATATGTTGATGAAGTTGACGTTGAAAATAGCATTCATGGAAAAATGGCTGGAAAGAAACAGAGGATAACTGATTCTCTATTTGGTACCTTAAACGGGCATCAAATCTTTCTTATTCGACAGTCATGGCAACATATAATTTATTTAGAATCACTGATTTCTGAAATTGAAGAACGAGTAGATAGTTTGTTAAATAACTATACGGAAGAAATGGAATTACTTCTCACTATTCCAGGTATTAAGAAAGATACTGCAGCAATTATCATTGCAGAAATTGGGGTGGATATGGGGCAGTTTCCTACTTCCCAGCATTTAGCATCATGGGCTGGAGTATCGCCGGGTAATCATGAAAGTGCTGGAAAACGGAAAAGTACAAGGACCACTAAAGGAAATCCTCATATTAAGTCTGCAATGTGTGAAGCTGCTTGGGCCGTTTCACGATGTCGAAATCGGTGGTTAGCAGCTAAATATTGGTCGTTAGCCGCAAGAAGAGGAAAGAAAAAAGCAC
Source organism: Neobacillus kokaensis (assembly GCF_014656545.1). Classification (GTDB taxonomy): domain Bacteria; phylum Bacillota; class Bacilli; order Bacillales; family Cytobacillaceae; genus Neobacillus; species Neobacillus kokaensis. The sequence continues at coordinate 1,315 of NZ_BNDS01000065.1, forward strand.
TCGTTGCCATATCGCATCGAATGCTTCGAATCATTTACTCCATGCTTTTAAACAAGGAGCCATTTAAAGAAATGCAAATTAGTTAGTATAACCAAAACCAAATAGATTTATACAAAGTTACCCTCCGACAGGTAGCTCTGTTTTCTCATTGGCTTTTTTAGGTTATTTTCAGGATTCCCCGATTCGATTAGCTGTATTCAGGGAATGCGGATATTAATTATTTTCACAGAAAAAAG
>NZ_BNDS01000066.1 GCF_014656545.1 Neobacillus kokaensis
TGATCTGACCCAATAAAGTTAGACAAATATCTTTATGCAGCTTTTAAGACTTGAGTTCGGTATTCCACTGGACTTAAGTCTTTTAATTTTGTCTTCATTCGTTTGTGATTGTAATAGTAAATATAGTCGGCTAATTCTTGTTCAAAATGCTCCATACTGTCAAATTCTTGTAGATAAAGGAGTTCAGGCTTTAATAGGCCAAAGAAATTTTCCATGACTGCGTTATCCAAACAGTTTCCCTTTCGGGACATACTCTGTATAATTTGGTGCTGTTCTAGTGTCTTTTGATACTGTTTCATTTGGTAATGCCAACCTTGATCTGAATGAAGTGTCACTTGGTCTCCTGGCTGAAGTCGTTTTATGGCTTGGTCTAACATATCTCCCACTAATTTATAAACAGGACGGTTCATGACGGTATACGCAATGATTTCGCCATTACACAAATCTAGTACTGGAGAAAGGTAACGTTTTTCACCAAATAGGTGGAATTCCGTGACGTCAGTTACCCATTTTTGATTCATTTTCTCGGCAGAGAAATCACGATTTAAGATGTTCGGCGCGATTTTGCCTACTTTCCCTTTATAAGAACGGTACTTCTTCATGCGTACCAAGCATTTCAAACCAATTTCATTCATTAACCGATTAATGGTTTTGGGATCGTGTTGGAACCCTCTTTTTTCTAGCTCTTTCGTGATACGACGATACCCATAACGACCTTTATGTTCATGATAGATCTCGTTGATGGCTTCTTTTACTCTCTCATATTTATCAGACTGATTTAATCGTTTTTCCCAATAATAATACGTGCTGCGTGGAATGTCAGCGACTTCAACTAAATCCACAACCTCATACTGATCCTTTAGTTCAAAAATTACTTGCGCTTTGATTTTGTTTGTAATTTTTCCTGCATTTGAACTAAAGCATTCAACTTTTTTAAGTAGGCATTCTCCATTCGTAAACGTTCGTTTTCTGCCTGTAAGGCTTCTAATGATCCTTCTACTGGTTGAGGAGATTTCTTTGTCTCTTTTTTCATGGATGGACGCCCCTTTTTCTTCGGTTTAAGGGCATCTATTCCTTCTGTTTCAAGTTTCAGCTTCCAATCCAAAATAGTACTAGGTGCTTGGATATTAAAAATGGCTGCTGTTTCATACAAAGACGTCCCTTGTTCGTTCATATAATTAAGTACGTCTAGTTTAAACTGAACTGTATAGTTTGTATAGCTTTTAATAAGCCCTTCCACACCATTATATTGGTACTGTAGAACCCATTTTTTTATTGTATTATGAGTTGTTCCATAGATTTCACTAAGAATTCCATAACCACCCTCATTATTTAAATATCTTTTAACAGCTTCTATCTTCGTTTCCACTGTAAATTTAGCCATAAAAAACACCCCGCAAATGTTAGTAGTTGTGTCTAACATTTACGGGGCGGTTCAT
>NZ_BNDS01000067.1 GCF_014656545.1 Neobacillus kokaensis
TGAAGTGACCCCTAAAAGTTAGACACGGTTATTTCATTAGGCAGCTTGGGTAAAATGAGTTCGGTATTGCACCGGACTCATTTTTAATTTTGCCTTGATTCGCTTTGTATTGTAGTAAGTGATGTATTTTTCTAATTCTATTTTAAAATGCTCTACACTTTCAAATTCTCTTATGTAGAGGAACTCAGATTTCATAATTCCAAAGAAGTTCTCCATAACAGAGTTGTCGTAACAGTTGCCTTTACGAGACATGCTTTGCCTTATCCCTCGTGACTCTAGTCTTTTCCGATACTTCCCCATTTGATAATGCCATCCTTGATCGGAATGCATAAGTAGCTGGTGGTCTTCCGGCAAGTGTTCTAAGGCTTTCTCCAACATCTCTGAAACCAGAGAATAAGTTGGTCTTGAGCCAATTGTATACGTAATGATTTCTCCGTTAAATAAGTCTAAAACAGGTGATAAATAAAGCTTCTCACCAAATAATTTAAATTCAGTAATATCTGTGACCCATTTTTCATTTGGGGCATCTGCAGTGAAGTTACGATCTAAAATATTTGGCGCTATTTTACCAACTGTCCCTTTATATGATTTGTATTTTTTCATGCGTACAATACACTTTAACCCTAGTGCTTTCATAATGCGTTGAACCTTCTTATGATTTATCTTTTGCCCACGATTCGCAAGCTCATCACGAATACGGCGATAACCATAACGTCCTTCATGTTCTTCATAAATGGTCTTTATTTCCACTTTTAGATCGGCATCTGGATCTGGACGATTCATACGTTTCCTTACATCATAGTAGGTACTACGTGGAATGCCAGCGAGCTTTACGAGTGCTTTCACCGGATATTTATGCCTCAATTCATAGACTACTTGCGCTTTGTCTTGTTTGGTGATTTTTCCTTGTTTTGAACTAAGGCTTTCAACTTTTTTAAATACTCGTTCTCCATTTCAAGTTGCTTAATACGTGCTTCCAGTGCCTCGACTGACCCTTCAACTGGCATGGCTTTTGTTTGTTTTTTCAAATCTTTTTTCATGGATGGACGCCCCCGTTTCTTTGATTGAAGGGCATCTAATCCTTGTGTTTCAAAATGCTTTTTCCAAACAAGAATGGTGGATGGAGCCGCTATATTAAAGATTGCAGCCGTATCAATTAAGGACGTACCATGTTCAATCATATAATTTAGTACGTCTAGTTTAAACGGTTGTGTGTAATTTGTATATGATTTTACGAATGCTTTTACACCATTATATTCATATTGTTTGACCCATTTAAGAATCGATTTATTATCAGTTCCTAAAGATTTACCTATTTCACGTGAACTCTCATTTCCATTTAAATAACGGTGAACAGCTTGTAATTTATCTTCTGCAGTAAATTTAGCCATAGAAAAACTGCACCTC
>NZ_BNDS01000068.1 GCF_014656545.1 Neobacillus kokaensis
TGGCTTGTGTTCTCTATATTATAGAAGAAACACGATTAATTATTGTTTGTTGACGTTTTTGTTTGTTTAGTTTTCAAAGAACAAAATCACTTGCAAAAAAGTGACAGGAATATTATTTTATCACATTCCTTAACTTTTGACAACCATCAATTTTTCCAATTGCGATTGACTTCCACCCTCTTTTTCATGAGCAACTTTTATATTATACCACGTTGTTCATATTAAAACAAGAGAAAGTTTTTTCTAATTGTTTGCTTGTCCACTCTTTTTCAAGAGCAACTTTTATAGTTTACCACGTTGTACATATTAAATCAAGAGAATTTTGTTTCTAATTAATTGCTTATCCACTCTTATAAGGAGCGACCTAACTAATTTAACACAGTCGGTGTTCACTTGCAACAAAAATATTATACAATAATGAATTTGTACAATAAAGTTGTTAATTTTTATAAAGGATGCTTTATCAATAAAGTCAATTTAAAATCTAAGTTTTATTCAAAAATAGTACCCGATTGTTAAGATCATTCCAAAGCCTTATTGAACAAAAGCAACCAGTTTATGTGCAATGTTTCGCAATATATTAATGTACTTATTTAGGATGGAGTAAATACTTCGTAATTACCCTCTTAGTTCCAATTTAACAAAGTACTCCTTTTTAAGAGAGCCCTTCTTCTACTAACCTGCCCGTTCAATAACTTTCTTTTCTAATTATACAATACATCATTTTTTAATAATGTAAAAAGCAGTGTCATTTTGATCTGACCCAATAAAGTTA
>NZ_BNDS01000069.1 GCF_014656545.1 Neobacillus kokaensis
AAACTATTCCTGTAAAACTAACCTGCCCGTTAGTTCAATAGGTGTACAGCTTCACAATTATGTAGAATTATTAGTTTTTATACAAATCTTACCTGAGTAATGATTCAAGGTGACTAATAAACATACTGCCGTATCATACATCAATTAATTTCTACATACACTAAAGTTCAAAAAAAGCTCTTTACTTGAATAACTAGTCTTGAAATCAATAAAGCTATTTTAATTGATTGACTAAGATTTCCTTATGTTCAATTGATAAATTTAGCAATTCAAAGCTTCTGTTATGTATTAACTTAATAAGATTGTTTGCTTCATCCCAAGCTAAATTGTAAAGGGACTTATCAATTATTCCCTTTACAACAGCCTCTTCAAGTTCATCATCATCTTTTAGAAATACTTCTCCAGAAGGTAACAAAACAATATCCAAAAATAAATCTTCCATCCAAGGGATATCTCTATCTAATCCATTATCTAGGCAAATATCTATATAC
>NZ_BNDS01000070.1 GCF_014656545.1 Neobacillus kokaensis
ATAATCTGTACGTAGAGGTGAAGCATATAGATTAATAAAAAATATGTAAACAGGATACAGAATGACAGACCCATAAATCAGAAGGCTAAATCTCGGAAAAAGTGTTACTCCTGCATTTATAGGAAAAACAACAGGGAAAAAAGAGAAAAAAAGAATAAAATATGGTGCCCACAAAAGGAGTGACAAATAGCTGTATTTTCTACCTATAGTCCATTTTTTTGTTAAGCAAACGAATAAAAATGTCGAAAGTAGAAGTCCAATAACATTAATAACAGCAATTGCAAAGTAAACATTATCCCATCCCCATCCAGTTAACGTACTAATATGAGATACATTTACTATGAGTTCGATTGCTATAAACAACGCTATAGCGTATAAGGCACTAATAGTATTTAACTTTATAAAAAACCTCATCATATACCTCCT
>NZ_BNDS01000071.1 GCF_014656545.1 Neobacillus kokaensis
TTTACTTCCCTTTCTAATTGACGTTCTGAACGAATGCCATAAATGTAGCCAATAAACATCATTTTAAAAAGAATAAGGGGATCAGTAGGGCGTCCGTTATCTTCACTATAATAAGGACGAACTTTTTTTGAAGAAATGAAAAATCTATATATTTGTACATCAAGCGAAGGAGGTGATCATCTGGAACTAATTCATCAATAGATACAAATTCGTATTCATTTTGGCTAAACTTTTTTGGCCTTAAACATTGATTTTTCACCATTTATATTAATTTTATATTAGTTGAATGGAAGCTCTTTATTAAATAACAGACTGTTGATTGGAGCGGAAGGCGGCGTAGACTCCTGCGGGAGTACGGGGCTGGGGAGACCCCGCAGGCGCTTAGCGCCAAGGAGGCTCCCCGGCACGCCC
>NZ_BNDS01000072.1 GCF_014656545.1 Neobacillus kokaensis
CGACTCCCTTCACCCGCACCATTTAATATATTTGCGGAAGTAGTTCAGTGGTAGAACACCACCTTGCCAAGGTGGGGGTCGCGGGTTCGAATCCCGTCTTCCGCTCCATAAGTATATTTTGGCGGCATAGCCAAGTGGTAAGGCACAGGTCTGCAACACCTTTACCACCGGTTCGAATCCGGTTGCCGCCTCCATCGTATTGCCGGTGTGGCGGAATTGGCAGACGCGCACGACTCAAAATCGTGTTCCGTGAGGAGTGTCGGTTCGACCCCGACCACCGGTAT
>NZ_BNDS01000073.1 GCF_014656545.1 Neobacillus kokaensis
ATTTTTACACCTAAGGAAGGGACGGCTCAGGAGTGAAGGACGTCTTCAGCTGAAACTAGGACGCGGATTGGAGATTCTACAGGGACAACCATTCGATGGTCTGTTTCTAGAAGACGAAATTGACCGGGCGTTAAGTCTTGGGTGGGGACTATATAAGAGTCAAAGCCTAAGTCTTCGTAGTCGGTGTATTCATAGCTTCAGTATCATTGGTGACCCATTGCTTTAATAGTAAGGTGTGGGTCATTAATTTCGTCTATAAGGTAAAGAATTCGAAGGGAGGGG
>NZ_BNDS01000074.1 GCF_014656545.1 Neobacillus kokaensis
AGTCCGCTTCGATTTTCTCGGCCCCGGAGATCACGCGGACAAGTCTCCGACGGGCCCAGTCACTGTTTGGTTTCCCTCTTCACCCCGTGACCGGGATCAAGGTTTAGTCCCCTAGCTGATGCCAGGATCCGGGTCGGGAACAGCCCCGGGCTGACACTCCCTTAGTAGGAGGCTCGCTTCGCTACCTGAGATCAGGCAGCGAGGGCGAAGGCCTGCTGGGAGGAATCGCGCTTGGTGTTGGCGATTATTTTTTCGGCCTGTGGTTTACGAGATCA
>NZ_BNDS01000075.1 GCF_014656545.1 Neobacillus kokaensis
GGCGCCGAGGCCCCCGGTGAGGTCGGCGACCAGTTGCTCCGGGTCCTCGCGGGCGTCCGCCACGGCCTCGGCCCCGAGCTTCCGGGCGGCCTCCAGCCGAGCGGTGGCCAGATCCACGACGACGATCCGTTCGGGTGCGAACAGCCGTGCCGTGGCGACCGCGGCGAGTCCTATGGGGCCGGCGCCCACCACGACGACCGTGTCTCCGGGGCTGACGCGTCCGTTGAGCACGCCCATCTCGTATGCCGTCTTCTG
>NZ_BNDS01000076.1 GCF_014656545.1 Neobacillus kokaensis
GACTCCCTTCACCCGCACCAATAATTTCCTCTTGAAATATAGCGGAATATTTGTTAAGATATTCTTTGTCACTACAAAATGCGGTCGTGGCGGAATGGCAGACGCGCTAGGTTGAGGGCCTAGTGGGGGCAACCCCGTGGAGGTTCAAGTCCTCTCGGCCGCACCAAAAAAACTGTTGACAAAAAGAATTAAACGTGATATTATATAAAAGTTGCTTTAAAAAAATGCGCCCGTAGCTCAATTG
>NZ_BNDS01000077.1 GCF_014656545.1 Neobacillus kokaensis
CCGGACTTGGGTATTCCTCCATATAAATGGACCCTGTAGGACTCGAACCTACGACCGGACGGTTATGAGCCGTCTGCTCTAACCAGCTGAGCTAAGGGTCCAATAAAATAAAATTTTTAATATAGCGGCGGAGGGGATCGAACCCCCGACCTTACGGGTATGAACCGTACGCTCTAGCCAGCTGAGCTACACCGCCAAAAAATATATAATAAGTGAATAATGGTGGAGCCTAGCGGGATCG
>NZ_BNDS01000078.1 GCF_014656545.1 Neobacillus kokaensis
GAGGCAACAAACATGGAAAAAGGTAAAGTAAAATGGTTTAATGGCGAAAAAGGCTTCGGATTCATCGAACGCGAAGGTGGAGAAGATGTATTCGTTCATTTCTCAGCGATCCAAGGCGAAGGGTACAAAACATTAGAAGAAGGTCAAGAAGTGACTTTTGATGTTGAGCAAGGTCAACGTGGAGCACAAGCAGCTAACGTTCGTAAAGCTTAATTATAATGCCAAACATGGACAGACTC
>NZ_BNDS01000079.1 GCF_014656545.1 Neobacillus kokaensis
ATGAAAATCAATAGAATAGATCATGTGAGTATAAACGTAAATGATCTTTCAGAGGCTAAAGCGTTTTTTCTTGATTTAGGACTTGAAGTGCAAGCGGAATGGGAAATGGATGGAGAACTGTTGGACAGAGTAATTGGGCTTAATGATGTAAAAACGGCATGTGTAGCATTAGGGATGCCAGATGGTCAGGCATGGATAGAGCTAGTCAAATTTTATACGCCGTCAGATGA
>NZ_BNDS01000080.1 GCF_014656545.1 Neobacillus kokaensis
TTCATTAAATTATGGGCAACAAAAATAAGACCCCATTCCGTAATATTTTTGGAAAGGCCTCTTAACGAAAAGCGATTGAAACCCCGGTTATGTTTTATTTGCCCGAATACAGTTTCAACATCCATTCTTCAATAGATAAAATGATTTATTGGAATTTCTCATCCAACTTTTGGTCGTACTTTTCAGTAGATTTCTTCCAAACGAAGGTATATTTATTGGCATTGGCTT
>NZ_BNDS01000081.1 GCF_014656545.1 Neobacillus kokaensis
ATTATGACTGAACTTGCCACAGGTAAAACTATAGAAGAGGCTTTAAAAATCACCGATGATGATATACTGGAAGCCATCGGTGTGCTTCCCGAAGAAAAAGCTCACTGTTCCAATTTAGGAGCAGGAGCTTTGCATCTTGCTGTAATGGATTATCTTGACAAACAGGATGATAGTAAACCTGCTATTGGGTAAATTTTTCGCCAATCGTTACTGTAAC
>NZ_BNDS01000082.1 GCF_014656545.1 Neobacillus kokaensis
TAAGGATATAAGCTGGACATATGAGCCAGACAAAACCGTTTGTTTGATAGTTTTTGTTGTTTAGTTTTGAGAGAATGACTCTCTAAAAAAGAATGTGGGCCTATAGCTCAGCTGGTTAGAGCGCACGCCTGATAAGCGTGAGGTCGATGGTTCAAGTCCATTTAGGCCCACCATATTTTATAACATTAAACGGGGCCTTAGCTCAGCTGG
>NZ_BNDS01000083.1 GCF_014656545.1 Neobacillus kokaensis
CAATTGAGCTAAACCGGCATTATGATTGAGATAATATTTAGATTGTACACGCTCATCTCGTTACCGTCGTCCCGACTTCAGAAAGCTTATTCAAGCAGAAGTTCAGTCGGTACGCTGAAGTAATTTCAATGAAGCGTAATCGGTCGTGCTCTACCAATTGAGCTAAACCGGCATATATTTGAAAAATAATATGGTGGAGGATGACGG
>NZ_BNDS01000084.1 GCF_014656545.1 Neobacillus kokaensis
CTGAGCTACTGCGGAATAATATTATAATGGGCCTAAATGGACTTGAACCATCGACCTCACGCTTATCAGGCGTGCGCTCTAACCAGCTGAGCTATAGGCCCATTTTGGAGCGGGTGATGGGAATCGAACCCACGACAACAGCTTGGAAGGCTGTGGTTTTACCACTAAACTACACCCGCATAAAATGGGGCGGCTGATGGGAA
>NZ_BNDS01000085.1 GCF_014656545.1 Neobacillus kokaensis
TATTGGCGACCGAGCTCAAGAGAAAAAAGAGCAACGGGTAGCCAATAGGGGTTATTGGCGACCGAGCTCAAGAGAAAAAAGAGCAACGGGTAGCCAATAGGGGTTATTGGCGACTGAGCACAAGAAAAGAAAGAGCAGCGGGTAGCCAATAGGGGTTATTGGCGACTGAGCTCAAGAGAAAAAAGAGCAGCGGGTAGCCAAT
>NZ_BNDS01000086.1 GCF_014656545.1 Neobacillus kokaensis
TGTACCTTCCTTAAACTCTGAACCGTTCACTGAATAGTAGGTCGTATCTACTCCGCTTAAATTGTCAGTTGCCGTTAATTCTACTGCTACTTCCCCTGGATGCCACTCACTAGTGACGTTAGAAACTGTTTCAGGAGCTGTCCAATCGATTTTTACTTGAACCGTTTTTGTCTCTTCTACATTTCCAGCTTTATCAACGCTG